>NZ_JAKGBW010000001.1 GCF_021556485.1 Oceanobacillus alkalisoli | reverse complement strand
ACTAAATCGTGAATCGCAAAGGCAATATCATTTTCTTGTAGTTTCATTTCTAAATCTAGCGGCAAAACAACTTGATTCATGTTATAATGTTTAAACATAAGGACACCTCTTTTGTGATGAATTATTGTTGTGGTAACTTTAATTTTATCAAAAGGTGTCCTTTTTGTTGAGTAAAATAAGAGTAAATAGAAAATCGCTTCACGCTTTTTGCGCGAAGCGATTTTCTATTTACTGGGGTTTTGTCCCAGCCTCTTCTGCCTTTTCTTGAGAACAAGTCCATATCCCATCAAACCGAATCCAAGTAAGATGAAGAGAACAATCAACGAAACACTCCGTAATGCAATAGCAAACCCAACTGCTATAAACATAAAGACTACTAATATTGCGAGAATAAAAAATTTCCAATTAAACGCTTCCATATTCACACCTCGCTTTATACTAACCATTTGTAGTATATAGGAAATCTGCGAACAGTTCAAAGTGGTGAAAAAAGATTTGCTTCTATTGTGTAACTGTGCTATTATAGGAAAGCAGTTTTGCTGAGTAACGTATACAAGACTACTGAAAAATAGAAAATGCTTGACGCAAAGAGTCAGGCATGCTATAATTTAATAGTTGAATGAAATTTATATGATCTGAAGACAAGCAGAAGCACCCGCTTCTCACCTGATCGACGCGATTAGAGCAGTTGACTGGTTTCTCTCAAGATATTAATGATTAATTGACAGGGAAACGTGTGGGTGCAGTTCGTACCGACACTTTTTTTATGTGAGTAAATAGATTGTCTAAAAAGATCAGCAACAAAATATTCGGAGGTGGCTTGAGATTAGCAAAGAGAATTTGAATGTAAATGAAAGAATCCGCGCAAGGGAAGTACGTCTAATCGATTCCAATGGTGAACAGCTTGGTGTGAAATCGCATAAGGAAGCTATGCAAATTGCTCAGACGAGAAATTTGGATTTAGTATTAGTGGCACCTAATGCAAAACCGCCAGTTGCTCGTATTATGGATTACGGAAAATACCGCTTTGAAATGCAGAAGAAAGAAAAAGAAGCACGGAAAAAACAGCGAGTTATTAACGTGAAAGAAGTACGGCTTACACCAGGAATTGGCGATCATGACTTTGAAACGAAACTGAAAAATGCTCGGAAATTCTTGGAAAAGGGCGACAAGGTGAAAGTAGCTGTGCGCTTCCGCGGAAGAGCTATTACTCATAAAGGGCTTGGCCGTGATGTCCTTGACCGCTTTGCTGAAGAAGTAAAAGATATTGCAACCATTGAACAGAAGCCTAAGATGGAAGGGCGTAATATGTTTATGATGGTTGCGCCATCAACTGAAAAATAAGATACGTTATTTTCTTATGCAGAAAGATAAGTATAAATCTTTTCTTACTGCATAAGGGCAACTTAGGCGTTCGCCGTAAAGATTTGGCGAATACCAAGGTTTCTAATAAGAAACACTGCTTAATTTTACTTTAGGAGGAAATTCGGATGCCAAAAATGAAAACCCACAGAGGGTCTCAAAAACGTTTTAAAAGAACTGGAACTGGAAAACTGAAAAGATCTCACGCATATACGAGTCACTTATTTGCTAACAAATCACAGAAACAAAAACGTAAACTTCGTAAAGGTGCGACCGTCTCTCGCGGGGACCAAAGACGCATCGATTCCATGATTCCTTAAGTCATGGAGAGACAGAATTAAACTTGGATTAGAATTGTACTAGGAGGGAATTTAAAATGGCACGTGTAAAAGGTGGAACAGTAACACGCAAACGTCGTAAACGCGTCCTTAGATTAGCTAAAGGATATTATGGTTCAAAAAGTAAATTATTTAAAGTAGCAAAACAACAGGTAATGAAATCAGGTCAGTATGCATATCGTGACCGTAGACAGAAGAAACGTGATTTCCGTAAGTTATGGATCGCACGTATTAACGCTGCTGCTCGTATGAACGATCTTTCATATAGCAAGTTAATGCATGGCTTGAAATTAGCTGGTGTTGATATTAACCGTAAGATGCTTTCTGAGCTAGCGGTAAACGATGCACAAGCATTTACACAATTAACGGATAAAGCTAAAGAAGCTTTAAGCAAATAATAAAAAGGTCAAATTCCGATTCAGGCGGAATTTGACCTTTTTATATATGTTGAAATTAAGTCCTTAACTTCTATAACAGTGAAATTTATGTTAGTTTATTCATTTCCTTATAGGGTAGAATTTACCTATTGGATATTTAGGTTCGCTTGTCTGGTAGAACTCTCCAATGAGATAATTTCTTGTATTAAGGCTTGATTTTGTCTAATAGGACTTTCCAATGAGACAGTTTCATAGATTCAAAATTTATTATGTCTCATAGCACGTCCGCCTACCAAATCATAAACGCTAGAACAACCTTTGATAAAATCCATAATACAGCTACAGCTTATATAGTTCAGTATGGAAAATAAAAAAGATCTCACCCGGGGACTTCCAACAGAAATTACCCCAAAGAAGCTAGGTTTATGATAAAATTACAACATGAATGAATTTCATAATTACCAAAGTCGGCTTTTCCATCACCATATGTAGTTGGGAACGAACCAACTCAACTACATATGGTGATGGTGAAGCATTAAATACGTATTATGAAATTCATTAACATAATAGCAAAAGGAGTTTTTTTATGTATGATTCTGTGTTAGTTTATATACTAGTTGTAAATATTTTTACGTTTTTTCTGATGAGGATTGATAAACAGAAGGCGATCAGGGAACAGTTCCGTATTCCCGAAAGGACTTTTTTCTTGTTATCTTTTTTAGGGGGAGCGCTCGGTACATATGCCGGCATGCAGCTGTTTCGCCATAAAACAAAGCATACATCGTTTACCGTCGGAATCCCGGTACTGATCATCTGGAATGCTGCTGCTTTCATCTATCTCTTCTCGAGCATGTCATAATCGACTCATTGTCTTACATATAATAAACAGTAAAGCGAATTATGAAGGAGGAGGAGCATGGAGGCATTAGGAGCGGATCTTCTCACCTATGTTGAGCTTGGCGGCTTGTTTGCACCAGTCCTATTTATTTGTTTTCATTTACTCCGGCCATTATTCTTTATTCCTGTCGTTTTTATCTGTATCTCCGGTGGAATCTTTTTCGGCCCGCTTGCAGGTGGCTTGTATTCTTTAGTGGGTGTCACTTTATCCAGCATCTTATTTTATGGAATTTATACGAAGATGCCGAATGCAATGGATCGAATCCTTCGGGTGAAACAGCGACTGTTTGGAGACAACAAAGAGCTAACAAAGTCTCAGATTCTGTTACTTCGATTAGTCCCCTTTATCCATTTTCATTTAATATCTCTCTGTCTGATTGAAATTTCATCCAGTTTTAGAGACTACACAAAGACCTCAGTTCTTACAAACATTCCACTTGCCTTCATTTACACTTCAATTGGAGGAAGCATTTCTACTTTATCCCCATATACAATCACTGGATTAATGGTCATTCTGCTCATCTTTTTTTATTTATTGCGCAGGAAAGAAATCATCATCAAATGGCAGGATTTTTTCTCCATTGAACAGACGAAGCACACATCAAAAGCTTGATGTGTGCTTCGTTCCATTTTCTATTCTAAGGGCGTTAATACAAGGTCGCTGATCGGGTGTTTCCATTCGATTTTCGCATACGGGTAACGTATTAATAATTCACTTTCTAAAAAGTATAGATCTTCCCGGGTAATACCTTTCAATTCTATTGGTTGGCAGACGCTGATATGGAGATTTGTTACCTCAAAGGAATCCTCTGCAATCCCAACATACTTTTCCCCGACAAATGTACAACCTTTATATACGAAACGTAAATTCTTTTTACTGTTCTTTGGTTCATCAACAAGGTAAAATTGTTTTAGCTCTTTAGCAATCCGTATTTTTCTATCCGAACTTCTTAAGTATTCAATCCAAGTATAAACAAGGAGAATAATTGCAAGCAGAATAAGAATGCGGAATAATAGTACAAGCATGTGTAATCGTCTCCTTACTTGTTATATAATTCAAGTACGAAAGGAAGCGAGGAAAGGTTTCACTTTTTTAAAAAAAACTTAAGATAAAATGAGGTGCAGTGAATTGAATTGGGAAAAGCTTTATAATATGCAGCAGGAATTGGACAGCTATATTGCTAATAATCATGAACTCGAAGGGAAAGATTTATACAATGAACGGCATTTGGCCTTTCTTGTAGAGCTTGGGGAGCTTGCAAATGAAACCCGCTGTTTTAAGTTTTGGAGTAAGAAGAAACCAAGCGAAAGAGACGTTATTCTTGCGGAATATGTGGACGGGATTCATTTCCTTTTATCAATTGGTTTAGAGAAAGGGTATAGGTATAATGGCGAAAAGGCAGCTGGGACAGAAAATCAACAGACGAAACAATTTAATCATGTCTTTATCGTAGCTGCAGGCTTTAATCAGAATCCATCAGAAGAAGGATACATACACCTGTTCAAGGAATTTATACATTTAGGAAAAGTACTTGGATTTAACGAAGAGGATATTTATAATGCCTACCTGGAGAAAAATGAAATTAACTATGAACGACAAGATCAAGGATATTAAAAGACATCTCTTAAGCATAGTTTCTTATCTTTGATATAATAAGTTTATACTTTAACTAGATTAATGAATTTCATAATACGTATTTAATACATCACCATCACCATATGTAGTTGGGTTGGTTCGTTCCCAACTACATATGGTGATGGGAAAGCCAACTTTGGTAATTATGAAATTCATTCAGATGTAAAGGAGAGATATTAAACAATGGCAAAATTAGACGAAACGTTAACAATGTTGAAAGACTTAACAGATGCAAACGGCATTCCGGGAAATGAAAGGGAAGTTAGAGATGTTTTTGAAAAGTATATTTCCCCTTATGCAGATGAAGTGACGACGGATAATCTAGGCAGCTCTATCGCGAAAAAGGTAGGAAACGAAAATGGACCGAAAATTATGGTTGCTGGTCATTTAGATGAAATTGGCTTTATGGTGACACGTATCGATGATAAAGGATTTATTTATTTCCAAACGGTTGGAGGCTGGTGGAACCAGGTCATGCTTGCCCAGCGTGTAACGATTATGGGATCCATTGGGAATGTCACAGGTGTCATCGGTTCCAAACCACCACACGTGCTCTCGGCCGAAGCGCGTAAGAAGCCGTACGAAATCAAAGACATGTTTATCGATATCGGAGCATCAAGTAAAAAAGAAGCAGAGTCATTCGGTGTTCTTCCAGGTCAATCTATTGTTCCATATTTCGAGTTCACCCAATTGAAAAATGAAAAGATGCTGATGGCGAAAGCTTGGGACAACCGTATTGGTCTCGCTATTGCAATTGATGTATTGAAGCAGCTTCAAGGTGTAGATCACCCGAACATCGTTTATGGCGTTGGAACGATTCAAGAAGAAGTTGGTCTTCGTGGGGCAAAAACATCTGCTAACCAAATCGAGCCCGATATCGGCTTTGGTGTAGATGTTGGAATTGCAGGTGACACACCGGGAATCTCTGCTCATGAAGCAGACAGTAAATTAGGGGATGGCCCACAGATCGTTCTTTACGATGCTTCGATGGTATCCCATAAAGGCTTGCGTGATTTAGTTGTGAAAACAGCGGATGAACAAGGAATTCCATATCAGTATACATCGATTGCTGGCGGTGGAACAGATTCCGGTTCTATTCACTTAACAGCAAATGGAGTACCTGCCTTATCTATAACAATTGCAACTCGTTATATTCATTCTCATGCAGCAATATTACATCGGGATGACTTCGAAAATGCAGTGAAATTGATTGTTGAAGTCATTAAACAACTTGATAAGGATAAAGTGAAGGAATTAATTCTTGCTTAATAACAGAAAACACAAGGTGTCTCGAGCACACCTTGTGTTTTTAATTTAAACTAAGTAATTGTTCATCACTTTTGTTACATAATTCCTTGTTTCATGAAATGGAGGAATGCCACCGTGTTTATCGACATTTCCCGGGCCTGCGTTATACGCAGCAAGAGCGAGTTCCATGTTTTCGTTATAACGGTCAAGCATCTGTCTTAGATATTTTGTACCACCTAAAATATTTTCCCTCGGATCAAAGGAGTTAGCGACACCTAGGCCTCTTGCAGTACCGGGCATTAATTGCATAAGACCTTGAGCGCCGGCAGTACTTGTAGCATTAGGGTTAAAGCTCGATTCTGCTTGAATGACACTTCGAATCAGCTGGTTATCGATATTGTATTTTCGGCTCGCTTCCTCAATGTAGCTGTCAAAAGCAGTTGGCTTCGATGAAGAAAGAGTGTCCGCCTGACGAATCAGTTGAGTCAAATTGACCGATTGCTGGTAAGGGGCGGATACTGTACTTGATAAAACGGGAGGTGTCATTTCTCTTGCTTGATTGATCTTTTCCTGCAGTAATTGGTTGAAGGTAAGTTCTGCAAAAGATGAACTGGAGTGTGTATTTGGTGAGGTCATGGTTTGCATAGCTTGCAGCTGTATGAACTGTTGTAAGTCTCTGATTTCCAATATAATCCCTACTTTCTCTATTACTTATCTTACTAGGATTCCGCCAAGAATTCAATGCTTAAAAGGGACATAAGATGCTTGTTTGCACCATTATGCCCCAAATTGTTCATTATTTTTCCAAATCTTCCTTTGTCGGTCCCATGACTCCAGGAACATTAAGTCCAGCTTGGCGGAGGAGTACAGTGATTTGTCCGCGATGATGCGTTTGGTGATCAATTAATGTACGAAGAATCGCACCTCCGGCAGTTGGTCTTCCATGTTGATCCACTTTTTCAGTCAAATGTTTATCAGAGAATTCTTTTGATACTTTTTCAGCTAGTTCCTTGCTTACTGATTGGTATCCTTCCGCGATTTCTTTAGCTGTGCTAGGTAGTTTTCCTGCATCTCCCGCATTGCTCAGCTCCAATCCCAACAGTCCGGCAAAATAAGCAGGGGCGGTTGCCAAATGCCAACCTAACCATCTTAATGTGTTGTGTCCTTCTATAATCGCTTGGTCTAACTTTTCATCTGTCATCGCTTCAAGTACTCGCAATGTCTCTGAACTTGCATCTTGCCAATCTTGGAGAAAATCATCTACTTTCCGATACATCATATAACCCCTTTCAATTTTGAATACTTCAAGTTTAACAAGATTATCGGAAAGATAGTAGGGAAAAGCACCTTTAAGAGCTTGTAGTAGCTTGTTTTACACCAGACTCTAGAGATTCTACCATGTCCTGTTTCATTGTTTGGTCAGATTGTTGCCAGATCAGCTCAAACAGCACACCTAGTCCTGGGAGCATTTTTTCTTCACCATTTTGAATTGCATCTACAATCGTTGCTTCCAGTTGGGATTGATCGTTTGTTGAAATATTACTAAGAATTGCTTTCCGTAAATTTAAATCCATTCTGTTTACCTCCTTCGTTCTTCGATTCATGAAATTAGTTTGACCAAATGGTTCCTAAATATGTATGATAAGAAAAAAGAACACGATAAGGATGAAGACGTTGATTACATCATTAACGAACGGAAAAGTTAAAGCTTGGAGAAAGCTTCATAAACGAAAGGGTAGAAAGGAACAGCAAATGTTTCTCATCGAAGGATCGCATCTTGTCGAAGAAGCTTGGAAGAGTGGTCAGAAAATAGTAGAAATCATTGCAGAGGAAAATGTTTCAATTCCTGCTTGGAGTGCCAATCTTCCTGTAGAACGTGTTTCAAATCAGGTGTTTACCCACATTTCCCAGACAACAACACCACAAGGAGTAGCAGCAATTATTAAAATGCAGCCGGTAACCGTCATAACTGGTAATCAGCTTGTTATGCTTGACGCGATACAGGACCCCGGTAATTTAGGGACGATTATCCGTACGGCAGATGCTGCGGGGATAGACGCTGTCATATTAGGTGAGGGAACAGTTGATTTATACAATGATAAAGTTATCCGAGCGACCCAGGGATCACTCTTCCACATCCCGGTATACGAAGCTGATTTGAAAGAAGAAATACCTTCGTTGAGAGAAAGAGGCTATGAAATATGGGCAACTGCTCTGGAAGATGCGACTTATTACCATGAGGTTAAGACACCCGAGAAGGTTGGACTGATACTGGGAAATGAAGGCGCAGGTGTGCAGCGAGATTTACTTCAGCAAGCAGATAAGCGGGTGAAAATTCCGATTTATGGTAAAGCAGAGTCATTAAATGTAAGTATTGCTGCGGGTATTCTCATGTACCATCTGAAAGAATAGGCTTGCAAGCTCAGAGGAAATTATCTATAATGTATGAAGTGAAGTATAAATGGATTGTATAGATAAATGAAGATGTAATGCGTTGAAAGAGCTAAGTATTATCCATGACAGGAATGCAGGGAGGAAATGTCTGAGACTGAAAACATTTCTATTGCTGGGATAAGACCATTTCACTCTGGAGCAGGCACTTGGACCTTGTTGTATACAAGTAAAGGTGTACCCGGATTTTATAATCCGTTATCAAGATTGAGTTGGACAATATACTTTATTGTCAACAAGGGTGGTACCGCGAAATAATAGCCTCGTCCCTTTATCGGGATGGGGCTTTTTTATTTTGTTTAAATGTATTTTAAGGAGGATTCCGTATGAAGGAGCAATTGGAGACAATACAGCAAGAAGCTTTAGCGAAAATTGAAGATGCTGAAGAAATGAACAGCCTTCAAGATATTCGAGTCGCTTATTTAGGGAAAAAAGGTTCGATTACAAAGGTTCTAAAGGGAATGGGGAAGCTTTCCCCGGAAGAACGTCCGGTTATTGGGGAGATGGCAAATAAAGTACGTAATATCATCACTGGCGCAATCGAAGAGAAATCGGCTGAACTTGAAGAAATCGCACTCCATGAACAGCTAGAGACAGAAGCGATTGATGTGACATTGCCAGGGCGTAAAGTCAATGTCGGTGGGCCACATCTCCTAACAAGTATTGTAGAGGAAATTGAGGACTTATTTATTGGCATGGGTTATGAGATTAAGGAAGGTCCGGAAGTCGAAACAGACTACTATAACTTCGAAGCGCTTAATTTACCGAAAGATCACCCGGCCCGTGATATGCAGGATTCATTTTATATTACAAATGAGCTGTTATTGCGTACGCATACATCTCCAGTCCAGGCACGGACAATGGAAGCTTATAATGGTGAACGGCCATTCAAAATGATCTGCCCAGGAAAAGTATACCGTCGGGACAGCGATGATGCGACACACTCCCATCAATTTACACAGATTGAAGGGCTGCTTGTCGATAAAAATGTGCGGATGAGTGATTTGAAAGGTACATTAGATAAATTTGCTAAGCAGATGTTTGGAGAAGATCGTGAAATTCGTCTGCGCCCGAGTTATTTTCCATTCACAGAACCATCCGTGGAAATGGACATTTCCTGTAAAGTTTGTAATGGCGAAGGGTGCAGCGTATGTAAAGGTACAGGCTGGATTGAAATCTTAGGTGGTGGCATGGTTCATCCGAAAGTACTCGAAATGGGTGGATATGATCCGAAAATATACAGCGGCTTTGCTTTTGGAATGGGGCCGGAACGGATTGCAATGTTGAAATATGGCGTAAACGATATTCGTAGCTTCTATACGAACGATATTCGATTCTTAAAACAGTATCATCACGCATAGGGAGGAAAAAAGCAGTGTACGTATCCTATAACTGGTTAAATAATTATGTTGATTTAGGAGATATTTCTCCAGAAGAACTTGCAGAGCGAATTACAAAATCCGGTATTGAGGTAGAAGGTATTGAATATGTCGGAGAAAAGGTGAACGATGTTGTCGTCGGGCAGGTCCTAACTTGTGAGCAGCATCCGAATGCCGACAAATTAAACCTTTGTCAAGTAGATGTTGGAACGGAAACGTTACAAATCATTTGTGGAGCACCAAATGTGGCTGCAGGTCAAAAAGTTGTCGTAGCGAAGCCCGGGGCAGTATTACCAGGTAATTTTAAAATTAAAAAAGTAAAATTACGCGGTGTGGAATCAAATGGAATGATTTGTTCCTTACAGGAATTAGGAGTAAAAGAAAAATTCATCCCTCAAGAGTTTGTAGACGGAATTTATGTTTTTCAGAATGATGCAGAAATCGGTAAGAATGTTACGGATCTCCTCAATCTAAATGATGCTGTCTTCGAGCTTGATATCCTTGCGAACCGAGCAGATGCATTAAGCATGATCGGGATGGCGAATGAAGTAGCAGCTATTCTTGATGAACAAGTGACCTATCCGGATGAAACAATTGAAAGTAATGAAAGTGAACGAGCAGAAGATTATGTATCGGTAGAAGTAGCTGCTCAAGACTTAAATAAATATTACGGTGCATTCATCATTAAGGATGTCGTAATCAAGCCATCTCCACTTTGGATGCAAAACGCTTTACTGGCAGCTGGTATCCGCCCGATTAATAATGTCGTTGATATTACGAACTATGTCTTGCTCGAATACGGTCAACCGCTCCATGCGTTTGATTATGATCGATTTGCATCTAATAAAGTGTTAATCAGGCGGGCGGATGAAGGGGAAGAAATTATAACTCTTGATGGACAGACTCGCAAATTGACGCCTGAAAATCTTGTTATTACAAATGGGATGGAACCAACTGCGCTTGCTGGCGTAATGGGGGGACTTGATTCGGAAGTAACAGAAGAGACATCGACCATTTTACTTGAAGCTGCTTACTTTGATGGCACAACAGTAAGACGAACGGTCAAGCAAACAGGATTACGCAGTGAATCGAGTACTCGATTTGAAAAAGGGGTCGACCCGAATCGAGTAAGAAAAGCTGGTGAGCGGGCATGTCATTTATTTGAGAAATACGCGAATGGTAATGTTCTGCAAGGCTTAAGTGAATATGACGGGCTTGATTACGCAGAGAAAACAGTTGTGATTGAGACTGGACATGTGAATGAAAGACTTGGTTCAGCTATTAAAGATGAAGAGATTGCTTCTATTTTACGTAGATTACAATTCGAATTTGAACAGGATGGTTCAACATTTACCATTCAAGTACCTACGAGAAGGCAAGATATCACCATTTTTGAAGATATGCTGGAAGAGGTCGCTCGTATTTACGGTTATGATAACTTGCCGTACACATTACCTGAAGGGGATGGCCAAGTCGGTGGGCTAAATCGGGAACAGCAATTAAGGCGTAATATTAAGTCTTTCCTAGAAGGGGTAGGGCTTATGGAAAACAGAACCTATTCCTTGACGGATGAACATAATAGTGAGAGATTATGCAGTCCGGAAATAATGGCAAAGTCACCGGTTCCAGTAGCACTTGCTAGACCGATGAGTGAAGAGCATAAATATCTTCGTCTAAGTTTACTGCCTGGACTGCTTCAATCTTTAACCTATAACCAAGCAAGAAACCAAGCAAATATTGCTTATTACGAAATCGGATCAATCTTTGTATCCACGGAAGAGAAAATTACGAAGCAACCGGAAGAAACACTCCGTGCAGCAGGAGCGTTAACTGGAAACTGGGTGGATCATCCTTGGCAAGGTGAAGTAAAACCTGTAGACTTTTATGTCGTAAAAGGAATTGTTGAAGGTTTATTTGATCAGTTGAAGCTATCTGTACAATTTGAACAGACAAAGCTCCAAGATATGCACCCGGGCCGAACAGCGCTTATTAAACGAAATGACCAGGTCATCGGTTTCCTGGGACAACTCCATCCACTCCTTGCAAAAAGGTTAGATTTGAAGGAAACTTATGTATTTGATATCAATTTAGATGCAGTATTTGCCGATTATGAAAATGAACCGAGCTTTGCAGAAATTCCAAAATACCCGGCAATTGCGCGCGATATCGCCTTTATCTTAGATCAGGATGTATTAGCAGGCAACATCCAAGCAAGAATTGCAGAAATTGGTGCACCTTTAGTGAAGTCTGTTGCTATATTTGATGTTTATGAAGGGGAGCATTTGGAAGCAGGCAAAAAATCAATTGCTTACCATCTCATTTATCAAGATCCTGAGAAAACATTGAAAGACGAAGAAGTGGAAGCATCTTATCAAGAAATTGTAAAAACGATTGCTGATGAATTTAACGGATATGTAAGATCCTAAAAAAATGAAAAGCGTTGTACCTGATACGAATCATCAGCTACAACGCTTTTGCATCTTAACTACTCAACAAATCCCAACGAACGACTTACATTTTCATACAGCGTAAGTGTTTTGCACGTTCTCATGGTTCGCTCTCTAATCGCCGTTCAGTTGCCCGGTGGACGGATGCGCATCCTTAGGCACTGCTAGAGCCTCCTCGGGCAGCACTAAGGGGTCTCCAGGCTCGTGCTGTTCCCGCAGGAGTCACCGTCCACCGAGCAACTGAACTGGTAAGATGGTTATTTTAAATAGAAATTATTCCGCCACGATAAGGAGTATACTTTTTCCAGAACATTAAACAGTGATTCAAATTTGGCCTTTCCTGGTAGCAGTCCAGACACCTCGAGACTCCTGTGGGAGGATAGGCTTGGTGAGCCCCCGCAACAGGCTTGCCTGCAAGGAGGCTCACCAGCCGCTCAGCAGGTGCGAGAGGTGTCTGGACTGCGGACCTCCAGTAGAAAGTTTCTAAGTTTGGCACACTCACGCTGTATGAAGGTGTTAGTTGAGAAGTAGGGGAAGTTTTGAAATTTATGTGGAGTGGAATGTCGGGTTACTAATTGCGCCACAGGACGGCTGAGGGTACAGACTGCAAAAGTTGGATTAATTATAATACTTCTTTTTAGAAACAAAAAATGATATGATAATTGGTAGTGATTTTGGCGGAGGGATCAACATGACGGAACATGAAAAAAGCAAAACTATAGTGGAGATAAATAATAGAAAATATACAATTATAGGTAGTGAACCAGTCAGTCATGTGAAGTTAGTTGCGAGTCTTGTTGATCAGAAAATGAATGAAATCGAGGAACATAATCCACATTTAGATACAACAAGGTTGGCGGTACTCACAGCAGTAAATGCGATGAATGATTATGTGAAATTGAAGGAAGACTACGCAAAATTAGTCGGTTCAATTGCGAGGAAAGAGGAAAAATAGGATATGTTTGATTTTATCTTAATTATATTACTTCTGTTTGGCCTGTTTATTGGCCTGAATAGAGGATTTATCTTACAGCTTTTTCATTTAATAGGTTTCATTACAGCATTTGTCATTGCCGCGATGTATTATGATGATGTAGCAGTCAGGTTAGAACTCTGGATTCCATATCAAGAACTAAGCGATAACATTTGGCCGGAATTTTTGCAGGGATTACCGATTGAAATGGCATTTTATAATATCATTTCGTTTGCAATCCTGTTCTTTGCAGTTAAAATAATCTTGCAAATTATTGCAAACATGCTTGATTTCGTAGCGGCGATACCGTTGATTAAGCCAGTGAATAAAATACTTGGTGCGATTTTAGGCTTTTTGGAAATTTATTTAATTATATTTGTTGTTCTATATGTGCTGGCCCTAACACCAATTGAAAGCGTACAGTCATATATCAACAATTCATCGTTGGCTTTACTCATACTGGAGCAGACTCCATATTTCTCTAACAAACTGTTTGAATTAGTGAAAGTCTATTTATAAGAGCGGTTCATCGTATTAGTATTGCTACTGGATTACATGTACAATAGGTAGTAAACAATACAGAATCGGTCTTTTTTTATTGATTATTATAAAGCAGGTGAATGTTTTGCTCGTAAATAAGAAAGATGTAATTCGTTTATTAGAACAAATTGCTGTTTACTTAGAATTGAAAGGTGACAATCCGTTTAAAATTGCTGCATATCGCAAGGCCGCCGGCGGACTAGAATCCGATGAAAGATCGCTGGAGGAAATTGACGATGTGACGAAAATAAAAGGGATTGGAAAAGGAACGGGTGCCGTCATTAACGAGTTTATAACTGAAGGGAAATCAACGGAGCTTGAAGTATTACAGAAAGAGGTTCCTGCAGGACTGATTCCATTACTCCAATTACCAGGTCTTGGTGGAAAGAAACTCTCAAGGGTTTATAAAGAATTGAATGTTGTTGATGCAGACAGCTTGCGAACTGCATGTGAGAATGGTGAAGTTGAAAAGTTATCTGGTTTTGGAGCTAAAACTGTGAAGAATCTTTTAACAGCATTGGACGAAGCAGGGAAACGACCGGAACGCCTTTCAATTGCCGTGATGTTGCAAGTTGCTGAAAGAATCGAAAACCATTTGGATGAAATAGATTGGATTACCCGTTACTCGATTGCGGGTAGCTTAAGACGTATGCGAGAAACAATCAGAGACATTGATTTTATTATTTCAACAGATGAACCCGAGAAGGTAAGGAAAGAATTATTGTTGCTTCCAACAATCAAAGAAGTGATTGCTAAAGGGGATACGAAAGTGTCTGTCACCTTGGAAGAGGAATATGATATCAATGTTGACTTCCGTTTAGTGAAGGATGAAGAGTTTACGACAACCCTTCATCATTTTACGGGCTCAAAAGAACATAATGTAGCGATGCGGCAATTGGCGAAATCACGCGGAGAGAAAATTAGTGAGTATGGAGTTGAAGTAGATGCGACAAACGAAATACTCACCTTCCCGGATGAAACGTCTTTTTATGAACATTTTGGTCTTCCGTATATTCCGCCTGAAATACGCGAAGGAACGACGGAACTTGAACAATTCAAAGAAAACCAAGAGCTTATTGAACAACAGGATATGCGTGGAGATTTACACATGCATACAACTTGGAGTGATGGGGCGCAAAGCTTAGAAGAAATGGTTCAAAAAGCAATCGAAAAGAACTATGAATATATCGCAATCACCGATCATTCTAAATTCTTGCGGGTAGCGAATGGATTGAATGAGGAACGTCTCCGCAAACAATGGGAGGAAATTATGCTATTAAATGAGAAATATCCAGCTATTCATATTTTCACCGGGGTGGAGATGGATATTTTACCGGATGGAAGTCTTGATTTTGAAGACTCCTATTTAAAGGAACTGGACTTCGTCATTGCGTCCATCCATTCAAGCTTTAACCAAAGTGAGGAAAAAATTATGGAGCGCTTATATCATGCGCTTGAAAATCCTTATGTCGATATGATCGCTCATCCGACCGGTAGATTACTCGGACGCCGGAACGGTTACCGGGTCGGTATGGAAAAGCTGATAGAAAAGGCAAAAGAAACAAATACAGCTCTAGAAATCAATGCCAACCCGAACCGACTCGATCTGTCTGCAACACATGCAAAAATGGCTCAAGAAGCTGGAGTAAAGCTGGTAATTAATACCGATGCCCATAGCTATGAAACACTCGATTTTATGGAATACGGAGTCCGAACTGCTAAGCGCGGTTGGATTCAAAAAAGTACGGTATTGAACACCCTGCCATTGGCAGAGCTCAAGGCTTATTTAGACCGAAATAAATAGAGGTGAAGTAAATGAACGAACGTGTACTTCATGTACTCGAGTTTGATAAAATAATTGAACAATTAATGGAACAAGCAGAAACATCACTTGGTAAGGAGAAGGCTGCACAAATTTCTCCTGAAACGGATTTAGACAAAGTGAATCAGCTTCAAGAAGAAACCGACGAAGCGGCGCAAATTCACCGTCTCAATAAGGTGATTCCATTTGGAGGAATCCGTAATATCCGGGAAAGCTTGAAACGCAGCGTAATTGGTAGTATTTTATCTGCTGCGGAATGTCTTGATACGGCGAATACGATGTATGGTGGAAGGCAGGTGAAGAATTTCCTTGAAGATTTGGAAGAGGAAATTCCGATTCTGAAACAATTCGCTGAAGATATTGATCCGATGCGCGAGATTGAACGGGAAATCCGCCGTGCCATTGATGAAAATGGAGACGTACTTGACAATGCATCAAGTAAATTAAGAGGTATCCGTTCCCAGATACGGACATTTGAAGCGAGTGTCCGAGAAAAGTTGGAAGGTTATACGAGATCACATGCAAAGATGCTTTCGGATGCTATCGTTACGATTCGGAATGATCGCTATGTATTACCAGTAAAACAGGAATACCGGGCGCAAGTCGGAGGGATTGTCCATGATCAATCATCTTCCGGTCAGACTTTGTTTATGGAACCTCGGGCAGTTGTCGATCTGAATAATAAATTGCAACAAGCATTTCTAAATGAAAGACAGGAAATTGAACGAATTTTAACCGAACTTACAAGTCAAATCGCTGAGGTTGAACCAAGGATAGCCATCAATTTGGAAATTCTCGCTACGATTGATTTCATCGCGGCCCGGGCAAAGCTTGCAAGCAGAATGAAAGCAAGTAAACCTAGGATGAATGATAAAGGGATCATTAAGATGAAGCAAGCCCGTCATCCGCTTATTCCAGATGATCAAGTTGTTGCAAATGATATTGAGCTCGGTAAAGATTATACAGCAATCGTTATCACCGGACCGAACACGGGAGGGAAGACCGTTACATTAAAAATGGTCGGCCTTTGTACCTTAATGGCCCAATCGGGCTTACAAGTTCCTGCTTTTGACGATTGCGAGCTTGCCGTATTTCAGACCGTTTTTGCCGATATTGGTGATGAGCAATCGATTGAGCAAAATCTAAGTACGTTCTCTTCTCATATGAAGAATATTGTTACAATCATGGAAGAGGTGGATGACAAGTCACTTGTACTTTTTGATGAATTAGGATCTGGCACAGACCCGAGTGAAGGAGCGGCTCTTGCAATGGCATTGCTTGATGAAGTGATTGCTCGCCGGGCACGAGTCATAGCAACAACACATTATCCGGAACTGAAAGCATATGGCTATAACCGCGATCATGTCATTAATGCATCGGTTGATTTTGATGTAGAATCATTAAAGCCGACATATCGTCTGTTAATTGGAGTCCCAGGCAGGAGTAATGCTTTTGAAATTACCAGACGGCTTGGGTTACAAGACGAATTGATTGATAAGGCGAAAAGCTTAGTTGGCATCGATTCAAAAAGTGTTGAGAATATGATTGCATCACTTGAAAAGTCACAAATTGCTGCGGAAAAGCAATATGAAGAAGCTCACGGAATTTTACTCGAAAGTGAGAAAGTGCGGGACGAGATAGAAAAAGAGTGGCAAACTTTCGAGCGGAAAAAAGAAGAACTTTATAGAAAAGCAGAAGAAAAAGCGGAGAAAGCATTAAAACAAGCCAGGGAAGAAGCGGAAATCATTGTAGAAGAAATCCGTAATATGAAAATGAATGCTGGATTGAAGGAGCATGAGTGGATAGAAGCAAGAAAAATGCTAGAAGAAGCACAACCGCAATTAACCAGTAAATCAAGTTCCTCTAAACAAGAAATATCGGAAGAGAATCGACCGTTGGCACCAGGAGATGATATTAAATTGCTTACGGTCAATCAGCAAGGTGTCGTGCTGGAACAATTAAATGAGCAAGAATATATGGTTCAAGTTGGGATCATGAAAGTAAAGGCAAAAAGAAAAGACTTGCAATATGTTGGGAGACAGAAGCAAGATCCAGAACGGACCGTAGCGACCATCCGAGGTTCCAATGCTCATGTAAAGACCGAACTCGATCTTAGAGGTGAACGGTTTGAAGATGCGCTTCATCGTCTCGAGAAATACGTTGATGATGCTCTCCTTGCCGGTTACGGCAAAGTAACGATTATCCATGGGAAAGGAACCGGCGCACTTCGTTCAGGTGTACAAGATTTTGCTAAACAACATCCAGCAATATCATCTGCGCGTTTCGGCGGCAGTGGTGAAGGTGGCAGCGGGGTCACTGTTTTGGAACTTAAATAAAAAAGGGGGGATATCCGTATGAATGGTTTTTGGGAAAATATTATCGTCATTACAGCAGCAAGATATAGTGTTGTTGTATTATGTACGCTTATATTTCTAACTGTATTTGAACTGGTAACATCCTATAAGAACTGGGAAGAGATTCGTAAGGGAAATCTTGCCGTAGCAATGGCAACAGGCGGGAAAATCTTTGGCATTGCTACGATTTTCCGCTATTCCATCGAGCATAATGATTCCTTGCTGCAGACGATCGGCTGGGGAACATTCGGATTTGTTCTGTTATTAACTGGTTATTTTGTTTTTGAATTTCTTTTACCAACAATCAAAGTAGATGAAGAGATTGGGAAAGGAAATGTGGCAGTCGGATTGTTATCGATGATCTTTTCCATCGGAATTGCGTTTGTCATAGGTGCGAGTATTGGATAGAAAGGGGAAGCGGAATGGTTTTTGAACGGTTAGCAAAGATTTTAATTGGTGTAGCGATTGCATTTTTACTTGTCGGTTTATATTATATTTTTAAGTAAATTAAAAAAATATCCTGATTCAGATAAATAAAATTTCTAAAAATAGAAATTAATCGATATAATGATTATAATAGAGAAAAAGGAGGAGATAAAATGGAAGCAACAAAAAATTGGTATGCTCATTATCCGGAAGAAATACCGCCCAGCATCCAATATGATGAGAAGCCGTTAGATTCCTATCTCGCGGAAAGTGCTTCTCGCTACCCAGAAAAGAAAGCGCTTTATTTCATGGGGAAAGAGTTGACCTATCAAGAGTTGTATACACAAGCAAAGCAATTCGCGAATTATTTACAGTCCCTTAAATTAAAAAAAGGTGATAGAGTTGCAATTATGCTCCCGAATTGCCCGCAGGCTGTCATAAGTTATTATGGCATTCTAATGGCAGGGGGAATTGTGGTACAGACGAACCCGCTTTATACAGAAAGGGAACTGGAATATCAAGTAGCAGATTCTGATGTAAAAGTGATTATTTGTCTAGACATTCTTGTGCCACGAGTAAGCAATGTACAAGAGAAAACTAATGTAGAACATAAAATTGTAACCGGTATCAAAGACTATTTGCCATTTCCGAAAAATTTGTTTTATCCATTTATCCAGAAACGTGAATATAATATGGTCGTAAAGGTAGAACAGAGCGGGGATACGCATGTATGGGAAAATATAATGAAAACGGCACAAGCGGAATATGAAAAAGTTGAAGTCAATCCGAAAGAAGATCTCGCTCTTCTTCAGTATACCGGAGGAACAACGGGTTATCCAAAAGGAGTTATGCTTACCCATTACAATTTAGTAGCTAATTTACAAATGTGTGAAGCTTGGCTTTATAAGACAAAACAAGGCGAAGAAATCGTTCTTGCAGTATTGCCCTTCTTCCATGTGTATGGTATGACAACAGTGATGAACTTTGGAGTGAAGCAAGCATCGAAAATCATTCTAATGCCAAAATTTAATCCAGTAGATGTCTTGAAAGTGATTGATAAGCAAAAGCCCACCTTATTTCCCGGCGCACCAACGATTTATATCGGGTTAATCAATCATCCGGATATCGGAAAGTATGATCTGTCGTCTATTAAAGCATGCCTGAGCGGGTCTGCACCATTGCCGATTGAAGTGCAAGAACAATTTGAAAAGTTAACTGGTGGAAGATTGGTTGAAGGGTATGGATTAACGGAAACATCTCCCGTCACTCACGCTAACCCCATTTGGGGGAACCGAATCAATGGAAGTATCGGTCTGCCGTGGCCTGATACCGATGTTAAAGTTATAAAAACTGGTACAGAGGAAGAAGCAGAAATTGGTGAAGTTGGTGAATTGGCTGTTAAAGGCCCGCAAGTAATGGTTGGTTATTGGAAAAACGAAGAAGAAACGGCTCACTCCCTCCGTGATGGCTGGTTTTATACAGGTGACATGGGGTATGAGGATGAGAGCGGTTACTTTTATATTGTCGACAGGAAAAAGGATATGATTATAGCTGGAGGATATAATATATATCCACGTGAAGTGGAAGAAGTGCTCTATGAACATCCAGCAATCCAGGAATGTGCGGTCGTCGGAATTCCAGATCCGTACCGCGGAGAAACGGTTAAAGCCTTCATTGTTTTTAAAGATGGGAAGCAAGTGACAGAAGAAGAATTGAACACGTTCTGTCGTGATAATCTTGCCGCCTTTAAAGTGCCTCGTAGTTATGAATTCCGCAAAGAACTTCCTAAAACAATTGTCGGTAAAATTCTCAGAAGACAACTAGTTGATGAAGAGGTTAAACAACAAGACGAACAAAGTGAACTAGTATAATTTAAAAGGATCTTTGTAAAATTATTGACAGTTACCAGATAAACGAATAAAATGGAATTATGAATGAATGGTCATTCATAATTCCGTTTTATTTTTTACTCAACAATGTAAAGATATGAAACATGCTAAGGAGAAGAAGATGAAGAGTAATAAGCCAAAATATCAACAGATTATCGAAGCTGCAGTGAAAGTAATTGCAGAAAATGGCTACCATGCATCCCAAGTATCGAAAATAGCAAAGGAAGCAGGAGTAGCTGATGGAACAATTTATTTGTACTTTAAGAATAAAGAAGATGTGCTCGTCTCTGTGTTTGAAGAAAAAATGGGGCAATTCATTGATAAGATTGCGAAGGCAACGAGTGAGCAAGCAGACGCGAATAAGAAGTTAAAAGTTCTTATCGAGATGCACTTTAGTCAATTGGAACAAAATCCTGATCTTGCCATCGTTACGCAGCTGGAGTTAAGGCAATCAAATTATTCGTTAAGATTACAAATTAACAATGTGTTAAAAGC
Source organism: Oceanobacillus alkalisoli (assembly GCF_021556485.1). Taxonomy (GTDB): domain Bacteria; phylum Bacillota; class Bacilli; order Bacillales; family Amphibacillaceae; genus Oceanobacillus; species Oceanobacillus alkalisoli. Next base: position 378,374 of record NZ_JAKGBW010000001.1, on the reverse strand, counting down.
ATACTTAAACATTATTGATGAAGTTATTGCGGAGGGGATGAAAGAAAACCAATTCCGTAGTGACATCAATCCAGCACTTATTCGGCAAATGATTTTTGGCACACTTGATGAAGTTGTGACGAATTGGGTGATGAAGGAACGGAAATTTGATTTAGTCGACCAAACCGATGAAGTACACAAATTTTTAACAAATGGTTTAAAGGCGTAATAATCGTTAATTTAAGAAGAATTCTTCAAATAAAAAACCTTATATTAAATTAATAGTTGAGTTAATGAATTTTATAATACGTATTTAATGCTTCACCATTACCACATGTAGTTGGTTCATCCCCAACTACATATGGTGATGGAAAAGCCGACTTTGGTAATTATGAAATTCAATCGAGTTATTATTTTTAAAATAATTGAATTTCGATTAAGATAGAAAGTAAAGAGGGGGGATTATATTGACCACGATTGTAAAAAATGTGGATAAACAAGTGGCATACTTAACAATCCAAAGTCCACCGGCTAATGCATTGTCTAGTCAATTGATCAAGGATTTAAGTACATTCCTCGGAGAAATTGAAGAAGATGACAATGTGAAAGTAATTATCATTCACGGGGAAGGCAGGTTCTTCTCGGCTGGTGCCGACATAAAAGAATTCACTTCTTTGCAAGCGCATTCAGACTATGAAAACCTTGCTAAAAGTGGACAGCAAGTGTTTCAAAGGCTGGAAGACTTCCGGATCCCAGTTATTGCGGCAATTCATGGTGCTGCGTTAGGCGGAGGCCTTGAGCTAGCTATGGCATGTCATATTCGGATTGTGGGGGAAAACGCAAAGCTCGGTCTTCCAGAACTTAATCTAGGAATCATCCCTGGTTTTGCTGGAACCCAGCGCTTACCACGCTACATTGGAACATCTAAAGCATATGAAATGATCTTATCAGGCGAGCCGATTTCCGGCACGGATGCGGCGGCATTTGGACTTGCGAATCGTGCTGTACCAGACGAAAGTGTATTGGAAGAAGCCGCTCAGTTGGCCAAAACAATAGCTGCAAAAAGTAAACCAACCATTCATCATGTTATGAAACTTGTAAACTACACCCGCTCCGATAAATTCGTAGCCGGTATGGAAGCTGAAGCAAAGGCTTTCGGAACAATATTTGGATCCGAAGATGCAACAGAAGGTATTCAAGCATTTGTAGAAAAGAGAAAGCCTGATTTTAAAGATAAATAAAAGATATAAGAGGAGGAAGCAAGATGGATATTTATGTACTATTAAAAAAGACATTTGATACAGAAGAGAAAATTAATCTGGATGATGGAAGGATTGATGAGGATGGTGCAGAATTCATCATTAACCCATACGATGAGTATGCTGTAGAAGAAGCAATCAAGCAGCGTGATGAGCACGGAGGGATAGTAACCGTAATCACAATTGGAGATGAAGACTCTGAAAAGCAATTACGAACTGCTCTTGCAATGGGAGCGGATAAGGCAGTTCTCATCAATACGGAAGATGATCTTGAAGAGGGCGATCAATATACGACAGCCAAAATATTGGAAGCATTTTTTGAAGATAAGGAAGTAGACCTGATTTTAGCGGGGAATGTTGCAATTGATGAGGCGAGTGGCCAGGTAGGTCCGCGTCTTGCCGAAGCACTAGGTATACCGTACGTTACAACGATTACAAATCTATCCATCAATGGGGATAATGTCAGCATCGAAAAAGATGTAGAAGGTGACGTGGAGACTGTTGAAACAAGTCTGCCTATCCTCGTTACTTGCCAGCAGGGGTTGAACGAACCGCGTTATCCGTCCCTTCCAGGAATTATGAAAGCGAAGAAAAAGCCGCTTGAAGAATTAGAATTGGATGATCTTGATTTGGATGAGGATGATGTCGAACCGAAGACGAAAACAATTGAAGTATTCTTACCGCCAGAAAAAGAAGCAGGAAGAGTTTTGGAAGGTGAGATTCAAGATCAGGTAAAAGAACTTGTTACGTTATTGAAAGACGAAAAGAAAGTACTTTAATTGAAAAGGATAGAGAGAGGGGAAGAAGGATGAGTAAATTACTAGTAATTGCAGAGGCAAAAGATGGTACATTACGTAACGTTTCATTTGAGGCAGTAGCTGCAGCGAAAAAAATTCAGGCAGATGCTGAAATTGTCGGCGTTGTTTTAGGGAAAGAAAATTTAGAAGCTCAGGCGCAGGAGCTAATTTACTATGGTGCCGATCGCATTGTTACAATAGTCCATGAAAAGTTAGAAAATTATACATCAGAAGGATACGGCCAAGCAGTTCTGGCTGTAGTGAATGATGAATCGCCTGATGGCATCGTAATGGGACATACATCCATTGGAAAGGATTTGACACCGAAACTAGCAGCCAAGTTGGATACCGGATTGGTTTCTGATGCTGTAGCCATTGAAACAAATGGGGATCGTGTAGAATATGTTCGTCCAATCTATTCAGGTAAGGCTTTCGAAAAGAAAATCATTACAGATGGATTAACATTTGTAACCATCCGTCCAAATAATATAGCACCCCTTGAACGTGATGAAGCAAGAAGTGGTGATATAATAGCGAAAGAAGTCGATGTTGCTGATATTCGTACTATTATCAAAGACGTGGTCCGTAAAGCGAGTGAAGGAGTAGACCTATCCGAAGCAAGCGTTGTTATCGCTGGTGGACGTGGAGTGAAAAGTGCAGAAGGTTTTGACACATTATACGAACTAGCGGATGTTCTTGGTGGTGCAGTAGGAGCATCTCGCGGGGCTTGTGACGCGGAATACTGCGACTACTCCCTCCAAATCGGGCAAACTGGGAAAGTCGTTACCCCGGATCTTTACATCGCAGTTGGTATCTCTGGAGCGATTCAACACTTGGCAGGGATGTCAAACTCAAAAGTCATCGTGGCGATAAACAAAGACCCAGAAGCAAACATCTTTAATATCGCCGACTACGGAATTGTAGGCGACCTATTCGAGGTTATGCCTCTACTTATTGAAGAAATTAAAACGGTTAAAGTCTGATTAAAAAAATCCGGGGCATGCTTTCGTCCTGGATTTTTTCAATTATTTTTTTTGGAACGAATAAGCAAAATGCTAGGAAGTAAATAATAAGGGTGTTATACTTCTATTTAAGTAAGATTGATTTATCAAAAGGAGGAAATTATAGAATGGCAATTGAACATGTAACAGATCAAAATTTTGCTGAAGCAACTTCAGAGGGTTTAGTCCTCGTTGACTTTTGGGCACCATGGTGCGGACCTTGTAAAATGATTGCTCCAGTTTTAGAGGAAATAGACGGTGAGATGTCCGAAGATGTAAAAATTGTTAAATTGGACGTCGATGATAACCAAGAAACAGCAAGTAAATTTGGTGTTATGAGTATCCCAACTTTATTGCTGATGAAAGATGGAGAAGTGGTTGACCAGGTAATTGGCTTCCAACCAAAAGAAGCATTAACCGGAGTAATTAACAAACATCTCTAAATCGTGTAAAATTAGATAATAGAGAACCGAAAAATCCCTTGTTGTTTTCATAACAAGGGATTTTCTAAACTTAAAGGAATGATTACCATGAATAACATCATCAAAAGGAAATTGGAAATACTCCCGGCAAATCCAGGCTGTTACCTCATGAAAGATAAGCATGGAACGATCATCTATGTCGGTAAATCAAAGAAATTACGCAATCGTGTCCGTTCTTATTTTACTGGAGCAAATGACAGGAAAACACAGCGATTAGTTCAAGAAATCGTCGACTTTGAGTATTTTGTCACTTCTTCAGAACTGGAAGCACTCATTTTAGAAATGAATTTAATAAAAAAATATGATCCGAAATATAACGTTATGCTGAAAGACGATAAATCATACCCCTATTTAAAAATCACAGCTGAAAGACATCCCCGTCTATTGATTACAAGAAAAATCAAAAAAGATAAAGGGAAGTATTTCGGGCCGTATCCGAACGTAATCGCAGCACGGGAAACGAAGAAGCTACTTGACCGAATGTACCCTTTACGCAAATGCAATAATCCACCAGGCAGACCGTGTTTATATTATCACTTGAATCAATGTAAAGCATGTAGTAAGAATCCGCCAGCGGCCGAGGAATACGCTGCGATTGTTCAAGAGATAACTTCCTTTTTGCAAGGCGGCTACCAAGATATCAAAGGGAATCTGACAGAGAAAATGTATGAAGCGAGTGAAGCACTTAACTTTGAAAGAGCGAAGGAATTACGGGATCAAATTCAACATATCGACGTTGTTATGGAGAAACAAAAAATGACAATGACTGATAAGACAGATCGCGACATATTTGGATACAGCTATGACAAAGGATGGATGTGTATCCAAGTCTTCTTCATGCGTCAAGGGAAGTTGATTGAACGAAATGTAACGACTTTCCCGTTCTATGATGATCCAGAAGAAGCATTTACTAGCTATATTGGTAGATTCTATTTACATCAAAACCATTTAAAACCAAAAGAAATTCTCCTGCCGATTGGATCAAATAGCGAATTAATCAATGAGTTGCTGGAGGTCCATACACATACACCTTTCCGGGGCAGAAAGAAAGAACTTGTTGAATTAGCGATGAAAAATGCAAAAATCGCACTTAATGAGAAATTCCTCTTGATTGAAAGAGATGAAGAACGGACAATTATCGCGACAGAGAAGCTTGGTGAGATTCTTAACATTGAAACACCGCATCGTATCGAAGCCTTTGACAACTCGAATATCCAAGGAACCGATCCGGTTTCAGCGATGATTGCTTTCGTAGATGGCCGGCCGAGTAAAAAAGATTATCGCAAGTATAAAATCCGCACGGTTGATGGACCTGATGACTATGAAACGATGCGTGAAGTAGTACGGAGAAGGTATACACGTGTGCTTAAAGAGAATCTGCCACTGCCTGATTTGATCATTGTCGATGGTGGGAAGGGCCAAATTAGCGCTGCAACCGATGTACTCGAAAATGAATTAGGACTTGATATTCCGATTGCTGGATTAGTAAAAGATGATAGACATAAGACAAGTGAATTATTGTACGGTTCACCTCCGTCAATTGTTTCACTTGAGCGGCGATCCCAAGAATTTTATCTCGTTCAGCGGATTCAAGATGAGGTGCACCGGTTTGCCATTTCATTTCATAGGAATTTGCGCAGTAAAGGATTATTCCAATCTTCGCTTGATGGTATACCTGGTGTTGGTGAAAAACGGAAAAAGCTATTGCTTAGACATTTTAAATCGATCACAGAGCTGAAAAAAGCTTCTGTAACAGATATTACAAAACTTGGAATTCCGTCTAACACAGCTCACGAGGTGCTTAAGCATTTAAATGAGCTGGAAGAAGAAGCAAATGCGGAAGAGGAAAAAACGAATTCATAAAGAGAAACTAACATTTAGCGGGGAGCTCTTTTCTCCCTGCTGAATGTTAGTTGAACAGAATCAGGGATTTTACGGACTGTTTATCCCCACCTCCACCTTTTAGGTTTCTCACATGTTTAGAGGGCAGGGTGTTACATACTTGTTAATGAGTCATAATACGCACTGTCCCTCGACTAAACAGTACCGAGAGGCGGTGCGTGTTTTTAATTTGTGTAAAACACTGTGAATTGTATTTGGTGGATACGACGATTAATTTCCTCAGTGCATTCGCATTCTATTCCTTCGATCATCTGAATTGCCTCTGCAAGAAACCCTGCTTCTAAACGGAAATCAGCGGCAATTGGGCTTTTTAAACGAAGTACGACCGAGTCGGAAAGCAGATGAAATGTTTTCTCTCGCTTTTTTTCTTTAACAAGTTCCATTTTGCCAATACCTAACGTTTCGAAAATATGAGTGATATCGTCTATCGAATTTATATCAAATTTCCTTGCAAGATTTTTTCCCATATAATAAAGCAATGTAGGTGCTTCGTCTCCTAATAAGTCAGGAAGCGCGAGATAGCGGAGGATGTCAAACCCCGCACCGGATGTATGTAATTCTTCAAGTTGAGAAATCGGGATTGTCGTCAGCTGTTTACTCAATTCTGTCACCCTTTCCATCATAAACTGTCAATATGCTAAACTATCATTAGTAGACTTTTATTTATTATACAACACATAAATACAGTGAACCAGTCATAACTGGAGTTAGGATAATCATGCTTTACTGCGGACCTCCGATAGGACGATGTATAATCCTCTCTGCTGTTCATAATTAATTATCATTGAGTCTCTTATAAACGCTAATTATTAAAAGTTTGCTATAATTAGGCCATGGAAGTTTTTAGGAGGTCCATAGCTGCTTGCTGAATTGTTAGAAATTAAATCGTTTTCTTGACGGTTTATAAACTAAGAAGTACAATAAAAGTGTTATAATTTTGTATCATTTAAAGGTTGATGTAGAAATTAGAAAAAATTTGCAGCCTTGAATGATACCTAAATATGAAACTATTAACCTACAAGGGGGGAAAAACATGGCGGGGCAACGTGATTTTTACTGGAGAAGGTTACATTCTTTACTAGGTGTTGTTCCTATCGGGATATTCTTAGTCCAGCACTTGGTAATTAACCACTTTGCCGTGTACGGAGAAGAAAGCTTCAATAAAGCAGCGGGGTTTATGGCAGGGCTTCCATTTGTAATACTATTGGAGATCTTCATCATCTATCTGCCGATTCTTTATCATGCAGTATTAGGGGTATACATAGCATTTACTGCAAAGAACAACGTAGCAAAATATGGATTTTTCCGCAACTGGATGTTCAAGCTACAGCGCTGGACAGGAATCATTACATTAATATTTATTGCGTGGCACGTTTGGGAAACACGCGTCCAGATTGCACTTGGAAACGCTGAAGTAAACTACAGCTTGATGGAAGGAATTCTTTCCAGTCCATTTATGTTCTGGTTCTACATAATCGGTGTAGTTTCAGCTGTATTCCACTTTGCTAATGGTCTATGGAGCTTCTTTGTGACGTGGGGCATTACGCAATCACCCAAATCACAGCGTGTGTTAACCTACGTAGCTCTCTTCATTTTTATCGCGGTTAGCTATCTTGGTGTAAGAACATTGATTCAGTTTGCGTATGGTGTGTAAAAGTAAGTAATTAGGGGAGTGAGTCAAATAAATGAGTAATCGTAAAGTTGCTGTAATTGGTGGTGGTCTAGCAGGTTTGATGGCTACAATCAAAGCAGCAGAAGCAGGTGTAAAAGTAGATTTATTTTCAATTGTTCCTGTAAAACGTTCTCACTCTGTATGTGCTCAAGGTGGAATTAATGGAGCAGTTAATACGAAAGGTGAGGGAGACTCACCATGGCTTCATTTTGATGACACGATATACGGTGGAGACTTTTTGGCTAACCAGCCGCAAGTAAAGGCGATGTGTGAGGCGGCTCCGGGAATTATACATATGTTTGACCGGATGGGCGTTATGTTTAACCGTACTCCAGAAGGCCTTCTGGATTTTAGACGCTTTGGTGGTACGCAAATGCACCGTACGGCATTTGCAGGAGCGACGACAGGGCAACAGTTATTATATGCACTGGATGAACAAGTCCGCCGTTATGAAGTGGAAGGGCTTGTTACGAAATATGAAGGTTGGGAATTCTTGTCAGCGATCATCGATGACGAAGGTGTTGGTCGAGGCATTGTTGCTCAAGATATAAAATCACATGAAATCCGTGCATTCCGTTCTGATGCTACTATTTTTGCAACAGGCGGCCCTGGTATAATCTTTGGGAAATCAACAAACTCGATGATTAATACAGGTTCGGCTGCAAGTATCCTGTACCAGCAGGGAGTTAAATATGCTAACGGAGAATTTATTCAGATTCATCCGACAGCTATCCCTGGTGATGACAAACTGCGTCTCATGAGTGAATCTGCTCGTGGAGAAGGTGGGCGAATCTGGACATATAAAGATGGGGAGCCTTGGTACTTCCTGGAAGAGAAATATCCAGCATATGGAAACCTTGTACCGCGTGATATTGCGACAAGAGAAATTTTTGATGTTTGTGTGAATCAAAAACTTGGGATCAATGGTGAAAACATGGTTTACCTTGACCTCTCTCATAAAGATGCAAAAGAACTTGATATTAAACTTGGTGGAATTATAGAAATCTATGAAAAGTTTGTTGGAGAAGACCCTCGTAAAGTCCCAATGAAGATATTCCCGGCTGTTCACTATTCAATGGGTGGACTCTGGGTTGATGGAAATCAAATGACGAATATTCCAGGGATATTTGCGGCAGGTGAAGCTGATTATTCCCAGCATGGTGCGAACCGTCTAGGTGCGAACTCGTTATTATCCGCAATTTACGGTGGTTCTGTAGCAGGTCCGAAAGCGATTGAATATATAGAAGGACTTGATAAGCATGCAGAAGACATTGGTGATCAGCTCTTTGACGAGAAAGAACGTGAAGAGCAAACGAAATTCGATGAGCTTCTAGGCATGGATGGAACCGAAAATGCATATGTTCTGCATAAAGAACTTGGCGATTGGATGACAGATAACGTAACCGTTGTACGTGAAAATGAAAAGCTTCTGCAAACAGATGAAAAGATCCAAGAGTTGCAAGAGCGCTGGAAGAATATCAATATTAATGATACTTCTCGTTGGAGTAACCAAGGAGTTATGTTTGCGCGCCAGCTGGATAGCATGTTGCATCTCGCGCGTGTTATTACAATTGGTGCATATAAACGGGATGAGAGCCGTGGGGCGCATTACAAGCCGGCATTCCCTGAGCGTAATGATGACGAATTCCTGAAGACAACAATTGCTGAGTTTGACAGCAAGAATGTGGAACCGATTATTAGCTATGAAGAAGTTGATGTGTCATTAATCGAGCCTCGAAAACGTGACTACACAACGACACACTAAGGGGGAGAATACAAAATGGCTGAAAAAAGTACAGTTACATTTATTATAACTCGTCAAGACAGTCCGGACTCTGAACCCTATGAGGAAACGTTTCATGTTCCATACCGTCAGAATATGAACGTTATTTCCGCGTTAATGGAAATTCAACGGAACCCGGTAAACGCAAATGGGGAAGAAACATCACCGGTCATGTGGGAGATGAGTTGTTTAGAGGAGGTTTGTGGTGCCTGTTCAATGGTAATTAATGGTACCGCGAGACAATCATGTGCAGCATTGGTTGACCAATTGGAGCAGCCGATTCGCTTAGCACCGATGTCGACCTTCCCGATTGTACGTGATTTGATTGTCGATCGTGAGCGTATGTTTGATGCATTGAAACAAGTGAAAGCTTGGGTTCCGCTTGACGGTACCCACGATCTTGGACCTGGTCCCAGAATGCCAGAGAATAAACGTCAATGGGCTTATGAGCTTTCAAAATGTATGACATGTGGTGTTTGTCTGGAAGCTTGTCCAAACGTTAACGATAAATCTGACTTTATCGGTCCGGCAGCTCTTTCACAAGTGCGTTTGTTTAATGCTCATCCTACAGGAGCGATGCATGCAAGTGATCGATTAGAAGGTTTAATGGAAGATGGAGGTATCAGTGGTTGTGGAAACTCACAAAACTGTGTACAAGTATGTCCAAAAGGCATCCCGCTTACTACTTCCATCGCAGCAATGAACCGTGCAACGAACCTGCACGCATTCCGAAGCTTCTTTGGCAGTGACGAGACATTATAAAAACAAAGGCGTAGTTTCTCATGCAGTAAATTAAAACGAGTGGTCCTTACCTTTACAGGTAGGGCCATTTCGTTTCATTTGGGGGTATTGCTATGACAGGAATTGACTATATAAATGATTTGGAGGCATGGCGTTCTGGATTTTCTTTTTCCATTCCGATAAAGGTGCGTTTTTCTGAAACAGATTTATATGGCCATGTCAATAATACATCTGTCTTCATTTATTTTGAAGAGGCACGGATTGAATTTTTGCAATCTTTCGGTCTGTTTAAGGATTTTGATCAAAAGAAACGAGGCTTTGTTGTCGCAGACCTCCAATGCAATTACCTTAAGCAAATGTTTTTCAATGAGACAATCGATTTCTATGTTAAAGTGGAAACAATCGGTACAACATCCATGGACTTACATTATATGGCGGTCAATAATCAAGGTGAAATAACCGCCACTGGAAGAGGGCGTGTTGTTATGATGGATTTTACAACAAATAAAGCCTGGGCGATTCCCGAGGGAATGAAAGCATTGCTTACAGATCAATATCATGTACGCTAAATTGATAAAAACACCGACTTCCTATAAAAAGGAAGTCGGTGTTTTTACCATTATGTATCTTTTAGAACTGATTCAACCATCTATTATATTTCAGGCGTTGTAACAGTTAACCCACGTTCATTGAAGACTTTTTGAGCTACTTTTAGAGCATTTAGAACACTTGGGAATCCTGTGTATGGGATAAGATGCATAATACAACCTACAATCTCCTCTGGTGTTAAACCAACAGATAAGCCGGTCTTGATATGCATTTCGATTTGCGGTTTCCCTTGCGCAACAAGAGCAGTAATGGTGGTCATTACTTTTTGTTTGTTGTCTAAGCCAGGCCGTGCATAAATATCACCAAAAGCAAATTCCACCACATACTTGCTCAGATCAGGGGCAATATCTTTAAATGCTTCACCAATATCCATTTCACCAGTCGGATTGCTGTCATCAGATGCTGTAAGCTCCTGTATTTTATCTATTCCTTTTTGATAACGATCGTTTGCCAATGTAAAGTCCTCCTTGATTTTATTACTTGTTATTTACGGAAATAATTATAATTGTATAAGAAAACTTTATACTCGATAAAATTCCGTTTTTTCATAACAATATTAGTATATAACCTTTTTGAACGACTCGTCAATGGGAGTGTATGGGTTTCATGGAATGAGACCTTCTCCTACAAGTGAAAAATAAGTTAGACCGACTTCCACTGAATGAAAGTCGGTCTAAATTACAGCTTAAGTTCTCCCATACGGAGAAGCTCAACGACTGCCTGTGAACGCCCCTTTACCCCCAGCTTCTGCATCGCGTTTGAAATATGATTTCTCACAGTTTTTTCCGATATAAACAGTTTCTGGGCTATTTCTTTTGTTGTCATGTCTTGTACAAGCAGTTCAAATACTTCCTTTTCTCGCTTCGTTAATAATTGCTTCGGTTTATAGTTGCTGTCCTTCAAATGATAACCCCTCCTTGCTCTTGATAGAGCCGCATTTTGAAGGGAATTATTTATTTAGTCATTATAGCTTATGAACGGAAAAGATTTTAGTGCGTAATAAATGACCTATTTTAAGAGCCTTTACTGTGGGGGGAGCAACATATTTACTATGCTTCTGAAAAAGTGAAACTTCAATCAGTAGGGTTATTTCTTCACCTTCCACTGATTGTTAGTTCAACGAACCTTAGGATGTTAGCTCACGTTTCTGCCCACCTAAACTTTCTTGACAAGAACCGAAATTTTGAGGTGAGAGTTTTATGGACGATTACACCGGGATGAAAATTTGTTATACTAAGCTAAAGCGTTTGTTCAAATTGAAATTAGAATGCAAGGAGGTTGCCGAATGGAGAATGAGATTACCTCAGCTGAATCCATCGTTAAAATTGAAAAAAGATTACGTTATATATCTGGAATGATCAAACAAAACGGCAGGAAGATATTACATAACTACCCCATAACATCTCCGCAGTTTGTAGCCCTGCAGTGGTTGCTCGAGGAAGGAGATTTGACGATTGGGGAGCTTTCAAATAAAATAAGTCTTGCTTTTAGTACAACAACAGACCTCGTCGACCGTATGGAGAAGAATGAATTGGTTGAACGAATCAGGGATGATAAAGATCGCCGGGTAGTAAGAATTCATTTATTGGACAAAGGAAAAGTGATTATTCATGAAGTGATTGAAAAGCGCCAAGAATACTTACAGGAAGTTCTCGACGGCTTCAGCCCGGAAGAAGAAACAATATTAAATGAAATGCTTGATTCATTATATAGTCGGATGAAGCAAGTAAATGAGAAATAATCAGATAAGGAATGAACGGATTGTGGAGAAACCAATAGGAGTAATTGATTCAGGTGTTGGCGGTTTGACCGTGGCACTTGAACTAATGAGGCAGCTGCCAAGAGAAAAGCTAATTTATCTTGGTGACACGAAACGTTGCCCATATGGACCAAGAACGAAAGAAGAAGTTCAACAATTCACTTGGGAAATGGTGGATTTCTTATTAGAAAAGGAAATTAAGCTGCTTGTGATTGCGTGTAATACAGCTACTGCCTATACGATTGATGATCTAAAAGAAAAATTAGACATCCCCGTAATAGGTGTGATTAACCCGGGTGCAAGAGCAGCAATTAAGGCAACAATTAATCAAGAAATTGGCATTATCGGAACAGAGGGAACAGTGAAAAGTGGTGCTTATCCTGATGCCTTAAAACAAATCAACCCAGAACTTCATGTACAGGCGCTAGCTTGTCCATTGTTTGTACCGTTAGTGGAAAAAGGAGTCTTTACAGGGGAAGAGGCAAGAATGGTTGTAGAATCAACGCTAGAACCGTTGGTGGAAGATAATGATATGGATACGTTGATTCTTGGATGCACGCATTATCCTTTATTAAAACCGCTTATCAAAAAAGTAGTTGGGGATCAGGTAGCAGTGATTTCTTCAAGTGAAGAAACAGCAAGAGAAACAAGCGCTGTTCTTGAAATAAAACAATTACAGAATAAATCAGGTCTGCAGCAAGTGCATGAAATTTATTCTACTGGAGACATGGAGATATTTAACCGAATCGCAACTAAAATTTTCCAAAATGCAATTCACCAACAATTTACAATTAAACGAGCAGTCATCGAAAAAGAATAGCGCTATCCTATAGTACGTTTCACCATGGGACCGGTAGATGCGACACTCAGATTCTGTTCCAATTTGCAAATAACTCCGCCCCTAAAGTAATCAAAAATAAAAACACATCACCTTCATAAGGTGTGAGTGTCCGAAACTCACTTCTGGAGGTCTGCAGTCCAGACACCTCTCGCACCTGCTGAACGGCGATTAGAGAGCAACCCATAAGAACGTGCAAAACATTTACGCTGCATGAAAGTGATGGCTAGTTCGTCCTTTATAGTCAACGAACGTCAGGGTGTTATTTTACCTTCCGACTCTATTTAAACATTTTTAAAACAAGCTGGTCTATTTCCACTTGATAGCTCGTATATATTGTAGTACAAACCATCGCAGGGAGGTATTGCATGAAAGCGAGTCGATTATTAATTCCAGGTGTATGTGCTTCACTATTGTTACTAACTGCCTGTTTCCAAGGGGAGCAGTCTTCCGTTGAAATCGATCCACCTGAAAATGCAGAAGCAGTGAATGATACAGCAAGTAATGAACAAACAGAAGCAGATGGGGCCGAAACAGACGAGGAGAACATGGAAGAAGAAGCAAACGAGACAATTGCCCGCCAGCTATTTTTAATTGATGCAAACGGTATGGTCGCATCACAAATGATCGAACTGCCGCTGCTTGAATCAAGAGAGGTTGCAACCCAAGTATTAGAGTATCTAGTTGTTGATGGTCCGGTAATGGATGTATTGCCAAATGGTTTTCGTGCGGTCTTGCCCGCAGGAACGGAAATTCTTGGTTTAAATCTTTTGGAGGACGGGACAATGGTTGTTGACCTTTCGGAGGAATTCGAAGATTATGCTGCTGAAGATGAAGTGAAAATTCTTGAGGCTGTTACACATACCTTAACGCAATTTGAGAGTGTAGACCGTGTTCAGCTTTGGGTTAATGGTCATCAACTAGATGAAATGCCAGTAAATGGTACTCCGATTGGAAAAGGTTACTCTGAAGCAGATGGGATCAACGTCATGCAAAATGACACGATTGATTTCATTAACAGTGAAGCAGTGACGATGTATTACCCAGCAAGCGACCATGAAAACCGGTACTATATACCTGTAACGCAATATGTAGGTGTCGGGGAAGACGAAGAGATGTTTGAAGCGATTGTTACTTCATTAATGGATGGTCCAGGTTTTATGGCGAATGTAACTCATGTATTCAATGAAGAAGCAATGCTTGTCAGCGAACCAGCATTGTCAGAAGGAGTGTTGGAACTCACTTTTAATGAAGAGATATTAAAAGATGCAGAAGAAGCAGTTATTGCAGATGACGTGATGGAGACGATTGTACGAACATTAACGATTCAGGATGAAATTGATGCTGTAGAGATTAAAGTCGAGAATAAGGATGTAATTGCAAATGAGAGCGGGGAGCCGTACAGTGAACCGGTCAGTGCAGACTTCTTTGTTCCAAGTGAGAAACTTTAATAAAAATTCGAAGCTGGGGCCATGTCCTAGCTTCTTTTTGTTTTATGCTACATGCAACTTTTGTAGGGATGATGATTTTTCTTTCGGGAAAAGTATGGTAAGCTTAATTCGACGAGTGAGGAGGATTTTTCACATGAGAAATGATGGTAGAAAAATAAATGAATTAAGACCTATTAAAATGGAAAAAGATTATATTATGCATCCGGAAGGTTCAGTGCTGATTGAAGTGGGGAATACAAAAGTAATCTGTAATGCAAGTGTAGAGGATAGAGTACCCCCCTTTATGAGAGGACAAGGTAAAGGCTGGATTACTGCCGAATACGCGATGCTGCCGCGGGCTACAGAAAAGCGGAATATCCGAGAATCCTCAAAAGGTAAAGTGACAGGACGAACGATGGAAATCCAGCGCCTTATTGGACGGGCTTTACGTTCTGTTGTTGATTTGGAAGGATTTGGTGAGCGCACAGTATGGGTGGACTGTGACGTTATTCAGGCAGACGGTGGGACAAGAACTGCTTCCATTACCGGAGCATTTGTTGCAATGACACTTGCACTTGGAACTTTAGTGGAAAAAAAACAGATTAAATCTTTGCCTGTAAAAGATTATTTAGCAGCGACATCTGTTGGAATATTATCATCAGGTGAAGCGATTCTCGATTTAAACTATGAAGAAGATGCAGAAGCAAATGTAGACATGAATATTGTAATGACCGGGAAAGGTGAATTTGTAGAAATCCAAGGTACTGGAGAAGAGGCTACATTTTCGAAGAATGAGCTTTTCACGATGCTTAGCTTAGCAGATGAAGGCTTGCAACAGCTATTTGAATTACAGAAAGAGATATTGGGTGAACTTGGAGAAGCAATTGAAAGTACCAAAGCACCACAAGGAGAGAGGAATTAAATGAAAGAAATCATTATCGCGACTCGGAATCAAGGGAAAGTCAAAGAGTTTATTGATTTCTTTCAGCCCTATGGTGTAAACGTGCAGTCATTATTGGATATTGCCGAGCAACAACTTCCAGATATTGAAGAGACCGGCAATAGCTTTGCAGAGAATGCGGCACTAAAAGCAGAACAGATTGCAGAAATGCTGAATCGCCCTGTTCTCGCAGATGACTCAGGGCTTGTTGTGGATGCGCTGGACGGTGCACCAGGTATATATTCTGCTCGCTACGCAGGAGAAGATAAGAGTGACGAAGCAAATAATCAAAAGCTGCTACAGAAACTGCAGGATGTTCCGCAAGCTGAACGAACAGCAAGATTTGTCTGTGTACTTGCAATAGCAATTCCCGGGGAAAAAACAAAATTTTATGAAGGTACTTGTGAAGGTGAAATTTCTGTTGCTCCTCATGGGAAAAATGGATTTGGCTATGATCCATTGTTTATCCCTAACGGCTATCAACAAACGATGGCAGAGTTGAGTGCTAGTGAAAAAAATCAAATCAGCCACCGGAGTAACGCGATAAAGCAATTGGAGAACTGGGACAAGCTAGTTGAGCATAAGTAAAACTCTCCTTACATGAAAAAGGATAAGCAGAAAGGGAGATGCAGCATGACGAAAATTTTGATTGTTAGTGATAGTCATGGACTTACAGAGGAACTATCGGAAATAAAGGAAAGACACGAGGTCAATTACCGCATTCATTGCGGAGACTCTGAGCTTGATATCGACTCCGGTCCATTGGATGGGTTTTATAAAGTCGCTGGAAATTGTGATTTTGACAATCGCTATCCGAATGAACAAACATTGGAAATAGATGGATTGAATTTCCTGATTGTCCATGGCCATCTGCATAAGGTGAACTATGGTTTGACCGCTCTTTCCTTGCGGGCAAGAGAAGCAGACGCTGATGTCGTTTGTTTTGGACATACCCATGTAGCTGGCGCTGCTCAGGAAGGGGAACAACTATTTATTAATCCAGGCAGTATCTTCCAGCCAAGAGGTGGGATGCGGGAGAAAACTTATGCTATTTTAGAATGGGATTCCGATAAAGCTATATCTGCTACATTTTACACACTATCTGGTGAGCATTATCCTGCGCTGGATTATCCAGTAAAGGCTTAATCTATCAAGTGCTTGCTGAGAGGATATTTTTTCTCAGCAAGCTTTTTTCAAAAAAATATTGACATTTAATGCAAAACTGCTATAATAAAACTTGTTCGCTTTTAAAACATATATTTTACATAATGACCACTTAAAACTAAATAAAAAAGAAATCTGCGGGTGTAGTTTAGTGGTAAAACCTCAGCCTTCCAAGCTGATGATGAGGGTTCGATTCCCTTCACCCGCTCCATGTCCCAATAGCTCAGCTGGATAGAGCAACAGCCTTCTAAGCTGTAGGCCGTAGGTTCGAATCCTACTTGGGACACTTTCAGACAACAAAAGAGAAACCTAACTTGTTTTAGGTTTCTCTTTTGTATTATGATAGGATATATATACTTTTATCCCGGTGTAAGTATCCGTAAAACTCCCACCTCAAAACTTCCGCTCAATCTAGCAAGTTAAGGTGGGAAGAAACGAGAGCTAACACCTAAGGTTCGTTCAACTAACAATCCGTGGGGATGAAGAAAAACCCCACGGATTGAAGTTTTACTTTATCTATTTGCTTGACGAACGAACCAGATGAAGCAACCCCTCGATTGAATGAACGGAATAAACCGTAGCAGAGGATAGAAAAGGCTGCTTTTTTCTCTTTCTTCATGTTTCATATTTAATAGGAAGGGTAAAACTATTTATTAAGTTAAGCTTAATGAATTTCATAATACGTATTTAATGCTTCACCATCACCATATGTAGTTGAGTTGGTTCGATCCCAACTACATATGGTGATGGAAAAGCCGACTTTGGTAATTATGAAATTCATTCAAGCTCATAAAAAATTGAAACAAAAGGAGGAGGTGACCTGAGGAAAATGAAACCTGGAAATATTATTTTGTTTCCAAAATGGCAAAAAGTACTAGAAGAAGAAAGTGTTGCAGCAATTAAAGAAAAGAAATTCGAGGAAGCTTTGGAGAAATTAGACAACCTATTAAGCTATGATGTAAAAAATCATGAAATTTACACCGGGAAATTAATTTGCTTAATGGAGCTGGAGCGTTACGTGGAAGCACAGGAACTCTGTGAGTCATTAATAGAAGAAAAAGATTCCTATTATTACCAGTACATACATATTTATTTAACTTTATTATTTCAAACGGATCAATATGATGCATTGATTGATGTCGTGGCAGTGGAATTAGAGAGCGGCAATGTACCGAACCAATTGAAAGAACCATTCAAACAACTTTACTCGATGAGTGAAAAAATGCGGCTGAATGTGGAATTAGAACGTTCGAATATTTACTTAGATGCGCTCTTTGATGCTGTGCACCAAGATAACCACATTGAACAATGGAGACTCGTAAATAAGCTTAGTAAAACGACGATCCAGCCAAACGAGAAAGTAATCTCGCTGCTTGTTGATGAACATATCCATCCGTTAGTTAAAACGTCCATCTATCTTTGGATGAAACGAATAGGAATAACAAAGTCGATAGAAGTACATAAGTTTGGCATCAAAATGAAGGCGACACCAAGTGAAACACCGGAAATAAATGAAAGTGCAATCGCTAAAGAAATTGCTTCCCGGATCAAAGAAGCGGAGCAAAGCAATCCGTCATTGTATGAAGTGATGAATACGCTTTTAGGGCACTATCTTTACGCGCTCTATCCAATTGCACCATCACTTGATGAATCACCTTATATCGCAGAGGCATTACTACAGATTGGGAACGACTATTTAAACATTGCCGTTCCTGAGCAAGAACGAGCAGAGGTAGATAAGTATATCCAAGAAATTAAGACAACCGATCTATTATATGCAAGTATTATTGAGGATTAGGTACAAATGCTTGAAAGACCTCTAAGTTATGGTATAATGATTGAGTTGTAAAAAATGAAAATTAACCCTTAAATGTATTATTAAGTTAAACAATAGATGTTGGAGGTAATCAATTATGACAGCGAAATGGGAAAAACAAGAAGGAAATAAAGGAATTTTGACATTTGAAGTTCCTGCTGAAGAATTTGATCAAGCATTAGATCAAGCGTTTAAAAAAGTAGTGAAAGATGTACAATTACCAGGTTTCCGTAAAGGAAGAATTCCACGCGGATTATTTGAACAGCGTTTCGGAGTAGAATCCCTTTATCAGGATGCTGTAGATATTGTACTACCGGAAGCTTATTCGAAAGCGGTGGACGAAGCGGACATTTTTCCAATCGTACAGCCGAGTGTTGATATCGAACAAATCGAAAAAGGTAAAACATTGATCTTCACTGCAGAGGTTGAAGTGAAGCCTGAAGTTACTTTAGGCGAATATAAAGGCCTTGAAGTGGAAGAAGAATCTGTTGAAGTAACAGAGGAAGATCTGGATAATGAGTTGAAAAGCCTTCAAGAGCAGCATGCAGAGCTTGTTGTGAAAGAAGAAGGAGAAATTGCAGATGGCGATACAGTTGTCATCGACTTTGAAGGATTCACAGATGGTGAAGCATTCGAAGGTGGGAAAGGTGAAAACCATAGCCTGGAAATTGGTTCTGGTCAATTCATTCCTGGATTTGAAGAGAAATTAGTCGGTAAGAAACCAGGAGAAGAGACGGAAATTGATGTTACCTTCCCGGAAGAATACCATGCAGAAGACCTAGCTGGTAAAGAAGCAACATTTAAAGTTAAAATTCATGAAGTAAAAGCAAAAGAACTTCCAGAGCTTGATGATGAATTCGCAAAAGACGTTGATGATGAAGTTGAAACATTAGATGAATTCAAAACGAAGAAAAAAGAACAAATGCTGGAAGAAAGAACACAAGCAGCAGACACTGCAAAACGTGAAAGCCTAATTGAAAAAGCATCTGATAATGTAGAGGTTGATATTCCAGATGCAATGGTTGAAAATGAATTGGAACAAATGCTTGCTGAATTCGAACAGCGTCTACAAATGCAAGGAATGACATTAGAAATGTATTCCCAGTTCTCTGGTCAGGATGAAGAGGCATTAAGAGAACAAATGAAAGAAGATGCAGCTAAACGAGTGAAAACGAGCTTGACACTTGAAGCAATTGCAAATGCAGAAAATCTTGAAGCAACTGAAGAAGAAGTGGATGAAGAGATTGATAAGATGGCTGGCATGTATGGTGTTGAAAAAGACCAACTCGTCCAAATTCTTGGCGGAAACACAGAAACAATCCAAAATGATCTCAAAATAAGAAAAGCAATCGACCTATTAGTGGAACACAGCAAAGCAGC
This sequence comes from Oceanobacillus alkalisoli, assembly GCF_021556485.1. Taxonomy (GTDB): domain Bacteria; phylum Bacillota; class Bacilli; order Bacillales; family Amphibacillaceae; genus Oceanobacillus; species Oceanobacillus alkalisoli. The sequence goes on along the minus strand of NZ_JAKGBW010000001.1, from coordinate 358,822 downwards.
TAACTAATCATCACGAGAAAAGACAATCCAACACGAACAAGGTGCGAATTCCCTCGCACCTTGTTTCTATATAACCGAACCGGACAGCGGATTAATTCATATTTCTCTGACTTAACAGTTGCTATCTGACATATAGATAAGTTATATGGTATTATTTAAAGCAGATATTATGTTGCAAGGTTTATCGTTTTGTTTTTTAATTCGTATCTGATATGATTGCTATAATTAAGTCAGGAAATTTAATTTTCTTATGAACTATAGGGGTGAAAATATGTTTAAATTCAATGAAGAAAAAGGACAACTCAAATGCTCCTTTTGTGGAAAGAATCAAGAACAGGTTCGTAAATTAGTTGCTGGACCTGGTGTCTATATATGTGATGAATGTATTGTACTATGTACAGAAATTGTAGAAGAAGAACTCGGTTCGGAAGACGCAATGGAATTTACGGAAATTCCGAAACCTAAAGAAATCTGTGAAATACTTGATGATTATGTCATTGGTCAAGATCAAGCGAAGAAAAGCCTATCTGTAGCGGTTTATAACCACTATAAACGGGTTAACTCGATGAATAAAACCGATGATGTAGAACTTGCGAAAAGTAACATCGCACTAATCGGGCCGACAGGAAGCGGTAAAACATTACTAGCGCAAACATTAGCGCGAATTATTAATGTACCTTTTGCAATGGCTGATGCTACATCACTTACAGAAGCTGGTTATGTAGGGGAAGATGTGGAGAACATCCTCCTTAAATTAATTCAGGCAGCAGATTATGATGTAGAAAAAGCGGAAAAAGGAATTATTTATATCGATGAGATCGATAAAGTCGCAAGAAAATCTGAAAATCCATCGATTACAAGAGATGTCTCCGGTGAAGGAGTGCAGCAGGCCTTACTTAAGATTCTTGAGGGGACGGTTGCAAGTGTACCTCCACAAGGAGGACGGAAGCATCCACATCAAGAGTTCATCCAAATTGATACGACAAACATCCTGTTTATCGTAGGTGGTGCTTTTGACGGGATTGATCAAGTAATTAAACGTCGTCTCGGCAAGAAAGTAATTGGATTTGGTGCAAACGAACAACAAGAGGATCTGGACATGGGGGAGCTGCTTTCCAAAATTTTACCAGAAGACTTGCTTCGTTATGGATTAATCCCAGAGTTCATTGGTCGTATCCCGGTTATTTCCAGTTTAACACCACTGGATGAGGATGCCCTTATCCAAATTCTTACAAAACCAAAAAATGCTCTCGTTAAACAATATGAGAAGCTATTTGAAATGGATGATGTGGAACTGGAGATGGAGGAATCTGCTTTACGTGAAATCGCCCGAAAAGCGATCGAACGGAAGACAGGGGCCCGGGGCTTGCGTTCCATTATTGAAGGGATTGTGCTGGACGTCATGTTCGAGCTCCCATCCCGTGAAGATATCACGAAATGTATCATCACAGAGGATACGGTGAAAGATGAAAATGGCAGTCCTAAGCTTGTTTTCCGTGACGGTACTGTAATTGAAGGAAATGAGAAATTACCGAAAGAAAGTGCATAACATTATTTAGAACATTTTAAGATAATGGAGACCGGCTGCTTAAAAGATGCTCTCGTCTGTTTGAAGAGCCTATTAGCACCGAGTCTCCATTTCTGTTTGTATAAACGGGATAATGGGGAATAGTATTTATTACAACTTGTAAATCACCGATACCAAATATTAATCAACTGAATGAATTTCATAATTACCAGAGTCGGCTTTTCCATCACCATATGTAGTTGGGAACGAATCAACTCAACTACATACGGTGATGGTGAAGCATTAAATATGTATTGTGAAATTCATTAAACTAACTATTAATGTTCATTAGAACAATTTGATATATACATGTACATATTCATTATGGAGGTCGTTATCATGGTAAACCAAATAAAAGAAATCCCCCTCCTGCCATTACGAGGTTTAATCGTGTTTCCATCCATGGTTTTACATTTGGATGTTGGAAGAGACAAGTCGATTGCAGCACTTGAGAAAGCAATGGTTGATGATCAACTTATATTTCTTGCTGCTCAGAAAAAGACGAGCATTGATGATCCAAAAATAGATGAGATTTATCGTATTGGTACCCTTGCAAAAGTAAATCAAATGCTGAAAATGCCAAACGGTACATTGCGTGTATTGGTAGAAGGGCTTGATCGATATGAAATTGTTCGTACAATCGATGAAAAAGATGAATTTATAGTAGAAATTACACAGCTCGAAGAAGTACACGAAGATCAGACGGAAGAAGAAGCACTTATGCGCGCATTGCTTGAGCAATTCGAGCAGTATACGAAGCTTTCCAGAAAAGTATCCAGTGCATCAGCTAAATCAGTTGCAGATATGGAAGATCCAGCGCGGGTTGCTGATATTATTAGTTCTCATTTATCGATTAAACTAAAAGAAAAGCAAGCATTACTGGAAATGTCGAATGTAACCGAGCGCATGCAACAAATTATCCGTTTAATTACGAATGAAAAGAAAGTATTAAGCATTGAAAAGAAAATCGGTGAACGAGTGAAGACATCGATGGAAAAGACCCAGAAAGAATACTATTTGCGAGAACAATTAAAAGCTATCCAGAAAGAGCTCGGTGACCGGGATGGTAAATCAGGCGAAGTTAGTGAGTTAAGAGAAAAAATCGATGAATCCGATATGCCGGAACATGTTTACGAAGTTGCTCTTAAAGAGTTAGCGCGCTATGAGAAAGTACCGCAAAGTTCTGGTGAGAGTTCTGTTATCCGTAATTATTTGGATTGGCTATTAGACTTGCCATGGACGAAGCAAACACAAGATACAATTGATATTAATGAAGCTGAAAGTGTATTAAATGAAGGTCATTACGGACTAGATAAAGTTAAAGAACGTATCTTAGAATATTTAGCTGTTCAAAAGTTAACGAATTCCTTAAAAGGACCAATCCTTTGTCTAGTTGGTCCGCCCGGAGTTGGAAAAACATCACTTGCACGTTCCATTGCCCGTTCTGTAAATCGGAGTTTTGTCCGTGTTTCCCTCGGTGGAGTTCGGGATGAAGCGGAAATTAGAGGCCACAGGAGAACTTATATTGGTGCGATGCCAGGCCGGATTATCCAAGGAATGAAAAAAGCTGGTACAATCAATCCAGTATTTTTACTCGATGAAATTGATAAGATGTCGAATGACTTCCGGGGAGACCCGTCATCTGCAATGCTTGAAGTCTTAGACCCGGAGCAGAACAATAATTATAGTGATCATTTTATTGAAGAAACATATGATTTATCGAAAGTATTATTTGTTGCAACGGCTAATAATGTGAATAGTATTCCAGGTCCATTACTCGATCGAATGGAATTGATTTCGCTTTCTGGTTATACAGAAGTGGAAAAGCTCCATATTGCAAAGGAACATTTATTACCGAAACAAATTAAAGAAAATGGATTAAAGTCGTCTAATTTACAAATCCGAGATGAAGCACTCCTGCAAGTGGTAAGAACCTATACACGGGAAGCAGGTGTCCGTAATTTAGAGAGACAACTTGCTAAAATTTGTCGTAAGGCCGCTAAGGTCATTATTTCTGGTGATAAAAAGCGAGTAGTAGTCACAGTCAAGAATTTGACGGACTTCTTGGAGCAGCCATTATATCGTTACGGTTTAATGGAAGCAGAGGATCAGGTTGGCGCAGCGACTGGTCTTGCTTATACTTCTGCAGGTGGAGATATTTTATCGATTGAAGTGTCCCATTATCCAGGAAAAGGTAAATTAATCCTAACGGGTAAGCTAGGCGAAGTAATGCAGGAGTCTGCTCAAGCTGCCTCGAGTTATGTTCGTTCCCGTGCAGCAGAACTGCAAATCCCAACTGATTTTTATGAGAAGTTTGATATTCATATCCATGTGCCGGAAGGAGCCACACCAAAAGACGGACCATCTGCCGGGATTACAATAGCAACGGCACTTGTCTCATCACTGACAGGTCGAGCTGTACGAAAAGAAGTTGGGATGACTGGTGAGATAACGTTGCGAGGAAGAGTGCTTCCAATCGGCGGTTTAAAAGAGAAGTCATTAAGTGCACACCGAGCTGGTTTAACGACGATTATTATCCCTAAAGAAAATGAGAAGGATATCGCATCCATCCCAGAAAGCGTACAACAGAATTTAACATTTATCCCTGTCAGTCATTTGGATGAAGTGTTAGAAATCGCATTGGTGGAGGAAGAAAAAAGAAAATGAAAATCAATCAAGCGGAAATCGTAATTAGCGCGGTCAGCAAAAAACAATACCCGGAGGAAGGTTTACCTGAAATTGCTTTAGCAGGACGTTCGAATGTCGGAAAATCATCATTTATTAATACATTGATTAACCGAAAAAATCTTGCTCGCACGTCACAAAAACCAGGAAAAACACAAACATTGAATTTTTATAAACTAAATGAAGCTTTTTACTTTGTAGATGTGCCGGGCTACGGCTATGCGAAGGTATCCAAGAAAGAAAGAGAAAAATGGGGCAAGATGATGGATGAGTATTTCCAAGAGAGAGAGAACTTGAAAGCAGTTGTGCTCGTTTGCGATGTCCGTCATGAACCAACAGATGCCGATGTCCAAATGTATGACTATCTAAAGCATTATCAACTTCCCGTCATCATTATCGCGACCAAACTTGATAAAGTGAAAAAATCGAGACAACATCAACATGTGAAGATTGCAAAAGATACGTTTGAAATTGAACCAGAAGATATTGTTATTCCGTTCTCAGCTGAAACAGGAGAAGGGAAGGAACAGGCATGGCAGGCGATTAAACAATTTCTCTAAGGAACTGCCTCCTTTTTTTTACGGGTAGCAACATCCGTGAAAAGAGGAGGCTATTCCTCAATAACAAATTTATTTCCCTTTTCTTAATAAGACAAATCCTAGAACAATCAGTAAAATTGGCCAAAACCTTTCCGCCAGAGCGATTCCATCATATATCCAATAAAAATATGCATGAAACGCGGTTGAATAAATAAATAATACACCAACAGCAAGAAAGGCAATGCCCGGCAGAAAGCCCGATTTCGTTTTAAGATAGCGAATTAAAAAGGCTAAACCAATTATGATCAAATAAACTCCCCAATGGTCGATCCAAAAGTGATAATGCGTTGCTCCATGTAAATGGATGCCGATGCCGAGGATAAGAACACCGGTAAAAATATGTTCATAATTCCGGGACCGGTAACTGTGAATTAAAAAGGCCAGCCCAATAATAATTAAAAATGTTTGCCATGAATAAAAATCGGTAATGATCGGCAGCTTCAATTCACGCAAAAGAAAAAACACGCCAATTCCAATTAATATGTAAGCAAGCAAAGGATTTTGCGTCTTCATTCATCTTCTCCTTTAACGAATAGTAGTTTTTTGACATTCATACATAAAAAGCAACTTTGTGAGTTGCACTTACGATAAGTGAAAGTATATCGCGTTTTGGATTGAGTAAGATTTGTTACTGATAAATGTAACAAAATTGTAATTGTACTAAAGCTGTAAAATTACTGGATAAAGCCTTATGATATAATAATACTATACTTATAATGGAAAATGTAAATTCAATTAAAGGAAAATGATTGATTACTTCTGGAGGTAAGACACGTGCACATTTTAAAAGTTGGATTTAATTACAAGAATGCTCCGGTTGAAATCAGAGAAAAATTAACATTCTCTGAGGAGTCTTTACATGAAGCAATGGTTGAACTAAAAGAGAGAAAAAGCATCTTAGAAAACGTCATATTATCAACTTGTAATCGCACAGAAATTTATGCGGTTGTCGATCAGTTACACACCGGAAGATATTATATCAAAACATTTTTAGCGGATTGGTTTGGTATTGATAAAGTTGAATTTGAAAATTACTTGCAGATTACCGAAAATGATGATGCATTGGAGCATCTATTCCGGGTAACTACCGGTTTAGATTCGATGGTGCTTGGGGAAACGCAGATTCTTGGTCAAATGAAAGATGCATTTTTTGCATCGCAGAAAGCGAAAGCAACAGGAACAATCTTCAATGAACTATTTAAACAAGTCATTACATTCGGGAAGCGGGTTCATCATGAAACAGCAATTGGCGAACATGCGGTATCCATTAGCTATACGGCTGTTGAACTCGTAAAACGTAAAATCGGAGACTTGCAAGACAAAAATATAACGATTCTCGGTGCAGGAGAGATGGCAGAGCTTGCTGCTAAAAATTTACACGGAGCCCACGCAGCAAATATAACAATTGTAAACCGCACCTTTTCTAAGGGAGAAGCAATGGCAAGAAAATTCGGTGCAAAGGCAGCACCGACGGAGAAACTGCTTGATATTCTGCAAACGACAGATATCTTATTTACGACAACAGGAGCAAGTGATATCGTACTAACGAAAGAAATGCTTGAACCAATTCTTGCTAAAAGGGAAGATAAACCATTGTTTTTAGTGGATATCGCTGTCCCCCGGGACATTGATCCTGCAATCGGTGATCTTGATGCGGTCCATTTATTTGATATAGATGATTTGCAGCATATTGTGGATGAGAATTTAGAAGAAAGAAGAAGAGCCGCAAATGAAGTGGAGCAATTGCTTCATGGAGAAATTATCGACTTTAAAGAGTGGCTCCGAACGCTAGGTGTTGTACCGGTAATTTCTGCTCTCCGAAAGAAAGCATTAGGCATACAAGCGGAAACGATGAAAAGTATTGAACGGAAAATGCCGGATTTAACCGAGCGAGAGAAAAAGGTTCTGAGCAAGCATACAAAAAGTATTATTAATCAGTTGCTGAAGGAGCCGATCACCCAGGCGAAAGAGTTAGCTGGCTCGGAAAATGCAGAAGAAAGCTTGCAGCTATTTGTCGACATTTTCGGCATCGAAGCGGAAGTAGTGGAAGAGTTCGATAAACAAATGGAGAAAAATGAAAGTATGAAAGAGTTGAATCGACCAGAAAGCACACCGCTACCTCGTATTAAAGCTATTTCCACCATGTAGAGAGAAAGAATATTGATTGGTAATTAGGAGGTTTTTTTTCATGCGTAAAATTATTGTTGGGTCAAGGAGAAGTAATCTTGCCTTAACACAAACGAAATGGGTCATTGAACAATTAAAACAAGCAGGAGTCAAAAATGAATTTGTCATCGAGGAAATTGTTACAAAGGGAGACCAGATACTTGATGTCATGCTATCAAAAGTCGGAGGAAAAGGCTTGTTTGTAAAGGAAATCGAGCAAGCGTTGTACGATAAGCGCATTGACTTTGCCGTTCATAGTATGAAAGATATGCCCGCGGTGCTCCCAGAAGGATTGGTGATTGGTTCGATTCCAGTTCGGGAAGATTACAGGGATGCTTTCATTTCCAAGAACAATTTGAAATTGAACGAATTACCGGAAGGGGCAATTGTTGGAACGAGCAGTTTGCGTCGTGGCACTCAAATACTTGCCGCTCGCCCGGATCTGGAAATAAAATGGATTCGCGGTAATATTGAAACCCGTCTAAGGAAACTGAAAGAAGAAGATTATGACGCGATTATTCTTGCTGTTTCTGGTATTAAACGCGTTGGAATGGATTTGTCGATCATTACAGAGTATCTTGATCCGGAAGTATGTGTACCAGCAGTTGGACAAGGAGCGCTTGCGATTGAATGCAGGGAAGATGATGAAGAAATGAGAGAAATTCTATCCTTAATAAATGATGCGGAGACAAAGGAAACAGTTACTGCAGAGCGAACATTTTTAGATTTGCTCGAAGGGGGTTGTCAAGTGCCAATCGGCGGACATGCTTATTACAAAGAAGATGAACTCATTATGACCGCGTTAGTTGGAACTCCTGATGGGAAGACAATCTTGAAAGAAGTAGTAACAGGTAAAGACCCGGTTCAAGTTGGAACAGAAGCTGCTGACCTCCTTATTAACCAAGGTGCGAAAGAAATCGTTCAAAAAGCGAAAGAGGAGCTGGAGTAATGTCCAGTGACTTACAGGGGAAACGCATCATTGTCACGAGGGAAGCTGGCCAGGCGAAGAGTTTCTCGGATAAAATAAGGGAACTTGGCGGTGTACCGATTGAAATTCCGCTTCTTCGAATAAATTGTATAAGCCCAAATAATGAACAGGATATTTTTAATCAGTTGCAGAGCTATCATTGGATAATTTTCACGAGTGCAAATGGTGTTAATTGTTTTTTTGCAGCAAGTGATAAGAATCAGGGATGTTTTAGAGAGCAAGTTAAAATCGCTGCGGTTGGTCATAAGACAGATTTAGCATTGCGGCGTTTTGGCTATACGGCGGACCTCGTGCCGGATACATATGATGCAGAGACTTTATCAGCTATTTTCCTGCCAATTCATCAAAACGGCGAACGAATTTTATTAGTACGAGGAAGCCGTTCTCTTGATGTTTTACCGAAACGATTGGGAGAAAAGGGAATTGCTTTTGATTCGATAGAAATATATGAAACAAACATAAATGAAGAGATAAAAGACAGATTGACCCATGTCGTACAACAGGGTGCCTTTGATTACCTTACATTTACAAGTCCTTCAACCGTGAACGGATTTATAGACTTATACGGCAAGGCGGTCTCTGCACCTTGTGTCTGTATCGGTACGACAACAGAAAAGGCAGCAAGCGCGGCAGGGTTCACTCATTTGATTACCGCGAAAACATTCACGATTGAAGGAATGCTCGAAGCAATGATGATTCAAGATTAATGGACGAAAGGAATGTTTCAAGTTGGCAATGAATAACCATTTTAAAAGACATCGCCGTTTACGTAGCAGTGCGTCGGTTAGGGCGATGGTTCGGGAAACACATCTTCATGTAGAGGACTTTATTTATCCGATATTTGTTATTGAAGGAGAGAACATTAAGAATGAAGTCCCATCCATGCCTTCTGTTTATCAATTCTCACTGGACCGCTTAATGGAAGAGGTGACAGAAGCATATGAATTAGGTATACGTGCACTTATGTTCTTCGGTGTCGTGACAGATAAGGATGAAGTCGGTTCGGGGGCGTATGCAGCAGACGGAATCGTCCAGCAAGCTACGAAGCTCGTGAAAGGGAAATACCCTGAGCTGCTTGTTGTTGCCGATGCTTGTCTCTGTGAGTATACGGACCACGGTCATTGCGGCGTCATTCATGGGAATGATGTGGATAATGATGAATCATTAAAACTACTTGCCAAAACAGCCGTATCCCAAGCCGAAGCTGGAGCAGATATTATTGCACCATCCAATATGATGGACGGTTTTGTCGCAGTGATAAGGGAAGCACTTGACGAAGCAGGATTTACTCATATTCCAATTATGTCTTACGCGGTCAAATATGCCTCTGCGTTCTACGGACCATTCCGGGATGCAGCAGATAGCGCACCACAATTCGGTGACCGTAAGACGTACCAGATGGACCCGGCAAATCGTCTGGAGGCAATTAGAGAAGCCCGGTCTGATGTGGAAGAAGGAGCAGACTTCCTTATGGTGAAACCAGCATTATCTTATCTTGACGTTATCCGCGATGTTAGAAATGAATTTGACCTTCCTGTCGTTGCTTATAATGTGAGCGGGGAATATGCGATGGTGAAAGCTGCCGCACAAAATGGCTGGATTGATGAACAACAACTCGTTCTTGAAATGCTGACTTCCATGAAACGTGCTGGAGCAGATATTATTTTAACTTATTTTGCAAAAGATGCAGCAGCAATTTTACGAAAATCATAAGGGAGGAACGAATGATGAAAAACTTTACAAACTCAACCGATGCATATAAAGAAGCAGTTGAACTAATGCCTGGTGGAGTAAATTCACCTGTCCGTGCCTTCAAATCGGTTGGTATGTCACCGATTTTTATGGAAAAAGGGAAAGGTGCGACGATTACAGATATTGATGGAAATGAATATATCGATTATGTATTAAGCTGGGGACCACTAATTTTAGGGCACGCTGATGAACGAGTAACGACAAAGTTAAAAGAGGTAGTTGATAAAGGGACGAGCTTCGGTGCACCGACTGAAATGGAAAATAAACTCGCCGCCCTCGTGAAAGAACGGGTACCTTCTATAGAAATTGTTCGGATGGTGAATTCAGGGACAGAAGCAACGATGAGTGCTATCAGACTTGCCCGTGGATATACTGGCCGTGATCTTGTCATAAAATTCGTAGGAAGCTATCATGGCCACGGAGATTCATTATTAATTAAAGCTGGTTCAGGTGTAGCAACACTTGGTCTACCAGACAGTCCAGGGGTGCCAGCATCAATTGCAAGTAATACGATTACGGTTCCATACAATGACTGGGAAAGTGTTCAGCTTGCATTTGAACAGTACGGCGATCAGATTGCGGCGGTCATTACAGAACCTGTTTGCGGTAATATGGGGGTTGTTCCACCAAGAAATAATTTCCTGCAAAACCTGCGTGATATTACAACGCAACATGGCGCATTACTTATTTTTGATGAAGTCATGACAGGCTTCCGTGTTGGTTATAACTGTGCACAAGGTTATTATGATGTCTTACCGGACCTTACTTGCCTTGGGAAAGTTATTGGTGGAGGTCTGCCTGTTGGAGCGTTCGGCGGAAAACGGGAAGTGATGGAACAAATCGCTCCACAAGGTTCGATCTATCAAGCAGGAACATTATCCGGTAACCCGCTAGCAATGACAGCCGGTTACGAAACATTAAAAGCAATGGACGAAGCGGCATACGAAGAACTTGGAAAATTAGCAGATAAATTAGAAGCAGGTTTCCGTGAAGCTAGCGAGAAGCACGATATTCCTTTACAAATAAACCGTGTCGGTTCCATGGTTGGTGTATTCTTTACACCAGAAGAAGTAATCAACTTTGAAACAGCTCAAACTTCTGATTTAGACCGTTTTGCAGCGTATTACCGTGGTATGATTGAGGAAGGGATTTTCCTGCCACCATCTCAATTTGAAGGACTATTCCTATCTACTGCACATACGATGGAGCATATTGAAACAACCATTCAAGCAGTCAACCGCGTGTTTGCAAATCTCAATAAGTAATAACATTAAGGTATCCGAAGCATAAAACAGCTAAGGATACCTTAATGTCACGTCCTGTGACCAACGCCGGCATTAGAACTTCCTGTTCGGAGGTAACCCTGGCGAGACCCCTTAGTGCTCAGCGCGAGGAGGCCGGCCGCTCAGCAGGTGCGAGGGGTGTCTGGACTGCGGACCTCCAGAAGAGAATTTCGGTTTCGGACACTTACGCTGAATGAAAGTGATTGGGATTTTAGCTTTTTTGAATAATACATTTTGAAGACCTGATACATGAGGATACTCCTCTAGTTGTGTCAGGCTTTTTCATGCATATCTCCTTTTATCCATTCATATAGATAGTGTATACACAGGCTTTAACTGTATAGGCAATGGAGAAGGGAGGAGTTATTTTGTCTTCTGCTAATCAAGGCTTTCAATTTGAATTACAAGAAACATTGTATTTTGACAAAGGTGATGAAGTACTCGAGTTAATCGGTGTTTCACTTAATCCTGAAGTAGAGATTCAATCATATGATACGTATGTGTCTATCCGCGGGGAGATTGAACTACGGGGAGAATACATGCGTGATGAACAACGAATAGACGAAACAGATCATCTTACACTCGATGACTTGGATGCGAAACGATTTGTGCACCAGGTAGAGAGTAAAGAAGATAATATGGCTGAATTTTATCATCGTTTTCCTGTAGATATTTCCATTCCGGAATACCGGATTGAGAACATGGATGATATCAGAATCGAAATTATTAACTTTGATTACGAATTACCGGCCAATTCAAAATTACAGCTTACAGCAGTGGCAGAAATCCAAGGTATCAAAGCGCAAGTTGATTTATGGAAAGAAAAGGAAACAAAAGAAAGGAAAGTAGAGTCTGAGCAGGACGAAACGTCAGATTCATTTACTTTTGAAGTAGAAAGAGAAGAAAATGAAATGGAAGCGGAAAGAGTAGAAGAAATCGAGGAAGCCGGGTCCATGGAAGATGTTGAAACTGCAACTGCAACGGAGAAAGTAGAAGAAGTTGAAGAAATAGAAGAAGGAATAGAAGCAAACACAGAACGAGAAACGGAAGATGTAATGGAAAATGAGTTGACGATTCGCGCGAAGGAAGAAGAGGAAGGCGAAGAAGAGGGCGGACCGGCAGAAGTTGTGAATGATGTTAGTTATTTAACAGATATATTCCGCCATGAAGAATCGGAAAGCTATACAAAGATGCGAATTTGCATTGCCCAAGAGGACGACACGATCGATTCAATTGCGGAGAGATTTCAAGTTAGTGCCTTACAGTTAATTAAACAAAATAAGCTTGATGATGACTTTGACATTAGCGAGGGACAGTTATTATATATCCCGAAGAAATAAAGCAATCCCCTTGTGAATGGAAGCAAGGGGTTTTCTTATGTTAAGCATTCCGGAGGTTATCAGGATGGAAAATCAAACAGAAATTCTTAAAGCTTATCATTTATTTCCCCAAGGAATTGTCCCTGTTACCGATAGGCTTGATAAAGTTAAGGCAGGCGGAAAAGAATATGCATTAAAACGAAGCAGGCTGAATGAACAATCCATACAAACTTGGAAGTCTATCTATACGAGAGCAAATCAACAGAATCTTCATGAAGTCATCCCTGTTTATTTAACAAGGGACCGGAAAATGTATGTCGAATCAGCGGGTGCATTTTATTACCTGACCCCATGGATTGAGACTAATAACAGATTTATAGGTGAAAACCGGATCCAGTCCATATATAAACAAATTGGCCGGATACATGTCCAAACGAAAAGTTTGCACCGTCTAAACAAGCAAGAATTGTCCAGTCGATTTCAAACCTATCAGAAAAGTTGTTCAAAAGATGAAAGTCGGCTTCTTGCATGGATTGAGACAATGGAAGAGAGCCATTATCCTTCTCCTTTCGAACTGCAAGTCTTAACCCACTATCGTGATATTCGTTTCTCCCTCAATCGATCTCAGCAACTCGTTGATGAGATTCTCTCTTATGCTGAAGGGGAATCGGACTGGGGAATCAGTTTAAATCATGGTAATCTACAAGCCGGTCATTTATTTGAACACTATATTATTAATTGGGAGAGGGCTTCTTATAAACATGCTATCTATGATTTATATGACCTTTTCCGCAACGGGGCAGTTCAAGAACCACAATTAAAAAATCATTTCCTGCAAAATTTCGCCATCTACCTGGAAGAAAATCCGTTAACCTCCTTGGAACAAGCTTTACTTTGTCTCTACCTGCTAAATAGCAATAAATATTTACGGATTGTGGAAAATTATCATACAGCTAAAGAAAATTATCCCTCTCATCTTACGTTATCGATTGAATTAGAACAGATTTATCGTCAATTAATCTTCGGGCTGAGTTTCCAAGAAATGCTTGAACAAAAGATTAGAAATGACGATGTTTAAATCCATTCCAAGTAAAAAGCAAGATAGAGAAAGATGAAAATACCTAGTAAAAATACGTCTAATGTTGTCGGGAGTATAATTGTACGGAGAAGCTGGTATACTAATAACGGCATCATTGCTTTTTCTAAACCGAACAGGCATTGTCTCGCCCAAGGAGGCAGACGATACCGGTAATACCGACCCATAAGATCACCTCATAATCATTGATGATATTCCTTGCTATATCGTATGTAATGAAGTTTTATTTGTTCCTTCCGAACATATGATGAAATGAAAGATAAAGTTGACGTATTCAAGCGAAGTGTATACAATATAAGATAAGAAAATATGAAAATGCAAATGATTGGGAAGAGTACAGGATGAACGCCTACAGGAAGGGAAATGATTTGCTGAGAATTTCCTAGGAAGGTTGTGCTGGAAGGTCGCCCATGATGCAGCAGCTTTGAATTATAGTAAAAGCATGCCGGTAAAATGCCGATATCTATCAACGAGTGTACAAATATTAATTTGTAAACAAAGGTGGTACCACGGAAGTTAACTCTTTTCGTCCTTTTTTGGAAGGATGGAAAGGGTTTTTTTAATTGTAAAAAATAAAGGAGGCTGATCGGTAATGTCGGATAAAAAAGTAACATTGCCATCAAAATATAATCCAAATGAAGTAGAGGCAGGTCGTTATCAGTTTTGGCTGGAGGGGAAATTCTTTGAGGCTCCAAACGACCCGAAAAAAGAACCTTATTCTATTGTTATTCCCCCGCCAAACGTAACGGGCAGACTCCACCTCGGGCATGCGTGGGACACGACGATGCAGGATACGATTATTCGGATGAAACGAATGCAAGGGTATGATGTGCTCTGGCTTCCAGGCATGGACCACGCAGGAATTGCAACCCAAGCTAAAGTTGAAGCTAAACTGAAAGAAATGGGAACGAACCGTTATGAACTCGGCCGGGAAAAGTTCCTTGAGAAATCTTGGGAATGGAAGGAAGAATATGCTTCCTTTATCCGGTCACAATGGGAAAAGCTCGGTTTAAGTGTTGATTATTCAAGAGAGCGTTTCACACTCGATGAAGGATTGTCTGATGCGGTTAAAGAGGTTTTCATCAAGCTTTATGAGAAAGGACTCATCTACCGGGGTGAATACATCATCAACTGGGATCCGCAGACGAAAACAGCACTTTCTGATATTGAAGTGATTCATGAAGAAGTGGAAGGCAAGTTTTACCATTTTAAATACCCAATCAAAGATAGTGATGAATATATCGAAATTGCTACAACACGTCCCGAGACAATGCTTGGAGATACGGCGGTAGCTGTTCACCCAGATGATGAACGGTACCAGCATCTCATTGGCAAAACGGTAATTTTACCACTTGTCGGTAGGGAAATTGAAATTGTTTCTGATGATTATGTTGATATGGAACTAGGCTCTGGCGCGGTAAAAATAACGCCTGCTCATGACCCGAATGACTTTGAAATTGGTAATCGCCATAATCTGGAAAGAGTTCTAGTGATGCATGAAGACGGCTCAATGAATGAAAATGCTGGTAAATATGAAGGGATGGACCGGTTTGAATGTCGTGAGCAAATTGTAAAAGATCTAGAGGAAATCGGTGCCCTTCTGAAGATTGAGGAAAGAGTCCATCAGGTTGGCCATTCAGAACGCAGTGGCGCGGTTGTAGAACCATATTTATCAACTCAATGGTTCGTAAAGATGAAGCCACTTGCTGATGCCGCAGTTGCATTACAAGACAGTGACGAAAAAGTCAATTTCTTCCCAGAAAGGTTTGAGCGGACATATCTCCACTGGATGGAAAACATTCGGGACTGGGTAATTTCAAGACAGTTATGGTGGGGACACCGGATACCAGCTTGGTACCATAAGGAAACTGGTGAAATCTACGTAGGTAGAGAAGCTCCTCGTGATCACGAAAATTGGGAACAGGATGAAGATGTACTTGATACATGGTTCTCTTCCGCCCTGTGGCCGTTCTCTACAATGGGTTGGCCGGATACGGAAGCGGCTGATTTCAAACGCTATTTCCCGACCCAGGCACTCGTAACAGGCTATGATATCATCTTTTTCTGGGTAGCACGGATGATTTTCCAATCGAAAGAATTTACAGGGGAAAAGCCGTTTGAAGATGTGCTCATCCATGGATTAATCCGTGATGCAGAAGGAAGGAAAATGAGTAAATCCCTTGGAAATGGTGTTGACCCGATGGATGTCATCGCTAAATACGGAGCAGACTCTCTTCGTTACTTCTTGTTAACAGGTTCAACGCCTGGACAGGATTTACGATTCCACTGGGAGAAGGTTGAATCAACATGGAATTTTGCAAATAAGATTTGGAATGCTTCCCGGTTCGTTTTAATGAACTTAGAGGATTTCAATTATGATGATATTGATTTGTCAGGAGATCTTTCGGTTGCTGATAAATGGATCCTGACAAGATTGAATGAGACGATTGATCAAGTAACGAAGAATACGAATAAATATGAGTTTGGTGAAGCAGGACGTCATTTATATAACTTTATTTGGGATGAATTCTGTGACTGGTATATTGAAATGGCGAAATTACCACTTTATAGTGACGATGCAGCCCAAAAGAAAACAACACAATCCGTTTTAGCCTATGTGCTTGACCAAACGATGCGCTTGCTGCATCCATTCATGCCGTTCATTACGGAAGAAATTTGGCAGCAATTGCCACATGAAGGGAAATCCATTACGATTGCAAGCTGGCCGCAAGTAAAACAAGAATTGCATGATGATGTGGCTGTTAAGGAAATGTCGCGCTTAGTGGCAATCATCAAGTCTGTTCGTAATATCAGGGCAGAAGTTGATACCCCAATGTCCAAGAAGATCAATATGCTGATTGAAGCAGAGAATGAGGAAATCGTCTCTGAACTGGAGCAGAATCGTACGTACCTGGAACGCTTCTGTAACACGGAAAAATTAGCAGTTGCAGCTAAGCTGGAAATTCCAGATAAAGCAATGACAGCTGTCGTAACGGGTGCAGAAATATTCCTGCCGCTGGAAGGGCTGATTGATCTTAACAAAGAGTTGGAAAGACTGGAAAAAGAGTTGGATAAATGGACAAAAGAAGTAGACAGAGTGAAGAAGAAATTATCCAATGAAGGCTTTGTAAGTAAAGCGCCGGAAGCTCTTGTTGAAGCAGAACGCCAGAAAGAAAAAGACTATCTAGAAAGACAGGCAAAAGTAAAAGCAAGACTGGAAGAATTAAAAGGATAATGGAATATAGAAAATGGCTGGGTTTCCAGCCGTTTTTTAATAATCTTTTATCTTGTTTAAAACATATTCCATCATATAATCTGCCGCATTGATTCCTGTGCATTCATATAGATTCCGAATATGTGCATTGGAGTTTATTTCACAGATAATTGGCTGATTTTCCTCACCATACAGTAAATCTACTCCGGCAAAATCTGCTCCAATTGCTTCTGTTGCCAGCACTGCGATCTCTTCTTCTGATTGTGTTGGTGTATAAGCTTCCATCCGACCTCCCGCCGTAATATTGGCTCGGAAATCATTGTCAGACTTTCGCTTCATAGCAGCGACGACCTTATTACCAACTACTTGAAGGCGCAGATCAACTCCATAACTCGTTCGGACAAATTCTTGAAAAACAAATGGTTTATTGCCAATTAACTCGAGTTTCTTATTGAGTTCTTTTTTACTTTCAACAAGATATACTTGCTCACCGAAGGAACCGAACGCTTCCTTCATTATAAGAGGAAAGCCGATTTCCTCGATTGCCATCTCGATAACTCGTTCATCAAAACTTCCTGTGTGAAATATTTTGGGAGCAATTATTGTTTTTGGTATTGGCAGATTTAATTTAGCAAGTGCTTGATAGGTCGCGATCTTATCATCACTTACAGCGATTACCTCGGCCTTATTAAATACAGGAACACCTAGGTATTCCAATTGTTTCGCTAAATAAATATCTTTATCCGTAAATACAACATAATCAGGGAGAGGCATTTCTGATAATACATCAAGTTTTGAAGTTGTAAGCAAACTAAGTAAATCATTATTTTTAATGAGTTTTGCTTTACTATTGAATTTTTCTGCTGCCTTTTGCAGCATCTCTGCGAAATCAAGAAACTTACTTCCAGGCAAGTTGCCGTTATAGATTATCCATCCTGTTCGTTTCAACATTCATTTTCCTTTCTGTTATAATGAATTTACGATTAATTGAGGAAAGCGGTGTTATCATGTTTTCTACTATACAAGAGGTGGAAGTGTTTTTCAATGAACGAAAAAAGTTAGGAATGAAGCCGGGTCTCGAACGGACTCATGAGTTGCTAGCCCGATTAGGTAATCCAGAAAATCATTTTAAAGCAATTCATATTGCTGGCACGAACGGTAAGGGCTCGACACTGCATTTTATTAAAGCAGCTTTGCAGGCAAATGACTATGAGGTCGGGGTTTTTACATCACCGAGCTTCACAGGGGTACGCGGACATATTTTGTTAAACGATCAGGAAATCCCTGAAAAAATAATGGTTGAACAGATGAATCACATTCTGCCGCATGTTATAGAAATGGACGAAGCGGATTTGGCGCCAACAGAGTTTGAAGTACTTACTGCTCTGGCGTTTTGTTTTTTTGCGCAAAATGGGGAATTTGTTCTGATCGAGGCGGGCATGGGCGGTCGATTCGACACGACGAACGCCGTGCAGCCGATTCTGTCGATTATTACATCGATTGCACGCGACCATATGGATTATTTAGGTGAAGGTGAGTCGGAAATAGCCTGGCATAAAGCTGGAATTATTAAGGAAACAATACCAGTCGTTGTCGGAGATTTGGATGAGGAAGCATTTGCTGTAATGAAAGAAGAGTCCCGGAAAAAGCACGCTCCCTGTTTTAAACTTGGAATGGATTTTAACCGCTTGTATTTCAATCTGCAAATGAAAGGAGAGCATCAGCAAGATAATGCTTCAATTGCTTTACAAGCTTTACATATTTTAAAGCAAAGTGGTTTCAAACTGGACTTCGAAAAAGCAATCTGCCAAATAGAGGATACCATGCTGCCTGGTCGATTTGAATGTGTTCAGCACAATCCGGTAGTTATACTCGATGCTGCTCATAATCCGGCCGGGATAAAAGCTTTTATTCAGACTGCTCATGAGCAATATCCTGATGCGAACAAACAAGTCATTGTTGCCATGTTTCGCGATAAAGCAATAGCAGAAATGCTTGATTTATTATCGGAACAATTTGAGCATATTACGCTTACTACCTTTGAACATCCACGTGCATGGAATCTAAATAATTTGCCACGTAACATTCCGGTTGAACAAGTGAACCCTGATTATAAAGCACTTCTCGAATACATACCAGATAATGACAGTGTTTATTTTATTACAGGTTCACTCCACTTTATAACAGAAGTGCGTCACTATTTATTGAATCAACGTAAAATGATGTAGAAAAGTTTTACAATCCAACTGACAAATTTCTTCTACTTTTTCATTCTGATTATGCTAGAGTGATGCAAAGGTATTCTAGCAGGGAGTGAAAAGATGACGAATAATAAATATACAGATGACCGGATTATTGAGGATGGCAGCGCGGTGAAAAAGGAAGTGAAAAGTGACATAACCCCTGTCCACTATCGTCCAAAAAGTGCAAAGAAAAAAAGCTGGCTTGCACCTGTTGTTGTAACCATTCTTTCAGCGGGCGTAATCGGTACAGTATTAGGAATGTTTATAATCCATTTATTTACCGGTATTGAAAATGAACAGTCAGAGGAAGAGGTAAGTCCATCTGCAGCTGTTACGGCTCAAGAAACGGACAGTCAAGTACATTCAGGACAACTGGCAGCACTAGCTGGATACGTTCTTCAAGCCGGGCTGTTTGAGGAGCAGGCGAATGCGGAAGAATGGCGGGACACTTTTACGTCAGCAGGTGAACCAGCATTCATTTGGGAACGAGATGAGCAATATTTTCTATTAATCGGAATCTACCAGACAGAAGACTTGGCTAAACAGCGCGCAATAGAGTTACAAGGTGAGGGATTTGATGTATTTGTTAAACAATGGCAAACAACGGAGAAGGAGCTAGAACTTCACGAAGAAGCTTCTGAATGGATTGAACAGTTTGGCCAAGTGTGGGAAGAAGCATTAACTGCGCAAGAAAACACTCCACTCTTGAACCATTCGGAGCATACACCTCAAGGAGAAAGGTTAGAAAATCTCGTTGAAGTCATAGAGGCACCTACAGAAGATGTTGGAGTTTATCTCCTGCAGGTTATGCAAGCCTATGATAATTTGTAACTTATCCGTTTATGAAACATGAACATAGAAAACCACCTGATAAGGAGAATATCTCCAGGTGGTTTTTCGATTTCTCCCGGTAAAAGAGCCTTTAAAACAGAGAAACAGCAAGTTGAGTTTTATTTTCATAATTCGTAAAGTGAGAACAAGAAAGGAGGTTATAGGGATGCAAATCATGATTAAAGATGTACCAAAAGAAGACAGACCGAGGGAGCGTGCCATCAGGCTTGGAACAAATCATCTGACCAATCAGGAGATTTTAGCCATTTTGCTTGGAAGCGGTACGAAAATAGAATCTGTCATGATGCTCGCCAACCGGGTGCTTATGCATTTTGAAGGCTTAAAACTATTGCATGATGCCACGCTTGAAGAGTTGACAGCGATTAAGGGAATCGGACATGCAAAAGGGGTTCAAATCCTAGCTGCAATTGAACTTGGTAAGAGAATGAGCCAATATAAACCCGATGATAAATACGTAATCCGCTCACCTGATGACGGAGCGAATTACGTTATGGAGGAAATGCGCCTGCTAAAACAGGAACATTTCGTTGTTTTGTTCCTGGATACTAAGAACCACGTTATTCACCGGCAAACGATTTTTGTCGGGAGCCTTAATGCTTCGATCGTTCATCCTCGCGAGGTGTATCGTGAAGCTGTTAAACGCTCAGCTGCATCGATCATCGTTTGCCATAATCATCCATCCGGTGTGCGCCTGCAAGGTGCATAAATTTAGCGATTTCAATGGAAATCTAGAACTTCTTACAACGTTCTATGGTCAGCATCTTACCTTGAGAGGAAACTCATAGAGGGAACATAGCATGATGTGAAAAGGAGAATAGACAGGCAAGCTATCTACGCCTGAGTCAGTTCTTCAGACCAAGTGATGTATGGTAAAAGCTATACTGCCTGAATCCTAGACGAATGAGCGATGGGTGCGCCATTACCTAAGATAGCTAACAGGTAATGAGGATAAAATGGGAGATGTATCGCCTGAGCGTCTGTTGGAAATCGCCGCTTTCCTGTCCATAGTAAGATTTATCCTTCAATCTTCCACTAGAAGAAAACGTCGAAAGGGATACCTAACCATCACATTTCTAAATTTATGTCATAATGCAGGGATTATCTAAGTGCAAGTGCCTTGTAGCTATTAGACAAAGGTCTATGAAAATTGCATATGATAATGGAGTTTTTATAGTACCCAACGTTTGCTTGTAATGAGTTTAGCATGGGGAAGAAAAACAGGTTGATGTTAACGTCAACATGAAAGGAGTCATGAATATGGCAAATAATCCATTTCGACAGTTGGACGTTATAAGGAATGTCTCTTTACATGGTCTTAAAGTAACAGATTGTTATCGTCTAATGTACAACAAAGAGTTATGGATAAAGGCATACGCCAAGTTATATCCGAACGCAGGAAATCTCACAAAGGGAACTACTGAAGAAACAATTGATGGATGTAGCCTACAAAAAATTGATGAAATCATCGAGCAATTGAAGGCTGGTACATTTCGTTTCTCACCAGTAAGAAGAGTCTATATTCCAAAATCCAATGGTAAGAAAAGACCATTAGGGGTGCCAAATTTTCGAGATAAACTTGTCCAAGAAGTTATGAGAATGATTGTAGACAATATTTACGAACCTGTCTTTTCAAGCAATTCACATGGGTTTAGAGAAGGAAGAAGTTGTCACACAGCTCTATCACAAATTAAAAACACTTGGAAGGGATTGACTTGGTGTATTAAGGGGGATATTAAAGGATTTTTCGATAATATCAACCATCAAATTCTAATCAAGTTAATTTCCAAGAAAATTAAGGATAGAAGGTTTCTACTTCTCATACACAACGCATTAACATGTGGCGTAATGGAAAATTGGCAGTTTAATAAGACGTATAGTGGAACGCCACAAGGAGGAATTATCTCTCCATTACTGGCGAACATCTACCTTCATGAGCTTGACTTGTTCGTGGAAGAACAAATCAAGAAATTCGATAAAGGAAAAGTCCGTGTAAGAAGGAAAGAAACAAGAGCTATTAGATCAAAAATTGACTCTACTAAAAGAAAAATAAACAGACTAGACGATAAATACGGACACAAACATTGGGAGGGACGATCAGAACTAATAGAACTGATACGCGACCTAAAAAAGAAAGGTTTAACCGTTCCATCAACAGACCCAATGGATGAAAATTATCGAAGAATGAAGTACGTTCGCTATGCTGATGATTTCGTTATTGGAATTGCAGGGAATAAAGAACACGCAAGGAAGATTAAAGAGTTAGCAGGAAAATTTCTCGAAAATGAATTGGCATTGGAATTAAGCGAAGAAAAGACACTTGTTACACATCTAGAGAATCCAGTTCCATTTTTAGGGTATGAATTCCGAACGTGGCAAGAAGTGAAGGTCAAACGAGTGAAATATAAGAATTACGGACAGCCACTGAAGAAAAGGACCTTATCGGACGCGATTAAACTAGAAATCCCTTCAAGTAAAATAAAAGATTTCGCATTAAAAAATAACTATGGAAATTTAGACGATTTCAAAATAACGCATAGGACAAAACTTATTAATAACTTTGAACTAGAGATTTTAATGACCTACAACGCGGAACTACGTGGCATTGCCAACTATTACAAGCTAGCAAATAACTATCACCACTTGGATAGATTATTCTACCTAGCGGAGAGTAGTTTTATCAAGACGATGGCTAATAAACGACGCAGCACCTCGGCAAAAGTAGCAAATAGTATGAGAAAGCATAAGCAAGGTGTGCTATGTCTTGTACGCTATGACAAAAAGGGCAATGAAATCCTCCATCAATTTGTAAGGATGAAGGATATGCCAAAAACAAAAGGTGCTATAAAAGCAGACTCAACACAATCTGATATTATCTCAAATGTATATAAATATTCGGGTAGAACAGAGTTTGAAAAACGTTTATTAGCAAACCAATGTGAAGCATGTGGAACGACTGAAGGTCAAATGGAAGTCCATCATATAAGGAAACTAAAAGACTTGAAGAAAAAAATCTCAAGCTTTTAGAGCGTATTATGATTGAACGAAACCGAAAAACCTTAGCCCTATGCTATGACTGTCACCATAAACACCATGAAAAGCAAATTCCGATTAATCAACTGGAGAGCCGTATACGCTGAAAGGTGTACGTACGGTTCGGAGGGGGGAATTGTGAAACCTATTATGGAAACATAATAAGGCGCTTGATTCCTACCCTACGATCCTTCGCCATCCCAGGAAGATATCCATGTAACGAGACGATTAGTCGAGGCGGGCAAAATAATGGGAATCGAAGTACTGGATCATCTCATCATTGGAAATCGTAAATTTGTTTCATTGAAGGAAAAAGGTTATCTATAACAATATTAGACTATCTATTTTATCATTTATTTCGTATAATATTATAGGGATTGTTATATCAAGCGCCATTTTTCTGCTAACAATTGAAAGTGGCGCTTCTTAATCTTGAAAATTAGGATAAAATGAATGTTTGCATGAGGTTTCAGAAATAGATATAGTTAAACTACATATAAGAAATTCGTGAACGGAGAGGGAGATTGGATTGGCAAAGTTTAGCTTTTCTCAAGATTTTGGTATCGACCTAGGTACTGCAAATACATTGGTGTTCGTTAAAGGTAAAGGAGTAGTCGTACGTGAGCCGTCTGTTGTTGCCAAAAATTCGGAAACTGGTAATATTGAAGCGGTAGGAAGTCATGCGAGAAATATGATTGGTAGAACGCCGGGAAATATAACGGTTATTCGTCCGATGAAAGACGGCGTCATTGCGGATTATGATACAACAGCAGCAATGATGAATTATTATATTAAGAAGGCAATGCGTGGACGTTCCATATTTGCTAAGAAACCAAATGTCATGATTTGTGTCCCGTCTGGAATTACAATGGTGGAAGAACGAGCGGTAATTGATGCAACGAAACAAGCTGGAGCCCGCGAGGCATTTGCAATCTCAGAACCTTTCGCTGCTGCTATCGGTGCAGGTCTTCCCGTCTGGGAGCCTACAGGCAGTATGATTGTTGATATCGGCGGAGGGACGACAGAGGTTGCAGTAATCTCCCTTGGCGGAGTGGTGACAAGCCGTTCAATCCGTGTTGCCGGTGATAATATGGATGAGGCGATCATTAATTATATCCGCAAAGAATACAGCTTGCTAATCGGTGAACGTTCAGCAGAATCAATTAAATTAGATATTGGAACAGCTGGAGAAGTGACAGAAGATAGTGAATTGGACATTAGAGGAAGAGATTTGCTGACCGGCCTGCCAAAAACAATAACCGTAACCGCAAAAGAGGTGTCTTCTGCTTTAAATGAAACAGTGGAGGCAATTGTTGAAGCGGTGAAGAACACACTTGAAAAAACACCACCGGAACTTGCTGCTGATATTATGGATCGCGGTATTGTACTCACAGGCGGTGGTGCAATGCTTAAAAATATTGATCAAGTCATTAGTGATGAAACGAAAATACCAGTTTTCATTGCGGAAGAGCCACTTGAAAGTGTGGCAATAGGAACAGGGAAATCAATTGATTATATTCACCATTTCCGAAATTCAAATGTATCAACGTTATCTTCAAATAATTAAGTAGGTGTTTTCATGCGCTTTTTTAGAAATAAACGGCTTTTTATCTTTCTGATTGGATTTATCCTGCTCGTCGTGCTTGTCGGTTATACCTTCAGAGACCGGATAAATGTCACCTTTGCAGAAGAATTCATAAATGATGCAGTTGGCTGGGTGCAATATGTCGTCCACACACCAGTCAATTTTACAACAGATGTATTTACAAATATCAAAGACTTCCGCAACACATACGAGGAAAATCAAATATTGAAAGAACAGCTTAGCCAATATCGTTCCCTTATTTATGAAGTGCAGGAAGTCAATAAAGAAAATGAAGAATTACGGGATGTTCTTGATTTGATGGAATCTGATTCCATTCGCAGCCATGAGGCAATTCAGGCAATTGTTATTGCACGCTCTCCTGAAAGATGGCTCGAACAAGTGACAATCAATAAAGGTGAAAAGCATGGTGTTCAAGCAAATATGTTAGTGATGACGGCAGACGGAATGATTGGAAAGGTTCAATCAGCTAATGATGTTACTGCACGAGTGAAGCTGTTAACTGGCTTTGATCAATTTAATCGGATATCTGCAATGGTTTCACGGGATGAAGGACGTAATATATTCGGTATGATCGAAGGGTTTGATGAGGAGACGAATTCTTTACTCTTCCGTATCATTGAGGAATCCGAAAAAGATATTGCAGAAGATGATCTTGTCGTATCTTCCGGGATGGGAGGCGTATTCCCAGCTGGAGTTCCGATTGGTACAGTTAAAGAAGTAACATCTGATCAATACGGTTTAACCCAGATTGCTCTTGTTGAACCGGCATCTGATATGTATGATATTAATCATGTTATCGTACTTGACCGTGCAGTTGACCAGGTTGATGAATCCAGCGAGGCGGCTGATGAGGAAGAGGAGGACAATGAGGAATGAAAAAGGCTTACTTACCACTCATTCTACTTGTTCTTGTTATCGTTGAAGGCTTAGCAATCAATCTCCTGCCAAATGAAATAGTATTGAGTACCAATCTGATCATCGCTCACTGGGTTCTTGTATTCCTTGTTTACATTGCTGTTTATTACGATGTGGAGGATACATATTATTCCATTACTTATGCTTTTATTTTTGGGTTATTAATTGATGTAGTCTATACAGGTATTCTCGGTATTTACATGTTTTCTTATGGGATAGCTATTTATGCCATCCACGGCTTACAGAAATTATTGCACCGGAATTTTTACGTTTTGCTTATTTTAGGTGTCACAGCAATTGCGGTTGCAGATGGTTTAATTTACATGATGTATACCGTAATAGGTGTGACTGATATGATTTGGTCGGATTATTTACTGAGAAGAATGCTTCCGACAATACTTGCTAATCTGTTATTTTTACTGCTTTTATTTCCTTTATTCAAGAAAAGGATTGTTCAGTGGAGTAAGGAACAGTTGGATCGTGGAAATTAAGATGAGGATATTCGGGGCTTTTTTGGAAGAGGTGACGAACTGTGCATGAAAAGAAACCAATAATCACAATAAAAGGGAACAGGGAAGGCCTTACATTAATGATTGACGATGAAGTGCCGTTTGAGGAAGCCCTGGTCGAATTAAAAGATAAATTACAATCGACTCAACAGAACAAGAATGAACCGCTTGTTTCTGTGAAAGTACAATCTGGCAATCGTTTTGTAGATGAAGAAAAGCGGGATAGATTACGAGTTATGATTGAAGAGGATAATCATTTCAAAGTAACTGCTATTGAAACAAATGTTGTTCATCGTGATGAAGCGCTACGTTGGAAGGAAGAAAGTGGAATTAAGAGGACTCACCGGATTATTCGTTCTGGACAAGTTTTAAAAGTGACAGGTGATCTCTTGCTTATTGGTGATGTGAATCCTGGTGGCAAGGTAATGGCTACTGGTAACATTTATGTTTTAGGTAATTTATTCGGAATTGCCCATGCTGGTTATAAAGGTGACCGCAATACGTTTATTGCAGCATCTTATATGAAGCCGACCCAGTTGCGGATTGCTGATTATATTAGCCGCGCACCAGACTACGTGGCAGATGGTGTCTATATGGAGTGTGGCGTTATTGATGATAATGAAGATAAAATCATCATTGATTCGTTGAAGCTTCTTTCACGGAAACGAAATGAAATAAGCGGATTTGAAAGGAGAATGCAAAATGGGTGAAGCTATTGTAATTACTTCTGGTAAAGGTGGCGTTGGCAAAACAACAACAACCGCTAATATAGGTACAGCATTAGCTTTAATGGAGAAAAAAGTCTGTTTAATTGATACGGATATAGGCTTAAGAAATCTTGATGTAATTATGGGGCTTGAAAACCGAATTATCTATGACATTGTGGATGTTGTGGAGGGACGCTGTCGGTTAAATCAAGCATTGATTCGCGATAAGCGCTTCGACTCTTTGACTCTTCTCCCAGCTGCACAAACCAGTGATAAATCTGCAGTCACTACGGAAGGCATGAAAAAAATCGTTGCAGAACTGAAGCAAGAATATGATTATATCATCATTGATTGTCCTGCGGGAATTGAGCAGGGATTCCAAAATGCTATAGCAGGAGCAGACCGGGCAATTGTCGTAACCAACCCTGAGAAGTCAAGTGTGCGTGACGCCGATCGCATAATTGGTCTCTTGGAGCAGGAAGATATGACAGAAGCACCGCGCCTCATTATTAACCGAATCCGAAACCATATGATGCAAAGTGGTGACATCATGGAAGTAGATGAGATTGTTCAGTTACTGGCAATTGATTTAATTGGTATTGTAATCGATGATGAAGAAGTAATTAAAGCTTCTAATAACGGGGAGCCTGTTGCATTAAACCCCAACCCTAAAGCTTCTATTGCTTATCGGAATATCGCAAGAAGAATACTCGGAGAAAACGTTCCACTGCAATCTTTAGAAGAAGAAAAAGGCATCTTCCAACGCTTCAAAAAATTCATCGGTATGCGCTCATAAAATTATATTTTTATTAATAACTCATAAAGCCGATATCACTCAGGTATCGGCTTTTTTATAATATTTTTGCGCTACTCCAGTTCCGCAGCGCCCATACACCCTTTCCACGGGCGCCTGATGAGAGCCTCCACCCTGGCAAACCCGTTGTGGGGTCTCATCGATGCTTTTCTTATCCCGCAGGAGCAGGAGTATAAGGATTGCGGACCTCCAGTAGAGAGTGGTTCATTCCTCTCTCTATATTATACAGAAATATCCATTCATAACACCGGACGAGCTTTCATATATTGGTAAGGAAATAGCAGGAAAGACGGTGAATGGAATGAGCAAGGATATTAGAAAAGTAAGAAAAGCAATAGAACAACGTAAAAAGGAACGTAATGTACCAAATAAAGGAATAGAACAAGACAGCGGGATCTTCCACCAAGCAGAAGAAAAGCACGGATACCCACCAGAAATCAATAACTATGTATTTAAAGAGAAAGCGAGCAAAGATTTCGTAACCGGCCTCATGATGAAAGGCATTCTTGCAGGCATCCTATTCTTTTCAGTCGCCCTATTAATGACTACGAATCATGCCTTACTGGCAAAGCCGCAGGAAGTTGTCCATCAGTTATTGCGTAAAGACTTTCAATTCGCTAAAGTAAATAGCTGGTACAGGGATGTTTTCGGCAGCCCATTAGCATTCTCCCCGCAGCCTGCAGATTTGCCTGATGAACATCAAGAAGTAGTCATGCCTATAAACGGGGACATCATTGAAACCTTTCAAACAAACGGGACAGGTGTGAAAATATCCCCAGGTAAAGAGACGGATATCGTTGCTCATCATGAAGGGGTTGTAGTATTTGCCGGCAGATATCCAGACACAGGTAGAACAATCGTTATCCAACATGCTGACGGAACGAATTCCAGATATGGTCATTTAACAAATATTGATGTCCATCTGTATCAATACGTAACAGCAAACGAGCGAATCGGAACATTTGCGCCAACAGAAAGCAGTGAATCTGTATTTTTTTCCTTAGAGAAAGATAATACATTCCTCGATCCAGTCAAGGTGATTGTGGTTGATGATGGTCCGTAATCTGCTTCCTCCACTGCACATTCACCCCATACTTATTTTATTTATTGGTATCTCTTTATTGACTGGTACTTTCATGGAAATGACAATTATTTTTGCGATTGTGTTTGTCCATGAGATGGGACATTATCTGGCGGCAAAGTTTTTCAGGTGGCGGATCAAGCGGGTAATGCTTTGGGTATTTGGCGGAGTAATGGAAACAGACGAACACAGTAATCGTCCTGTGAAGGAGGAATTAATCGTTACATTGGCAGGGCCGCTTCAGCATATCCCAATCTATGCTGCCCTGGAAGTATTGCTTTCTGTTGGAGCGATTTCAGAATCATTGTTTCAAACAGCGCTATGGTATAATACAGTCATTCTTTTATTTAATTTATTGCCAATCTGGCCACTTGATGGCGGGAAAATTCTTTTCTACTTCTTATCGGTCATCCTCCCTTTTAGAAAAGCATTGGATGGCATTTTTTTATTATCTTTAAGTTTGTGTGCTAGTCTTGCGTTTGGTTATATATTTTTCTATCCGTTTACGTTGACCTATACCGCAATCATGATTTTTCTGTTTCTTGAAAACAGACTGGAATGGAAACGCCGATTTTATGTATTTTTGCGCTTTCTAATGCGGAGATACAGGGGGAATGAAGACGTTAAAAAAATCGAACCATTATATTTAACAGGTAATTCAACATTGATGGATGTATTCAGTCAATTTAAAAGGGAAAGAAGACATTTGATTATTCTCCGTGGTACCGATAGTTCCGTGAAACGAATTGACGAAACGGACTGTTTACATGCTTATTTTCACAAGAAGCAATATGGGAAACGAATGGATGATTTATTTTAGATGGATGCTTGACATAGAAGCTTAAACTATGGTAATATTTATACGTTATTCAACGTAGCACCAGTGCTACAACCGCGCAGAACAGGTTTTAAACTTCTAGGAATAAAAGTACCTGTATGGCGAGTCTTAGTAATTAAGGAGGTGCGCATTCATGTACGCAATTATCGAAACAGGTGGCAAGCAAGTTAAAGTTCAAGAAGGCCAAGAAATTTATGTTGAAAAAATTTCTGCTGAAGCGAATGAAACGGTAACATTTGACAAGGTACTCTTTGTTGGTGGAGATGACGTAAAAGTTGGAGCTCCATATGTTGACGGAGCTAACGTAACTGCTAAAGTTGAGAAACAAGGCCGTCAAAAGAAAATTAGAGTATTCAAATACAAACGTAGAAAGAATTACCATCGTACACAAGGTCATAGACAGCCTTATACGAAACTAGTAATTGAAAAAATCAATGCTTAAAGGTCGACTGAAGTGATTCAAATAACGGTTGAACGCAATAACAACGTTTTGCACTCCATCGAACTTTCTGGACATGCTGAAAGTGGACCATATGGCTATGATCTTGTCTGCGCAGCTGTTTCTGGAGTGTCGATTGGGGCAGTAAACGCAGTCCTGGAATTAACGGATACGAATATTGACATTAAGCAGGGAGGAGAAGGTGGTTACTTAAAAATCACATTCCCATCCCTTTATACTGAAAACGAATTGGAAAAGGCACAACTTCTTCTCGAAGGAATGCTTATTTCCTTAAAATCCATTGAAATGGAATACGGTGAATTTATACGAATTCAGGAAACATAAGGAGGTGCACGACATGCTACGTTTAGATTTGCAATTCTTTGCTCAGAAAAAAGGTGCAGGTAGTACGCGTAACGGACGTGATTCACATTCGAAACGTCTAGGTGCTAAAAGTTCGGATGGCCAATTTGTAACAGGTGGCTCCATTCTTTACCGCCAGCGCGGTACAAAAGTTTACCCAGGTGATAACGTAGGGCTTGGTTCGGATGACACATTATTCGCAAAAGTGGATGGTGTTGTTAAGTTTGAACGCTACGGTCGCGACCGTAAAAAAGTAAGTGTTTATCCGGAAGCCCAAGAAGCATAAGAGTTAAATAACGAACTCCAGCCGAATTTTGGCTGGAGTTTTTTTCGCTATTTGATGAAGTATTTATTCGTTTCTGCTATACTTTCTATATCAATAGGAGGTACACTTATGGAAGCAAAAGAGGTAGTGGACATCATTCAATCGTATCGTCACGATTTACTGAACGATCTGCAGATTATTCAGGGGTATGTTAAATTAGGTAAGATGGAAAAAGTGGATGACAATCTGACTAAGCTCTTCGAATTTTTCCATAAGGAACGGAAATTACTGAATCTGAACATCCCTCATGTTGTTGTCTGGTTTAAGAAATTCAGGATGAAGTACAATCAATTTAAACTTGGTTATTCGATTCACTCAGAGAGTATAAAATTAACAGATGCCGATCTGTATATCAAAGAAAAACTGGATCAAATTATTCAAGATATACAACAAAGATCGGATGATGTAAATGTTTATACGATACATGTCGATTTTATTGAAAATGAAACGGATTGTACAATAAATGTTTCCGTCGATTTAAATGAGAGAAGTGAGGAACAAATAATTTCCCCTTCTGAAGATATTTACATAAAACAAACACCGGAAAATCTGATATACAGTTTTAACGTGTTTGCAAGTTAAGAGGTGATAGTATGTTCGTTGATCAAGCTAAAGTATATGTGAAAGCAGGAGACGGTGGAAATGGTCTTGTAGCTTTCCGCAGGGAAAAATTTGTTCCAATGGGAGGCCCAGCTGGCGGTGATGGCGGTAACGGAGCAGACGTAATTTTTGAAGTCGATGAAGGCTTGAACACCCTTATGGACTTCCGTTACAATCGTCATTTTAAAGCAAAGCGTGGCGAAAACGGGATGAGTAAATCAATGCATGGTAAAAATGCTGAAGCGCTCATCTTAAGTGTGCCTCCCGGAACGGTTGTTATAGATGAAGAAACAGAAGAAGTAATCGCGGATTTAACTGAACATAAGCAACGGGCTGTGATTGTAAAAGGTGGGCGAGGTGGACGAGGAAATGTTCGCTTTGCGAGTCCAAGAAAT
Organism: Oceanobacillus alkalisoli; assembly: GCF_021556485.1. GTDB lineage: Bacteria > Bacillota > Bacilli > Bacillales > Amphibacillaceae > Oceanobacillus > Oceanobacillus alkalisoli. The sequence goes on along the minus strand of NZ_JAKGBW010000001.1, from coordinate 327,436 downwards.
CCTGCACCAGAAATCGCAGAGAATGGTGAACCTGGGGAAGAGAAGAACATTCGAATTGAACTAAAAGTAATTGCGGATGTCGGACTTGTTGGCTTCCCAAGCGTAGGTAAATCAACGTTATTATCTGTTGTAAGTGCAGCAAAACCGAAAATTGCTGATTATCATTTTACGACCCTAGCTCCGAATCTGGGAGTAGTCGATACTGGGGATGGCCGCAGTTTTGTTATGGCGGATTTGCCAGGGTTAATTGAAGGAGCGAGTGAAGGAGTAGGTCTTGGTTTTCAATTCCTTCGTCATGTGGAACGAACACGGCTCATCGTCCATGTCATTGACATGGCTGCAATTGATGGACGTGATCCATATGAAGATTATGTGACAATTAATGAAGAACTTGCATCCTTCAACGAGCGACTTAAGAACCTACCACAAGTTATCGTGGCAAATAAAATGGAAATGCCGGAAGCGCAAGAAAACCTTGCAAACTTCGAGGACAAGCTGAGTGGAGATGTACGCATTTTTGAAGTATCGGCAATAACAAAACAAGGCTTGAAAGAGCTTGTTTTTGAGATCGCTGATCAACTCGACACAATTCCGAAGCGAGAACCTGATATGACTGAGCGAGAAGAAACCGTTGTATATCGCCATCATAAAAAAGAGGATGGTTTTCAGATTACACGTAATCCGGATGGTTCTTACGTTCTTCACGGGGAAAAATTGGAGAGGTTATTTAAAATGACAGATTTCACCCGCGAAGAGTCGCAGCAACGCTTTGCTCGCCAACTGCGTGGAATGGGTGTGGATGATGCTCTTAGAGAGCGGGGAGCAAAGGATGGAGACACGATTCACTTACTTGATTTGGAATTTGAATTTATAGAATAGATTTGTTTTGGGGGGACTATTTTGACGACGATTGGATACTTGGGACCAAAAGGTACATTTACGAAATTGGCAGTGGATACAACGTTCAATAATGAGGAGAAAGTTAGCTACGCAACGATTCCGGAGTGTATTGATGCAGTAGCGAATGATGAAATTGACATCGCCGTCGTACCGATAGAGAATGCGATTGAAGGGACCGTTCAGTTGACTGTGGATTATCTCATCCATGAAGTCACTTTACCGGTTGTTGCTGAAGTGGTTGTGCCTATTCAACAGCATTTACTCGTAAGGCGGGATTTTGATGGAGACTTGTCACAAATTACGGAAATTCATTCCCATAGTCACGCGATTGCTCAATGTCATCGTTACATTCATAAAAATTTAATGACAGCAAAGATCTCTTATACGACCTCGACTGGTCGGGCTGCGGAAATCGTTGCTGAAAGTGCAGAACCAATTGCTGCAATTGGAAATAGCTTGGCCGCAGAAGAATATGGACTACAAATTTATGCGAATAATATTCATGACTATCCAAACAACCATACACGATTTATCGCACTGACGAAGAATAAGGATTTGTTAGAAATTAAACACCCGATTCAATTGGAAAAAACAACATTAAAAATTATATTACCAAGCGACCAACCAGGTGCATTGCATCAAATTCTTTCTGCCTTTGCCTGGAGAAAGATGAACCTGTCAAAAATTGAATCACGTCCGACAAAAACAGGGTTAGGCAATTACTTTTTCATTATTGACGTCAATCAAGCCTATGATGATGCTCTATTTCCCGGAGTGAAAGGGGAACTGGAAGCACTTGGCTGTGAGGTGAATATATTAGGTACTTATCCTGTATATCACATGAATTTATAGAAAGAAAAAAGAAGCTAGGAAGATAAAATTTATCCCAGCTTCTTTTTTTATGTATCTTCCGGGTTAACTTTTAAGATTACATTGCATATGTTGATATAGAGTAATTAGCCTAGATTGTTAACTAGAAAGGAAGGATCTTTTTGAAAATACACATTGTCCAAAAAGGAGACACGTTATGGGAGATTGCGAAGAAGTATCATGTGGATTTTGAAGAATTAAAAGAACTAAATTCACATTTAGCAAGCCCTGACATGATCATGCCTGGGATGAAAATAAGGATTCCGACTCATTCCAAAAAGATAACGCAAGGCGAAAAAACAAAAACATTGCCAAAAGAAGAGCTGAAGCATGTTCCAGCTCCGAAGAAAGAAGTTCAGGTAGAGAAGAAGCCTGCAGCAGAACTGCCAAAAATGCCGACCTTTCCTTTTGAACCAGAAAAAATGTTGCCAACCCTTGAAGAAAAGCATAAAGAATATCCGATAGAAATTTTACCAGAACTGCCAAAAACAAGTAAAAAGAAAGAAAAACCGAAAGCTAAAGAACAAGTAAAACCGAAACAACAGCCGAAGCAAGAGAAACAAGACATGCCAGAAACACAGCCAATGCAGCCACCAATGCCAATGCATCCTCCCATGCAACAGCCAATGATGCCGCCGGTGGACCAACCATGTTTCGCTCAACCCCCAATGATGCCAATGTTTACTTATCCTTGTCAAGGATATATGCCAATGCCGCATGTACCTAGTAATTGCGGTTTTGGCTGTGGCGGGGGACACGGGTATCACCACCCATTTCATCACGGCTGGCAGGCACCGATATTTATGCCAATGCAATCTCAACCCCAACCTCAAGTCTTTCCGAATATGATGCACCAACAGCAGTTTCAGGCTCCACAAGAAGAGATGTATCAGTCGGTGGATCCAAATATGATGCAGATGTATCCAGAACCAACTGCAGGGTTGAGGAATGAAGAGTTAGAATTATACCCTACCCCTGAGGAAAAGGAAACAGATCATAAACCAATTGAGGTAGAAGAAGAATAGCCCCAAATTACGAGAGACGTTATGTCTCTTTTTTTTCGGGTAAAATAGAAGTAAACCGTATAGTATGTGTAAGTGTTAAAAAACCAATTTTCATGCTAATATGGGACGAGATACTGTTCATAAAGGAGTGGACCAACTTGGAACAACATATTGAATCGATTGTAAAATGGTTAAGGGAACGAACTGAAGCAGCGAGAGCAGACGGTTTGCTTGTCGGTGTCAGTGGCGGACTGGATTCTGCGGTCGTAGCAAATCTGATTAAGCTTGCTTATCCTGATAACTCTTTAGGAGTCATCTTGCCTATCCAAACTAGCGAAAAAAACATTCAAGATGCCCGTGATGTGACGACAGCTTGCGGGATTGAAGAAATGACGATCGACTTAACGGAAACACACAAGATGATGTATCAAACGATTTCTGAAAAAATGATTGAAAATAAAAGCTTTGCACAAGCACAGGACCAACTGGCTGATGCCAATTTACGTGCCCGTTTACGAATGAGCACCTTATACACGATTACAGCGCACCGTAACTATCTAGTCGTTGGTACGGATAATGCGTCCGAATGGCACACCGGCTACTTTACAAAATATGGGGATGGAGGAGTTGACATTCTTCCACTCGTTGATTTTACAAAAACAGAAGTCCGTGAAATGGCTCAAGCTTTAAATGTGCCAGAAGCTGTTATTGAAAAAGTTCCGAGTGCTGACTTGTGGGAAGAGCAAACAGATGAAATCGAAATGGGTATTTCCTATATGATAATCGACGCGTATTTGAAAGGTGAAACGATATCAGAAGCTGACCAAGTTTTGATTGAAAGCATGCATGAACGCACGAAGCATAAGAGGGAAAGCCTGCCAATGTACCGGAGACAATAAAATAGATGTGTAAAACAGCCTTTCTTATACAAACTATGGATAAGGAGGTTGTTTTATTATGATGAAAAAATCAATATTCTTTCTATCGCTTTTGTTTTTGTTTATAACAGGCTGCGTAATGTCTCCGGAAAATAATTCAGAGCAAGATGAAATAGGGAGAACAATCAGCCCTCGGACTACCAGTTATAAACATAGCGGGCATGATGAAGGCAATGTCAATGATTATGGCAGAAAGTTGCAAAAGGAACAGCTCTCGACAAATGAATTTGATTCTTACACGGATCCGACAACTACGGATAAGAGTGAACAAATTTCACAAAAATTAATGGAGAACCGTGATATTATTATGGCAGAGGTACATGAGCTGGATGATCAAATCTATGTTGCGGTTCGGCTGAGGGAAAATGTTTCGGGGCGTTCCCATAAAGAAAATGTCATTCCGGAAATTGAGAAGCAGGTAAGAGAGGTAATTGGAGCCGATGAAAAGCAGCTTATTATCTGGACTGATCATACCGAGTGGAACGAATATAAAAACGAAGAAGCAGAATTTAAGCCGATGAACAGTTTCGATAAGTTTTTTGAAAGGGAATAAAAGCTGTATATGCACTACTGGGGATCCGCAGCACTCACAGAAAGTCTGCGGACTCCCAAAAAATGTATGGCGTTCCTCAATCTGAACATCGTGCTGTGATGGCTATGCTTTTCACTAGGGCCATTTTTTGGTATAGTTATGAAAGATATTGCTAGAGAGGAGAATGTCCAATGGCTGGTCATTCCAAGTGGAAGAATATACAGAGAAGAAAAGGTGCACAAGACGCGAAACGAGGTAAAATCTTCATGCGTCATGCAAAGGATATCTATACCGCAGCGAAACAAGGTGGCGGAGACGAAGCGATGAACCCGGCACTGCGCTTAGCAATTGAGAAAGCTAAAGCAGATAATATGCCGAACGATAACATAGAAAGAAACATTAAAAAGGCAACAGGTACATTAGACGGGAAGAACTTTGAGGAGATTACCTATGAAGGTTATGGACCAGCAGGAGTAGCGATTATTGTCCATGCGCTTACCGACAATAAAAACAGAACAGCGGGGGAAGTAAGACACGCTTTTAGTAAAAACGGCGGAAACCTTGGAGAAAGCGGAAGTGTCGCTTTCATGTTTGACAGAAAAGGTATCGTCATCATCCATAATGATAATGGTGAAATCGATGAAGATGAAATGACGCTTGAAGCTTTAGAAGCAGGAGCAGATGATATCCTGACACATGAGGGTGTATTTGAGATTGTTACGAGTCCGGAAAACTTCTCTGATGTGGTTGCTTACTTTACTGAAAAGGATTTTGACATAGCAGATAGCGAATTAACGTTAATCCCACAAAATTACTCCCCAGTATCTGGAGAAGATGCAGAGAAATTACAGCAATTGATCGATGCATTAGAAGACAATGAAGATGTTCAAGAGGTTTACCACAACATAGATGAATCGAATGAATGATTATCCATAAAACTTCTATTCCAGACTGGGATAGAAGTTTAATCATTTTTACCGTTTTGTGTTAGTATAAAATTATGAGGAATTTAAAGGGGAAGGTCTTTGATGATTGCATATATAAAAGGCAAGCTGATGGCAATACAAGATGAAGCTGTAATTGTCGAAGCAGGTGGGATTGGTTATGAACTGCTTTGTCCGAATCCGTTTTATTACCAGAATCGGCTTAAAGAAGAAGTAACCATACAAACATATCACCACGTTCGCGAAGATGCGCAGCTTTTATATGGTTTTAAAAATGAAGATGAGAAATATTTATTCACGAAGCTAATTTCTGTCTCAGGAATCGGTCCAAAGGGAGCACTAGGTATAATGAGTGCGGTTGATATCCCATCATTTGTTGCAGCAGTGGAAAATGAAGACGAGAAATTCCTGACACAGTTTCCTGGTGTTGGTAAAAAAACTGCCAGACAAATTATTTTAGATTTGAAAGGAAAGCTCACCAGTTCATTCCGTATTACACCAACTGATACAGAAGACATCAGTCATACAGATGAAGTTGCTCTATCAGAAGCGAAAGAAGCACTGAAGGCTTTAGGCTATACAGAAAGAGAACTGACACGTATCATGCCTGCATTACGAAAAGAAAACTTATCGAATTCGGATGAGATTGTACGAAAAGGACTTGCATTATTATTACAGAGCTAAGAGAGGAGGAAGCGTATGATGGAAGAAAGAATGCTAGCCGGGGAAGTCCAGGAAGAAGATATCGGTCTTGAGCAGAGTTTACGTCCGGAAACATTAAAACAATACATAGGGCAAGATAAAGTGAAAGAGAATTTACAAATTTTTATCCAAGCAGCTAAAATGCGTAATGAGCCGCTCGACCATGTTTTACTCTCCGGCCCGCCAGGACTTGGAAAAACGACACTTGCGGCTATTATCGCGAATGAAATGGAAGTTGATTTCCGAACGACTTCAGGTCCAGCGATAGAACGAGCTGGTGATTTGGCTGCGATTCTCTCTTCGCTTGAGGCAGGTGACGTCCTGTTCATTGATGAGGTACATCGATTGCCAAGAGTAGTGGAAGAAGTCCTCTATCCTGCAATGGAGGATTATTTTCTCGATATCGTCATTGGCACCGGGCCGAGTGCCCGTTCCGTCCGGATTGATCTTCCGCCCTTTACTTTAGTTGGAGCGACGACCCGCTCTGGACTGCTTACTGCACCTCTCCGCGACCGATTCGGTGTTTTAAGCAGACTGGAATACTATGAGCAGAAGGATTTGACTTCCATCGTGGAACGGACTGCAGAAATATTTGAAACATCGATCCGGAAAGAAGCTGCAGCAGAAATTGCCTTGCGGGCTAGGGGGACACCAAGAATTGCGAATCGCTTATTCAGACGTATACGTGATATCTCTCAAGTAAAAGGAGAAAAAACGATCAGTTTAGAAATAACAAGACAGGCATTGACGATGCTGCAAGTGGATGACGCTGGGCTTGATCATATTGATCATAAGCTATTAACGACCATCATTGAACGGTTTAATGGAGGCCCTGTGGGATTAGATACGATTGCTGCTACAATTGGCGAGGAATCACAAACGATTGAAGATGTGTATGAACCGTATTTATTGCAGCAAGGATTCATCCAGCGGACGCCACGAGGAAGGATGGCTACTGCCCAAGCTTATGAACATTTTGGAATGAAGAGGCCAGAGAAAAAATGAATATGAGTAAGCTGCTCATCACCGCTGGAGTTGTTTTAATCGTTCTTGGACTCATATGGCGTTTTATCGGCAGACTTCCAGGTGATATTCAATTCAAAACTGGAAACGTGACTTTTTATTTTCCGATTGTCACCTCCATATTAATCAGTATTATTTTAACTCTGTTCTTTTATCTTGTGGGCAGGTTCAAATAATGCGAATAAATTTCCAAACCGAAGCAGAGTGAAGGAGACACCTATGAACATAGAAGAATTTGATTTTCATTTACCAGAGCATCTCATCGCACAAACGCCGCTGAAAGACAGGACCCAATCAAAGCTGCTAGTCTTAAATCGAGCCAATGATAACTTAGAGCACCGGAAATTTAAAGCCATCAAGGATTATTTGAAGCCAGGCGACTGTCTTGTGCTAAACGATACGAAAGTTCTGCCAGCAAGATTATTCGGTATAAAAAAAGATACAGGTGCAAAGATTGAAGTATTACTGCTGCATCAAGAAGAAGAGGACACATGGGAAGTATTGACAAAGCCTGCGAAGAAAGTAAAAATCGGCACAGAGCTGGTATTCGGAAATGATGAGTTACGAGCGGTCTGTACTGGAATCAAGGATCATGGTGGCCGGATGTTTAAGTTTTCTTATGAAGGTATTTTCTATGAAGTGCTTGATAAATTAGGGGAAATGCCCTTACCGCCATATATAAAAGAACAATTACCAGAGAAAGACCGTTACCAGACCGTTTATGCGAAGGAAGAAGGGTCTGCGGCTGCACCTACTGCAGGTTTACATTTCACAACCGAATTGATGGAGGAACTTAAGCAATATGGAGTAAAACTTGCATTCATTACGTTACATGTCGGACTTGGAACTTTCCGTCCAGTCAGTGTAGATAATATTAAACAACATGAAATGCATGCAGAATTTTATCATATGCCCGAGGAGACTGCGGCTACATTGAATGAAGTAAAACAGTCAAATGGCCGGATTATTTCCGTTGGTACAACTTCAACTCGTACGTTAGAAACAATTGCAAGGGATCATAATGGGAAGTTTGTTGCAACAAGCGGTTGGACGGATATTTTTATTTATCCGCCTTACACATTCCAGGCGATTGATGGGCTGATTACGAACTTCCATCTGCCGAAATCAACCCTTATTATGTTAATCAGTGCTCTTGCCGGAAGAGATAAAGTATTAAATGCCTATAAAGAAGCGGTTGAGAAAGAATATCGTTTCTTCAGCTTTGGCGATGCAATGCTAATTATATAGACAAAGGAAGAATAATATGGTACCTATAACATATGAATTAATTAAAACAGATAAACAGACAGGAGCAAGGTTGGGAAGGGTCCATACGCCACATGGTTCTTTCGATACTCCGACATTTATGCCTGTCGGGACACTTGCAACGGTCAAGACGATGAGCCCGGAAGAACTGAAAGAAATGGATGCAAATATTATTCTTTCTAATACGTACCACCTTTGGCTCCGGCCAGGTGAGGATATTATCCGTGAGGCGGGCGGGCTCCATAAATTTATGAATTGGGATGGGGCGATCCTTACTGATTCAGGTGGATTCCAAGTATTCAGTCTGAGTGATATGCGGGAAATTGTGGAAGAGGGCGTCCATTTCCGTAACCATCTAAACGGGGACAAGCTTTTCCTATCTCCAGAGAAAGCGATGCAGATCCAAAACGATCTCGGCGCTGATATTATGATGGCTTTTGATGAATGTCCGCCATACCCAGCGACACATGACTATATGAAGTCTTCCGTTGAAAGGACGTCGCGCTGGGCAGAGAGATGCCTAAAAGCGCATGGTAGGCCGGATGAACAAGGATTATTTGGGATTATTCAGGGCGGTGAGTATGAAGATTTAAGGAAACAGAGTGCCAATGATTTAATCTCCCTTGATTTCCCTGGATATGCAATTGGCGGCCTTTCCGTCGGAGAACCGAAAGATGTGATGAACCGGGTGCTTGATTTCACAACACCTTTACTGCCTACAGATAAACCGAGATATTTAATGGGAGTCGGCTCACCTGATTCCTTAATCGATGGGGCGATGCGTGGAATTGACATGTTTGACTGTGTACTCCCGACTCGGATAGCGAGAAATGGGACATGTATGACATCAACTGGAAGGCTCGTTGTGCGAAATGCGAAATTCGCCCGTGATTTCCGTCCGATTGATGAAAACTGTGATTGCTATGCATGTAAAAATTATTCCCGGGCGTATATCCGTCATCTTGTAAAAAGTAATGAAACGTTCGGATTCAGACTTACCACTTATCATAATCTTCATTTTCTGTTAAAATTAATGGAGCAAGTACGAACTGCAATACGCGAAGATCGTCTTGGTGATTTTAAAGAGGAGTTTTTTGAACAATACGGGTTTAATAAACCAGATGCAAAAAACTTTTAAATTGAAAATCTTCTCTTATGAGAAATAAACACGGAAGGAGGATGAGGTATGGATTTAATGGCGTTGTTGCCTATTATTTTAATGTTTGTTATTTTTTACTTTTTGCTTATCCGTCCACAACAAAAAAGACAGAAGCAAGTAAGGGAAATGCAAAGTGAACTGCAAAAAGGTGATAAAGTTGTTACAATCGGTGGTTTCCATGGAATTATTCATGCGCTTGATGAAGGTACAGTAGTTATTCAAGCAGGAGACGGTACGAAACTTACGTACGACCGATCTGCAATCCGTGAAAAGGTTGCTGAGTAAGCTATCATGTGATTTAATTACATAGAATTGCAAACAAAAAAATGGTCCTGTTAAAGGGCCATTTTTTGTTTGGGAAATTAATGTAATCAAGTGGCTGGGAAAACCGAACTTCATCATTCAGCATCTTTTTGGAATAGGTTAACACCAATCATGCCACCAAAAATGGCAGCGAGAATGAATCCTGAGTGATGGAGCATTTGCTGTATGGAAAAGCCGTTTTGATAGCCAAGGTATTGAACAAGGAAGATAAATAATGTAAACCCAAGCCCCGTTAAACCGCCAACAACCCAGCCTTTTGATTTCCCCTTAATCCCTGTAATCATCCCACCAATAAACAACCCAACCAACCCAACTGAAAATGCTACCCAGGAAAGCATCCATTGACTAATCGTCGTAAACTGTAGAACTAATGCTAATACAAAACTGGAAACTACTATGAACAGAAGAATAAAAACCCAGCCATACAATAATGCGATAAATTGCCGTTGCAACGTTATCTCCCCCTATGGTCGTCCTTTTTATTACTTTATTCATCCCCCCTTCCTAATAGAAGTGATTTTTCATAGACTCCTCAATTTTTCAAGTCGTATTTAGCGTAACCATTTATCAAGTAATGGAATTGCTCGTAATTCTTCCTTTGTAATAAAGCGAAGGAGAAACAATGCACTGACATAAACTGCAATCAAGATAAGAAATACTATTCCGAGTACAATCAAGCTACCAGAACTAAAATAATAAATTTCTTTTAAAGTCCAACCGATGAAGAAAGGCAGGATAAAAAGCACGACCATTTTTAACATATCTATCAACGGGATCCGGTACTTGATTTTTTTATTTAATACAGTAAGGTGTAAAAGCGTAACGAGAATGACGGAGGTTGAAAGCGCAATGGCAACTCCGCTCATTCCAAACTCTGGTTGCTGTGCGAGTACAATGATAATTAATAATTTCATAAAAGCACCGATTAACGTATTCCACATGGATTCTTTTGCAAAATCCAATGCTTGTAGTGCTGCTTGTAATGGGGCCTGGATGTAAAGTAGAATATAGAAAGGCGCCATGAGAACGAGCAGTTGATTGGCACTCGAACTCCCGTACATGAATAATAAAATCTGCTCAGAGAAAAGTAACAGTACAATGGTTGCAATTGCACCTGAGGCAAAGGAAATGCGAATCGCTTGATGGATCCGGTAATGAATAAGTTTTTGATTATTTTTAGCACCGGCTTCTGAAATGGAAGGAATAAGAGCGATTGCCAAGGAATGTGTAATAAAAGTTGGTAAGAATAATAATGGAATCACATAGCCTGTCAGTTCACCATATTGTTTTGTTGCCAATGTTGCAGTGACTCCGGCAATTGCAAGAGACTGGGACACAAGGATTGGTTCAAGGAAATTAGAGATGGAACCTATTAGTCTGCTGCCAGTGCTTGGTAAGGCGATGGAAAATAACGCTTGTATCGTTTCTCGTGTATTTCTAAAATAAGAACGAATCCGGCTGCGGTTTTCTCCTGATTTTCTCATTTTAAACTGATATAGCATGTACATTAAAGAGACGAACTCGCCGAGGATAACACTGAACATTGCCCCTGCTGCAGCAAATTCAACTCCATATGGAAGAAGTAGCTTAATGAAAATATAGACAAATACAATCCGAACAATTTGTTCTAACACTTGGGCGTAACTTTGCGGCTTCATATTATGCTTGCCTTGGAAGTAGCCCCTTAGAACAGAAGAGATTGCGACGATAGGAACAATCGGACTGATTGCGAGCAATGGATAAATCGTGCGTTCGTCTGTGAGCAGTGTAGAGGCGATATATGGTGAGCCAAGAATCATGGCAATTGTTAATACAATGCTTGTAACCGACGTAAGGAGAAGAGAAACAACAAGAATACTCCTAATTTTCTCTTGATTGCCGACTGCATCCGCTTCAGCAACCCGTTTAGCAATAGCAACAGGCAGCCCAATTTGGGTTAAAGTAATGACTAAAAACAAGGTCGGAAGGGCGAGCATGTAGAGACCGACACCTTCTTCACCAATTAAACGCGCAACTACAATTCGGTTGATGAAACCGAGAAAACGCGTAATCATTCCTGCGAGCATGAGAATTAAAGCGCCTTGTAAAAATGTTTGCCTTGTCATTTTATCGTCCTGCCTTCTCAAAAAATACAAATTCATATACAATGATATATATGCAATTGTGTTGGCCAAGCATGACAAGAATCTGTAAATACTCCATTTAGGAGGGGTAAGGATGGAAGCTATTCAAAATGTTAAGACGTGGAAAAGAACTGTTGCACCATTTTTAGACAGTAAAGCAAAGGAATTACATTTAATGGGCTATGAACAGGCAACAAGTGAAGATGTCTGGAAATGTCTCATCGATAAAGTGTGGAAAGGATATCCGGATAAGCGGATTTATGAAATGGTAGCTGATATTATGCAATTAAATTCAGCTACTTATTTAAGTTACCTTACTGTCCATTCATTTCAAAATGATAATCTTGCCGATTCCATTGCTGCTTTATTAGATACATAAAGAAATTTTAACCCGAGAGATCAAGGGAGGAACAAGGAACATGAAAAAAAGAGGCAGACTCGTTGCCTTTTTTCTAATCGTGCTTATATTTGGTGCACTGATTGGAACAACGACAACTGGAGTTACAAAAAACATAAGTTTAGGATTGGATTTACAAGGCGGCTTTGAAGTTCTGTACGAAGTCGACCCGATTGATGAAAATCAGGAAATTACCCGGGGACTCATGGAAGGTACCGTGCAAACATTGAATGATCGTGTGAACCGGTTAGGAATTAGTGAAGCAGTCATTAATATTGAGGGAGAAAATCGAATACGTGTACAGCTTGCTGGTGTGGAGAATCAGCAGGAGGCAAGGGAGATGCTTGCCACGTCCGCACAGCTTTCTTTCCGTGACGTAAATGATGTCGAATTATTAGATGGCTCCGACGTCCGGCCAGGAAGCGCAAAACAGGATTTTGACCAGACAACGAACTCTCCGATAGTTTCTTTAAAATTGAATGACGCAGATAAGTTTGGAGAAGTTACAACGCAGATAAGAGATATGGGACCACCTGATAATTTATTGGTCATCTGGATGGATTTCCAGGAAGGAGACTCTTTTCAAAAAGAAATAACAAAGGAGAATCCTAAATTCGTTTCCGCACCTAGCGTGGATCAGACTTTACATACGACCGATGTCATGATAACCGGTAATTTCACGGTGGAGGAAGCGAAAGCATTAGCTGATATTATTAACTCCGGTTCGCTGCCAGTTCATATGAATGAAATCTTTTCTACCTCTGTTGGGGCACAGTTTGGTGAACAGGCACTGAATGATACAGTCTTTGCAGGTATTATTGGTATTGCTCTTGTCGTTCTATTTTTGCTTGCTGTTTACCGCGTTACTGGATTTATTGCTTCCATCAATCTGATTATCTATACTTACTTCGTTCTGCTTGTCTTCATGGCGATGAATGGAGTACTGACGCTCTCTGGTATTGCCGCGTTGATTCTTGGTGTAGGTATGGCAGTGGATGCGAACGTTATTACGTTTGAACGCTATAAGGAAGAACTCCGCTCAGGCAAGTCGGTGAAAGCTGCCTTCCAAGCAGGAAGCAAGAACTCATTCCGTACGATATTAGATGCGAACATTACGACGATGATTGCGGCTGTTGTCCTTTTCATTTTTGGTACGAGTTCAGTTAAGGGATTCGCAACGATGTTAATCATTAGTATTCTCGTCAGCTTCATTACGGCAGTATTGGGAACCCGTCTACTCCTTAATTTCTGGGTGAAAAGCGGATTCTTGAAAAATAGAAAGACATGGTTCGGTGTCAAGAACAACGAAATTAAAGATATTGCGGAACCGGAGAGAGAACCGAAGCTATGGAACCGGGAAATTAATATTGTCAAACACCGGAAAAAGTTTTTTGTATTTACAGGAATTATTTTAGTTGCAGGATTTGCTGCACTAGCAATCTTTAAGATTAATCCAGGCATTGATTTTACAAGCGGCTCGCGGATTGAAGTAGTAGCGGACGAAGCAATTGATATCGAAGAAGTGGAACAAACATTTGATGAGGTCGGAGTGGAGGCAAGCAGCCTCGTGCTCTCCGGAGAAAATAATGAACTTGCTGTTGCCCGCTTTGATACGGTGCTATCTGATACACAAATTGCTGATATTCAACAAGCTTTTAATGAAAGGTATCACTTTGATCCAGGAATAAGTGTCGTTTCACCAATTGTTGGAGAAGAACTTGTAAAGAATGCCCTCTATGCAGTTGCAATTGCAGCGGTATTCATCATTATTTACGTTGCATTCCGGTTCGAATTGATATTCGGGATAACTGCAGTCCTTGCGCTTTTCCATGATGTATTAATCATGTTGTTTGCCTTCAGTATTACGCAAATTGAATTCGATGTAACGATTGTTTCGGCAATCCTTACGATCATCGGTTACTCCATTAATAATACAATTGTAATCTTTGACCGAGTCCGGGAGAATATTCAATTTGAAAAACGGGTAACGTCTAGTAAAGTACTTGCCAAGGTTATTAATAAGAGTATTATTCAGTCGTTTACTCGTACGATGAATACGACAATTTCGACATTAATTGCAATTCTAGCGTTTCTCGTGCTTGGAGCTTCATCCATCTTTACATTCACACTTGCATTAGTCATTGGGTTAGTTGCAGGTACGTATTCATCGCTCTTCTTGGCAGCCCAAGTGTGGCTCGCTTTACGGGGCAGAAATCTTAAAAAAAAGCCACTCGATTTCAGAAAGAAAAAACGTGTGGAAGGACCACAAGTTTAAATTTGTAGGAGGAGATGCAAATGAAAGGTCAAGGTTACGTTATTCTAGCAATTGTGCTAACGATTTTAATTGCAATATTTGCAGTTATTAATATTGAACCTGTCCAAGTGAATTATTTCTTTTGGAGTGCGATATCTCCTCTCATTCTCGTTATTCTGTTTTCCGTATTAATGGGAGGACTCATTACAGCTGTTGCAGGCATGTTTAAAATCTTTCAAATGAGAAAACAAATGGCAAAGCTGGAGAAAGAGCATAAGCTCTACCGGAAAAGTTTAGAGAATGCAGGAATAACGCCTCCTGTCATCAAAGAGGAAGCAAAGACTAAAAAACTTAAAACCGCTCATGAAAAAGAATAATTAAATTGCTACCCCTGCCGGTCTTTTGTATAATAGATTGGTCAGGGGTGAATTTATGTTACATAGTAAGGCAAACTGGAAAACATTCAAAATAGAATCTGATGCAACATTAATAAATGATACATCTTTTGAAGTTTCTCCTGTCGTTGAAAAGTTATTGCTGCAGCGAGGAATCCGCTCGTCTAAAGAAGCGGAAAAGTTTTTATCTCCCTCGTATGAGGATATTCATTCACCAGAAGAGATACAATGGATGGATAAGGCAGTTGCACGTGTGAGAGAAGCGATGGAACAAAATGAAAAGATTTTAGTATACGGGGATTATGATGCTGATGGCGTCACATCTACAGCGCTTCTCATGAAGGCGTTAGAAGAGATTGGAGCAAATTGTTCTTATTATATACCTAATCGTTTTACGGAAGGGTATGGGCCGAATGAAGCGGCATTTCGTCAGGCCTATGCTAATGGTTTCACGGTGATTATTACGGTGGATAACGGAATTACGGCTGTCCATGAAGCTGACGTGGCAAAATCACTTGGCATTGATTTGATTATTACCGATCACCATGAAGCACAGAATGAAATTCCTGATGCTTATGCAATTATCCATCCCGCACTCTCTGTTGATTATCCATTTAAAGAATTAGCAGGAGTTGGAGTTGCTTTTAAATTTGCGCATTACTTACTTGGTTATTTCCCGAAACATCTTCTTGAACTCGTAGCAATAGGAACGATTGCTGATTTAGTTTCGTTAACAGATGAAAATCGCATCTTTACTTATTACGGATTGAAAGAATTAACGACTAGCAATACACCAGGGATAGCAGCGTTAAAACAGATTTGCAAAATCGAAGGCAATGTGACAGAAGAAGATGTCGGCTTTAAAATAGGACCTCGTTTGAATGCTGTTGGAAGATTGCAGGATGCCGGGCTTGCCGTTGAACTTCTGCTGACAGAGTTTACAGAAGAAGCACAGGAACTCGCTGAAGAGATTAATCAATTGAACCAGGAAAGACAACGGATTGTGGAAGAAATCAGAAAAGAAGCTGAGAAAATGGTCAATCCGAGCAAGTTTGGTGTTATGATTGTTTATAAGGAAAATTGGAATGAAGGTGTACTTGGAATCGTCGCTTCAAGACTTGTAAAGCAATTTGGCAAGCCGGCGATTGTCTTAAACTTTAATCCAGAAACAAACGAATTAAAAGGCTCTGCAAGAAGTATTCCAGCTTTCGATTTATTCGCAAACTGCATGAAAGTCCGTCATTTATTTTCTAAGTTTGGCGGTCATGCCCAAGCTGCGGGGATGACCATTCCACTTGAAAATGTCGGATTGATCCAGGACACGCTTGATGAATATATGAGAGAGCAATTAACAGAAGAAGATTGTAAAGAAGAAATTACAATTAGCGGTGAAATAGCTATTGCTGAAATAAATGAAGGGTTGATTAACGAAATCAATCGATTAGCACCGTATGGTATGGGTAACCCAAAACCTATATTCAAGATTGAGCATATTCCAGCTGAAGGAAGGCAGATTGGGAGCAAAAGGAACCATTTGAAATTGCAATTTCACGAAGATGGAAAGACTTTAGATGGAATCGGCTTTGGTTTCGGTAATTTATATTATGCAGTTTCGCCAAACACCCCTCTGCAAGTAGTGGGGGAGTTAGGAATCAATGAATGGAATGGCAACCGAAAACCACAGATAATGATTCAAGACATGCGCATCGAGGAATGGCAGCTATTTGATTATCGTGGTCGAAGAAATGTCGATTTCAGCTTTTTGGAGACAGAAGAGGCAGTTGCAGTTTCTGAGCAACCCCTTGAAAACCTCTCGATTCCAACCATGAGCTATAAAGCGAAAGACGAAGAATTGCCCAAAGTCCCACATTTGATTTTATATCAATTACCATCCCATATGGAAGAATTAGTTCAACTCATCCAGAAGATACAACCGGTCAATATTTACGCCTGTTTCCAATTAAATGAAAGTGCCTATTTAAAAACATTTCCAACACGGGAAGATTTTGTCTGGTTATATGCACTGTTCCATAAGCGTAAAACTATTGACATGAAACAGGAAATCCAGTCCATTATGAAAATAAAGTCATGGTCAAAAGAGCATATTATCTTTATGCTGCGCGTGTTTTCCGAACTTAAATTTGTTACGATGGATAACGGAGTAGTCCATGTTAATCCGAACCCGGAGAAAAAGGACTTGAAAACTGCCGACGCATATCAAAGCCGCGTTCGTCAGTTGGAAATTGAACAACAATTGTATTATTCCAATTATGAGGAATTTAAAAACTGGTTTACACCATATATGGGTTATTTGAAGAATCCCAAGGAGGAAATGATAAATGGATTATAATAAATACATTGAAATCGTAGATGACTGGCCGAAAGAAGGGATTTCTTTTAAAGACATTACCCCGCTCATGGCCGATGGCGACGCATTTCGTGCAGCGGTAGATGATATTGTAGAATTTGCAAAAGAAAAAGAAGTGGACATCATTGTCGGACCAGAGGCAAGAGGATTTATTATTGGTTGTCCTGTATCGTACGCATTGGGACGCGGATTTGTGCCTGTTCGGAAAAAAGGTAAATTGCCTCGAGAAGTAATTCAAGTGGATTATGGTTTAGAATACGGTGAAAATGTTCTGGCTATGCATAAAGATGCTATTAAACCAGGGCAGCGTGTCCTGATTACAGACGATTTATTAGCAACAGGTGGAACAATTGAGGCTACGATTAAGCTAGTGGAAGAACTTGGCGGAGTAGTAGTAGGATGCGCGTTTCTTATCGAGTTGAGCTATTTAAATGGAATTGATAAATTGGAAGGATACGAAGTTTTATCTTTGATGACGTATTAACATGCACATTAGGTCTGGCTATATTATTGGTCAGACCTCTTCTAATATACCCCTCCAATTCGACCATAGCCCTGCTTTCCTCGCGAAATTATAGACAGTGGAAGAATAAACGCATATAATGGAAGTTATTTAGAAGGATTATTTTCAAGGAAATTTTCTTATCTACGGAAACATTTACACAATTTTAGATAGTTGATAAAGGTGATTAAATGGCAAAAGATGAAATTATAACAATTGAACAATTAATGGACAGGGCAAGTGAATATTTATCTGCAGACGATTTAGCCTTTATTAAACGTGCCTATGAATATGCGAAAATATCCCATGAAGGCCAATTTAGGAAGTCAGGAGAACCGTATATCGTTCACCCTGTCCAAGTTGCTTGGATACTTGTCGATTTGCAAATGGACGCAGAGACGATTGCAGGTGGATTTTTACATGACGTCGTAGAAGATACCGACACAACTCTGGAAGAAATTGAGGAAGAATTTAATGTGGAAGTCGCATTGCTTGTTGATGGTGTGACAAAGCTCGGGAAAATCAAATATGAATCAAAAGAAGAGCTGCAAGCGGAGAACCACAGGAAAATGTTTGTCGCAATGGCTAAAGATATCCGCGTCATTCTCATTAAGCTTGCGGACCGTCTGCATAACATGCGGACACTGAAACATTTACCACCTCATAAACAACGGCAAAAAGCGAATGAAACAATCGAAATATTCGCCCCGCTTGCCCATCGGCTCGGAATTTCAACGATTAAATGGGAGCTCGAAGATACTTCACTACGTTATTTGAACCCGCAGCAGTATTACCGAATCGTACAATTGATGAAGCAGAAGCGGGAACAGCGTGAAACATATATTGAAGAGGTTATCAAGCAATTGTCCTCACAGCTGGATGATGTTC
Organism: Oceanobacillus alkalisoli; assembly: GCF_021556485.1. Lineage (GTDB taxonomy): Bacteria > Bacillota > Bacilli > Bacillales > Amphibacillaceae > Oceanobacillus > Oceanobacillus alkalisoli. The sequence continues at coordinate 308,847 of NZ_JAKGBW010000001.1, read as the reverse complement.
ATATTGAAGCGGAAATGTCTGGCCGACCGAAGCATTTGTATAGTATTTACCAAAAAATGGTGAAGCAACATAAACAATTTAATGAAATCTATGATCTACTTGCAGTGCGGATTATTGTGAACAGTATTAAAGATTGTTACGCTGTGCTTGGTATCATCCATACAAACTGGAAACCGATGCCAGGAAGGTTTAAAGATTATATTGCAATGCCGAAGCAGAACCTTTATCAATCGTTGCACACGACCGTTATCGGTCCAAAGGGAGATCCGCTTGAAGTGCAGATCCGAACAAAGGAAATGCATGAAATTGCGGAATACGGGATTGCTGCACACTGGGCGTATAAGGAAGGTAAACAAGCGAAGAGCGGTTCAGGCAGATCATTTGAAGAGAAATTATCACTGTTTCGGGAAATATTGGATTGGCAAAGTGAAACCCATGATGCAGAAGAGTTTATCGAGTCATTAAAAATCGACTTATTCTCTGACATGGTGTATGTGTTCACACCTAAAGGAGATGTTGTCGAATTACCATCCGGATCCGTACCGATTGACTTTGCCTATAAAATCCATACAGAAATAGGTAATAAAACAATAGGTGCTAAAATTAATGGGAAAATGGAGCCACTGGATTATAAACTGAAAAATGGCGATATTATCGAAGTGATGACTTCGAAACATTCCTATGGTCCGTCACAAGATTGGTTAAAGATTGCTAAAACATCACAAGCAAAAAGCCGTATCAAACAATTTTTCAAAAAACAGCGTCGGGAAGAAAACATTATCAAAGGAAAAGAAGCTGTCGATCGGGAAATCCGAGCGATGGATATCCTTCCAAAAGAAGTGTTAACGGAGGAAAATTTAAAACGAGTTTGTGAGAAATTCAGTTTTACGAATGAAGAAGATCTTTATGCAGCTGTTGGTTACCAAGGAATTACGGCGGCACTTGTAGCTACAAGATTAACAGATACAATACGGAAAGATAGAGAAAAAGAAGAAAGTGTTAAAAAAATACTTACCGAAGAATCAGCCGAAAAGACAAAAAGAAGAGCCCATCGTAAAGATTCTGGTGTTCGGGTAGAAGGCGTAGAAAACTTATTAGTTCGTTTAGCGAAATGCTGCAACCCAGTACCAGGTGACGAAATTAAAGGTTATATTACGAAAGGACGGGGAGTGTCCGTTCACCGTGCCGATTGTCCGAATATCGACACAGAAGAAGCAAAAGACCGCTTCATTGACGTATCTTGGGAAGAGCATTATACGGATTCGAAGCATTACTATGTCGATTTACAAATCTCTGGATATGATCGTCAAGGAATGTTGAATGAAGTGCTCCATGCTGTAAGTGAAATGAAGACAAACATTACCCATGTGAATGGCCAGACAGATAAAAATAAAATGGTTGTTATCCAGCTAACCATTCTTATTCAAAATACGAGTCATTTAAGAAAAATTGTTGGCAGATTAAAGAAAATCCCAGATGTTTACTCTGTAACAAGAACGATAAACTAGTTATAAAGTAAGGAGAAATAGCAGAATGAAAGCAGTAATTCAACGCGTAACCAATGCATCTGTAACTGTGGACGGTTCCGTCATAGGTGAAATCGAACACGGCCTCGTCGTTTTGCTTGGGGTGACACATGAAGATACGCAGCAGGATGTTGATTATTTGGTGAATAAGATCATCCATTTGCGTATCTTTGAAGATGAAGATGGAAAGATGAATTTATCTTTAAAAGATACGGTTGGAAGCATTCTTTCCATTTCGCAGTTTACGTTATATGCGGATACGAGAAAGGGAAGAAGACCGAGTTTTGTTCATGCAGCTAAGCCTGATGAAGCTAATCGTTTATACGAACACTTTAATGAAGCCCTACGTGAGGCGGATATCCACGTAGAAACAGGCGAATTCGGTGCTATGATGGACGTGAACCTCACCAACAAGGGCCCGGTCACCATCATCATCGACAGCAAAGATAATTGAACTTCTCATGATTGAAGTTTTGTTGTATTCATAAAAAAGAAGCAAGGATACGTGATCATTGTATCCTTGCTTCTTTTGTATTATTCGATCTCTGCAAAGTACCTTTGGAGACCGTTGATAATACCAGTCACCATTTTCTTTTGATACTCTGTACTATGTAATAGCTCATCGCTGTCTTTATTGGATATAAACCCAAGCTCCAGCAGAACGCCAGGTTTGAACGTTTGCCTGGTGACGTATAAATCTTGATGGGAAATTCCTCTATCCGCTTCATCGGTTTCCCTAATAATTTCGTCATGAACATATCTTGCCAGCGGTTCGTATTGATCATGGTAATAGAACGTCTCGATTCCTGAAACAGTTGGCACTTCCGGAAAACTATTGTAATGTATACTCAAGAATGCATCTGTATTGATAACGTTAGCCAAGCTAGATCGGCTTTCTAAGGGGACGAATTCATCTTCCAAGCGGGTCATTACAACTTCAGCTCCAAGCGCTGTCAGTTCATTTTCCAACGCCCTAGCCGTTAAGTAGGTAATGTCCTTCTCGTATGAATCGCTAATGCCAATTGCACCGACGTCTCTGCCGCCATGTCCAGCATCAATGACAATTGTTTTACCCCGCAGACTAGTATTTCGTTTTCCCTTATTTTCAACATAATCCCGTAAAACAAAGCCTGTCACATCATCATTTGAGATTTCCAGCCAGTTCTCGGTTTCGGATACAACTTCAAATTCTTCATTCTTTTCGGTAAATGCAACAATATCAGACTGAGGAGAGGCTTCTTTTCTTAAGTGTGTCCCATCTTGCTGGATTGACACGGTAGATAGCGATGATTCGTTTGTTTTTTCTTCATCTTCTATTGTTTGCTCATTTGATTCGTCTTGATTAATTGTCACAAATTCTTTTGTTACCCAGCCTTCAGAATCATCATATTGAATTTTTATCCATTCGTCGGTTTCTTCAAGGATTTCATACTCATCACCACTATCAACTCGTCCGATAGGGTCGAAATCTGTACCAGGTCCACTTCTTACATTTAAATTATCTTCATCAATCGTTGCTTCTTTTGCAAAAACGGTTGAAGTAAGTAATAAAATAAATGTGAGAGAGAGAATAACAATCTTTCTAAAAGACAATTTTGTTCCTCCAATCTATCCATACAATCTATAGTAACATTTTAAAGTATAATAAATTTTAATGCTAGTGGCAAAGCTAGAGGTGGAGGAATCGTTCTTGACAATTTTCTTGGAACAGCTTATTATTATAATCATTCAAATAAGATACGAATAAATAGACAATACCGTTGACGGAAAAAGTAATTGGAAACTAGGTAAAGCAGAGAAGAAATGTCACTGGCTGAGAGCATTTCTATACGATAGTCCGATGAAAGACATTCTAGAGGATATAGACCGAAATTGGAGTAGGAATATACGTAGACAGGCGTTAACTGTTGGGAGCGGATGTTTTTACATCAACTAGGGTGGCAACGCGGGCAAAAATCCCGTCCCTTATTTTTATAAGGGACGGGATTTTTATATGATTTTTTAGCAAATGATTTTAGAGAGTGAAGGAGGAGATGGTGTTGAGTATGAATGCACCACGAGGTACAGTTGATATTTTACCGAAAGATGTCAAAGCTTGGCAGTATGTTGAAGAACAAATTAAGGAAGTCTGTAAAAGGTATCATTATAAAGAAATCCGTACACCTGTATTTGAGCATACGGAAGTGTTCCAGCGCGGGGTCGGCGATACGACAGATATTGTCCAGAAAGAAATGTACACGTTCGAGGATCGCGGCGGAAGAAGTTTAACACTAAGACCTGAAGGGACAGCTGGTGTCGCAAGAGCTTATGTGCAAAATAAGCTATATGGAGACGTGAACCAGCCGGTCAAATTGTATTATTTTGCAGAAATGTTCCGTTATGAACGTCCGCAAAAGGGAAGAATGCGTCAATTGAATCAGTTCGGTATTGAAGTGTTAGGCAGTGCGGATCCCGCAGTCGATGCAGAAGTGATTGACCTGGCAATGACGGTATATCAATCATTAGGATTAACTTCCTTGAAACTTGTAATTAATTCTTTAGGCGATAAGGAGAGTAGAGAGAATCACCGTCAAGCATTGATCGATCACTTCACGCCGCATAAAGAAGAATTATGTGCTGATTGTCAGGTCCGTCTTGAGCAAAATCCATTACGGGTTCTTGATTGTAAAAAGGACCGAGACCATCCGGCGATGGGAACAGCACCATCGATTCTTGATTTTTTAAATGAAGAATCGAAAAGCTACTTTGAAGAAGTAAAAGAGTACTTGGATGCAATGGGCATTGCGTATGTTGTAGATCCAACATTAGTTCGCGGACTCGATTATTATAACCATACGGCTTTTGAAATCATGAGTGATGCAAAAGGCTTCGGCGCAATTACAACACTTGCTGGTGGCGGAAGGTATAACGGAATGATTGAGGAGTTCGGTGGACCAACTACACCTGCTATCGGATTCGGGATGGGCTTGGAGCGTCTTCTGATGGCCCTTGAGGCAGAAGGGGTTGAAATACCGGATACAGATAAATTAGATTGTTATGTTGTTGCTGTTGGTAAAGAAGCGGAACAAGCAGCCGTCCGTCTCGTACATGATTTGCGTGCCAATGGTGTAGGGGTCGATAAAGATTACCAACAGCGTAAGATGAAAGGCCAATTGAAAGCGGCGGACCGTTATGAAGCGAAATATGTTTTAATCCTTGGGGAAGATGAGGTACGAAACAATACTATAACAGTAAAAGAAATGGCTACTGGGGAACAACAGGTTCTGCCGATTGAGAATATAGTCGATACGTTAACAGGGAAATTATTAGGAGGTAAGTAAGATGACGAGAATTTATGCCGGAACGATAAATGAAGAACATATCGGTCAAACGATACTTTTAAAAGGTTGGGTGCAAAAGCGCCGTGACCTTGGCGGATTAATTTTCATTGATTTACGTGACCGATCGGGAATTGTCCAAGTTGTGTTCAATCCAGATGAATCAGAAGAAGCGCTGAAGATTGCAGATACGATTCGATCAGAATATGTAGTGGAGATTACAGGGCTCGTTGTCGGACGGGACGCGAGTACGGTCAACCCGCTAATGGAAACAGGTAAAATAGAAGTAGTTGCTTCATCTGTTGAAATTTTAAATAAATCGAAGAACCCGCCGTTTATGATTAAAGATGAAACGGATGTTGCTGAGGATCTAAGGTTGAAATATCGTTATCTTGATTTAAGACGTCCAAGTCTGCAAGAGACCATTAAATTACGTCACCAAACAACCCAGGCGATTCGTAACTTTTTAAATCATGACGGGTTCCTTGAAATGGAGACACCAATCTTAACAAAAAGTACGCCAGAAGGTGCCCGTGACTATCTTGTGCCTAGTCGGGTCCATCCTGGAGAATTCTATGCCCTGCCACAATCTCCGCAACTGTTTAAACAGTTGATCATGATGAGCGGTTTTGAAAAATACTATCAGATTGCCCGTTGTTTCCGTGACGAGGATTTACGGGCCGATCGTCAACCGGAATTCACGCAAATTGACATTGAGACGTCATTCCAGACGAGTGATGACATTATGGAAATGACGGAAAAAATGATGCAATACGTTATGAAAGAAGTAAAAGGCATTGATATTACATTACCGATTCCACGGATGTCTTATGATGACGTCATGAATCGCTTCGGTTCAGATAAGCCAGACACTAGATTTGCTATGGAAATTATTGATGCCACGTCGATTTTCAAAACCTCAGAATTTAAAGTGTTCAAAGGGGCAATTGGAAATGGAGGAAGCGTGAGACTCCTGAATGTGAAAGGCGAAGCAGCTAATTTCTCCAGAAAAGATATTGATAAGCTGGGAGAATATGCTGCTGTGTATGGTGCTAAAGGACTTGCTTGGTTGAAAGCGGAAGAAACGGAATTAAAAGGTCCAATCGCCAAGTTCCTAACGGAAGAGGAAAAAGCACAATTAACAACAGCAGTTGAAGTGACAGACGGTGACTTATTATTATTTGTTGCAGATAAAAATCAAGTCGTTTTTGACAGTTTAGGTGCATTACGTTTAAAGCTTGGGAAAGACTTGAATTTAATCGATCAGTCGAAATACAATTTCCTTTGGGTAACAGACTGGCCATTGCTTGAGTACGACGAAGAACTTGATCGTTACTTTGCTGCGCATCACCCATTCACATCTCCAGTGGAAGGGGAGCTCGATAAATTATTAACAGAACCTGAGAATGTTCGGGCGAATGCGTACGACCTTGTTTTAAACGGATATGAATTAGGTGGAGGTTCCATCCGAATTTATCAAAAAGAAACGCAGGAAAAAATGTTCCAAGCCCTTGGATTTACAAAAGAGGAAGCAGAAGAACAGTTCGGATTTTTAATGGAAGCTCTGGAATATGGTGCACCGCCACACGGAGGAATTGCGTTAGGCCTTGACCGGATTATCATGCTGCTTGCAGGCCGTTCCAACTTGCGTGATACGATCCTGTTTCCAAAAACAGCTTCTGCTTCAGACCTGTTAACGGAAGCGCCAGGTGGAGTATCTCCAGAACAACTGAAAGAGTTATCGATTCAATTAGCAAAACAAAAAGACTAATTATGGTTTGTTTATCCCGGTGTAACCATCCGTAAAATCTTCATCTCAAACCTTCAGGTCATATCGAGAAAGTTTAGGTGGGAAGGAACGTGAGCTAACACCTTGATTCTGTTCAACTACCAATCAGCGAGAGGTAAGGAACCCCCACTGATTGAAGTTTCACTTTATCATTTGATTAATCTAAAAAGCTATGTTAATATAAGTTTACATTCAAAAAAGTAATCAATATATCCTGATGTGTGCGTTCATACGAAGTATTTTGACCGAACACCAAATGATAGGGAGCCTGGAAGTTTCCATTCTGCCATACCGTCTATTGCAGACAATATCAGCAGTTTGGAACAGGGCACCCACCTGCTAAAAGCGGGATCAAAACTTTTACTGGACGGCACGATCGGGATATCGTACATAAAAAAAAGCGCAGAGGCTATAGTCTCTGCGCTTTTATTTTTAATTCGATGAAGGGTTAGCTAGTTGTTCAAGGTTACCATTTTTATCCATCCGGAAGCTCGGGGAGGTGAAAGAGCGTTCGTCTTTCAGAACGGTCATTCGTCTCGCCCTGTCCATAATTTGAATAAATGTTTGGTAATCTTCCTGCATTGTTTCTAGCTGTTTTTCCGTCTGTTTCAATTGTTTTTCGAGTTTAGCAACTTCTTCTTTTAATTGTTCGTTTTCTGTTAATGCTGCTTCTGTTGTAGCTTTTGATTGATTGGAAACATAGTAGTCTTGTTTTATTTCATTCAAGAATGCAAGAACCATATCGAATGTAATCTCATCAGCAGTAGTTTTCACGGCGATTGTTTCTTTGCTCGGAATGGTTTGCTTCGGAACAGGTGTGAAATTTTGTTTTGCTTGTTTTCGTTTCATTTCTTTCCGCTGCCGTTTAGCTAAATCAATTGCATTGATATATTTATTACGGACTTCCGCATTCCACCTGAATCCACAGGCAGCTGAAGTCCGGTTTAATTTATCCCCAACTTCTTCAAATGCATTCAGTTGGGTGCTGCCTTCCCTAATATGACGCAATACGGTTTCTGCCAGCAATAGATCATCCTCATGGGACCAGGCATCTTGTCTCACTTTGGCCATTATTATCCAACTCCTTTTTCTAGGGCAAAACAATAGATTATCATGTTGCTAGTTATTATTGCCTCAAGAAAAAAGATTTATACGTCATCTTTTTGTAACTTTCATTTCTTGTTCGATTTTTTCATAGACCTGTTTCATTGCTTTTTCAAATTTACCGGTATCTTTCGGATTGTAATATTTCATATTTTTAATCCGATCTGGTAAATATTGCTGCGCGACCCATGCTCCGTCATAATTATGCGGATATTTATAGTCGACCCCTCTGCCTAAATCTTTTGCCCCTTTATAATGGCTATCCTTCAGATGTAATGGAATATCGCCGCTCTTTCCGTTACGCACGTCAGCGAGAGCCCCGTCGAGAGCTTTATAGGCTGTGTTCGATTTCGGGGAGAGGGCGAGTTCTACAATTGCAACAGCTAATGGAATTCTTGCTTCCGGGAATCCGATTCTTTCAGCAGCTTGTACAGCTGCAAGAACACGGGGTCCTGCTTGCGGATTAGCTAAGCCGATGTCTTCATAAGCGATAACAAGCATTCTTCTTGCGATACTGTCTAGGTCGCCCGCTTCAATTAATCTAGCTAAATAATGAAGAGAAGCGTTCACATCGCTGCCGCGGATCGATTTTTGGAATGCTGAGAGTACGTCATAATGCGCATCTCCTCCCTTATCATGGGAAAAACTTTTCTTTTGCATGCATTCTTCTGCAGCTTCAAGTTCAATTTTGATGATATCATCTGTGTTTGGTGGTGTTGACATTGCCGCTAGCTCAAGGCCATTTAAAGCAGCTCGCATATCCCCATTTGAGCTATCAGCAAAATGATCGAGTGCTTCTGAAGTGATTTCAATCTTCATTTCACCTAGCCCGCGTTCTTTATCCTCGACTGCTCGAAGTAATGCTGTTTTCACATGTTCTGGCTCTAATGATTCAAGTTCGAATAAATGACATCTGCTCCGGATTGCCGGATTGATGGAATGATATGGATTACTTGTTGTACAGCCAATCATCGTAATGAGATTTGTTTCAAGGTGGGGGAGAAGGAAGTCTTGTTTTGCTTTGTCCAAACGGTGGACCTCATCTAAGATAAGCACGAGATTACCACTTAATTTCGCTTCTTCGACAACGATCTCCATATCTTTCTTTTTATGCGTCACTGCATTCAATAATCTCACCTGAAGGCCTGCTGTCTTGGCAATGGCAAATGCTGTAGAAGTTTTACCAGTTCCTGGCGGCCCAAACAGAATCATTGACGCGAGCATGTTCGCTGTTACCATTCGCTGGATTAGCTTTCCATCTCCAACAAGGTGTTCCTGGCCAATGATTTCATTAATATGAGTTGGCCGCATTCGTAGTGCTAAAGGTTGTTTTTTCATATAAACCGTCCTTTTAAGTTCTTATGATATATTCAACTTTCGCAGTCTAAAACAGTTAGCTACCCCCATGGCCCAGTTGTTTCTTCTATTTACCTAACAACTCTGTCAAAAGTACCGAAAGAAACAATAATCGCTTTCATTCAGCGTAAGTGTTTGCTCGTTCACTTTGTTTGGAACTTTTATCGCCGTTCAGTTGCCCGGCGGACGGATGCTTTCCACGGGCACGGCCTCAGCCTCCTCGGAAGAAAACCGCTTCCTGCGGGGTCTTCGGACACGTGCTATTCTCGTAGGAGTCACCGTCCGCCGGGCAACTGAACTGGTAAGAATTATTATTATGAATGGAAGTCATTCCATCTTTCCTAATAAGAAATAAGGTTCCATATCAGGTATTTCCTCGTAGCAGTCCAGACACCTCGAGACTCCTGTGGGAGGACAGGCCTATGTGAGACCCCGCAGGGCGCCAGCCCGAGGAGGCTCACCAGCCGCCCACGGAAAGCGAGAGGTGTCTGGACTGCGGACCTCCAGAAGGGAGTGGAAGTTGCATTTACGCCTGAATGAAAGTAATAAATAATAAAGACACTGGGCGCTTGATAGGGATAATTTGCTTACCTATTTGTAGGTGTGGAGGTTGAGTTATATATAAAGCTTAGACTTGAAATTAGAGAAATGCAAGAGAGAGACGGTTCATGTTATAATAGCAAATAGAATAATACAACTGAATGATCAGAAGCTAATTGATAGACAATGGAAAATATATTCCGTATAGTAGTGATTTAATTATAAAGAGGTGCAATGTAAAATGAAAGTAACAACAAAAGGAAGATATGGACTAACGATAATGATAGAGCTTGCAAAGGAATACGGGGAAGGTCCTAAATCATTAAAATCAATCGCTCAGGAAAATAATTTATCCGAGCATTATTTGGAGCAGCTGGCTGCACCTCTTCGGAACGCAGGATTAGTTAGAAGTGTAAGAGGAGCCTATGGAGGCTACAAACTTGCAAAGGAACCGACAGAAATTACTGCAGGAGATGTGATACGGGTACTCGAGGGACCGATCACACTAGTTGAAGGATTAGAAGAAGAGAAACCTGCCCAACAAGCATTATGGATTAGAATCCGCGATGCAATCCGCGGAGTGTTAGACCATACAACACTTAAGGATTTAGTCGATTCCAGTGATAATAATAAAGAAGAAGCCTATATGTTCTACATCTGACAAGAAAGGAATTCACATCATGGAAGTAATCTATTTAGACCATGCCGCAACTACCCCAATGGATCAGAAAGTTGCAGAAGCAATGACCGTCATTTTTCAGGAAGTTTATGGCAACCCTTCAAGCGTTCACTCGCAGGGAAGAAAAGCAAGGAAACAATTAGATGAAGCAAGACGACTCATCGCTTCTAGTATCGGTGCCAATGAAAAGGAAATTTACTTTACAAGCGGTGGCACAGAAGCAGATAATCTGGCGTTGATTGGAACAGCCCTTGCGAATAGGGAAAAGGGAAACCATATTATAACAACAGCGCAAGAACATCATGCCGTTCTCCATACAGCAGAATATTTGGAAACCCTCGGGTTTGAGATAACCTATTTACCGACTGATGAATCTGGCCGTATTTCTCCTAGAGCAGTTGAAGCAGCATTACGAGAAGATACGATTCTTATTTCCATTATGTTTGTAAATAATGAAACGGGAGTGATTCAGCCAATTAAGGAAATTGGTGAGGTGTTAAAAGAACATCAGGCTTATTTCCATACGGATGCTGTTCAGGCTTATGGTTTATTAGAACTTAATGTGGATGAATTAGGTGTTGATTTATTAACCACCTCCGCACATAAAATTAATGGGCCGAAAGGGATTGGTTTTCTCTATACACGCGAATCCGTCGTGATGCAAAACTTGGCGTTCGGTGGGGAACAGGAAAGAAAACGCCGTGCAGGTACAGAAAACGTCGCTGCCATCGTTGGTTTTAAAGAAGCCGTTCAACTGATCACCGCAGAACGAGAAGCAAGAAATCTTGCCTACAAGCGGTATAAAGAACTATTTATTGAACAGCTTAAGCGTGAAGGAGTTGAATTCTCCTTGAACGGAGACCAGGAACATGCAATCAATACGATTGTCAATATTAGTTTCCCTGGTACAAACGTGGAACAAGTGTTGACAAATTTAGATTTAGAAGGAATTGCCGCCTCAAGCGGAAGTGCTTGCACAGCCGGAAGCGTCGAACCTTCCCACGTATTGAGTGCAATGTTCGGTGACAGTAATCCTTGCACAACAAACTCCATCCGTTTCAGTTTCGGCAGTGCCAATACAGATGAAAATATAATTGAAGCGGCAAAACGGGTAGCAAAAATTATTAAACGGTTAACAAAATAAGGAAAGTGATTAAAATGAATGAAAATAAAAATACACGAGTTGTAATTGGAATGAGTGGAGGGGTCGATTCATCAGTCGCCGCTTTGCTTTTGAAAGAGCAAGGCTATGACGTTGTCGGCATCTTCATGAAAAACTGGGATGATACCGATGAGTTTGGTGTCTGTACAGCAACGGAAGATTTCGATGATGTTGTCCGCGTATGTAATCAACTGGATATCCCTTATTACTCAGTAAATTTTGAAAAGGAATATTGGGATAAAGTATTCACCTATTTCCTTGATGAATATAAAGCGGGACGTACTCCGAACCCAGACGTCATCTGCAATAAGGAAATTAAATTCAAAGCATTCCTTGATCATGCTGTGTCTCTAGGTGCAGATTATCTTGCAACTGGCCATTACGCTCAAGTAAGGCAAGGTGACGGGAAAGTTGAATTGCTGCGCGGAGTAGATGAAAATAAAGATCAAACGTATTTTTTGAACCAGCTTTCCGGTGACGTCTTAGCAAAAGTCATGTTCCCATTAGGGCATTTGCAGAAGCCGCAAGTGCGTGAAATTGCTCTAAAACATAATCTCGCAACAGCTACGAAGAAGGATTCTACAGGGATTTGCTTTATCGGAGAGCGGAATTTCAAAGAGTTTTTAAGTGAATATTTGCCAGCACAACCAGGTGAAATGCAGACTCTTACTGGTGAAGTGATGGGTGCTCATGATGGATTAATGTACTATACAATTGGACAGCGTCAGGGACTTGGCATTGGCGGACCGGGTGAACCATGGTTTGTTGTCGGCAAGAATTTGGAAGAAAACATTTTATATGTAGAGCAAAGCTACGGAAATGATTATTTATATTCCGATTCATTAATCGCAACGGATCTGAATTGGATCAACCCGGAAGAGGTTCAAGACACATTTACATGTACTGCCAAGTTCAGATATCGTCAAAAAGACAGTAAAGTTAAAGTCACTGTACTAGAGGATGGAAATGTCCATGTCGAATTTGCTGAACCACAGCGGGCAATCACTCCAGGACAGGCTGTCGTATTCTATGATGGCGAAGTTTGCCTAGGTGGCGGCACGATTGATAAAGTAATTAAAAACGAACAACATCTTGATTATGTAGGTTGAGTTAGGGGATTATTCATGGATAAGAATAGAGAAGCAATCCAGATGATGCAGGAAGGAAAATATGAAGAAGCGGCTAAGTTATTTAATGAATTGATTGAGGAGAATCCAAGCGACCCACTAGGCTATATTAATTTTGGGAATCTTTTAGTAGAGCTCCAAGAAGCGGAACGGGCGGAGCGATTCTTTTTAAAAGCGATCAATTTGGATGACACAGCTGCCACTGCTTATTATGGACTTGGCAATCTATATTTTGAACAAGAACAATTCAAAAAAGCGAACGGCTATTTTGAGCAAGCTCTGGATAAAGGGCTCGAGGATGCTCATTTATATTACTTACTGGGCCTTTCTTTACAGTACCAGGAACAATTTAAATTAGCTTTACCTTATTTATTGCGAGCAACGGAACTGGCAGGGGGTGAAATCAATTATCGTTTCCAATATGGACTTTCACTTGCCCAAGCGGAACTTGTCGATGAGGCGAAGACAGTCTTCCAAGAAGTGATTGAAATGGACGAGACTCATAGTGATGCCCATTACAATTTAGGTGTCATCGCCGTCTTCAACGAGGATGCCGAACAAGCCCTCAAACATTTCAGTCAAGCCCTGAAAGAACAACCGGACCATTATTTAGCCGCAAACGGAAAGAAACAAGTGGAACAGTTTTTGGAAAATCAATAATCAACATTTTTCCTAAAAAAAACAAAGCAAAGCAGTTCAATTCTAACAAGCCCCAATAGTCGGAGAAGAAGAGGGTTAGACGTGATTTTAACAGATAGATAAACTACAGTTTTCATTCAGCGTAAGTGTCCGAAACCGAAACTCTCTTCTGAAGGTCCGCAGTCCAGACACCTCTCGCACCTGCTGAGCGGCCGGCAAGCCTCCTCGCGCTATCGCGCTGCGGGGTCTCGCCAGGCCTATCCCCCCGCAGGAGTCTCGAGGTGTCTGGACTGCTACCAGGAAAGACCATATTAGGATCACTGTTTAGTGTACTGGAAAAGTATAATCCTTATCGTGACGGAATAATTTATATTTAAAATAATCATCTCTACCAGTTCAGTTGCCCGGTGGACGGTGACTCATGCGGGAACAGCACGAGTCTGGAGACCCCTTAGTGCTCAGCCCGAGGAGCTCTAGCAGTGCCTAAGGATGCGCATCCGTCCACCGGGAAACTGAACGGAAATTATAACTCCAGTCTAGAGAATGCGCAAATCACTTACGCTGAATGAAAGGAATATGCGGGTTATGGGTCAGTGGATTTCGGGTTTCTTGAGTGGTTCAGGCCTAGTTAACTGTTTCAGGCTGCGAAAGTTGAGTCAATAAAGAACGAAACGAGCGTGTTTAAGTATGGAAGATAAGCAACGAAATGAAAAAGGATATATTCGCGGCACCCTTCTTTATACGATTTTTCAAAATGAAGATGAGAATTTTGCAATCATAAAAGTTAAAATAGAGGATACGAACGAAGAATATGAAGAGAGAGAGATTGTTGCTAAAGGTTATTTCTCTCAGCTGACAGAAGAGCATTCCTATTATTTCTACGGCGTCTTCGAACATCACCAAAAGTTCGGAATCCAGTACCGCGTTGAATCCTATCAAACCTATATCCCAGATACGAAGGAAGGCTTGATTTCCTATTTGTCCAGTGATTTGTTTTATGCGATTGGTGAAAAAACAGCTACTCGCATCGTTGATAAATTAGGAATGAACGCCATCTCCCATATTTTAGAAAACCCGGAATGCCTGGACGGAATTCCGGGTCTTAAAAAACAAACAAGAGAACAATTACATAAGAGTTTGGAAGAACATCAAGGCTTTGAACGGATTGCAATCACCCTTTCAAGCTACCAAATCACTCTTAAAATGGCGCAGCGAATTTATCAGCAATATAAAGAGGAAGCTGTACATAAGTTATATGAAGATCCGTATCAATTCGTTTTTGATATCGAAGGCTTTGGTTTTCAGTCCGCTGACCGGATTGCAAGGATGAACGGCTTATCACCCGATCATCCAAACCGGATTGGTGCAGGCTGTATTTTTGTTTTACAAAAAAGTATGCAAGACGGCCATGTCTATTTACCATATGACCAGTGCGTACAGGAAATGATTCAAGTACTGGGATTTGAATTAACAGAACAAATCATTCAAGATCGATTGGAAGAATTGAATACGCAAAAGAAAGTGATTATAAATGAAGGAAATATATATTTGCCTTCACTGTATTATGCAGAAGATGGTTTTGCATCGCACATTAGCAGAGTGATGAGTAAAGAAATTGAAAACGAGACAACATTAGCAGAGTTAATGAAGATAACGGGAGAAATTGAAGAAGAAGAAATACTGAGCTATGGGAAAGAACAATTTGATGCAATTGAAAAAGCATTACAATCCAGAGTGATGATTCTTACCGGTGGACCAGGTACAGGAAAAACAACCGTAATAAAAGGAATCGTGAAGGCTTACGCAACAATCCATGATCACTCCCTTGATGTTGATGATTATGAAAAAAAGTCGGAATTTCCTTTCGTGCTCACAGCTCCAACAGGTCGGGCTGCTAAGCGATTAAGTGAATCGACTGGACTACCTGCTTCAACCATTCACCGGTTGCTTGGTTGGAATGGAAATGACGGTTTCGAAAAAAATGAACAGGAACGTTTGTCAGGAAAATTTCTGATTGTCGATGAATTTTCAATGGTCGACATTTGGCTTGCTAATCATTTGTTTAAAGCAATCCCGGATGATATGCAAGTATTATTAGTTGGAGATGAAGACCAGCTGCCATCTGTCGGACCTGGTCAAGTACTATCCGATTTACTTTCAAGCGGTAAAATGCCTATCGTGAGGCTGTATGAAGTATACCGCCAAAAAGAAGGTTCTAAAATCATTGAACTCGCTCATGAAATTAAAAATAACGAGATAACAGAGGCGTCACTGCAAAAAGCGAATGATTTCAGTTTTATCCCAGCAAATAACCGGCAAATTGTTGAAGCGATCACGATTATATTTAAACATGCGATCGAAAAAGGAATCGATACAAATGATATTCAAGTTCTTGCTCCAATTTACAAAACAGAAGCAGGAATTAATCGGATTAATGAAGAAATCCAACAACTATTAAACCCGAAAACAGATAAAACACGTGAAATGAAAGTGATGGACGTGAATTACCGGGTCGGCGACAGGGTGATTCAATTAGTCAACCAGCCGGAAGACGGGGTGTTTAATGGAGATATCGGGGAAATTGTCGCCATCTTTTTCGCTAAAGAAAATAAAGAGAAGAAAGAACAAATCGTTATCGCTTTTGAGGAAAAGGAAATTGTATATGAGCGGCAGGATTTCGGGAATTTCATGCACGCTTATTGTATCTCCATTCATAAATCCCAGGGAAGTGAATTTCCAATCATTCTATTACCGGTCATACCTTCGTACTACCGGATGCTTCGGAAGAACTTATTATATACAGCTATAACGAGAAGTAAAGAATCTCTTATTATATGCGGAGATATGTCTGCTTTCTTGCGTGGCGTTACGACGATGGACACGAATCAGCGCTACACCTCTCTAATTGAGCGGCTGGAGAGCAGAATAGAAGAAGTACAAGAATTACCGATTTCAATCTCGGCTGAAGAAAAAGAACTGAATCCCTATGATTTTATGTAAATGGAAGTATATTCGTTTTCTCTTTCGGCTAGGCTATAAATAGAAATTATAGCCAGGAGATGATCACATGATGCAGTGTCCAAATTGTAAAGGGAAAAATCTTGGAAAAATAGGAGTCCAATTGTATTATTGCTGGTCTTGTTATTTGGAGTTAGCAGTTAAAAAGGATAAATTCCATATTCACCAAATCGAAGCAGATGGCAGTTTAAGTCCGCTGAATGACTTGTTTTCAGAGGAAGAGAGAACGGTTGCGGAAGATAAGCTACTGTCATAAGAAATGCAAATATAACACGAGGTGTTGCAGTTGCTTGAGAGGTGGAATGGAAAGAAACTATTATATATACTTTTACTCGGAATCCTTGCTTTAGTCTTTTTATTTTTATTATGGATAACCTATCCTTACTTTAAGGAGGTTTTTTCCTTTTTATGGCAGCTTTTTTTGCCATTTATTATCGCAGGATTCATCGCTTATTTATTGTACCCGATTATTAATTTTCTGGACAGGCAACAGATTCATAAAGGACTCGCCGTTCTGATTATTTATATCCTTTTTTTCGGTGGAGCTGCCTTTTTACTTTACCGTGTCTATCCGCTCGTTATCCAGCAAATGAATGATTTGATTGAAAACATCCCACAGTTTGTAAATATGTATGAATCATCGATTAACTACATTTACAGCTATACTTCATTTCTGCCGGAGACCTTTCACGACAGAATTGATGAATTGATTATCCGCTTGGAAGATACGCTGGATCAGCTCGTGTCACGCCTAGTCAATGGATTCACCCATTTCTTTGATATGATTCTTATAGTTACAGTTATTCCTGTGCTCGTCTTTTATTACATAAAGGACTATCAAGGAATGAAACATTTGATAAAAAGGTTTATCCCAGTCAGGCTGCACACAAGAGTGAAGAGAATGGTACTTGCAATCGATAAAAGTCTAGGTGGGTATTTAAGAGGATTATTTTTTGTCAGCTCGATTGTCGCCCTCATGACGCTTTTAGCTTTCAAGTTTTTACAAGTTCCTTATGCACTCTTACTCGCTATTTTGATTGGCTTAACGAATATTATTCCTTATTTCGGTCCAATTATTGGTGCAGTGCCAGCAGTGATGATTGCTTATACAATATCTCCATTACATGCACTCTATGTAGTCATTGTGCTATTCATCGTTCAGATAATAGAAGGGAATTTCCTTTCACCATTTATTATGGGTAAGAATATACGGATTCATCCGGTAATGATTATTTTTGCATTATTGTTAGGCGGACAATTATTCGGGATCATTGGAATGATCATCGCTGTTCCAGTAGCAGCTATTTTAAAAGTAATTGTCAAACACTTGCCATATCTATTATCCACTGATAACTAATTGACAAGCAGGGAATATTTATCTATACTAACGCTAGATGAATAATTAAAAATGTTGAAAGTGCCGAGTACATGAAGCTCGTGTGACAGAAAGGGATTTTAAAGCTGAGAAAATCCTCACATCGAATCATGGAATGCTACACTAGAGTACGGCTAATCCCCGTCGGTATCAAACCGTTAACATGCACAAGAGGTGAATAGAAGACTATTCACAACTAGGGTGGTACCGCGAACAATCTCGTCCCTGCATCAGCAGAGAGGAGATTTTTTTGTATGAACAAAGGCGGAAGCGCCCTTACAGGCTAAGTACACAATCGTCTTCGCAACGCCTGTACTAGCACATCCAGTAGTCGCAGCAACGTACAAACTGTGTCTCCCAGGATAGGAGGTAGTTCGATGTTGCCCCAGGAAGGGGCGAACTTAATCGAACCTCCTTTTTACCGGAATGGAGATAAAGGAAACTCAGGCGACGACAGTGAGTTGAAAAAAACTGGGACAAGGGGTCAGAGCAACTGTCCCACCTAACCGAGGAGGATAAAAATGAAAAAATTAAATTCAGCTGAAGTAAGACAACTATTTCTCGATTTTTTTAAAGAGAAAGACCATAAAGTTGAGCCAAGCGCGTCACTCGTTCCGAAAGACGACCCGAGCCTTTTATGGATCAACAGTGGGGTCGCTACGTTAAAGAAATACTTTGACGGTAGGGTTATTCCGGATAATCCGCGGATTGTAAACGCACAGAAAGCGATCCGGACAAATGATATTGAAAATGTCGGCTATACCGCTAGGCATCATACGTTCTTTGAAATGCTCGGTAATTTTTCCATCGGTGATTATTTCAAAAAGCAAGCCATCCATTGGGCTTGGGAGTTTTTAACGAGCGATAAATGGCTCGGATTCAATCCGGAGGTGCTATCGGTTACGGTCCATCCGGAAGATGATGAAGCTTATGATATTTGGTTAAAAGAAATTAAATTACCACAGGAACGGATTATCCGGCTCGAGGAAAACTTCTGGGATATCGGTGAAGGCCCAAGTGGACCGAATACGGAAATCTTTTACGATCGTGGCGAACAGTACGGGAATGACCCAAATGATCCGGAACTATTTCCGGGAGGAGAAAACGCCCGTTATCTTGAAATTTGGAACTTGGTATTCTCTCAATTCAATCATAATGCGGACGATACGTACACGCCGCTGCCGAAGAAAAATATTGATACCGGGATGGGACTTGAACGTCTCATGTCTATTATTCAGAATGTGCCGACAAACTTTGAAACGGATCTATTTATGCCGATAATAGAAAAGACAGAGCAAATAGCCCAAGTGAAATATGGTGCAGATGATAAACAGACGATTGCATTTAAAGTAATTGCGGACCATATCCGGACGGTTAGCTTTGCGATTGCTGACGGTGCGCTTCCATCCAATGAAGGCCGTGGTTATGTTTTAAGAAGACTGATTCGTAGAGCAATCCGTTTTTCCAAGGATATAGGTCTCGACAAACCATTTTTATATGAATTGGTCGATATTGTCGGAGGAATTATGAAAGACTTTTACCCGCAAGTAGCAGAACAGAAAGAACATGTCGCCAAAATTATCCGTTCTGAAGAAGAGCGTTTCCACGAAACACTGAACGACGGATTGGAAATATTAACTTTAATTATTAAACGGGAAGAAGAAGCTGGAAATAAAGTATTTCCTGGAGAAGCAGTATTTAAATTATATGATACGTATGGATTTCCAAAAGAACTCACAGCTGAATATGTGGAAGAACATGGATTTACCATTGATGAACAAGGATTCGAAGTTGAAATGGAGAAACAGAAAGAACGGGCAAGGAATGCAAGGCAAAAAGTCGATTCCATGCAGGTGCAAGATACGACATTAAGCGAACTTGATTTGGAAGATCGGTTTATCGGTTACGACACATTGGAAACAACGACAACTATTACAGCCCTTCTTCATGCAGGTGAGGAAAAGCCAGTGGCAAAGGAAAACGATGAAATATTCCTTTTCTTAAAAGAAACACCCTTTTACGCTGAAAGCGGCGGACAAATAGCCGATACAGGCTGGATTTACACGGAACATGCCACCGCTTATGTGGAAGACGTGCAAAAATCACCACAAGGCTTGCATGTCCATAAAGTGACAGTGAAAAGCGGAGAGTTCCATAAAGGGGAGGAAGTTCAAGCAATTGTCGAAAATGCTTTCCGTAATGCAGTTATTAAAAACCATACAGCAACCCACATTCTGCACCAGGCACTGAAGGATGTACTTGGTAAACATGTTAATCAAGCAGGTTCACTTGTTACACCAGATCGTTTACGATTTGACTTCACGCACTTCTCTGCACTTACTGAAGAGGAACTCCAGAATATCGAAGCGATTGTGAACGAGAAGATTTGGGAATCGATTGACCTGGCCATTGACTACCAGGAGTTCGACAAAGCGAAGGAAACAGGGGCAATGGCATTATTTGGTGAGAAATATGGTGATATTGTTCGGGTCGTGCAAATCGGTGATTACAGTGTCGAATTATGTGGTGGTTGCCACGTCCGCAACACTTCCGAAATTGGATTGTTTAAACTCGTATCAGAAGGTGGAATCGGCGCAGGTACAAGAAGGATTGAAGCTGTCACAAGCAAGAAAGCCTATGAATTTTTAAACGGGAAAATGAAAATCTTAAAACAAGTATTCAGTCTCGTAAAAGCAAATGATGATCAGCAAATAACAGAAAAAGTACAATTATTACAACAAGAAGTACGGGACTTGCAAAAAGAAAACGAATCTCTTAGCATGAAAATCGCAAACGTAGAGGCTTCTTCTATATTAGAGCAAGTGGAAGATGTGGCTGGCATCCCTGTGCTTGCAGAACATGTTAATGTAAAGGATATGAATCAACTTCGTAATATGGTAGATGATTTGAAACAAAAACTTGATTCCGCAGTTATTTTACTTGCGACAGAAAATAATGGAAAAGTTCAGCTTGCAGCAGGAGTTTCCAAAGATCTTGTCGAAAAAGGTATACATGCAGGTAAATTAATAAAAGAAGCTGCTACAATATGCGGCGGCGGAGGAGGAGGGCGTCCGGACATGGCCCAGGCAGGGGGGAGTGAGCCGTCCAAGATTCAAGATGCTCTTCTATCCGCACAAGCTTTTGTAAAGAAAGCAATCAATCAGTAAGTAATTTGTAACAATTCATTGAAAAGGTTATAATGATTCTATATAGATGGAGAGTGCGCGAATACTTGGAATGAGGTGTCACAATGAGTTCAATTGATAAGACAATGAAGTTTAATTTTTCAGAGGAGCCGTTTGATCGCGATATAAAAACAATCCTTTTTACCGTGCATGAAGCATTACAGGAAAAAGGATACAATCCGATTAATCAGATTGTAGGTTATTTATTATCCGGTGACCCTGCTTATATCCCAAGGCATAAAGATGCGAGAAATCTAATCCGTAAAGTGGAACGTGATGAAGTGATTGAAGAATTAGTAAAATATTATTTAAAGGAAAATCAAAATAACTAAATGAAAATTATTGGACTGGATGTAGGATCAAAAACAATCGGTGTTGCTGTCAGTGACGTACTTGGCTGGACAGCACAAGGGATAACAACGATTCATTGGAATGAGTCAGATCTCCATTCTGCAGATGATGAATTAAAAAAAATTATAGACGAACACGATATAGGGAAAGCTATCATTGGTTTACCGAAGAACATGAATGGTACAATCGGTGAACGGGGGGAAGCTTCCCAGCGTTTCGCCGCACATTTTGAAAAAAAATTCCAATTGCCTTATGTTCTTTGGGACGAACGCTTAACAACTGCCGCTGCGGAACGGATTTTATTAGAAGCAGATATGAGCAGAAAAAAACGAAAGAAAGTGATTGATAAGATGGCTGCTGTTATTATTTTACAAGGCTATCTGGATCAAAAATAAAAGAGGTGACCTCATGAGCTTAGAAGAAAAAGAGCGAATTATTATCCCGGATGATAACGGAGAGGAACATTTATTCGAAGTATTATTCACATTCGATGTAGATGATACAGATCAATCTTACATTGCAGTCGTTCCTGTTGAGCAAGCAGATGACGATGAAGTGGAGGTATATGCTTTCCGTTACGAAGAAAAAGAAAATGATGAGGAAGATCTCTCCCTATTTCCGATTGAATCGGATGAAGAATGGGAAATTGTTGAAGAGATGCTCGCAACATTGGCAGAGGAAGAAGACGAAAATTAAATCTCTTATCAAAGCTGATGTCTCCAGGAGACATCAGCTTTTCCCTGTAATAAGTGAAGCTTATCACCAGATAATTGGTTATAAAGCCAGTCCGGAATGAATGCTCACTTTATACTTTATTATTTTACATAATATAGTATAATATATCGAATAAGAGGGAGAGGAACACATGGGCAAAGGTAAATTCACCAAACGCTTCAAGGAAAACCGTAATGCTCGCGGAGAAGAAGCGCGCACGGTCCGTAAGATTGTGTTTATTGTTGTACTGCTACTAATTTTGATATTATTTATAGGCGGGCTTGCCGGTTTTTATTATGTGAAATCAGCTCTACAGCCGGTCGAAGAGAACAGTGATGAACAAATAGCTGTTGAAATTCCGATTGGTTCAACGAGTTCAACAATAGCAACGATATTAGAAGAAAATGGCATTATTAAAAATGGTCTTATTTTCCGTTTCTACATAAAATTGAATAATGAGTCAGAATTTCAGGCTGGCGAATATACATTTAGTCCATCGATGTCCATGGATGAAATCATTGAATCTTTAAAAAGTGGAAAAATTGTACTGGAAACTGCGCATCGGGTAACGATTCCAGAAGGACTATCACTCGAACAGATAGCCGAAATCTATGCAAATCAATTTTCATTCACAAGCGAAGAATTTATGGAGACTGTGAATGATGAAGCTTATATCGAACAGTTAATCGAGGAATACCCGCTTATCCTTTCAGAAGCTATATTAAATGAAGAGATACGTTATCCTTTGGAAGGTTACTTATTTGCCATCACGTATGATTTTTATGAAGAGGACCCCTCGATTGAGACAATTGTCGAAATGATGCTTGATCATACCCAGACGGTCATATCCCAACACTTTGAGCAAATCGAAGAACTCGATATGACGATACATGAAGCTATTACATTTGCATCCATTATTGAAAAAGAAACCGGACATTTGGACCAGCGTAACGAAATAGCAGGTGTATTTTATAATCGTTTAGAAGCAGATATGCCGCTGCAAACAGATCCGACCGTACTTTATGCGCATGGAGAGCATAAAGACCGTGTACTATATGAAGATTTAGAAATTGAATCACCCTATAATACGTATTATGTGGACGGGCTTCCAGTTGGACCAATCAGTAATTTTGCCCAGAGTTCATTGGAGGCGGTACTGAACCCAGTAGAAAGTGATTATTATTATTTCCTGCATGACAAAGAGGGAAATATTCACTTTGCAGAGACTTTGGATGAGCATAATCAAAACGTTGATGAATATATGAATTGAAGAGGTTGTGCAAAAGTCCGGTAAAAATGACACTTCGTGAAAGGGAGGTTCTACTAAGACCATCCACGTCCTGTGGACAACGTAGTACTCACCACTTCCTGTGGAAGCTCGTTGGCTCGCTTTTCCGCTCCTCATGTACCTACTAACGTACATTCCGGTGCCGGGATCTTTCGCCGCCTCGAATTTCGACGCACAGGATGTGCTAGTGTCGGCGTTGTAACAGGACGTTGCTTATTTAGCAGACCTCGGTTCTTTTTATCCTCCTTTTGAACACAGACTTGAAGGTAGAAATATGAATATCATTATTCACATTTCTACTTTTCACGAGGGACAACTTATCAGTAAAAAAAGAGGTAGAAAAATGATGAATGAGGATATTCAGTCCTATTTAAAAGAGCTGACCACCCCTGTAACAGAGCAGGTTGAAAAGCTCGAACGATATGCACATTTGCACAATGTGCCAATTATGGAGAGTACGGCAATTGATTATGTTTGTAAGCAAATTATCGTTCATCAGCCGAAAAGAATTCTGGAAGTAGGAACAGCAATCGGCTATTCGGCTCTCCGAATGCTTGAAGCAAGTCCGGACGCTGAAATAATAACGATTGAAAAAGATGAACAGCGTTACAAGGAAGCCATTCAATTTATTAAAGAATGCAAGAAAGCAGAACAGGTGGATGTCCGATTAGGTGAAGCACTTGAGGTATTAGAAGAGCTGCAATCGAATAAGGAATTATTTGATTTCATTTTCATCGATGCAGCAAAAGGCAAGTACCGTAATTTCTTTGATCTTGCTCATCCTCTTCTTCACAAAGGCGGCTGGCTCGTTACGGATAATGTTTTATTTCGAGGCTATGTAAAAGACGAGGAAGCAGCACCGAAAAGGTACCGGAATATGGTAAAGAAAATCCGTGACTATAATCAATTCCTAAGTACGCATCCAGACTATATCACATCGATCTTGCCAATTGGAGACGGTGTGATGATGAGTTATAAAAAAGATTGAAAGGCGGCTTAAAGGAATGTTGGATAAACCAATGGTCATCGGTGTTGCAGGAGGAAGCGGCAGCGGAAAAACATCTGTAACAAGAGCAATCTATGATCGCTTCACCGATAAATCGATTCTTGTACTTGAACAAGATTATTACTATAAAAATCAAGCACACTTATCATTCGAAGAGAGATTGAACACAAATTACGATCACCCTTTAGCATTCGATAATGATTTACTGATTCAGCATGTCAAAGATTTGACGGAAAAGAAAACAATCGAGAAGCCAGTTTATGATTATAAATTGCACACTCGATCTGATCAAGTGATACATGTGGAACCGAAAGACGTTATTATCGTGGAAGGGATTCTTATTCTGGAAGAAGCTGAACTTCGTAATTTGATGGACATTAAAGTCTTTGTCGATACGGACGCTGATTTAAGGATAATTCGTCGGCTAATGCGGGATATCAAAGAAAGAGGCCGGAGTCTTGATTCGGTTATCGATCAATACTTGAACAATGTACGGCCATCCCATCAGCAATTCATCGAACCGACGAAGCGCTATGCGGATATTATTATTCCAGAAGGTGGACAAAATCGTGTAGCAATTGATATCATGGCATCTAAAATCGAAACAATTTTGTCACACAAAAATTAATTTCAATGTAAAAATATATTGATAAATTAGAAGAAGTCTGCGATGATGGTGAATAGCATATTCTCATCCATCTCATAAATGCGATCAAAGCGCATACATTTAAATGCAAGTGAAGGATTTATACTTGATGATAGTGGAAAAATAAAAAGGAGTGTTTTACATGTCTATAGAGAAAAGTTATTATATGACTGCTGAGGGGAAAGAAAAGTTAGAGAAAGAATTACATTTTTTAAAAACGGATAGAAGACAAGAAGTCGTTGAAAGAATTAAGGTAGCTCGTGATTTTGGCGACTTGTCCGAGAACTCGGAGTATGATGCTGCAAAAGAAGAACAAGCTTTTGTCGAACAACGAATTACACAAGTTGAAAAAATGATCCGCAATGCGGTCATCATTGAAAATAATGATACAAACTCAAATATTGTCTCTTTAGGAAAGTCTGTTACATTCCAAGAACTGCCGGATGGGGATGAGGAAACATATACAATTGTTGGCAGTGCAGAAGCTGATCCATTTGAAGGAAAAATTTCCAATGACTCTCCAATTGCAAAAAGTTTGCTCGGTCAGGAAGTTGGTACAGAGGTTACTGTAACAACCCCAGGTGGAGATTTCCAAGTTCGAATTACAAAAGTCGAATAACGGAATACTTGAATGAATTTCATCATTACCAAAGTCGGCTTTTCCACCATATGTAGTTGGGAACGAACCAACTACATATGGTGATGGTGAAGCATTAAATACGTATTATGAAATTCATTAACTTAATATAATATTAAAAAAGCAGCGGGGGAAGACTCTGCTGCTTTTTACATTTTAAAACGAAACAATATAACTGGGATATCCAACTTATTTTCTCTCAATAAATCTTATGGTATGATACTATAAAGTGAAACTTCAATTAGTGAGGTGTCCGACAGACAAGCTGTACGACTGCTGATATTGCGAAGACGAATGCTTCTTAGTCAGCCTTTATCCGAGCTGATTGTTAGTTGAATGAGCCTTAGGTGTCATCTTCCGTTATCTTACTCCTAAACTCTTTGGTACGTTTTGAAGTTGTGGAAAGGGAGTTTTACGGACGATTGCACCGAGATAAATGGGAACGAGGAGGTAAAATCAAGATGACAAACAATAATTCTCGAATGAACAAGTTTGAAAAACGCAGAAGAAATACAAAATTCATTAATTATTTTCTTGCTCTAGCGGCCGTCTTGGCGGTGTTTTTAATCGGCTTCTGGATATTTGGCGGTAACGATGAGGCAGCTGATGATCGTGACACATCTACAAGTGAAGCAGATTCTTTCTTCCTGGAAACGGAAGAAGATGATAACGAAAATAGTACAGATAATGAAACAGTTGATGAACAAGAAGAAAATGATGAAAGTGGTGCCGACTCGGAAGATAACAACCGTGAAGAAGATGAGCCAGCTAGTGAAGAAGCGGAAGAAAATAATGAAAATGACGAAATTGAGACAGTCGAAACAGAACCATCAGATGACGATGTCGAGGAAGCGATTATGGGTAACTGGTCACCAATTGGTACAGAGCAAACTGGTCCGCATACGACTAAATATGAGGATGGATCCCAAGATCGAATTGAGATTAAACGAGCAGCATCCATGGTAACAGGTATACCAGAAGATGAATTAATTGAAATTTGGATTGGGAATGGCGGGCATCAGAAAGTGGTTGCTACTGTTTCCAATCGTGCTCAAACGGAAAATTATCGTGTATTCATGTCTTGGGTTGATGGGGAAGGCTGGCAACCAACGAAACTAGAAACATTAAAGCAGTAAGGATGGAAATAAAAGAAACTTGAACAAAAAGCTGGAGGTAACAATATGATTGGAATCATTGGAGCAATGGATGAAGAAATAGCTTATTTACTGGGAAACATGGATGATCGGATAGAGATCACAGTTGCTGGCTGCCGTTTCATCCAAGGGGAATTATTGGGAAAAGAAATTGTGTTATTGAAATCTGGAATTGGAAAAGTTAATGCAGCAATGGGAACAACAATTATGATGGAACGTTTCCATCCAGATTTTATTATTAATACCGGTTCTGCCGGGGGCTTTTCAGATAATCTCCAAGTAGGAGACCTTGTGATTTCTAATGAAGTCGTGCACCATGATGTGGATGTGACAGCGTTTGACTATTCTTATGGACAAGTACCGGGACTGCCCGCTACATTCCAAGCGGATGAACGTCTTGTACATCTAACAGCAGATACTGTAAAAGGATTAGGAATAAATTTTGAAATCGGCCTAATTGCGACAGGCGATTCATTTATGGAAGATGAAGGTAAAGTAAATACAGCCCGCTCCAATTTTCCAGAAATGATTGCGTCAGAAATGGAGGCAGCTGCCATTGCCCAAGTATGTGCGCAATATGAAGTTCCATTTGTCGTTATTCGGGCGCTCTCCGACATCGCTGGAAAGGATTCGTCCGTTTCCTTTGATGCCTTTCTTAAAACAGCAGCAAAGAACGCTTCTGAGCTAATTATGAGGGTTGTCAAGACGATATAAAGATAATAAATAAAAAGACAGAGGAATTCTCAGTGAAGCGGGAATCTCTCTGTCTTTATTATTTTATTCCTCTCTTTGTTTACTTCTTTCTTGTCGGTAATATTCATGAAAAACTTTCATCAAAGCACGTTTCTCAATGCGGGAAACGTAGCTTCTTGATATGTTTAATTTTTTTGCGATTTCCCGCTGGGTCATTTCATTTTTATCATGTAATCCGTAACGATAGATGATTACCTCTCTCTCTCGTTCATCGAGAACTTGGAAAAAGTTCTGCATCTTATCGATTTCCATGTTCAATTGGATATATTCGATAATATTTTCATTTTCAGCTTCTAAAATATCAATGAGGCTGATTTCATTGCCTTCTTTATCCTGGCCAATGGGATCGTGAAGAGAGACGTCTTTTTTTACTTTTTTCAAAGCGCGAAGATGCATAAGGATTTCATTTTCAATACACCGTGCAGCATACGTTGCTAATTTTGTACCTTTATCCACTGAAAAACTTTCTACACCTTTAATGAGACCTATTGTTCCAATCGAAATTAAATCTTCCGTGTCTTCGCCGGTATTATCGAACTTTTTAACAATATGGGCAACTAAACGCAGATTGTGTTCAATCAATTTGTTTCTCGCTTCACCATCTCCTTCAAGCATTGCTTTAATATATTCCTTTTCCTCTTTAGAGGAAAGCGGTTGCGGAAAGGCATGGTTCTTTATATAAGAAACGAAAAACATTGCTTCTTTCATAATCACGGCAAGAACAGATAAAATTCCAGACAAGGACATACACCCCCACAATAATGTCTTCACTTCCAATTAGGCGGTAGCCTATAGTTAAAATGTATGTCTTGCAGGGGTAAATAGTGTATGTCCATTAAAGTTTTCATGATTTAGGAAAAAATCGACAAAACAGGGGTGGATTAGATGGTTTTTTTTCTATTAACGTTGTTGTTTAATCTTGTTGGTAAGACTTCTCTTATCAATTTCTTTCTTGATCAGTGACAGAAAATCTTGACTAAGATTCAACTTACGTGCTTTTATATATGATTCTACAAGCAATTCATCGGATAAATTTTCCATATTACAATCCCCCAAAATTATCGTCATGAGAATGTTCAACTAATAATTTACCATGTTTCAAAAACGAGGACAAGACACAAGTTATCTACAGGGAAATGTAGATAACTTGTGCATAATTCGTTATTTATTGATAAAGATGTTGTGGTAAAGGGATTTTTTTAGTGAATAAGGTTATCCCCAATTTTTAAATTGTCAGTTTATGTCGAACGATTTTTTAAATAAATCGGTAAAATACAGGTATAAAATGCTGTGGAAATGAATATAATTCTATTTTTCTCATAAAAAAACAGACCCGGCGCAACTTTGAGCCGGGTTTATCTGGCATACTGACTAATTACTGATTTTCAAAAATTAATATTGCGGTGTTAGATATTTTATCTGATCCAAAAGCTCCGCCTTGAAAAACAGAGTTCCTTTAGCTTGATAATGGATAAGTTTTGTTTATCACGCAACCCACACAGCCTGAACCAACAAGCCACAACACTATCACAAGCTACGAATTGCTTTCATCCAGCGTAAGTGTGCCAAATCCCGAAACTTTCTCCTGGGGGCCCGCAGTCCAGACACCGGGCAACTGAACGGCGATTAGAGCTCCAGTCTAGGGAATGCGCAAATCACTTACGCTGTTATGAAAGCAATTATTTGTTCGGTTAGTTTGCTTTAAGTTTCCGGTATGAAGGTTTAGGTAATTATAAAAATCGTATCACAGATTCGAGCAATTAGTCGAGCGTAGGGGGAGTAATTGGAATGAAATAGAAGTTTACACCAGTAGTTAGTTTATCTTTCACCCTAATTACGCTATTATAGGGTAAGATAAAGTGAAACTTCAATCAGTAGGTGTTTTTCTTCATTCCCCACTGATTGTTAGTTGAACGAATCAGGGTGATAGCGTCCGTTATCTCCCACCTAAACTTTCTCGAAGACCCTAAAGTTTTGAGGTGAGAGTTTTACGGATGGTTCCACCGGGATAAAACTATGGAAAGATGAATAATGAGGTGTAAGCGGTGCTTAATAGGTTTTTACCGAATGAACATGTAAAAAGTATCTTTGATATCCAACCGGAAAAGTTAAAAACTCGAGGAATCAAAGGAATCATTACGGACCTTGATAACACATTGGTTGCATGGGATGTAAGAGATGCAACTCCTGAGGTCGTGAAATGGTTTGAACAAATGAAAGAACATGATATTAAAGTTACAATTTTATCTAATAATAATCTCGACCGGGTCAAAGCATTTTCTGATCCGCTCGGTACTCCATATGTTTACAGTGCAAGGAAACCGTTACGGAAAGCTTTTAACAGGGTCGCAAGGGAAATGAATCTTAAAAAAGAAGAAATCGTTGTGATTGGTGACCAGCTATTAACAGATGTACTCGGCGGGAATTCAGCTGGTTTTTATACGATGTTAGTCGTTCCGATTGTCCAGTCTGATGCGAAAATCACACAATTTAATCGGAGAATTGAAAGAATGATATTAAACTATTTCCGTTCTAAAGGAAAAATCAGCTGGGAGGACGAATAAGTGAAAAAAATTTATTGTGAAGGTTGCGGGGCGCAAATTCAAACAGAGGATAAAGAAAAAATCGGTTATGCTCCCGCGGCTGCTCTAGAAAAAGATGTAGTATTATGCCAGCGCTGCTTCCGGTTGAAGCATTATAATGAGACGCAAGATGTACCGATGACAGATGACGACTTTTTAAAAATGGTCAGCTCTATTCGAGAGTCGGAAGGACTAATCGTTCACATGATTGATATATTTGATGTGCATGGCAGCCTCATTGAGAGCTTGCCAAGGATTACCGGTAACAATCCAATTATACTAGTAGGCAATAAATTGGATTTACTGCCTAAATCAACAAATCCGAATAAACTTATCCAATGGTTGAAGAAGGAAGCAAAGGATGCCGGAATTAAAGTTCGGGATGTATTTTTAATTTCTTCTGTTAAAGGGACAGGAATTGACGAATTGAAGGAAGCAATTGAATACGAACGGAATGGTGAAGATGTCTATGTGGTCGGGACGACGAATGTCGGGAAATCAACATTCATCAATACGCTCATTAAACAGTCAACAGGTCATAAAGATGTAATAACGACATCTTATTTTCCGGGAACGACGTTAGGATTTATTCAAATTCCGTTAGACGATACAGCTTCGTTGATTGATACACCTGGTATTGTGAATAAACAACAGATAGCGCATTATCTTGCACCAGAAGATTTAAAGGTTGTTACACCGAGAAAAGAAATTAAGTCGCGGGGTTTTCAGTTAAACGCTGGACAAACGTTGTTCTTTGGCGGTTTGGCAAGACTTGATTTTGTAAAAGGAGAGAGGCAAGCTTTTATTTGTTATTTCGCAAATGAGCTGGAGATTCACCGGACAAAGTTAGAAAAAGCCGATGAATTATATGAATCACATCTCGGCGGTTTATTATCGCCACCAACAGAGGAGAGTATCGAACTCTTACCTTCGTTTACGGAGCATTCTTTTAAAATTTCAGGGGGTAAAAAGGATATTGTATTTCCTGGACTTGGTTGGGTAACAGTGAACGGGGAAGAGACTACAGTTGTTGTTCATAGTCCGAAGGGAGTTTCCGCAGGTGTTAGAAATTCATTAATATAGGGGGAAGGATCATTGTACAAGTTAGGGCTAATCGGGTATCCAATTCAGCATTCCTTATCACCTTGGATACATGAACGATTATTACAGAAAGCGCAGTTACAGGGGGAATACCGTCTATTCGAAATTACTCCAGAAGATGATTTTGAACAGAAGGTAATGGAATTAAAAGAAAAAGAATTAGACGGTTTTAATGTAACAGTACCATATAAAGAGAAAATCATTCCTTTTCTGGATGAGTTGGATGATATTGCAAAAGAAATGCAGGCAGTGAACACGGTCGTACGTGTGGATGAAAGGTGGATCGGTTATAATACAGACGGGATAGGTTATGTGCGGTCCCTTGAGAGTGCTTATCCTACCTTTTTTGAACAATTGGATAGGAAAGTCATGATTCTCGGTGCAGGTGGAGCTTCCCGGGGTATCTATTATGCCCTGACGAAATTTGGGGTTACTCAGATTGATATTGCAAATCGGACGAAGGAAAAAGCGGAAGATATTGCAAAGTTGGGTAAAGATAAAAGTAAGACAAATATTTTTACAATCGAAGAAGCTAGCAAGGTATTGAAAGAATACGATTTAATAATCCAAACGACATCAATGGGGATGAAAAGTGTGGATTTAAAGCCGATTGTCCAATTAAAACAGTTGAAATCAGGCGCCATTATGAGTGATATCGTTTATCAACCGATTAAAACCCAAATTCTGCAAGATGCAGAGCGACTTGGAGCAAGGATACTTTTAGGTCATACGATGCTGCTCTATCAGGCACAATATGCGTTTGAAATTTGGACAGGAAAACGTCCAGAGGTAATAGAAATGGAACACGAATTATTAGCTGTATTGGAAGGAAGATAATATGTTAACAGGAAAACAAAAAAGATTTTTACGCGCGGAAGCCCATCATTTAAAACCAATTTTCCAAGTTGGTAAAACTGGGGTAAATGATAATATGATTGAACAGATTATAGACGTTTTAGAAAAAAGAGAGTTGATTAAGGTCAGTGTACTGCAAAATTGTCTTGAGGACAAAACAACAGTTGCGGATAAATTAGTTCAAGGTGCTGATGCAGAACTCGTGCAAATCATTGGCAATAATATTATCCTTTATAAAGAATCAACAGAAAATAAACAAATCAAGCTGCCTTAAAAGGATGAATTGTAAAATGAAAAGGATAGGTATTCTAGGAGGAACATTCGATCCACCGCATTTGGGCCATTTAATCATAGCGGAAGAGGTGCGGCTAGCACTTGAATTGGATGAGGTATGGTTTATTCCAACCTATACGCCTCCTCATAAAGATAGTGCAAAAACGGGAGTAGATGACCGTATTCGGATGACTGAACTAGCAATCGAAACGAATCCGCATTTTAAAATAAATACAATTGAAATTAAACGATCGGGTAAATCATACACCATTGATACGATGAAGGAATTAGCCACCTTGCATCCGAATCACGAATTTTATTTTATTATCGGAGCTGATATGGTGGAATACCTCCCGAAATGGCAAGATATAGATGAACTTGTTAAACTTGTGCCATTTGTTGGTGTGAAACGTTCCGGTTATGAACTGGAAACCGAATATGATATATTTACTGTAAATATTCCGTTGATTGATATCTCTTCAACAGAGATTCGGAAACGGCTGCAGAATAATCGTTCTGTGAATTATCTCGTACCAGAGCGTGTATATGCGTATATTAGAGGAGAACGGTTATATGGAGATAAAGGAAGCAATTGAATTAGTTAAACACGAATTAAAGACTTCAAGATTTGAACATACGTTACGTGTGATTGAAACGAGTGAAGCATTAGCCGAACGGTTTAAGGAATCCACCGAAAAGGCTAAGCTTGCGGCAGCGCTCCATGATTACGCTAAAAATTGGCCTGTGGAAGATTTGAAAACTTATATTATCCATCATCATTTAACTGCTGATTTATTAACTTACCACTCGGAGCTGTGGCATGGCCCAGTTGCGTCGCACGTAATGGAAAAGAAGTACAGCATCAAGGATCCTGATATTCTCGGAGCCATTCGGCACCATACAACAGGACGAGCTGGAATGACGAACATGGAAAAAATTGTTTATCTGGCAGATTATATTGAGCCTGGAAGAGATATACCAGGCATTGAGGAAGTTCGCGCAGCAAGTGAACAAAATTTAAATTATGCATGTTGGTTTGTAGCAAGAAATACGTTAAATTATCTGATCGAGAAGAGAGTGACAATCCACCCGGATTCGTTTCACGCATATAATGATTTAACGAGAATAATTCAAACGGAGGGATTATGGAATGGATTTGAAAGAAATCGTGCAGATGGTCGCGGAAGCTTGCGATGATAAGCGAGCAGAAAATATTATAGCGCTAGATATGAATCAAGTATCATTAGTCGCTGATTATTTCCTTATTTGCCACGGAAACACAGAGCGCCAAGTACAGGCGATTGCACGGGGGATTAAGGATGCAATGGATGAACAAAATATTGAAGTTAACCGGATGGAAGGGTTTGAGCAGGCGCGCTGGATACTGATTGATCTCGGCGATATTGTCTGCCATGTGTTCCATAAAGATGAGCGTGGCTACTATAATTTAGAACGATTATGGGGAGATGCCACGGAGGTTCCGCTTCATATTGGACAAGAGGGTTAAGAATGGCATATGGACGGATGGCGGAAATATATGACCATTTAATGAATCATGCACCATACGACAAATGGGTGGATTTTACAGAAGAAATCATTCGTTCTTCTGACATCGATGTGAAGCGGATTGCCGATCTCGGCTGTGGGACAGGAGAAATAACGACTCGACTTGCAACGAAAGGCTATGAAATGGTTGGCGTTGACTATTCCGCAGAAATGCTCTCTTATGCTGAGCATAAGTCAAGCACAAATATGATTACGATTGATTGGTTACACCAAGATATCAGGGAGCTTTCAGGGCTAACGGGTTATGATCTAGCAATCAGCTATTGTGATGTCATCAATTATATAACGGAACCAGCGGATATCAGCCAAACGTTTCAACATGTATTTGATATGTTGAAGCGTGGTGGCTTGTTTCTCTTTGATGTTCATCACTTACCTTTTATTATGGACTTCTATGTAAATGAAACATTTGCGGAAGTGACGGATGAAGCATCCTACATTTGGTTTTGTATTCCAGGTGAAGAAGTTGGGGAAATGTATCACGACTTAACTTTTTATTATTTGCAGGATGGAAAATATGAACGATTTGATGAAGAGCATCACCAACGGACATTTTCTATAAAATTTTACAAAGAAATTTTACAGCGAATCGGCTTCGAAAATGTAAAAGTGTATGCCGATTTTGAAGTAAATGATGAAAATATCGATGACGATACAGCGAGAATTTTCTTTTCTGCAACGAAAGGACCGAGATAAATCAATTATCTCGGTTCTTTTCGATGAGCAGGAATTTATCAATCGATGTCGAATCCTATGTAGTAAGTCCCCCAAACTAATTATTCCACCTGAATTTTTCCCCTCTAAGGATGTGACCCACTATGTCAGATGGCAAGAAGAAAATAATATTTCTTGCGGGAATCGGATTAGCTATCCTGTTGTTTTTTATCATAACGGGAAAACCTGTAAAAGAAGAGAGTAATCACAATAATCTTCATGCGGCAATGGAAAATATGGAGGAAACGATTGCGCCGGAAGAGGATCAGGAAGCATCTTTTGAAAATGTAATTGTTGATATTAAAGGAGAAGTGAAGCAACCTGGTGTCTATGAAATAAGTGCGGATTCCCGTGTGAATGATGTCATTGAAATCGCTGGAGGTTTTACAGAAGAAGCAGATATTCAGCTTATTAATCTTGCTCAAAAAGTCCATGATG
Source organism: Oceanobacillus alkalisoli (assembly GCF_021556485.1). Lineage (GTDB taxonomy): Bacteria > Bacillota > Bacilli > Bacillales > Amphibacillaceae > Oceanobacillus > Oceanobacillus alkalisoli. The sequence continues at coordinate 273,952 of NZ_JAKGBW010000001.1, read as the reverse complement.
AAATGTCGATTATTGTATCGAAGCAAGGAGAAGAAGCCGCAGCAAATACTTCAAGTTCCGCAGATGCAGGGACCGATGGGAAAGTTCGCATTAATTATGCTACCCAAGACGAAATTGAATCATTAAATGGGATTGGCCCGGCAAAAGCCCAAGCGATTATTGAATACCGAGAAGAAAATGGCTTATTTCAGCGTGCAGAGGATCTCTTGGACATTTCCGGAATCGGTGAAAAGACGTTAGATAGTTTCATCGATCAAATTCAAGTTCCATGAAGATAGATTGACGGAAAATGGAGTTGACGGTTAAACTAGAGTAAGAGAAATAGTTTGGGGGGTTAACATTGGAAAGAATTTCATGGGATCAATATTTTATGGCGCAAAGCCATTTATTAGCTTTAAGAAGTACATGTGAACGACTTATGGTCGGAGCAACGATTGTACGTGATAAGCGAATTATTGCTGGAGGTTATAATGGCAGTGTATCAGGAAGCGTGCACTGTGCTGATGAGGGTTGTTATGTCATTGACGGGCACTGTGTAAGAACCGTGCATGCGGAAGCGAATGCGCTTTTACAATGTGCGAAATTCGGTGTTCCGACTGAAGGGGCTGATGTTTATGTGACACATTTTCCTTGCTTGCAATGCTGTAAGCAGTTGATTCAAAGCGGTATCCGGACCGTTTATTACGCAGAGGATTATCGAAACCATCCATATGCGATTGAACTATTTAATGAAACGGGTGTAAAGACGGTGAAGGTTGCTTTGGACTATCTTACGTTTGATACGCAGTACAAAGAAAAACAAGAACTCATTGAAAAAATACATGCAAAATTAGCTGAAAATGAAGAAGACAAAGAAGTATACCAGTTCAAAAAAGAAGTAGAACGCTTATTTCTAGGTTAACAGGTCTATACGGTTTTTCCCTTTTATTATGAACGGTCCAAATCCTTAAGCAGAAAAGGAATTTGGGCTGTTTCTAAAAGGAGATAGTAAAATGAAAGGTTACTGGCATATTGTAGCATTATCAGCGTTAGTCGCTGGGATTTCTGTACTGCTTGAGTGGAACTTGTTTATCGTTATTTTTATCTGGTTGGCTTATTTATTTGCAAGTCAACGGCTGAAAATATTACCGTTATTACTATCACTTATTTCCTTCCTTTTCTTCTATCATTATTTTCCTCCGATAGAATCAGAAGTATCTTCAAAGGTATACTCCAATGAGTCATCAATTTTACAAGGGAAAATTATTCAAGCACCCATTATTCAAGAGAACAAAATAGAACTTGTAGTAGAAGATCATATTACAACTGATAAAGTAATGGTCATTTATTTTCCTGACGAGCTAGAAACTAACCCGCATGAGACCATTTCATTGAAGTATGGTGCTAGCTGTGTCGTTCATGGTGAAACGGAATACCCGGAAGGTGCAAGCAATCCCGGTGAATTCGATTACAGACAATTTCTGCTAAAGAAAGATATAGCGAAACAGATCATTGTTAATAACTTAACTGATATCGAATGTGACGGGGCGTCTTTCTTGCACCGATTTATTTATCTGCGCCAGCTTTTAACACAACAGGCTCCGGATAGCATTAGTGATTACACGGCAGCCTGGGTGAATGCACTTGTATTAGGTGATGATTCTTTGCTTGACCAATCCGTCATCCGACTATTCCAAGACTGGGGATTATCCCATATACTCGCTATATCTGGTCTTCACATCGGAATCGTTGTTGGACTTATTTACGTTTTACTTATCAAAACAACAGCAATGACGAAGGAGAAGGCGGGGCTAGTCGTTTTATTATTCCTGCCACTTTATGCAGTGCTTGCTGGTGGTGAACCATCTGTGTTACGTGCGAGTGCAATGGTTGTCCTATTCATTATTTTACGAAGGATGAAGATACTTGTTTCTCCACTTGATGTTATTAGCATTGTCTTTCTACTTTTGCTCCTCTTCGACCGATTTATGATTTATCATATTGGATTTCAATTCTCTTTCCTCGTCACATTTGGGATAATTCTTACGCGAAATTGGTTATCTCGTGTCTCTTCTTCCTTCTATCAAGTATTGATCATCAGTTTTATTTCTCAGATGGTTATCCTACCGATTCAACTTCATTATTTTTCTCTATTTCAACCGCTATCGATTCTATTGAACCTTGTGATTATCCCTTACTTTTCTATTTTTGTCATCCCGTTTATGTTTTTCTTTTTATTATTTTCCTTTCTGCCGGAATCTATATTGCATGCGTTTGATATATTATTTATTGGTATCCATCATAAAGCACTTCTATTTATCGAATGGGTAGATCAGCATTTTAATTATCCGCTCTATGTATCTGAATTGTCTGTTTCATTTTTCATATGTTATTATGCTTGTTTCGTGATTAGCCTCGTTTATATAGAGTGGGGACGATTGAAAAAAGCCTTTCTCGGATTTACCCTGCTTACTCTTTTATTAGTTGGCTATGCAGCACTTCCTTATTATTCTGCGAAAGGAACTGTGACGATGTTGGATATTGGTCAGGGGGATGCTTTTATCATTGAATTGCCATATCGGGAGGGCGTTATTATGGTTGATGCTGGTGCGAAATTCACCTTTGAAGATATGGAGCCTTCCTCGTCCGTATATGAACGAATCATTAAACCTTACATGCGCTCTCGCGGCATTCATGAGATTGATGCATTATTTATTACCCATGAAGATCTCGATCATTTCGGCAGTCTAGAATTTATGGCTTTTGACGGTGTCGTGAAAGAAGTTTATGTTAGTGATTATTATGAGTTTCGAGCAGATTTATCGCGAAAGCTTATGGAAAATCAAGTTCCCGTGCAACGTGTACAAGCTGGAGAGGTCGTTGATATTTACGGGCAGCTTTTTACAGTTCTCTCGCCGGTCAAGGATAAACAACGTGCAAACGAAAACTCATTAGTACTTTATACAAAAATCGGCGGACGGAGCTGGTTGTTTACAGGGGACATAAGCAAGGAAGAAGAATTAGAAATGATGAAAAACTATCAAGTTCAAGCAGATATTATAAAAATTGCCCATCACGGCAGCAATACATCTTCTGCCCCAGTATTTTTACAATCGCTTCAGAGTAAAGATGCCTTTATTTCAGTCGGAAGAAATAATTCATATGGACACCCGACAAAAGAAGTGATTGAAACATTGGAAGAGCTTGGTATCCGGATTTTTCGAACAGACGAGCACGGGGCAGTGCAATTTATTTTCGAAGGGGACGTGGCGTGGTTCGAAACCTTTTTACCCAATTAAAAAAGAGACTGGTGTTATTCAGTCTCTTTTTGAAATACTATTATGTTTAGTTACCAATAACGTTAAATACGACCCCAATCGCAAAAATTAGGAAAAAGAATAAAAATGAAAACACAAAACCAAACCCTGAATCGATGACGTCATTGTTTTTAGATTGCGGATTATTTTCAAATTCGTTCATCATTACCCCTCCTATCATCCATCACTAGTATAAGATATATATAACAAAAAATCCACTTGTAATATAAAGTTGATCAATATTTGCGCCTAAATAATTAAAGCAATTCAACCTTATCAAGCACTGAAATAGGGTGAATTCTACCGTTATAAATAAAATCGACCACAAAAGCTTTCATACAGCGTAAGTGTGCCAAACTTAGAAACTTTCTACTGGAGGTTCGCAGTCCAGACACCTCTCGCACCTGCTGAGCGAACGTCAAGCCTCCTCGCGCTGAGCACGAAGGGGGCTTGCCAGGCCTACCTCCGAACAGGAAGTTCTAATGCCGGCGTTGGTCACAGGACGTGACCGTTTTTAGCCGGCCTCACGCAGGAGTCTCGAGGTGTCTGGACTGCTACCAGGAAAGGCCAAATTTGAATCACTGTTTAATGTTCTGGAAAAAGTATGCTTCTTATCGTGGCGGAATAATTTCTATTTAAAATAACCATCTAACCAGTTCAGTTGCCCAGTGGACGGTGACTCCTGCGGGAATAGCACGAGTCTCGAGACCCCTTAGTGCTCAGCTCTAGGAGCTCTAGCAGTGCCTAAGGATGCGCATCCGTCCACTGGGCAACTGAACGGCGATTAGAGAGCGAACCATGAGAACGTGCAAAACACTTACGCTGTATGAAAGCAATAATTTTATAATGGAAATTTAGTTCTTCGATATATTGTGCTTCATTGTTATGATACAATCAAGATTAGCAACATACATAACTGGAGTGGTTCTGCATGTCATATATGGATGTATTAAAACAAATTAAGAAAAAACAAATCGCACCAATTTACTTTTTGTATGGTTCGGAAAGTTTTTTTCTACAACAATTGAAACAGCAATTAATTGAAAAAGTCGCAGCAAATGATGAGGATAGTTTAGCTGTTTATGATCTAGAAGAAGTACCAATAGAGGCGGCTGTAAGTGATGCGGAAACGTATCCATTTTTCAGTGACCGAAAATTGGTTATCGCCGAGAATCCAGTCTTCTTAAAAGCGAAGCCTGATAAGCTAGCTTTTGAGCATGAACTGCTGGCACTTGAACGTTACTTATCAGCACCTGTTGATTATTCGGTGCTCGTCATTATAGCTCCATATGAAAAAATTGATGAAAGAAAGAAAATAAGTAAACTGCTGAAAAAGCATGCAACCGTTGCGGTTTGTAATCCAATAAAAGATAACGACTTGAGACAATGGGTTAATTCTGTCGCCAAGCAACTACACGTAACAATTAACGATGAAGCCTATGAAATAATGGAGGCTGAACTATCCAACAATCTGCATCAATTAGAAAATGAACTGCAGAAGCTTGCTCTATTTGTCGGACCGAATGGGGAAGTGACGAAAAAAATTGCCGAAGATCTCGTTTCCCATACGACGACAAGTTCGGCTTTACGCTTAGTCGATGCGGTAATTGAAAAGGATTTACAGAAAGCTATTCGGATTTTTAAAGATCTATTAAAGATGAAGGAAGAGCCGATTGCGATGATCGGTTTAATTGCGTTCCAATTCCGTTCGATCCTGCGGGTAAAGCTATTAAAGCAGCAGGGCTATAGCCAGTACCAGATGCAAAAACAACTAGGAGTCCACCCCTATGTCGTAAAAATTGCTCTAAACCGTGAGCGACAATTCTCAGTTGATAAGTTGGAACGCATCATCATCCAGCTCGCAGATACCGATGCGGCGATTAAACAAGGTAAAATGGGAAAAGAATTAGCATTTGAATTAATGTTATATGATTTAATAGAGGCGGCATAAAGTGAAACTTCAATCAGTGGAAGTTTTACAGACGTTTACACCGGGATAAATAAAAAAACGATCCACTAATTGGATCGTTTTTTATTATGCACCTAGATTACTCACTTTTTTGATTAAACGAGTTTTTTGACGCTCCCCGTTATTTTTGTGAATAATGCCTTTTTGAACAACTTTATCAATTTTCTTGATTGTTGTACTAAGTGCTGCTTTAGCATTTTCTACATCATTTGCTTCAACATACTTCTCCACCAGTTTAATGGCAGTGCGCATGTCAGATTTTTTTGCTAGGTTTAACGAACGTTTTTTATCATTTGTTCGTACACGTTTGATAGCAGATTTAATGTTAGCCATGATGTCACCTCCTAGAAAATAATTGGGCGGTTAATAAAAGCATTCTTATTATTTAACCATCTTATCGTATCGCTTTTTCATTAACATAGTAATTTTACCAAACTAGGCTTAAGTTTTCAATAGAATTGTTATATTATCTTTCGTGCATGAATTATAGCTCTTTCGTTCATTCTAAGCACAACAGGAAAAATAATTGCAATCACTGGAGGAATCCTTATGGAAGAAAAGAAAAATTTTCAAGTTCGAACAGACTTAGCTGTAGAAGCGAGGGATATGTATGTTGAACAAGAAAAACCAGCAAGCGAAATTCAAGGAGTTATTGTTAAAGATAGAACCCAAGAAGGCATTAAGATATCTTACGTGGATATAGATGCGGCTGGTGCAAAACAAATCGGCAAAAAAGAAGGAGCTTACATCACAATTTATGCAGACGGCGTAAAATTACAGGATACGAGACGACAGAAGGCCGCAGCAGATATTCTTGCTACAGAGCTTCGTAATTTGCTTAAGAAGAACAATGTACCGCAAGATGCAGAAGGTTTAATCGTTGGCCTCGGGAACTGGAATGTTACTCCAGATGCGCTTGGACCAATGACAGCGGAGAAGGTTTTAGTTACGAGTCATCTTTTTAGGCTTGATTATGAAACGGTGACAAAGGGGTACCGCCCAGTTGCCTCTGTCACTCCAGGTGTTATGGGAATAACGGGAATTGAAACAAGTGATATTGTGCAAGGGATTGTTGAGAAGTTTGAACCGGACTTCGTCATTGCAATCGATGCACTTGCTTCCCGTTCGATTGAAAGAGTAAATGAAACGATTCAATTGTCTGACTCGGGAATCCATCCTGGCTCGGGTGTTGGAAATAAACGAAAGGAATTGAGCCAAAAAACACTAGGAATCCCGGTTATAGCAATTGGAGTACCAACCGTTGTCGATGCAGTTACAATTACGAGTGATACAATCGATTTTTTGTTGAAGCATTTTGGGAGGGAATGGAAGGAAAAAGATTTACCGAGTAAGGCGCTGACACCAGGTGGGCTTGCTTTCGGTGCAAAAGAGTTTACGGAAGATGATCTTCCTGATTCTGACCAGCGAAAAACCGTGTTAGGAATTGTAGGTGGTCTAACGGAAGAAGAGAAGAGACAACTCATCTCCGAAGTTCTGACTCCAATTGGTCATAACTTGATGGTAACGCCGAAAGAAGTAGATGGCTTTATGCTCGATATGGCGCATTTATTAGCAGAAGGAATCAACCATGCGCTACACGATAATATTGATGAGAATGATTCTGCGAGTTTTACAAGATAATGACTCAACTTCCGCATCTTTAAAAATCGAAACAACTCCATTCACCCTTACCAAGCTCTCGTAGTCAGCGAAGTAGATAACTAGACAATACAAACTACTTGCTGCTTTCATACAGCGTAAGTGTGCCTAACTCGAAACTTTCTACTGGAGGTCCGCAGTCCAGACACCTCTCGCACCTGCTGTGCGGCTGGCAAGCCTCCTCGCGCTGAGCACTAAGGGGTATCGCCAGGCCTATCCTCCCGCAGGAGTCTCGAGGTGTCTGGACTGCTACCAGGAAAGGCCAAATTTGAATCACTGTTTAATGTTCTGGAAAAAGTATACTCCTTATCGTGGCGGAATAATTTCTATTTAAAATAACCATCTTACCAGTTCAGTTGCCCGGTGGACGGTGACTCCTGCGGGAACAGCACGAGCCTGGAGACCCCACAGGGCGGCAGCCCGAGGAGGCTCCAGCAGTGCCCGCGGAAAGCATCCGTCCACCGGGCAACTGAACGGCGATTAGAGAGCGAACCATGAGAACGTGCAAAAACACTTACGCTGTATGAAAGCGAATAGCAGCTTCATGGTTATTTCAGGGTGTGGAGACTGAGATAATTACTATACTTACTAGAAAACATGGTTCTACCAACTAGATTTCTGTCATAGAGTTAATTGTACAGGAAAACAGGAGGGGTAGAACCATGTTTCATTCTAAAAACAATCGCTCAATTGGACGATTAAGAAAGCTTATAGCCTTAGCAGCTAGTTTTTTTCTTATTTTTGTTATGGTAGGCTACATGACTTCAGTACCTTCATCTAGTCGATTATCGTCCAATATGATTTCAAAGTGGACAAGTGATATCGACAGTTCTGTTTTTCTTAATTTATTAGGCATGGAAAATAGAACCCTCATGTTGCATTACGATGAACATAACCAACTCCATACACTTTCCAAGAGCTTATTTCAATTAGTGACAAGTATTAAACCATACGATTTCAGGAGTTTACTCGGTAATGAATTACCAGGATTTTCACGATATGACAGGGAAATTCTTATTGCAGGAGAAGGAACGGATTATTCGAACTTGCCGGTTGAATCGACTTTCCCGCTGGAAGATGTATTAGAAGATAGACAAGCGGTCTATGAAGAAAACGATAAAACAGATACTGAGGCCAAGGAACCGGCCCTAAAAGAAACAGAAGACTTGCAGGAATCTGTTTTTATTTATAATACGCATAACCGCGAGGCTTTTTTGCCACACTTACCAGATATAACGGACCCGGATCTTGCTCATCACGGAGAAATAAATATTACAAAAGTTTCTGAACGACTGAAAGAAGAATTAGCTAAAAATGGTATTGGATCAGTGGTGGACGATACAGACATTATTGGTGAAGTGCTAGTGGAAAAAGGATGGGAATATTGGCAATCATACCGAGCTTCACGTGATGTTGTATCAGAGGCGTTTTCCCAGTACGGAGATTTAAAATATGCTTTTGATATCCACCGGGACAGTATGCCGCGTGATGTTACGACAAAAGAAATAAATGGAGAGCCATATGCTCGCATTATGTTCGTTATAGGGGAGGATAATCCTTCTTTTCAAAAGAATTTCGAACTGGCGGAGAGTCTCCATAAAAAGTTAGAAGAAAAATATCCGGGATTAAGCCGGGGTGTTATTCCTCAAGGTGGAGCAGCTAATAATGGGGTGTATAACCAGGATTTGTCTGAAAATCTACTGCTTCTTGAAGTGGGCGGAGTCGATAATACGCTGGAAGAAACATATCGGACGGTTCAAGCACTAGCCGACGTCTTTAGCGATCATTACTGGGATGCAGAAGCGGTACAAGGAAAATAAAGGGGGAGAAGGAAATGCGTGTCATTATAATTCTGTTGTTATTTGCAGTTTTCTTTTTGGGCGGTACGCTATATGGAGTCAATCAAGAAAGAAATACCTACGAGGATCAGCCGAGGGAGAGTGCGAAAGTCGCAGAAGAGGAACCAATTATTGAAACGGAGGAACGGCAGACTGTGGGTGTTGGAAACGAATATGACCCCATTGAAGAAACAACACTTACCCCAACCGACTCCACACCAGCCTATAAAGCTGCCTCGGCCCTGGAAACAATCGTCAGCTTCTTCTATGAAATAGTCGTTGAAGTTCTCTATCAAGTATCAAGATTGTTTTACTAGCTGTCGTTTTACTTTGCAACACTTCCTTCTCAAGCTATCGGGACTCAAGACCTCCAGTAAAGATAATCATGCTCTTAAGTTTTGAAGTGTTTAAAAGGTATGGCATACGTTTGTTCTTGAATATCCCCGTATCAATTGCTATAATCAAGGCTAGCATTTATCACCAAATTTATATATCCGATAAAGAAACAATCAAGCTAAATCGGGTTGTAGGAGTGAACAACAGGAATGGTGAAAGAACAAAGAAACGTACGTAATTTTTCGATCATCGCCCATATCGACCACGGGAAGTCGACTTTGGCTGACCGTATTTTAGAAAATACAAAAGCAATTTCTGAACGGGAAATGAAAGAACAAATCCTTGATGGGATGGACTTGGAGCGTGAACGCGGAATAACGATCAAATTAAATGCCGTTCAGCTTGAATACACAAGTAAAAAAGGTGAGGATTTCACCTTTCATTTAATCGATACACCAGGACACGTCGATTTCACATATGAAGTATCCCGAAGTCTTGCAGCGTGTGAAGGAGCAATTCTTGTCGTGGATGCTGCACAAGGAATCGAAGCACAAACATTGGCAAACGTCTATCTTGCTATGGAAAATGATTTGGAGATCATTCCGGTCATCAACAAGATTGACTTGCCGAATGCGGACCCGGAACGTGTGAAACAGGAATTGGAAGATGTGCTCGGCGTTGATCCGGATGAAGTCATTCTTGCATCGGCTAAATCGAATATTGGAATTGAAGACATTTTAGAGCGGGTGACAGAAGTTATTCCGCCACCGGCTGGAAATCCTAAAGATCCGTTAAAAGCATTGATTTTTGACTCGCTTTATGACCCTTACCGTGGCGTTGTTGCCTACGTTTGTATTAAAGAGGGCTCCATGAAAGTTGGAGATAAAATTAAAATGTTCTCGACAGATAAGGAATTCGAAGTGAATGACGTCGGTGTATTTAAACCGAAGATCACCTCTACAAATGAATTAGTAGTAGGAGATGTCGGTTATTTTACCGCTTCGATGAAAAATGTTGGAGATACGCAAGTCGGTGACACGGTTACCTTAGTCAACCGTCCGGCAGAGGAAGCATTACCAGGCTACCGCCGCCTGAATCCGATGGTGTTCTGTGGACTCTATCCAGTAGATTCCAATAATTATAATGACCTGCGGGAAGCATTGGAACGTTTGGAGTTGAATGATTCTTCCTTGCAATATGAAGCGGAGACTTCTCAAGCTTTAGGATTTGGTTTCCGTTGCGGATTTTTAGGTTTGCTTCATATGGAAATTATCCAAGAGCGGATCGAAAGAGAATTCGGCATCGATTTAATTACAACAGCACCTAGTGTTATTTTTGAAGTCATGAAGACGAATGGAGATAAGCTTGTCGTCGATAATCCAGCAGATATGCCAGACCCGCAAGTTATTGAGACAATTCGCGAACCTTTCGTAGAAGCAACCATCATGGTACCGAATGATTTCGTTGGTGCAGTAATGGAAATCGCCCAAAGAAAACGCGGACAATTCATCAATATGAATTATTTAGATGATATTCGAGTGAATGTAATTTATCATATACCCTTATCCGAAATCGTTTATGATTTCTTTGATCAGCTGAAATCAAGCACAAAAGGGTATGCTTCTTTTGATTATGAATTTATCGGTTACAAGGAATCCGAGCTTGTTAAAATGGATATTCTGCTCAACCACGAAACGATTGACGCGTTATCCTTCATTGTTCATAAGGATTTTGCTTATGAACGCGGGAAACAAATTGTTGAAAAGCTGAAGAAATTAATTCCTCGTCAGCAATTTGAGGTACCTGTTCAAGCTGCAATCGGAAATAAAATAGTTGCCCGTTCGACGATCAAAGCCGTCAGGAAAGATGTTACAGCTAAACTTTACGGTGGAGACGTCAGTCGGAAGCGAAAACTGTTAGAGAAGCAGAAAGAAGGTAAGAAACGGATGAAAATGGTTGGATCCGTGGAAGTGCCTCAAGAAGCATTCATGGCGGTATTAGAAATGAATGATGAATAGATTGACTCTATGAAAAGCTTGAAAGCAAAATGCTCTCAGGCTTTTCCTTTTCATCCGGATTCTTCAAAAGAAAAGAGGTACATCATGACTAGCATACAATCAGCATATATCCATATTCCGTTCTGTAAGCAAATGTGTCATTACTGCAATTTCGTTAAATATTATTACACGGAAAAACGGGCAACAGAGTATTTATATGCGCTTGAAAAAGAAATCGACAGTTACCTACCTAGAAATAATAATGCGCTCGGTACCATCTACATCGGTGGAGGAACACCGACCGCATTAAATAAAGAACAATTAACCCAGATGTTCGAAATGCTGCACTGGAAGTTTGATATAGCGGGACTCGAGGAATTTACCATTGAATTAAATCCTGGGGATATTGACGAAGAGAAGGCAGATATATTAAAAGCGTATGGAATAAACCGGATTTCATTTGGCGTGCAGGTGATGGACGATAATATGCTTATGCAACTAGGCAGGACCCACCGAGTACAAGACGTTTACGAAACCGTAAATCTGCTGTCAAAAAAAGACTTTTCGAATATAAGTCTTGATTTGATTTATGCACTTCCGAATCAAACGGTCGAACAGTTTCAACGATCATTGAAGGAAGCTCTAGCTTTCCAGCTGCCGCATTATTCTACTTACGCGCTGCAAATCGAGCCGCAAACCGTGTTTTACAGACGTCATAAAAAAGGGCAGTTGCATCGCCCTCCTGAAGAAGATGAGGTAACGATGTATCAAATTTTAAAAGAATCAATGGCGGCAAATGGAATCGAGCAATACGAGATCAGTAATTTTGCAATGCCGGGGTTTGAAAGCAGGCATAATTTAACATACTGGAATAATGAGTATTATTATGGATTTGGTGCAGGTGCATCTGGATACTTTCCAGGTAAACGAATTGCTAACCTTCGTCCCTTACCTATCTATGTAGAAAAAGCAGGAAGCGGCGATCGACCGATTCTTGAAATTGATGAGATCGGAATAAGAGAAGAAATTGAAGAAGAATTAATGCTCGGACTGCGAAAAATCGGCGGATATGATGAACGAGTTTTCCAGCGTAAATTTGAATTTCCCTTAAGCTACTTATACAGTGAACAACTAGATAAATTGATGAAACAGGGTCTACTCACCGTGAATCAAGGTGTTTGGAAATTGACGGATGAGGGTTTGCTACTTGCAAATCTTGTTTTTGAAGAATTTATTCTTGATGACCTTCAATTAGAGGAAATAAAGACAAAGATGCTTTGAAAAATGCACAGAGCTAAGTTTATTGACAAAAACCTGTCGATTTGTTAGTTTATAAATAGAATTAGCACTCGGGGAGTTAGAGTGCTAACAGAGGTGAACATCATGCTGACTGAAAGGCAACTATTATTATTGCAGGTTATAATTGATGACTTTATAGACACTGCCCATCCTGTTGGTTCACGGGTGCTAGCTAAAAAAGGAACCATTCCTTTTAGTGCTGCAACAATCCGTAATGAAATGGCGGATTTAGAAGAACTTGGATTTCTTGAAAAGATGCATTCATCTTCTGGACGAATTCCATCTGAAAAAGGGTATCGTTACTATGTCGACCATTTAATTAAACCAGTATCTCATAATATGCATCATGGAATCGTCAGCAAGCTCGTGCAAGAAGGCATCTATGAATTTGAGCAAATTGTTCAGATGTCGGCTGAGATTTTATCAGAGCTGACGAGTTATACAGCAATCATTCTCGGTCCTGAAATTTTTGAAACCCAATTAAAGCAATTGCAGATTGTGCCATTATCTACCGAGACTGCTGTTGCGATATTGATTACAAATACAGGGCATGTCGAACATCGAATGATTTCACTGCCAGAAGCAATTAATGCTTCTGACTTGGAAAAGCTCGTCAATATTATTAATCAGAAACTGGTTGGGATTCCGATTGTGAAGCTCCAGAATATATTTTATACTGAAATGGCGGATATTATGAAACGCTATCTGGATGATTACGAAAAGTCTTTGAGCTACTTAAAAGCAATCTTTTTAACGGATTATCCAGTGAAGGTGTATGTGAGTGGCACATCGAATATGCTGATGCAGCCTGAATTTAATGATATCGACAAAGTACGCTCCTTTTATACATTGATGGATAGGGAAGAGGAGCTCATTAAGCTACTTAAAGATTCAACTCCTGGAATCGAAGTGACGATTGGGAATGAAAATGAAGTGGAAGCAATTAAAGACTTCAGTTTAATCACATCATCCCTCCGTCATGAAGAAGAGCAGGTTGGTACAATTGCACTGCTCGGTCCAAAACGAATGGAGTATCGTAAAGTTATTTCCTTATTAAAAGGATTGTCGAATGAAATGACAAATACCTTATATATGTGGTATAAGGACAAAGAGTAGCAGTATCGATGTGTGGCAAGGGAAGACACCTGTGTCTAAATTTCCCTTCCACCATTTTTGCTGGTTTTTTACAGGAAATATAGTGAGTGGAGGTGTCGCTTGTGGCGGAGAATAAAGAGCAAGCACAAGCAAATGAAGAAGTAAAAGCTGAAGAGGCAGAAGTTGTCGAAGAAGCAGAGCAAGAAGTTATTACAGATGAAAAAACTGTTAATGCAGATGAACTTGCAGCACTTCAAAAGGAAAAAGACGATCTATATGATCGCATACTTAGATTACAAGCAGAATACGACAACTTCAAAAGACGTTCGCAAAAGGAAAAGGAAGCTGAGCGGAAATATAAAGCTCAGGACCTCGTAAATGATCTGCTGCCGGTGCTTGATAACTTTGAACGAGCACTGCAAGTGGAACAGACGGAAGCTACGAGCAATCTGATTGAAGGAATTTCCATGGTTTACCGTCAATTGCAAGATGCCCTGACAAACAATGGTGTGGAAGTCATTGATACAGAAGGGAAAGAATTCGATCCGAACCTGCATCATGCTGTGATGCAAGTTGAAGATGAAAATCATGAATCAAACCACATTGTTGAAGAATTACAAAAAGGGTATATGTTGAAAGATCGTGTCATCCGACCATCTATGGTTAAAGTTAATAAATAAGTGATTTTGTCAAGGAGGAAAAGAGAAGTATGAGTAAAATAATCGGTATTGACTTAGGTACTACAAACTCTTGTGTGTCAGTAATGGAAGGTGGAGAATCAGTTGTAATCCCGAACCCAGAAGGAAATCGGACAACTCCATCAGTCGTTTCATTTAAAAATGGTGAAAGACAAGTAGGGGAGATTGCAAAACGTCAAGCAATCACAAACCCGGATACAATCCAGTCCATTAAGCGCCATATGGGTACAGACTATAAAGTAAAAATTGAAGATAAGGACTATACACCTCAAGAAGTATCTGCAATTATCTTACAGCATATTAAAGCATATGCAGAGGATTATACTGGAGAAAAAATTGATAAAGCAGTAATTACTGTTCCAGCTTACTTCAATGACTCTGAACGTCAAGCTACAAAAGATGCCGGAAGAATCGCTGGTCTTGAAGTAGAACGTATTATTAATGAGCCTACAGCAGCAGCGTTGGCATATGGAATTGATAAAGAAAATGAAGATCAAACAATCCTTGTATTCGACCTTGGTGGAGGTACATTTGACGTATCGATTCTTGATATCGGGGATGGAACGTTCGAAGTACTTGCCACGGCAGGTGACAACCGTCTAGGTGGAGACGATTTCGACCAACTTGTCATTGATTATATGGTGGAAGAATTCCGTAAAGAAAACGGGATTGATCTCTCCCAAGACAAAATGGCTACACAGCGTTTGAAAGATGCTGCTGAAAAAGCGAAGAAAGACTTATCTGGAGTTTCACAAACACAAATTTCATTACCGTTTATTACGGCAGGAGAAGCAGGACCATTACATTTGGAAATGACGTTATCCCGTGCGAAATTTGAAGAACTTTCTTCTGATTTAGTAGAACGTACAATGGTTCCGACACGTAAAGCATTAGCAGATGCTGGTTTCTCTGCAAGTGATATCGATAAAGTTTTACTAGTCGGCGGTTCTACCCGTATTCCTGCAGTTCAGGAAGCAATCAAGAAAGAAATCGGTAAAGAACCTTCAAAAGGAGTAAACCCTGACGAAGTAGTTGCACTTGGAGCAGCTATCCAAGGTGGAGTGTTAGCTGGTGATGTTAAGGACGTACTATTACTGGATGTTACACCATTATCGCTTGGAATTGAAACAATGGGCGGCGTATCAACGAAGCTTATTGAAAGAAATACAACAATCCCAACAAGCCACTCTCAAGTATTCTCTACTGCTGCAGACAATCAGACAGCTGTGGATATCCATGTACTTCAGGGTGAGCGTGAAATGGCTGCTGATAACAAAACACTTGGCCGTTTCCAATTAACGGATATTCCACCAGCACCACGGGGTATTCCGCAAATCGAAGTTACCTTTGATATTGATGCAAACGGAATTGTAAACGTACGTGCAAAAGATAAAGGTACAAATAAAGAGCAATCCATCACCATCCAGTCTTCTTCTGGTCTATCCGATGAAGAAGTAGATAAGATGGTAAGAGAAGCTGAAGAAAATGCTGAAGCAGACAAACAACGCCGTGAAGAGGTAGATCTTCGTAATGAAGCAGATCAACTTATCTTCACAACAGATAAGACAATGACGGATCTCGGTGATAAAGTATCTGAAGAAGATAAAGCTCAAGCAGAGTCAGCTAAAGAAGAGCTTAAGAAAGCTTTAGAAGGAACTGATATGGAAGATATTAAAGCGAAAAAAGAAGCGCTTGAACAGCATGTACAGCAGCTTTCTGTTAAATTATATGAACAAATGCAACAGGAACAGCCAGCCCAAGGTGGCGGCACTGCAGAAGCATCTGGGGATGACGACGTAGTTGACGCAGACTACAAAGAAGTAGACGACGAAGAAGATAAGAAATAAGCTTTAACAATCAAAGGCGGAAGCGCCATTACAGGCTAAGTACGCGATCGTCTTCGCAACGCCTGTACTAGCACATCCAGTAGTCGCAGCAACGTACAAACTGTGCCTCCCAGGATGGGAGGTAGTTCGATGTTGCCCCATACGTAAGCGAACTTAATCGAACCTCCTTTTTACCGGAAGGGAGATAAAGGAAACTCAGGCGACGATAGTGAGTTGATGTTAACTTTCACTACTTGGGTATAAGGGCGACTAAGCCTTACAAAGACCGCTCGGTAAGTCTTCTTTATCGATTGCAGGAGTGTGAAGTTTGGGACTGCGCACTGCTCGCCCCACCAAAAGATCTGCTAGTTGCTGGGCGCAGAGCGGACGAAGCTATAGCTGGAAATCTAAGTTATCCACATTATTTTTATTTTATAGTTTCCTTTGTAAAAAAAGTCAAAGTCAGGATTCTCTTGACTTTGACTTTTTTCAGGATAAAGTGAAACTTCATTCAGGGGGCTCTCTTCCTCACTTGAAAGATAGTTGAACAGAATTGGGGATTTAGGGACTGTTTTTCCCCCACCTTCATGTTTTGAATTTTTTTTGTTTAGAGATGGGGCTTACAGACCGTTAATGCGTGACAAATACAGCGAACTTAATTTTAAGCCCTGAAGTTGCCATTCGTTTAGGGAAAGTGATATGATGAAACGTATGTAAAAGTTCGGCAGGAGAGTGATTAAACTTTGAGTAAGCGAGATTATTATGATGTTCTAGGTATTGATAAAGGAGCATCAAAAGATGAGATAAAGAAAGCGTATCGTAAGTTGGCAAGAAAGTATCATCCGGATGTGAACAAAGAATCGGATGCGGAAGAGAAATTTAAAGAAGCAAAGGAAGCCTACGAGGTATTGAATGATGACACGAAACGGGCACAATATGATCAGTTCGGTCATGCTGGTGCAACTGGTCAAGGTTTTGGCGGATTTGGTAATGCTCAAGACTTTGGTGGTTTCGGTGATATTTTTGATATGTTCTTCGGTGGTGGCGGAAGAAGCCGTGACCCGAATGCCCCAAGGCAAGGTGCTGATCTGCAGTATACCGTAACACTGGAATTTGAAGAAGCTATCTTTGGTAAGGAACTCGACATAACCATTCCGCGGGAAGAAGAGTGCAACACTTGTCATGGAAGTGGTGCTAAGCCAGGGACAACGCCTGAAACCTGTTCCCACTGTCATGGTTCGGGACAGTTGAACCAGGAACAAAACACACCGTTTGGCAGAGTCGTTAACCGCAGAGTTTGTCATTACTGTAACGGCACAGGTAAAATCATCCGCGATAAATGTTCAACTTGTCATGGAGACGGTCGTGTGAAGAAGAGCCGTAAAATCCACATTACCATACCTGCTGGGATTGATGAAGGACAACAGATCCGTGTTGCAGGTAAAGGTGAAGATGGTATTAATGGTGGGCCTCCAGGAGATTTATATGTTGTCGTTCGTGTGAAATCACATGACTATTTCGAACGAGAAGGCGATCATATTTTCTGTGAACTTCCGCTAACCTTCACACAAGCGGCATTAGGCGATGAAGTTGAAGTGCCTACTGTTCATGGTAAGATTAAACTGAAGATCCCTGCTGGTACTCAAACAGGTAAAACTTTCCGATTACGTGGTAAAGGTGTTACAAATGTTCGTGGTCGTGGACAAGGAGACCAGCATATTCAAGTACGTATCGTAACACCAACGAAATTGACTGAGAAACAGAAAGAGCTTTTAAGAGAGTTCAATGAAATCGGTGGTAATGATTCAACAGAGGAGCAAGACACTAATTTTTTTCAGCGTTTTAAAAAAGCTTTTAAAGGTGATTAATAGATGTTGCGATTCTTCGCGACATCTTTATACATATCGAGTCCAATAGGTTAGGAGTGGATAAAATGAACTGGACAGAAATTTGCATTCATACAACGAACGAAGCAATTGAATCCATTTCCTATGTAGTGCAAGAAGCAGGGGCAAGCGGATTAGTGATAGAAGACCCACTTGATTTAGTAAAAGCAAGAGAAGCTCAATTTGGAGAAATCTATGAACTAGATCCGAAAGATTTTCCAGATGAAGGCGTGCGGATCAAAACATATCTACCTGCAAACAGTCATTTGAAAGACGCGATTGATAAAATTAGACAAGAAATCAATGCTCTTGCAGCCTTCCATGATCTTGGGAAAAATGAAATAACGTTCAGTGAAGTCCATGAAGAAGATTGGGCAACGGCATGGAAGAAATATTATAAGCCAGTACAAGTGACGGATAATATAACAATTAAGCCAATTTGGGAAGACTACCATAGAGCGAAAGAAAATGAAATGATTATCGAAATGGATCCTGGAATGGCCTTTGGGACAGGTACTCATCCTACAACCATATTAAGTATCCAAGCGCTTGAAAAATATTTGAAACAGAACGAAAGTGTTATCGATGTCGGTTCTGGTTCAGGTATCTTAACAATCGCTGCGGCTAAATTAGGTGCCGCGAAGATTCACGCATTTGATTTAGATGAAGTTGCAGTGAAGAGCAGTAAAGCGAACATTCAATTAAATGACTTAGCTAGTGAGATTACGGTGAACCAAAATGATTTATTAAAAGGGATAAATTTAGAAGCCGATCTGATTGTCTCCAATATATTAGCCGAAATCATTGTGAAATTTGTTTCGGATGCTTGGAGTAATTTAAAAAATGGCGGTTATTTCATAACTTCAGGAATTATTAATGATAAAAAAGATATGGTTCTTGAAGAATTAAGGAATGCCGGATTTGAAATTGTCGAACAAAACGAATTGGAAGACTGGATTTCTATTATAGCAAGAAAACGACAGTAATCTTGATGTTTAGCAGGTGAATGGCATGCAAAGATATTTTATACTGGAAGATGAACAATGGACAGATGAAACAGTGACTATTATCGGTGAGGACGTTCATCATATTCATAGGGTCATGCGCAGTCAGCCAGGTGATAAGATTATTTGCACTGGCAGTAATGGAACTGCAGCAATTTGTGCAATTGAAGAAATATCTAGTGAACAAGTAAGAACAAGGATTATAGAGTGGAGCAGGCAAAATGTTGAATTGCCGATCAATGTCACGATTGCACAGGGATTGCCAAAAGGAGATAAATTTGAGCTTATCCTCCAGAAAGGAACCGAACTTGGTGCAGCTTCCTTCATCCCTTTTAAAGCAGAACGCTCGATTGTTGTATGGGATGAAAAGAAACTGCGGAAAAAACAGCAGCGGTTTGAAAAAATTGTCAAAGAAGCGAGTGAGCAGAGTCACCGTTCAGTGATCCCTTCCATTCAAGAGTCTGTAACCTTGAAACAGTTGCTTGGACTTGGTAAGCAGTATGATGCCTGTATCTTTGCCTATGAAGAAGAAGCACGGACAGATGAATTTCACTCTTTTGCCTCCGTGTTAAAAAATATGAAGGAAGGGATGCGTCTCCTCATCTGCATCGGTCCAGAAGGCGGATTTTCTGAAAGTGAAGCCAAAGCACTTATAGAGCATGAGTTCCACCCTGTTCGTTTTGGCCCAAGGATTCTGCGCACAGAAACAGCAGCGCTTTATGCTTTATCAAGCATTTCTTATCATTTTGAAGAATTAAGATGGAATACGTAAGCGGGAAATAAGTGGATGATAGAAAAAGAAATCTATTAAATCTTGTCTTTTCTAAACTTTAAGTTGACCAGGAAGTTCGATTATATTATAATTTAAGGAGCATATGACTTGATTTTCATATGTAGAAATTTTTGCTTTTTGCTTCGGAGGGAGGGAAACAAGCATGTCAAATACAACTCGCGTACGTAAAAACGAGTCTCTTGAGGATGCTCTTCGCCGCTTCAAACGTAGTGTATCGAAAAGTGGTACAATGCAAGAATATCGCAAGCGTGAACACTATGAAAAACCTAGCGTAAGACGTAAGAAAAAATCGGAGGCTGCAAGAAAGCGTAGATACTAAAAAGAGGGTGCAGACTAAAATGGCTCTACTTGAAAAGCTGAATCAAGCGATGATTCAAGCTATGAAGAAGAAAGATAAAGATACCCTTAATGTAGTTCGCATGGTAAAAGCTTCGATTCAAAATGAATTGATTAAGCTAGGAAAAGAACATCTTTCAGAAGATGAAGAATTAACAATTTTGTCCAGAGAGCTCAAACAAAGAAAAGAATCCCTCCAGGAATTTACTTCTGCGGGTCGAACAGACCTTGCTGAAAAAGTCCAGTTTGAAATAGAAGTGTTAGAGCAGTATATGCCGAAGCAACTTTCTAAAGAGGAAATGGAGAAAATTGTAGAGCAAGCAATTCGAGAAGCCAATGCAACATCCATGAAAGATATTGGGAAAATAATGGGGAAAGTGATCCCTTTAATTAAAGGTAAAGCGGACGGCTCTCATGTAAAGCAAATTGTTGAAGAAAAATTAAAATAAAAGGCTAGTTAAAGTATTAGCTCGTCTTTTGTACCTTTAAAATGGTCCCAGTCATCATCAGGATGAGAGGGGCCATTTTTTAGTTTATCCCGGTGTAACCATTCGTAAAACTCCCACCTCAAATTTTCAGGTCATGTCGAGAAAGTTCAGGTGGGAGATAACGAACGGTTTCACTCCGATTCAACTAACAATCAGTAGGGGATGAAGAAAAAAACCACTGACTAAAGTTTCACTTTATACAATTCTTTTCATAACAGCAGGATGTGTGGTAGTATTTTAGTAGTAAACAATATGTTTCGTGAAAAATTTTGTTAAAAGTGAAACGTATGATTGTTGTTATCCGTATTGTAAGATAACGACGAAGGGGGTGTTAAAATTGCCTGCCAAAAAGATTCTACACTACATATTAATTACATTTCTGGTGAGCCTGATTATTCTTCCAGTTTTCAGCGAAAAGACTCATGGTGATGGAACTGGAGAGCTGGTTTATGTCATCCCAATTGAACGCGAGGTTGAACGGGGACTTGAAGCGTTTTTAAAGCGAACGACAAGTGAGGCTACTGAAGCAAATGCTGATCATATCATATTTGAAATTAATACACCTGGTGGAAGAGTGGACTCCGCAGGACAAATTGCAGAATTGTTACAAGGTCTGGAAATTCCGAACACTTCATATATCGTAAATGAAGCTTTGTCTGCAGGTTCGTATATTGCTTTAAATACGGACAATATTTATTTCAGACCGCACGCAACAATGGGGGCCAGTGGAGTTATTACCGGTGATGGAAATGCTGCAGATGAAAAAGCTCAATCTGCTTGGCTCGCCGCAATGAGAAGTGCTGCAGAATCAAAGGGAAGGGATCCGTTATATGCTGCTGCGATGGCAGACCCCTCGATTGATTTACCTGAATACGGAGCACCAGAAGGTAAATATCTCACGCTTGGTCCTAATGACGCAGTGGAAGTGGGCTATGCAGAAGGAATTGTGAATCACCGGACAGAGTTATTGGCAGAGCTTGATTTGACAAATGCAACCATCGTTGAAACGGAAACGACAATTGCAGAAGAAATAGCTAGATTTTTAACGCATCCGACTGTGATCCCGATTCTGCTTTCTGTAGCAAGTCTTGGGCTTGTTCTTGAACTTTATTCACCGGGATTTGGTATACCGGGAACGATGGGGATTGTAGCACTTGTTTTATTTTTCTACGGTCATATCGTTGCTGGATTTGCGGGGATGGAAGCAATCATTCTTTTAGTTGTTGGTATTATTCTTATTATCCTGGAGTTCTTTTTACCAGGCGGGATTGCCGGTTTGTTAGGAATCGGTGCAGTACTTGGTTCTTTATTCATGTCAGGGTATGATCTTGGTCATATGGCTCTTAGCATTAGTATTTCATTTATTATTGCAGTTATAGCTGCAATATTCCTGTACCGAAGGATTGGAATGGATAAAGGGTTATTCCGCCATATTATTTTAAAAGATCAGACTGCAACAGAACTAGGCTATGTATCAAGTGTCAACCGCCTTGAGCTAATTGGGATGGAGGGAGTGGCCCTTACACCTTTACGCCCGTCTGGAACTGGATCTTTTGGTGAGGAATATATCGATATCGTCTCGGAAGGGAATTTTATCGATAAAGGGAAAAAGATTAAGATTATAAAGGTAGAAGGTATGCGAGTTGTTGTTCGAGAAATAGAAAAATAAAAAATATATTAGGAGGAATTATTATGGGTATTGATATTTTACCAATTATTATCATTGCCGTGATTATTATTGCACTAGCAATCCTATTCACGTTCATTCCAGTGACACTGTGGATTAGTGCACTTGCGGCAGGAGTTAAAGTAAGCATCTTCACACTTATCGGAATGCGTTTACGTCGGGTTGTGCCGAGCCGGGTAATTAATCCGCTCATAAAAGCCCATAAGGCGGGACTGAATGTCTCCATTAATCAGCTGGAAAGTCACTATCTTGC
Organism: Oceanobacillus alkalisoli; assembly: GCF_021556485.1. GTDB lineage: Bacteria > Bacillota > Bacilli > Bacillales > Amphibacillaceae > Oceanobacillus > Oceanobacillus alkalisoli. The sequence continues at coordinate 251,492 of NZ_JAKGBW010000001.1, read as the reverse complement.
TGGTGGTAACGTTGATCGCGTTGTAAATGCTCTTATTGCATCACATCGTGCGAATATCGAACTTCCTTTTGAAAGAGGGGCAGCAATTGACCTTGCTGGACGTGATGTATTAGAAGCGGTACAAATGAGTGTTAATCCAAAGGTAATTGAGACTCCGTTTATCGCAGGTATCGCAATGAACGGGATTGAAGTAAAGGCATTAGCACGTATCACGGTACGAGCGAACATTGACCGCTTAGTCGGTGGTGCTGGTGAGGAAACAGTAATTGCCCGTGTTGGTGAAGGGGTTATTAGTACAATTGGTAGTTCTACTACACATGAACAAGTACTTGAAAATCCTGATTCCATTTCTCATACCGTACTAGCAAAAGGATTGGATGCAGGAACAGCTTTTGAAATTCTATCCATTGATATTGCCGATGTAGATATCGGTAAGAACATTGGTGCGACGCTACAAACTGACCAAGCGGAAGCCGATAAGAAAATCGCTCAAGCGAAAGCGGAAGAACGCCGTGCAATGGCTGTTGCTCTGGAACAAGAGATGGTTGCAAGAACTCAAGAAATGCGCGCGAAAGTTGTGGAAGCAGAAGCAGATGTTCCACGTGCCCTAGCAGAAGCGCTCCGTTCAGGAAATATGGGTGTAATGGATTATATGAACTACCGTAATATCGGCGCAGATACAGAAATGCGTGACACCATCGGTAAACTGACAGAAGACAATGATGATAACAATAATTAATTACTTCTTTGCTTCCTATAAAGGAGGGAAATAATGGACGCTATTTTCGAGTTTATATTTGGAAATATGTTCCTGGTCATTTTGATCATTTCGGGAATTATCGGGATGCTGTCAAGCAATAAAGAACAACAGAAAAAACAGCAGCAACAACGTCCAACTCGCCCGCAGCAGGGTCAGCAGCAAAGACAGTCAACGCCAAGACGAAGTGCACCACCTTCTAGGACAGAGGCTAAGCCGAGACCTCAAGAAGTGGTCGTTACAGCCCATACAGAACCAGATGGAACTGTAACGTCCACCACTACTAAATCGATAGAAGAAGCACAAGAGGCTCAAATGGAGCGATTGCAAAGAAGATACACTGCTGCCGATATGAGTATTACAGACGGGAATGTGATTGGTGAAGGTGACTTTTTCAATGAACAACAGTTACAAACGTTAAAACAATTCTCTGAAGAACAAAAAGTATTAAAAAAAGATATCCGAAAAAGTCTGCGGAATAAAGGTCTGATCAATGGAATCATAATGGCTGAAGTATTAGGCAGGCCTCGCTCGCTGAAACCTTATCAGAATGTGACATCGGAACGATATAGGAAATAAAAAACCATCAGCACATCGATTTACTCGGTGTACTGATGGTTTTTTTGGCAATAAGAAAGGATTTGTTCTCTCTTATTGCATAAGTTTAACTAAGGCATTTGCCGTAAAGATTTGGTGAATGTCTTGTTTTCTAATGATTTAATATGGTGATGGTGAAGCATTAAATACCTATTATGAAATTCATTAATGGTATTAATCAATTTTAATGTTCATAGATATAGAGAAGAGGGGGATGTATCCGTGAAAAAATGGCATCTGAGGTTACGCAACTTAATGGTTGATTATTTAGCACTTCCTTCTGATGTTTTACTTGAGTTGCCGCGTCTGACGATGATTGGCAACTTTCATTTGTATATTGAAAATCATAAAGGACTTGAAACATATTCAGATACAGAACTGAAATTAAAAACAACAAACGGATATGTACAAATACTTGGCACTTCTTTTGTTTTGAAACAAATGCTTCCGGAAGAAATTTTATTGGAAGGTGAAATAGAAGAAATAAAATATATACCTGAATAAATTTCATAATTACCAAAGTCGGCTTTTCCATCACCATATGTAGTTGGGAACGAACCAACCCAACTGCATATGGTGATGGTGAAGCGTTAAATATCTATTATGAAATTCATTAACCTAGTTAATTGTTAAAGGAGGACATATGAAATCTGTAAAAAGCTCCTATATTTCAGGATTTGTCGAGATTGAGGTCACCGGTAAGAACCCGGAAAATTTTTTGCAGCAATGTGCAAGGAACGGAATTATGCTTTGGGAAATTAAAAAGCCTCACACGGAACAATGCACCGCAAGAATCCAACTTAAGGATGTAAACAAAGTTCGCAAACTTCGCCGCGGAAGCAAATTTAAAATTCGTTTCTTGGATAAACAGGGAATACCCTTTCTAAAAAAACGAATCAGCAGGAAGAAACCACTGCTTATCGGACTTTTTCTTAGTTTATTCTTATTCTTTATTCTTTCTAATATGGTCTGGCAAGTAACAGTAACCGGGGTTCCAGAAGAATTGGAAAAGAAAATTACAGACCAATTAACAAGTTATGGCGTCTATCCGGGGGCATTATCATTTACGCTTGAATCTCCCAATCAAATCCAACAACTGTTACTTGAAGATGTTCCGGAATTGCTTTGGGTTGGTGTCGATAAAAAAGGGACAAGTTTTTATTTGGAAGGAGTGGAGAAGCTCATTATTGAAAAGGACGAGCCAGCCGCTCCAAGACATTTAATAGCGGATAAAAGCGGTGTTATTCAATCAATGTATGTACGGAAAGGACTAGCCCAAGTTACGGTAAATGAAGTGGTAGAGAAGGGTGAAATTCTTGTTTCTGGAGCAATCGAGAAATTGAACACGAACAGAGAAGAGGGTGAGGATGGTAATGAAGAGAAAGAATATGAATTGGTTGCTGCAGACGGGGAAGTTGTTGCAACCACCTGGTATAGAGCGGAAGTGACCGTACCACTGACAGCGGAGCATGATGAATTAACTGGAAATTCCAAAGAAACCTACCGAATTAAATTTGGTTCCCTCTCTATCCCGATCTGGCCACTAACCCGTTCGGAGAGCTTTGAACATGAACTGGTGGAAACGGATGAACATCAGGTGAACATTTTTGGCTGGCAACCCTCCATTTACTTTTTAACGGAAAAGAGGCAAGAAACCAGTCCTAAGTATCATGAAAGGTCGCAGGAAGAAGCAATCCAAGCGGGAATACGCCAAGTGAAAAATGATTTACTAAGGAGACTTGGGAATGATGCCCAAATTATCACGGAAAAAGTTTTGCATGAAACTACGGAGCATGGTAAAGTAAACTTAAGCTTATACATCACAGTAGAAGAAAATATCGCTGCTCGACAACCGATAAACCAAGGAGATTAAGTATGACAGGAAATTTAACCGATATTGATTTACAATTGCAAGATCCAACCGAGGCTTTAGCTTTATTCGGTAACCATGATAAGTATTTAAAACAGCTGGAGTCTCTTCTGGATATCCGGATTGTTTCCCGCGGAGAGAAGGTACAAGCTTCAGGAAGTGTGGAAGCGGTTGAAGTATTGGAAAAAGTGCTATTTTCCCTGCTTTCTTTAATTAAAAGGGGAATTACGTTTTCGGAAAGAGATATCGTCTATGCGGTAGAAATGGCGAGAGAAGGAACAATCAATCAATTTGAAGCTTTATTTGAAGATGAAATTACAAAGAATGTAAAGGGAAAATCTATCCGAGTTAAAACACTTGGACAAAAAGTTTATGCTGACCGGATTCGGGCAACAGATTTAGTATTCGGCTTTGGCCCTGCGGGTACTGGTAAGACGTATTTAGCTGTTGTCATGGCAGTCGATGCACTTAAAAAAGGGCTTGTGAAAAAGATTATTTTAACAAGGCCAGCAGTTGAAGCGGGGGAGAGTCTCGGATTTCTCCCGGGAGATTTAAAAGAGAAGGTCGACCCTTATTTACGGCCGCTTTATGATGCTTTGCACGACGTTTTAGGTGTCGAACATACGGCAAGATTAATTGAGAGAGAAGTAATTGAAATTGCCCCGCTTGCTTATATGCGTGGAAGAACACTAGATGATGCTTTTGTTATTTTGGATGAAGCGCAGAATACAACACCTGCCCAAATGAAAATGTTTTTAACCCGCCTTGGATTCGGGTCGAAAATGGTGATCACAGGTGACATTACACAGATTGATTTACCTAAAGGAGTGCATTCAGGGCTTCGGATTGCAGAACAAATCCTGAAAAACGTTGAAGGCATTTCCTTTGTATATCTGAAAGAGTCCGACGTTGTTCGTCATCCACTTGTTCAGCGGATTATACATGCATATGAAAATAACGATGCCAATTAGTAAGACCTGCTCTGTAGGTCTTATTTTCACTTAGGGGGTAGGAGGAAAGTGAAAGAGAAGTTATTCCACAAAATCGAGAAATGGCTGGGAAACAGAACAAGTTTATTTTTAATTGTCGTTGCTGTGTTCATACAAAGTATATTCTTCTTTTTCATTTCCTTAAATAATGTCTATACAGAAACGTACGATTTACAACGATTTGCGACAGCGAATACGACAATCCGTTCACCAGTAACGATTGAAAATGAAGCGGAGACGGAGCGGAAGACAAGGGAAGCAGTACAGCAAATAGGTGACAGGTATTCCATATCCGAACAAGTTAATAATGAACGAATCGGCTATAGTGAAGAAATTTTTGATGCCGTACTTGCACTTGATGAAGAGGAAGAAGAAGCGGGTACAGAAGAGGAGACAGAGAATAATGGGGAAGAAGCTGCTAAACTGACAGCAGAAGAGAAAATAGACCGATTAAGGCAAGTCCTCTCTGAAGACATTGTACTAGAAGTGAGCGCAGACGCTTTCCGCACGTTGATTAACCAGCCGACAGAGGAAGTGGAAAAGGCTCAGAAGCTTTTTATCGCTAGCGTAGAAGAAGTAATGGATAATGGGGTTCGAACAGAGAATCTGGAAACAGCTAAAGTTAATGTTCAAGAGGAAATAAAGTATTCAGAATTAGATCCTGTTCTTAAAGATGTTCTCATCGAATTTTCAAATTTCATCGTAACAGAAAACTCATTCTTTGATTTAGAAGCAACGAATGAAGCGCGGAAAATTGCTGCAAGTAATGTCGACCCTGAAATGATAAAAGCAGGAGAAATCATCGTCAGTGAAGGCCAAGTAATTACGAATGAAATATATGAACAGTTGCGGCTGGTCGGTTTACTCGATGGGGAACGTAATTTTTACCCGGTAATTGGATTGATTCTATTGTTAATTATACTTGGCAGTGTTTCGGTTGTTGAAATTAATAAATTAGCAAACCGTGGAACGATGAATAAACGTGTATTAGCTGCATTATTAACGATAAGTATTATTGTTGTCACTTTAATGAAAGTCGTTAGCTTCTATTCCACGGACAGTAATCAATTGTTTTATATTATGCCTATTGCAATGGGAGCACTTCTTCTAAAGCTGTTTATCAGTGAACGACTCGCAATAATCATGGCAGGAGTATATGCAATCATAGGTACTGTCATCTTTAATGGACTTATTCCGGGAGCATTGAATATTGAAGCGGGAATTTACTTTTTCTTCTCTCAGCTAGCAGGGATTATTTTCTTCCCGCAAGTGAAAGACCGTTTAGCTATTTTAAGGGCAGGGTTAGGAATTATATTAGTAAATATCTTGACTGTATTATTATTTCTATTCTTGTCCTTTGAAAAATATACGTTAATCGACTTTGTCTTGAACTCATCATATGGATTAGTTTCTGCATTCCTGGCAGCAGTATTGACTATTGGGCTTTTACCATTTTTTGAGACAGGTTTAGGTATCTTATCTGATACGAAATTATTACAGTTATCGAGTCCGAATCAGCCATTACTTAAAAAATTGCTTGTTGAAGCGCCTGGCACCTATCATCATTCCGTCATGGTGGCGAACATTAGCGAGACAGCGTGTGAGGCAATCGGTGCGAATGGATTGCTAGCAAGAGTAGGTGCTTATTACCATGATATCGGTAAAACAGTCCGGCCTCAGTTCTTTATTGAAAATCAGCTATCTAATCGAAATCCTCATGATCGAATGGATCCGAAAGAAAGTGCCAAGATTATCATTAGCCATCCTTATGATGGGGTAGATATGTTGAAAGAGAACAAATTACCGAAAGAAGTTATTGAAATAGCGAAGTCACATCATGGAACATCATTGCTCAAGTTTTTCTATTATAAAGAGAAGAAGAAGGACCCAGATGTGCAGGAAAAGGAGTTCCGTTACCCAGGTCCAAAACCAAAAACGAAAGAATCTGCGGTGATCAGCATTTGTGATTCAGTTGAAGCTGCCGTTCGTTCGTTATCTGAGCCGACGGAAGAAAAGATTGAGGAAATCGTCTCAGCTATTATGAACGATCGTATAGCGGATGGGCAGCTAGATGAAAGTCCATTAACATTAACGGAACTAAAAGTCATTCAACGAACCATTTGTGATTCGTTGAAAGGTTTTTTCCATTCAAGAATCCAGTATCCAAATAGGGAGGAAAAATAATGCATATCGATTTTCATGATAAAACAAATGCTTTACCTGCCGATCAGGTCGATTTATTAAAGCGTCTCTTGGAATTTGCAGCAAAGCGGGAAGGTGTCTCTAGTGAGGCAGAGATGTCAGTAAACTTTGTCCATGACGGTGAAATCCAAGAATTAAATCGTAATTACCGTCAAAAGAACACCCCGACAGATGTCATTTCCTTTGCGATGCAGGACCGTGTTGACGGTGAGATGCATATCCAGGGGGTCGATATACCTATTATACTTGGAGACATCGTAATTTCTGTCGACCGCGCTAAGGATCAAGCGGAAGAATATGGTCACACATTAGAACGGGAAATTGCTTTCCTAACCATTCATGGCTTCTTGCATTTATTAGGCTATGATCATATGACAGAGGAAGAAGAACAGGAAATGTTTTCAAAACAAAATGAGATACTGAGTGAGTTCGGCATTGAAAGATAAGAAAGGGAAGATTGGTTTCCAGCACGCCCTAGCAGGTCTTAGAGCCGTATTTAAATCGGAGTGGAATTTTCGCTTTCATGTAATTAGCATGATGCTTGTCTTTATTGCAGGCCTTCTATTCGAGCTATCACAGCTCGAATGGGCACTCATTATACTCGTGATTGGGATGGTTCTTCTAACAGAACTTTTAAATACAGCGATAGAGAAAATGATTGATTACTTGCGCCCGGAGGTACATCCTAAAGCACGTTTTATTAAAGATGCAGCTGCAGGTGCTGTGCTTGTCAGTTCCATTGTTGCAGTATTAATCGGTTTAATCATATTTCTCCCTAAACTCCTATCCATCCTCTAAAGCCCCAGCTGAACATTTTTATACAGCGTGAGTGATTAGGCTCGTTCACTCATACAAAGCTTCAATCGCTGTTCAGTTGCCCGGTGGACGGATGCGCATCCTTAGGTGCTGCTAGAGCTCCTCGGGCTGAGCACTAAGGGGTCTGCAGGCTCGTGCTGTTCCCGCAGGAGTCATCGTCCACCGGGCAACTGAACTGGTAAGATGATTGTTATGAATAGAAATTATTCCGTCTACGTAAGGAATATACTCTTCAAGAACATTAAACAGTGATTCAAATTCGACCTTTCCTGGGAGCAGTCCAGACACCTCGAGACTCCTGCGGGAGGCCGGCTAAAAACGGTCACGTCCTGTGACCAACGCCGGCTTAGAACTTCCTGTTCGGAGGTAGGCCTGGCGAGACCCCGCAGCGCGGATAGCGCGAGGAGGCTTGCCGGCCGCGCGAGAAGTGTCTGGACTGCGGACCTCCAGCAGAAAGTTTTGGAGTTAGGCACACTCACGCTGTATGAATGTGATTTATCCCCTGTCAATTCTTCAGAAGTTTTTAGAACCTTTGTCGAAAGTAGAAATGGGGATTCGTTTTATAGTATGATAATAAAAAACAAGACATCTTGGAGGAAAAATTACATGGAATCCAATTATAAATCGGGCTTTATCGCAATCATAGGTAGACCAAATGTAGGAAAGTCTACTTTTCTAAATCACGTAGTAGGTCAGAAAATTGCTATCATGAGCGATAAGCCGCAAACAACAAGAAATAAAATACAAGGTGTGCTGACAACCGATGATTATCAAATGGTATTTATCGATACACCAGGCATTCATAAACCGAAACACCGATTGGGAGATTTCATGATGAAGATTGCCGACAATACATTAAATGAAGTTGATGCCGTATTATTTATGATCAACGCAGATGAAGGATATGGACGAGGAGATCAATTTATCATCGAACGTTTGGAAAATGTAAAAAGCCCTGTCTTTTTAATTATTAACAAAATTGATTTAGTTTCACCTGAAGCGTTACTGGGTATTATTGATGAATATAGGCAGAAAGGTGATTTTCAGGAGATTATTCCAATTTCTGCCCTTCAAGGCAATAATGTTAATCGTTTATTAACTGAGTTGCAGAACTATTTACCGGAAGGGCCGCAATATTATCCGCAAGATCAAATTACGGATCATCCGGAACGCTTTATTATTACGGAATTCATCCGGGAAAAAGCACTGCACCTCACGCGGGAAGAAGTACCACATTCCATCGCTGTCGCCCTTGAAAATATGGAAAAAAGAAAAGACGACACGGTCTTTATTCAAGCGACAATTATAACCGAAAGAAGTAGCCAAAAAGGTATTATTATCGGTAAGCAAGGCAGCATGCTGAAAAAAATTGGTCAAGAAGCACGGGAAGATATTGAACATCTTCTTGGTTCGAAAGTATACTTAGAGCTTTGGGTAAAAGTGAAAAAAGATTGGCGTAACAAACAAAGTCAGCTGCATGAATTAGGATTCAGGCAAGATGAATATTAAACCATGGTAAATTTTAATACTTATTAAATTCAACTTCATGGTCAATCTAAAAATAGAAGCATTTTCAAAAAGAAAAAATAGAAAGGCGGGGTTTCTTGTGCTTGATATTACATGGAAAGTATTTAGTCAGACAGGAAACATTGAAACCTATTTATTGTTCAAAGAACTGGAAAATGTAGACAATGAAACAGATAATGATGCAGATGAAGATGAATCAAATGAGATTGAAACGACACAAAAAATGTAACCTTGGATTATGAAAGGAAAAGAGCTGAATAGCTTTGCTTGAAAAAATTGAAGGGATCATTTTAAAAACGATTGATTATGGAGAAACAAATAAAATTATAACGATATTCAGTAAAAATATAGGGAAATTTACGGCAATGGCCAGAGGTGCAAAAAAGCCTAGAAGCAGGATGGCTGCTGTTACGCAGCCATTCATTGCCGGACAATTTTTTGTTTATATCAATCCTGGATTAAGTACGATCAGGCAGGGTGAAATCCTTGAATCTTTCCGGGCGATCCGGGAAGATATTGAAAAAACGGCCTATACTGCATATCTTGTGGAACTGACGGAGAAATTGCTTGATGATAAAACGCCAGAACCTTATTTATATGACCAGCTTTACCGAACAATGGAATGGATTGCGGAATATGAGGAGTATGATATTCCCATTATGATGTACGAATTAAAGGCATTTCAGAAAGGTGGCTTTGAACCAACTCTTTCCCGATGTATCAATTGCGGAAACAAGGAAGGCCCTTATGCATTTTCATTAGGAGAAGGTGGCCTTTTATGTCGGAGGTGCTTGGCACTTGATGATCAGTCCATCCGACTAACAGAGGTACAAGTGAAATTATTGCAGATGTTTCAAGCGGTTGGAATTGAGCAGGTCGGCGAAATATCGGTAAAATTAGAAAATCGTAAGTTACTCAGGCAAATACTCGATGCCTATTATGACCGATTCGGTGGCTATTTCTTGAAATCGAGAAGATTTTTGAATCAATTAGATCAGTTAAAAGAATGATATTTGACATTATCCGATTTCTGGATTATGATGTTACATATTTATAAAAGAATATTTAACATGTGTTGAAGGAAAAAGTACTTATCAATAAATTTTTTTAAGCGAATCCAGGTTGGTGAGAGCTGGGTAAAGATTGGATAAGGAAGAGGCACTCCGGAGCATGATGATAAAGTGACTCATAAAAATTGAGTAATTAGGGTGGAACCGCGGTATAAAAGCCGTCCCTATGCTTGTGATTGGCTACAAGCATAGGGACGGCTTTTATTGTGATTACAAAATGCAAAAGAATAAATGGAGGTACTGATAATGAATATTCAACAAATGATTCTAGAGTTGCAAAAGCACTGGTCGGAGCAAAATTGTATTCTCGTTCAGGCTTACGATACAGAGAAGGGTGCGGGAACGATGTCGCCGATGACACTACTCCGCAGCCTTGGGCCGGAACCATGGAATGTCGCTTATGTCGAACCATCAAGAAGGCCTGATGATGGAAGGTACGGGGATAACCCAAACCGTTTATACCAGCACCATCAGTTCCAAGTCGTCATGAAACCATCACCAAGTAATATCCAGGAACTTTATTTGGAATCATTGGAGAAGTTAGGAATTGATCCACTTCAGCATGATATTCGATTTGTTGAAGACAACTGGGAAAACCCTACTCTCGGAGCTGCTGGACTAGGTTGGGAAGTATGGCTTGACGGGATGGAAATCACCCAATTTACTTATTTCCAGCAAATCGGCGGACTGGAAGCAAGTCCAGTTTCAGTTGAACTGACATATGGAATAGAACGGTTAGCATCTTATATCCAAGATAAAGAAAATGTCTTTGATTTGGAGTGGACCGATGGCGTGACCGTTCGAGATATTTTTTATCAACCTGAGTTTGAACATTCAACATACACGTTTGAAGAATCTGATACAGCAATGTTATTTGAATTATTCTCTATGTACGAGCATGAAGCGAAGCGGATCATGGAAAAAGGGCTTGTGTTTCCGGCATATGACTATGTCTTGAAATGTTCCCATACTTTCAACTTGTTAGATGCAAGAGGTGTGATCTCCGTAACCGAACGAACAGGTTATATTACGAGAGTAAGGAACCTGGCAAGAAGTATCGCGAAAGCATATGTACAAGAACGGGAAAGATTAGGCTTTCCAATGCTGAAGAAAGGAGAAAAGATAAATGACTAAACATGTTTTATTCGAAATTGGAATGGAAGAACTGCCGGCACGCTTTATTGATGATGCCCAGCAGCAGTTAAAAGAGAAAACAGCCAAATGGTTACAGGATTTAAGAATCGCGTATGACTCGATTACTTCCTTTTCTACACCGCGCCGTTTAGCTGTAAGAATTGAAAATATAGCTGACATGCAAACGACAATTGAAGAAGAGGCAAGAGGACCTGCAGTAGCTATTGCTAAAGATGAGACCGGAGCGTGGACAAAAGCAGCAATTGGTTTTGCGAAAGGTCAGGGAAAAACGGTTGAAGACCTCGTTGAAAAAGAAGTGAACGGCAAGGCTTACGTATTTGTTACAAAACGAATTGAAGGAAGAGCGACAAAGGATCTATTGCCGGAATTTAAAGATATCATCACTTCCATCTCATTCCCTAATAATATGCGATGGGGAACGCACACCTTGCGTTTTGCTAGACCGATTCGCTGGCTTGTCGCTTTATACGGGCAGGAAATTGTGCCGTTTAATATTACAGATGTCGAAACAAGTGATATCACGTATGGGCATCGTTACCTCGGAAAATCGGTAAAATTAGAAGATGCAATGGAATATGAGGGGAAATTAAAGGAAAACTTTGTTATAGCAGATGCCAATGAACGAAGAGCACGTATCCTGGAAGGGATTGAGGAACTGCAAACAGAACAGGCCCACGTAATCGTGGATGAGGATTTATTGGCAGAAGTGACGAATCTTGTCGAATATCCAACTGTTTTTAAAGGTGAGTTTGAAGAAATGTTTCTTGATCTACCAAGTGAAGTCCTCATAATCTCAATGAAAGAGCATCAGCGTTATTTCCCTGTTAAATCGCTAGAAGGGAAGTTGCTGCCATTCTTTATCGGAGTGAGAAATGGTGATGACACCGCTCTTGATACAGTCGTTAAAGGTAATGAAAAAGTGTTACGTGCCCGACTTCAAGATGCTGAATTCTTCTATGAGGAAGATCAGAAGAATACCATTGATCATCACTTAGAGAAATTGACCCGCGTCGTCTTCCAGGAAAAGCTTGGCACCCTCGCAGAAAAAACAGAAAGAGTTACTGCTTTAACAGAACGAATCGCAGAAAACCTGAACTTCTCTAATGGCATGAAAGATGATGCCATTCGAGCAGCGGAAATTAGTAAATTTGATTTAATGACGAATATGGTAAATGAATTTACCGAATTGCAAGGAGTCATCGGTGAAATTTATGCTTTAAATTACAATGAAAAAGAAACAGTAGCAACAGCCGTTCGCGAACAATATCTTCCGACGCATGCGAAAGGAGAACTTCCAGAATCAGAAATCGGTGCTATCCTGAGTGTGGCAGAGAAAATAGACACGATCATCGGAATTATAGCTGTCGGGATGACTCCAACCGGTTCACAAGACCCATATGCATTGCGTAGACAAGCGATTGGTGTATTACGTATTCTGGAAGAAGGAAATTGGGAGATGAACGTAGAAGATCTCTTGCAGATTGCCTACGGAATATATGATGAGTTAGAGATCGAGAAAATCGATGACTATAAAGAGAAAATCCATGAATTTTTTAAACTCCGTGCATCCTATTTGTTAAAAGAAGCTGGGATTGAACAGGATATATTCCAAGCTGTCATGGATAAAGAAATTGGTAATTTCACTTATGCAATGGCTAAAGCTCGTCATTTGTCAGAAAAACGTCATGATGTAGCATTTAAAGAAAAAGAAGAAGCGCTCGTTCGTATCCTTAATCTTGCAGATAAAGCGGAGAGCATGGATATCACCCCTGAAGCGTTTGAAACCGACTCTGAAAAAGCATTATACGAGCAATTTGAGCAGTCGAAAATAGATTTTAAAGCACACGATGAAGCGCACGACGCTATACAAGCATTTGAACAATTGGAAGCACTGGCAAGACCAATCCATGGATTCTTTGACAATAATATGGTCATGACAGATAATAAGGAATTAAGGAATAATCGCTTGGCACTTGTTGCAGCTATTTCTAGCTTAATTTTAGAATATGCTAATCTCGCTCTGATTGAGTGGAAACAACAATTTTAAAATTATATAGTATAACATAATTCCTTTATATCACCAAGTAATGTATAATATATATTAATTAGTATGACCTTTAGGTGGTGAGTTAATGGAATTATCGGATCGTCAAGAACAGATTATCGAAATTGTAAAACCAAATGGCCCGATAACAGGGGAGAAAATCGCAGAAAAATTAGGATTAACTAGAGCAACATTACGACCTGATCTTGCTATTTTAACGATGGCGGGTATTTTAGAAGCTAGACCGCGCGTCGGTTATTTCTTTACAGGTAAGACCGGGTCGGAATTGCTCACGGAAAATATAAAAAAGTTGAAAGTACAAGACTACCAGCAAGTTCCGATTGCAATCAGAGAAGATGATTCTGTATACGATGCAATTACAACAATGTTCTTAGAAGATGTGGGTACTTTGTTTGTTGTTGACGAACAATCATGTTTAACAGGTGTTCTTTCAAGAAAAGATTTACTGCGAGCAAGTCTGGGGCAGCAACATTTAAGTGGGATACCCGCACATATCATTATGACTCGGATGCCGAACATTACAGTCTGCAGGAAAGATGATGCATTAATCGAAGCCGCGCAAAAGTTAATTAACAACCAAATCGATGGGTTACCGGTTGTGAAGGAAACAGAAGCTGGTCTTGAAGTAATTGGGAGAGTTACAAAAACGTCAATGACAAAAGCGTTAGTGGAATTAACTTTAGATGATAAACGTTTTGATTGAAGATAGGGGGAAGGAAATGGGGAAGAAGCCGACCGTATTTATATTATCTGATTCAGTTGGAGAAACAGCGGAACTCGTCGTGAAAGCAGGATTAAGTCAATTTAACGGGGATTATAAAATTATCCGCATCCCTTACGTAGAAGATAAGGGGACGATTCAAGAATACTTACAAATTGCGAAAGAGCAGCAGGCGATGATCGGCTTCACTTTAGTGAACCCGGAACTAAGGGATTATTTAAATGAAGAAGCCAAGCGTATTGGGATTGAAGCGATTGATATCATGGGGCCAGCTATGGATGCGATGGGAAAATATTTTAAAAAAGAGCCACGCTTAGAACCAGGCCTTGTACATAAACTCGATGAAGATTATTTTAAACGAGTGGAAGCAATTGAATTTGCTGTAAAATATGATGACGGCAGGGACCCTCGAGGTATAGCCCGGGCTGATATCGTTTTAGTTGGTGTTTCACGAACTTCAAAGACACCTTTATCTCAGTATCTCGCGAATAAGCGGATCAAAGTGGCAAACGTTCCGATTGTACCGGAAGTCGAACCACCGGAAGAGCTCTTTGAAGTGGCTAGAGAAAAGTGTATTGGTCTCCGGATTAGCCCGGAGAAATTGAATGAAATTAGAAAAGAAAGACTGAAAGCACTTGGTCTAGGAAATCAAGCAACTTATGCAACAATAAAACGAATTAATCAGGAATTGGAATATTTCGATAAAGTAATTGAAAAAATCGATTGTGAAGTAATTGATGTTTCCAATAAAGCAGTAGAAGAAACAGCGAATATTATTTTACAGATGATCAAAAATAAAGCAGAAAATAAATAATTACCAAAAAAGGTTGGGTTCTCCCCAACTTTTTTCTTGGTCTAGGAAACTATAAAGTAAAATCTGCGGAAATTCGAACAACTTTTAAACTTCACACACCTGCACTCGATGAGTCAACATCAACTCAGAACTAATAGAGGTTCGATTAAATTCGCTCACGTATGGGGCGACATCAAACTACCTACCATCCTGGGAGGCACAGTTTGTATATTGTGAAACGGATGCTTACGCCTTTAAACTTGAACTATATTAATAAAATGGAGCAATCTAATAGAATTATTTGTCCAAATGTATTATAATGGCTTTTCGTGTAAACCTATTACTATTGCTTAAAGTAGACGGAGGTATATTCTGAAAAATAAAACATTCATTGAAAAGAAGGAATATGACTTGTGTTTATCGAAATAAAGATATACAGATTAAGACAAAATTAAATTTTGGCTAAAATCGTAAAGAATTCCGGTATATTCATTTTTCCTTATTTAGGAAAGTTGAATATAAAAAGAATGAAATACGGATAAGATGGTTATATTCATTATCATCATAGAGGTGAGCAGATACAGACGAATGATGAACGTTACATTAAATCTGTATAGTTAATGGTTCACTGTTTTTTTACGGCTTTTTGAAGAAAAATGTCGAATTTTAAAGGAGTTTCTTAATTTATCGCGAATAAATAGAATATGGTGATGAGATTGAATCAAATACCAGAAGAGGTAATAGAAGAAGTTAGAAAAGCGAATAATATTGTTGATGTTGTTGGAGAATATGTGCAATTAAAGAAACAAGGAAGGAATTACTTTGGCCTCTGTCCCTTTCACGGAGAAAACACTCCTTCTTTTTCGGTCACACAGGAAAAACAAATATTTCATTGTTTTGGATGTGGAAAAGGCGGAAACGTCGTGACATTTTTAATGGAAATGGAAAGTTTTTCATTTTTTGAAGCGATGGAAACACTAGCGAGTCGATCTGGTATTACTCTGCCTACTACAGGCAATGAAAAAAGAAGTTCCTATTCCGAAGAAAATCAGCGGATACTGGAAGCTTCCGAATGGCTGACAAAGCTTTATAACCATTTGCTTCGCTATACAAAAGACGGAAAAGAGGGATACAACTATTTCCAAGACCGGTCGATTCTCGACGAAACAATTGATGTCTTTCAGCTTGGATTTGCCCCAAATACGAAAGATTTTATTGTGGAATTTCTCGAAAAGAAAGGATTCAATAAGCAGTTACTCATTAAAGCAGGTCTTGTTTCGGAAAGGGATGATGGAACGGTTACCGATCGTTTTCAGGGAAGGGTTATTTTTCCGATACGGAATCATCTCGGTAAGACGGTTGCTTTTGGGGGACGAGCTATTCATGATCAAGGTCCGAAGTATTTAAATAGCCCGGAGAGTGAATTATTCCAAAAAGGAAGGCTGCTTTATAATTTCGATCTGGCAAAAAGACATATTCGGAAAGAAAACGAAGTAATATTGTTTGAAGGGTATATGGATGTAATTGCAGCTTACCAAGCAGGTATAAAAAATGTTGTAGCAACGCTAGGAACTGCATTATCGGAATCTCAAGCCAAATTGCTCAGAAGGTATGTCAATGAAGTCATTATTTGTTACGACGGAGACGATGCCGGTAAGGAAGCAAGCTTTAAGGCAGCTGGAATGTTACGTCAAGCAGGGTGTACAGTCAAAGTTGCTTATCTGAAAGACGGAAATGATCCGGATACTTTTATCAATGAGCATGGCGGGGAAGCATTCCACGACCAGATCATACGAGCAAGTGACACGTATATGACGTTTTTGATGCGTTACTATAAGAAAGATTATAACCTCAGCTTGGAAGCAGATAAGCTGAATTATATACAAAAGGTGCTAAAAGAGCTCTCTACGGTTGAAAGTTCCTTGGAAAGGGAATATTACTTACAGGAGCTCGGCAAAGAGTTCACAATGTCTCTTGACGTTTTGAAAGAAGAATTAGGCACGATTCAAGCAAAATATGGGAATCAGCCGGATAAGACATCTGAGAACAGATATACTAGTAATACCGTTATTTTGTCCAAGAAGCGGAAACTATTACCAGCATATCAAAATGCGGAAAGAAAAATTCTTTATTATATGATGCAAAACGAATGGGTAGCTGATCGTGTTCAAGAAGAGATCGGGGCAAATTTCAGAGTAGATGATCATAAAATAATTGTTACTTATCTTTATGCTTTCTATGAAGATGGAAACTCACCAGATATAAGTAAATTCCTTGAAAGTATAAATGATGATAGATTGAAACAACTCATCTCGGAGATAGCTATGTCGCCTGAGGTGGATGAAATCAGTGAGGAGGCGCTTGGTGATTATATACGAATGGTGAATACTGAATCAAGTGATAAAGGTGTAATCCAATCTTTAAAAGAACAATTAAAGATTGCGGAACAGCAAAGTGATCCAATAAAAGCGGCGCAAATCGCCGAAGAGATTTTACAGATTCAAAGAAAGTTAAAACATTAATGAAATTTTAATTTGTTGGAAGGAGGGGGACTCATGACCGATAAAAAGCCTACTCAAACAAAAGAAACCGAAATGACATTAGAGATGGCCAAGGAGAATTTAGTCGAAATTGGTAAGAAACGCGGTACATTAGCCTATGAAGAGGTGGCTGACCGACTCGCTAATTTCGAAATTGAATCCGACGAAATGGATGAGTTCTATGAATACCTGAATGAGCAAGGGATTGAGGTAATTGGAGAGTCTGAGGACGATCCAAACATGCAAAAAATTGCGAAAGAAGAAGAAGAAGTAGATACCGAAGATTTAAGTGTTCCTTTAGGAATTAAAATAAATGACCCCGTTCGGATGTATCTGAAAGAAATCGGAAGGGTGAACCTTCTGTCTGCTGCTGAAGAAATTGAGCTTGCCTCTCGCATTGAACAAGGTGATGAAGAAGCAAAACGCAGACTATCAGAAGCAAACTTACGTCTTGTCGTTAGTATAGCAAAACGGTATGTTGGCCGTGGGATGCTGTTTTTAGACTTAATCCAGGAAGGGAACATGGGGCTGCTTAAAGCGGTGGAAAAATTTGATTACCGAAAAGGATTTAAGTTTAGTACGTATGCAACATGGTGGATTCGCCAGGCGATTACACGGGCTATTGCTGACCAGGCAAGAACGATTCGGATACCTGTTCATATGGTGGAGACGATTAATAAGCTTATCCGTGTTCAGCGCTCTCTGCTTCAGGACTTGGGAAGAGAGCCAACACCTGAAGAAATTGGAGAAGAGATGGACCTATCTCCAGACAAGGTGAGAGATATCTTGAAAATCGCACAAGAACCCGTTTCATTGGAAACACCAATTGGGGAAGAGGACGATTCCCACTTAGGTGACTTTATTGAAGACCAAGAAGCTGTTTCACCATCTGATCATGCTGCATATGAATTATTGAAAGAGCAGCTGGAAGATGTACTTGATACATTAACAGATCGTGAAGAAAATGTCCTGCGTCTTCGTTTCGGTCTTGATGACGGTCGTACGAGAACGCTTGAAGAGGTAGGGAAAGTGTTTGGAGTGACCCGCGAACGAATTCGTCAAATCGAAGCTAAAGCATTAAGAAAGTTGCGTCACCCGAGCAGAAGCAAGCGTCTGAAAGATTTTTTGGACTAAACTGACACAGTCATTGTTTACGCGCGGCAACCGTGTAAACAATGACTATTTCATGCCTCATTGAACCACCATTTAAAAATGGGGTGATTATAAGTGGACGAGCGTAAGGTTACAATCATCAATGAAATTGAATACTGGAAACAACATAAATTACTGCCTGAACACTATTGTAACTTTTTACTTGCATTATACACAGAGGGGGAAGATGCAAAAGCCAGCAAAGAGCAGGATAAGGCCAGCTTATTCCCGAACATGGTGGAGCGCTTTCAATTGCTGTTGCTCTGCCTCTCGCTCCCCTTCTCATTTATTGTTATCTATTTTACTGAATTTCATGTTAATTTGCAACTGGTTATTTTAATTTTACTGCTTATCCATTCGGCGTCGCTAGCCATCTACTATAAAGATAAGCGACCTGCTTATTTCCATCCAGCATTCATTACTAGTCTGTTTATGTTGCTGATGCTCAGTATTTCAGTCACTAATGTATGGTTTAGCCAACCAATCGCAACAGCTATGGTCATCACAAGTAATTTTCTGTTTTGGATGATTGCAGGTTACAAATTAAAAAGTAAGTATATTATCGTTATTGGTGCTTTAGGCAGCATATTTGTATTTTTGTATTATTTTCTTTGGAATTAATACCATTTCTCTTTAAAACTGTCACATTTTAGAGTAAACTATATATAGTCTTTTATAGATACAAAAGGGAATACATAAGGAGGCGATCAAATGAAGAATGCAGTAGTGCCATATGCAATTATTGCTGTATTAGGAATTGTCGCTGTCGTCATCATTTCAGCTATCGGTTTAAACAACCAAGCAGAAATTGCTGAAGGTGGAGACGAGGGTGAAGAAACAGAACAGGTTGAAAACGGTGGAGAAGAGGGCGGTGAAACAGCTGGCGGTGACGCCGATGCGGTTTTCCAAAATAACTGTGCAATGTGTCATGGTGCAGACCTTACTGGTGGAGGCGGACCAGACTTAACAGCTGTAGGCGCATCTTATTCAGCGGATGAAATAAAAGACATCATTCAGAATGGTAAAGGCTCCATGCCAGCAGTACCAGCAGTGCAAGGCGAAGAACTCGATGCCCTTGCAACTTGGTTAAGCGAAAAACAGTAATATCTATAAAAGGAAATGACGAGCTTTCTGCTAGAACAGAAAGCTTTTCTTTTTCCAAAAGGAGTAAAGAATGGAACAATTAAACTTTAAACTTTCCAAACGTTTAATTGATGTGGCAAACTTTTTACCTGCGGGTGCAACGTTTGCTGATATTGGATCAGACCATGCCTATTTACCCTGTTATGTTTGTGCACAGGACCCTTCAGCGACTGCAATTGCTGGTGAAGTGAATCAAGGGCCATTTGACAGTGCGCGAGCGACCGTTCGAATGCATGGATTGACTGAACGAATTACAGTCCGGCTTGGTGATGGTCTTGACGTACTTGAGCAAGCGGATGATATCAAGCAAATCGTTATTGCAGGGATGGGCGGCGGATTGATCAAACAAATTTTAGCCGACGGAAAAGCTAAGCTTGAAACGGTTTATCGTTTAATATTGCAACCGAATGTGAATGCCAGAAAGCTGCGAATATGGTTACATGAAGAAGGTTTCGTATTAACAGCAGAACAGATTTTGGAAGAAAATGGTCATATTTATGAAATCCTTGTAGCTGATCGGGAAGGGACAGGACCATACGAAGAAGGACTGCTGGAAAGGCAATTTTTATTTGGTCCATACTTGTTAAAAAATAAAACCCCTGTGTTTTATAGAAAGTGGCGCAAAGAAGCGGATAAACTGCGGCATATTATCGGACAAATGGAACAGGCAACTCATCCGGATGCAGAACGAATTGATCAATTCAAACAGGAATTAGCTTGGATGGAGGAGGAATTAAGCCATGAGTAAAATACTCACAACAAAGAAGGTTTTTGAAGCTTTAGAGGAGCTTGCTCCAAAAGAGAAAGCTTATTCATGGGATAATGTAGGTCTGCAAATTGGCTCCGCTAACCAAAAGGCAACTAAGATTATGATTACACTTGATGTGCTTGAGTCAGTCGTGGATGAAGCAATTGAAAAAAATGTCGATGTTATCATTGCACATCACCCCTTATTATTTAAACCGCTGAAACGAATCAATTTCGATACTCCGGAAGGTCGGGTCATCACAAAGCTGATTCGCCATAATATTACGGTCTATGCGTCCCATACGAATTTAGACGTCGTACCAGGTGGAGTCAATGATATGTTGGTTGAACAACTCGATTTGCACAAGGGGAGACCACTTGTTCAAATCGGAACGGAAAAGCTATTTAAATACGCAGTGCATGTTCCTATTAGTCACAAAGAAAAAATAAAGCAGGTTATTGGTGATGCTGGTGGCGGACAACAAGGAAATTATACACATTGCTCTTTTGAAATTGAAGGAACCGGTTCATTTAAACCGGAAACAGGATCTGCGCCATACATCGGTGAAATTGGTGAAATTGCAAAAGTTGAAGAAGTTAAGATTGAAGCACTCATACAAGAGTCCGTACTCAAGCAAGTTATAGCAGCAGTTCAAGAAAATCATCCCTATGAAGAACCAGCTTATGATATTATCGAATTAACGAATTCAGGTGCAAGATTTGGACTTGGCCGAATTGGTGAAGTGGAAAACCAAACCGAGCTTGAGGAATATGTTCAGGACGTAAAAGAAAAGTTAGGACTGCCCCACCTTCGAGTTGTAGGAGATTTAACTAAGAAAATTAAAAAAGCGGCTGTAATCGGAGGAAGTGGGGAAAAATATATACATGAGGCGAAACGTGCGGGTGCAGACGTTTATATTACAGGGGATGTTGGTTTCCACCAGGCACAAATTGCAAGGGAAATGGGACTTGCATTGATAGACGCCGGACATTATATTGAATCAGTAATGAAAGATAGCGTAAAAGATTATTTAAAACAAAAACTAACAGAATATGATGTAAAAATTATTTCTTCGGATCGTAACACGGATCCATTCCAATATTTGTAAAAAGAGAAGCTTAAGGCAAAAAAGGAGTACGACTATGACAAAAACTACATTTCAATCTTTAGGCATGCATCCCGCATTACTGGATGTAGTAAATCGGTTGCAATTTTTCCATCCGACCGAAATACAGGAGAAGGTAATCCCACCAATTTTAAACGGACAGAGTGTCATTGGCCAGTCGCGGACAGGATCCGGAAAGTCGCATGCCTTTCTTCTGCCGCTATTTAATCAGCTGGATACGAGTAAACGGGAAGTCCAATTTGTCATAACAGCTCCAACGAGGGAGCTTGCCATTCAATTGCATGATGAAGTTAAGAAAATCATTCATTATGCCAATAAAGATGGGATCTGGGTAAGCAAATTGCTGATTGGCGGTACGGATAAACAGAAAATGATGGAGAAATTAAAAAACCCACCACATATTATTGTTGGCACTCCGGGGCGAATTCTTGATATGGTGAAATCCGAAAGTTTATCGGTTTATTCAGCAAAGTCGTTTGTTGTGGATGAAGCGGATTTAATGCTTGATTTAGGATTTATTCAAGATGTTGATCAATTACTTATACGGTCTAAGCAGGATATTCAGTTACTTGTGTTTTCTGCAACAATTCCAGAAAGATTACGACATTTCTTCCAGAAGTATTTGGATCAGCCAGTCCACGTTAAAATAGATGAACATTTTTCACCTGAAGCGATGGAGCATCAATTCATCGCAGTAAGACATCGTGATAAGGGTGAGGTTATCCGTGATATTTCAGAGGCAATCCAACCATATCTTGCTCTAGTCTTTACGAATGGAAAGGCGGAAGCTGATGCGTTATTGGATAG
This sequence comes from Oceanobacillus alkalisoli, assembly GCF_021556485.1. GTDB lineage: Bacteria > Bacillota > Bacilli > Bacillales > Amphibacillaceae > Oceanobacillus > Oceanobacillus alkalisoli. The sequence continues at coordinate 229,414 of NZ_JAKGBW010000001.1, read as the reverse complement.
CTTATTAAATCATGGCTTAAATGCTGGTATTATTCACGGTGGTTTATCACCGCGCGAGAGGAAGCGTGTTTTAAAGGAAATCCAAAATTTGCGTTATGAATATGTCGTTGCAACAGACCTTGCTTCAAGAGGAATTGACATTAAAGGGGTAAGTCATGTTATCAATGCTGATTTACCGAAAGAAGAAGCATTTTATATCCACCGGGTTGGTCGTACTGCGCGGGCAGGTCTGGAAGGAACGGCAATCAGTTTATATACGGAAGAGGATCTTGGATTGATTGAAAACCTCGAGCGGAAAGGATTGCAAATCACGTATATAGATGTAAGGGATAAAGAGTTTGTTACAGCTAAACCGTGGAATACTCGAAACTTAAGAAAAAAGCGTGCGTCAACGATTGAAAAAGAAGCGTGGAAGCGTGTCAGGAAAACTAAAAAAGTTAAACCGGGTTATAAAAAGAAACAGAAACAAGAACAAGAAAAGATAAAAAGAAAATTAGCTGCAAAAAAAGACAATAAAAGAAAATAAGCAGGAGAGGTGTACGTTTTGTTGAAGATTGGTTCGCATGTATCAATGAGTGGCAAAAAAATGCTATTAGGCTCGAGTGAAGAAGCTGCATCATACGGAGCAAATACGTTTATGATTTATACAGGAGCCCCTCAGAATACGAGAAGAAAGCCACTGGAAGAGTTAAATATTGCAGAAGGAAAAGCGCATATGGAAGAGCATGGTATTTCCGATATTATTGTCCATGCCCCGTATATTATTAATATCGCAAATACACAAAAACCAGCAACTTTTGAACTTGGAGTAAACTTCCTGCGAAGTGAGATGGAGCGTACGGAAGTAATTGGCGCAAAGCAAATCGTATTACATCCTGGTGCTCATGTCGGATCAGGGGAAGAAGCAGGGATAAAAAGAATTATTGAAGGCCTGAATGAAGTGTTAACAAGAGAACATGAAGTGCAGATCGCTTTGGAAACGATGGCAGGTAAGGGATCGGAAATCGGAAAGACATTTGAGGAGCTGGCACAGATAATCGACGGTGTTACGTTTAACGAAAAGCTTTCGGTTTGTATGGATACATGCCACATCCATGATGCTGGTTACGATATTGTGAATGATTTTGATGGCGTACTAAACGAATTTGATAAAATCGTTGGAGTGGACCGTATCAAGGTTGTTCATGTTAATGACAGTAAAAACCCACATGGTGCGAGAAAAGACCGCCATGAAAATATTGGTTTTGGTCATATCGGATTTGAACCCTTGCATTATATTATCAATCACCCGCAACTGAAGGAACTACCGAAGATTCTGGAAACGCCGTATGTAGGAGAAGATAAAAAGAATAAAAAAGCTCCATACAGACATGAAATTGAAATGATCAAAGATGGAAATTTCAACGCTAATCTAAAAGAAATTATCATGCAATAATAAAAAGCCGCGACCTATAAATGAAGTCGCGGCTTTTTATTATTGAAATAAATGTTCTAGTCCATAGGCTTTAATAAGCTGTTCAAATAAGCCTCTTGCCTTATGTGCGGTCTGGGGATTTGTGATTGCAGCAATCTTATCATGCGCATCATCTATTCCTTTTTTTGAAAAGATATCAATATCATTTGTTTGTATATAATGGATAATTTCGGTTGCTTCATCTTTTGTTAGGGAAAAGCCATACTGATCCGCATGATATAACATTTCCTTGACTGTTAACTGTTTCAGCTTCGTTTTCACCATTTCTTTAATAAAAAATGACATCGGTTTCCTCCTTTATTTAGTATGCCATACATAAACTATGCAAAGATCGTTCCAATCTTGCCAGTTAATAACATCATAAGTGTGCAACAGACTCCATAAACTAACGGTGAACACGATGAAAAGGAGGCAATTAAATGGATGAAAATAAACGCAACACTCAACCAGCACCAGAGCATGGTGAGGGGGAGAGACGCAGGAATCGTCATGATGAAGAATATGCCGCAGAGTTTGCAATGGATGATACCGATACACACCATAACGAAGATGTCATCAGTACGTACGGGTGGATTGGTATCGTACTATCCTTCCTTTCCTTTTTAATTTGGCCAGTATTTATGGGAGCTGCAGGTATCATCCTAGGCTTTGTTTCCCGCAGTAAGGGTGCTGATACACTTGGTAATATCGCAATTGGTATCGGTGCGCTTTCCATCATTCTGCGTATATTTATGTAGATTGGAGAGAGGTTGTTCATTCAACCTCTCTTTTATTGTCTTTATCACACATAACAGGTAAAGGCGAGGGATATACAGTCCGTAAATCCCTTAAGGAAGCCCCACTAAATGAAGTTTCCCTTTATTAAGGTTCATTGTATAATGGAAAGTAATAGAAGGAACTGGGTACAAGTGAATCTGCATCAACACCCGGATTCAACATTGCAAAGTCTTCCATAATTTGTTCGATATCCAAGTAATCGAAGGTATTGATTTCTTCTGTCACCGATAATACAGTGTCTCCTGCCTCGATTTTAATATGAGCAATATCAACATCTTTGTCATTTCTCACTTCGATTCGATTGTCTTCATTCGTTGTTTGCTGCTTGGATAAATCATCAATAACACTGATGATTAATAAGCCAACAAGTAATAATAAGGATAAACGTTTAAATGTTGACATGATTTTCTCCTTTTATCCCAGTGTAACCATCCGTAAATCTCCCACCTCAAAGCTTCAGGTCGTGTCGAGAGGGAAATAATGGATGCTAACACCCCGATTTATTCAAATGACAATCAGTGATGGAGGAAGAAAAAACCCACTGAATGAAGTTTCACTTTTAATGAAACAAAACTTAGGCTTTATCCGTAGATATATATTGAAAGGGGGAATTATAATGGCGATATTTGATTTGGAATGGATTGGTTTAGTTATTACATTTTTAGGTACGCTATTTTTAATTGGCGAAGTACTCGTGAATATGCGCGGACTCTTTGCATTGCTTGGAATAGGCTTTATTACCGTCTATTTTGGTGCTTATGCCGGTACAGAATCGGTTATACTTATGATTATTATTTATTTTGTAGGTTTAGTACTAATTATTATAGATGGTAAATTACTAAATGACGGTACACTTTCAACGATTGGTTTGGTTGCGATGCTTACGTCCGTCGGAGTGGCTGCTCCCAGTCTGGCTGCCGCCTTATTTGCCATCATTGGTGTTGTGCTTGGTGCAGGTTGTTCCTTCTTCTTCTTAAAGGTGTTTAAACGAAGAGAAATGTGGACAAAAATCGCACTTAAAGATCAACTCAGCAAAGAAGCAGGGTATAACTCAATGAACATGGAATATGAAAAATTAGTCGGTGAAGAAGGCATAACATTAAATGATTTACGACCGGTAGGAACGGTAAGGATAAAAGGGAAAGATTACAGTGCCCAGTCAGAAGGAAAATGGATTACGAAAGATACGAAAGTAACCGTTGTAAAAGTGGATGGCACAAAAATACAAGTAGAAGAAGTTATATAAAACCCATTAATAATGCTTGCCTGATAAGGTAAAGCATTATTTTTGTGTTTTTTTGACATAAAGTTGGTCAATAAGGGTAAAAACTACATTATAAGAGGTTGTTTGTAAAAACTATGTAAATTTTATTAAAAATGCTTTACAAATGCTGTTCAAAAATTAATAATAGATAAGTATGCATTCTAGATAAGAACGAAAGGGTGAAATACTTGGAAATTGATGTGCAATCCCTAATATTTGAATTCCTAGGTGGATTAGGGATATTTCTTCTCGGTATAAAATTCATGGGTGATGGACTGCAGCGTTCAGCTGGTGACAGGCTCAGGGATATCCTAGACAGGTTCACAAGTAATCCATTTCTAGGGGTATTAGCAGGTATTGTTGTCACGATTTTAATCCAAAGCAGTTCTGGTACGACTGTTCTTACAGTTGGTCTTGTCAGTGCCGGTTTTATGACATTAAGACAAGCAATTGGAGTAATAATGGGAGCGAATATCGGGACTACGGCAACTGCATTTATTATTGGGATTGATATTGGAGAATATGCATTACCAATTCTTGCTGTCGGAAGTTTCTTGATCTTCTTCTTTAATAATCAAAAAGTTAATGCAGTTGGACAGACATTCTTTGGATTTGGTGCATTATTCTTTGGATTAGATTTAATGAGCAGTGGAATGAGCCCATTACGCTCGTTAGATGCATTCCATGAATTAACGGTAAGTATGAGTGAGACACCTATTCTTGGTGTTGTGGTCGGTACTGTCTTTACGTTAATCGTGCAAAGCTCGACCGCGACAATCGGGATATTACAAGGTCTTTTTGCGCAAGGAGCAATTGATCTTAAAGCTGCTTTACCGGTATTGTTCGGGGATAATATTGGTACAACGATTACTGCGATTTTAGCGTCATTAGGTGCTTCCATTGCTGCAAAGCGGGCTGCATTGACTCATGTTATTTTTAACTTGGTAGGAGCAATTGTATTTCTAATATTCTTAGGGTTGTTCACTAGCTTTATCGCATACTTACAAGGACAACTGTCTTTAAATCCACAAATGACCATTGCGTTTGCCCACGGTTCATTTAATATAATGAATACAGTTATTCAATTCCCATTCATCGGTGGATTAGCGTGGTTAGTAACGAAATTGATTCCGGGTGAAGATACGATTATTGAATATAAACCACAGCATTTAGATCCGATTGTCATTAACAAATCTTCTTCACTTGCTTTAGAACAGGCAAAATTAGAAGTAATACGTATGGGTGAGTTTGCGCATAGAGGCCTAGAGGAGACATTAAAATATGCTCAGACATCCGAAACAAAACACTCAGAAATTGCGATGCAAGTTGAGGGTGCAATCAATAGTCTGGATCGAAAAATAACAGAGTACCTTGTCAATATATCTGCAGAATCATTGACGAAGTGGGAGAGAGATAAGCATACCCTTTTAATGGATAGTGTGCGTGATATTGAACGGATTGGTGACCACTTTGAAAACGTAATTGAGCTGATTGACTATCGAATTACGAATAAAGTTGATTTAACGGAACAGGCAATGGATGATTTAAATAAAATGTTTGATTTAACGTTATTAACGGTGAAACAATCCATGGAGTGCTTAGATAATCGCGATAAGGAACTGGCACTCGAGGTCATCCGTAAAGAAGAGCAGATTGACCAGATGGAAAGAAAATACCGTAAACGACACATTATCCGTGTAAACGAAGGATTATGCAGTGCTTCTGCGGGAATCGTCTTTGTCGATATTTTAAGTAACTTAGAACGTATCGGCGACCACGCGGTTAACATTGTGGAAGAAATTTTAGAACAACAATAATTTTGTGAGGGGAAAGAAATTATTTCTTTCCCCCCATTTAAATAAATGCATTTTTTTGTCAGATGCTGTATAATAGATATTCCGTGACTTAGAAAGCAGGGGTCAAGAAACATAAATTCGCACTAAACATTTTCAATCGAGAAAAAATATTGCAAAAGGGCAATAAAAAGTGTTGACATTTATTCGAGGACATGATAAATTATATCTTGTTGGTCAATCCACAAGAAACTATTCCACAGTAGCTCAGTGGTAGAGCAATCGGCTGTTAACCGATCGGTCGTAGGTTCGAATCCTACCTGTGGAGCCATGGCGGCGTAGCTCAGCTGGCGAGAGCGTACGGTTCATACCCGTGAGGTCGTGGGTTCGATCCCCTCCGCCGCTATATTGAAGTTATAGAGTGCAAATGCGCTCTATAACTACCTTTTAAAAATACGAAATGCCACGTGTTTAACCGATGGCGGTCGTGGCGAAGTGGTTAACGCACCGGATTGTGGCTCCGGCATCCGTGGGTTCGATCCCCACCGATCGCCCCATCAACATATCATATGAACGGACCCTTAGCTCAGTTGGTTAGAGCTATCGGCTCATAACCGATCGGTCGCAGGTTCGAATCCTGCAGGGTCCACCATTTTCTTATACAGTTGGAGGTATACCCAAGTCTGGCTGAAGGGGTCGGTCTTGAAAACCGAAAGGCGGGTCAAACCGCGCGGGGGTTCGAATCCCTCTACCTCCTCCATTACATATTTTTGTAAACAAATAAATAAAATGGCTCGGTAGCTCAGTCGGTAGAGCATAGCGTAAACTTCATCGAATTACTTCATTGGAGCTATGCGAGGAGTGCAACTTCAGTGAGTTTGCTTGCAACACGACGAGCAACTTCTTCGTTGTTTATGCTTCGAAATATAGTAGGAAATAGACACACTTAAAAGAAAATAAACACATCATTTGGCTCGGTAGCTCAGTCGGTAGAGCAACGGACTGAAAATCCGTGTGTCGGCGGTTCGATTCCGTTCCGAGCCACCATTATCCCAACAAGCAAATATGCTTGTTTTTTTGTGCTTCCATCTTTATATTTTAACGAACATTTGCAACGGGATATAACTGAACCCTCTTTGTATAAAAAACTATTGAATTGCTTTCATACAGCGTAAGTGTTTTAAACTCCGAAACTTTCTACTGGAGGTCCGCAGTCCAGACACCTCTCGCACCTGCTGAGCGGCCGGCAAGCCTCCTCGCGCTATCGCGCTGAGGGGTCTCGCCAGGCCTATCCTCCCGCAGGAGTCTCGAGGTGTGTTGACTGCTATCAGGTAAAACTTAATTTGGAACACTATTTATTATTATATAAATACATTCCTCACACTAAGCTGATGATGGAATAATTTCTATTCACCATAATCATCTAACAAGTTCGGTTGTCCGGTGGACGGTGACTCCTGCGGGAACAGCACGAGTCTGGAGACCCCTTAGTGCTTAGCCCGAGGAGCTCTAGCAGTGCCCGAGGATGCGCATCCGTCCACCGGGCAACTGAACGGCGATTAAAGAGCGAACCATGAGAACGCGCAAAACACATACGCTGTATGAAAGCGATTGGCAGTTTAAGGTGGGGAGGTAGTAGAAATAAAAGATTCGCCTTCTATGAGGCATAAAATTTGCAACAAATTTAAAGCTTTGATAACCTACAATTATAGGTAAAAAAACATTAAGGGAGGAAGATTTTTTATGGCAAAATTTGAACTACCAGAATTACCATATGCATATGATGCATTGGAAAAATCAATCGACAAAGAGACGATGAACATCCATCATACGAAACACCACAACACTTACGTTACTAACCTTAATAACGCATTGGAAGGTCACGCTGACTTACAGGAGAAATCCCTGGAAGATCTAATCAGTAATCTTGATGCTGTACCTGAAAGTATCCGTACTGCTGTCCGTAACAATGGTGGAGGACATGCAAACCATAGCTTGTTCTGGGAAATCCTATCACCAAACGGGGGCGGAGAGCCTACTGGCGAATTAGCAGATAAAATCAATGAGAAATTCGGCAGCTTTGACAAATTCAAAGATGAATTCAAAACTGCAGCGACTGGCCGTTTCGGTTCAGGTTGGGCATGGCTCGTAGTTAACAACGGTGAGCTGGAAATCACAAGCACTCCAAACCAAGATTCTCCATTAATGGAAGGTAAGACTCCAGTATTAGGACTAGACGTTTGGGAGCATGCTTACTACTTGAGATATCAAAACAAACGTCCTGATTACATTGCTTCCTTCTGGGATGTAGTAAATTGGGATGAAGTTGCTAAGCGTTATAACGAAGCAAAATAAATAATCCGATAGGGAAAGAACGTGAAGAAACTCATTCTTCACGTTCTTTTTTTGGCAGATGAGAAAGCATTAATCCTTTCTTACTGCATAAGTGCAACTTAGGCATTCACCGTAAAGGTTTGGTGAATGCCAAGTTTTCTAATCTAAATGGAATCTTCTTGTTAATAAATAACGAAATCCATAAAGATTTATGGTAGAATGTAAGACAGATATTTCAGCAATACGCAAAATGAGGGGGAATAGAATGAAGGAAAAAAAGAAAAAAAGAGCACAGCTTCCCTTTCGGACAAATATTATCTTTTTTATCGTGTTCTTACTATTTTCAATGCTGATATTTCAACTAGGTGTCGTGCAAATCCTGAATGGAGAAGCATTCCAAGATAAAATTGACCAGACGATTCAAGATACGACTAAAATCGCGGTGCCGAGGGGCAAAATATATGATACAAATGAAAATTTAGTTGTCGATAATAAGGCACTTTATTCCATTACATATACACCGCCTAAAGGCGTGCAGGCTCAAGATCGCTTAGATCTCGCTGAAAAGTTAGCACAATTCATATCCATGGATAGCGACGAAGAATTGGATAAGGTATCGGATCGGGATAAGCGGGAATATGTTTATCTGAAGGATTTGACGAAAAATGAAGGTAAATCTGATGATGAAGAAAAGGAAAAAACATACGAAGAGCTCTTGCCAGAAGAAGAGCTAAAAGATAAGTCCAATGCAGAAATTTACCAGTTGGTTTTAGATTCCATTCCAGACGACCATGTGGCCGACAGTGTCTTTTCAACACAGGAACTTGAAGTCATTCGAATTAAGAAGGAATTAGATAAGGCATATTCTTTAACACCGCAAATTGTAAAAAATGAAGATGTTACACCAGAGGAATATGCACTCGTTTCTGAGAACCTTGATCAGCTGCGAGGAATTAACGCAACGACAGACTGGAATCGTGATTATTTGTATGATTCCACTATCCGAAGTCTTTTAGGAAGCATTAGTACTCACCAAACCGGTATCCCAGCAGAAAACATGCAATATTTCATGTCGCGAGGGTACAGCAGAAATGACCGGGTTGGCAGAAGCGGATTAGAAGAGCAATATGAAGATGTTCTTAGAGGAAGAAAAGAACAAATCGAATACACGACAACAAAAACTGGAGCTGTCATTGATTCGAAGACGATTGTTCAAGGCAAAAGAGGGAAGGATCTCATTTTAACGATTGATATGGAGTTCCAGGAGAAAGTGGACGAGATTTTAGAAGATGAATTAGGAAAGGCAATCCGCTTGGACCCATATAATAACCGTTTTTTAAATGATGCACTTGCAGTTGTAATGAATCCGCAAACTGGAGAATTAATCTCAGTAGCTGGAAAAACTTATGATCATAAGGAAGGTACATTCAGCAATAGTCCACATCGAACCTTGCATGATGCTCATCTGCCAGGGTCGGTTGTGAAAGGTGCCACCGTATTAGCGGGGTTGCATTCAGGTGTAATCAGTCCAGGCCAAACTTTCCTTGACAGGCCGATTAAAATAGCAGGAACGCCGGAAAAGCGCTCCTTATCAAGTACAATCGGTTATGCAGATGATATTAAAGCATTAAAAGAATCATCGAACGTATACATGTTTTATATTGCTTTACGGATGGGTGGAGATTATCGCTACCGATTTCCTAATGGGGCGAGTTCAACGATGGATCCTGCAGCATGGCAGGAGATGAGTAATTATTTCCTTCAATTCGGCTTAGGCGCTCCTACCGGAATTGATTTTCCATTTGAATCAACGGGTTTTCCTATCGATACGGCACCTAATATGGGTTTATTCATGGACTATGCGATAGGGCAGTACGGTACATACACTACAATGCAACTGGCGCAGTATGTTTCGACGATTGCCAATGATGGTTATCGGGTACAGCCACATTTCGTAAAAGAGATACGAGAACCGATCGCTTCTCAAACAGAATTAGGTCCACTGTATAAATCGATAAATACAGAGTACTTGAATCAAATCCAGGCTAGCGAATCAGAAATCGCTCGTGTACAGGAAGGATTTAGGCAAGCATTTCAAGTACAACGTGGTACGGCGTATAGTTATTTTGCAGGCAAAGATTATCAAGCGGTAGGTAAAACTGGAACAGCGGAGAGCAGGGTTGTTGTTGATGGAGTAGGGTATGATACAATCAACCGGGCAATTATCGGATACGCTCCAATGGATAATCCAGAAGTCGCTTTTGCAGTAATGGTTCCGAACATCGGTCTTAACGCTAGAGAAGACGGAAATATCGCCAACCGAATCGCGGAACGAATTATGGATACGTATTTTGATATGCAAGAAGATCAAGATGAAGAAGCGGACGAAGAAGAATCGCAATAAATCTCAATGTTATTTATATAATACTTTAACACTCTTTTAACAAACTTCAGGTATACTGAAAATATACCCTTGACACGTCAAGCATTGGATCTGAAGATAATTTGGAGGAGATTGGATGAGCACGACACGTGAACAGTTTCAAAGCGAATTAGAGCAGTTAAAAGAAGAAGTAATTAAAATGGCGAACCTATCGGGTGAGGCTTTATCGAAAGCTGTCGATTCATTATTTAACCAAGACATTGAACAAGCGAAAGCGATTCTTGAAGAAGACAAAAAAATTGATGAACTGGAAACAGAAATAAATGAAAAATCGGTTTTGCTGATTGCAAAACAACAACCGGTAGCAACCGATTTACGCCAGATTATTATGTCGCTGCGTGTAGTGACTGATGTTGAAAGAATGGGCGATAATGCTAAAAATATTGCAAAAGCAACAATTCATTTGGATAAAAACCTATCCGCAATCCCGGAAGGTTTGAAACAAATGCATGAGATTGCGATGGATATGTTAAAAACATCGATGCATGCTTTTAAATATGAAGATATTACAATAGCTAGTAAATTAGCAAAGACAGATGACAAAGTAGATAAGATGTATAAACATATTGTCAGTGAATTGCTCGGGGAAACAGCAACGAATCCTGATAAAATTCAATACATTATGCAAGTCGCATTCTGTGCCCGTTACTTGGAACGCTTTGCTGATCACATTACAAATATCGGTGAAAGTATACTGTACTTAGTCAAAGGAAAGAATTATAATCTTAACTAAAAAAAGAACCAGTGCCTTCTACATAAAGGCGCTGGTTCTTTTAGTTTGATGTCAATTGTTCAGCAATTTCGTATTCGGATAAGCCATGTTCTAGTTCATGATCACCCATTTGAACACGTAAAGAATAATCATTATCGATCAAGTATTCGTTAAAAGCTGCTGCATCGTCGATAAGTCCTTCTTCTTCCAGAAGATCGCTGATATATGATGTTGCCATTCCTGGTTCAACTGTAATGACTACAGGTGAAGGAGTTTCTTCTTCCTCTTCAGCTTCATCTTCTTTCTCCTCTTCGCTTTCCGTTTCCTCTTCATCATTTTCTTCTGAGTCTTGATTAGCTGTTTCTATTTCTGCGGAGTCCTCGGTTTCCTCTGTTTCCGTCTCTTCCGCTTCATCCTCATTTTCATTACTTTCGTTATTACCTAAAGTAATGCTGATATATTCTTCCTCTGAAACAACGCGTAATCCTTCTTCTTCAATTTTCTCAATTAATTCCTCTGTACTATATTCTGCAGCACCTTCATTGCCATGCCCAAATAAATAAAACACAGCGAGTAAAATCAAGCCTGCAGCAATCAAACCGACTGAGAATGCACGTACTGTATGTTTCATGCTTAACTCCTTTTCTGGCGTCTAGTAATCAAGACTGTTCCTTAAACTCCGAGCTGGAGGATTCATTCATATTTTCTGGGAGCAATTCTTCTTCTAGTATTTTAATTTTTTTCTTCATTTGGTATGTATCCTGCATTGAGGTAATTGAAAGTTGCTCGACTTGGCTTTCCATTTCTTCCAACCGATCATTCATGAAATAAGACAGGATAAACAAGACCACACCGATAACGAGTGTGGTTACAATCGCAATTATCATTCATTTCCCTCCCTTTAACCACATATTTAGTTATATCACATTATGAGTTCTATGAAAACCATAAAATTACCTAGAGAAATGTTGAATCTTTTTGTAACATCTGTTATTATAATAAAGGTCTAATAAAATTGCCTATGAATTGTTAAAGATAGTTAGAAAAAGTTTGGAGGGAAAACTATGCGCGTTAATATCACGTTAGCTTGTACTGAAACGGGAGACCGTAACTATATTACTACAAAAAACAAACGTACAAATCCTGAACGTATTGAGCTTATGAAATATAGTCCACGTCTTAAAAAACACACTTTACACCGTGAAACTAAATAAAGCAAAAAATGGAGCTCTTATCTTCGGATGAGAGCTTCATTTATTTTTTAAAAACAGCTTTCATTCAGCGTAAGTGTCCCTAACTCCGAAACTTTCTACTGAAGATCCGCAGTCCAGACACCTCTCGCACCTGATGAGCGGCCGGCAAGCTTCCTTGCGCTGAGCACTAAGGGGTCTCGCCAGGCCTATCCTCCCGGAGTCTCGAGGTGTCTGGACTGCTACCAGGAAAGGCCAAATATGGATCACTGTTTAATGTTCCAGGAATATAATTCCTATCGTGACGGAACAATTTCTATTCAGATAATCATCTAACCAGTTCAGTTGCCCGGTGGACGGTGACTCCTACGGGAAAAGCACGTGTCCGAAGACCCCGCAGGAAGCGCACTTCTTCCGAGGAAGCTGAGGCCGTGCCCGTGCCCGTGGAAAGCATCCGTCCACCGGGCAACTGAACGGCGATCAGAACTCCAGACTAGAGAATGCGCAAATACTACGCTGAATGAAAGTAATATGAAACTTTTTTAGATCATAAAGATATACTCAGCTTTTTCAAATTGTGAAAGGTAAGCAAGGGTTATAATAATATATTTAGAAGAATAAATCTGCTATGATGAGGGGAAGGAAGGTGAATTCATGTCTTTAAATGAACAATATCTGTTATATACGTTTGCCAATGACCTGGTGAAAAATCATCAATTTAATTTATTATATTTAAATGAAAAAACGAATGAAGTTTGGTTAGAGAAATATGAAAACCATTCATCAATCGTAGTGCGTCTCATACATAAAGGATTCGACTGGAAAAACCATCTAAAACAAGATATCTCATTTTTGTTTCAAAGAGTCCGAAACGTAAAGCAAGTATTAAAGAAAAATATCGAAGTCTATAATCTTTATTTCACCATGCATCAACCAGTTGATACATGGGATATACTTAAACAACCATTGACTGCTGAAGGTAAACCAAAAGTGAGCATGAGAGTTTATTATTTAGACCAGGAAGAATACGAGCATGAAGCAGAACGATTTGAAAAAGATTTGCTGCCAAGCCCTATTTCCTATGATCTTGAATTACCCGATGAAACAAAAGAAAATAATATAGAGAAGATAAAATATCATTTTGTTTCGTTATTAAGTAATAAACGGAAAGAAGTTGAAAATATTTTCAGCTTTGGAAAACCACTTTTTTCTTATGCTTTCATTATTATTAATTTGCTTTACTTTTTCTATATGGAATGGCAAGGCGATACGACATCAATTGAAATGCTTATCCAATTTGGTGCAAAGTATAATCCTTCCATGATGATAGATGGTGAATGGTGGCGGCTATTCAGCTCCATGTTCATCCATATTGGTTTTATTCACCTTGCACTAAATATGCTTGCTGTGTTTTATTTAGGAACTGCTGTTGAGAAGATATTTGGAAGCAGCCGTTTTATATTCATTTATTTGCTCGCTGGTTTAGGTGGCTCGATTGCGAGTTTTGCCTATACGACAAGTGTAAGTGCTGGAGCTTCTGGTGCGATATTCGGTTTATTCGGTGCGTTTCTTTATTTTGGTATTGTGCATAAACGATTATTCTTCCAAACAATCGGTTCGAGCATCCTACTTGTGTTAGCTATCAATTTAGTGATCGGGCTATCTATTGAGGGGATTGACATGGCGGCTCATGTTGGCGGATTAATTGCAGGGTTCCTCGCTGCGGCAATTGTCGGCATGCCGAAGAACAAGCGACCAGTGTTCCAGTTTGCGGCAGCCATCAGCACCGCTATATTCTTCTTCGCTGTTACGTATTACGGAGTTCATGCGAATGAGAGCAGTGAAACATTCCGATTAATGCAAATCCAGGAACATCTAAATCAACATGAATATGACGAAGTTGTGACTGTTGCAACGGAAGCCTTGGCGTTAGAAGGGGATATGGAAAGCTCGCTTTTATTTCAACGTTCATATGCTAATATTGAACTTGGAAATTATGAAGAAGCATTGCGAGATTTAGAAAAGAGTGTCACACTTCAGGAACCATTACCAGAAGCTTATTATAACCTGGCTATCCTGTATGATATGGACGGAGAGGTTGAAAAGTCCATCCAAGCAATCGAACAAGCATACCAAATGGATCCAACCAATGAAGATTTCATCAATTTATACGAACTTATAACGGGTGATTCCCCGAGAGAAGCTGATAATTAAAATATATCTTGGAAAGAGTCCCGATACGGAACAGAGAAAGCGAGAAGTATCGGGACTGCGGATCTAAAGGAGACAATTAAAAATATACAACACCACGCCTATTTCCTTCTTTGATAGTAAGAAATTATAAAGCCTTTCTTATTGCATAAGTTCAACTAAGGCATTCGCCGTAAAGGCTTGGCGGATGCCAAGTTTCCTAATAAAACTTCGCTATAATTTTCTTTACATTGATTTTTTTGGTATAATAAGGAGTGGTGAAATCAATTGAACTCTGTATATGACATCCGAATGCTTTTAAAGCGATTCGGCACATTTGTTTATTCACGAGATCGTATCGGCGATCTTATATTAATGGAAAGTGAACTTGAAGAACTTTATAAAATGAATTTTTTTTCACAGCAGGAATACATCGCTGGAAAACTTGTTCTCCAAAAAGAAAGAAACATTTTAGAAGAAGCAGAAAGAGGAAAGAGGGCGGGGTCATGAGTGAATATATGATAGGCATTGATATCGGCGGTACTTCCATTAAATTTGGATTATTTACAACTGATGGTGAACTTCTGCATAAATGGAATATACCGACGAGAACGGAAGAAAACGGTTCTTTTATTTTGCAAGATACATGGATGTCAATAAAAGAAATACTCCAACTGAAAAATATAGCAACAGAGCGAATTCTTGGTATCGGGGCGGGCATTCCAGGCTTTGTCAGCAGTGATGAGGGTATCGTTTATTATGGAACGAATATTGGCTGGAGAAATAAACAATTCACAAAAGAGTTAAGTGATTTATCTGGCTTACCGGTATTTATCGAGAACGATGCCAACATGGCTGTCCTAGGTGAAAATTGGCAAGGTGCAGGGGATGAAGGGAAACATGTTATTGCCGTTACGCTCGGAACTGGGGTTGGCGCAGGTATTATAGCTAATGGTGCCATTCTAAATGGAATAAATGGCATGGCAGGAGAACTTGGTCATATATTGATTGAAGAGAATGGAGCCCCTTGTAACTGCGGAAAGCGCGGTTGTTTAGAAACAATTGCATCAGCAACCGGCATCGTGAGACTTGCAAGTGAGAGCAGTGCGGAGCAACCCGGTTCAGCACTTGCTAAGATGTATGAAGAAACAAATACTATTACTGCGAAAGATGTTTTTCAAATGGCTGAAAAAGGCGATGCAGCCGCTATGAAAATAGTAACTAAAGTTGCGGCAGTATTAGGTCGGACTTTCGCAGATTTGGGTGTGATTCTCAATCCGGAGAAGATTCTTATTGGTGGAGGAGTTTCCCAGGCGGGAGAGCCTTTCATCAATCAAATCCGTACTTCTTTTGAGGATTATGCATTACCAAGGGTAAAAGCAAACTGTGAAATCAAGCAGGCGGTTCTCGGCAATGATGCAGGCATCATTGGTGCTGCTTTCTATGTTAAGCAGAATATGGAAGGAAGTTAACTCTAGATTTTTTTTAGCTTATCTATTAAAATAAGAAGTTAGAAAAAATATGAAGTAAATGTAAATAAAGATGAAACCTTTCTTACTCGGTTTTCGTCTAATAGTATAAGTGAATTGTAAAAGAAAAGTTTACAAATTGCTCAAACTGGGAATGGATGGCCACTTTACACTTCTGTTCTCTTTACATTTGGGAGGATTTAGAATGAGGAAAAAACAAGCAAGATTACCGCTATATATTATTGCTTCCTTGCTTTTCGGTTTAAAAACATACATTGTTTACCGTTTTATGTTTAATATTGAACTAGAAAATAGAATGCAAGAGTTCATTTTATTTGTTAATCCGTTTGTCTCGGCATTTCTGATTTTTGCACTGTCTGTATGGTTCAACAAAGCGTCCAGGCAAATGAAATACTTGCGTTACACGGCACTGCTTTTTAGTTTTGTTGTATTTGCAAACCTAGTATTCTATCGTCAATTCACGGACTTTATTACACTCCCGCAATTATTTATGGGGAGTAATATGACGGATTTAGGTTCAAGTATTCTTACATTAATCAAGCCATATGACATTCTTTTATTTGCTGATGCGGCAATTGTTTGGTATTTAAGTAAGAAGAAAGAATCAATTGTATCTGTGCAATATTTGAAACGCGGAAAAGCTTTTGCACTTTCCATGTCCTTATTATTGCTTGCGGGGAACTTTTTCCTTGCTGAGATGGAGAGGCCGCAATTATTTACACGTGCATTTGACAGAGAGTATTTAGTGAAGAATATCGGGCTATTTAATTACCATGTTTATGACCTTGTAGTTCATTCGAAAGCGGAGTCCCAACGTGTATTCGCAGATGGAAATGAAATACCTGAGATTCAAGATTACATTAAAGAAAATGTGATGATCACAGAGAAATCGGATATGTTCGGTGTTGCAGAAGGTAAAAATGTTATTTTCATTAATGCCGAATCGATTCAAGGCTTTGTTGTTGGAAATGAAGTGAATGGTGAAGAAGTTACACCATTTCTAAATAAGCTTGTAGAAGATGAGGATACGTACTATTTCGATAACTTCTTTGAACAAACTGGTCAAGGAAATACATCGGATTCAGAATTCCTGGTTGAAAATTCCTTATATCCACTTTCAAGAGGTGCTGTGTTCTTTACACATGGAAGTAACGAATATCATGCCCTTCCGGAAATACTGGAAGAGGAAGACTATTTCTCAGCAGTGCTGCATGCGAATAATAAGAGCTTCTGGAACCGGGATGGGATGTACAGAAGTTTGAATCTTGACTATTTCTATAGTGAAGATGCCTATGAAATAACAGATGAAAACTCAGTCGGCTGGGGACTGAAAGATAAACCGTACTTTGAACAATCAATCAAGTATTTACAAGCGATGGAGCAGCCATTTTATACAAAATTCATTACGCTGACAAACCATTTCCCATTTGAAATGGATGAAGAAGATAAATCAATTGAACCATATGATTCAAACTCAAACACGCTTAATAACTATTTCCCTGCAGTACGTTATGCAGACGAAGCGATGGAAGAATTCTTTGATCACTTAAAACAGGCAGGTCTTTATGAAGATTCCATCATAATCATTATGGGAGACCATATTGGGATTAGTGCCAACCATAACCGTGCAATGAGCATGTACTTGGATAAAGAAGAAATCACTCCATATGATCAGGTACAGTTACTCAAAGTACCATTATTTGTACACATTCCCGGTCATGGGGAAGGAGAAACCATCTCCACGGTTTCGGGACAAATCGATTTGAAGCCAACGATTCTAAGCCTGCTTGGGATTGAGCATACAAATGATATTTACTTTGGTAATGATTTGTTTGCAGAGAACAGGAAAGGCTATATTGCTTTAAGAAACGGTGACTTTATAACAGATGATTATCTATCAACGGTAGGTATGTGCTATGACGTCGATACCGGTGAATTAATTGATGCAGAGGAAGAAGAAGCGACTGAAGGAGAACCAGCTACAGGCGCAAGTACTCCTTGTGATGAAATTAAAGAGAAAGTGGAATTGGAATTAGGCTATTCCGATGACATTATATACGGAGATCTGTTCCGTTTCGTAGATTTCACAGAAGAAAAACAGGTAGAGAAGTAATATTCTCCACCTGTTTTTTACTATTACTTTAGTTTTAGTTACTTAGAGACTGGACAGCTCTGAAATGATTGTAGCAATAGAGAAGAATCCAAAAGCTACTGCTGTTAATACGGAGAAAATCAATGCAAAATAGTTTTTAATTTTCAATTGACGAATTACGGAAATAACCGCAAGTAATGCGACTAACAAGAATATGATTGCTAATATAATGTGGCTCATGAAAAATTCACCCTCCTTATGTCTATTCTTCCTTAGAATGAAATACTAGCCCTAAGGATCCCTTTATATTATTATGTAGATACACTATAATCATTTTAATGCATATCAATATTTTTGTCGAGGCATAACCTAAAGGAAATGCTTTTCAGAAGTAGAGGAGATGAGAAGAATGGAAATAAAGACAATGCCGGTCGGGATGATCGGGACAAATTGTTATATTTTATCAAAGGATAATCATGCTTTGATTGTTGACCCTGGTGGTGACGCGGATCAAATTATTCAATACATAGAAGAAAATGAGCTGACACCTTTAGGTATCCTATTAACACATGCTCATTTTGATCATATTGGAGGCCTGGAGGCAGTTAGAAATAAGTTCCAGTTGAATGTATACATTAACGAAGCGGAACAAAACTGGCTAACAGATCCGATGCTTAATGGTTCTCATAAATTAATGGGCAACGAAATTATAGCAACGGAAGCTGAAATCACGATTGAGGAAGGCCCGTTTTCCATTGGGGAGTTCCAATTCACTGTCGCACATACACCGGGGCATTCGCCAGGCAGCATGAGTTTCATTTTTACAGATACGAAACAAGTCTTCAGTGGTGACGCGCTCTTCAACCAAGGAATAGGAAGGACAGATCTGCCGGGAGGAGACTTGCCGACGCTTGAACATTCCATTAAAGAAAAATTATATAAGTTAGAGGATGCATATGAAGTATATCCTGGACATGGACCAAGTACAACAATCGGTTTTGAAAAAGTGAACAATCCGTTTTTCCGTGGATAATTGGCACATTAAGATGATAAAAGAAAAAAACCATGCAATTACCCCCTGCATGGTTTTTCGCGTTATAGAAACAATAAATTAAAAATACTGTGGGCAATTACTATTACCGGAACTAGCCACATCCGGCTCCAGCGCCCAGCAACTAGCAAACTTGACACTCCACAGGTTTGTACGTTGCTAAACGGGCGCTTCCGCCTTTTTTACGTTTAACCGCCGAACCCTGGTACAAGTATAAATTCAGAATACCATGTATAACCTATCATGAATACTGTTAAATAAGCTCCGAATAAATACATATACATCCGTTCTGATAATTTTAAGTAGCCTACTGTAAGGAAAAATACTGTTTGAATCAAGGATAGTACGGATGGTACCATCATGTCCCCAACATAGAACATAACGGCAAAAATCCCTGTCCAAAAGCCCAGCATACGAAACACACGATCCATGTCTCTTTCCCCCTCCTTCTAGTTAACCTTTCATAGTTATTATAAACGAGGAAGCAACTATTGTAAACGATTGACCTTAAACGATTGAAAGTTTTGCGATATAAGCACAATTACTGCAATTATCGGCAAACATATTTTTCTCTTCTATTAATTCAATCGAAGTAAATAATGCTTCAAACATACCCTTTAAAAAGATGCGATGCATCTCACAGACGAGCTGGTGATTATTGCTTGCAATTTCTCTAAATGGACAATTATTCACTGAAAAATGGATACTGTTTGTTTCTTTATCATATTTGAAGGAAGGGTACATGCCAAGCATGCGGCCTGTTCGTTCAAGTACCGTAATTTTCTCCTTCACATCGGCATCCTCATTAAGATGCTTCATATCCTGATGCATTACTTCTGTTCCGTATTTTTTCCCTGTTTCGTACAGAGCTTGTTTCCCTGGTTCGCCGAGATCCATTAAAGCTTCAAGGGCAATAGATGAAAGGATCTTATAATCCCGTGCAGGGAAGTTCAATTCGACAACTTCATTTGATAACTGATAGCGTCTACCCGGACGGACACCTTTCCCTGTTTTTTTCAAATAAGAGGTAACAAGATTAATTTCTTCGAGTTTGGATAAATGGAGTCTGGCCACATTCGGATGAATATCAAAAGCCTCGGAAATATCGGTGACACTCACATCTTGATGGTGCTCCACTAAATGTTGATAAATATTGAATCTTGTAGGGTCGCTCATCACATTGGTAACCTTTAATGTGTTCTTCATTATTTTTCACCCCATCATTATGCTACAGATCATTTACACCTTAATTATATTAGAAAAACGGGAAAAAGAGCTGAGTATTCAAGCTTTGTTGAAAAGTATACATAATTATTCACGAAACATCTCGTTTTTTATTACATGATTAACCGTAAAGAGAGATTCTTGATTAGACGGATTAATGTGGAACTGCAATTTTCGGTAAGCTTCCGATAAGTGGGTTATCCTAATATCGACATCACCATTCGGAAAATCATAGGAGGCCGTCTGCAATATTTCTTCATTTTGCATTTGTTCTTTTACATATTTCAATCGGCTCATTTGAAATAAACTTTCGACATGTATCTGTTCCACTTGTGTTTCCGTTATATGGACTTCATTCCGGTAAGAGAAAATACTGCCGGTGACAAGCAAGAAGAGGATGGCAATGATAAATAATATATGAAGCAGAATAAAACCGTTAGACTCCGTTATAAAACGGAAATAACCTTTCATATGTTACACCTTCTTCTGTCGTGATAATCAACTTTATACCGAATGGCTCCTCCTGAAACCTGAGAAACTGCACGCCGCGCAAATAAATTTCATGCCCCCTGCCATCAATCTGTCTTCTGACTAAGGAATCATATTTACTAATCGAAGCGGTTTGTTCGTTTGCTTGAAGTAAATAAAGAGTATGATCCTGGATATAATAATGATGAGATTCAAGGATATCATCTCGAACAAAGCGAAAAAATTCATATACTGCAAGTTCTTCATAATTATTTGTCGGCTTGACAGCTTGCAAAGCATAAACTAAAAACGGCAATGTGAGAAAGATGACAGTTAGCATCGTCAGCAAAGAAATAAAATTAAAACCACGCTCATTCTTTAGGTATTGCGAGTAAACAGATTTCTTCTTCGGTTTCTTCTGCATTCTCCCAAGATACACATCCCTTCGTGTATATGTCTTCTTTATAAAAATGAAAGTGAAAGGCCTTTCCGTCTTTTGTCGTTTCTTTACTAACAGGAAGCGGGGGAGGGTTCCCCAAAATAAATTGCTGCAATTCAGCTTGTAATTGATGAGCTGCCCATCTTCTATCCCCCAATGTATCTTTTGCCGTCTGAATATCTGTGTATATCGGTATAAATATAATGAGCGCTTGAAAAAATATGGTGGAGGCGATTAAAACTTCAATCATCGAGTATCCGTTTTTCTTTTTCAATATAAAACCTCCCTTTGCCGAGTGGGAATACGATATATAACTTATGATTGGGTGTATACATAACAAGGGTTCGGGGTTGGAGGATGGTTCCAGTTTGTACGAATCGGATCAGTCGTGACTGGTTCGTAGTAACCAACGTCCAATCTGCAGGATATTCCCGGTATGCAAAAGGTTTATTCACCCCGGACAGGATGCTGTAATAATCATCAAAAAATCGGATATACATTTCGTCTCTCCTATGCTTACTTGATTGGTTTTGGATAAGCAGTACATCTTGTTGTAATACCTCAATGAATTGTTCTTCCTGTTGTTTAGTAAGCAAATCAGATTGAAGGGGAATGGTGAGCAAGAAAAGAATGGATAGGATACTGAGCGTAAGAAGCATTTCAATCAGAGTAAAACCGTTTCTTTGCATCATTACGAGTCATCGTTTACTTTACCATTATTGATTGTGATTGGAGTGTCTCCGCAGCTTGTTTGGTTATCTTTTAGATAACCTGCTGATACGAGTGTCTGTATATCATTGACTTTCTCTTTGTTATCCAAATAATATGCTTCTACCTGCGTTTGAACAATCTCTTTCAAGGCTTCACAACCTTTATCATTCACATTTTCCGACTGATTTGCCAAGTTAGGGATAATCAGTAATAGCAATACGGAGATAACAAGCATTACGATTAACATCTCAATCAGCGTAAACGCACGTTCATTGTTAAACATTATAATCGCTCCTTTTAAAATGAATTCATTAGTTGAAACATAGGCAACATCATACTTAAGTAAATAAAAACAATAAATACCCCGAGTACTGTATAAAATACAGGCTGAATAGATGTAATGACTCGAATCATCATTCGTTCCATCTCGTCAAGCAACATATCACTATATAATGTAAGGTCTTTTTCTAATACGGGAATAGTCGTATTTTTCTGGAATATTGCAGCTAGTTGTTTTTCTATTAACGGTAATTCTTCGAGTAAGTTGCTAATATGGTAACCCCGTTCTAAATTATTGGTCAGTAATGTCGCATAATAAGAAATAATCGGGAGTCTATTCTGGCGAGCAAGTTCTGCAAGAATTTCCTTTAGGCTAAGTCCTGCTTTTAGCAACGAACTAAAATGGGTGGAAAGCTGCAAGCTTGTTTGCAACCGTAAATAATAGCGATAGAAAGGAATACGCTCAATCACTTTCAATTGCTCTTCCATAGATATTCTTGGGCGCACATAACGCCAGATAATTGTGAAAAGGATGCTTAACACGATAATAAAGATAGCGGAAAATTGAATCAAATCCATTAACCATTTTAAGAGATTGATCGTTGTTTGCGTCTCAGGAGAAGAAGTAAATAATGATTGGAACGCGGGAAGTACGCGGTGGTTAATAAAAAATAAAACAACAGAGAAAATAAGCAGAAGAAATAAGGGATAACGAATGATCTGCTTGAACTTTCGGACGTTCTGGAAATGATGCTCGACTAATTCCAGGCATTTTCCAACTGCTTCTTTCAAGTCTGAATTTGCATTGATAAAATACAGAAAGGAACTAATCGAAGGATGAAAACCAGCCTGTTCGAAAATAGTATCGAGACGTATACCTTCTTTTAATTTCTCCAAAAAGTAAAGGGAAATAGAGGCCAAATCTTTGTCCCAAGCAGTCGCTTCAAGGGCGTCCTGTAACGAATACCCATTTATCAAAAAGCGTTCGAGACGTTTTAAAAACCGAATTTGAATCGTTTCAGGTATTTTCCGCTGCTTATTTAGGAAAACCTTCAGCGGTGAAGCCGTATGCATATGCTTTCCTCCTTAAATGTTTAAAGGAATTCCTGTCTTGTTGATGGAAATCAAATCGAGAATAGATTGCCTTATTCAAATCTTCTCCACTTAGAAATTCTAAAATTGCTGCCCGTCGAATAATGCCCTTTTGCCGAATAGGGATTAATTTTATGGATATAACAGCAACAAGTGATTGAAACAGATCTTGTTGTTTAATCCCCATATCGAGCAACCGGTAAATCGTTCCGACTGCATCGCGTGCATGGAACGTGCTAAACACGAGGTGTCCCGTCAGTGATGACTGTAAAGCAAAGTGAGCGGTTGCTTCATCCCTTAATTCTCCTATCATTAATATATCCGGGTCATGTCTTAATGCTGCTTTCAATCCAGCTTGATAGGTAATGCTTGCTTGTTCATTAATTTGTACTTGAATGACATCATCAATTTGCCTTTCAACAGGGTCTTCTAGCGTTATCGCTTGATAGGAGTGTTCTTTCATCAAGAAACGAATTAAGGCATAAAGGGTTGTTGACTTTCCACTTCCAGCAGGTCCGGTAATTAAAACTAAGCCAGATTGAGCAATTGCCGATTTTTTGAGCTCATTTAATTGATAAGGGAAGAGAAATAATTCATCAAGTGGGAGGAAGTCTTCTTGTGGTAAAATTCTAATCGCCAAACTTTCCGATGCGAGCATCGGTAGCGTGGATAACCTTAATGTATATTTACCGAGTGCTGGGAAAAGGTTGGCAATACTGCCATCTTGGGGTTTTCTTGATTCTCCAATATCCATTCCTGCCTTGAATTTAAAAAAGGTTAGCAAAAGCTCATATTGACTCTTAGAGATAACAGAATGGAATTTACGGGTGCCCTGAATACGAAAGTGGATTTTCGTTTCGTTTGGAGAAGGTATGAAGTGAAGGTCTGTAGCATGTTCGTTGATTGCCTGTTCCATTATTTGTTTAACCAAGGGTAAGGCCGGGTTCAAGTTAGTTTCACCTCCTTATAAATTATATGATTCGACATGTATTGAGATATTCCTGCTTTATTTTTAATTAATTTGTATAAATATTTTTAAGTCGTATAAGCTATTAAAAAACAAGAGGAGGCAACAGGATGTCAACGAATAATTATTTGAAATTTATTACAGAAGAAATTGTTAAATACATGAACAGCCCGCGTGAGGAACGGAAGGAGCGGAGGGAAGCGGAGAAGCAGGATGGATCTGTTGTGCTGAATCGCTGGTTTGGAATCCTTCCATTCTCATTTAAATTGTTTCTTAAAGGAAGACGAGCGTAAACCCACATAACCGTAGGAACAACGGTAGGTGCGTTCAGATAATTTCATCGGTTTTTCTGCACCACAGGAAGAACACTTCTTAGTGGAAGGAAACCATTTACCAACTTTCACAAGTTGTTTCCCTTGTTCTTTTAGGTTATACGCTAAAAAGAACGTGAACATCCACCAACCGTTGTCGTGAACACTTATTCCAAAGTGAAGAGCTCTTGAGATTCCTTTCATGTCCAAGTCATCAATACCGTATGGAATGAATTTTGGCTAAAGCCAACCGAAATTCATCTCCCGCCTACTCATTGGTGCTATTCGCACTTTCACATTCCTTGAGGATGGTAGACTTCTTTATGAAAACCGTTCAATATCAGGAAAGTCTTGGAGTAAGTAAATCAACCCTC
This sequence comes from Oceanobacillus alkalisoli, assembly GCF_021556485.1. Classification (GTDB taxonomy): domain Bacteria; phylum Bacillota; class Bacilli; order Bacillales; family Amphibacillaceae; genus Oceanobacillus; species Oceanobacillus alkalisoli. The sequence continues at coordinate 204,739 of NZ_JAKGBW010000001.1, read as the reverse complement.
CACTTGTTACGTCAATTGTAATTTCTGGTGTATATCGATTGTTAATTTCCTCCATTTCCTTCTTGACGATATTATTCTCCAAATCGTCCTTGTAAAATTGCTTTAAGAGGGCGATTTCTTCATTTCGTGTTTCCAATGCTTCATTAGCCCATTCTTTCGGTTGATTTTCAACATAATGCTGGATGATTTTTTCAATGCGCTTAAATCCGCTTGTCAATGTAATAATTGGAGAGATTGTATAGCAAAAATTGGATATTTGTTGTTTCAAAGCAAGTTTATTCAACTCATCCATCATATTCACAATTACTTTTCCAGTAACAAGTTGGATACCGAGGGAAATAATTTCTTCTTTCTTTTGTCTCCCTCTATAACTCACTTTAAAATTCGCGAGCAACCATGGGTAAAGCGGGGTGTTTTTATCCGTATTTACTTCTTGGAAAAGTAATGTATATTTCTCATGCTGCGTAACATGATTGAAGATCTGTTGCAGTCTTGGACTGCCGATATCGATCCATTCTCCTGCTTGCTCTCTTTTATCCGGGTTTGTTATGAGTGTCAATGTCATTGGTACACCTTCTTGGCCAAGACTTTGAATATAATGCCAATAAAAGGGACGATTCATTAATATCTTGTCTAATTCCTCTGTTAACTCCACTTGCATAACGCCATCTTCCATCTTCAAAGGATTACATTGATACGCGCTGAAATAATCGATTATAAATTGTTCGATATCAACAATTGCCATCTTATTCACCTACACTTTTTTCACTTGTTTCATCTGCTATCTTTTGGACGATGGATGCTAAATTTTCAAGTTTAATTTCCGCTTCTCCCAAGGAATCCGATTCCCTGTATATAGTTTCGATTTCTTCCTCGACATCCGCGATATTTAAATTGGAAAGAATTGCATCAAGTTCACCAATAACATTTTCAAATAACTTGATCTTCTCGTAAAGCACATGTAGTATATGTTCTTCAATAGTCTGCTTAACAGCAAGATTATACACTTTCACATCATTATCCTGACCAAAACGATGGATTCTACCAATTCGTTGTTCTATTTTCATCGGATTCCACGGTAAGTCATAATTAATCAAGTGATGACAAAACTGCAGGTTGATTCCTTCAGCACCAGCTTCTGTTGCAATCAATACTTGCGCTTGAACTTTAAACAATTGAAGCATCCAGTCCTTCTTACTGCGGTTAAATCCACCTCTAAATGGTACGGAGCTAATTCCGTGCTGTTGTAAAATCCATTGTAAATACAATTGAGTTGCCCGGTATTCCGTAAATATAATTACCTTCTCATCTCCAATCTGTTCAATTAATTCGACTGCTTTCATTGCCTTGGAGTGAGCAGGTAATGCATTGATTTTTTGAATGATAGAATATATTTCCGCATCTTGCGGATTTGTTTCTTGTAATTTCGCAAGAGAAAGATAACAAGCTTCCCTTGAAGAACAAATCTCTCGTAATAAGGTAATCTTTGTAAATATATCTTGTCCCCGCTGCATATTATTTAGTTGTTCATAAACCTCTGATTCTTCATTTGAAAAATCAACGAGAACAGTCTCGATAATTCGGTTCGAAGGTTTTAAATTTGTATTTTCCCTTGTATTCCGAATCATGACTCGCTCAATCAGTTGTTTCAGATAAACATCCGCTTCCTGCTTTTCGGTTTTACTGGAATATTTTTCTTTAAAGGAAGTGACATCTCCAAGATGTCCCGGTTTTAAAATGGAAATCAAATTAAATATTTCCATTAAATCATTTTGAATTGGTGTAGCGGTTAATAATAAGCAGTATTTCTTTTTAATCTGCCGCACAAATTGATAATTTTTCGTCTGGTCGTTTTTTAGTTTATGTGCCTCATCAATTAAAACTAAGTCATATTCATTTGCTAGAATCACTTCCTGATGAGGTGTGCGTTTTGCAGTATCAAGGGATGAGACTAGAATTGTGTTGCCTTCCCAGTTATGATGTTTCCGGTGATGGACAGCAGGAATATAGAATTTCGTATTCAATTCATTCACCCATTGGTTCACAAGAGAAGCTGGAACAAGGATTAACGCGTTTTTAACAAGTCCACGCAGCATGTATTCCTTTAAAATCAATCCGGCTTCAATTGTTTTTCCTAAACCAACTTCATCAGCAAGAATCGCCCTGCCATTCATTTTTTCTATCGTTTCTAATGCTGTTTCCACTTGATGATCAAGGAAAGACATATGCGGCAAAAAGTCTAAACTCCTCAACCCTGAAAAAGAGGGGATAATTCTTGCTTGTTCGGCTTGAAAGCCAAGTGAAAACAATTGATGGGAGCTAAATGGCCCGTCATTGTTAAGTCGTTCCTCTAATTCTTTTATAAACGTTTGATTAATTGTCAATTGAACCAAATCCATATGTTACACCCCGAGTATCTAGATAAAATTTGGATTCCACTATACCTTTTGTAAATAGTATGGTATTATTCAATGCAAAGGCAGAGTATTTCTTATAATAAAGTGAAACTTCATTCAGTGGGGGCTTCCTTACTACTCCCGCTGAAAGTTAGTTGAACAGAATCAGGGATTTACGGACTGTTTTTCCCGCACCTTCACATTTCGGATTTCCCACATCTGTAGAGGTGGGGGTACTACAGGCTGTTAATGCGTGATAAACTTAGTTTTACCATTATAAAAAAATATATGCTGTGGATGAAGATAAGGGGAGAGCTTACACGATTTTGGTGTAACGCCGAAGGAGCAAGCTAAAAGACGAATCTCTCAGGCAAAAAGACTTTTATCGGACACAACTCTGGAGAGCGTTTACATTTTTTCGTAAACCACCCAAGAAGCAAGTGGGAACGGAAGGAATTAGGAATTCCTGGACGTTCGCATGCAACTTTCTGGTAGAAGGACAGAGATTTCTTAATTATTAGGAAATCTCTGTTTTTTTATATTTAAGAAATCAGAATATAAAAACATCTATTATTTTCTGAGGGAGTGGTAAAGTTGAAACCATTAAAGCGCACACCAATTTTTCCGGAATATGAAAAATACGGGGCGAAGACGATTGATTTTGGGGGTTGGGATTTACCTGTTCAATTCTCTGGAATCAAGGACGAGCACCATGCAACAAGAACAAATGCAGGGTTATTTGATGTGTCTCATATGGGAGAAATTAGTGTAGTAGGAAGGAAGGCGTTCGAATTCCTTCAAAAGATGACAACGAATGATTTGAGTAAACTGAAACCGAAGAAAGCCCAATACACCTTTCTTTGTAACGAGGATGGAGGTGTAATAGACGATTTACTCACCTACATGCTCGGAGAAAACCATTATATGCTTGTTGTCAATGCAGCAAATACAGAAAAAGATCTAGCCTGGTTAGAGAAACATAATACCTACGCCGATGAAGCAGTTGCTATTATTGACGAATCGAATAAATATAGTCTCCTAGCTATTCAGGGGCCTCAAGCAGAAGCTATTTTACAACAATTAACCGATACAAATCTAGCAGCTATTAAGCCGTTTTGCTTTGAAAGTGATGTCGTTTTGCGTGGTATCGGACAGGAGGCAATTGTTTCTCGGTCCGGTTATACGGGTGAAGATGGATTTGAAATATATGTTGCGCCGGAAGAGGGACCTAAGCTTTGGAATCAACTCTTAGAAACTGGAGAAGGTGCTGGAATTGTTCCAGCTGGACTAGGGGCTCGTGATACACTCCGTTTTGAAGCTAACTTGCCATTATATGGTCAAGAACTATCCGAAACGATTACACCGCTTGAAGCAGGCTTGAAATTCGCCGTGAAAGTTGATAAAGAAGCTGAATTTATCGGAAAGAAAACGCTGAAAAAACAGGCTGAAAATGGACCGAAAAGAAAAATTGTCGGTCTGGAGATGATTGATAAAGGGATTCCAAGGACGGGTTATGAAGTTTTATCCGGAGCCGGGGATAAAACTATTGGTCATGTCACGACAGGTACACAATCGCCGACACTAAAGAAAAATATTGGTCGCGCACTGCTTGAGGTGGATTATACCGAACTTGGAACGGAAGTCTTGATTCAAGTACGGAAACGGAAACTGAAAGCGAAAGTAGTACCGACACCATTTTATAAAAAAGATAATTAGGAGGGGTTGAAGATGGAATTTCGTTACTTACCAATGACGGAATCGGATAAGGTCGAAATGCTTCGTACAATCGGAGTCGATTCAACAGATGAATTGTTCTCAGATATTCCAGAAGCGATTCGATTCAAAGGGCAACTGAACTTAAAGCCTGGTAAAAATGAATATGCGCTAATGAAAGAACTAACAGCAATGTCCAATAAAAACGTGAACTTAAAAGAGTACACTTCATACTTGGGTGCGGGTGTGTATGATCATTACATTCCTTCCGTTGTCGATCACGTCATCAGTCGTTCTGAGTTTTATACTGCATATACACCGTATCAGCCCGAGATTTCTCAAGGGGAGCTGCAAGCGATTTTTGAATTTCAGACAATGATTGCTGAACTAACCGGCCAACCAATCGCAAATTCCTCAATGTATGACGGGGCGACAGCACTTGGTGAAGCGGTGAACTTAAGCGCCGCCCATACAAAACGAAAAAAAGTACTCGTCTCAAAAGCAATTCATCCGGAATCACTAGAAGTAGTAAAAACGTATGCTACTGGCCAACATGTTGAAATCGTTGAAATAGATCATAAAAACGGTGTAACAGATTTGAACTCGCTTGAAAAAGAACTCGATGAAGATGTAGCTGGTGTAGTCATTCAATATCCGAACTTTTTTGGTCAAATAGAACCGCTGGCTAAGATACGTGAATTAATTAACACCCAAAAGAAAACGATGATGGTAGTTTCAAGTAATCCGCTGGCTCTTGGGTATTTGACACCGCCTGGTGAATTTGGAGCTGATATTGTAGTAGGAGATACGCAAGTGTTTGGCATACCAGCTCAGTTCGGTGGTCCGCATTGTGGTTATTTCGCAACAACACAAAAATTAATGCGTAAAATTCCAGGTCGTCTTGTCGGGCAGACTACAGACGAAAATGGGGTGCGTGGATTTGTGCTTACGCTCCAGGCAAGAGAACAGCATATCCGCAGGGACAAAGCAACATCGAATATTTGCTCCAATCAGGCGCTTAATGCACTAGCCAGTTCGGTTGCGATGAGTTCAATTGGAAAGCATGGTTTAAGAAAAATGGCGCAATTAAATATGAAGAAAGCACGCTACGCCAAGAAGCAGTTTGAGGAAGCTCAAATACCTGTCCTATTTGACAAGCCATTCTTTAATGAATTTGTCATACAGCTGGATAAACCGGTGAGTGAAGTGAATGAAGCGCTTCTTTCCAAAGGAATTGTCGGTGGCTATGATTTAAGTCGTGATTATCCAGAATTAACAAATTGTATGTTAGTCGCTGTAACGGAAATCCGTTTAAAGGATGAAATTGATCAATTTATTAAGGAAGTGGGGGATATCAATGCCTAAACAGGAATTTCCATTAATTTTTGAACGTAGTAAAAAGGGGCGAACAAGCTATAGCTTACCAGATCTCGATGTACCGGACATCGATCTTGATGCAGATTTTGAAGATTCGTACGTTCGGAAGTCCGCTCCAGATTTACCTGAAGTAAGCGAGCTAGAAATCATGCGGCACTATACAGGTTTATCCAATAGGAATTATGGAGTGGATTCCGGATTTTATCCGCTTGGTTCTTGTACAATGAAATATAATCCAAAAATAAATGAAGATGTAGCACGTCTTCCGGGATTTACCCATATTCATCCATATCAAGATCCAAAAACCGTCCAAGGTGCACTGGAAATGATGTATGATTTACAAACTTCACTTAAGGAAATTACTGGTATGCATGAAGTATCTTTACAGTCGGCAGCAGGAGCGCAAGGCGAATGGGCCGCATTAATGATGATCCGTGCTTTCCATGAGGCAAACGGGGATCACCACCGGACAAAAGTAATCGTTCCCGACTCTGCCCATGGGACAAATCCGGCATCTGCTGCAGTAGCAGGTTTTGACGCTGTAACAGTGAAATCAAATGAGGCTGGCTTAGTTGATATTGAAGACCTAAAGCGCGTTGCAGATGAAAATACAGCTGCACTAATGCTGACAAATCCGAATACACTCGGCCTTTTTGAAAAAGAAATTATGGAAATGGCTGAGATTATCCACGGTGTTGGAGGAAAACTTTATTATGATGGAGCGAACCTGAATGCAATTATGGGCTACACAAGACCAGGCGATATGGGCTTTGATGCTGTTCATTTAAACCTTCATAAAACATTCACCGGTCCGCATGGCGGCGGTGGTCCAGGTTCAGGACCTATTGGAGTGACAGAAGAACTGGCACCATTTTTACCAAAACCATTGATTGTGAAAGAGAATGATGAATATAAATTAGAACATGATCGTCCACAGTCTATTGGTCGTATTAAAGCATTTTATGGAAACTTTGGAATTAATCTGCGTGCCTATACGTATATCCGTACGATGGGTGCAGAGGGACTGAAAAAGGTAAGCGAATATGCAGTATTAAATGCGAACTACATGATGCGTAAGTTGGAGAATGTATATGATTTACCATACAAGCAACATTGTATGCACGAGTTCGTCCTGTCCGGCAAGAAACAGAAAAAGCTCGGCGTGCGTACCCTCGACATGGCGAAACGTCTTCTCGACTTCGGTTATCATCCACCGACGGTCTATTTCCCGTTAATCGTTGAAGAAGGAATGATGATTGAGCCGACAGAAACAGAGTCAAAAGAGACACTCGATGGTTTTATTGATGCTATGGTGAACATTGCAAAAGAGGTAGAAGACAACCCTGAAACCGTCCAAGAAGCTCCACATCATACGATTGTAAAACGAATGGACGAAACGACAGCGGCAAGGAAGCCAATTCTTCGGTACACGCGTACAGACCATGCATAATAGTTGATCACGAACGGTATGTGACCCTCCCGACTCTAGACTTTTGAAGCATTTCGTGGGAAGGTGGGGGATAAACAGTCCCCGATTCTGTTCAACTAATATGCAGTGGGGGAGATAAAGGAACCACCGCTGAATGAAGTTTCACTTTATGAAATAAAATGCCGGCAGACATGGATAAAGTGTCTGTCGGTATTTGTTTTCCTACTTTTTTGCTTTAATTTTTCCGGTCCAGTTTTTGAAACCGCCCTTTAGTTGGTAGAGTTCTTTATAGCCTTTTTTGTTCAGAATTTGCGCAGCGCGACCTGAACGGCTGCTTTTTTGACAATATAAGTAAACCGGCTTGTCCTTTCTAATTTCCACTAGACGCTGTTTCAGTTGAGTCACTGGGATATTTCGCGCCCCGAGGATATGGCCGGCGTCGTATTCTTGCGGCTCACGCACATCAATTAACTGGGCTTTTCGGTAGCCCTCAACCCATTGATCTTGAGTTAGTACATTCAAAATCATTTTTTGTCTGTAATAACGGAATATCGAATAACCAAGCAATACAACTAAAACAATTATTAATACTGACATTTTTTTTCCCCCGTCTTTCTCATATCTCATTTCATATTATAAAATACTTTTTTCTGCTTTAAAAGTATTTCGTTTATCCAATTCTTTTTTACAAAAAATTATTTGAAGCAAAAGTCGATTCCTGCAAGCTTACCAGCACTTTTTCGCAGGGAAATGTAAATATATTCTCTTGACAAAATCTCATTAATCATGTTTAATACACAATATATAGTGTGTTCACTCGTTATCCGATACCATATATTGTTTTAGAATTTATAAAACGTGGTACTACATATTATAACACATTACACAAAAAAAGATGAAAAAAGGAGTGGTTTCGTGTCGATGTTATTAGAAAAAGTTAATGGAATTGATGTGGCTGCCCTGAATAAGGATATTGAATTATTTGATGCGGTACATCCAATTACAAGTGATATGAAGCTCACACATCATGGAGTTTCACGCTTGGTCATGCTCGACAGATACGCTTTTAAAGATACTGGAAAAGCTACATTAAAAACTGGAGATTTTGTTGTGTTAACGGTAAAATCTGATCCTAAATTCCCTGCAAGAGGCTTAGGATTTGTCCAAGCAATCAATTGGGAAAAAAATGAAGCAGACATTAAAGTGCTGGATGAATTTGTATCGGCACTTGATAACGAAGCAGAAATGGAAACTGGCATTATCACACGTTCCATTGATGTGATTGATAAACCGCTCGAAATCTTCTATGAACAAATCGCTAAACGAAATGCGACCGGCTTAGCAGTTGTGGAGGAAACGGAAGAAAAACGTAAAGAATCCTTTGAGATGTTTTATAAGGAGCTATCCGATCTTAATTTTGTACCAGCAGGACGTGTATTGTATGGTGCAGGAGCAAATACAGATGTAACTTATTTTAATTGCTATGTAATGCCATATGTAAAAGATTCGCGGGAGGGTATTTCTGACCACCGGAAACAAGTAATGGAAATCATGTCCCGCGGTGGAGGGGTAGGAACGAACGGTTCAACACTTCGTCCAAGAAATACATTGGCCCGCGGAGTAAACGGAAAGTCATCCGGATCCGTATCCTGGCTTGACGATATCGCCAAACTGACTCATTTAGTGGAACAAGGCGGATCGAGACGTGGTAAATCAGCTTAAGTGCCTCGTCTATAAATAAACCTCGTGAATTGCTGGAAACTCTTTTTATTAATCATGTTTTTCATTGAAAATACTATATTGAGGTGGAAATCATGATTCCATATGATGCGAAATTAACTCAGAAATGTAAGATTTGTGGATTTGAATTTAACCATAATAAGCAAGGTCGATTTACATCGCATTTAATAAAAAAATCATAATCTTAATCTTGAAGAATACCTAATAAATTACCATTATAAACCACAAGATTTAAAGTGTGTATATGAACTTTGCAATCAGACAGTTAAGTTATACAGAGGAATACCTAATAGATACTGTAGTAAATCATGCGGAAGTAAAGGAAAGCCTCTGATTTGTATAATATGTAATTCAAAATTTGACACAAGTACCCGTCCACATAGAAAAACTAAAACATGCAGTCATTCTTGTGAAAAAGTACTTCGGTCAAATAAGACAATGAATTGGCATCAATTAATGTCTGAAAAAGAAAAGATATCTCACTTTAAAAACATAATAACTAAAACAGCGAGAACAAGAAGAAAGAATGGTACTCCTTCTTGGAATAGTGGTAAAAAAGGTATTTATTCTCAGGAAACAATCGAAAAAATTCGAGCAGCAACACTCCTGCAAATGGAAAATCAAGTTTTTAAAAAAAACTGGGATAGAGAGGAAAATGGAGAAATTTTTAAGTGAACTTGAAATTGACTACCAATATTCTTTTATCTTAGAAAAAAGACAGTTTGATTTTCTATTAACAAATTATGGAATTATTATTGAGTGTGACGGAGATTATTGGCATGCAAACCCAAAATATTATCCGGTTCCGGAAGAATGGCAAATTGAACGGATAAAAATCGACCAACAAAAAAATGAACTTGCAAAAAGAAATGGGTATATTCTTATACGATTCTGGGAAGATGACATTTTAAACAATTTCAATAATGTAAAACGTATCATATATGACTTGCTGGCTACAACGTAACTGGAAACGGTAAGCGTGAATGCTTTAAAACAGCAGGTGGTTAAAGACAATCAGCAGCCAAGCACCTGTCAAATGGTGAAGGTTCAACGACCATCGAAAGCACACAGAAATGTGGAAGCGAGTAGAGTAGGAGTCAAGTGACTCCGAAGTGCGAGGACATTCGAAAAGGAATGTAAGATATGGTCTGAACTCTAGGGCGACCTGGAGAGTTGATGTAACGAATCAACGCAACATAATTGGCACAAATGATTATGCTGGTGGATTCTCATCCGGACATTATTGAGTTCATTATCTCAAAAATGCAGAATCCGCGTATTTTGAGGTATTTAATTGAAAATACAGAAGATGAACAAATCAAAATTCTGGCAAGAGAAAAACTGAACTTCACTCCACTAACGGAGACGGAAATTGATTTATATACGAGCGTACAAAACTATAAAGGCTTCCCAGGTCTAGGAGGATTCACAGAAGCCTCGATGCATGAGGCTGGACAGAAGTTAAGGGATGGCGGTTCTTACAATGTTCATAATCCAGATTTTTTAACAGGAGCTAATATTTCCGTATGTATAACAAAAGAGTTCATGGAAGCTGTGGAAAATGACGAAATGTACGAACTACGCTTCCCGGATGTGGAAAATTATACACCGGAAGAAATGAAAGCTTATAACGAAACGTGGCATGAAGTCGGTGACGTTCGTAAATGGGAAGAAATGGGTTACGGTGTCCGCGTATACCGCCGTATTCGTGCTAAAGAACTATGGAACTTAATCAACGTTTGTGCGACATACTCTGCAGAACCTGGTATTTTCTTTATCGATAATGCGAATGATATGACAAACGCATCAAGCTACGGACAGCAAGTTGTCGCAACGAACCCATGTGGAGAACAGCCTCTCGCACCATACAGTGTATGTAACTTGGCAGCTGTAAACTTAGCGGAAATGACGGATAAAATAAATAAGACGGTAGATTTTGAAAAACTACAAGACACAGTCCGCACCGGAGTTAGAATGCAGGATAATGTGATCGATGCAACTCCATATTTCCTGGAAGAAAACAGAAAGCAAGCTCTCGGTGAGCGCCGGGTAGGTCTTGGCGTAATGGGGCTGCATGACCTGCTCATCTACACGGAAACGAGATATGGTTCAGAAGAAGGGAACGCACTCGTTGATAAAGTATTTGAAACAATTGCAACGAGCGCTTACAGAGCTTCCATTGAACTTGCAAAAGAAAAAGGCAGCTTCCCGTTCCTGATTGGTGAAACGGATGAAGAAACGAAAGAGCTGCGCCAAGCATTTATCAATACCGGTTATATGAAAACAATGCCGGAAGATATTCGTGAAGGCATATTGGAACACGGTATCCGTAACTCTCACTTGCTAACCGTTGCCCCGACAGGCAGTACGGGAACTATGGTAGGAGTATCTACTGGACTTGAGCCATACTTCTCCTTCTCATACTTCAGAAGTGGTCGCTTAGGTAAATTTATTGAAGTGAATGCAGCAATTGTTGAGGAGTATTTGGAGAACAATCCAAATGCGGATAAAGAAAATCTACCGGAGTGGTTCGTATCCGCGATGGATCTCTCAGCTGAAGAACATGCGGACACACAATGTGTCATCCAGCGCTGGGTAGACAGCTCTATTTCGAAAACAGTTAACGCACCAAAAGGATACACGGTTGAACAAGTAGAAAGTGTCTATCAGAGATTGTACAAAGGAGGAGCGAAAGGTGGAACCGTTTATGTTGACGGAAGCCGTGACTCTCAAGTACTGACACTGAAAGCTGAAGAAAATACAGTTGGCGAGCAGACAGAACTGTTCGAAGATGAAACAGACAAACCAAAAGTTGTTTTAATGGACACGATTCAACAACTGGATTCAACAAATGTAAACATCGGCTCTGAAATTGGGGATACATGCCCGGTATGTCGTCAAGGAAGCATTGAAGACATTGGTGGATGCAACACATGTACAAACTGTGCTGCCCAATTGAAATGTGGAATATAAGAGTTAAGTAACTTAATACGAAACTTGATTAAACAACCTCTTAGGTATGATGACCATAAGAGGTTGTTTTTTGCATATGAAAATGATTTATCCCGATGTAACCGTCTATTATCTCCGCCCCTGTGTTTAATTGTGGATATTTTCAAAAAACAATAACAGTGGTATATTATGTAGAACCAACTAAAAAAAGAGGATGAGGGATGATTGTTATCAGCAACGATGGAAAGCTAGGGTAAAATGGATGAAAAGGGGTCTGAAAGGTCTGAAACAAATTGAGCAATCACAAAATAGCTACTTTTAAGTTTTTTATTTGTTTTTTGCTTTTCTGGACCTTTATTGGATATAGCCCTCAATCAACGTTTTCCGAAAATGAAAATATAGATTTAGAAAACAGTTTAGAGGCTTATATAGAAGAACAGGAGCATCATATTGCCGGATTAGCAACGATTGTGATAGACCAAAATGAAATAATTCATAAAATGAAGGGCTATTCAAATATAGAAGAACAAATTATGGTTGATGAAAACACTGTTTTTTAGGTATCCCATCTCCACCGCCTGGAGATAAATTGAAAATCCAATTATAAAATTGATTAATAAAGGTATCGAAATGAGTGCAAAAATTTAAGTTTACAACTGAATGAATTTCATAATTACCAAAGTCGGCTTCATCAACACCATATTTAGTTGGGAACGAACCAACTCAACTACATATGGTGATGATGAAACATTAAATACGTATTATGAAATTCATTAAACTAGATAATAATCAGGCTTAATTTTAAAATTAAAGATTAATCAGCAGGCAAAAATGTTACACGCACTCGTTTATCGTAAGCGTGTAACGGGTATCCTATTGACTAATCTTTTTTCTTTTTAGTATAATTACTTGTCTCCTTCGTATTTATAAGGTATTCTAAAAATGGAAGAAAAAATTTTGCGTTAGATAAACTTTGATGCACGATGAAATGAGGTGACGATATGCCAACACCGAGTATGGAAGACTATATTGAGCAAATATATATTCTCATCGAAACGAAAGGATATGCCCGTGTATCGGACATAGCTGAAGAGTTAGAAGTTCACCCGTCATCTGTAACGAAAATGATTCAAAAGCTCGATAAGAGCGAATTCGTTAATTACGAGAGATACCGTGGTTTTATGTTGACGGATAAGGGAAAAAAAGTTGGAAAACGACTACTATATCGCCACGATCTCCTAGAAGATTTCCTTGAGATCATTGGGGTAAAAGAGGAAAATATCTACGAAGATGTCGAAGGTATTGAACATCACTTAAGTTGGAACTCCATCGACCGAATCGATGATTTAGTGAGATATTTTAAAGAAGATGAACAGCGGATTAAAGATTTAAAAACACTTCAGCAATCGAATCAAAGTAACTAACACGCGTTTTTTCTAATTCAATGGCGCGTGTTTTTTAATCACTAATACAACTGTGACCATAAATCTTGCAGTATGATGATAACAATTTGAAATAATCAGTTCTAAATTTATCCCCAATCTTCGTAAGTATAATACTACGAAATAAATCAGGGGGAAAATTATGCGAATTGATGCGGTGTTTTCGGGTGGTGGAGTAAAAGCGTTTGCTTATGTAGGCGTACTGGAAAGTATTGAGAAACACCAGCTCAAGTTGGAACGCGTTGCAGGAACATCGGCAGGAGCAATCATTTCAGCCTTAATAGCGGCCCGCTACACGAACGCAGAAATTGAACAAATCATCCGTGAACTTGACGTGAAATTATTTATGGATCCGCCCATTCTTACAAGATACTTTCCTTTTATGAAATGGGGCTTTCTTTATTTTCAGATGGGTATTTATAAAGGCGACAAATTAGAGGAATGGTTAACGGAAATATTAGCAGCAAAAAACATTCGGACATTTAAAGATTTGAAAGAGGGTTATTTGAAGATTGTTGCAAGTGATTTATCACTAGGCAGGCTTGTTGTTTTTCCAGATGACCTGATGCCCCATTATGGTCTTGATCCAAACCTATTTCCAGTAGCGAAAGCAGTAAGGATGAGTGCTGGATTTCCTTATTTTTTTATGCCTAAAAAACTCCCTGGAAAAACGAAAAACAAAAGCATTATCGTTGATGGAGGGTTATTAAGTAATTTTCCGCTCTGGATTTTCGGACGCAAACAACAATTACGGCCCGTTCTAGGTGTAAAGTTAACAGAGGAAGGCGAAATGCTGAACGAGCCACAAACAATTACGAATGCACTCAATATGTTCCATGCTCTATTTCTTACAATGAAGAAAGCTCATGATATGCGGTATATTTCAAAAGCAGAGGAAAATAAGATATTGTTTGTTCCTGTACAGGATCTTGCGGCTACTGACTTTAATTTGTCAGAAGAGAAGAAATTAGAACTTGCTGCTGCTGGAAAAAAGGCAGCAGATCGTTTTCTTAGAAGCTGGTCCGGCTAGATGGTAAAGGGGAACAAAAGAGACCGGACCGAGTTACTTAAAAAGTGGCTCGGTCTTTTCCTTTTGCCTTCGATTTATTTCCTTCAATTACTCGTAAATGGGTAGGGCGTTTTTTTCCATTGCGCGTTCGTGGATACTTTCGATTAAATGACTCGGGTTGTTTTGGTTTCTTTGGTGTAGTTTGCTGGTATTTTGATTTCGATTGTTTGACAGCTTGTTTATATTTTTTCATTTCATCGGACGAACCTCTTGAACGGTTAACTACAAAATAGAGCAACGCAAAAATAGCAACGGCAAACCCAAGCATCATAAACATTCCCATTAAAAAGTTACGGGTATTCCCAAACAGTTGTGTAATCACTCCGAATACAGCAAGGGCGATGATGATGTAAAAAATATAAGCTATTTTTTTACGTTTCATGAAGAAGTCCTCCTTTCCTTCATAAAAATACACTCTACTAGCTATATACCACAATTCAGCATCGGGAAACTTAGGAAATCAGTGAAAGGACTGTACCTTTTAAACTATTAACAGTCTTGACGATTAACAAAAATCTATACGTGAAAATCAGGTTCCTTTGTAGGTGGCCTTCGTGCAAGTTTCCCTACTTTAATTGTACTAAAAATAATAAGATAAGACTATTGGTTAACCTTATTTTTATTAAAAATGATTCATCCAACGTTTATAATCTATAACAACTAGATATATCTACTTGAAATTAAAAAACAACCAATCCCTGACAACTAAAATCGAACATCACGTTCATACAGCGTAAGTGTTTTGCACGTTCTCATGGTTCGCTCTCTAACCGCCGTTCAGTTGCCTGGTGGACGGATGCGCATCCTTAGGTACTGCTAGAGCTCCTCGGGCTCGCGCCCTGCGGGGTTTCCAGGCTCGTGCTGTTCCCGCAGGAGTCACCGTCCACCGGGCAACTGAGTAGAGATGATTATTTTAAATAGAAATTATTCCATCACGATAAAGATTAAACTCCTGAAATATTAAAACAGTGATCTAATATTCAGTTTTTCCTGGTAGCAGTCCAGAAACCTCGAGACTCCTGCGGGAGGCCGGCTAAGAAGGGTCACGTCCTGTGACCAACGCCGGCATTAGAACTTCCTGTTCGGAGGTAAGCCTGGCGAGACCCCTTAGTGCTCAGCGCGAGGAGGCTTGCCGGCCGCTCAGCAGGTGCGAGAGGTGTCTGGACTGCGGACCTCCAGTAGATAGTTTCGGGGTTAGACACATTCACGCTGTATGAAAGTGATCAGGAGCTTCGTTAATTTAGTGTAGGGAAGTTGAGAGTATTAAATGTTGTTCCTCCAAATGAAAGAAAACTTTATGATTGGTCATACTACAATTGAGGTGATCAATGATGACGAATAATCAGGAGAATAAACAAGATTCACCTGCCGATAATTCACTTGGCCGGGCGCTCGTAATCGGATTGGTGGGTGGACTTATATGGAGCTTATTTCTGGCAGTTTCTTATTATTTTAATTTCACAGAAACTGCTCCGAAAACATATTTACTGAAGCCATGGATCCAAGATGGATGGACCGATCGTTTGACAGGTCACATCGTTGCAATTGTGATGGCAAGTATTGTTTCCCTTCTCCCTACCGTTATTTACTATAGCTTATTCCGTAAAATAAATTCAGTCTGGATGGGAGTCGGATATGGTGTTTTACTATGGGGAATTATTTTCTTCCTCTTACAGCCGTTATTGCCCGGTACGAGACCAATGATTGACCTTCCCGCGGAAACATGGGTCACAACCGTGTGTACATTTATATTATATGGTCTTTTCACAGGTTATTCCATTTCCTATGACGATCATGAAATGAAGATACGGAAAATCAGACAAGAGCCAGAAAGTTAGTATATAAAAATTACCAATCACGGTAACATTATGATACACTAAAAAAACGATGATCGATAGTGAGAAATTTGATGAGGGAAGGGATGAACGATGGTTAAATTACAAAAACTGCGGGAAAAACTGCAAGAAAACAAATTAGATGCAATTATTATTGCTAGTGGAATCAACAGGCGATATATTAGTGGTTTTACCGGTACAGCGGGTGTTGCTGTAATATCGGATAAAGATGCCCAGTTTATCACAGACTTCCGTTATACAGAGCAAGCAGAAGCACAAACTGAAGGCTTTCAAGTGATTGAACATAAACAAGGACTTGAAGCCGAAGTGAAAAAACAACTAAATGAAATGAATGTAAGTCGAGTAGGTTTTGAGAAAAATTACACTACATATGGACAATTCGAAACCTATAAAAAGACATTTGACGTGGAATTGATTCCAGTAAGCGGGCTCGTCGAAGCTTTACGGATGATTAAGTCACCGGAAGAACTTGAAATAATGAAACAGGCTGCGAAAATTGCAGATGATGCGTTTGTACATATCCAATCTTACATTAAACCAGGGGTAAAAGAAATTGAAGTTGCGAATGAACTGGAATTTTACATGCGTGGTAAAGGGGCAACCTCATCAAGCTTTGATACAATTGTTGCTTCTGGCCACCGCTCTGCCATGCCGCATGGTGTAGCATCTGATAAGGTAATTCAGGCAGGAGAACTTGTCACATTAGATTATGGTGCTTTGTACAATGGATATTGTTCAGATATTACGAGAACTGTCGCAGTCGGTGAAGTAAGTGATGAACTTCGGAAGATTTATGATATTGTGTTAGAAGCCAATATGCGCGGGGTAAAGGAAATTAAGCCAGGCATGACTGGTATTGAAGCGGACGCCATCACAAGAGACTATATTACAGAAATGGGTTACGGTGAAAACTTTGGGCATTCGACAGGACATGGTCTTGGTATGGAAGTTCACGAAGCACCGGGACTTTCTGCGCGTTCTGAACAAAAATTAGAGCCAGGGATGGTCGTAACGGTAGAGCCGGGAATATACGTAGCAGGACTTGGCGGCTGTCGGATTGAAGATGATATTGTAATTACAAAAGAAGGCAATGAACGATTAACTACATCGTCGAAAGAATTCATTCAATTAGGATGACACAACATTAGGAGGCTAAACAATGATTTCAGTAAACGAATTTAAAACAGGTCTAACAATTAAAGTAGACGGAGATATTTTGCAAGTAATCGAATTCCAGCATGTTAAGCCAGGAAAAGGAGCTGCATTTGTTCGTTCGAAATTACGTAACTTAAGAAACGGCAACATTCAGGAAAAAACATTCCGCGGCGGCGAAAAAGTAGAGCGTGCCCACATTGAAACGAATAAAATGCAATACTTATATGCTTCAGGTGATGCTCATGCATTCATGGATACGAATACGTATGAGCAGATTGAAATCCCTGGAAACAGTCTTGAGCATGAGTTGAAATTCATCGTAGAAAATATGGAAGTGACAGTTGTTTCCTATGAAGGAGAAATCCTTGGTATTGACCTACCTAAAAACGTAGAGCTCGAAGTGACGGAAACCGAGCCGGGAATTAAAGGTGATACGCAAAGTGGTGGTTCAAAATCAGCTACATTAGAAACAGGAATAACAGTGCAAGTTCCATTGTTTGTAAACCAAGGTGATAAATTAGTCATCAGCACAGATGAAGGAAAATATGTATCACGCGCTAACTAAAATTAAAAAAATTAACGAAAACAGGGTGGTAGTCCTTAGGATGCCATCCTGTTTTTTTGTCTGTAATCATATTTTGAATTAAATTTCATACATTTTCTATATAGTCTCGGGAACAGACCAGAAGAGGAGTAGGAGATGATGGAAGAGATTTTACGTATATTCCCACCTGAAATGAAAGGCTATATCGCTTTAAAAATCGGCAAGCGCTGGGACAAGCTAGAAGAAATTCGTTGTCGTCTCCATCAACCGGTGGAGTTGATTTTTGAAGATCAAGTGGAATGGATAACAACGCTTATCCCAGATAAAAAAACAGGTGTATTTTTATTAAACCAATTAAGTGAATTTTCGTTGTATCGCATGGAAAATGAATTGCGCGAAGGCTTTATTACAATCGAAGGCGGCCATCGTGTCGGAATCGCAGGCAAGGTGAATACGCTGGATGGATCAGTGAAAGCAGTACAAAATATATCTTTTTTTAATATTCGTATCGCCCGGCAGAAATTAGGGGTGGCCGAAGCTCTTATACAGAATCTATACACGCAAGCATATGAAAACACACTAATCATCGGACCACCTCAATCTGGAAAAACAACTTTAATCCGTGATATTACTCGATTAGTTTCCACTGGGTGGAAAGATAAACCTGGCAGGAAAGTTGCCGTTATTGATGAACGTTCTGAAATTGGAGCAGCAATTCAAGGAATTCCTCAGCATGATTTAGGGAGAAGAACAGATGTGATGGATGGTTGCCCAAAAGCAGAGGGTATGATGATGATGATTCGTTCAATGTCACCAGAAGTGCTAGTCGTTGATGAGGTAGGTGGGAACAAAGATATCCATGCCATACATGAAGCCGTTCATTCTGGCGTGACGGTTGTTTGCTCTATTCATGGACAATCGCTGGAAGATTTAAAAAAACGCACGGCTCTCCGCGAACTCATGCAGGCACGCACGTTTAAACGTTTTATTATTTTAGGCAAACGTACGGCTGGAAGGCAAAAAATTCAAATCTTTAACGAAGAAGGAAAGCAAATTCAATCACGCGGAGTTGGTTGGAAATGAAATGGTTAGGCGCTATATTACTCGTTGCCGCAACTACTTGTATTGGTTTATATTTCAGCGTTCGTTATGAGAAAAGACCGAAACATATTCGGCAATTGGAAAGTGCGCTGCAACTACTGGAAGCAGAAATTACGTATAGCCAGACTCCTTTACAGCTTGCATTTCAAACAATTGCTCGTCAACTGCCACATCCGATCAGCCGTTTTTTTCAATCACTCAGCGAAGCAATGTTGCAACAGGAAGTTGATTTTAATACGGTTTGGGATGAAAAAACGGATGAATTAAAAAAGATGACAAGTTTAAAGAAAAATGAAATTGAAGTTTTAAAGCAATTTGGCAATTCATTGGGCCAGCATGATTTCATTCAGCAGCAAAAACAGATCCGACTTGCTTTAACCCATTTGGATCGAGAACTGGAAGAAGCGCGGGATGAATCTTATAAATATAGTAATTTAGCAAGAAGTTTAGGTGTTTTAGCAGGAATATTTATCGCGTTGTTGCTCTTCTAGCGAGAAAGGGGTATGACCATGCTCACCGATATATCTGTTCTCTTTCAAATCGCAGGCATAGGCATTATTGTAGCGCTTATCCATACGATATTAAAGCAGATGGGAAAGGAAGAAATTGCCCAATTCGCTACGTTAATCGGATTTATTATCGTTCTTTATATCGTCATCAACGGACTGCGTGATTTATTTAATCAGATTAAATCGGTATTCCTGTTTTAGAAAAGGACAAGTAATAAATCCTTGGGAGATAAAATATGGATATATTACAAATTGTTATGGTTTCCATTGTTGCAAGTATACTTTTCATTATATTGAAAGATGTAAATCCAACCTTTGCTTTTTTCATTATTATTGTTGTCGGCATTATGATATTTGCAAGTGTCATTGGGCAGATTCGCTTAATTTTTCAAGTTATCCAATCATTGGGTGATCAAGCAAATGTCCCGGGGCTATATTTGGAAACGATCTTGAAAATTATCGGGATTGCCTATATTGCTGAATTAGGGGCGAGTATGACACAAGATGCTGGCTTGCAATCAGTTGCGAGAAACATCGAACTTGCCGGGAAAATTTTTATATTATTGCTTGCTATACCAATAATTACATCCGTTATTGAAGCAATCGTCAGTTTCCTGCCGACAGTTTAAGGAGCAGTTTATATGATTAGGAGAACGGGTTTCATCTTCATCATTTTATTATCTGGCTTATGGACAGGGATCCCGGTACAAGCAGAAGAGGAAGAATATGACATGAATGATCGACTCCTAGAGGAAATTTCATTAGATGCGGTCGAGGATTACTGGGAAACGCTTGCGAAAGAATATGGCGGCTATATTCCGAATATAGAGCGGACATCGTTCAGCGATTTTGTAAAAAATTTGGACAATCTCTCATTTAAGGAAATTGCACTAGGGCTCCTTGATTTTTTATTTCATGAATTAATCCATAATGGAAAATTATTAGGCAGCTTGTTGTTACTAACGATCTTCTCGATTATTCTGCAGACGGTGCATGCTGCATTTGAAAAAAGCGCAGTTAGCAAAATAGCTTACTTCGTTGTCTTTCTCGTACTTATTTTCATTGCTTTATCCAGCTTTTATACCGTGATCACCTATGCGAAAGAAGCAATTGATACAATGAGCGGGTTTATGATTGGTTTATTGCCACTCATACTTGGACTAATGGCGACTTTTGGAAACGTATTTGCTGTATCTTTCTTTCATCCGATTATTATATTTCTCATTCATTTTACTGGCGTATTCATCTCGTTTTTCGCTCTACCGTTATTATCCTTTGCAGCGCTGTTAGTCATTATCAGCAGCATTTCAGAGAATTATAAAGTGACGAATCTAGCTAATTTACTACGGTCCGTTACAGTGAGTAGCCTTGGAGTGTTACTGACGATTTTTCTGGGAGTTATGTCTGTGCAAGGAGCGGCAAGTGCTGTTCAAGACGGGGTCGCCATGCGGACAGCAAAATTTATTACGGGTAATTTTATCCCGGTAATTGGAAGAACATTCACAGATGCAGCAGATACAATTTTATCCGCTACATTACTACTTAAAAATTCTCTAGGAATTGTAGGGTTACTGATTATTTTAATAATATGTCTGTTTCCTGCTATAAAAATATTAGTTATTGCATTTATTTATCGGATAGCAGCAGCAGTTCTCGAGCCGCTTGGAAAAGGACCAATCATTACGACCTTGCAGGCGCTAAGTACGTATATCCTGTATGTTTTGGCCTGTTTGTTAGCTGTATCGTTTATGTTTCTTTTAGCCATTGTGTTGATTGTTGCAGCGAGTAATCTGACCCTTCTGCTAAGGTAGCGTGATTGTAATGGAAATGTTAACGAATTGGATTACACAAATTATCATTTTTATATTAGTCGCGACAATTATTGATTTACTTATACCTAATTTATCAATGGGGAAATACATCAAGCTTGTTTTAGGGCTTATCTTAATTCTCATTTTATTGTCACCAATTTTTTCTTTATTCAATTTGGACTTCGAGCAAGCTGTTGGTAATACGTATCAAAGCCTTTTTGAAACAGGGGGTGAAATGGAGCAAGTACAAGATTCCATCGAATTGCAAAAAAGTGAAATAGAATCGACTCATGATGCATATATTTTAGAAGAAATGGCTGTCCAACTCATATCCCTCACAGATGAAGCATTACAGACAGAATATGATGCGATAATCACAGACATCGATTTTATTTTTACTGATGAAGCAGAGAAAACATATGAAGGGCTGGATGAAGTAATTGTCTTTTTGGAGAAATCGACGACTAGGGAGGGAGAAATCAAACCAGTCGAGGATATTGTAATTACTGGAAAAGAAGAACAAGAGCTGGAAGAAGCAGATGAACCTATTATCGATTTACTGAGGGATCGCTGGGAGCTGCAAGATAAAAAAATTACTGTTTATTGGGAAGGGGGGGCATCTTGAAACGATTTATTGATAAGTTATTTTCCACAGAACCAGGACAGGAGAAAAAGCCGTTGCGGCCGAAATACTTTATTATTCTTGGCTTAGTCGGCGTGTTGCTGCTGCTCTTCAGCAATTTATTTCAAAAAGAGGAACCAGAGGAAACAGAAATTCATTATGAACCTAATATGACCGAACAGCAGGTAGAGACAGGAGATACAACATCTGAGCCAGTAGCAGATATGGAGCAACTTGCAAATGGCTATCAACAAGATTTAGTAGCGATGTTAAATAAAATCCAAGGAGTCCGAGAAGCGGAAGTGATGGTTAATCTTGATTCGTCTGATGTAAAAGTGTACGAGCGTAATCTGATATCAGGAACTCAAACGACTAGCGAGGAAGACCAAAGCGGGGGCACAAGACAAGTTGAGGACCGAACAGAAGATACGCAAGTCGTTTTAGTCCGCCAAGGAGATACGGAAAAACCGCTCCTTGTTCAAACGAAACGACCGGAAGTAAGAGGTGTATTTGTTGTAGCAAAGGGTGCCGAACAGCCAAGTGTAAAAAGCTGGATCATTGAAGCAATCTCCAGTGTCCTGGATGTTCCTTCCCACCGAATTTCTGTTATGCCTAAAGATTAAGGAGGAGAATGATGTTAAAAAAACAAACGGTTTGGTTGCTGACAATGTTGAGTTTATTAATTGTGCTGAGTGTGTATTACATCATGTCGCCAAATGACGGTGACTTAGCTTTTATTAATCAAGAT
The DNA here is from genome assembly GCF_021556485.1 of Oceanobacillus alkalisoli. Lineage (GTDB taxonomy): Bacteria > Bacillota > Bacilli > Bacillales > Amphibacillaceae > Oceanobacillus > Oceanobacillus alkalisoli. The sequence continues at coordinate 182,275 of NZ_JAKGBW010000001.1, read as the reverse complement.
GATGAATTAAGTGAAGGGGCGACAGAGACAGACTCTGTTACCGAAGAAACGACGGATGCAGAAGTTACCGATATAACCAATGTGGCAGGTGATGAATTATTTACAACCATCCGCATGAAGGTAGAAGATGACAGAAGCAGGGAAAAATCTCGGCTTGAGGCGATTGTAGCTTCCGGGTCAGCAAGTATTGAAGAAAAAAATAGTGCACTGGAAGAAATTGATGAGATTGACTCAATTGGGACGAAAGAAGAGATTCTGGAGGAATCCATTCTTGATGAAGCAGGGTATGAAGATGTGTTAGTAAGGAATTCTGGTGGTGAAAAGGTGCACGTCCATGTCCGAGCGGAGGAATTATCCGATGAAGAAGCATTGCGCATTATGCAAATGGTAAGAGATGAATTCGACCGCGACATCCCTGTTGAAGTCAATTACTAATCATTCCCAAAAGTTATAAATGACCCACCCGATCCAGACGCTCCAACGTCTGGATTTCTTGTTGTCTTGTGATTTATCCTGAGTGTCAAAACTATCCCCGGCAACCGAAAGAAACTACTATCGCCTTCATACAGCGTGAGTGTGTGCCTAACCCCGAAATTTCCTTCTGGAGGTCCGCAGTCCAGACACCTCTCGCACCTGCTGAGCGGCCGGCAAGCCTCCTTGCGCTAACGCGCTGCGGGATCTCGCCAGACCTACCTCCGAACAGGAAGTTCTAATGCCGGCGTTGGCGTTGGTCACAGGACGTGACCGTTCTTAGCCGGCCTCCCGCAGGAGTCTCGAGGTGTCTGGACTACTACCAGGAAAGGCCAAATATGGATCACTGTTTAATGTTCCAAAGATATAATTCCTATCGTGACGGAACAATTTCTATTCAGAGAATCATCTAACCAGTTCAGTTGCCCGGTGGACAGTGACTCCTGCGGGAATAGCACGAGTCTGGAGACCCCGCAGGGCGGTAGCCCGAGGAGCTCTAGCAGTGCCTAAGGATGCGCATCCGTCCACAGGGCAACTGAACGGCGATTAGAGAGCGAACGTGCAAATCACTCACGCTGTATGAAAGTGATCGTTCATTCATATGGTTGGGGGTTCGTTACATTTTTGATAGCTATCATTATGCACTACTGATATAATGATAAAATAAAAGAAGCATACTACATATTTACAACTTGGACATGGTAGCGAAATTTAAGTAAAATGTATAGTATCGTATACAAAATAAATAAGGGGTGCGTTTTTAGATGCTTAAAGTACAAGAAATACGTGAAATTATTAAATTAATTGATCAATCATCTATTACAGAATTTAATTATGAATCTAACGGAACTTCTGTTTCACTAAAAAAAGGAAGTAATGGGGCGGCTGTAGGAAGCGAAACACCACAAGTAACAGAAACTGCAGCTGTACAAATACAGCGCCAAAGTGAACCGGTTCAAGAACAAGTAGTTGAGAAACAAGCAGAAGTGATAGAGGAGCAACAGGAAGTAAAAGTAGAAAACAATGAATATGACTTTGAAATTGTATCTCCAATGGTCGGAACATTTTACGGGGCACCATCTCCGGAAGACGATGCATATGTTGCAGTCGGCAGCATCGTCCAATCAAATTCCATTGTTTGTATTGTCGAAGCAATGAAATTATTTAATGAAATTGAAGCGGAAGTAAGTGGAGAAATCGTTGAAATACTTGTGGAAAATGGCGAGCTTGTAGAGTATGGTCAACCACTATTCCGGGTAAAGAAAAAGTAAGGGGATGGAGTAATTGATTAATAAAGTGTTAATTGCGAACAGAGGAGAGATTGCTGTTCGAATTATTAGAGCCTGCCATGAAATGGGGATTGAAACCGTCGCAGTCTATTCAGAAGCAGATAAAGAATCTTTACACGTGCAACTTGCAGATGAAGCATATTGTATCGGCCCGAAATTAAGTAAAGACAGCTATCTCAACTTTACGAATATATTAAGTGTAGCAACGTCAACAGATGTGGATGCGATTCACCCAGGTTATGGATTCCTCGCTGAGAATGCTGATTTTGCTGAGTTGTGTGAAGCATGTAATATAAGCTTTATCGGTCCGACAGCAGAAGCGATTCAAAAAATGGGAATTAAAGACGTTGCCCGGGAAACGATGAAACAGGCTAATGTTCCGATTGTTCCTGGCTCTGATGGGATTATCGAAAGTGAAGAAGAGGGTATTGAAATCGCGGAAAAAATCGGCTATCCGGTCATTATCAAAGCTACAGCAGGTGGTGGCGGTAAAGGTATCCGTGTCGCAAGAAATGAAGAGGAACTTGTTAAGGGGATTCGTGTAACACAAAAAGAAGCAGAGACAGCATTCGGGAATCCTGGAGTTTATCTCGAGAAATTTATTGAAGACTTCCGCCACGTGGAAATTCAAGTTCTTGCAGATAAACATGGAAATATTATCCACTTAGGAGAACGGGATTGTACGGTTCAAAGACGCCTGCAAAAACTAATCGAAGAAACCCCTTCCCCAGCGGTTACGCCGGAGATTAGAGAGAAGATGGGACAAGCGGCAGTTAATGCAGCTGCAGCAGTGGACTATGTCGGTGCTGGTACGATAGAATTCATATTCGACCGTCAGACTAAGGAATTTTACTTTATGGAAATGAATACAAGAATTCAAGTAGAACATCCAGTCACAGAAATGGTGACTGGAGTAGACTTGATTAAAGAACAAATTAAAGTGGCGGACAATGAAAAGCTCAGTCTAAAACAAGCGGATATCACATTTGACGGTTGGGCGATTGAATGCCGGATAAATGCGGAAAATCCATATAAGAACTTCATGCCTTCAGCAGGTAAGATCGATATGTATCTTGCGCCCGGAGGATTTGGAATTCGAGTGGATTCTCAAGCATATACCGGCTATACTATCCCGCCGTATTATGATTCCATGATTGCTAAACTAATATCCTACGGGTCAACAAGAGAAGAAGCAATAAAGAAAATGAAACGGGCACTTGATGAATTCGTGATTGAAGGAATTTACACGACAATTCCTTTCCACCGGCAAATAATGGATCATGATGTGTTCCAGCGCGGGGATTTCAATACGAACTTTTTAGAAGAGAACCCGATTGTAGAGGAATAGAACGACAACTTTCTATAAAAGGTGTGATTTCATGAGTGAACAACCATTATTAAATGTCAGTGATGATATATCTTTAGGTAGAGTGGAGATTGCCCCAGAGGTAATTGAAGTAATTGCTGGTATTGCTGCAACAGAAGTTAAAGGCTTATACGCAATGCGCGGAACTTTTGCCTCAGGCGTTGCAGAGCGTCTAGGGAAGCAGACACACAGTAAAGGTGTAAAAGTCGAGCTCACAGATAACGGGATCACAATCGATGTGTATTGTATCTTAAATTTCGGATCATCCATCCCGAAAGTCGCTCAGGCGTTACAAACGACGATCCGACAAAGTTTAAAGACAATGACGCAACTTGATATTGCTGAAATAAATATTCACGTAGTCGGAATCAATATGGATGAAAAAGAAGAGCAAGCTAAGCATAAGGAGTAGACAAGCAGGCCAGAGCGAAACACTTTGGCCTTCTTATCATTTGAGAAGAACAATAGAAGGAGTAAAAGCATGAAACGAAGCGAAGCAAGAGAAAAAGCATTCCAGTTTCTGTTTCAAATCGATATCAATCTTGATGTACCTAAAGAAAACATTCAAGAATATGTTGAAGAACAGGGAAATGATCCGTTTCTTAACCGATTAATACAAGGAGTGTTGGAGCAAAAATCCTCATTAGATGAAATAATTGCTAGTCATCTGGAGAATTGGAGCCTTGATCGTTTAGCTGCGGTAGAACGGACGATTTTGCGGCTTTCGACATTTGAAATAAAGTATCTGGAAGATATCCCGCTCAATGTCTCGATTAACGAGGCCGTCGAACTGGGCAACCGCTTTGGCGATGAGAAATCAGGGAAATTTGTTAATGGCGTATTATCCAAAATTGTAGAAGAGAAAGGAAATGAATTATGACTGCTGAAATCATTAGTGGAAAAGAATTAGCTGCAGAAATCAAGCAAGACTTGGCAAAAGAAATTGAGAAACTAAAAGTCAAAAACCTAACACCAAAATTGGTAGTAGTTCTTGTCGGCGATAACCCCGCATCGCTTTCTTATGTTAAAGGGAAAGAGAAGGCGGCAGCTGAAATTGGAATGGATTCCGAGCTTATCACGTTACCGATTGAAACAACGGAAGCAGACTTATTAGCATTACTGGATGATCTGAATGATAATGATGCGGTTCATGGTATCTTAGTCCAATTACCGTTACCTGAACAAATTGATGAACAGAAAGTAATTGATCGGATAGATCCGTTGAAGGATGTGGACGGATTCCATCCGATTAATATCGGGAAGATGATGGCGGGGGAAGATAGTTTCCTGCCGTGTACTCCTTATGGAATCATTACGATGATCAAATCAAAAGGAATTAAGATTGAAGGGAAGCATGCGGTGATTATCGGGCGCAGTAATATTGTTGGAAAGCCAGTCGGACAACTTTTATTGAATGAAAATGCGACGGTCACTTACTGTCATTCCAGAACAGAGAACATGCAACAATACACACAAGCAGCTGATATTCTTATCGTAGCAATCGGAAAGGAAAATTTTATCAAGCAAGAGGATGTCAAAGAAGGCGCGGTTATTATCGACGTTGGGATTAACCGGACCCAAGCAGGTAAATTGACCGGTGATGTCGATTTTGCCGGGGTAGTGGAAAAAGCCGGGTATATTACACCTGTTCCGGGAGGGGTCGGTCCAATGACAATTACAATGCTTCTTTCCAATACAATTAAAGCGGCCAAAGGACTGACTGGTATTGAAGGATAAATACTTAACGGTAACAGCATTAACAAGGTATCTTAAGCGGAAGCTCGATATTGATCAGCATTTACAGCAAATATGGCTCCGAGGCGAAATATCGAATTTTAAACATCATAGTCGCGGTCATATGTATATGACGATAAAAGACGAACAGACAAGGATTCAAGCCGTTATGTTTGCCGGGAATAACCGTTATTTAAAATTTGTTCCGGAGAGTGGGATGAAAGTGCTCATTCGCGGAAATGTCAGTGTTTATGAAGCTGCCGGGCAATATCAACTGTATATTAATGCTATGGAGCCGGATGGTATCGGTGCTTTATACTTAGCTTACGAACAATTAAAGACCAAGCTGGAGCAGCAAGGTTATTTTTCATCTGTACATAAAAAGCAAATACCACCATTTCCGAAGCGAATAGGTGTCATAACATCTCCGACTGGTGCAGCAGTAAGAGATATTATTACAACGATCCAAAGACGCTATCCCTTGGTTGAAGTTGTAGTCATTCCAGTGCTTGTCCAAGGTCCAGAAGCAGCAGCCTCAATAAAGCAGGGAATTGAAATAGCGAATCGGATGGACTTTGATTCGTTAATTGTCGGAAGAGGCGGGGGTTCGATTGAAGAATTATGGAGTTTCAATGAAGAAATCGTTGCCCATGCAATTTATGAATCACAGATCCCAGTTATTTCTGCAGTTGGACATGAAACAGATACAACGATTAGTGACTTTGTAGCGGATTTAAGGGCACCCACGCCAACCGGTGCAGCAGAGCTTGCGGTTCCATCTCAAGCAGAATTAAAAAATAACATTGTTCTTTTTACCAAAAGAATAACCCGGGAAGTGAATCAATTATTGGACCGGGAAACACGACAGCTTCATAACTTGAGGAATTCATATGCCTTCCGTTATCCAAAAGAACTTATCCGCCAGAAAGAACAAGAATTAGATCAGCAAATGGAATCACTCGAGCGGACACTAAAGTTGCAAGTAAATGACGCTGCAGTAGCTCATCAAACCGTTATAAATCGACTTGCCCTGCAGCATCCGAAAGAAAGGATTGAAGAGGCGGAAAAGAAGTTGGTTGAACTTACAGCAACTAACAACCGCTATATGAATCAAACTCTTGATTACCACCTGCGAGAGCTTGGTAATTTATTAGATAAGTTAAGTTTGGTCAATCCATTAGAAATTATGAAGCGTGGATTTGCGTTACCTTATACTGCAGATGGCCAATTATTGAAGTCAGTGAAGCATATTAAGGAACATGAACAGCTATCAGTAAAATTAACAGACGGCACCATCGACGCCAGGGTGCTATCGGTAAAGGAGACTTCAAATGACTGAGAAAAATACGGAACTTTCCTTCGAGGAAGCAATGGAGAAGTTAGAGAAAATTGTAGGGAAGCTGGAAACAGGAGATGTCCCTTTGGAAAAAGCAATTGATTATTATCAGGAAGGCATGATTTTATCAAAACTATGCAGTGATAAAATTAATTCTGTCCAAGATAAAATGGCAAAAATCTTAAATGAACACGGAGAAATCACAAACTTTGATGTGGAGGGGGAAGTCTAGCATGCACGAGGCCAATCTGGAAGATTATTTAAAGCGGCAGAAAGACTTAATTGAAAGTGAAATGGAAGCTCAATTAGCTAAGCTTTCGATTCCAGATCGATTAAAAGCTTCCATGCTCTATTCCCTTCAAGCTGGCGGGAAAAGAATCCGACCCATTCTTTTGATTGCTAGCTATGAAGCTTATGGGACTTCTATTGAAAAAACCATTTCTACCGCGATTGCATTAGAAATGATGCATACATATTCTTTAATTCATGATGATTTACCTGCGATGGATGATGATGATTACCGCCGTGGACAATTGACGAATCATAAGAAGTTTGATGAAGCAACGGCAATTTTAGCAGGTGATGGCTTACTTACACATAGCTTTACGTTGATTGCGAATGAGCCACTCCTTACCGACCGTGAAAAAGTTGAATTAACAAGAAAAATTGGCGAAGCGAGTGGTCCGCTTGGTATGGTTGCCGGACAGATCCTCGATATGGAAGCGGAAAATAAAGGAATATCAGTCCCGCTTGAACAACTTGAGAAGATTCACGAGTTGAAAACTGGAGAATTATTGAAGTTCGCTGTTTACGCTGGTGCCTTTTTAGGCGGGGCAACAGAAGCACAACTAACTCACCTTACACGTTTTGCCCATTACTTAGGATTAATCTTCCAAGTTCAGGATGATATCTTAGATATTACTGGAACAGAGGAAGCACTTGGTAAACCTGTAGGAAGTGATGTGGATAATAATAAAAGCACCTATCCGAAGCTGCTTGGGCTAGACGGAGCTATAAAACAAAAAGAAATATATGTGGAAAAAGCAATGGAATCATTGCAGCAAGCAGGAGCAATTCAATCACAGTTAAAAGCATTAATTGATTATATTAGTAACCGAGATCATTAAGTAAATCGTAAGGTCCAGCCGTTCAATATGCAAGACGAGCGGCTGTTTTTTTTGTTTGGAAGATGTATACTATTTTAGAATATGAGTCATTTGATGTATAATAAATCAGAAAAGCTTATGAATATGAATGACAGTCACAGTAAAGGAAATGAAAATGACAAAAAAACGTTTAGATGAATTACTTGTAGAACGAGATTTAGTTGATAGTACTGATATGGCCAAGCGTCTGATTATGGCTGGTTTAGTTTATTCAGAGCATGAACGACTAGATAAACCAGGTGTTAAAGTCGAGAAAGACATGCCAATTCGTATAAAACAAAAAAATAAATCCTATGTCAGCCGCGGCGGATTGAAATTAGAGAAAGCAATCCAACAGTTTAACTTGGATCTCCAAGATAAAACCATACTTGACATTGGTTCATCAACGGGGGGCTTTACCGATTGCGCCCTTCAGCATGGGGCGAGATTAAGTTATGCAATTGATGTCGGATACAATCAACTCGATTGGAAATTACGCAATGATAAACGGGTCGTCGTTATGGAACGGACTAATTTCCGCTATGTAACAAAAGATATGCTAGAAGCAATCCCGGAATTTGCTTCGATTGATGTCTCTTTTATCTCTTTGCGTTTGATTTTACCTGTGCTTAAACATTTATTAAGTGAATCGAATGATGTCGTAGCTTTAATCAAACCCCAATTTGAAGCGCAGAAAGAGCAAGTCGGTGAGGGTGGAATCATTCGTGATAAAGAAGTTCATGTGGAAGTTCTTGAACAGGTCACACGCTTTGCTGAAGAAGAAAATTTCATTTTGCATGGTATTACGTATTCGCCGATTACAGGAACTCAAGGTAATGTAGAATTTTTAGCCCATTTTAAACACCTTCCAGAACTAAAAGAAAAACCCTATACGTTATCTCTTGAAGAAGTTGTAGACAAAGCACATAAGCATTTAAAAGCAACATAGCAAAAAACGGAGGTCAGCCGAATGAGTAAGATTCAACGACATATTAAAATTCGTGAATTAATTCATGAACACGAAATCGAAACGCAAGATGAGCTAGTTGATGAACTGAAAGCTCTTGGTTATAATGTTACCCAAGCAACAGTCTCGCGTGATATTAAAGAATTACATTTAGTGAAAGTACCTACACTATCCGGAAAGTATAAATACAGTTTGCCAGCAGATTTACGATTTAATCCCGAGGAAAAATTAAAACGTCTTATTGTTGATGCTTTTGTCAGTATTGACCATGCGAATCATTTTGTTGTACTAAAAACATTGCCTGGGAACGCAAATGCAATCGGTGTGTTAATTGATAACCTCGAATGGGAAGAGATAATGGGAACAATTTGCGGGGATGATACATGTTTAATCATCTGCCGAAAAGAAAAGAATGCAGAAAAAATTAAAAACCGCTTCATACGCATGCTTTAATATTGTATACAAGAAGAGGTGAACAATCATGCTTACGGAACTTTCTATTCAAAACTTTGCAATTATCGATCAAATATCGATTACATTTAATGAGGGATTAACCGTGCTTTCTGGTGAAACGGGAGCTGGGAAGTCAATCATTATCGATGCTATCCAACTTCTTGCAGGGGGTCGCGGGTCTGTTGAATATGTACGTCATAAAACAAATAAAGCAGAAATTGAAGGATTATTTTCCGTTGAATCATTGGAGCACCCAATTTATGCGGTCGGGAGACAATACGGCATTGAAATAACGGATGAGCAGGTCGTTTTAGAACGAACGATTACGAAAAGCGGGAAAAGCATTTGCCGGGTGAACGGTAAATTGGTGACGCTCGCAATTCTTAGGGAATTTGGTAAAACACTGATTGATATACATAGCCAGCACGAAACCCAGTCTCTAATGGATGCAGACAATCACATTCACCTGCTTGACCTTTATGACTACGAGAACATCAAACAGGCTAAAGAAGAATACACGGGGCTTTACAACAGGCTAAAAAAGTTACAGCAACGCTACAAACAATTAAATGAAAATGAGCAAGAAACTGCCCATCGCCAAGATTTATTATCCTTTCAATTACAAGAATTGGAACAGGCCAATCTTGTCCCGGACGAGGATGAAATAATGGAAAAAGAACGAAACTCCCTTGCCAACTTTGAGAATATCCATACCGCGCTTCAGAACGCCTATAATGCCTTATACGGGGAAGGAAGAGGTTTGGAATGGGTAAATCATGCGATGCTCTCTTTAAGCGAACATGAAAAGATTGATCCTTTTATTGATGAAAAAGCAGAAGAAATCGCTAACCATTATTATTCGATTGAGACGATGGCATTTGATTTACGGAATTATATCGATCAATTGCAATATAATCCAGAACGATTGAATGAAATTGAAGCAAGAATAAATGAACTCAATCGGTTAAAAAAGAAATATGGTTCAACTGTGAATGAAATGCAAACGTACATGGCGAAAATAGAAGAAGAATTGGAAGAAATCACGAATAAAGATTTTCATTTAACGGCACTGGTAGAAGAGATTGAAGAAGTGGAAAAGGATGCCATGCTTGAGGCAAAAGAACTTCATGATTTAAGAGAAAAAGCTGCAAGAGCACTTGTTAAAGAAATCCATAGCGAATTGAAAAGCTTATATTTAGAAAAAGCGGAGTTCCAAATAAGTTTTGATATTGAAGCAGATCATCCAAAACTTCATAAAGACGGGTATGATACAATCCGCTTTATGATTTCGACAAATCCGGGTGAGCCACTTAAAGAGCTGACAAAAGTAGCTTCAGGTGGAGAATTATCTAGAATTATGCTCGTTCTAAAGAAAATCTTCGCTAAGCATCAAGGGGTAACAAGTGTGATATTTGATGAAGTTGATACGGGTGTAAGCGGGCGCGTTGCACAAGCGATTGCTGAGAAGATATATGAAATATCTAACGCTTCACAAGTACTTTGTATTACTCATTTACCTCAAGTTGCAGCAATGGCAGACACGCATAAACTGATTAAAAAACATGAAAAAGATGACAGAACTTCAACACATGTTACCGAATTAAGCACGGACGAACAAATGGAAGAATTAAGCCGAATGATTACTGGAACGAAATTGACAGAAACAGCGAAAGAACATGCAAAAGAAATGCTTGACCTTGCCGACATGTTCAAGAAGAAAAATCATCAGGAATAATATTGAGTAATAGCCGGAAACTAACAGTACCGGCTTTTTTTAATGTTTTTTTACATATCATCATAAATTAGCCTCTACTGCACGTCATTTATTATGCAAGGAAAACTTAAGCATATCACTTATGAATCACCAGTTTAAAATCAGCCTGCTTCGCTCAAATTAGGAGTACAGAAAAAAATTTGGTATGGGTGAGATGCGAGGGGTGTTAAATATACATGAAGATAGCAAAGAGACAATCGATAAAACGAACCTTGATACTATTTGCAAGCTTTTTATTCCTTCTTACATTTACACTTCCATTTCAAGCAGGAATATTTCCCGCAAAAGACACAATGACTCATGAAGTGTTCTCTAATTTCATTCCTTTAAGTGTTGTTTCTGCTGAAGAGGATGCGTCATTGGAACCGATACAGAGGGAGGAAGATATTAAATTAATTCCAGGAGGTCAATCGATTGGGGTGCAGCTGGAAACGCTCGGGGTACTTGTAGTCGGTCACCATTCCATTCAAGGGAAAGAAGGCTCATTGTCACCGGGACAGGATGCCAAAGTCTTAATTGGGGATATGATTGTTGAAATCAATGGGAAACCGATTAAAGATATGAGCGAGATTAAACCATTGGTAAACACAGCCGGGAAGCAAAATGAAGAACTAAAAATTACGCTGAAAAGGGGAAATGAAACACTTAACACATCCTTACAGCCAGTACAAGATAAACGGGATCAGGAATATAAGATTGGACTTTATATTAGGGATTCTGCAGCGGGAATTGGGACGATGACATTCCATGACCCAGAGACAAAGCGATATGGGGCGCTTGGTCATGTAATTTCAGATATGGACACAAAGAAACCGATTGAATTAATGAGAGGTAAGATTGTCCGGTCATCTGTCGTCCACATTGAAAAAGGTAATCAAGGAACACCGGGTGAGAAGCAAGCAAGATTCTCCGCAGACCGGAATGTGATTGGAAGTATTGTGAAGAATACACCACACGGAATTTTTGGTGTGCTTAACTCAACCATAACGAATGACAATTATGATAAGCCTTTACCAATCACCCGATCTGATGAAGTTAAAGAAGGCCCAGCAAAAATTTTAACTGTTGTTGCTGATGAAAAGGTCGAGGAATTCGACATCGAAATCGTTAGCTCGGTTCCGCAAAAAAAAGCTGACATTAAAGGAATGGTTCTTAAAATAACCGACCCTCGTCTCCTCGAAAGTACAGGTGGAATTGTTCAAGGAATGAGCGGCAGTCCCATTATACAAGACGGAAAGATAGTAGGTGCTGTAACACATGTATTCGTTAACGACCCAACTTCGGGCTATGGTGTCCATATCGAATGGATGCTGAACGATGCAGGAATATCCATTAAAAAAGATGATGAAACCATTGCCTTAGCGAGCTAACCAAGAACTTGCAACAGTAAAAACACCCTGTTGCAAGTTTTTTGCATTCATTCAGCGTAAGTATCGGAAATGTCCGAAACTCACTTCTGGAGGTCCGCAGTCCAGACACCTCTCGCACCTGCTGAGCGGCCGGCAAGCCTCCTCGCGCTGAGCACTAAGGGGTCTCGCCAGCCCTATCCTCCCGCAGGAGTCTCGAGGTGTCTGGACTGCTATCAGGAAAGACCAAATATGGATCACTGTTTAATGTTCCAAAGATATAATTCCTATCGTGACGAAACAATTTCTATTCAGAGAATCAGTTCAGTTGCCCGGTGGACGGTGACTCCTGTGGGAACAGCACGAGCCTGGAGACCCCGCAGGGCGCGAGCCCGAGGAGCTCTAGCAGTGCCTAAGGATGCGCATCCGTCCACCGGGCAACTGAATGGCGATTAGAGAGAGCCATGAGAACGTGCAAAACACTTACACTGAATGAAAGTGATAAGATTATACAGTATTGAGCTTTGGTGACGAAAATCTAGTTATGGTTTTTGTCGAATAACATCGAATAAATTTGTCGAAAAAGCTCGGTATATTAGTTAAATTGTAGGAAAAATAGAGAAATATAAAAATATACAAATTCTTTAAAATAAAGAAGGATAATAATATCTTTTGTAGAATATGTAAGAGGGAAGAGTAAAAATAAGGAGGATTCGTAAAGTGGAAAGTATTTCAGTATGTTTAGTCGATGATAACCCGGAATTAATTTCGTTAATGGAGGAATATTTTGAAGGTCAAGATGATATTGAAGTAATCGGTACAGCTTCAAATGGCAGGGAATGCCTAGAAATGTTGGAGGTATTAGAACCCGATATACTTATATTAGATATTATTATGCCACATATTGATGGAATTGCAGTACTGAATCAATTACGCACGCTGGAATTAAATAAAACACCGCAAGTCATCATGCTAACTGCATTCGGCCAGGAAGAAGTAATGAAAAAAGCAGTTGAATTTGGCGCTTCTTATTTCATTTTAAAACCATTTGACTTGGACCATCTAGCTGACAGAATCCGAACGATCAGTAAGAATATCGATAATTTTAAAACCAAAGTAAGAAAACAAAGGAAAAAGAATAAGACACATAATCTTGAAGCAAGCATTACAAATATCATTCATGAAGTTGGTGTGCCAGCCCATATTAAAGGTTATATGTATCTACGGGAAGCAATTACGATGGTTTATAATAATATCGATTTGTTGGGAGCAATTACAAAAACGCTTTATCCGCAAATCGCAAAAAAATATAATACAACAGCTTCCAGAGTGGAGCGAGCAATTCGCCATGCGATAGAAGTAGCTTGGAGCAGGGGGAACATTGATTCAATATCGGCATTATTCGGTTATACCATTAATATTTCTAAAGCAAAACCTACGAACAGTGAATTCATTGCGATGGTTGCTGACAGATTACGGCTTGAACATCAAGTCAGCTAAAAAAAGAGACTGGATCAAACATCCAGTCTCTTCTTATGCATTTCTCTAGGAACCACTTTTTACTAACGAATCTTCCTCTACAAAATACAGTTCATAAAGGGAGCGGATTGCCCGTTCTAAATCGTCGGCTTGAATACCAAACATCATGGATACCTCGGAAGAACCTTGGTTGATCATATCAATATTTACATTTGCCCTTGTAAATGCTTCAGTTGCCTTATTAGCAACACCAATCGAATTTACAAGCCCTTCACCAACGACCATAATAATTGCTATTCCTCTTGTAATACTGACCGTATCTGGATGCAGTTCATTTTTAATCCGTTCTAAAATAACTCTTTCTTTATGGCGCGGTAAATTACTTTCCCGGAAAATAACAGACATGTTGTCAATTCCGGAAGGAGCATGTTCAAATGACACACCTTCATCTTCAAAGATATTTAATAGCTTACGCCCAAATCCAATTTCTCTGTTCATTAGATATTTGCTGACATAAAGACTGCAGAAGCCAGTATCACTTGCGATACCTGTTACAACTCGTCCATTTAATTCCCGTTCTGCGACGATCAATGTCCCTTTAGCTGAAGGGTTATTCGTGTTTTTAATTGCGACCGGAATTTTGGCATGGTAAGCAGGGATTAACGCTTCATCATGAAAAACAGAGAAACCAGCATAAGATAATTCCCGCATTTCTTTATACGTAAGTTTTGTAATTGTTTTCGGATTAGGTACAAAAGCAGGATTTACTGTAAATACAGAATCAACATCTGTGAAATTCTCATAAATCTCAGCTTCGACACCAGCAGCGATTAATGAACCGGTAATGTCTGATCCGCCCCTAGAAAATGTAACGAGTTTACCTTCCTCTGTATATCCGAAGAAACCGGGGATGACAAGTACTCCATCCCGTTCTCTTAGCATGCGAATCTTATCAAAACTATCCGGAAGAATTTGTGCGTTACCTGGCTCATCACTAAGAATAAGGCCGGCTTCCTGCGGATTGACGTATGCCGAATAGATACCGATTTTATTTAAATAAGCACTCAGCAATTTCGCTGAACTATCTTCACCGATTGCTTTTACGGCATCCATTAAACTTGCCTCATTATCAGATAGTTCCTGTACTTGTTTTAATGATTCTGTAAATTCATCCAATAACGTACTTGGAAGTTCTAATTCTGTAACTATCTCTGTAAAACGCTGCATAATGGCCTCGAACTGTTCGTCAAAATCAGTTTGCTTTAAATAAGCAGTCCCAAGGTCGATCAGCAAGTCGGTCATCTTTGTGTCTTCCTTAAATCGTTTTCCCGGAGCTGACACAACGATAAATTTACGGCTTGCGTCACTCTTTATAATATCTCCAACTTTCATTAATTGGCTTGCACTCGCCATTGAACTGCCGCCAAATTTTGCGACCTTCATCTGGTTTCCTCCTCATTTGTTACATAAAGATAATTTTCTACTTATCATATCATAAATTCATATATAATTACGATAAAAAGTTAATAAATTTTGTTTATTCACCCTTAACAGAGGAATTCTTCTCTTTTGCTTTGTTTTTTCGATCGCGAAAAACGATAAAACCTCCAAGAAAAGCGATTCCAGCAAGGAATAAGGCTAATCCGACAACAAATTGAATCCATGAATAAATGAAAATGGTATAAAAATCGTTGAATAATGTATCCCGCATTAATTTAATTCCAATGGCAGCAATGATGCCAGGGATTAATAGGATGCCAATTGCTATATTTCTCATGTTCATTCCCCTTTAAAAATCTCTAAAGTTGTTCTATCTATAGAGTATAGCAAAAATAGGCATAGAAATAGAACAAAATCATTCAAAGGGAAATGTTTTATACACAATAATGCAGTAGTTATCATAATCAACTAATCATTGCCAATTCATTCACGATAACGTATGATATAAGTATGCAAGATAATGCAAAGGTGGTGAATTGATGAAAAAAGTACTTATTGTTGGTGCCGGAAAAGGTGGGACGGCATTGATTCATATCATTCACTCCACAACCACTATGAAAATTGTGGCAGTAATTGATCACAATGATGATGCACCCGGTCTTGCATTAGCTAATAAGTTACAAATACAAACCGGAAGTGATTGGAGAGCCTGGGTCGATAAATCGATCGATATCATTATTGAAGCTACAGGCGATCAGACTGTCCTTGAAGAACTGATCCGTTCGAGAAGAGAACAGACAGTTGTTGTTCCAGGCTCCGTGGCCTACATTATTTCTGAACTTGTAGATGAAAAAGATGTACTGCTTGAGCAAATTAAGCAGCAAAGCGATGATCAGGAATTGATTCTTAACCATATTCGTGACGGAATGATTGTTATCGACAAGGAAGAGAACATTCAATTTGTGAATGAGAAAGCGGCAGAGATTGTCGGGCATCCGAAAGATGCATTTATCGGCAAGCATATAAGACACATTATAAAAAATTCACGTCTACCAAATATACTTCAAACAAAAGAAAAAGAAATTAATCAGAAGTTTCCATTAGAAAATGGAAAACAGATTATTTCCACACGGATACCTTTAATTAGTGAAAACGGTGATTTAATTGGAGCGTTTACTGTATTCAAAGACATTACCGAAGTTGTTAAGTTAGCAGAAGAGAACACCGATTTAATCGAGCTGAAAAATATGTTAGAAGCGATCATTAAATCTTCAGACGCTGCAATAAGTGTTGTTGATGAACATGGTAATGGCATCATGATTAATCCTGCCTATACAAGAATAACTGGACTAACAGAAGATGATGTGATTGGAAAACCAGCGACAGTAGACATCCATGAAGGGGAAAGCATGCACATGAAAGTGCTGCAAACTGGTAATGCCTATCGTGGGGTCCGGATGAAAGTTGGCCAGAAAAAAAGTGAAGTCATTGTAAATGTTGCACCGGTCATTGCCAAAGGTAAAATTCAAGGAAGTGTCGGCGTCCTGCATGATGTCTCGGAAATTCAAGCACTGACAAATGAACTGGAACATGCGAGGCGAATTATACGCAGTCTGGAAGCAAAATATACGTTTGATGATATTATCGGTTCATCACCTGAAATGCAACTGGCACTTGAACAAGCGAAAGTTGGAGCGAAGACGCCAGCAACAGTTTTGCTAAGAGGTGATTCTGGTACGGGGAAAGAGTTGTTTGCCCATGCGATTCATAATGAAAGTGACCGCAAACAAAATAAATTCATCCGTGTTAATTGTGCCACAATGAATGAATCATTGCTTGAAATGGAATTATTCGGTTATGAATCACGTGAATCGCCCAAAAGTAAAGTAGGTGCCTTCGAAGCAGCGGATGAAGGAAGTGTCTTTCTTGATGAAATTGGTGAGTTATCTTTAGATATGCAGTCTAAACTTCTCCGGGTTTTAGAGGAGAAGGAGATTATTCGTGTTGGTGGAAAACAAGCGCTTCCAATTGACGTCCGGATCATTACTGCAACGAATACAAATTTGGAAAAAGCAATCAGTAATCGGACATTCAGAGAGGATCTTTACTACCGTTTAAATCGTTTACCTATTTTTATTCCATCTTTAAGTGAACGTGTATCTGACATTCGCGAACTGGCAGAGCATCTCATTTTGAAACTTAATGAAGATTACCGCAGAGATGTCAAGCATATTAGTGAAGAAGCAATTGAAGTGCTCGAGCAATACCAGTGGCCGGGGAACGTAAGGGAGTTGGAGAATATGATTGGTCGCGCGATGATTTATATGGATAATCAGGAAGAAGTAATTAAAAAAGAATACTTACCGAAATTACTGCAATCATCTTCCACGCTAAAGCAATCCAATCTCATGTTCCCGGAGTGGGACTCTTTAACAGACGCTGTAGATGGTTTTGAGAAAGATTATATCTATAAAGTATATAAAAATAATGGATTTAATAAAACGAAAACTGCTCAAGCATTAAATATTTCAATTCGAAACTTATATTATAAAATTGAGAAATACCAGCTTGAATGATACTTAGGGCTAAATGGTTATTAAAGCGCTTACATTCAATCGATCTTCGTATGAATAATAATCTTTTTATGAAATTTGGGAGGAATGGGAAATGGAATTATTTAAATCAATGGAAAAATATGAGTATGAACAATTAGTGTTTTGCCAAGATAAGGCATCAGGACTAAAGGCAATTATCGCGATTCATGATACAACGCTGGGACCTGCGCTTGGAGGAACGAGAATGTGGACGTATGATTCAGAAGAGGCAGCGATTGAGGATGCGCTTCGCCTTGCCAAAGGGATGACATACAAAAATGCTGCAGCCGGACTCGATTTAGGTGGTGGGAAGACGGTTATTATCGGAGACCCGAAAAAGGACAAAAATCCAGAATTATTCCGTGCTTTCGGACGTTTCATTCAAGGGTTGAACGGACGCTATATTACTGCTGAGGATGTAGGCACAACAACAGAAGATATGGATCTTATTCATCTGGAAACCGAGTTCGTAACGGGAACCTCACCGACTTCGCCTGACGCAGCCGGCAACCCGTCGCCAATAACTGCTTATGGAATTTATAAAGGAATAAAAGCAACAGCGAAAGAAACATTCGGTTCTGATTCCTTAGAAGGTAAAACAATTGCCGTTCAAGGAGTTGGTAATGTCGCTTATTCGCTTTGTGAATATCTCCATGATGAAGGTGCTGAATTAATCGTGACGGATATTAATGAAGCAGCGGTTCAAAGAGCTGTAGAAGCGTTCGGAGCAACAGCTGTTGGACCGGATGAAATTTATAGTGTTGAATGCGATATATTCACTCCTTGTGCATTAGGTGGGGTTATTAATGATGAAACGATTCCTCAATTTAAAGCGAAAATGATTGCCGGCTCAGCAAATAACCAGCTTGCAGAAGAAAAACATGGTGACATCATCCATGAAATGGGAATTGTTTATGCACCGGATTATGTTATTAACGCAGGTGGAGTTATTAATGTTGCGGATGAGCTTGCCGGTTATAATAAGGGAAGGGCTTTAAAGAAAGTTGAGGTTATCTATTCCAACCTGGAACGTGTCTTTGAAATTTCCAGAAGAGATAATATCCCGACTTACGTTGCAGCTGACAGAATGGCTGAGGAACGAATTAAAGCGAAACGGGAATCACGCAGCCAATTCTTAACGAATGAGCGATCAATTTTAAATCGTTAAGATTGGAATGGAGACCGGAAAGGAGTAATGGACGATGGCAGAGGATTACGATTTAGTCATATTAGGCGGAGGTACGGGTGGATATGTCGCAGCCATTCGGGCTTCCCAGCTTGGATTAAAGACAGCAGTCGTTGAAAATAAGAAGCTCGGAGGAACTTGTCTCCACCAGGGCTGTATCCCTTCTAAAGCTTTATTGCGCAGTGCTGAAGTATATCGTCAGACAAAAGAAGCCAGTGAGTACGGCATAGAAACGAAGGATACAACAATTAACTTTACAAACGTACAGGCAAGAAAAAATACGATTGTTGAGCGCTTGCATCAAGGTGTACAGGGACTGATGAAAAAAGGTGAAATTGATGTTTATCAAGGATTTGGAAGAATTCTTGGACCAAGCATCTTTTCTCCGATGCCTGGCACGATATCGGTCGAATACGCCAATGGAGATGAAAATACAATCTTAACTCCTAAAAACGTCATCATCGCAACTGGATCACATCCGCGTTCGTTGGATGGATTAGCATTTGACGGGAAGCAAGTCTTATCTTCAGACGATGTCTTGCAGCTGGATGAACTTCCAAGCTCTGTACTCATCATTGGCGGTGGGGTAATTGGAATTGAATGGGCATCCATGCTGAATGACTTCGGAGTGGAAGTAACGGTCATTGAATATGCAAAACAAATTTTACCGACGGAAGACGAGGCAATTGCTAAAGAGATGGAACGCCTGCTTCAGAAGAAAGGCATTACCTTTGTAAAAGAAGCGAATGTCCTTCGTGATACATTGGAAATTGCAGACGAAGTTTCCATCCAAGCTGAAGTGAAAGGTATAGCAACAACATATCAAGCGGAAAAAATTCTCGTATCAGTCGGAAGAACGGCTAATGTAACAAACATTGGACTTGAAAATACGGATATTCAGGTGGAAAATGGTTTCATTAAAACAAACTCATTCATGCAAACGAAAGAATCTCATATTTATGCGATAGGCGACGTTATCGGTGGCATGCAGCTTGCCCATGTCGCTTCTTATGAAGGAATAAGGGCGGTTGAGCATCTGGCGAATGAAAATCCGTTGCCACTTGATTATGAAACGATTCCAAGCTGCATCTATTCCAGTCCAGAAGCGGCTCATGTCGGTTTGACGGAGAAGGAAGCGAAGGATAAGGGCTACAATGTGAAAATCGGTAAGTTCCCGTTCCAAGCAGTCGGTAAAGCATTAGTCTATGGTGAATCTGCGGGTTTTGTAAAAATAATCGCGGACGTCGATTCGGATGATTTATTGGGCGTTCACATGATCGGTCCACATGTCACAGATATGATTTCAGAAGCAGGACTTGCAAAAGTTCTTGATGCAACACCATGGGAAATTGCAACTGGTGTACACCCGCATCCTACGCTCTCAGAAGCAATTGGCGAAGCAGCACTTGCTGTCGATGGTAATCAGATCCACGGCTAAGGATAGAAGAACAAAGGAGTGATTAAAAGATGAGTTCAAATCGTCATCAACAAGCAGGTTTAACAGATGAACAGGTACTTGATATGTATAAAACGATGCTGCTTGCAAGGAAAATTGATGAACGGATGTGGCTGCTGAACCGTTCAGGTAAGATTCCCTTCGTTATATCTTGTCAAGGTCAGGAAGCAGCACAGATTGGAGCTTCTTTTGCTCTAGATCGGGAGCGGGATTGGAGTGCGCCATATTATCGCGACTTAGGTGTCGTTTTGGCGTTCGGTATGACAGCAAAAGATTTAATGCTTTCCGCCTTTGCGAAAGCGGAAGATCCAAATTCAGGCGGCAGACAAATGCCAGGACACTTTGGCCAAAGGAAAAACCGGATATTAACTGGCTCTTCTCCCGTTACAACACAGCTGCCACATGCAGTAGGTGTTGCTTTGGCTGGTAAAATGGAGCATGAAGATTTTGTTTCTTTTGTTACACTTGGTGAAGGTTCAACAAACCAAGGGGATTTCCACGAAGGTTTGAATTTCGCTGGTGTACACAAACTCCCTGTTATCACGATGGTTGAAAACAATAAGTACGCCATATCTGTCCCATTCGAACGTCAGGTTGCGAGTGAGAACGTGTCAATCCGTGCTAAAAGTTATGGCATGCATGGCGTCACCGTTAATGGTAATGATCCGATTGAAGTTTATTCCGCTGTTAAAGAAGCGCGGGAGCGTGCGGTTAACGGTGATGGCCCGTCACTTATTGAAGCAGTGACATATCGCCTTACAGCTCACTCGAGTGATGATGATGATCGCACATATCGAGAAAAAGAGGAAGTGGAGGAAGCGAAAAAAGATGACTGTATCCTTACTTTCTCTACTTACTTAAAGGAATCCGGTGTACTTACAGAGAAAAGAGAAGAACAGATTAAACGTGAAGTACAGGAGATAGTAAACGAAGCAACTGAATATGCAGAACAAGCCCCTTATGCAGAGCCAGAACATGCATTACGCTACGTTTACGAAGAACAGGAGGGATAAGAGAAATGACAGTTATGTCTTATATACAAGCGGTAACTACTGCATTACGAGAAGAAATGCAACGTGATGAAAAAGTATTTATACTCGGTGAAGATGTTGGTAAAAAAGGTGGTGTATTCCGGGCGACGGATGGGCTTTACGATGAGTTTGGCGCCACGCGCGTCCTGGATACCCCACTATCCGAATCAGCAATTGCCGGCGTTGGAATCGGCGCTTCAATGTATGGGTTGCGTCCGGTAGCTGAAATGCAATTTGCAGACTTCATCTTGCCGGCATTCAACCAGATTATTTCGGAAGCAGCTAAAATCCGTTATCGTTCCAATAATGACTGGCAGGCGCCAATTACAATCCGAGCTCCATATGGCGGTGGTGTACATGGTGCTTTATATCATTCTCAATCTGTCGAAGCGATGTTTGCGAACCAGCCTGGACTTAAAATTGTCATGCCATCAACCCCTTATGATGTAAAAGGATTGCTTAAAGCAGCAATCCGTGATAATGATCCTGTGTTATTTTTTGAACATAAACGCGCATATCGGCTCATCAAAGGGGAAGTACCCGAAGATGACTATGTTCTTCCGATTGGAAAAGCAGATGTGAAGCGGGAAGGGGATGACATCACGGTTATTACGTATGGGCTCGGTGTACACTTTGCCCTTCAAGCAGCAGAGAAACTTGCTGAAGAAGGCATCGAAGCTCATATACTCGATTTACGAACAGTTTATCCGCTTGATCAGGAAGCAATTATTGAGGCGGCAACAAAGACCGGAAAAGTGTTGCTCGTTACAGAGGATAATAAAGAAGGAAGCATTATTGGGGAAGTGGCAGCAATAATAGCTGAGAATTGTCTGTTCGACCTGGATGCACCAATTAAGCGTCTTGCTGGACCGGATGTTCCAGCCATGCCTTATGCTCCCACTATGGAAAAATACTTTATGATCAACCCGGAAAAAGTCGAGAAAGCGATGCGTGATTTAGCCGAATTTTAAGCTTTAGGAGGATGAAAAATGGCCTTGGAAAAAATTACAATGCCTCAGCTCGGGGAAAGCGTGACAGAAGGTACAATTACAACCTGGCTTGTTCAGCCCGGGGATAGTGTTGAGAAGTATGATCCAATTGCAGAAGTAATGACAGATAAGGTAAACGCTGAAGTACCATCTTCTTTTTCAGGAGTGATTAAAGAACTTGCTGCAAATGAAGGAGATACTATTGCGGTTGGTGAGGTAATGTGTCAAATTGAAATAGAAGGCGGGGGCGCACTTCCTGAGAACGAGCAAACATCAGCAGGAAATGAAACAACAGAAACTATTTCTGCTGAACAGAAGGACGCAACGATGAAGAAAAGATTTTCTCCGGCTGTTTTATCATTAGCCCAGGAAAATAATATTGATTTAAATGTAGTGGAAGGTTCTGGGCGTGGTGGACGGATTACGAGAAAAGATATTGAGAAAATAATCGCCTCCGGAAACATTCCGCAACGGGAAGCAACGCCAGGGGCAAAAGAGTTCCAGGAGATACAGCAAAAAGTGAAACGTTCAGTTGAACCTGCAGTTCGAACGAAGACTGGTGACATTGAAATCCCGGTGACTGGTGTAAGGAAAGCGATTGCCCAAAAAATGGTCACATCGGCTCAAGAGATTCCACACGCCTGGATGACGGTGGAGACAGATGTAACCGATCTTGTTAACTACCGTAATGCGGTTAAGAATGAGTTTAAACAACAAGAAGGCTATAATTTAACTTTCTTTGCATTTTTTGTTAAAGCTGTAGCGCAGGGCTTAAAAGAATTCCCGCAGCTTAACAGTACATGGGCCGGGGATAAAATTATCCAACGTAAAGCAATCAATATTTCCATTGCAGTAGCGAGTGATGAGGAGTTATTTGTTCCAGTAATTAAAAATGCTGACGAGCTGTCGATCAAAGGTATTGCCCGCGAAATCACCGAGTTAGCCCAGAAAGCAAGAAATGGTCAATTAACGGCTGAAGATATGAGTGGTGGCACGTTTACAGTGAATAATACAGGCACATTTGGATCGGTACAATCGATGGGAATCATCAATCATCCACAAGCAGCAATCCTGCAAGTGGAATCGATCGTTAAACGTCCGGTAATTATTCATGATATGTTTGCAGCAAGAGATATGGTTAATCTCTGCTTATCATTAGATCATCGTGTGCTAGACGGGTTGATCAGCGGCAAGTTCTTGAGAAGAGTAAAGGAAATTCTTGAGAATACGAATGAAGATACGACTACTATTTACTAAGAGTTCGTTAGGAAGGGATTTTTAGGAATTTATTTAATTGAAATTACTAATATTCCCTGATAAGCTAAATATGTATTTAGACTAATTTTATTTTAATTGGGAAAGGAGAGTTTGTGATGGATTTTAACTTGTTTATGAATGATATTGTCGACGCTGCTCGTAAAGATATAACTGAAGCTGGTTTTCAAGAGCTCAGAACACCGGAAGAGGTGGATGAAGCGCTCAAACAAAAAGGAACAACACTTGTCATGGTTAACTCGACATGTGGATGTGCAGGAGGTATTGCTCGTCCAGCTGCAGGCACTTCCATTCATTATGATCGACGACCGGATCACTTGGTAACCGTATTTGCTGGTCAGGACCGGGAGGCTACAGAGCGGGCAAGAGAATATTTTGAAGGGTATCCGCCATCATCCCCATCTTTTGCGTTACTTAAGGACGGAGAAATTGTATCGATGCTGGAACGTCACGATATCGAAAACTATAGCCCTATGGAAGTAATGATTAAACTCCAAGCATTATATGATGTGCACTGTGAAGAGGTCTAACCGATTTTAATAGAGACTGACGGTATTTAGTCAGTCTCCTTTTTACTAGAGTCTTACATAACATAATAAATTAAAAAAGACCGGTCTGATTCACCAGTCTTTGTAAGTTCATAATATTTAGTATTAGGATTCATTAAAACGCGAAGGCGGCCAATCCGTATGTGAATGTTGACAACAACATGAGGATAATCATGACATATACAATAATTTTTGTCCTGCGCTGACGTTTTGATTGTCTTTTTGAATAAGATTGTTTGGACAATTCTCTGACCTCCTTATCACAATTACTACTCTTAAACATTTTAACGTGAAATTGCTCATTGGACAAGTGTAAAGATTTCGGAAAATGAATTTGTCATGGATTTGTTGGAGAATGGGGGAAAATTATATGCCGGAAAAGTATAATCACGAGAAAACAAAATGGGAAGAAGATGTTAAGAAAACATTAAAGCGCTTTCCTGAGCGTAAGAGAGCGTTTCATACATCATCTGAGATCCCGATTGACTATTTGTATGGATCAAAGGAAGCGAACTATCCGTTAGGGTATCCGGGGCAATATCCTTATTTACGTGGGATTCAACCGACCATGTATCGCAGCAGGTTATGGACGATGCGACAATATGCGGGATTCGGTTCAGCAATCGAAACGAATAAAAGATTTCGTTATTTGTTAGAACAAGGGCAAACAGGACTTTCCGTTGCATTTGACTTACCGACGCAAATTGGCTATGACTCAGACGATGCGATGAGTGAAGGAGAAGTCGGTAAAGTAGGAGTAGCAATTGATACATTAGCTGATATGGAAAAACTGTTGGATCAAATTCCACTTGATCAAGTAAGTACTTCGATGACAATCAACGCTCCTGCAGCTATTCTTTTATGCATGTATATTGCAGTAGGAGAGAAGCAAGGGGTATCTTCAGAAAAGCTTACTGGAACGATTCAAAATGATATTTTAAAAGAATATATTGCAAGGGGTACATATATTTTCCCGCCAAAACCATCGATGCGATTAATTACAGATATATTCGCCTATTGTCAGGAGAATTTGCCTAAATTCAATACGATAAGTATTTCCGGTTACCATATTCGGGAAGCCGGTTCGAATGCCGTCCAGGAAGCTGCATTCACAATTGCGAATGGAATGGCTTATGTTGACGCCGCAATCGAGTCTGGACTTGATGTGGATTCATTCGCACCGCGCCTGGCTTTCTTCTTTAATGCCCATAATGAATTCTTTGAAGAGATTGCTAAATTCCGGGCAGCAAGAAGAATTTGGGCAAAAATAATGAAAGAACATTATCATGCGAAGGATCCAAAGAGCTGGAAATTACGATTTCATACCCAAACAGGCGGCTCAACATTAACCGCGCAGCAACCGGATAATAATATTGTCCGTGTAACCATGCAAGCTCTTGCGGCAGTCCTAGGCGGCACACAAAGCCTGCATACAAACTCACGTGATGAAGCTTTATCATTGCCGACAGAGGAGTCTGCAAGAATTGCTTTACGGACCCAACAGATTATTGCCCATGAAAGTGGCGTTGCGGATACGGTAGACCCGCTTGGCGGTTCTTATTATGTGGAAGCGTTAACAGATGAACTCGAAGAAAAGGTAATGGATTATTTAGACCGGATTAAAGCGTACGGAGGTGCCGTACAAGCGATTGAAGAAGGATATATGCAACGGGAAATCCATCATAACGCGTATGAAACTCAAAAGCGGATTGAGAGTGAAGAAGAAATCATCGTCGGTCTTAACCAATTTAAAGTGGAAGAAGAGGTTAATCCTGATCTGTTGAAAGTAGATGAGGAGCTTGAGCAAGCCCAAATAAATAATCTGCAGCAAATCCGCGGAGAACGAAATCAAAAAGAAGTGGACCGCAAGCTGCAAGCATTGCGTACAAATGCAAAAAATCAGAAGGAAAATTTGATTCCGTATATATTAGATGCTGTAAAAGCATATGCTTCCGTCGGAGAAATTTGCCGCGTGTTACGTGATGAGTTTGGGGAGTATACAGGATTTTAAGGGGGGAAGGTATCGTGAGAAAAATTAGAATACTAATAGCTAAGCCTGGACTCGATGGGCATGATCGCGGAGCTTTAGTTATTGCTCAAGCAATGCGTGACCACGGAATGGAAGTAATTTATACCGGTCTTCGTCAATCACCTGTACAAATTGCAACAGCTGCAGTTCAAGAAGATGTTGACGTTGTTGGTTTATCCTCCTTATCCGGAGCCCATAATACGCTATTTCCAAAAGTACTGGAGGAACTTGAGAAACGAAATGCAGGCGATATTCCAGTGATTGGCGGAGGGGTTATTCCGAATGAAGATATTCCGTTTCTGCTTGAAAAGGGCATTAAACGTATTTTCACTAGCGGTTCACCAACGGAAGAAATGGCTATTTATTTAAAGCAGCTTCTACGACCGGAAGAAACACCAATCCCACCGAAACAGATTGCTCATCTCGGGATTGCGGTTAAAAAAATCGAAGAAGTATTACCTTTTTATACCAATGCGATAGGTCTCGAGGTAGAAGCAATTGAAGAGGTAGAGTCAGAAGGTGTTAAAATAGCATTCTTAAAAGTTGGAGAAACACGAATTGAATTACTCGAACCGTTACATGAACAATCTCCTATAAACTCTTTTCTTGCGCAGCGGGGAGAAGGTGTCCATCATATCGCTTTTGAAGTGGAAGATTTAACAAGCAGACTCTCCAAATTAAAAGAAAAAGGTGTTCGGCTTATCAATGAAGAATCGAAGCAAGGCGCAAACAATAGTCAAATCGCGTTCATCCATCCGAAAGAGGCGCATGGTGTCTTAGTTGAGTTATGTGAGCATCCAGAAGGAAGTGAAGACTGATGGATATATATGATAAGATTAATGAATTATATGATAAACGGAGAGAAGTCGAACTAGGCGGTGGTGACGAACGGATCAAGAGGCAACATGAAAAAGGTAAAATGACTGCAAGGGAACGGATCGATTACCTTTTGGATGAGGATACATTTGTTGAACTGAATCCTTTTGTCGAAACCCGCACCTCTGACTTCAGTATGAACGGTGATTCGAGTAACAAAGGTGAAGGTGTGGTAACCGGATACGGGAAAATAGAAGGGAGATCTGTCTATTTATTTGCCCAAGATTTTACGGTGTATGGTGGTGCACTTGGAGAAATGCATGGGAAGAAAATTGCAGCTGTTATGGATCTTGCAGCAAAGACGAGAGTGCCGTTTATCGGACTGAGTGATTCAGGTGGTGCGCGAATCCAGGAAGGTGTTTCCTCTTTGGATGGTTATGGACAGGTGTTTTACCGTAATTCCATTTATTCTGGTGTCATTCCGCAGATTTCAGTTATTATGGGGCCAAGTGCTGGTGGTGCCGTCTATTCACCGGCAATCACTGATTTTGTTATTATGGTGGAGAAGACGTCTCAAATGTTTATTACAGGGCCGAAAGTGATTGAAACTGTCACGGGAGAGAAGATATCCTCAGAAGATTTAGGGGGAGCATACATTCATAACACGAAAAGTGGAAATGCCCATATCAAGACTTCAACTGAAGAAGCAGCTCTCGATTCGGTCAAAAAGCTACTATCTTATATTCCGGCAAATTTTGAGGAAAAATTAAAGCCGCTCCCCTATGAAACGAAAAGCATGGAAGAAGAATTTCGTCCAGCTCTGACTGATCTTGTTCCATTTGATCCCGTTCGGCCATATGATGTGAAAAATATAATTGAGAATATTGTTGATACGGACAGTTTTTTTGAAATACATCAAGACTTTGCTAAGAATATTGTTGTTGGCTTTGCCCGGATAAAAGGGGAAGCGATTGGTCTCGTCTGTAATCAGCCGAAGTATATGGCCGGTGGACTAGATATCGATTCAAGTGATAAGGCATCTCGATTTATTCGTTTCTGTGACTGCTTTAATATACCAATTATTACATTTGAAGATGTTACTGGATTTTTCCCTGGTGTCAAACAGGAACATGGTGGTATTATACGACATGGGGCAAAGATTTTATACGCTTATTCCGAAGCAACCGTTCCGAAAATTACCGTGATTACAAGAAAAGCATTTGGCGGTGCGTATGTTGCTTTAAATAGTAAGTCAATCGGTGCGGATCTCGTTTATGCATGGCCGAATGCTGAAATTGCTGTCATGGGGCCTGAAGGAGCGGTTAATATCATTTATGGTAGGGAAATTGCAGAAAGTGATAATCCTGAGAGCTTGCGCGCTGAGAAAATCGCAGACTACCGCGAGAAATTCGCGAATCCTTATGTAGCAGCAGGTTTAGGAATGGTTGATGACGTCATCGATCCTAGAGAGACGAGAATCAAGCTCATCCAAGCCTTGGAAATGCTGCGGGATAAACAGGAGGAACGCCCTCATAAAAAGCACGGGAACATCCCCTTATGATGTAATAAAGGACCTGGAGGCTAAAAGATGGATATAGTAAATGAAACAAGATTAGTCGAGGAATTCCTTGAACTCGTTCAAGTGGATTCCGAAACAGGACATGAAGCAGAAATTGCATCCGTCCTTAAAAAGAAATTTACTGATCTTGGTGTGGAAGTGATGGAAGATAATGCAAAGGAAAAGACAGGACACGGAGCAGGGAATTTAATTTGTACACTGAAAGGGACTAAATCGGATATAGATACTATTTACTTCACATCCCATATGGATACTGTCGTACCAGGTAATCATATTCAACCCATAATCGAGGACGGGTTTATTAAATCAGACGGCACGACCATTCTCGGCGCAGATGATAAAGCTGGCCTTGCAGCAATTTTAGAAATGATTCGTTTATTACAAGAGCAGCAAGTCGAGCATGGTGATATTCAATTTATCATTACAGTCGGGGAAGAGTCCGGTCTGGTTGGTGCAAAAGCATTGGACAGTTCCTTGATTCATGCGTCATACGGCTATGCAATTGATAGTAATGGCGAGATTGGTGACATCATTGTTGCAGCTCCGAATCAGGCAAAAATTTTCGCAACTGTAAAAGGCAAAACCGCCCACGCAGGGGTCGAGCCAGAAAAAGGTGTCTCTGCGATTACAATAGCAGCTAAAGCAATATCCAAAATGCCGCTTGGTAGAATTGATGAAGAAACAACTGCAAACATCGGCCGCTTTGAAGGTGGACAACAAACGAATATCGTTGCGGATCATGTAGATATCATTGCAGAAGCTCGTTCTTTAGATCGGAAAAAGCTTGATAAACAGACAGCCGCAATGAAAGAAGCGTTCGAACACGCAGCAAGCGAACTTGGTGGTGAGGCGGAAGTAGAAATAAAACTGATGTACCCTGGTTATAAACAAGAAAGCGGGGACCAAGTGGTGGAAGTTGCTAGGAGGGCTGCAAAAGCAATTGGTAGAGAAAGTAAATTGCTGAAAAGCGGCGGTGGCAGTGATGCTAATATCATTGCCGGTTTTGGGATTCCAACGGTGAATCTCGCAGTAGGGTATGAAGAAATCCATACGACAAAAGAAAGAATCTCTGTAGATAATTTGCGTAAGATTACAGAACTCATTACAGCAATTGTTATGGAGACAGCAAAATAACAATACAATCAAGCATCCATTGCCCTGTGAATAGGACGTAATGGATGCTTTTTCTATGCTATACTTATAGTAAGAGTAACAACCAATCAGTAAAGGGTGGTTAACATGTCTACGTTGCAGCGAACAGCAAGAAGAAGAATCATTTTTCATATAGACATGAACAGTTTTTATGCCTCCGTTGAAATGGCCTTCAATCCAGATCTTAAAGGAAAGCCTGTCGCTATCGCGGGAAATCCTGAAGAAAGAAAAGGGATTATTGTAACGAGCAGCTATGAAGCAAGGGCGAAAGGGGTCCGGACAACGATGACGGTTTGGCAGGCGAAAAAGCTTTGCCCGGAGCTCATTATTTTGAAACCAAATTTCCAACGTTACCGGGCCGCTTCAAGTGAAATCTTTCGGATGTTGTCTGAAATAACGCCACTTGTTCAACCGGTCTCCATTGATGAGGGGTATTTGGATGTAACAGATGTAGAGAGTCTAGGTACCCCGGTAGAAATTGCACAAAACTTACAAAATCGCATATTGAATGAACTTGATTTACCGTGCAGTATCGGTATTGCCCCAAATAAATTTCTGGCTAAAATGGGTTCAGACCTCAAAAAACCCCTTGGTATAACAATTATTCGCAAACGGGAATTATCTAAAACATTATGGCCGCTTCCCATTGATAAAATGTATGGTGTGGGGGAAAAGACAGCAGAAAAGTTAAAAGCAATAAAGATTCACACGATTAAAGATCTGGCAGAAGCAGATGTTTATGAGTTACGCCAATTGCTTGGAATTAACGGCGAACGACTAATCAATCGGGCAAATGGTATTGACAACAGGGAAGTCGACCCTGATGCGATATTTGATTTCAAGAGCATTGGCAATTCACAAACCTTACCTTATGATACGACGAGCCATCAAGAGATTTACCAATTGCTTGATAAGCTTTCTGAAAAGGTGATTAGCCGCATGAAACGAAAAGAAGTCGTTGGAAAAAGTGTGCAAATTATGATTCGTTATCATGACCGGAAGACGGTTACGCGAAGCAGGAAGCTGGATACATATATCGATGAAAAATCAGAATTATTACCGATTGCGACTGAGTTATTTGAAAATCACTGGAACGAAGAACCAATCCGGCTGTTAGGTGTGACCGCTCAGCATCTGGAAGATAAGCGTAACGTTGGAGAGCAGCTTGATTTATTTACCTATGAAGAAGCTGTAAAAAAAGAGAAATTAGAGCAGACGGTAAAGAAATTAGCGGATAAATTTGGCGTGGGTACATTTAAAACATTACCTAGCAAGCAAGACAACGACTCTAACAAATTCACAACAAGCTTTCAAAAAGACTTCCTTGATGACTTTAAAAAATAATGTTACGCACTCTGTGTATCTCTCACAGAAATCCGCAGTCCCATGGGAATGAGCGCATGGGCTGCGGAGCTCGAAAGGACGTTTATAAATAAACCAAGAACATTTGTGACATCAGTCATGAGCGGGTCATTTCATGATTCTCTTTACAACTGAAGTGTTCAGCTTGCTTCCTTGGTAACGGAATGGAAAATCAAATTTCGTTGTTTGTTTAAGAATACCTTTTTGATGGGTGAATGTATCAAAGCCGTATTGGCCGTGATAGGCACCCATCCCGCTTTGGCCCACACCGCCAAAGGGCAAGAATGGATTGCCTAAATGGTAGACAGCGTCGTTAATCGCACCCCCTCCAAAGGAAATAAACTCGATAACTTGCTGCTGGATTTTTTCATTTTCACCGAAATAATAAAGAGCAAGCGGTTTTTCTTTGCGCTTGATTTTATATAAGGCATCTTCAATATTTCGAAACGTAAGGATAGGTAGGAGAGGACCGAAAATTTCTTCCTGCATAATCGGGTCATCCCATGTCACTTTATCCAGCACGGTCGGCTCGATTAAACGCGTATCTGGTTCATATCCCCCGCCATGAATCACTTTTTCTTGATCAATAAAGTTTATCAATCGGTTGAAATGCTTCTCGTTTATGATTTTCGTGTAATTCTCATTGTATAACGGATGTTTTCCAAATAACGATTTAATTTGTTTGACGAGAGCTTTCATAAATTTAAATTTGACATCATCGTGAACATACAGATAATCCGGAGCCACACAAGTTTGTCCTGCATTAGTGAATTTTGCCCACGTAATTCGTTTGGCAGCAAGATTTACGTTGGCATCAGAATCAATGATTGCTGGACTCTTCCCACCCAGTTCAAGTGTTATCGGTGTTAAATGTTCACTTGCTGCTTTCATCACAATTTTTCCAACGCTTGTACTTCCTGTGAAAAAGATATAATCAAATCGTTCTCCGAGGAGGGTCTGTGTCGTTTCGACTCCATCTTCCACGACCACAATTAAAGAAGGATCAAACGTATCCTGAATGAGCGTACTTAGCAATTGGGAAGTTGCTTTTGCATGTTCAGATGGTTTAATCATCACACAGTTTCCAGCCGCAAGCGCTGCTATTGCTGGTGCAAGGGCAAGGTGCAGCGGATAGTTCCAAGGTGAAATAACGAGCACAACCCCGTAAGGCTCTTTCATAATATAGGATTTTGACCCTTTATGCGAAAGCGGGGAAGGTACCTTTTCTGGCGCCATCCATGCCTTTAAATTTTTTAATGTAAAATCAATTTCGGAATATAAAAAGCCTAATTCTGTTACGAAGGCCTCATGTTTTGACTTGTTGAGATCCTGTTTTAAAGCATAATAGATCTCTGTTTCATTTTCTTTAAGCATACTTTTCAATTTTAATAAACTTTCTTTGCGATATTCAAATTCAAGCGTATTCCCGTGAATGAAGAAGGTTCGCTGATTTTCTAGTAATTCTGGAATATAATTCATTTTTATCTCTCCTAAAGTCCGTGTAACGCTTATCTATTACCTGATATTGTGATGATAAAAATCGTTTGCAAGCTCCGTATCCGGGAAAATTACTCGTGCTTCCTGCAGTAAATCCTCATCGTCTTCTTGCTGATACCGTGATGAAATATGAGTCATGATCAACTGTTTCACATTGCCCTCTTTTGCAAGAGTAGCGGCTTGCTTCGTTGTGCTATGAAAGTATTGAAACGCTAAATCTTCCTGTTCCGCCTTGAAGGTTGCTTCATAGATTAAAACATCAGATTGTTCAACAAATGTAGTAAAGCTTGCGCTATAACGGGTATCTCCCATTACAGTAACGATTTTCCCCGGTTTATCCGGTCCAATGAAATCTTTGCGGTATAGTATACCGAACTGTTCCGTATTGATATATTCATTATTTTTAATTTTACCGTATAAAGGTCCTGGTGGAATACCTTTAGCTTGTAATTTGCTTGCAAGTAATTCTCCAGGTGAATCTTTTTCAACAATTCGGTAACCGAAACTTGGGACGCCGTGGTCCAGCTCCTTTACATAAATCGTAAAGTTATTTTCTTTAATCACGGATCCGTCTTTTATTTCAACAATTGTAATCGGATAGTTGAGATGAGATTTACTGATACGGAGCGCCGTTTCGACATAATCACGTAATCCAGTTGGGCCGTAAAGCGTAACCGCATCATCCCCTCCTTGGAAGGAGCGGCTGCTTAACAGGCCTGGCAGACCGAAAATATGATCGCCATGTAAATGGGTGATAAATATTTTGTTTATTTTCCTCGGTTTTATTGAGGTGTGTAGTATTTGGTGCTGGGTTGCTTCTCCGCAATCAAATAACCAAATTTGGTTCTCTTCCTGCAGGAGTTGCAAGGCAATAGCTGATACATTTCTTCCTTTTGAAGGAAGGCCAGCACCAGTACCAAGAAATGTGATTTCCATGCGATTTCCTCCGCGATAAATAGTTTACATATTCATTCAACATACCTAGCCTGATACGGCTAGATATACTTATACTTTCATTCAGCGTAAGTGTCCGAAACTCACTTCTGGACTGCTACCAGGGAAAACTTAATTTGGAACGCTATTTATTATTCCAAAGATATATTTTTTTCGTGACATGGCACTGGAATAAATGCTATTAATAATAATCATCCCAACCAGTTCAGTTGCCCGGTGGACGGTGACTCCTGCGGGAATAGCACGAGTCTGGAGACCCCGCAGGGCGGCAGCCCGAGGAGCTCTAGCAGTGCCCAAGGATGCGCATCCGTCCACCGGGCAACTGAACGGCGATTAGAGAGCATTTCAAGAGAACGTGCAAATCACTTACGCTGAATGAAAGCGATGGATGGTTTATTTAAAAATATTTCGGATATGGTGTGCTTTATCTGGGACATCGGTAATGATGCCGGAACAATGAAGTTTCAAGCATTTTTTAATCGAGATCGTACGATTTACAGTATAGACCCGGATAGGAAGATGGGCTGCTTCACATGCTTTGACTAAAGAAGGTGTAAGCAGCGTATGCTTGACATGTAGAGAGCTTGCTCCTAATTCTTTAGCATAGTCTGCAAGATTAGGGTGTTTTCCTGACCGGAGAAAAGCAACATCTAAAGTATGATCGAGCTGCCTCATCCGTTTGACACTTTCTGGATTGAAGCTTGAAATTGTCGTGCGCTGCTTTACTTGGTATTTTCTGATTGCATCAAGCACTTTTATTTCGATATCTTCATAGTCTATTTTATTATTTTTCAGTTCCAAATTTAAATGTAACGGCTTATCACTGGCCCACTCTAAGAATTCTTCAAGTGTCAAAATTCGTGTTCCAATGAATGTAGCTGCAAAATAAGCGCCAGCATCCAAGGTCTTTAGTTCTTCCAAATGATAATCTTTAATATGACCTCTTCCATTTGTCGTTCTCCGTAAATCCTCATCATGAATCAGAATTGGAATGCCGTCTTTTGTTAATTGTATATCCGTTTCGATTCCGTCTGCTTCCATTTGATAAGCAAGGCGAAAAGCAGGCAGCGTATTTTCTGGTGCATATTTACTTGCTCCGCGGTGAGCGAATATCATCGTCTGCAATTGATCCATCCTTTCGAAATCAGATAGGCTTATACCCGATGCTGCTCATAGATATTTCGTTTTGTATGTTCTTTTAACTTTACATACAAATCTTCCGGTAAATCAGCGGTTAAATCAGCCGCTGTATTTTCCATGACCTGTTCTTTCGTGCTTGCTCCAAATGTGATTGTTGTAACGGCAGGATGTTGTAGGACATATTTTAATGCTAGTTCGTTCATTGGCATTCCTCCAGCGAGTTCTGCTATAGCTTCAGCCGTTTCCAGCAGCTCGGTCTGATTGTAGTCCAGAAAGCCTTTTGCTGCTTTCTTTGTAATATTTTCTTTATAATATGTACTCAACATGCCTTTCGCTAGTGGTCCTCTTACAATCGCACTGATTTGATTCGATTCCAGCTGCTTTAAGACATTTTCTTCGGGTCTCCGGTCGAGCAAGTTATATTGCAGCATCACACCATCAATAGAAGATTTGTTAATGAACGTATCAATCACATTCGGTCGAATGGAGGAAATTCCGTAAGCCCGGATCAATCCATCTTGTTTCAATTCTTCCATCGCTTCAATCGTTTCTTCTATTGGATCATCCAATGTTCCGCCGTGAAGCATGAAGAAGTCAATATAGTCGGTCTGGAGCCGTTTTAAGCTTTCTTTCGCTGCTTGTACGATATATCCTTTTGAAGGATCCCAGAACCAGTCCTTCGTTTCTTTCGAGAAGTGGTTCCCAGCTTTTGTAGTTAAGATTATATCTTGTCTTCTATCTTTAATAATCTCCCCGATAATTTCCTCGTTCAATCCAAAATCATATAAATCTGCTGTATCAAGATGATTAATTCCTTGTGCTAATGCAGTATCGATAATTTCTTTTGCTTTATTTTTATCTTGTCCAAGGGACATACAACCGAGAGTAAGCTCAGATACATAAATATCAGATTTCCCTAATTGATTTCTTTTCAATTAAAACACCCCGCTAATTCATAACTTATCCCCATTATAAGGAAGTTTCGTGACATACGCCAATCAGTTAGTAGTTTTAAGGAATAAATATATGATAAAATGGGGAATAAAAGAAAGAATGAAGGAGATAACAATGAATAACTTTGAAGAGAAAACAATCCATACAGAAAAAATATTCAACGGAAAAATTATTGACTTGCAAGTGGATGATGTTGTCTTGCCAAACGGGGAGAATTCGAAGCGGGAAATCGTCAAACACCCGGGAGCTGTAGCAGTTATCCCGATTACAAAAGATAACAAAATCGTATTCGTGAAACAATATCGTAAACCACTTGAAAAAACATTAGTGGAGATACCAGCAGGGAAATTGGATAATAATGAGCAACCACTGGCGGCAGCAATTCGTGAACTGGAGGAAGAGACGGGTTATACGACGAAAGAATTGAATTTTGTCACATCATTCTACTCATCTCCAGGTTTTGCTGATGAACTTGTTTATATATACGTTACCGATACATTGGAAAAATTGGAGACGCCAGTTCCAGGGGACGACGAT
Source organism: Oceanobacillus alkalisoli (assembly GCF_021556485.1). Lineage (GTDB taxonomy): Bacteria > Bacillota > Bacilli > Bacillales > Amphibacillaceae > Oceanobacillus > Oceanobacillus alkalisoli. Next base: position 146,376 of record NZ_JAKGBW010000001.1, on the reverse strand, counting down.
GAATTTGTTGAAATTGTTGAATTAACTTTGGACAAAGCGAAACAATATGTCGAGGAAGAAATGATTCATGACGCCAAAACAAATTATGCCGTTCTCTACTTACATGCGCTAGGGAGGATGTAATGCAATTATCATCGTATTTTGTAGATTTGCATATTCATATCGGCAGGGATCATGCTAATCGTCCGGTAAAAATTACCGGAGCAACGTCACTTACTTTATCCAATGTTTTAAAAGAAGCAGATGAGAAGAAAGGATTGGATATGGTTGGCGTCATTGATTGTCACGTACCTGCCGTGCAAGCCGAAATTCAGGAACTAATTGATACAAAGCAGGCTTTAAGCTTGAGTGATGGTGGGATTCGGTTCAAGCAAGTGACGTTGATTCTCGGTTCAGAAATTGAAATATATGATGAAAATTGCAAAGGACCAATTCATGTTCTTTGCTTTTTCCCAACACTTGAAAGCATTAGCACCTTTACTGCCTGGCTTAAAGAACGAATGACAAATATTAATCTGAGCTCCCAAAGGTACTATGGTTCTGCAAAGGATTTGCAGTATAAAGTAAAAGAGTTATCCGGCTTATTTATTCCTGCTCACATATTTACCCCATTCAAAAGTTTATACGGTAAAGGGGTAGAGCGGTCTCTACGGGAAGTACTGGATGATTCGCTGATTGATGCGGTTGAACTTGGTCTTAGTTCGGACACGTATATGGTTGAGGGCATCGATGAGCTTCACCCTTATACATTTTTAACAAACTCTGATGCCCATTCATTAGGAAAGATGGCGAGGGAATATCAGGAAGTCCTCATGGAAACACCGAGCTTCAAGGAGCTTTACTATGCAATCCACCAAGTCGAAGGAAGAAAGGTCGTTCGTAACTTCGGCATGAATCCGCGTCTTGGGAAGTATTATCATACGGTTTGTAAAAACTGCTTGCATCCTGCGCCAAAAAATGAATCGTGCAGTAATTGCGGTTCCTTGAAACGGATAAACGGTGTAAAAGAACGGATCGATACGTTAAAAACGAATGAAAATACGAGAGAACGTCCTGTTTATATTCATCAAGTCCCACTTGACTTCATCCCTTCTCTAGGTCCGAAAACTTATACAAAACTATTAACTGCATTCGGTACGGAAATGAATATCATCCACCGGGTAAGCAAGGAAGAGTTGGAAGTGATTGTTCCGGCTAAACTTGCCGACATGATAATAACCAACCGGAATGGAGAATTGCAAATAGCTGCAGGTGGCGGCGGTAAATATGGGAAAGTGATTACTGGAGAGAGTGATTCCAGCGAGTAAGTGTTTTCGGAACGTGAGTCTATTAATGAGTTCTATTTAAAGATAGACCCTCATAGCATAACTATAGAAAGATGCTAAGGAGGGTCCACATGCAAGAGTTTAAATTAAGGTTCGCAAACCATATACAGTCCCATGCAATTATCTATTTATTTATGTGTATTCTGCTGTTAACCGGGATTATTTTTGGTGCAGTCCTCGTTAACAGCATGAATTTTATCCAGAAACAGGACTTGTTTTTCTATTTGGAACGGTTTTTCAATCATACCTTGGACGAACAAGATGTGGACCGCTTTACAGTATGGAAAGATAGTTTTTATTTTCATTTAAAATATCTTTTATTATTATCTGTTCTTGGGCTTTCCGTGATTGGATTACCAATCATCTGGATTTTACTATTTATTAAAGGGTTGGTCATCGGTTTTTCGGTCGGCTTTATTGTGAATCAACTCGGTTCAGAAGGGTTGTTGTTTGCTTCTTTAACCATTGCACCGCATAATTTAATTGTTATTCCGATTTATATTTTTGCAGGTACAATGGCAATGTTGTTTGCGCTCTTCAGTTTGAGAAAGATTTTTTCAAGAAGAAATGTGGATTCGCTTTGGCAGCCTTTTGTCAATTACATTATTATATTCTCAATGCTGATTTTGTTATCGGGTGGTGCGGCGTTAGCGGAAGTGTACATTTCTGGAGGCCTAATGGAAATGTTAATCAAATCATTTTACTTATAATCGAACCTTCTTTATAATTATTATTAATATAAACTAATAAACTATACTTTGACACGCTTAAGAATGGCGCCTATAATAAAGTTGGGATTATGAGGGAGGCGAACGAGGAATGGAACATCGGATTGAACAAATTAAAAAACAACTCCATGCACAGAATTATAAATTGACCCCACAACGTGAAGCGACTGTAAGGGTATTGATAGAGAGAGAAGAAGATCATCTAAGTGCGGAGGATGTTTATTTATTAGTTAAAGAAAAGTCGCCTGAAATTGGTTTAGCTACCGTCTATCGAACATTAGAATTATTATCTGAATTAAAGATTGTCGATAAAATAAATTTTGGAGATGGTGTCTCTCGATATGATCTTCGTAAAGAAGGCGCTAAACATTTTCATCACCATCTAGTTTGTATTGAATGTGGATCCGTTGAAGAAATTGTAAATGATTTATTAGAAGATGTAGAAAAAATTGTTGAAAATGATTTTGGTTTCCAAGTAAAGGATCACCGTTTGACATTCCATGGAATTTGTAAACAATGCCAGGAAACCGTTGTGAAAGCACAATAATCAATGTAAAGAGCAGCTTTGTCCAAAACGGGATGAAGCTTTTTTTGTTATTCCACCTATGGTAAATTATAGATAAAGGGAGATGAGCGTGATGCTTTATAATGAACTGGAAGATTTTTTGCATTTTTTACAAATCGAAAGGGGGCTTGCTGCCAATACCTTGACCTCCTATAAACGCGATTTAAAGAGCTACATACAACATTTGGAGAAAACAGCGATGAAAACGAACTGGAAAGAAATTTCGCGTCCGGACATTTTGCAATTTCTCTTTCATTTGAAAGATAGCGGGAAATCAACTGCGACAATTTCCCGGCATATTTCATCTATTCGTGCTTTCCACCAATTTTTAGTAAGAGAGCAAATCGTTACACAAGATGCAAGCCTTCATATCGAAAAACCAAAAAATGAACGGACATTACCGGATGTACTTTCTCAAGATGAATTGGATAAGCTTCTTGAAATAACCGATAGCAAACCGTTAGATTTACGCACGAAAGCGATGCTGGAACTTTTATATGCAACAGGTCTCAGGGTGACGGAAATGATTGAACTGAAAACAAATGATTTGCATCTTATGATGGGGTTTGTTCAGTGTTTTGGAAAAGGTTCTAAAGAACGAATTGTTCCTTTAGGAAATACAGCTATCCATGCGATTGAAGATTATTTAGATAATGCAAGACCGAAGCTATTGAAAGGGCAAAATACGCAAACGCTTTTTGTCAATCAGCACGGTAGACCCTTGTCGCGTCAAGGATTTTGGAAGATTTTGAAGAAAAAAGCGCTGGAAGCTGGCATTACCAAAAATATAACCCCACATACATTACGCCACTCCTTCGCTACCCATCTGCTCGAGAATGGCGCTGACCTGCGAATTGTTCAGGAGATGCTTGGCCATGAGGACATTTCAACTACACAAATCTATACACATGTTACAAAAACAAGACTGAAAGATATGTACAACGCCTACCATCCAAGAGCATAACAGACACATTCATCCCATATTTCATATCAAATGGATATGGGATTTTTAATATAGGTAGCTATAAAATATAAATGTTGTTATAACCACAGTTGCTGGCAGTGGCCACGTCCGGATCCAGCGACCAGCAACTATCAAACTTCACCCTCCTCCAATCGATAAAGAAGACTCGGCCGATTGGCTTCAGCCAGAGGCTTAGTCGCACTTATACCCTTGTGGTGGAAGTCAACATCAACTCACTATCGTCGCCTGAGTTTCCTTTTTCTCCCTTCCGGTAAAAAAGAGGTTCGATTAAGTTCGCCCCTTCCTGGGGCAACATCGAACTACCTCCCATCCTGGGAGGCACAGTTTGTACGTTGCTAAACGGGCGCTTCCACCTTTGTTCTGTATAAAAAACCTCTAAATTGGGCATCCTAGTTCCATACTAAAATTTGGAGGTAAATCTATGAATAAGAGCAGTATTCTTCTAACTGTTATCTCATTTTTACTATTTGCTAGTTTCACTCCATTAGCAGGGGTAGATGCAGCTTCTGATGCGGAGAATGAGCTGGAACTTGCCGAGGATGCAAAATCCGCGATATTGATTGAACAGGATACCGGTACGATTTTATTTGATAGGAATCCCCATGAAAAGTTACCACCGGCAAGCATGACAAAAATCATGACTCTATTATTAATCATGGAAGCTATCGACGAAGGAACATTATCACTTGATGAGAAGATCCGTGTAAGTGAAAATGCTGCGTCCATGGGCGGCTCGCAAATATTTCTTGAAGCAGGGGAGGAAATGTCCGTTACAGACCTCTTAAAAGGTGTAGCAGTAGCTTCAGCTAATGATGCTAGTGTAGCGCTTGCTGAACGGATTGCTGGAAGTGAGCAAGCATTTGTGAAAGCAATGAATGAAAAGGCGAAATCATTAGGTCTTGAGAATACAAATTTCCAAAATACATCTGGTTTACCAGCAGAAGACCACTATAGCACCGCTTATGATATGGCGATGATGTCACGTGAATTGTTAAAATACGAAAAAATCACAGAATTCACCTCCATTTATGAGGATTACTTACGGAAAGATACCGACAAGGAATTCTGGCTTGTCAATACAAATAAACTCGTCCGATTTTATCCTGAAGTTGATGGATTGAAAACTGGTTACACAAGCGAAGCAAAATACTGTCTGGCTGCGACAGCTAAAAAAGATGATATGCGAGTTATTGCTGTTGTTTTAGGTTATGAGAACTCAAAAGCAAGAAATGCTGCAGTTTCATCCATGCTCGATTATGCATTTAACCAATATGAAACGGAAAAGCTTTATGACAAGGGAGATGTCGTTACAGAGATATCTACGTTAAAAGGTGATAGGAAAAAAACAAACATCATCACCGCCTCTCCGATAAGCACAATTCATACAAAAGGACAAAAGCTTGAAGATTTAACAACAGAGTATGAATTAATGGAAGAAATCGACCTTCCAATTGAACAAGGAGACAAGGTCGGTACCCTTTTCATTAAAAACGGCGAAGAAATTATAATCGAAGCGCCATTGACTGTGGAACGCTCGGTTCATAAGGCATCTTTCTTCACATTACTAAAACGTTCTCTTCAGGAAGTGACTGTTTTTGAATAAGTGTCGATTAAGCGGGAATATCAACTAGTTTTGTCATGATGCAGGAATTCAAGGGAGCAATAAAGAAACATAGATTAAGGAATAAAAGAGGAGGAGATTAATGTGGGATTACAATCCTTATTTTCCGTGAAGGAGGATGTACTAATTGTCAGACTGACGGGAGAACTAGATCACCATACGGCTGAAACACTCCGTAAAGAATGGAAGGACATGCTTTATAATCACTCTGTAAAACATGTGATTTTAAACTTGGATGGAATCTCATTCATGGACAGTTCGGGTTTAGGTGTCATTTTAGGCCGATATAAAGAAGTGTTGCAGCTTGGTGGTGAAATGGTCGTCTGTTCTGTCACGCCGCCAATTAATCGTTTGTTTGAAATGGCCGGTTTATTTAAAATCATCCGTCTTGCTGAAAATGAGGAATATGCTTTGGAAACTTTGGGGGTGGCATCATGAAAAATAGTATGCAGCTTGAATTTTTAAGTGTCAGTGAGAATGAAGCCTTTGCGAGAGTTGCTGTTGCGGCATTCATCGCTCCATTAGATCCGACGGTTGACGAAATGACGGAAATGAAAACTGTTGTTTCAGAAGCAGTAACCAATGCAATTATTCATGGATACCAGAATGAACCTCATCATTTCATTAAAATATTTTGTTCAATAGAGGATAATGAAATAAAACTGAGAATCGAAGACAAGGGGTTAGGCATTGCCGATATTGAGGAGGCCCGGGAACCGCTCTATACTTCTAAGCCGGAATTGGAGCGTTCAGGTATGGGCTTTACTATTATGGAAAATTTTATGGATAAAATAGAAATTATATCTCGACTTGGCGAAGGTACAACGGTGGAGATGTCAAAGCAATTAATAAATAATAAAACGGTTTACAATTAGGATGAGAGCCAATGGATCTTAATACAAAACCAAAATCAAATAAGCACAAGCTTACAAATGAAGAAGTTAAAGAACTCCTATACCAAAGCCAAAATGGCAATAAAGAAGCCAGGGATTTCTTGGTGGAGCAAAATGTTCGGCTTGTCTGGTCAGTCGTCCAACGCTTTATCAACCGGGGATACGATCCGGATGATTTATTTCAAATTGGTAGTATCGGATTAATCAAGTCAATCGATAAATTTGATTTATCCTATGACGTCCGCTTTTCCACCTATGCTGTACCGATGATTATTGGAGAAATTCAGCGGTTCATTCGGGATGATGGAAGTGTAAAAGTAAGCCGGACCTTAAAGGAGACAGGAAATAAAATTCGCAGAGCAAAGGATGTCCTGACGAAAGAGCTTGGCAGGTCACCTTCTGTCAGTGAACTTGCGAATGAGTTGGACCTTACAGTAGAAGAAGTCGTCCATGCTGAAGAAGCAGCAAGGACACCACAATCCATTCATGAAACGGTTTTCGAAAATGATGGTGATCCGATTACATTACTTGATCAGATTTCAACGGAAGATACGAAATGGTTTGAGAAAATTTCGTTGGAAGAAGCAATTCAGCATCTAGATGAAAGAGAGCGATTGATTGTATATTTGCGATATTATAAAGACCAGACCCAGACGGAAGTTGCAGAACGTCTAGGAATTTCTCAGGTTCAAGTCTCACGAATCGAAAAGAAACTCTTGCAAGAGATAAAAGAATACTTAGGAATCTAGAAATACCCCCGGTAAGGATTTCATCCCCCTTGCTGGGGGTGTTTCTTGTAGAAAAACCTAGTAGTAAGAACTTACGCAATCTATTTCTCACGCATTAGCGGTCTGTAATATCCCCACTGAATGAAGGTTTACTTTATGTATTTTGGATAAAAATCATCGAAAATACGCATACTAAGCAAAATGCTTGGTAAAGGTCGGTGATGGTATGACGCGAACGGTCTATTTGCGAATGAAGCGAAATGTTAGCGTAAGCGAAAATAAACAGCTGCTTCTAAATGATATCGCTCATATCGCTGCTCCAATAGAAATCAAAGAAATTTTTGAAAATAAACCAATCTACCGTATCCGGGATGCAGATCTTAACATCCTTGTAATTGACGTATTTCTCATCATTAAGGAACTTACAAAAGAATTTCCTAAGTGGGAGATAGAAACGGTTGGGCCGGAACAAACCGTTATCCGGATTGAAAAGAAAAGAAGAAAAGCGAATTTATTCATCGCATGTTTAATCTGGCTGCTTTTATTTGTTGGTACGGCGATGACAATCATGAACTTTCATTATGATGTGAGCATGCAAGAAGTTCAGCAGCGACTCCATTTCATCTTAACCGGTGAAGAAAACGAGTTTCCGTTATGGATTCAGATTCCTTATTCACTTGGATTGGGACTCGGAACGTTATTGTTTTTTAATCACTGGTTCAATAAACGTTTCAATGAAGAACCAAGCCCGCTTGAGATAGAAATCTCTAACTACCAAACTGAACTCGATCAATATTTAGTCATACATGAGAATGAGCTCGATGACAGAAGTTAGTTTGAATATTATACAAGCGTTCATCGGTTTTGGCAGTGGTATTACAGTCGGTGCAGGTTTTGTAGCTTTTATTACAGTGCTGAAGATTATCCCGCGTCTCATTCAGTTAAGTAAGACCGCGTCTTTTCTTAAAATATATACCGCAAGTATTATATCTGGATTATTGTTTGGCACTTTCCTTACCTTTTTTGATGGAAGTTGGCAGGAGCCCGTTATCCTGCTTGTGTTTTTAGGTCTATTGCATGGGATTTTCAATGGATTACTTGCAGCGGCACTTACCGAAATATTGAATGTAATCCCTATTTTATTGAAACGGGTAAGAGTGGACGGTTTCTTACTTTGGCTATTGATGGCGATTATGTTCGGTAAAATTATCGGCTCGCTTTTTCAATGGTTGTATTTTGTTACCGTTTAGATTGTTACGAAACTTGAGTTCGGAGTGAAGAGAATGGAAGTAAAAACAAAAGTATTTCATGATTTGAAGAAAAATGAAGAATATTTGAGAGAAAGGCTCGGAGTAGGCGTTTCTTATGATGTTGATTTTCGAGAAATTATTGTACTCGAACGCCGGATTCAGCTTTATTCCGTTAACGGTCTATGTGATTCAAGTATCATTCAGGAATTACTAAAAGAGCTCGTTCACTTGAATGAATATGAACGGGAGAAAAAGAAACTACCTGAAATTCTTACAAACCGCTTGCTGCATCAACAGCTTGTAAAGTTAGAAACATTGGATGAAGCAGTTGACGAACTGCTTTCCGGTCTCGTAGTTCTGTTTTTAGATGGATATGACGAGGCTTTCACCGTTGATATAAGACATTACCCTGGACGGACACCGGAAGAGCCGGATACGGAGCAAATTATTCGAGGTTCCCGGGATGGTTATACGGAGAATGTTGTAGAAAATACAGCTTTAACGAGAAGAAGGTTGCGTGACGCTCGCTTACGTAATGAAATGATGAAAGTCGGAGAGCGTTCGAAAACAGATGTCTGTGTCAGTTATATTCAAGATATTGCAAGTGATGGACTTGTTGATTTAGTTAAGAGTCGAATCGAATCAGTGGAAGTTGATGGGCTATCCATGGCTGATAAGTCGTTGGAAGAATTTATCGTTGAAAGGAAATGGAATACTTTTCCTTTAGTCCGTTATACGGAGCGACCTGATGTTGCAGCTAACCATTTATTGGAAGGCCATGTGCTAGTTATTGTTGACTCTTCACCGAGTGTGATTATTTTTCCGACGACTTATTTTCATCACTTGCAACATGCGGAAGAATACAGACAGTCACCGATATTTGGTACGTTTATCAGGTGGATTCGTTTTTTAGCGGTACTTGTTTCAATATATCTGCTTCCACTCTGGTTATTATTTGTTGCAGATCCAAGCCTTTTACCGAAAGACCTGTCTTTTATAGGACCAAATGAAGATGGGAATATTCCAATCATCATTCAGATCATTCTAGCCGACTTGGGAATTGAATTATTACGAATGGCAGCGGTCCATACACCAACACCACTCTCGACTGCAATGGGATTGATCGCTGCGGTGTTAATTGGACAGATTGCAATTGATGTAGGATTATTCAGTCCGGAAGTCATTCTATACGTCTCGATCGCTGCGATTGGTTCATATGTGACGCCGAGCTATGAGCTGGGTACGGCAAATAAAATATTAAAATATTTCTTGATTCTGCTGACAGCGTTATTTGGAGTTAATGGGCTAATGATTGGTTTTACATTAACTGTTCTATATTTAGTAAATCAAAAGTCATTAAAGACACCATATTTCTGGCCATTCATCCCATATAACCCAAGTGCATTGCTCCACATCATCTTTCGGATTCCTGTTCCGTACTCCAATAGAAGGCCAAGTATTGTCCATCCGAAAAATATTTATCGTCAACCTGTAGAAAAAGGCAAAGGGAACGACAAATAAACGTTCTCTTTCATTCAGCGTAAGTGTGCCAAACTCGGAAACTTTCTACTGGAGGTCCGCAGTCCAGACACCTCTCGCACCTGCTGAGCGGCCGGCAAGCCTCCTGGCGCTGAGCACTAAGGGGTCTCGCAGGCCTACCTCCGAACAGGAAGTTCTAATGCCGGCGTTGGTCACAGAACGTGACCGTTTTTAGCTGTCCTCCCGCAGGAGTCTCGAGGTGTCTGGACTGCTATCAGCAAAGGCCGAATTTAGATCACTGTTTATTATTCCAAAAGTATTATTTTTATCGTAATATGGCACCGGTATAAATGCTAATAATAATAATCTCTACCAGTTCAGTTGCCCGGTGGACGGTGACTCCTGCGGGAACAGCACGAGCCTGGAGACCCCTTAGTGCTTAGCCCGAGGAGCTCTAGCAGTGCCTAAGGATGCGCATCCACACCGGGCAACTGAACGGCGATTAGAACTCCAGTCTAGAGAATGCGCAAAATACTTACGCTGAATGAAAGTGATAATGTATCGATATAAATTTTTAAGGCATTGTTCTTTTGTTTTCCTCTTTAATATGATAAAGTTATGTATCATTTTACAATATAGCGTACGGGGGGAAACGAAAATGATAATTGACCACCATCCATTTGAAGTTAATGATAAAGGACACTTAATGATCGGCGGTGTCGACAGTTTGACACTTGCTGAAAAATATGGAACACCTTTATATGTATACGATGTAGGGATTATCCGTAAAAATGCTCGAAGTTTCGTACAGGCTTTTAAAGATTTGAATGTACAAGCTAAAGTTGCATACGCGAGTAAAGCTTTTTCCAGTATTGCAATGGTTCAAGTTGCTAAACAGGAAGGCTTATGTCTTGATGTCGTTTCGGAAGGAGAACTGTATACAGCACTTCAAGCAGATTTTCCTACAGAGCGAATCCACTTACACGGCAATAATAAAAGCAGAGAAGAAATAAAAATGGCTGTCGACCAAAATATCGGCTGTATCGTTATAGATAATTTATATGAAATTCAATTACTCGAAGAAATACTTCAAGCTGAGAATAAGACAATCGATGTATTAATCCGGGTAACGCCAGGTATTGAGTCCAACACTCACCAATACATCATGACTGGAAATGAAGATTCTAAATTTGGCTTTAACCTCGTTAATGGCCAAGTGGATGAAGCATTTCGACTTTTACATAACCACGAACATATTCACTTGAAAGGTCTGCACTGCCATATTGGTTCCCAAATTTTTGAAACCGATGGCTTTATGGTTGCTGTTAATCTATTATTCAATCAATTGGAAAAGTGGCTGGATCAGACAGGGTTTGTCCCTGAAGTGTTAAATCTCGGCGGAGGATATGGAATTCGGTACACGGAAGAAGACGAACCGTTAGCGTATCCTATTTATGCAGAAAAAATCGCTGCAGCTGTTAAGAAAAACAGTGATCGTTTAAATATTGCCATGCCGGAGATCTGGATTGAACCGGGACGTTCGATTGTTGGTAATGCTGGTGTATCGTTATATACGATTGGTTCGTCCAAACAGATCCCCGATATTAGAAATTATATATCTGTAGACGGCGGGATGGCTGACAATATTCGACCAGCTCTTTATGAAGCAAAATATGAAGCCGTTCTCGCGAATAGGGCAACAGAAGACCCGGTAGATACCGTATCCATTGCTGGAAAAGCGTGTGAATCTGGAGATATGCTTATTTGGGATCTTCCACTTCCGGAAGCAGAGCCAGGTGACGTCCTTGCTGTCTTTGCAACTGGTGCTTATGGTTTTGCCATGGCAAGCAACTATAATCGCTTTAGGAGACCAGCAGTAGTTTTTGTAGAAAATGGGATCGATAAGCAAGTCGTAAGAAGAGAGAGTGTAGAAGACATTGTAAAAAATGATTTATCTTATGAATGATGTGTCATTTCTTTTCATTAATAATCGAAAATGGTAAACTATATTGGAATATGAATTAAACATAAAAGGAGCGTTTTGCATGGCTAAAACAGGCTATATACTAATGGAAAATGGAGAAAAAATTGAAATGGAATTCTTCCCAGAGGCTGCACCGAACACGGTTAAAAACTTTGAAGATCTTGCAAACTCAGGATTTTATGATGGGGTGACTTTCCACCGCGTGATTCCTGGTTTCGTAAGCCAAGGAGGAGACCCGACAGGAACTGGTGCTGGCGGCAGTGGGAAGACGATTAAGTGTGAGACAGAAGGTAATCCGCACAAGCATGAAGCCGGCGCATTATCGATGGCGCATGCTGGTAAAGATACAGGCTCGAGCCAATTTTTCCTTGTTCATGAAGCGCAGCCACATCTAGACGGAGTTCATACCGTTTTCGGAAAAATCACTTCCGGACTAGAAATTGCACGCAATATGCAAAATGGTGATGCCATGAAAGAAGTACGGGTATCGGCTGAGTAATAAATCGATTACCAAGGTTCATTCCTTTTTCATATATGATTTTTATTTGACAAACTAGCATTAAAATGCCATAAATATATATATGCTTTTAGTTGAATGATTCATTGTTGAAAGAACTTAAGATGAGTTTAAGTTAATTAATGAGGGATTGATATGTTGATTCGCTATAAGAAAAATATGGAAAAAATTGCTATGGGCTTATTATCCTTTATGCCTGATGACAAGCGGGATGTAAAAAAGCTGCAGCAACATATAAAAGAGTATGAAACGAATCCGGATTGGCATTTGTATTTATGGAAAAATGAGGAAGATGACATCCTAGGTGCAGTAGGCATTCGTGTGGAAGATGGAATGCACGCAGTTATTCAAGATTTGTCCGTCAACCCTTCCCACCGGAATCTAGGACTCGGAAAAACATTGATTCAAGAAGCGAAAGAAATATATAGTGAGAAATATATTGTTTATCCAAGTGAACAGATTAGACAGTTTTATGAGAAGTGTGACGCGATTGAATAATAAAAGCCAGCCCCATCAGACGGGCTGGCTTTTATACCTGCTATTTTAAGCGGGTAGATTAATCACCTACATTCGACTTAGAACCATGCTGCCCCTACAATAATTAAGAGTATAAACAGCACGACAATTAGCGCGAATCCTCCTGCAAAACCTCCACCGTAACTACCACTCATAACTAAAAACCTCCTTTACGTAATGCGTAGGTGATAAAGCCAGCGTTATAGAGCAATCTGACTTTACTTACGATATAGCTTATGTACTGCTAGCGAATATGTTTGGGCAGATAACATAATTTTTTTCTTTTCGAGAAAGGATGCAGATGATGCAAGAAGCTTATAAGGTGAAATTAGAACAATTTGAAGGACCGCTTGATCTTTTACTGCACTTAATCAAGCAATATGAAATTGATATTTATGATATCCCTGTAGCAGAGATAACGAAACAATATATGCAATATATCCACACCTTTCAAATATTAGAGTTGAATATTGCAAGTGAGTACCTCGTAATGGCTTCTACGCTCGTCGCGATTAAAAGTCAAATGCTCTTACCGAAACAAGAAATGACAGATGATGTGGAAGAATATATGGAAGACCCCCGTGATGAACTCATGCAACGTTTAATTGAATATCGGAAATACAAAGAAGCTGCTGAGAAATTAAAGAAAAAAGAAGAAGAAGCAACTCATACCTTTACACGACCACCGATGGGATTCGATGAAATCTTGACGGAAAAACCGCCTGTTGTGCAAGGAGATATTACAATTTATGATATGCTCGGTGCACTCGGCAAGATGCTTGAAAGGAAAAAATGGAATGAACCGCTCGACACGACAGTGCAACGGACGGAAATCTCACTCGAAGAACGGATGGATCAGGTACTTTCCATCGTTAATCAAACGAAACAAGGTGTCCGGTTTGATGAATTGTTTCCCGAGCGCACCCGTAACCATATTGTCGTCACTTTTCTTGCCTTGTTGGAGCTAATGAAAGATCGGCAAATTTATTGTAAACAAACGAAGCATTTTGATGTGTTATACTTGTATGCTATGGAGGAATGAAAGTGGATAACGGAGAATTACAAGCCGTCGCGGAAGGACTTCTTTTTGCCTCAGGTGATGAAGGAGTTACGATTAAACAACTAAGTAAGGTGCTTGATATTTCGGAGGACGCAACTTCCCAAATTATTGAAGCGTTAAAAGGGGATTATGAACATGCAACTCGCGGACTGATGCTGATGGAAGCAAATGGGGTATTGCATCTCACGACAAAACCAGAACACAGTTCTTATTTCAAGAAGCTTATTGAAACTCCCCGCTCGGCAAGTTTGTCACAGGCAGCACTTGAAACATTGGCAATTATTGCTTATCAGCAGCCAATCACCCGAGCGGAAATTGATGAAATTAGGGGAGTGAAAAGTGACGGGCCGGTCCAGACCTTACTCAATCGTTCAATGATTGAAGAAATGGGGAGAAAAGAAACGATTGGACGTCCAATTCTTTTTAGAACGTCAAAAGACTTCTTAACCTATTTCGGTTTAACCTCGATTGATGAATTACCACCACTTCCAGAAACGACAGATGATGCAAACAACCAAGAAGTCGATTTGTTTTTTGAGAGATTTAATGATGAACTAAAGAATCATTAATTTGAGTTTCATAGGCACAATTAACAGCCCTCTTCATAAAATACTTTGGAGGAGGGCTTTTGTATGAATAAAATGCATTTACGAGCGCTAAAAAAGTGGAGTGATGATGTAAAGGAAACGATACAAATGGAAGAATTACCGGAGGAAATGCGACATACTTGGGTAAGCTGGGATGAGGAAATTCAAGCTTTTCTTAAAACTGGTGTGGAACAGAATCAACTAATAAAGATCCAAAACCAAGGAGAAGAATTACGACAACATTTAATGGCCTCTGCAAAAGAATCAGTTCGTCAGGATTATGCAAATCATGTTCTTCCAGCGCTTCCATACGCCTACAATGCACTTGAACCTTATATTAGTGAAGAAATTATGAGGCTTCACCACCTTGTGCATCATCAGGCTTATGTGGATGGATTAAATAAAGCTGAAGAAGAGATATACTACGAGAATCATGAACCAGATATGTTGAGGCATTGGTTACGAGAGCAAGCTTTCAACGGTTCAGGACACTTGCTTCACTCGGTTTTTTGGCAGAATATGACTCCCTATTCAGCCAAGGTACCAAGTAAACAAATCGCCCAAGCAATTAATAGAGATTTTGGTTCATTCGCTCATTTTAAAGAGCAATTTACAAATGTTGCAAAAAGTATACAGGGGCCAGGGTGGGCTGCCTTATTATACGATCCGGTCAATCATCGGCTTGTTATCGAATCGATTGAGGAGCATCAGAATAATCAACTTGTTTCCATGATTCCGCTTCTCGTTCTTGATATATGGGAGCATGCGTATTATTTACAATATAAAACGGGAAAAGCGGATTACATTGATGCATGGTGGAATGTTGTAAATTGGGAAGATGTCAACAACCGTCTCTTAAGTGCGATGAATAGCCGTGACTAAGTTCAGTTTTGTCATATATAGAAAACCTTCCTGCATAGAATGAAATAAAGAAATATGCTAGGAGGCAAGTTCGCATGCGATTATTCTCAGGCTTTATCCTATGTGCTTTTCTTTTTTTCTTTTCGGCTGAAAATGGACAAGCGGCCCCAGATGTATCAGCTGCACAAGCAATCTTAATGGATGCGGAGAGTGGGCACGTTTTATTCGAAAAAGATGCATATGAAGCAAGACCAATTGCGAGCATTACGAAAATCATGACCGCAATTCTTGCGATTGAATCCGGGAAAATGGATGAGGAGACAATTATTTCAAGAAATGCAATTTACACAGAAGGCTCATCCATTTATCTTGAACAGGGAGAAAAAATGAAAATTCAAGACCTTGTCTATGGATTGATGCTTCGCTCAGGAAACGATGCGGCCGTCGCAATTGCTGAGCATATTGGGGAGAGCGAAGAAGGCTTTGTCTATTTGATGAACGAAAAGGCGAAATGGCTAGGAATGAATCAAACGAATTTCACAAATCCACATGGTCTAGATAATGAGGAGCATTATTCAAGTGCCTACGATATGGCAATATTAACGAAAGACGCAATGAGAAACAAAGAGTTTCAAGAGATAAGCGGCAGTACAAGCTATTTATCGGAGAGCCGCTCCTACAGTTGGCAAAATAAACATAAGCTCGTGACAGGATACTATACGAAGGCGACAGGGGGGAAGACCGGTTATACGAGACGGACCGGAAGAACGTTAGTAACGACTGCAGAAGAAAATGGGCATTCTTTAATCGTCGTAACTTTAGATGCTGGAAATGACTGGAATGATCATATCGCTTTATTTGAATGGGGTTTTGAAAAATTAACGGAAGAAAGTCTTGAAAAAGAGACTGATGTAAAAGAAACGACAGGTAACAGTGTTCGATCTTTTTTATCCGAATTTTTACGTAAAGTGGCAGGGATCCAGTCATGGTGAATTTAATCTGGGCATTGATGGCGATTGTCGGAATCCTTTATGCAATGTTGAATGGTACGATGGACAAGGTAAATAAAGCAATCATTGAAAGTGCCAATGAAGCGGTTACGCTATCGATCGGTTTGATCAGCATTCTCGTTTTCTGGCTGGGCGTAATGAAAATAGCGGAAGCAGCAGGCGTACTTAAGCTAATTACAAAATTGATGCGTCCACTTATTATAAAAATCTTTCCAGAGATACCAAAGGATCATCCGGCCATGGGGTATATCCTTTCCAATTTCACTGCCAATTTTTTCGGTTTAGGTAACGCTGCAACCCCGTTAGGTATTAAAGCGATGCAAGAAATGAAAAACTTAAGTAAGTCTGATACTGCATCCAGGTCGATGATAACCTTTCTGGCTATCAATACATCAAGTTTGACACTTATTCCCACTACTGTCATTGCTATCCGGATGCAATATAACTCGGCCTCACCTACAGAAATCGTCGGCACAACGTTAATTGCATCGATTGCCGGTGTTACGAGTGCTGTTCTAATTGATCGCTATTACTATAATAAAGAGTCACGGAGGAAATAGGATGAGTTGGATGACGACAATAAGTGTATGGATCATCCCTTGTTTTTTACTGATCGTATTAATCACGGCCTCTTGGAAAAAGCTTCCTAGTTATGAACTGTTTGTGGAAGGAGGGAAGGAAGGTGTCAAATTGGCATTTTCTTTACTTCCTTTTTTAGTAGGTATGATTGTGGCAATAACGATTTTAAGAAGTTCTGGAGCACTGGGTGCATTGATCGGATTGCTGACTCCTGTACTTACTTTTATTGGAGTTCCGCCTGAAGTCTTACCCCTCGCGCTCATCAGACCAATTTCAGGTACGGCGGCACTTGGCATGACAGCAGAACTGATCCAAACGTACGGACCGGATTCCTTTATTGGAAGACTGGCTTCTACCATGCAGGGGAGTACAGATACGACATTGTATATTCTAACCATTTATTTTGGTGCGGTTGGAATAAAAAAGATGCGTTACGCACTTAAGGTTGGACTATTAGCGGATCTGGTTGGTATAATTGTTGCGATAATAATAGTTAGTATCGTATTTGGATAAGCTAATTTGTAGCGTTTAATCTAGGTTAAACGCTATTATTGTTTTATCAGGCATTAACGGTCTGTAAAATCCTTAGTTTTAAGCATGAGAGCAGCCCAAAATGTGAATAAAGTTTCACTTTATGGTGGTAAATCGAAAAAAATACTTTTTAGGATGATGAAAAGCATGGCATTGGAAAGATTACAAAAGGTTATAGCTCAAAGTGGCCTTACTTCAAGAAGGAAAGCGGAACAATTAATTGTGGATGGTAAGGTGAAAGTAAATAATCAAGTGGTTACGGAACTGGGTACGAAAGTTTCCCCTCAAGATGAAATTGAGGTGGAAGGTGTGCCGATCGAGAAGGAAGCGCACGTGTACTATATGTTATATAAGCCTAGGGGCATCATTTCAAGTGTAAAGGATGATAAAGGAAGAAAGACCGTCCTTGATTTTTTTCCGGAAGTCGAGGAGCGAATATACCCGGTTGGAAGACTTGACTATGACAGTTCCGGCTTAATTCTTTTAACGAATGATGGGGATTTTGCAAATGCGCTCATGCATCCAAGCTATGGTTTGGAGAAGGTTTATGTTGCAAAATTGAAGGGCATTCCTAGTAAACAAGAGTTGGCAAAATTGATAAAAGGTGTAACGGCAGAAAGGGACCTATTGAAGGCAGTCCGATATAACATTTTATCTGCAGATCGAAAAAAAGATACAATGATACTGGAATTAACATTGGTAGAAGGAAAGAATCGCCATGTGCGGAGAATGATGGAAGCGCTCGGCTACCCTGTTCAGAAATTAAAAAGGGAAAAATATGGATTTTTAACATTGGAAGGATTAGTCCCCGGCGAAACTAGAGCATTGACTCCTAAAGAAGTAAAACAACTAAAGAATAAACATAAGTAAAATTGTACCAGTTTAGACATAGAATTGTCGATTCTAACAATTGCTATAATGGTATAATACACGGGGAGTGATTGTCATGAGTATAGAAAAAGCAAAAAAGAGAAAGCAGCAAAAAAAGAGAAACAGGTTAATTTATAGAGGAGTCATCTTAGCAGTACTTGTTGGTGCACTTATTTTTGCCATAGTATCCAACTTGCAAAAAGATAATACGGTTTACCGTGCGGGTGATCCGGCACCAAACTTTCAGTTGACGCAAATCAGCGACAATAGTGATTTGGATACAGTACGTTTAAGTGATTACGAAGGCAAAGGAGTCATGTTGAACTTCTGGGCAACTTGGTGTAAACCGTGTGAAGCAGAGATGCCATATATGCAGGAGCTTTATCCAGAGTATAAAGATAAAGGAGTAGAGATTCTGGCTGTTAGCCTGGACACAACAGAACTTGTCGTTGATCGCTTCATCGATCGCTATAGTCTGACATTCCCTATTCCTCATGACAAAAATAATGAGATTAGGGATTTATATAAAGTTGGGCCAATACCTAGTACCTTCTTCATTAATCCGGACGGGGAAATTGAGGAAGTAGTGAATGGTGCTTTAACATTGGACCGGCTGGAAGGATACTTAGAAGAAATAACACCAAATTAATAGACATGTTGGTCAATGTATCAGTTTAACTACATGACATTTTTCATGATAATATGTTTATTCCAGATTTGGTAAAGACAACTGTGAGGGATACAAATGAACAAGATCAAATGTGAATGTGGTCATATCAATCCAGAGGGAACCGTCCTCTGTGAAGCATGCGGAAAGCCGATAGAAGGGAATCAGCATATCGACGGTAATGATCAGAAGAAATTGCTCAACATGAGATATGAAGGATCTGCACGCCGTTCACAGACTTACCGGAGATCATTTGTCGATAAAGTCTGGAGTTTTTTCTCTTCTGTTAAAGTGGGAGTCTGGCTCATCGTTATTGCGCTAGTCGCTTCCACGCTTGGTACGCTTTTTCCGCAACAGCAATTCATACCGCAGAACGCTATATCAAGAGATCCAGCAATCTATTACGAAGATCAGTTTGGTTTTATTGGTAAAATCTATTATTTACTCGGGTTCCACGAGATGTATAGTGCTTGGTGGTATTTGCTATTACTAGGTTTAATAGGTGTCTCTTTAGTTATTTGTAGTTTAGACCGTTTTATACCTTTATACAAAGCATTAAAGATACAAAAACCACGACGCCATGAAACGTTCTTGAACAGACAGCGTTTGTACAGTGAAACAGAAGAAGTCAGTGATGCTGAGATTGAACAAGTAAAAGAAAAATTGAAGAAACAACGTTATCGAATAACAGAACAGAACGGACATATTCTAGCTGAAAAAGGCAGGTTTTCAAGGTGGGGACCTTATGTCAACCACATTGGACTTATCATCATTTTGCTTGCGGCAATATTACGGACGACGCCAATAATGTTTACAGATGAGTATGTGTGGGTGAGAGAGGGAGAAACACTCGTTATCCCTGGAACAAAGGGAGAATACTATATTGAAAACAAAAAGTTCCATCTGGATATGCATGACCCAGAGGATGAACGATTTAAAGATGCAATCGAAAAATCTGGAATGGTGGAAAGTAATTTCCAAACGGATGCTGTCATTTATAAAGATGCAAATGAGGATGTACCAGGTGCTGAACCAGAGCTTGAACATGTTTTAACCGAATCCATTCAAATGAATAAACCTGCAAAATTTGACGGCTATACGCTTTATCAACAAGGTTATCAGCAGAATGAGTTCAGCAGCATGACTTTTAAAATCCATGAAACAGCCGATGAGGAAGAGACTGCCATCGATTCTTTCACTATTGATTTATTCAATCCGGAATCAGAATACATACTGGATAATGGTTTTCGGGTAGCGATTGATCAATATTATCCAGATTATTATTTAGCAGAAGATGGAACACCGGCTTCCGAAACGAATTATCCGAGAAACCCGGCATTCGTCCTACTTGTCTATCCGCCGGACGAAACGGAACCGGAAATAAGTTTCCTTGGTATCGGTAGAAATATTGATGCAACTGGGGAAAACGATTATAAAATCGCCATACAAGATTTCGATACCCATTATGTTAGTGGATTGACATTACGAGTGGACCATACATTGATTTTCTTTGGAATTGGCGCGGCTATCTTTATGATTGGCGTCATTCAAGGAATGTACTGGCAACACCGCAGAGTATGGCTCCATCCGAAAGATGATGGTGTATTACTCGCTGCCCATACGAACAAGAACTGGTTTGGCCTATCGAAAGATATAGAGAAAGCGATTGAACAAACGAATATAAAAATGGTTGAAGATAGACAGGAACTGGATAAATAGAATGTTTATTTGTCCGGTCTGCTAACTTCTCTAGGAGGGTGTTTGATGGATTTATTCAATCTGAGCGGTAATATGCTTTTTGCTGCTTTTATCTTATATTTGATTGCAACGTTATTTTTCGGAGCGACTATTCGGGAAAAACGTAAGAAAGGAAACAAAAAAGAAGTCGCAGGAAATATTGCAATCACCATTACAATACTTGGATTCTTGGCACAACTAACGTACTTCTTTACAAGATGGATGGCAAGTGGTCATGCGCCGCTTGGAAACATGTTTGAATTTGTAACATTCCTCGGGATGGCGATGGTTCTTGCATTCATTATTATCTATTTTATTTATCGACTCGGCTTTTTAGGGCTCTTTGCCTTACCAATTGCAATGCTAATTATTGCTTATGCGAGCATGTTCCCGTCAGAAGTAGCTCCGTTAGTGCCATCACTAAATAGTTATTGGCTCTGGATTCATGTTTCAACAGTTGCAATCGGACAAGGTATTTTATTTATCAGTTTCGTTGCCGGATTAATGTATCTTATTAAAGAGATTGACCAGACGAAGCGGACGAAACGAAATACATGGCTAGAAATCGTTGTGTATACATTGTTTTTAGTCATTGGTTTTATCGTTATCACCTCTGTATTTAACGTTGCGGGTTATAAAGCAACATTTGAATATCAAGATGGAACACAAATTTTCGAGACAGAGTACCACCTCCCGGCAATTGCTGCACCGAATAATGGAGTGCTCGTTACAGATGGTGTAGTGGAGCCATTGTTCGAAGCGCCGTCCTGGATGCAAGGGGAAGATGCTGGCAGGAAGTTTAATACGGTCATCTGGTCGCTATTGACCGGAACACTCATCTATGGAATTACCGTACTTATTTTAAGAAAACGTGTTGCTGCTGCAATTCAGCCTTTACTGCGCAGTGTGAAAGCGGACCTTCTTGATGAGATTATGTATCGTGCTGTTGCCATTGGGTTTCCGGTCTTTACCCTTGGAGGATTGATATTTGCTGCAATTTGGGCACAAATCGCCTGGGGCAGATTCTGGGGCTGGGATCCGAAAGAAGTATGGGCGCTTATTACATGGTTCTTCTATGCTGCCTTCCTGCACTTGCGGTTATCTCGCGGATGGCACGGCGAGAAATCAGGTTGGCTTGCTGTTATAGGTTTCGGTATCATTATGTTTAACCTGATTGTCGTGAACCTCGTCCTTTCTGGATTACACTCTTACGCTTAATAAATGACGAAATAACCAAAGAGACAAAAGCACCGCTTTCTTTAGAATCCGGCTGCCTTTGTCTCTTTTCTTATACATTTATTACAGTTTCGTTTATAATGATTGTTAGAGTTTTTTATTACGTACTTAATTCTCGCACCTGCTAAGCGGCCGGCAAGCCTCCTCGCGCTGAGCACTAAGGGGTCTCGCCAGGCCTACCTCCGAACAGGAAGTTCTAATGCCGGCGTTGGTCACAGGACGTGACCGTTTTTAGCCGGCCTCACGCAGGAGTCTCGAGGTGTCTGGACTGCTACCAGGAAAGGCCATATTAGGATCACTGTTTAATGTACTGGAAAAGTATAATCCTTATCGTGACGGAATAATTTATATTTAAAATAATCATCTCTACCAGTTCAGTTGCCCGGTGGACGGTGACTCCTGCGGGAACAGCACGAACCTGGAGACCCCTTAGTGCTCAGCCCGAGGAGCTCTAGCAGTGCCTAAGGATGCGCATCCGTCCACCGGGCAACTGAACGGCGATTAGAAATCCAATCTAGAGAATGCGCAGAATACTTACGCTGAATGAAAGTGATCAGTAATTCCTTTTGGTTAGTTTTGAAAAGTTATACGAAGGAATAGCTAATTATTTTAGTGTGAAGATTGAGTTGTGTACAAGGTTTTTGTAATAATTGAGACTAGTGGAATATGTCAAAGATTAGAGATTGTGGGGGAATTTATTCATGGAAACAGATGTAAGAATTTTAGTAGTTGATGATGAAGAAAGGATTCGTCGTCTTGTGCGAATGTACCTGGAAAGAGAAAACTACCAAATTGATGAAGCAGCGAATGGCCGTGAAGCATTGGATATGGCTTTAGAAGAAGATTATGACTGTATTGTTCTTGATCTCATGATGCCAGAGATGGACGGGATTGAAGTGTGTGAAGAATTACGAAAGCACAAGTCTACTCCAGTCATTATGTTAACGGCAAAGGGAGAGGAGTCTAACCGGGTACAAGGCTTTGAAGTTGGTGCTGATGATTATATTGTGAAGCCATTCAGTCCCCGCGAAGTTGTTTTACGGGTAAAAGCAATTTTAAGAAGGGTTACCTCTTCTACCTTTACAAATGCAGATGGTTCAGCTAGGGATGTGCTCGTTTATCCACATCTAACGATTGATCATGATGCGCACCGGGTTACTGCTGATGGTGAAGAAGTGAACTTGACGCCTAAAGAGTATGAATTACTTTGTTTCCTCGCTAAGTCACCTGATAAGGTGTATAACCGGGAAATCTTGCTGAAAGAAGTATGGCAATATGAGTTCTTTGGTGATTTGCGTACAGTAGATACGCATGTCAAGCGGCTGAGAGAGAAGTTAAGTTCTGTGTCCAATAAGGCTGCAAAGATGATTGTTACGGTCTGGGGTGTCGGTTATAAATTTGAGGTCGTTGAGGACGAATAATGGTATGGCGTAATAATATTGTTGTTAAACTGGCACTAACGATTATCCTTCTCGTTTTTATTGTCTTATTTATTCTGTTTATGCTATTAATGCAGTTCTTTGAGAACTTCTATATAAATGAGGCAGAAGAAGATATGATGGAAACAGCTGCTAGGGTTGCAACCATTATCGATCAGCAGGATAATCGCCGTTTTATTCATGAAACGGCTGAATTGATTAAAGATCCAGCAAGCAGGATTGCAATTGTTTACCCGACAGGGGACTACTGGTTGTCGATGAGCAGCGATAGTGAACTTAGTGCAATCGATTTGGACTGGATTCAGGATGAATCAGAGCTCTCTGAAGTAATCACGCTGGAACGGGAAGTACAAAAACTGATCGTATTGCCAGATGATACAACGGCTGCGATTATCGTCGGTCAGCCGCTCCTCGATGATGGTGCTGTCTATATATACCAATCTCTTGATGTCGTCAATCAGACAAAGGCAGAAACACAGAAGATTATCTTAATTGCTGCAGGATTCGCTATTGTGTTTACCGTATTTTTTGCAGTTTTTCTTTCAACCCGTATAACGTCACCATTGATTAAAATGCGAGAAGCAGCAGCCGACTTGACTCAAGGAGAATTTAATACAAAAGTGCCTGTTTTAACCCATGATGAGCTTGGAGATTTGGCAAGGGAATTCAACCGGATGGGAAGACAGCTTAAATTTCATATTAATGCTGTTAGTCAAGAGAAGGAGCAACTTGCTAGTATTGTGAAATCAATGGCAGATGGGGTTATCACCCTTAATCGTAATGAAGATATTATTGTAATTAATCCCCCTGCTGAGAAGTATATTGAGGACTGGTACTTTGAAAGAAATATTGCCCCTGATGCAAACCAACAAAAGTTACCGGATGAATTAAAAGAGGCTTTGGAGAAAGTGATTAAAGGCGAAATGGAAGTTATCCGTGAAACACATCTGCAAGGAAGAGATTATGTGATGCTGATGACGCCATTATATGATGAAGACTATGTCCGTGGCGCGGTCGCTGTAATTCGAGATATGACAGAAGAACGGAGGCTGGATAAGCTGCGGAAAGATTTTATCGCAAATGTTTCCCATGAGCTGCGTACACCAATCGCGATGTTGCAAGGATACAGTGAAGCGATTGTTGATGATGTAGCGGAATCTAAGCAGGAAAAAAATGAACTCGCTGCAATCATTCATGATGAATCATTACGGATGAGCAGACTTGTTAATGAATTACTGGATCTAGCACGAATGGAAGCTGGGCATATCCAGTTAAACTTGGAAACCGTGCAAGTGGAATCTTATATTGATCGAATCATTAA
Source organism: Oceanobacillus alkalisoli (assembly GCF_021556485.1). Taxonomy (GTDB): domain Bacteria; phylum Bacillota; class Bacilli; order Bacillales; family Amphibacillaceae; genus Oceanobacillus; species Oceanobacillus alkalisoli. Next base: position 121,887 of record NZ_JAKGBW010000001.1, on the reverse strand, counting down.
GAAGTTCCAGCGTGTTGCTGAGGAAAATCAAGTCGAAGTAAACCTGTCGATGGACGTGACAACAGATCAGGCAACATTTGATTTAGACAGAGTCGAACAAGTCTTTACGAACCTGATTGATAATGCCATTCGCCATACGGATGAACAAGGTTATGTCCAAATTAAAGTAATTGCAAATGAAAAGGAATTTATTGCGGAAGTCGCAGATAATGGCAGCGGTATTCCGAAAGAGGACTTACCATTTGTCTTTGAACGCTTCTATAAAGCCGATAAGTCAAGGACAAGGAATAAAGAAAAGAAAGGAACAGGACTTGGACTTGCAATCGCGAAAAATATTATTGATGCCCATCAGGGTACGATCCGCGTGAATAGCAAATTACAACAAGGAACAACCTTTACATTTACCATTCCTCAGTCTAAACAGAAATAGATAACAAAGTGAGGTTAGTTACACATGAATAAAAAGTTGATAAACATTTTCGTCCTATTTACTGTTTTCCTATTCCTTGCTGCGTGTGGAAGTAGTAATGAAGAGACGAATACAACCGTAAGTACAAATGAAACGGGCGAAACAGACAGTGTACCAGAGAATGCTGTTCGCCTAACAATTTCAATTAATGACGGCGAACAATTTATTAACGAACAGCAAGTAGAAATTGAAGAAAGCGCCAATTTGCTAGAAGTACTTGATGAAACATTTTATATCGAAACCGATGGAGAAGATGTAATCACTTCAATCGAGCGGGTGCAAGCCAGCGAAGAAGAAGGTACAAGTTGGCACTTATTCGTAAACGACGAATTATCCGATGTACCAGCTAAAGATTACACACTAAACGGCGGCGACCGAATCACACTCGATTTGCAATAAACAGATAGAAAAAGGTTGGGACATACATCAAAGTATTGTTCCAACCTTTTTATTATCCTATAATTGAGACGACGTACAGACTACTTTGCTAAAACACTCCATTTTCGGACTTGAAAATAAGAATCCAAATTATTTTATAATGGAATGAATTTCATAATTACCAAAGTCGGCTTTCCCATCACCATATGTCGTTGGGAACGAACCAACTCAACTACATATGGTGATGGTGAAGCATTAAATACGTATTATGAAATTCATTAAATGGTTTTCAAAATAAAATATGGATTGCTTTCATTCAGCGTAAGTGTGTCAAACTCCGAAACTTTCTACTGGAGGTCCGCAGTCCAGACACCTCTCGCACCTGCTGAGCGGTCGGCAAGCCTCCTCGCGCTGAGCACTAAGGGGTCTCGCCAGACCTCCTGGAGGAGTCTCGAGGTGTCTGGACTGCTACCAGGAAATACCAAATTTAGATCATTGTTTATTATTCCAAAGATATAATTTTTATCATGATATAACACTGGAATATATGCGATTAGAACTCCAGTCTAGAGAACGCGCAAAACATTTACGCTGAATGAAAGTGAAACATTTTCGGTCGGGATAACGTCTAATGGCAGGAATGGGGGAAGCTGATGAAGGCTCTGTTTAATCGTTTTTACGAAACATATCATCAAGACATTTATAATTATGTCTTTTACATGGTCAAAGATAAAACAATAACAGAAGATATCGTCCAGGAAGTATATATTCGTGTCATTAAATCCTATGACCGGTTTCGTGGGGACAGCAGTGAAAAAACATGGGCATTCTCCATCGCCAGGCATATTGTGTTTGATCACTTCAGGAAACAAAAACGAAAGCGAAAAGTTACAAACGAAACCATTGATTTGGATGACATGACTGAGTTCATTCCTGCTAGAGAAACCACACCAGATGAAGCGATCATCCACCAGGAAGATGTTGCGTTAATGTATCAGCTACTTGATCAATGCAGCGTAAATCAGAAGCAAGTTGTTATTCTTCGCTACATACAACATCATAGTCTAAAAGAGACGGCAGAAATTCTAGATTTGACGGTGAGTAATGTGAAAACTTTGCAACACCGTGCAATCAAAAAGTTGAAAAGTTTACTTGATGAAGAGAAGGCGAAAGGAGGGATAATGGATGACGAAACGCGACGATAAGCAGATTATTGACCTGCTGGAAAACTTGCCCAAGCATAACGACGAGCGATCAAAAGAAGAGATATATGAACAAATAGCCTTGCAGTTCAGCGAAAATCCGCACAATAAAAAAAAGAAATTCATTCCCTATTTTTCTGTTTCCGCAATTTTACTTTGCCTTTTAAGCTTACCTTTCCTTTTTCATAACGCAACTGAACAATCATCTATGGAAAGGAGAAATGCAACGGAGGAGGTAAGCCTTGATATTGAAAGTGAAACATTCCATGATTCTGCCCAGCAACATGAAGAATCGGAGCGTTTTGGTGAAAGGGAACAGCAGGAAGCATCTCTCATTACGGAAGATGTGCTTACTGAAGTCCCAGCTGACAAGGAAATCATCCATTTTGCCATTCATGATGAAACCATGCAATATATTATCCCGTTGACCTTTCTTGTACCTGAAGAAGCAAATATGGAGAGGTATTACACAAAGCTGGATGAAATATTAGAGATTTACCAACTTTATCCGGAAAACTTTCTATTAAAGGACATCGAGTTTGCAATCGATTTTGATACGAAACAAGCTGTCTTGACTGGGCAGAATCGGTTGCTTAAAGCGACAGGGTCCAGCGATTTACTGTCACACTTATTGAGTGAAATGTTTCTGCCATATGGTATTGATAAGGTAAGAATCATAAATGAACTGAATGAAATGGAGCAAATAATTGATTTGTCTTCCCATCGCACGCAACGGGTGAGCTATTTACTTTATGAGGAAAGCTATATTATTGTTCCACAAGATCATGATACAACAGTAAGAGAGGCGATGCTTGCGTTAAAAGAGATGCAACGTGATGCTTCCATCAATTCAGTCATGGATGAAAATATTGAATTCACAGTGGAAGATGCAGATGAAACAGTCATAGTCGAGTTTGCCGAAGAAACCATTCAAGAAGAAGATGTAACGAAACAAATGATTGAGGCAATATTGCTGACTGCAAAAAGTTATGGATACGAAGATGTCCAATTCATCCACTTACCAATCAAGCAATTGAGGAACTATCATTTCGACAATCCAATCCCTGTGCCGGTTGCTGTAAATGTCATTGCTGAAATAGAATGAGCGCGGTGAGAATCTTGCTTGATCCTCACCGCGCCCATCTAACAAGTGAAACATTTGGCTGTTATGTGTGATTTTACTATAATATAATTGGAGTAAAATCAATTATTTCCCGTTTGAAACGGTTTCTTGCTAATATGAATGGACAAGGAAGGACAAGCATCATAGGCATCGAGAAGATCGTCTCGAAATCTTCTTTTTATCTTTTTTGTGCCGGTATTGCCATCAACCTTTACATAAGACAGCCCTTCTTCATTATAGCCGAACAACTTCGGTGCATTTGCCCCGCAATTTCCACAAGCTATACAAGTATCCTGATTCACGATAACATACATTTACGAAGCCTCCCGAATAAACACTTTCTATTGTAAAACGGTTCACGTATAATTTCAAATAGGTGGCCAGATTGGATGTGAAATAGTTGATTTTTAACGGTATCATTTTAACCGCCGCAAAACAGATTAAACAAGAGAGAAGCACATCAAGCATTTATCATTTACTAACCGGCAGCAGGAACATCCAAACCTTGCAAGATGCACATATTTATTCTAATCAAGCATTCTATGGAATTTATAAAGGATTAAAGAAACAAAGCTTTGATCAGAAAATAAATGAATTAATTCGAGCTGGTCACTTGGAAGAGACAGTTGATGAAAAAGGACGACAAGCAGTACGCTGTTTACCTGAGGGTGAGATGTGGCAAAGGAGTCATCAAGCAAGTATCCCTTATCATTACTTTCAAGGGATCCGCTATTATGATAAAGCTGAAATATTTTATAATAGATTATTATTACTCGTTCAAACATTAAGCAATACGAAAGAAAAGAACTTTTCATTCATCCCGGTCATTCATCAGCCGGAGACGGAACGATTTGTGCGATCTTTTTTTAAACAAATTAAGGAAAATGAAAAAGGTTATTTGAAAGCATTATATCTTGAACTTGAGCAGTTATTAGCTGACTTTCAAGAAGAAGAAGCTCGGTTATTTGTTGACCGATTTTCGGGATATCAACATTATGGGAAAAGCCTTGATCAGCTTGCAGTCGATTATAAAAGAGAGGCAACGGATATCCATTTATTGTTAACCGGAATGATTCATATGTTGCTGTACAAAATTGAAACAGCCCAATCAGACTATCGTGCCTTATTCCCACTAATTGCTGATATTGGACAAACAGTAAAAATAGTCGGTTCAGCCGGACGGACGCATGATTTGTTCAAGCAAGGTCTTACACCTGAAGAAATATCACGCACAAGGAATTTAAAAGTAAATACAATTTATGATCATTTAGCTGAAATTGCGCTGTACGATCCTGTCTTTCCTTTTTCAGACTATGTATCTGAAAACGATGCGAAACAGATCTTGCAGGTAATCCAAGAGTCGAATTCCTTTAAGCTGAAGACGATTAAAGAGAAACTCCATCCCGAGATAAGTTTTTTCCAAATTCGTCTCATGCTTGTTTTTCACCATAAATTCAAGGAGGGAATAAGTAATAATGCATGAAACCCTTCGATTAGAAGAAGAACTCAAGAAGCATTTCCACTATCAAACGTTTCGACCAGGTCAACGGGAAATCATTCATGATGTACTGCAGGGAGAAAGCGTGCTCGGTATTTTGCCGACAGGATCAGGTAAATCTGTATGTTATCAATTGCCGGCCCTATTATTAGAAGGTCTCACAATAGTCATTTCTCCTTTAATATCATTAATGATAGACCAGGTAAAAGAATTAAAAGCGAAAAATTATAAAAGGGCCGTCGCTCTAAATAGTTTTGTCACCTATGCCGAAAGACAGTTGATAATGGAACAATTACATCACTATCAATTACTTTATATCTCACCTGAATTATTACAACAAGATCAAGTAATAAAGCGATTGTCGCAACTGAAAATCAGTTTATTTGTTATCGATGAAGCTCATTGTATTTCCCAGTGGGGACATGATTTCCGGCCGGATTATTTAAAGCTTGGAACTGTGATTCAGCGCCTCAACAATCCGCCTGTACTTGCTTTAAGTGCAACAGCAACCCCTGCTGTGCAAGCAGATATAATTAAAAGCTTGAACAGACCAGAAATCACAAAACGAATCTATCCGATGGACCGAGATAATTTAGCATTTGTCATCCAAGATGTATCCTCAGATCAGGAGAAGCTCGAATTATTAACTTTCTATCTTAAAAAACATTATGGCCCTGCGTTAATTTATTTCTCAAGCAGAATCCAAGCGGAAAATCTTGCGCATATTTTATCAGAGAAATTGCCGGAGCTTAATGTAGCTTTCTATCATGGCGGTATGGAGCCAATTGATAGAATTCAGATTCAACAACAATTCATGAATAATCAAATTGATGTGATTTGCTGTACGAGTGCATTTGGTATGGGAATTAATAAGCATAATATCCGCTTGATCATCCACTATCATCTACCATCCCAAATGGAAGCATATATCCAAGAGGTCGGAAGGGCGGGGAGAGATGGGAAACCAAGTATTTGTCTATTGCTTTATGGCCGCTACGATACTGCAATCCCGAAGAGTATTATTGAAAATGAATTACCAGAGTCTGGAGAAATCCGCGTGATTATGCAGCAGTTACAAATATGGGGTGAACAAGGAATTGAACTCACAAAAGAAACAATTAATACGTTATACGAACTCTTTCAAATGAGTGAAATAAAATGGAGATTTTTACGGTTTCATTTTGAAAAACATGGTATGATTAGAGGAAAGAAAGTTGTCTATCAAGCAGAACAATGGCGTAATATATATGATCATCTCGTAAACTGGATTCATTCACGGAGTCTCTATAAAATGCAAGAATTACAAGAGATGGTTAGCTGGGCTGAGTCAGCTGGTTGTTTACGGGAGCAACTGTATAAGAAGTTTCAATCAGGTTATGACACTCCAATCTTCGAATGCTGCAGCAACTGTGGAATTGACCTGGAACAATGGGAAACACAAGCCTTACTTCCTAGTCAGCGAAAGGAAACAGATTGGAGGTTAAAGCTCCAAAAGCTATTGCTTGGAGTAAAACATGAAGCGAAGTGAATTAATCAAACAATTGTCAGATCGAGAGTTAAAAATAAATCTCGTATTTTCGCAAGTGATATTTCTCGGAATTGCTCTTCTCTTAAGCTTCTTTTTATTTGATCATTTTAGTGATTGGGCAACGTTATTTATTTGGGATATACAGGAAGTAATTTATTTTGGTGCTTTACCGGCTTTGTGTATCGTCGGAATGGATTTACTATTAATGAGGATGCTTCCTGAATCTGCGTTTGATGATGGCGGGATAAATGAAAGGATATTCAGTTACAGATCCATTTCGTTTATTTTTAGTGTAGCTTTACTCGTAGCTGTTTCTGAAGAACTTTTATTCCGCGGTGTAATTCAGAGTACGTTCGGATATGTGCCAGCAAGCATATTGTTTGCAGTGGTTCACTTCCGTTATTTAAGAAAACCGGTATTATTTCTATCCGTACTGGTTGTTAGTCTTATAATAGGTTATCTATTTGTAATTACGGAGAATCTTTTCGTTACAATTACACTTCATTTTATAGTAGACTTTCTTTTAGGATTATTTATTCGCTTCAAAAAGTGAGGTGCTTTCTGAGTTGAGTACAGAACTTGAGCATAAAGAGAAAGATCAAGCGAATGAGTTGAGATCCCTTGTCAAGGATATTGAAGAAGGAAATACAAATGACAAGGAACTATTAGCTGATCATCATATAAACGAAATTGATGTTTTGAATTTACCTCCACGAAAAGAGGTACATACGAAAAATACACGGACAAAAATTAAGTTAAGTAAACCTCTCTTGCGATTACTTTTTACAGTCGTTATTGTTATCGCGGGACTAGGTACAGCAATTTATGTCTGGCAGGATGAAATCACGACTTTGTTGCATAGACTATAAGAAGGAGAAAATCTTACGAAATAGCTTACTACCTAAAATTTAATTAATTGCATATAGTATGAGTATACATTCAATGTATCATCTGCGTGTATAGGCCGTTGTCTTAGTGTTTAGTATTATTTTTTTAAGGGGGATACTGTATGCGTGTGGAAAAACTATCCAGTCATCAGTTCACGATTTTTTTAACTTTTGATGATTTAATTGAGCGTGGTTTTACGAGTGATGAAATATGGCACGATGCAGCTAGTGTCCGGAGTTTATTTAGTGAAATGATGTATGATGCAAGTGATGAATTAGATATAGAACTTGATGGAATGCTGCTTGTTCAAGTATTCATGATGCAAGCCCAAGGTATGCATGTAGTCGTGACGCAAATGAACGACATGGAAACTGAGGACGAAGATTTTATTGAAATGAAGGTAACGCTTGATGAAAGCCATGAGTTGATCTTTTTATTCGATGACTTTGAAGATTTGATTGACGTTGCATCTTATTTATCACCGCTTGGGATAGAGGATGGGCAAGTATATCATTTGAATGACCATTATTATATGTTGTTTGATGAAGAGGAATTGCCCGATATTGAGAAAGAAAGCTTAATTGCAATCATGTCGGAGTACTCCCATTCAAGCATTCTTACTTCCTATCGTTTGAAGGAATACGGGAAAGCTATTTATGAAGAGCAGGCGATAAAACAAATTATGAACCATTTTTACAACTAATTTCTTCTAACAAAAAGTATTGCATTTCATCGTATTTTTATTGCATATTTACAGTGACAGTGTATACTAGCTTCTTAGTAGAAGGTTTATTAATATATGTATTCTAGGGGGTAAATTCATGGTAGCCGATAAAGCAGTTGACTCTACCGAAGAAAATCATGAAAATCTAGATGTTTTAAGTTCAACAAGAACAGTAATCATGACCGCTTTGGAAAAGCTGGGATACTCCAATGAAGTATATGAATTATTAAAAGACCCGCTTCGTATGATGACTGTTCGTATTCCGGTACGCATGGACGATGGCAAGGTAAAAGTATTCACCGGATACCGGGCGCAGCATAATGATGCGGTTGGTCCGACTAAAGGCGGTATTCGGTTCCATCCAGAGGTAACGGAGAAAGAAGTAAAAGCTTTATCCATTTGGATGAGCTTGAAAGCTGGAATCGTCGACTTACCATATGGCGGGGCAAAAGGTGGAATAATTTGTGATCCGCGCCATATGTCTTTCCGTGAATTGGAAACGCTTAGTCGTGGTTATGTTCGTGCTGTCAGTCAAATCGTAGGTCCAACAAAAGACATTCCGGCACCGGACGTATTTACGAACTCACAGATTATGGCATGGATGATGGATGAATATAGTAAGATTGACGAATTTAATAACCCAGGTTTCATTACTGGAAAACCGATTGTTCTTGGTGGTTCACATGGTAGAGAATCTGCTACAGCAAAAGGGGTTACAATTGTATTGAATGAAGCCGCGAAGAAACGTGGCATTGATGTTAAAGGTGCGCGGATTGTTATTCAAGGCTTTGGTAATGCAGGTAGTTATTTATCAAAATTCCTCTATGATCAAGGAGCGAAGATTGTCGGCATTGCGGATGCTCAGGGCGCCTTACATGATCCAGACGGTCTCGATATTGATTATCTGCTTGATAGAAGGGACAGTTTTGGTACGGTCACGAATCTGTTTGACAATACGATAACGAATAAGGAACTGTTTGAACTGGACTGCGACATTATCATTCCTGCTGCAGTAGAGAATCAAATCACACGGGATAATGCCCATAATATTAAAGCAAGTATTATCGTAGAAGCTGCCAATGGGCCAACAACTGCCGAAGCGACTAAAATTTTAACCGACCGTGATATTCTCTTAGTACCAGACGTGCTCGCTTCTGCAGGTGGCGTAACGGTGTCTTACTTCGAATGGGTACAGAATAATCAAGGTTACTATTGGTCGGAAGAAGAAATTGATCAAAAGCTGCATGAGATTATGATTAATTCCTTTAATAATATATATAATCTTTCCGAAACAAGAAAAGTTGACATGCGACTCGCTGCTTATATGATAGGGGTCCGAAAAATGGCCGAAGCAGCAAGATTCCGCGGCTGGGTATAAAAACTGAAGCTAACCCATTCAAAAAACTCTTATCATTTTAGGATAGGGGTTTTTTCTATGGTGCAAAATACAAAAAATGAGCCCATTTATCAGCTGATATCCTATCTCCAGAAATATACTACGCATTCCCGCAGGAGTCTGTTTATATTTCTTTTGGTAAGATATAGCTACCTACTTTTATAAAGATTATTATTCCAATAAAAAACATGAACAGAAATTCTAACTAAAATATTTCCTGGGAGCAGTCCCGATACCTCGAGCCTCCTGCGGGAGGCCGAGGAGGCTCATCAGCCATCCGCGGAAAGCGAGAGGTATCGGGACTGCGGACTTCCAGTAGAAGTATGGTTTTATTTATAGTAGAATGGTTATTAGAGCATGTGAAAAGGATGTGGCAGTAAATGCAACAGGAAGAAGTTATCATTGTTGGAGCTGGACCATGTGGAATGGCTACAGCAATTGCTTTACAAGAAAGAGGCATCAACCCGCTGTTGATTGAAAAAGGAAACGTCGTGAATAGCTTGTATGAATTTCCGACACACCAAACATTTTTCAGTTCCAGTGACAATCTGGAAATTGGTGATGTTGCTTTCATTACCGAGAAACAACGTCCGGTCAGAAATGAAGCACTTGTGTACTACCGGGAAGTGGCAAAAAGAAAAGCATTACGCGTTCAATCCTTTGAAAAAGTTGTCCAGATTGAAAAAACAGAAACAGGATTTTTCCTTCATACCGAAACAAATCATCAGGAGAAAAAGCAATATAAAGCAAACTATGTCGTCATCGCGACCGGTTATTACGATCAGCCGAATCGCTTGAACGTTCCAGGTGATGATTTGCCTAAGGTAAGCCATTATTTTAAAGAGGCACATCCTTATTATAATAAAGATGTTCTAGTAATAGGCGGAAAAAACTCTGCAGTAGATGCAGCGATTGAGCTCCATAAGGCAGGAGCTAACGTAACGGTCCTTTACCGAGGCAAGGAATATTCCTCAAGCGTCAAGCCATGGATTCTTCCCGGGTTCGATTCTTTAGTGAAAAAAGATGAAGTTTCGATGGTATTTAATGCGAACGTAAAAGAAATCACGGAAAACGCGGTGTATTATGAAGTGGATGGTATCGAAAAGCGAATCGATAATGAATTTGTATTCGCTATGATCGGCTATCAACCTGATATCAAATTTTTACATGATGCAGGTGTCGAAACAGACCCGGTGAATGGAATTCCAGCATATGATGATGAAACATATGAAACGAATATAGAAGGAATCTATATAGCAGGTGTTGTGGCAGCAGGGTTTAATAACAATGCCATCTTCATTGAAAATGGCCGTTTTCACGGAGAAGCAATTGCACGCTCCATCATGTCGAAGCAGACGGTGAAAGCATAATTTATAGACAATAAAGGAGCTAGCAACGGCTAGCTCCTTTATTGTTCAGAAAATAATTTACTTAAGCTTTCTATATTCTTCGTTTTTTCTAGGGCAAGGAGTAATTTGATTCTTGCTTTCGGACCTGTCAAACCATTGGCGAAGATGACACCTAATTCTTTTAATTGTCTGCCGCCACCCTGATAAGCATACGTTGGCTGCACGGTTCCTTGATAACAGCGGGAGACGAGAATGACTGGAATATTATCATTTATAATTTTTATAAGTCCATCCACTATCGATCCCGGTAGGTTGCCTTGACCGAAAGCTTCAATAACAAGTCCATCCGGTTTTGCCATATGTAGCGCGTGAATTAAATTCTCATCCATTCCCGCAAACGCCTTCAATAGAAAAACATTAGAATGAACGTCTTTCACAGGATAATATTCTTGTTTTAAAATGATCCGGTGGAAAATGATCATTTCTTTTGTAACGATTCCGATCGGTCCGTATTGCGTGCTTTGGAAGGTCGCAACATTGCTTGTTGAAGTCTTTGTTACGTTGGCAGCTGTATGAATTTCATCATTCATGACAACTAATACACCTTTATTCTTAGCCTGATCCGCAGATGCCACCCGGATGGAACTGATTAGATTATAAAGTGCATCTGAGCCGATTTCATTGCTGGAACGCATGGCACCTGTAATGATGATCGGTTTTTCAGAGTCGATCACAAGATCGAGAAAATATGCCGTTTCTTCCAGTGTGTCTGTACCATGTGTAACGACAATTCCATCATACTTTGACAAGGATTGACTGATGCAATCTGCCAGTGTTAACATATGCTTCGGCGTAATATGCGGGGAAGGCAGGTCAAAAACAACATATTCATCCACATTCGCAAATTTACGATATTCATCCTGTAATCTGGTCAATGGATGTTCATCCGTAACATTCACTGCACCAGTTTCTTTATTTTCTAACATGGAAATGGTTCCACCTGTATGGATAATCAATATTTTCTTCAACAAAATCACCCGCTTCCTATTTTCACTATTTCCAATGGGACAAGTTAATGATACGATAAAAGTACTGTATTTGGAAAGAGGTTAGTGATCATGATTGCTATTTTCACTGTCGGGCTTGCCCCTGTTGTAGCATTAATGTCCTTTTTTTATTTAAAGGATGAATATACAGAACCAATCCCTTTAATTGTCCGATCCTTTTTATTAGGCTGTCTGCTTGTATTTCCGGTTATGTTTGTGCAGCATGCATTTGTTAAGGAAGGGTTCGTGTTAAATAATTTTTTAACATCCTTTTTCCAAGTTGCAATACTGGAAGAGTTTTTGAAATGGTTTATCTTTATGTTCTCCATGTATCATCATGAGGAATTTGATGACCATTATGATGGAATTGTATATGCTGTAGCAATCAGTTTGGGTTTCGCCTCGGTTGAAAATATATTATATTTACTGACAAACGGCATTGAATACGCTTTTTCAAGAGCAATCTTTCCTGTATCCTCTCACGCATTATTTGGAGTTATCATGGGGTATTATTTCGGAAAGGCGAAGACACGTGTGAGTAGAACGAGATTTAATCTCGGGCTCGCTTTCTTCATTCCTTTTTTACTTCACGGTATCTATAATTATATCTTACAGTCGGTTTCAAGCAACTGGATCTACTACCTGATCCCTTTTATGATCGTCCTATGGATTTTTGGACTTCACCGCATGAAAATTGCTAATCAACCGGATTTGAATTAAATAAATAATATGAAATCACTATAGAAGCGTGTACAGTGTCTCAGCTGTATATGCTTTTTTTACATATTTGTGTATAAAAATAGATTAGCAACAAAAACTATCCCCAAGTCACTGCTTCATGAGGAGGGTAAGATTTGCGATTAAGACAGATTAGTTTCTTGATGGTTGTCGGGTTATTTCTATTTCCTTTATTTTTTGACGGAAAAGAAGAGGTAAAAGCATTCAGTCCCCAAGTCATTCAACATGGTGCAATTGGGGATGACGTAATTGAATTGCAGGCGAGATTACAATATTTAGGGTTTTACAATGGAAATATTGATGGAGTATTCGGGTGGGGGACATACTGGGCTCTGCGCAATTTTCAATATGAATTCGGTATGAATATTGATGGACTCGCAGGCGAAGAAACAAAAAACAAATTGGTTCAAGCAAGTGAATTTGATGAAGCTTATGTGAAAGAACAAATAACAAGAGGCAATCGTTTCAGTCACTATGGAGGTATGGAAGGAGAACAGCAGCAAGGTGGCGAGGCGCAACAGGCGGAGCAAAGCGCACCAGCAGATAATACAACTGCAGTCAATGTCCCGCAAGGTTTTTCACAGAATGATATTCAACTGATGGCAAATGCGGTATACGGAGAGGCCAGGGGAGAACCATACGAAGGACAGGTTGCTGTAGCGGCCGTTATTTTGAATCGGGTAGCGAGTCCAAGCTTTCCTAATACAGTATCAGGTGTCATATTCGAACCCCGTGCCTTTACAGCCGTAGCAGATGGTCAAATCTGGCTTACACCGAATGAAAGAGCGAGAGAGGCTGTGCTTGATGCGATCAATGGGTGGGATCCTTCTTCCAATGCCATCTATTATTTCAACCCAGATACCGCAACTTCACCTTGGATATGGACGAGGCCACAAATTAAGAAAATCGGTAAACATATCTTTGCAAAATAGGAAGGCGTGAATAATATGATTCGTTGGATTACCATTGGCGTTCTGTCACTCGGTTTAGTTGGTGCTGCCATTTGGGGTTACCAGGAGCACCAAGAAAAAAATGCGATTTTAATACAAGCGGAGAATGGTTATCAAAAATCATTCCACGAACTTAGTTATCACATGGATTTATTGCATGACGAGATTGGAACAGTGCTCGCGATGAATTCCCATGAACGATTATCCCCTAAGTTCGTTGATATTTGGCGGATTACTTCAGAGGCCCATTCCAATGTATCCCAATTGCCGCTTGGACTCTTACCGTTTAATAAAACGGAGGAATTTCTCTCTAACATCGGTGATTTTACGTACCGGACAGCAATCAGGAACTTGGATGACGACCCGTTGACGGATGAGGAAACGAATGTTCTGGAGGAGCTTTATGTGCAAGCGAATGATATTAAAGATGAATTGCGGCATGTACAGCATCTAGCACTTGAAAATAATTTACGGTGGATGGATGTTCAGCTTGCATTAGTTAACAATGACCAAACTGATAATACGATTATTGATGGCTTTAAAACTGTAGAAGAACAAGTGGAGGGATTTGCTGAGGCAAACAGCCAATCCGGTCTAATTGGAGTCAGTACAAAGCCAGAAGATCATTTTGAAAATCTTCCCGGAGAAACGTTGAGTGAAAAAGAAGCATTAGATAAGAGTAGAAAGATTTTCGATATCAATTCGAAAGAAAATATTGAAATTACTCCTTCAGGGGATGGCGCAGATATTCCAATTTACAGTGTTTCGTATCAAAATGATGACAAACGAGCTTACATGGATCTCTCTCAAAAAGGCGGTTATCCACTAACATTATTAATTGAACGTCCTTTAAAAGATAAGAAACTTAGTTTACATGAAGGACTGGAACGCGCAGAAAAATACTTGGAGCAATTTGACTTTGACGATATGAACCTCTATCAAAGCATGGAACTGAATAATGTAGGAATGTATTCGTTTTATTACAACCAAGATGGTATTCGCATTTACTCTGATTCCGTAGAGGTAAAAGTAGCTTTAGACAATGGTGACGTTTTAGGAGTTACAGCAACCGAATATTACAGTAATCACCATGAACGGGAAATTGACGAGCCGGAACTCACGGAAGAAGAGGCGCTTGAATTTGTTAATGACAATGTGCAAATTGAAGAAAGCAGCCTATCGATTATTACAAATGATGTGGATGAAGAAGTGCTTACCTATGAATTCTTAGGCACATTCAACAATGATACGTACCGCATTTTCATTAATGCAATGGACGGCAGAGAAGAAATGGTGGAAAAACTTGGAGGAAAAGAATTGAAATACTCCTGATCAAAGGCGAAAGCATCCTTACAGGCTAAGTGCGTGACGTCCTGTCGCAACGCCTGTACTAGCATATCCTGTGCTTCGTAGCAAGGTACAAACTGTGCCTCCCAGGATGGGAGGTAGTTCGATGATGCCCTAGGCCCTAGAACGGGGTGAACTTAATCGAACTTCCATTCTTCTCTTTGAGATAAAGGAAACTCAAGCGAACGCAGAGAGCCGATGTTGACTTTCACCACAAGGATATAACTGCGACTAAGCCTCTGGCTGAAGCCAATCGGCAAGTCTTCTTTATCAATTGGAGGAGTGTGGAGTTTGGGACTGCGCACTGCTCGCCCCACCAAAAGATCTGCTAGTTGCTGGGCGCAGAGCGGACGTGGCTTGTGCTGGTAACTGTAGTTGTTCGATACATCTTTATCTTATAATTTTTTAGCTCACGTAAAGGGGGATAGGCAAAAAGCCTTCCCCTTTTCACTTAAATCTGTAATAATAAATATATATTCAATCATTTCGTAATAAAGGTATTCAGAATCGTGGTGAAAATATGAAAGAACCGACAATAAAAATCGGAACAAAGCTGACATTACTATTTAAAATACCCGGAGTGGAGCCGGAAGAATATTATTGTAAAGTCATTGACATTAATGAAGATTATCTTATTATCGATTATCCCGTACATAAACAAACAGGAAAGACGAAATTTTTCCAAATAGGCGCCTCTTTTAAAGCGGATTTTGTAGGCGATGACGAAGCGGTTTATCAATTTCAGGCGACCGTTGCTGCAAGGGTGAAGGTTATTGTTCCCGCTCTAGCTCTCTCAAAGCCAAAACCGGAAGATATGGAGCGAATTCAACGGAGACAATTTGTACGTGTAGATGCAACAGCTGATGTAGCTGTGCATCGCCAAAATGAAGACGGAGAAGCTTTCACAACAGTTACTTCCGATGTAAGCGGCGGGGGATTATCTTTAATTGTACCAAGAGAAGGTTTGCTTAAAATGAATGAAATGATTAATCTATGGGTTGTGCTCGGTTTCCGCTCAGGGAAAATTCACTATATAGAGACGGCAGCACAAGTAGTTTTCTTGCAAATGAGAAATGGAATCCATACAGCATCATTAAAATTTGTTGCATTAAAACCAAAAGAACAACAATTAATTATCAGCTATTGTTTTGAAAAACAACGGGAAATGAGAAAAAAAGAATTATCTTGAGAACAGATTGTAGACCTTCCAATTTGAATTATGCTATGATAAACAGTAGATAAAAATAATTAATCACTTGCTGAACTTGTGAAGCAATCATTTACAAGTTTATGAGAGGACGGAAGTTTGTAGATGCAAGAACAACACACAGCCATTGCAATTGATGGACCGGCAGCTGCTGGTAAGAGCACGGTCGCAAAAATTGTAGCTGATAAATTAAATTATATTTATGTAGATACGGGAGCAATGTATCGTGCACTTACTTTAAAAGCACTTAATGATAAGGTTGATCCATCTGATGATGACGCGGTATTAGACCTATTAATGAATACCAATATCGAACTTACCAATGATTCAACGGGGCAACGTGTCATTTTGGATGGGAAAGATGTAACGGAGGAAATTCGTTACCAGCCTGTCTCTGCAAACGTATCTTATGTCGCCAAGCTTTCCACTGTTAGGCAAGAAATGTTGGAGCGACAGCGGGAGTTAGCGAAGGACCGTGGTGTTGTAATGGATGGTCGGGATATCGGTACTCACGTCCTCCCGAATGCACAAGTGAAAATTTTTCTCGTGGCATCTGTTGATGAAAGAGCGAAAAGACGTCATGATGAAAATATCGCTAAAGGCATACCATCCGATTTAGAACAATTAAAGGCCGAAATTGAGAAAAGAGATGAAATAGACTCTAATCGCGAAACAGCACCTCTAGTTAGAGCGGACGATGCGATTGAAGTCGATACAACATCCCTTTCTATCGATGAGGTCGTCCGCTCTATTTTACAAGAAGTGGAAAAGTATAAAGATAAACAAAATTAGAATACTTTACTTGACAAAAAAATGTAATTATTAGAAGTTATAGAAAGAATAATTTTATATCGCAATGATGTTAATAGGAGGGCTAAGGTTATGACGAATGAATTTAATGAATTACCAGAATTGAAAGTAGGAGATACGGTAACGGGAACTGTTGTAAAAGTAGAAGAAAAACAAGTTCTCGTTGATATCGGTTATAAAACAGAGGGAATTGTTCCGATTAGCGAACTTTCCAGCTTACATGTCGAGCTTCCAAGCGATGTTGTGAGTGAAGGGGATTCTGTCACCCTGCAGGTAAAGAAATTGACAGATGAAGAAGTAGTTTTGTCCAAGCGGGCTGTAGATGCTGAAAAAGCATGGGAGGAACTTGAAGCAAAACATGACAACAAGGAAGTTTTTGAAACCGTTGTAAAAGAAGTTGTTAAAGGTGGACTTGTTGTTGACGTAGGCGTACGCGGATTCATCCCTGCATCATTAGTAGAAACATATTATGTGGAAGATTTCAGCGATTACGAAGGAAAAACGCTGGAAGTTATTGTGGAAGAACTCGACCGCAGCCAAAATCGTGTTATTCTCTCTCACCGTGCTGTAGTTGAAAAAGAAGAAGAAGAGAAAAAGAAAGAACTCCTTGATTCCTTGGAAGAAGGCCAAGTGATTGAAGGAACTGTACAGCGCTTAACAGGCTTTGGTGCATTCGTTGACCTTGGCGGGATTGATGGTCTCGTGCATATCTCTCAACTTGCCCACTACCATGTAGAAAAAGCTTCTGATGTCGTTTCAGAAGGAGACAAAATCGAAGTGGAAGTGCTTTCAGTTGATAGAGACAACGAAAGAATCTCGCTATCGCACAAAGCAACTCTACCAGGACCTTGGACGAATATCGGAGAGCGCGTTTCCCAAGGTGATGTTTTAGAAGGAACAGTTAAACGCTTAGTCAGCTTTGGTGCTTTCATTGAATTATTACCTGGGGTGGAAGGTCTTGTACACATTTCCCAGATCGCGAACCGTCACATCGGCACACCAGACGAAGTACTTGAAGTAGATCAGCAAGTAAATGTCAAAGTGCTTGATGTGAATGAAGAAGATGAGCGTATTTCTTTAAGTATTAAAGAATTGGAACAAGAAAAAGAGCAAGCAGAAGTAAGAAATTATGAGAAGGATGACGATCATTCCGGATTCCAACTCGGTGATGTCATTGGTGATCAGCTCGATAAATATAAGTAATTGATTATTGAAGGCCTCCCTAACAAAGGAAGGCCTTTTTTCTTGGTGTATACAGGGCTTGCTTTTTTGGCAAACTGAAGCCAAGGAGTGAGGACATGAACGAATATACATATGCGATACTTTTTGGTGTTATTGTTGGTACTTTAGCAAGAATTTTAATGTTGAAAACTGATTATAGGCAGTATCCAACCTATCTTCATGGGAAAATCATTCACGCTTCCCTCGGATTTATCGCGGCTTCTCTCGGGGCAATTGCAGTACCTGCTTTAATTGAAAAGGAATATACGGCAGTGACGTTATTAACGGTTGCCGCGACCCAATTTAGGGATGTACGTAATATGGAACGAAATACATTGGCTGAAATCGATCCATTGGAATTAGTTCCTCGCGGGAGAGCGTATATTGAGGGCATCGCAATTTCATTTGAAAGCAGAAATTACCTTTGTATTTTCTCCGCTTTCATTTCCACGATTCTTTTTATATATTTTGATCTTTCGATTGCACTTGCTGGTGGTATTGGCTCTATACTTTTGTCGTTACGCTTAATGAGCGGAAGTACAATCAAAGATATTGCTGATATCGAATATACCCCTCTGAAGTTTGATGGTGCCGGTTTATATGTTGATAATATTTATATCATGAATATTGGAATTAAGGAAAGACAAGAAGAAATATTAAAATATGGCGCTGGATTCATCATCCATCCGAAAAACCGGAATGTCGTGCAGACCTTAGCTAATTTAGGGCAACGACAGGCAATGCTTCACGACGTTTCTGTTTCACTTGGGATTTTTCGTGACTCGGGAACACCAGCTTTAACACCGCTTATTAAACGGGATTTGGACGACGGCAGAATCGGTATGTTTATTCTTCCGCAAAACCGTGATATTGACCTTGCCATTAAAATTATCGGTGCCGTTCCAGTGCTCGAAAGCGCAATCCGCATGCCTACCGAATCAAAATCCTATCATGAAACGAGGGATGAATGATGAATATCGAGAAAGCCATCCTTGCCGTCATTACAACAGATCAATCAAAAATTGATGGAGGCGCACCAATTTTTATTTGTGAATCCAAGCAAGAACTGGAAATGATTGCTGCAAATCTGGAAGCGATAACAGACGGAATTGCGCATTCCTTAAGCGAGGAATTGTACATCATTGTAAAACATTGATTTCGGTTTAAAATTGTTTAAATCGGTTGATTTTGCTAGAATGAATGAAGTAATAAAGTATGGTGTAGAAGGGAAGTTCCTTTCATGAGAAAATCAGTTGTTGCAATAGTTGGAAGACCTAACGTAGGCAAATCAACGATATTTAACCGTTTAGTCGGTGAAAGAATTTCAATTGTAGAAGATATTCCGGGAGTTACGAGAGACAGGATCTATTCGAAAGCGGAATGGCTGAATAGAGAATTTAACCTTATTGATACTGGAGGAATTGAAGCGGGTGATGAACCATTGCTCGTTCAAATGCGGCAACAGGCCGAAATCGCAATCGATGAAGCTGACGTTATTATTTTTCTAATCAATGGTAAAGAAGGAATTACCGGAGCGGATGAAGAGGTTGCGAAACTTCTATTCAAATCAAATAAACCGGTTGTTTTAGGTGTGAATAAAATAGACAATCCGGAAATGCGTGAAACCATTTATGAATACTATTCACTTGGATTCGGAGAGCCGTTTCCGATTTCAGGCGCACATGGTCTCGGTCTTGGTGACTTACTGGATGAAGTCATTCACCACTTTCCTGAGGAAGAAGAGCAGGAAGAAGATGATGAAACGATTTATTTCAGTGTAATCGGACGTCCGAATGTCGGGAAGTCTTCTTTAGTAAATGCACTCCTTAATGAAGAGCGTGTTATCGTAAGTAATATCGAAGGGACGACTCGGGATGCGGTTGATACTCCATTCACTCGGGATGGACAAGACTATGTGATCATCGACACGGCAGGTATGCGAAAACGTGGAAAAGTGTATGAGACGACGGAGAAATACAGTGTATTGCGGACATTGAAGGCGATTGAAAGGGCTGACGTTGCCCTTGTCTTGATTGATGCTGAAACTGGCATCATGGAACAAGACAAGCGAGTAGCTGGATATGCCCATGAAGAAGGGCGAGCAGTTGTAATCGTAGTTAATAAATGGGATACAGTCGATTCGGACCAAAAGGCAATGCAGAAATTCGAAAAGAATATACGAATGCAATTTCAATTTTTGGATTATGCACCGATTGTGTTTTTATCTGCAGAAACGAAAAAACGCCTGCACACCTTACTGCCAGTTGTGAAAATGGTAAGTGAGAATCATGTAAAACGGATTCCGACCAATTTGTTGAACGATGTGATTATGGATGCAATCGCAGTGAATCCAACCCCGACATTTAAAGGGAAGCGTTTGAAGGTTCTCTATGCGACACAGGTTTCTGTGAAGCCTCCTTCTTTCGTCGTTTTTGTTAATGATCCAGAGTTAATGCACTTTTCATATAAGCGATTTTTAGAGAATAAGATTAGAGAAGCGATTGACTATACTGGCACCCCGATTAACATCTTTGTGAGAAGGCGTCAGTAGTATGGGGAGGTAGTTATATGAAAAAAGTTGCTGTGTTGGGCGCAGGAAGCTGGGGGACGGCTTTAAGTATTGTTTTAGCTGATAATGGACATGCTGTAAGGCTTTGGAGTCACCGGGCGGAGCAAGCTCGGGCGATTAATCAAATGAAACGAAATGAAAAGTATTTAAATGTCGAATTACCGGACAAGATACAAGCCTTTTCTGACTTAAGTGAGGCAGTAGAAGATACTGAGGCTGTCGTAATTGTTGTACCGGCAAAGGCAATCCGTGAAGTGACCCGTTCGTTACGAGGGATTTTACCAGAAGAGGCAACCATTATTCATGCAACAAAGGGGATTGAACCTGTTACGTTAAAGCGAGTGTCAGAAATGATTGCGGAAGAATTTCCAGCCTATCCTTCTGATGATATTGTCGTTTTATCCGGTCCAAGTCATGCGGAAGAGGTGGCTTTACGACATCCGACCACGGTAACAGTTGCCGCGAAGAACCCACTGAAAAGCAAACATGCTCAAAATCTTTTCAATAGCGATACATTTAGAGTGTATACAAGTCAAGATGTACTAGGGATTGAGCTAGGCGGGGCATTAAAAAACATTATCGCACTCGGAGCAGGCATTTCAGATGGATTAGGGTATGGTGATAATGCAAAGGCAGCCCTCATCACAAGAGGACTTGCTGAAATCACACGCTTAGGAACGTCGCTTGGCGCTAATCCTATTAGTTTCTTAGGGTTATCTGGTGTTGGTGATTTGATTGTGACATGTACGAGTGTTCATAGCAGGAACTGGCGTGCGGGAAACCTATTGGGGAAAGGGCATAAACTGGATGATGTCCTAAGTGAAATGGGGATGGTTGTTGAAGGGGTGCGTACGGTGAAAGCAGCACACCAGATTGCTGAAGAGCAAGATGTCGAAATGCCGATTACTTCTGGAATTTACCACATCCTCTTTGAAGATAAAAAACCTAAAGATGCCGTCACCCAATTGATGACGCGGGATAAACGCGAAGAAATGGCTGGTCTTGACCAGCTGCTTAAGGAACTGTATTCCTGATTCACACGCATTTTCCATCCTTGCATATACTATTTTGGCAGTAAGAAAGTATAAATCCTTTCTTACTGCATAAGTACAACTAAGGTCGTCACCGAAAAGCCTGGTGACGACCAAGTTTTCTAAAAATAAAGAATCAAGGAGGAAATGCAGTGAATAATTTTCAGAAAGGCATGTTCGATAAAATTAATCAAAAATCGAACATATCCCCCGATGAGATTTATAAGGTAGCAGATTCTGTAAAACATGCTGATTTTTCCGACGAAAAAACAGTGCGCGAACTTATCCAACGTTTATCAAGATTAGCGAACAAACCTGTCTCGAAGGAGAAAGAGGATAAGATCGTAGAAGCGATTGTTAAAAATAAAGTTCCAATGAACTCACAAACCATGAATAACTTATTCGATAAATAAAAGGACATTAGGCAGATGAGGATACAGAACATTGCATTCTCGCATACAATAAATCGCACAAGCATTCATGGATAGAGCCTGCAAGGGTATTATCTAGTCACCCGGAACGGAGCGGCCCCCTCTGTTCCGGTTTTTTTGTAAGCTAATACATCTTGATATAATTATATGAATTGCTTATGGTATAATATACGGTGGTCTTAAGCAGATTCTATAAATCAGGGGTGAAATGAAATGAATATATCCATGTTTAAAATGTACGTATCGTTTGCTGGAATGATTTTATTATTTTTAGCAATGGGTCTGATATGGTTAAGCAGAAGAAAATTAAAGGGCTGGATAGCGGGAGTCGTTTCCCTGCTTGCTTATTTCAGCTTAGTATCTGGTGCGCTAATTATTCTTTTTGTCGTGTTTACAGGACCTACAAGATAATGGATCAGGAGGTTAAAGAGTGAAAGCTTCATACATAAAAATAGGTTTACTTATCTTCTCCTTCATTCTGCTTGCAGGCTGCATGTACCCTGACAGTGAACGAGTGGAGAATCAAGTACCACATGCCACGCAGCTGGATACCGTTCAGTCCGCGGTGCATACCTATCAAGAAGAGACAGGCGGTCTTGTACCAATCCGTACAAAACCGAGCGATACACCAATTTTTGAAAAGTATTTAATAGACTTTAATTTGTTGAAGGATTATAGTGCGATTGCGGAGATCCCGGGCAATGCTTTTGAAAACGGTGGCTATTATCAATATATCTTAATCGACCCGGAAGTTGAGCCAACTGTTAAAGTAATTGATTTAAGAATCACAGAAGCTATTCGCAGTGTCAATATTCGAATGGATGCTTTCCGCCAGGAGCATACATACCCGGCTTTTGGTGAAAAGATAGAAAATGGTATTTATCTGGTTGACCATGAGAAATTAAAACTCGATAGTCCACCCACGGTTGTAAGCCCATATAGTCAGGAGCACTTGCCGATTATAATGGATGTGGATGGAAACCTTTATGTGGACTACCGGATTGACTTGCAGCAAGCTTTAAATGAATTTGACCATGATTATGAAGAAGGAGATGACATCCGTTTCCTTTTAACCGACAATACGCCCTTTGCACCGGCATATTCGCTGCCTTACACGGTGAAAGACGGAGAACCGGTTTTAATGATAGAGGAATAGCAGTTCTAAAAATATGCATAAACCAACACCCTCGGAACATATACTGTTCCGAGGGTTTTTTACTGTTGATTTATATTATATTTTCTATTGTAGAAGGATACTGCGAATCCTACTGGAGGTCCGCAGTCCCTATACCTCTCCCTTTCCACAGGCGGCCTGTGAGCCCCCTTTTGGGAAGCGTAGTGTGTTTCTAGAGGGTGGGATACAATCCATGCAGAATAGGTTGATACTGCAACCTCCAGTAGAAATATCTGAATATAAATCAAGTTAAGCGTTCGTCTGTATATTTTAACTATAGTTTCATATCTCAGAGGGGAGGAGCCGTGGAGAATATATAAATGTATTCTAGTATTGATTAATCATGCATATTTCATTAGGACAACATCATAGACTTGTAATGTCACGTAATATTCCGCTGTATTTCTAATAGTTTTTAGGATCGGGAGGGATTTCTTTGGAGAAAATCGATATTTTTAAAGATATTTCTAAACGGACAAACGGAGATATATATCTTGGAATAGTCGGGGCTGTCCGTACGGGAAAATCAACATTTATTAAAAGGTTTATGGAACTCGTCGTCTTGCCAAATATTGCCGATGAAAGTGATAGATCAAGAGCAATGGATGAACTGCCGCAAAGTGCGGCTGGGAAAACAATCATGACAACTGAACCTAAGTTCATTCCTAATCAGGCTGTCACGGTCAATGTAGAGCAAGGATTGGATGTGAACGTCCGACTTGTCGATTGTGTCGGCTATGCGGTGGAAGGGGCAAAAGGATTCGAGGACGAAAATGGACCAAGAATGATTCATACTCCTTGGTATGAAGAACCTATTCCGTTTCACGATGCTGCAGAAATTGGAACACGGAAAGTTATTCAAGAACATTCTACTATTGGAATTGTCGTAACGACCGATGGATCGATTGGAGAAATTGCTCGCTCAGACTATGAAGAAGCTGAAGAAAAGGTAATCGAGGAATTAAAGGATGTTGGAAAACCATTTATTATGGTAGTAAACTCCGTTCGTCCGACTAGCCCGGAAACAGAATTTTTAAGACAGGAATTAGCTGAGAAATATGATATTCCGGTGGTTGCAGTCAGTGTGGAGAATATGACAGAGCAAGATGTTTATAAAGTGCTCCGGGAGGCCTTGTTTGAATTCCCTGTACTTGAAGTGAATGTCAACCTTCCGAGCTGGGTGATGGTGCTTAAAGATGAACATTGGCTAAGGGAAAATTATCAAAGCGCTATCCAAACAACTGTGAAAAACATTAAACGCTTAAGAGATGTTGATGAAATCGTTGCAACCTTTTCGGAATACGATTATATTGACCAAGCCAACTTGGCTGGCATGGAAATGGGAGAAGGAATTGCTGAAATCGATCTTCATGCACCACCGGAATTGTATGATGAAATATTAAAAGAAATCGTTGGGGAAGAAATTCGCGGGAAAGATCACCTCCTAGAACTCATGCAGGAATTCACTCATGCCAAACGAGAGTATGATCAGGTTGCAAGTGCTCTTCAAATGGTAAAACAGACAGGTTACGGGATTGCTGCTCCAAGTGTACAGGATATGATTCTTGATGAACCAGAAATCATCCGGCAAGGAACAAGGTTTGGTGTAAGACTGAAAGCAGTTGCCCCGTCCATTCATATGATCAAAGTGGAAGTGGAATCAGAATTCGCGCCAATTATCGGAACGGAGAAACAGAGTGAAGAGCTTGTAAGATATTTAATGCAGGATTTTGAAGACGACCCACTATCCATCTGGGAATCAGATATATTTGGAAGGTCGCTCAACTCCATTGTGCGTGAAGGAATTCAAGGAAAAATTTCATTAATGCCTGAAAATGCCAGATACAAACTAAAGGATACATTAGAGCGAATCATCAATGAAGGCTCTGGCGGATTACTGGCAATCATATTATAGCAGCTGAAAAATGCTGCTTTTTATTTTTGGACGGCAGGAAAATTGAAACCCTCGTCGAATAGCTATAGTATAGGGTAATCGAATAAAAAACTACTTTCACATCTGAAATATCTGACAAAGGAAACGAAGTAGCTGTTTTTACAAAAAATATGAGGAAAAAGCGCATATATTGTTGAATTTATAAGCGAATTCGTTTAATATTAGCCTTGTTACTAATTGATTTTAGTAACCGGGTATAAAAAGAGACAAAGATGTGAACAAATGAATTAAGTAGTTTTTTGTTTGTTACACTGTCAAGCTTAACATTTCGGGAGGAGGTGAATGTCATGAACAAAACTGATTTAATCAATGCAGTAGCTGAGCAAACTGAGCTTTCAAAGAAAGACGCAACAAAAGCAGTTGAAGCTGTATTTGATACTGTCATGGATTCACTTAAACAAGGTGAAAAAGTACAATTGATTGGTTTCGGTAACTTTGAGGTGCGCGACCGTGCAGCACGTAAAGGCCGTAACCCACAAACTGGAGAAGAAATCGAAATCCCTGCAAGCAAAGTGCCTGCGTTCAAACCAGGTAAAGCTCTTAAAGATGCTGTTAAATAACTTGCTACATAGGGCTTATAAAGGGTACGTTTCATACGTACCCTTTTTTAATGCATTTATTATTATTGCAAAAAGCATGCAGACCGTGTGGATATATGCGTATAATAGAGGATGATAGATTTAAAATACAGGGTGTTTAAGGGGATGAAAGCATGAAAGAGGCAAATTTCAAAACAGATTTTATTGTTATTAAAGCACTGGAAGACGGTGTAAATGTCATTGGGCTCACCCGAGGAACGGATACGAAATTTCATCATACAGAAAAACTCGATAAAGATGAAATCATGATCGCTCAATTCACGGAGCATACGTCTGCCGTAAAAATTCGTGGAAAAACTGTTATTCAAACGAGTAATGGCGAAATGAGCAATGAAAATTAGCAGATTCGTTATTTTACAAATTTTACTTTTACATCTATGGGAAGATGTAGATTGAAAATAAATATGCTATAATAACTAAGGCACTTCTATAGACGAAAGGGCTTAGGTGATTTCTTTGAGTAACTCGGTAAATGAAATATTACGTTTTAAAAAAACAATAGAGGAAAAAATAGAATATGATTTTCTATGGAAAAATATTCAAAAGCCCGTAATCGATGAAGATAAGTTATTTATTCTATCGAAGCTCATTCCGGTAAATCTTGCGCTTCCCCATGTAAAGCGTGATGCATATATTATTACGACCATGCTTGTTCAAATAGCATTGGATACCCATGAACTTGTTAATGAAAATAAAGCAGATGAAAGTACGGAAGAAAACTTAGCTAGGCAGCTTCACGTACTGGCCGGTGACTATTATAGTGGCTTATACTATTATTTGCTCTCACAAATAGATGAATTTGAATTTATACATAAGTTGGCGTCGGCGATTAAAGCGATTAATGAGTTGAAAATGAAACTTTACTACGAGGAATTCACAAGTTTTAACGAATATATCGACTTGAAAGTTCGGATCCACACAACATTATTAAAAACAGTCGCAGCATACTTTAATCACAATGAGTTTGTAGATAACTTCACACAATGGTTCTATATTTCAACACTCCAAGAGGAAAAAGAACGTATGTTGACGGATGAAATTGTGCTTAACAGTATGTTAGATGTTAAACGCTCAAATGTGTATATGAACAATGAAGATAGATTTAGATATATACTCCATAAAGAATGGTTAGTTCTTCAACATGGAATAAATCAACTGCCACATTCATCTGGAGAAATCTATGCCTACTTTGATAGCAGAAGAGATGATGATGTTGTTATGAATACTTCGAATGTGGAAGAAGGGTAAAGATGCAAAAACAATCGAAAGAAGAACGTGTTCATCACGTATTCGAAAAAATATACCAAAATTATGATTCCATGAACTCTGTAATTTCTTTTCAACAACATAAATTATGGCGGAAAGATGTCATGGAACGAATGCACGTAGAAAATGGTGCAAAAGCATTAGATGTCTGCTCTGGCACAGGAGACTGGGCTATATCCCTTGCTAATGCGGTCGGTGACGAAGGAGAGGTCGTCGGTTTAGATTTCAGCAAAAACATGCTCTCTATTGCCGAAGAAAAACGTGATGCATTAAATTTATCACAGCTTAGTCTTGTTCATGGGAATGCAATGGATCTACCTTTTCCAGATAATACATTTGATTATGTTACAATCGGATTTGGTTTACGTAATGTCCCTGATTATTTGACCGTATTAAAAGAAATGTATCGGGTCGTTAAACCGAATGGTAAAGTAGTTTGTTTAGAAACGTCTCAGCCGGAGATTATTGGCTTCAGGCAATTATATTTCTTTTACTTCCGTTTCATCATGCCGCTTTTCGGTAAACTTCTTGCGGAAAGTTATGATGAATATTCCTGGCTGAACGAATCAACAAAACATTTCCCTGATAAAAATAAGCTAAAAGAACTCTTTCAGGAAGCAGGTTTTTCTTTTGTCGAAGTAAGGAGTTATACACTCGGCGTAGCGGCAATGCATATGGGAACGAAGCAGATTCGCTAAATATACCAGCTAAGTTGCAATTTAAAAGTATAGGTGACACATATGAAACTTCCTAAAACATACGGATACTTAAAAAAAGAACTCGAATTAATCGAGGCATCTTTAAATCAATCGATTCAAGCGGATCACCCAGTGTTACGTCAAGCCTCGACAGATTTATTGAATGCGGGAGGAAAAAGAATTCGTCCTGTATTTGTTCTTCTTGCGGGACAACTCGGTCATTATGACGCCGAGAGTATCAGCAAGGCAGCAATTGCGCTTGAATTAATACATATGGCAACACTCGTGCATGATGATGTGATTGATGAAGCTACCCTAAGAAGGGGAAAGCCTACAATTAAACATACTTACTCTAACCGGGTAGCGATGTACACAGGGGATTATATTCTTGCAAGAGCTTTAGAAGAAGTAACGACGATTAATAATCCAAAAGTCCATAAAGCCCTTTCTAAATCTCTTGTCGAGGTTGCAATCGGTGAAATGGAGCAGATTAAAGATAAATTTAATTGGGATCAGACACTCCGGGATTATTTACGGCGAATCAAAAGAAAAACCGCATTGTTAATTGCAACAAGTTGTGAACTTGGTGCTATCCTCTCTGGTCTGCCAGATAAAGATATTAAGCGGATGTATCGCTATGGTTACTATATTGGAATGTCCTATCAAATTATCGATGACATATTGGACTTCACGGAAACATCCAAGCAACTTGGTAAACCTGCCGGAAATGATCTTCTGCAGGGAAATATTACGCTTCCTGTATTATACGGAATGAATAATGAAAAATTCTACTCCTATACGAGGGAAGTATTTAGGGAACCGGAAAATGTTCATTCTGAAGATATGAAAGCTGTCATTGAGCAATTGAAACAAACGGATGCAATAAAGAAATCTTACCAATTAAGTGATTTATATTTACGGAAAGCTTTAGGAACCTTAGAAGGTTTACCTGCCAGCAAATCAAAACAAACCTTGCAATCTATTGCAAAATATATTGGAAAACGTAGGACATAAGGAAAATAATTGTTATTTTCCTTATAATTATGTATAATTTTAGCGGTTACATAATCATATACTAAAGGGGTGCTTGTATGGAAAAGACATTTTTAATGGTGAAGCCAGATGGAGTACAACGCAATTTAATTGGGGAGATTGTCCAGCGTTTTGAGAAAAAAGGATTCAAACTTGCAGGGGCAAAGTTAATGCAAGTCTCAAACGAATTAGCAGAGCAACACTACGGGGAACATAAGGAGAAGCCTTTCTTTGGTGAATTAGTTGAATTCATTACCTCTGGACCTGTTTTTGCAATGGTGTGGGAAGGTGAGAATGTAATTGCGACAGCGCGTAATATGATGGGTAAAACAAACCCAAGTGAAGCAGCGCCAAGCACAATTCGCGGCGATTACGGAATCACAGTCGGGAAAAACATCATCCACGGTTCAGATTCTCCAGAAAGCGGAGAGCGTGAAGTCAAACTATTCTTTGATGAAAGCGAATTAATTACGTACGATAAAGCAGATACAACCTGGATTTACTAATCCAACCAATCAACCTCCGTTACCAAACGGAGGTTTTTAAGAACAATTTGAAGACAACTCTATTACTGACACAACTATCCAAGCCTAAAACAACTGGGAACCTACTAAAATCCTAACAAGAAAACCCGCTGAATCGCCTACATACAGCGTGAGTGTGCCTAACCCCGAAACTTTCTACTGGAGGTCCGCAGTCCAGACACCTCTCGCACCTGCTGAGCGGCCGGCAAGCCTCCTCTCGCTGAGCACTAAGGGGTCTCGCCAGGCCTATCCTCCCGCAGGAGTCTCGAGGCGTCTGGACTGCTCCCAGGAAAGGCCAAATATGGATCACTGTTTAATGTTCCAGAGATATAATTCCTATCGTGACGGAACAATTTCTATTCAGAGAATTATCTAACCAGTTCAGTTGCCCGGTGGACGGTGACTCCTGCGGGAATAGCACGTGTCCGAAGACCTGAGCAGGAAGTGCCCTTCTTCCGAGGCAGACTAAGAACGCCACGTCCTATGGCAACGTCTGCATTAGCACGTCCTTTGCGTCGAGGCTGAGGCCGTGCCCGAGGATGCGCATCCGTCCACCGGGCAACTGAACGGCGATTAGAGAACCACTCTAGAGAGCCTGCAAATCACGTACGCTGTATGAAAGTAATAAGGGGTTATGGAACTGACAAGAGGAATATTAATTTTTAAAGGAGGGGTATGATGATTGATGATTACACAGAGTTCATTGAGCGTGTGAATAGAAGACATGACATCGACCTCAGTTTATATAAAGAAACACAAATGAAACGCAGAATTACAACTTTAAGAAACAAACGCGGGTTTACCAGCTATATCCATTACTTCGAAGCGATGAACAAAGACAATGAACTGATGAAAGAATTCATTGATCGCTTAACAATTAATGTGTCGGAATTTTTTCGGAACAAAAAACGTTGGGACGTTTTAAAAGACCGGGTTGTTCCAGAATTAATCCATAATAAATCACGCATTACCATTTGGAGTGCAGCATGCTCAACAGGTGAGGAGCCATATAGCTTAGCAATTCTATTCAAAGAATATTTCCCTACTGTTAAAGTAGATATATTAGCAACCGACATCGACGAGGAAGCCTTGAAGAAAGCGAAGGAAGCAGTATACACGGAACAAGCTTTAAAAGAAGTCCCCACAATTTTAAAGCAAAAGTATTTTACATATGAAAAAGGGATGTATCGATTAGATTCTGCTTTAGAGCAAAACATTACTTTCAAGAAGCATAACTTACTTGCCGACCGTTATCCTTCGAATTATGATCTAATTGTCTGCCGGAATGTGCTCATTTACTTCACAGATGAAGCAAAGGATAAAATTTATAACGGATTCAGTAATACACTGCGTGAGAATGGTGTACTATTTGTCGGCAGTACGGAACAGATTTTTACACCTGAAAAATATAGTTTGCAATTATTAGACACTTTCTTCTACCAAAAGACAAAATCTTAAATTTATTCATATTTACATAATTTATGACCAAAAAGATGTCTGAATATGTTATAGTAATTAGAAATCTAATCAGTGACCTTAGAAAACTAAATTGAATGGGAAAAAAGGAGAATGCTACATTGAGATATTTAACTGCAGGAGAATCACATGGTAAACAACTAACTACAATTCTTGAAGGCATCCCTTCAAAGCTTCCGATAACGAAAGATGATATCAACGAATCCTTATTGCGCAGACAGCAAGGTTATGGTCGTGGCAAGCGGATGCAAATAGAAACGGATCTCGTTGAAATTATGGGTGGAATCAGACACGGTTATACATTAGGTTCTCCTATTTCACTCGTTATCCGTAATGATGATTTCAAGCATTGGACAGATATTATGGGGGAAGATCCAATTCCAGAAGATACGAAACTTCGCCGTGTAGTTACACGCCCTAGACCAGGACATGCTGATTTAAACGGTGCATTAAAATATGGTCACCGTGATATTCGCAACATCCTTGAACGTTCTTCCGCTAGGGAAACGGCAGCCCGTGTAGCTGCAGGAGCTGTAGCAAAGAAGCTGCTTAAAGAGCTTGGGATAGAAGTTGCCGGGTATGTAAAAGAAATAGGCGGAATTGTTGCCGAAGATCAAGAAGGAATGTCAATGAAAGAAAGGCAGGAAATCTCGCGAAAATCTCCTGTCATGGTGCTTGATCCTTCTGCAGAAAAAGAAATGATGGAAAAAATTGACCATGCTAAAAGTGAGGGAGACACCTTAGGTGGAGTTTGTGAAGTATATGTCGAAGGAGTCCCAGCAGGTGTCGGCTCATATGTGCATTACGACCGTAAGCTTGATTCACGGATTGCCGGAAGTGTAGTTAGTATTAATGCCTTTAAAGGAGTAGAATTTGGTATTGGTTTTGATGCGGCTAAAATTTATGGAAGTGAGAACCATGATGAAATCGCCTGGAATGAAGAGCTTGGCTACCATCGTACATCCAACCGGTTAGGTGGATTTGAAGGTGGAATGTCCACTGGAATGCCTCTCGTCGTAAGAGGAGTAATGAAACCAATCCCTACTTTAATGAAGAAGCCTTTACAAAGTGTTGATATCGATACAAAAGAAGAGATTACAGCAACGATTGAACGGTCGGACCCATGTGCTGTCCCAGCTGCTTCCGTTGTAATGGAGCATGTAGTCGCATTTGAAGTTGCAAAGGCAATAACAGAGCAATTCCCGCATGATCAATTCCCGCAACTGAAAGAAGCGCTGGATAAGTACCGTGAAGAAATCAGGTGGTTTTAATGCAAGAACTTTCCGTTCAGCATAGCAATGGCTCGTATTCTATTTTTGTAGGCAATGGAATACGTTTTGAGTTACATAAATATTTTAATAAATCCTATTCTAAAATCTTCATCATTACAGATGATACGGTTGAAAAGTTATACTTGGACGATGTAAGAAAAGGATTATCAGACTATGATTTTTCTCATTTTATCATTCCAGCTGGTGAGGAATCTAAGCATATCGATGTTTATTATGAAGTTCAGACAAAGGCGATTGAAATTGGCTTGGATCGCAACGCATTAATCATTGCGTTAGGTGGCGGTGTTGTTGGAGATTTAGCCGGGTTTGTTGCAGCGACATTTATGCGCGGAATTGATTATATTCAAATCCCGACAACAATCCTAGCCCATGATAGTAGTATTGGAGGGAAGGTTGCAATCAACCACCCCCTTGGGAAAAATCTCATTGGAGCATTTTATCCCCCAGTCGGTGTTTATTACGATATGGAAACATTAACTAGTTTATCAGAACGAGAGAAGCGTTCCGGTTACGCGGAACTTATAAAAGAAGCTTTAATATCCAGTGATGAATTATTTCAAGATATGCTTGCAACAAAGCTTGCTTCCCTTGAACAAGAGAAGTTACAGACATATTTAATGGCAGGTATTAAAGTAAAGCAGGAAATCGTGGAAGCGGATGAGCGCGAACAAGGTGTCCGCAGCTATCTTAACCTCGGACATACGCTCGCCCACGCGCTTGAGGCAGAATTAGGCTATGGAAATATTACGCACGGAGAGGCAGTTGCCATTGGATTATTATTTGCAATCCATGTCAGTGAAAGGGAATATGACTGCAATTTGCCGTTTGATAAATTAAAGGAATGGTTAACGGATAACAACTATCCCCTCGCTGCATTCACTGTTGACACGGAAAAAATTATCAACCATATGAAAACGGACAAGAAAGCGACGAAACAACGCATTAATATGGTGCTTTTAAAAGAGCCTGGTAAATTAAACAAGGAAGAACTGACTGATGAGACATTACAGAATCATCTAGATACATTTAGAAAAAGGCTGGTGTAAATATGGTATCAAGAGGAATACGAGGTGCAACTACAGTAACAGAGAATACAGCTGACGAAATTATTTATCATACGAAACTCGTTTTGCAGGAAATGATTGAAGCAAATGATGTCACTCCGGAAAATGTCTCACATGTTTTTATTTCCGCGACAAAAGATATTGATGCTGTATTTCCCGCCCGGGCACTTCGAGAGTTCTCTGGATGGACGTATGTACCGGTTATGTGTATGGCTGAGATCGAAGTAGAGAACAGTTTGAAAAATTGTATTCGTATTATGATGGTCGTGAATACAAATCAAAATCAAGCAGAGGTTAAACATATATTCCATAATGAAGCTATTACGCTCAGGCCAGAATTAGTTGAGAAGAGAGGACAATAGAAAGTGAAGCAGAAACAAATACTTAGCCAATTGACAGCATATCAACAAGGTAAGCAAACGCACGAGATCAAAGAAGAGTATGGGCTTGAAAGAATTGTTAAACTCGCATCAAATGAGAATGTATATGGTTATTCTTCTAAAGTAAAAGCCGATTTAGCTGAATATTTACCAGAATTGAATATTTATCCGGATGGGCATACAGCAGAACTGCGAACTGCTCTTAGTAAAAGATTCGAAGTGGAAGAAGATCAATTGATTTTCGGTAGTGGTTCAGAAGAGCTTATCCAAATTATTTGCAGAGCATTCGTCCAAGATGGAAGCAACACGGTTATGGCGGCTAATTCATTCCCGCAATATAAACATAATACATTTATTGAAGGTGGTACGGTAAAGGAAATTCCGATTGCAAATGATGGGACACATGATCTTGAAGCAATTCTTAAAGCAATCGACAAGGATACCGCCGTCGTCTGGATATGCGCACCAGACAATCCAACAGGCACAATAAATGCAGAAGACGAATTCCTCCAGTTTATGAAAAGTTGTCCGAATGACGTATTGGTCGTATTAGATGAGGCATACCGGGAATTTGTGGGAGATGAATATCTACTTGATTCTATTACATATACGAAATCTTTTTCCAATTTAATATCATTGCGGACTTTCTCGAAAGCATATGGATTAGCTGGCTTACGTATCGGATACGGAATTGGTAGCCCCGAATTAATCCACAACTTGAACGTCGTCCGCGGTCCTTTCAATACGACATCAGTAGCACAAAGAGCGGCAACAGTTGCATTGGAAGATCAAGCGTTTATTAACGAAACGAAAGCTAAAAACATAGAGGTAAAAGAAGTATTTTATCAGTTCCTTGATGAACTAAAGTGGAGTTATTATCCATCCCACACAAATTTTATTCTCGTTTCCACACCTGCAAGCGGGCTGGACGTCTTTCAATATTTAATTGAAAATGGGTTTATTGTTAGACCGGGGGAACTACTCGGTTATCCGAATTCCATTCGAGTTACAATCGGCACCAAGGAAGACATGCAAACATTACAAAATTTATTACAGAAATTTGATGAGCAGATTAGGTGAAAAAATGAAGAACCGAAATATATTAGTGGCAGGTATCGGACTTATCGGTGGCTCACTAGCAAAAGCAGTGAAAATCAATCCAGAACATACCGTTCTTGGCTATGATTTGAATGAAGAAAGCTTACAATATGGACTAGAACAAGGAATTATTGACAAAGCATACACAGATTTCACTCTTGCTGCACAAGAAGCCGATATTATTATACTTGCAGCACCCATTTCTGAGACAATTGCATTAACCCAGAAACTTGATACCATCACATTTGATAAACAAGTGATCGTGACGGATACTGCATCAGTGAAACATGCGATCATAGAAGCGGCCGAGCAGTTAACAAATGAAAATATAGCATTTATCGGCGGGCATCCGATGGCAGGTTCCCATAAACGAGGAATTGGGGCAGCCAGGTCCCATCTTTTTGAAAATGCTATTTATGTTCTTACTCCATCTATCCGGAGCACGAAGGAAATGGTTACTACTTTAAAAGAAGTGCTAAGCCCAACGAAAAGTAAATTTGTCGTGTTGAAACCAGAGGCACACGATGAGATGACGGGTGTAATCTCACACTTCCCACATTTAATCGCCTCTTCACTTGTGCATCGAGCAAAGAAATGGCAGAAAACACATGACTTTCTGCCAAAGCTTGCCGCAGGGGGGTTCCGAGACATCACAAGAATTGCTTCTAGTAACCCGGTGATGTGGCAAGATATCTTTTACCATAATCGGAGAAAGATGTCTGTCTTGCTGCAGGAATGGATCGAAGAAATGATACATTTAAAAGAACTGGTAGACCATAATGAAAAGCGGGCAATGATCGATTACTTGGAAGACGCAAAAAATTACCGCGATAGAATTCCAACAAAAACAGCTGGTGCAATCCCTGCCTTTTACGATGTTTATGTTGATATTCGAGACCAGGCCGGGGCATTAGCATCTGTCGTACAGATTCTTGCGGAACACGATCTTAGTATTAAAAACATTGAAATACTTGAAATACGTGAAGGAATTACAGGGGTACTCCGTGTCAGTTTCTACACGAAGGAAGCACAAAAACAAAGTAAGCATTATTTAGAAATGAATGGATATGAAACGATGATCCAAAATTGATACATAGGACGTGATTCGATGGCAGAGAAAAAAATTTCACCTCAATCGTCCGCTCTTATAGGCGAACTCGAAGTACCAGGAGATAAGTCAATATCTCATCGGGCGGTAATTTTTGGATCATTGGCAAAAGGCCAGACCAAAATTGACCATTTTTTAGATGGAGAGGACTGTCTCCGGACGGTAGATGCTTTCAGGCAGATGGGAGTAGACATTGAGCAGCAAGGTGAATCAATTGTAATCAACAGTGGCGGAGCAGAAAACCTGATAGAACCAAAAGTACCCCTATACTTTGGAAACTCGGGGACAACTGCACGTCTCATGATTGGCTTATTATCCGGCTTACCACTCTTTACAACAATTTATGGAGATGCTTCGTTATCGGAACGGCCGATGGACCGGGTTGTTCTGCCTCTTTCAGCTATGAATGCAGCAATATCCGGTCGAAGTGATGCCAAACTGCTGCCATTAGCAATTAATGGGAAAGAATTACAAGCAATTCAATACACTTTACCAGTCAAAAGTGCCCAAGTTAAATCTGCATTGCTATTTGCCGGCCTTTTTGCTAACGGTGAAACAGTAATAACAGAAAAGGCCAAAACGAGAAACCATACGGAAACAATGCTTGAAGCATTTGGGGCAGAGCTTGCTGTTCAGGGGAATACCATCCGTATGAATGGAAAACAAGCCCTGAAGCCTGTAGATATTTATGTTCCGGGAGATATTTCTTCTGCAGCTTTTTTCTTAGCCGCTGCAGCAGCTAAACGAGATAGCTCGCTTGTCATAAAAAAGGTTGGACTGAATCCAACCCGGACAGGAATTATTGACGTGTTAACTCAAATGGGAGCACAAATTGAGATTAGTAATAAAAAGAGAATAGGCGGAGAACTGCTTGGTGATGTTAAAATCAGTAGTTCCAGCTTGATAGGAATTGAAATATCCGGTGATATTATCCCGCGATTAATTGACGAAATTCCAATAATTGCTCTGCTCGCAACCCAAGCAGAGGGCAGGACGGTTATTAAAGACGCAGCAGAGCTTCGCGTGAAAGAAACAGACCGCATTGCTGCTGTTGTCGAAGTGCTAACAACACTTGGAGCGTCTGTGACAGCAACTGAAGACGGGATGATTATCGAAGGGAACCAGGAATTGACAGGTGGAAACATATCAGCTTATCATGATCACCGCATGGCAATGATGGGTGCTATCGCTTCCTTCTTTACGACAGAAGACATCGTTATCGACGATATCTCATCTATTGCTATTTCTTATCCGAGTTTTTTCGAAGATCTAAAAAAAATAACGACAAACTAACCCTCTAACCAAAGAAAGCCAAATCACTACCGCTTTCTTTGGTTTCTTTTATTGAATAAGGAAGGTGTTTTCGATATTATTACAGTAAGCATGTTTACAGAAAGGATGGAGAAATGGATACCATCTTACAAGCAGTTGAATTAGTCGAACAAAATAAGATACCACAAGCATTGCGTTTATTGGAGGAATACGCTCCAAAAGCAAATGATGATGAAAAATATACCATTGCCGAATTATACTTACAATGGGGATTTCTTGATGAAGCAGAACTCATTCTTTCAGAACTCTTGATGAAATATCCTGTTGAGAGTGACTTGATCCTAAGCTTAGCTGATATTGCAATAGAAAAAGAAGATGACGAAAAGGCAATTGCGCGCTTAGCAGAAATTCCAGAAGAGGATCCCGCCTATATTCAAGTATTAATCCAACTAGCCGATTTATACCAAGTGCAGGGTTTATTTGAAGTCGCAGAACAAAAACTGTTGACAGCTAAACAAAAGCTGCCGAATGAGGTCATTATTGATTTTGCTCTTGGAGAACTTTCTTTTTCAACCGGAGAGTACAAGAAAGCTGTTACGTATTATGAAAAAGTTGCCAAAGAGCATAATATGTTTGCTGATGTTTCTGTGCTGGACCGGCTCGCGGAATCCTATGCAGGAATCGGCGAATATGAAAAAGCACTTGGTTTTTTTAAAGATGGACAAGAACAGACTCCAGATAAATATTTCAAATATGGTGTTACCGCAAGCCAAGCAGGAAGAAATGATATAGCAGTCACCGCCTGGCAAGAAGTAGTTGAGTTAGATCCTTACTACCATTCCGTTTATGAAAATTTGGCTAAAGCATTACAAGATGAAGGAATGGTTCAAGAAGCATTTGAGGTAGTGGAAAAAGGATTGAAACAAGATACATTCAATAAACAGTTATATTTTCTTGCAGGCACAATTGCGCGCCAGCTGAATAATGATTCGGCAAGTGAAGAATATATAAGAGAAGCAATTGCGATTGACCCGGACTATAAGGAAGCAATCCTCTTTTTCCTAGAATTTTTAAAGGAAGGGGACAGGCATACAGATATTATCGACCTGCTCGAGAGTGTGAAATCAATCGGATCACTTGAACCTTTATATGATTGGGAACTGGCAAGAGCTCATAACGAAGAAGAACAATATAAAGAAGCTTTGCATGCTTATCAGGATGCGTATACGAGCTTGAATGATGACACGGATTTTCTGAAAGAGTATGGTTACTTCCTTACTGAAGAAGGACTGGTATCTGAAGCAATTACCGTGTTTCGTAAATATTTACAACACGTTCCTGATGATTATACGATTGAGGAATATTTATCCCGGTTACACGCTCAAGATTAATGAGGAGGATTCATATGACTAACACTGTCATTCATCCGCATGAGAAGAAAGCATTTATTTATTGGTTCCTGAACCAATATGAAATGAAGGTTAGAGAAAGCAATTGGATTTTAACTTATTTAGCGAGCAATAACAAGCTACTGCGGAATTTACATTTCGTTCGTCATGCAAAGGCTTGCCCGCGCAGTATTATAATCTCAACTTCATGTTCAAACGGGCCAGCATTTCGTTTTCACCGGGAACGATTAATTACGTCCGATCCGGAAAAAGCTTTTCATGATATCCGTTTAAACGATGATGAGCCCCTCTATGTTCAATTGAATTTCCATCAATGGAAGCAAAGTCCGCAGTATGCATTCGTCCTAGAGGAAAATCCATTTTTATCGGATGAAAATTATATTACAGAGGAAGACAAGCAGGAAGCAGAGCGGGTGATTAACTATACACTTCAAGCACAGAAGAAAGACAGATTATTAAAGAAAATTGATGAATCGCTCGATGAAAGAAATTATGAAAAATTTATCAGACATTCTGAAGAACTAAAGAAAATCGAGAAAATCCTGATGAATCAACCAGTTTCTTAATGAATAGGTTGATTCATCAGGATTTTAAAGCTTCCCTCCTCTTAGCCTAGCGTAGGTAAAAGATGAACCATTTATTTTGCCTGAAATTATTGATAATTATTTTCTTTTCGGGTATAACAGAACATAAGTTCCGGTGAGGGGTGAGTATCATGTATCGTGGAAAGCGTGTTTCTTTTCATGCATCGAAGGAAGCAATCGATCACTTGTTTGCATGCAATCGTCTGTCTGCTGATGTGTGGAATGCTTGTTTAGAAGGTGCTAAAAACTATCATCTCCAAACCGGTAAGTGGATCAATCGAACCCACTTACAACAAGCAATCAAGAAAACGGTCCCCCTTCACAGTCAAAGTATCCAAGCAGTGGCACATAAATACAATGAGTAGTAAATGGCGTGTTCCCGCCCACATGTATTGATGTGTTGCTTATTATGAGATAAAGAACACACACCACCATTAGGTGGAGCGTCTCCTAACCGATGCGCACGGGAAATCTTTTTCTTTAAGATAAGAAACCTCCAACTTCAAGAGATGTTCATCTTTAAGTGGATGGAGGTTCATGGTAAGCTTAGAATTAGAAGTATAAGAAAATTGATAGAACAGAGAGGCTGATTAATTGCAATGAAGTGGAGAAAAGATGATTTGGAAAAATATGTGCAAGCGAAAGAATATATCGACACCATTCTGGTACCATTAGTTCCTTTTCAGTTGACAAATGATGCTGATTTAGGGAAAAACGCCTTTCAGCAAGAAGTGATTACGATATTTGCAAATGAAATCGAGCAAGAGTTAAGTGGCAGAGTATTGTTAATTCCGAGCTATCTCTATTTAAAAGATGGAGATAAGGCAATTGAAGTAGAGCGACTGAATCAGTGGATCAGTGAAACAAAGAATCAACCGTTCAAGCACTCCATTTTACTCACCTTTGATTCATCCTGGAAAAAGCATGAAAAAGAACTTGTTGGTGATCTGCTATGGATACCTGGTGTTCAAACAGGAGACATTCATTCAAAAGAAATGCAAGAGATGATCCGGGATCAAGTTTCCCAGTTATCAGAAATTGTTCGTTCCTACTGGTAATTTTAACACTTAATCTGTAGCACCACTTCATCATTTTAGTTGAAACATGTGTAAAAATGACTGTTAAATAGGAATATTATCTTTTGACTCTAGTTTATATATTGACCCAAGTGCAAGATTACGCTATCATGGTATTGTCCTAGTAATCTAAATTAATTTTCAAAATGTCCGTAACTAATGAAAAGAGGGGGGAAAATCATGAGTGAAGAGAAAAAGCAGCAAGT
Organism: Oceanobacillus alkalisoli; assembly: GCF_021556485.1. Classification (GTDB taxonomy): domain Bacteria; phylum Bacillota; class Bacilli; order Bacillales; family Amphibacillaceae; genus Oceanobacillus; species Oceanobacillus alkalisoli. The sequence continues at coordinate 81,770 of NZ_JAKGBW010000001.1, read as the reverse complement.
ATCCCGTAGACAATTTTTGAACTACACATTAATGGGAGTAGGTGGATTTATGGCAGCTGGTCTGCTCATTTCTCCAGTAAGAATGGCAATTGATCCTGTGTTGAAAGCAGCAGGTGGTGGGGATTTGGCTAACGTTGGACTGGCTGTTGATGATATTACATCAGATCCGCAACGTGTTGACTGGAGCGTCGACCAAGTAGATGGTTGGTATGAGTCACAAGTAAACCGTTCTGCGTGGGTTTATAAAAATGATAGTGATGAAGTTATAGCCTTTTCCCCAGTATGTAAACACTTAGGTTGTGTTGTATCTTGGGAAGGAAGCGATCAGTATCCGAACGAATTCTTCTGCCCGTGTCATGATGGACGCTACTATAAAGATGGGGTAAACGTACCAGGTACACCACCACTAGCGCCATTGGATGAATATGAAATGGAAATTAAGGATGGAATGCTATTCTTAGGGGATCCAAAACCACACAGGGAGGCTTAATTAAAGATGCTACAGAAAATATACGATTGGATCGACGAACGCATCGACCTTCAACCAATTTGGCGTGACATCGCTGACCATGAAGTTCCTGAGCATGTTAACCCTGCCCATCACTTCTCAGCATTCGTCTATTGTTTTGGAGGATTGACATTCTTCGTAGTCGTTATTCAGATATTGTCTGGTATGTTTTTAACGATGTATTATGTGCCGGATATTGAAAATGCGTGGCGATCCGTTTATTACTTACAAACTGAAGTTGCACATGCTCAAATTGTTCGAGGTATGCATCACTGGGGTGCCAGTGTAACAGTTGTGATGCTTTTATTACATACTTTACGTGTGTTTTTCCAAGGTGCATACAAGAAGCCTCGTGAACTTAACTGGATGGTTGGGGTTCTGCTCTTCTTCGTCATCCTTGGGCTAGGATTCACAGGTTACTTGTTACCGTGGGATAACAAAGCGTTTTTCGCTACTCAAGTAGGTCTTGAAATGGCTCAGCAGGTCCCGTTTATCGGTGATCAATTGAAGATTCTATTAGCTGGTGACGCCTCGATTGTAGGTGCGCAAACATTGACTAGATTCTTCGCCATTCATGTATTCTTCTTGCCAGCTGCATTATTTGCACTACTAGCTGTACACTTTATCATGATTAGAAGACAAGGTATATCCGGACCACTATAAAAAGGAGGGGAAAGCATTATGCAAAGAGGGAAAGGCATGAAATTCGTTGGAGACTCGCGGATCAAACAAGGACCCACAGTCTCACGAATTCCGAAAGACTATTCAGAGTACCCTGGCAGAACAGAAGCTTTTTGGCCCAACTTTTTATTAAAAGAATGGTTGGCAGGTGCAGTATTCCTTATTGGATTCCTAATTTTAACATTAGCACATCCATCACCACTTGAAGGGTTGGCAGATCCAACAGATGCTGCCTATATTCCTTTGCCAGACTGGTATTTCCTGTTTCTGTATGAACTATTGAAATATGAATTCGCTAGCGGAACGTACATTATTCTCGGAATGCTTGGAATTCCTGGTTTAGCATTCGGTGCATTACTTCTAGCGCCGTTCTTGGATAATGGTCCAGGACGCAGACCACATCAACGTCCGATTGCAGTCGGAATGATGTTGCTAGGTTTAGTTTCTGTTATTTGGTTAACTTATTCTTCTTCTGCAGCTGTTGACTGGGAAGGTCGTGCGGAAGCGAACAAGCCTGTTCCGCCATCTGAAGAAGCAGATGTTGTGATTGATACAGAGCATCCGGGCTATGCTGCATATGAAACAAGCTGTTTAGCGTGTCATGGTGCTGAACTGGAAGGTACGGCAGCTCCTGCATTGTATGGTCCTGATTTTGACTATACTGCGGAAGAAATTGCTGATATCTCCGTAAACGGAACTGGAGCAATGCCTCCAGATCAATTTACTGGTACAGATGAAGAATTAGAACAATTAACAGAATTTATCTTATCCGTAAACGAATCAATCGAATAATATTATTCAGCATGAAAACCACCTTTGCCATTTCGATGGTAAAGGTGTTTTTTTAAAATGCTTTTAATACTTGCTTACAAGGAACAATAGGGCTTATAGTTAAATTATCCAATTAGGTTTTTCATGGTAGCAGTCCAGACACCTCGAGACTCCTGCGGGAGGCCGGCTAAGAACGGTCACGTCCTGTGACCAACGCCGGCATTAGAACTTCCTGTTCGGAGGTAGGCTTGGTGAGACCCCGCAGCAGGCTTGCCTGCGAGGAGGCTCACCAGCCGCTCAGCAGGTGCGAGAGGTGTCTAGACTGCGGACCTCCAGAAGAGAGTTTCGGAGTTAGGCACACTTACGCTGAGTGAAAGCGATCTGCATTGTTTTTTCGGATGGATAGTTTAATGAATTTCAGAATACGTATTTAATGCTTCACCACCATATGTAGTTGAGTTGGTTCGTTCCCAACAACATATGATGATGGAAAAGCCGACTTTGGTAATGATGAAATTCATTCAGTTAGGTGAATTATAGTTAATTTTAAAAGAATTGAGAGGTCGGCAGATGATTAAGTATATTCTTTCTAATAAAATATTTATTTTCATGCTTTTTATAGTAAACCTATTCGGTACAATCTACGGGTATATCTGGTATCTTCCACAATTATCAATCACACCCGATATATTTTTAATTTTTGTCCCGGATAGTCCGACAGCAAGCTTATTTTTTACGATTTTTCTTTTGTTTTTCCTGTTTGGCAGAAACGTCCCTTATGTAGAAGCGTTGGGGCTTGTCACCCTCGTTAAATACGGTACTTGGGCAGTTGTAATGAATTTACTTACGCTGATCATTGATGGTTCATTAAGTGCAGCAGGGTATATGTTAATGTTTTCTCATGCGGGGATGGCGATTCAGGCTGTGCTTTATGCGCCATTTTATAAGATTAAAATGAGACATCTTGTCGTAGCTGGAATCTGGACCTTACATAATGATGTGATTGATTACGTGTTCGAGATGATGCCAATTTATTCTTCATTAACACAATATATGGAGAGGATCGGTTATTTCACATTCTGGCTCAGTATCGCTTGTTTAATGCTTGCATACGGCTTAACGGTTAGGAAGCATAATAAATTATCCTAAGGTGATAAATAGGGTTCCCTCATCATATAAATGGATTAGGTGAGGTGACTAAAATGGGAATGACATCCAGTATTACCTTGATTTATTCGACTGTTGCTGTTGCGTTTCCGTCCCTGTTACTGAACATACAAAAGGTGAGTTTCCCGCAATGGGTGTATGCGAATGTGGAATTGCTCCCACTTTTCCCTGCTTTATTAATTGTCGGTGGTTTCATTCTGATTACATTATCTTATGTGAGTTGGAGAAAGTATAAAGGAGAAAAAGAAAAGGCGGCGAAGAAGGAAGGGCGCGACAAAATAGTTGACTGAAATAGGATTCCTGACTAAAATTGACTTATCGACGTAGATTGGAGGGAAATAGATGGGTAGCTATTTAATTTATATCGCGCTTATACTAATCATACCATTATGGGCGCAAGGCAGAGTGAAATCAACATATAATAAATACTCGAAGAAATCGACATCTTCCCAGATGACCGGTGCTGAGGTAGCAAGAAAGATTCTGGATGATAATGGATTATACCATGTAAACATTGAACAGACAAAAGGTACCTTGTCTGACCACTATGATCCCCGTTCCAAGGTTGTTCGACTTTCAGAAGGTATATATGGAGGCCGCTCCATGGCATCTTCGGCGATTGCGGCACATGAAGTTGGACACGCCATTCAAGACCAGGAAGAATATGCATTCATGCGTTTCAGAAGTGCACTTGTTCCGGTTGCTAACTTCGGTTCAAACATCTCCTTCATTTTAATTCTTGCAGGTATTTTCCTCGGTATGATGGAGCTATTCTTTTTCGGAATTATCTTCATGGGCGCAGCTGTTCTATTCCAGCTCGTTACACTGCCTGTAGAGTTTGATGCTTCTAGTCGTGCAATGACACAGCTTGTCTCGACTGGAATCATTCGGAATGATGAAGAACGAGAGACGAAGAAAGTATTGAATGCTGCTGCACTGACGTATGTCGCAGCTGCTCTAGTCGCCTTATTAGAGCTTGCACGTTTTATATTGATATTTTTGAATAGCAGAGACTAGATGGAAAAGAGATTGGCAATGTGCTGGTCTCTTTTTTATTGCAGTGGTTTCTTGTTCTCATCAAGCGTGAATCCTTCTCCCTGCACATCTTGAACCGTACTGATTGAGACGAAGGCGGATGGGTCAATCTTTAAAATAACGCTTTTTAGACGGACGATTTCATTTCGAGGGACGACACAGTAAAGTACTTCAAGTTTTTCACCTGTATAGCTGCCACGCCCTGATAGAACCGTAACTCCCCGATCCATCTTCTGAATTTCACTGTATATCGCTTTACTTTTGTTTGAAACAATTGTCGCTCCTTTAGCAAGATAAGCACCTTCTTGAATAACATCAAGTACCCGTGCTCCGATATAGACCGCAACTAAAGTGTACATACCTTGAACAAGATCTAAAATAAGAAGTACAGAAGAAGAAATGACAATAAAATCGAATAAGAACATCGTATTTCCCATGCTCCATCCAAGATATTTATTTGCTAACCGTGCAATAATATCTACCCCTCCCGTTGTGCCGCCATAACGAAAGATAACCCCTAAACCGACCCCGATAAATACTCCGGCAAATATCGCAACTAAAGTCATATCATTTTCCAAAGGGATTGCAAATTGATAGGATTGAAAGATAGCTAAGAATACAGATACTGCGAAGGTACCGATAATGGTGTAAATGAAGGTATTTCTCCCGAGAAGTTTCCAGCCGATGAGAAAAACTGGGATGTTTAATAAAATATTCGTGATTGCCGGATCAAATCTCCATAAAAAGTAAAGGAGCAGCGTGATCCCGGTAAAGCCGCCTTCACCTAAGTTATTTTGCATATTAAAATGTACAATTCCAAACGAATAAATCGCTGCACCGATTAAAATAAAGAAAATACTTTTCAACCGCAATCCAAATAGCATCATTAACATCTCCTAAGTATGTGCGAATCTGTTCCGAATTAGTATCATTTTACCCCGAGGAATTAATTTCATGACTTTTCAAAGAAAATATTTGTCAAATTACGTAAGGTTAGCTAACATAAAAGGTAGGCAAACATGGAGAAAAAAGGAGATCGTTAACGAATGCAAAAAGAATTTACAACAAAAGAAATTCAAAAGCGTGTCGATGATTATATCGGCCAATTTAAAGAAGGCTATTTTTCTCCACTTGCAATGATTGCTAGACTGACGGAAGAAGTCGGTGAGCTTGCCCGAGAGGTAAATCATCATTACGGGGAGAAGCCTAAAAAAACGACCGAAAAAGAAAAAACGATTGAGGAAGAACTTGGCGATGTTTTATTTGTAATCACAAGCTTTGCAAATTCACTTGACATTGATTTATCCGAGAGTTTTGACCGCTCCATGTCGAAATTTGAAACCCGAGATAAAGATAGATGGACGAGGAAATAAACAACAGGAGAGGTGGAACAGAAGTGGCAATAAATATTATATTAGCAGGACCACGTGGTAAAATGGGGAAAGAAGCAATTCAAATGATTGAACGTGTAGCCGATTTTAATCTCGTTGCTGTAATTGATCGAAAAAACGAAGGCAAATTTTTAAACGATATTATAGAGGAATCAGATGCACATGTTCCGATTTTTGAAGACCTGGCGGAATGCTTTCAGAAAATAGATGCAGACGTCTTCATTGATCTTACAAGTCCTGCGTCTGGTTATAAGCATACAAAACTCGCTATTGAACACCGGGTACGTTCTGTGATCGGTACTTCCGGATTTACAGAGGAGCGTATTCAGGAGTTAAAAGAGCTCTCGGATGAATATAAATCTGGTTGTATCATTGCACCAAACTTTGCTATCGGTGCGGTATTAATGATGAAGTTCTCGCAGATGGCGGCTCAATATTTCCCGGATGTGGAAATCATCGAGAAGCACCATGATCAGAAGATAGATGCTCCATCTGGAACGGCGGTTAAAACAGCCGAGATGATTCAAAAAACACGAGAAAAGAAAATGCAAGGCCATCCCGATGAAAGAGAAGAACTCGATGGAGCACGCGGTGCTGAATTAGATGGCATGCATATCCATAGCGTAAGACTACCAGGACTAGTGGCACACCAGGAAGTAATCTTCGGTGGACCGGGTCAATTATTCACAATTAAACACGATTCCATGAGTCGAGATTCCTTCATGGATGGAATTAAAACATCTATTTACAAAGTAATGGAGTTAGAAAGACTCGTTTACGGGTTGGAAAATATATTATAAAAGAAAAGAGGTCAAGCTATGATGAAAATTGCTCTAATCGCCCACGATAAAAAGAAAGAAGATATGATACGCTTTACGATTGCTTATGAACATCTATTGAAAGAGCATGAACTCTGTGCCACCGGGACTACAGGTAAGTTAATCAAGGAAGCTACTAAATTGAATGTACATAGATTTAAATCAGGCCCGCTTGGCGGTGACCAGCAAATTGGTGCGCTTATTGCGGATAATGAAATGGATATGGTAATATTTTTCCGCGATCCGTTAACAGCTCAACCACATGAACCTGATGTAACGGCTTTAATGCGCTTATGCGATGTATACCAAATCCCGCTTGCTACAAATATTGCAGGTGCGGAAATCTTTATTCATGGTCTGGAACGCGGAGATTTTAAATGGCGGGAAATCGTTCGAAAAAAGGATAAAGAATAATCCATGAAGATAGGGATAACTTGCTATCCTTCCGTCGGTGGTTCGGGAGTTATTGCAACGGAATTAGGAAAGCTTTTAGCTGAAAATGGCCATGAAATCCATTTTATTACGTCAAGCCTTCCGTTCCGGTTAGATAAATTGTATCCGAAAATTTTTTATCATCAAGTGGAAGTAAATCATTATCCAGTTTTTCAATACCCGCCCTATGATTTATCCCTTGCTTCCAAAATGGCAGAGGTCATCGATCAGGAGAAACTTGATATCTTACACGTTCATTATGCGATACCACATGCCATTTGTGCGATCCTTGCGAGAGAAATGGCCGAACATAAGGTAAAGGTCGTAACGACTCTGCACGGGACAGATATAACGGTCCTTGGGATTGAGGCTGCATTTAAAAAAATGATCAAATACGGGATTGAACAATCTGATGCGGTAACGAGCGTATCCCATAGTTTAAGGAAGCAGACGGAAGAAATGATTGAAACGGACTATCCGATATCTGTCATCCATAATTTTGTAAATGAATCCGAATACTATCCATTCCAAGCGCACTATTTGAAGGAACAGTACAATATAAAAGATGAAGAAAAAGTTATTATCCATATATCGAACTTCCGGAAAGTGAAGCGGTTGCCGGATGTCGTTGATACGTTTTATCGGATTCGACAGGAAATTCCTAGTAAGTTGCTGCTTGTTGGCGACGGTCCGGAGTATTCTGCAACAAAAAACTTAGTGAAAGAATTAGAGTTGGAGAACGATATTCTGTTCTTAGGAAAGCAAAATAATGTAAATGAACTGCTGGCAATTAGTGACTTAACACTTTTACTTTCAGAAAAAGAAAGCTTTGGTCTTGTTCTCCTGGAAGCAATGGCATGTGGAGTTCCAGGGATTGGAACGAATATCGGCGGGATTCCAGAAGTAATCACACATGGAGAAACCGGATATCTGGTAGATAGAGGCGACACAAAGCAAGCAGCAGAATATGCTTTAGAAATTCTAACAGACTCGGAATATCAGCAAACACTTCGTGAACACGTTATGCATGTTGTTAAACAGAAATTCCAATCGAACATCATTGTCGATCAATATATTAATTTATATGAAGAACTACTAAAGTAAAGGAAATTTGGTGAAGGCATGTTAAAAGAAATATTCAAGCAAGCAAAGCCCATATTAGAGACCCTTGAAGCTGAAGGTCATAAGGCTTATTTTGTTGGAGGCTGTGTGCGGGATCTTTTACTCGAACGGCCGATTAAAGACATTGACATCACTACCTCTGCCACACCGGATATGGTTCAAGCAATTTTTCCGAGCGTCATCCCCGTGGGAATTGAACACGGTACAGTTATCGTAAGGCACGAGAAAGAATCATATGAAGTAACTACCTTCCGTACAGAAGGGAGCTATTCGGACAGCAGACGTCCAGATCATGTTGAATTTATCCATAACATTGAAAAAGACTTAGAGCGACGTGATTTTACAATCAATGCTCTCGCGATGGATAAAACCGGCCGAATTACTGATTTATTTTCCGGTAAAAGCGATTTGGAACAACAAATCATTCGAACGGTCGGTAATGGCAAGGAGCGTTTCGGGGAAGATGCCTTGCGCATCATCCGTGCCCTCCGCTTTTCTAGTCAGCTCGGCTTCCAAATTGAGGAAGAAACGTTTACAGCGATGGTTGCTTGTAAATCAGCAATACGCGATATTTCCGTTGAAAGAATTACGAATGAAATGGAACGGTTCTTTGCAGGAAAACATGTTTCAATTGGAGTGAATTATTTAGTAAAGACAGCGGTTCATACTGTTTTACCGGTTTTTAAAGATGATCCTAGTTTAATCGGGGTAATTCCGCATAATATGAAACCTCTCCTAAGTTTTGCTGAGGTTATTGCTTTCTTTCATTATCAAAAGCCAGAAATTCCGATCCATGAGTGGACAAAGGAATGGAAATGCTCTAATCGAACGAAGCGACTTGCAATACAATTAACCGAGGATATCGAGCGATATAAGCGAAATGGCTTAAATGAGACTGTAATATACCAGCTTAAAGAGGAGCGCTTCAGAGCCTTTACCAGATTAGTTGACCTGCTATTACATGATAAGCTATCTGTTACGGAATTAAGGCGGTTAAAGCAGAAAATGCCGATTCAATCAAGAGACGAGTTAGCAATCAACGGAAATGATCTTTTAACACTTTTCCCTGACAAGAAACCAGGAGTATGGGTGAAGCATTTGCTTGGAGAAGCGGAAAAGGCTGTAATTACTGGCAAGGTAAATAATCAGTATCGTGACGTAAAGGAATGGTTAGAGTGGATTCAACGAGAAATAGATTAATTCAAATTCTGTCGGAAAACGAAGAAACCTATATATCGGGTCAGGATATTTCCGAGCTATTGCATATTTCTCGCAATAGTGTCTGGAAACACATGAAAGCATTGGAAAAGGACGGGTATGTCATTGAAGGTGTTCCAAGAAAGGGATACCGTATCCTGAAACATCCAGATAAAGTCAGTGATAATACGATCAAATGGGGTCTGGAAACAGAGTGGCTTGGTCAGACGATCATTCATAAATCCTCCGCTGCTTCTACCCAGCAATTAATTCATCAAGCGGCTGTAGAAGGGGCAAGGCATGGAACGGTAGCTATTCTCGATGAACAAACAGCAGGGCGGGGAAGAATGAACCGGGAATGGCATTCTGCAGGGAATAAAGGCATGTGGCTAAGCATCTTACTGCGTCCTAAAATTCTTCCGCAAGAGGCTCCTCAGCTAACGTTGCTAACTGCAACTGTATTAGCTGACGTGTTAAAAGACTATGCAAGTGTAGAATCGATGATTAAATGGCCAAATGACCTTTTGATCAATAAAAAGAAAACAGCAGGAATTTTAACAGAGATGCAAGCAGAACAGGACCAAATTCAATACATCGTTATCGGCATCGGTTTAAATATCAACCATACAGCAGGCGATATACCAAAGTCACTAGCAGCCAAAGCGACTTCACTTTATTTGGAAACAGGAAAACAGTGGTCCATTCAAGAACTCATTCAACAATTTTTAAAAGAATTTGAAGCTGCTTTTGACAGATATTTGGCTAATGGCTTTTCTGATGTAAAGAAAAAATGGGAAAGTTATGGTTTTAAAATGGGAGAAAAAATAAAAATTAAAAACCTGAGAGAAGAGAAAAAAGCGATTTTCCACGGGATTGCTGAAGACGGCGCCCTCCTTGTTTTACATGATAATGGGGAAGTGGAGAAAATATATTCCGGTGAAATCGAATGGTTTAAATAATAGTGTGTTCAAAAGGAGGATAAAAAGGACCGAGGTCGGCTAAATAAGCAACGTCCTGTTGCAACGCCGACACTAGCACATCCTTTGCGTCGAAATTCGAGGCGGCGAAGCTCCCGGCACCCAAATGTACGTTCGTAGGTGCGTGAGGAGAGAAAAAGCGAGCCAACGAGCTTCCACAGGAAGTGGTGAGTTCTACGTTGTGCACAGGACGTGGACGGTCTTAGTAGAACCTCCCTTTCACGAAGTGTCATTTTTACGACTTTTGAACAACCTCTAATAGTTAAACGTGATAGATGGAGGAAGAAAACTCTTATCAATAAAGGGATAAGAGTTTTCTTTTGGACGAAATGACGTATATAATAGAGAGGACGGAGGTGTGGAATTGAAAAAATTTGTTGTGATTGACTTAGAAACAACTGGGCATTCGCCTGATAATGACGATAAAATCATCGAGATTGGAATGGTAATTATTAATGATGATGAAATTGTCGATAAAAGAGATACTTTCCTAAACCCAAATAAAAAAATACCTCCCTTTATAACCAATCTGACGAATATAACAAATGATGATGTTAAAGATGCACCATATTTTAACGAAAAAGCGGACAAAATAATGGAGTTATTTGAGGATAGTTATCTCATTGCACATAACGTTCCCTTTGACATGGGTTTTTTAAATGCAGAATTAGTGCACAGTGGAAGGACACCCCTAAGGAATCCTGTCATTGACACCGTCGAACTATCCCGTATCCTTTATCCGAAAGCTCCAAGCTATAAATTATCGCAGATTACAGATTACCTTGGTATTTATCACGATGAACCACATCGGGCTTTATCGGATGCTTACGTCACCGCTAAATTATTCTTGAAGTTAAAGGAGAAGTTATTTCAGCTTCCGTATGAGACACTTGCCAATCTGGCAAAATTAGAACCCATGTTTAAGTCAAACCTTGCTAATATGTTGAATGAGGCAATGGAGCGGAATAGTTTTGCCTTTGCTGATGAAGCGAAGTTTGCTACATATAATGGACTCGCATTTAAAATGATCGAGGACACGGTTAAAGAGGAAATGGTGTTAGCAACTTCTTTCGGTGATTATTTAGATCATATTTATGAGGAAGAAGGTACACTCGAGAAACAATTCGAGAAATATGAAAAAAGAAGCGGTCAGCGGGAAATGTCTGAAACGGTGTATGATGCATTCCGGAGTGAGGAACATGCTTTAGTGGAAGCTGAAACTGGTACAGGGAAATCCCTTGCATATTTACTTCCTGCAGTATATGAGGCTGTTAAACAGAATAAACGAATTATCATTAGCACGTATACCACACAGCTGCAGACACAGCTTTTAGAAGAAGAGATTCCTCTCGTGCAGAAAATCGTGGACTTTCCGTTTGAAGCTGCATTGTTAAAGGGGAGGAATCATTATTTAAGCATGGAACGCTTTGCATATGAATTAAGTCATTTAGAGCGAGATAACTATGATACGACGCTAACGAAAGCAATTTTACTTGTATGGCTTACGGAAACTGTGACTGGCGATATTGATGAAATTCAACTTCCGACAAGCGGTTATACATTTTTCCAGCGCGTTTCAGCAGATGCAGAAAGGAAGCTCGATGTCACGTCACCCTGGTTCCGGTATTCGTTTTACACACGTGCAAGAAGAAGGGCCGGGCGTGCAGATTTAATTATAACGAATCACGCTCTCTTATGTACCGATATGTTTAACGATTATCAATTTCTTCCTGTGTATGATAAGGTGATCATCGATGAAGCTCATCATTTAGAAGATACAGCAGCCTATCATTACGGATTGAAACTGGATAATATTACAATGCATTATACATTAAATCAAATTGGTCGTTCGGAGGACACAAAGTTTTTCAATTATATAGTTGGTAAGTACGAAGAAACGGAAGATAAATTCTCCCTTGAAAAATGGGATGAATTAATAACAAATACAAAAAACGAAATTGATGATCTCTATCAATATTTACATGCTTACGTGACCAAACAACGCAAAAAAGATAAATCATTAAGTGATGTGGGAAGAATCCAGTTCCGATTTAGTAAGGAGACAGTACATGCTTCCAACTGGGAAATAATAACCGAAATGGTGAATCGTCTGATCTTTTATTATCGTGATCTTATCTATTTCTTATCGCTTATTGATAAGAGTCTTGAGGATGAGGAAGACTATGTGAAGAACGATCGACAGGAATTTATTCAAGTAATGGAAAACTTACAAGACCATATTGACCATTTGGAACTGTTGTTTTTAGTAGACCAAGATATCCATCACGTCCAGTGGCTCGAAATGGATACGAGAGGCTATCAACAGGCCGTTTATTTATACAGTGAACCGACTAACGTCTCGACCTTACTAGGTGAAGAGTTATTCGCGAAGAAAGACAGTGTCATCTTAACGAGCGCCACGTTGACAATGAAGAATTCATTCAACTTTATCATAAAGAGGCTCGGTCTTCCGAAAGAGAGACTGATCACGAAACAAATCCGTTCTCCATTCTCTTTTAAAGACCAGGTCCAGCTCTTGATTCCAAATGATTTTCCGGATATTAAGTATGGAAATATGGATGATTATATTTATGCAACAAGTGAAGCTATTCTTTCTTTAGCAGAGGTGACAGAAGGACGCATGCTCGTGCTGTTTACTTCCTATGATATGTTACGGAAATCCTATAAACTCTTGAAAGAAATTATGACGGATGATAAATACATGCTTATCGGGCAAGGAATTACGAGTGGGAGCAGAACAAGACTGAAGAAGAATTTCCAAAGCTTTGAACGCTCGATACTGCTCGGTACAAGCTCATTCTGGGAAGGTGTTGATATTCCTGGTGAGGATTTATCCTGCTTGATGATTGTCCGTCTTCCGTTCCAACCACCAGACCATCCAGTTTATGAGGCGAAATCACAGGAATTGAAGGAAGAGGGAAGAAATGCATTCATGGAATTATCCTTACCAAATGCCGTTATAAAATTCAAACAAGGATTTGGACGCTTAATCCGTTCATCCAGTGATAGGGGAATCGTTTTCATTTGTGATTCGAGAATTGTGAAAGCACGGTACGGACGCTACTTTACAGAATCCATACCAGAAGTACTAATCCTGAACGACTCCACCCAAACCTTGATTGAACAAGCAAGAAAATGGTTTTAAAACAAAGGCGGAAGCTCCCTTCCAGGTTACCCGCTCAAAAAAAGCTACTGTATAAACATACAGTAGCAAACGTGCGGTTTGGTATGAGGGAGAAAATTTTTGCAACGGGTCTTGTCTGGAAATCCAGTCAAGAGCGTTACTACCTATAGTATGAACCACCGGATTCGTTCTATGGCTAGAAATTTTTTATAAACACAGGGAAGAATTAGGGAACTTGTCGGAAGAGGTGTAAAAAATGGCTGAAACAAGACGAAAATGGCTGATTTTTAGCATGATTACCTTTCTCCTTCTATTTATTTCTATGTTTATTTATGGTATCTTTTTATACATGGATTTAAACTCTGAACGTACAGAAGGCCATGAAGCAACAAAGCGGGAATTACTAAAGCAAACAGAAATAACGGAGATTTCGAAAATTGAAAACTTCAATGGTGAAGCAGCGTACCATGTCGTTTACGGGAAGAGTGAAGAAGGCAACGGAAAAATCATTTTTTACCCGCTGGAAGGAAACGAGAAAACACTGACGACAGTCGATTCAACAGAAGTTCTAGCCCCATCTTCCATGATTGATAGGTGGCAGTCTGATTGTAGGACTTGTCAATTAGTAAAAATAACACCAGCCTTGCTGGATGAAGAAATACTATGGGAACTCGTCTATTATGATGAGAATGACCGATATGTATTTGATTATCGCTCGATTTATGATGGGTCCGATTATGAAGAAATACGTTATTTAAGAAAGTTCAATTAGGAGGAAAGTACAAATGGAATTAGCGAACCGAGTTAAAACGATCACTCCCTCATCAACACTGGCTATTACTGCTAAGGCGAACGAATTAAAAAGTAAAGGCCATGATGTCATTGGGTTAGGAGCTGGGGAACCAGATTTTAATACCCCTGAACCAATTATGGAAGCGGCTATTCAAGCCATGCAAGCAGGGTTTACGAAATATACACCGACTGGCGGAATCCCCCAGCTTATTGAGGCGATTCAAAAGAAAATGGAGAGAGATCATCAGCTCACCTATTCAAAAGAAGAAATCATCGTCACGATGGGAGCAAAGCATGCCCTTTATGCATTGTTCCAAGTGCTTTTAAATAAAGGGGATGAAGTGCTTATCCCTGCACCTTATTGGGTAAGTTATCCAGAACAAGTGAAACTTGCTGAAGGTGTTCCTGTCTTTATTCACACAAAGGAAGAATATAATTTTAAAGTACAGCCAGAAGATTTGGAAAAAGCAATTACGAATAAAACAAAAGCAATTATCATCAATTCTCCGAGTAATCCAACAGGTATGATGTACTCGGAGGAAGAACTCGAAAAGCTAGGCGAAATTGCGCTTAAACATAATATCCTTATCGTTTCCGATGAAATTTATGAAAAGCTTATATACTCGGAAGAAGAGCATGTATCAATTGCTTCGATAAGTCCTGAATTAAAGAAACAAACGGTCGTCATAAATGGCGTTTCAAAAACATACGCCATGACAGGATGGAGAATTGGCTATGCAACTGGAGAGAAGCAGATTATTAAAGCAATGAACAATGTTTCTTCTCATTCTACATCTAATCCAGTTTCTATTGCCCAGCACGCATCTGTTGCTGCACTTTCCATAGACGAAAGTGAAATCCGGAAGATGAGAGATATATTTGCAGAAAGACTGGATGTCTTTTACACTTTAATAAGTGAAATCCCGGGGATCACGTGTGAAAAACCAAAAGGGGCATTCTATTTATTCCCAAATGTAATAGAAGCCGTCCGAAACAATGGCTTTGACACAGTTGACGAATGGGTAACAGCAATTTTAGAAGAAGAAAAAGTCGCCATGGTGCCTGGCACTGGATTTGGTGCACCAGACAACGTGAGACTATCCTATTGTATATCAATGGATGACTTAACAGAAGCGGCAAAACGGATTAAACGCTTTGTCGAAACGCACTAAAGATCGATTGATGGAGGTAACAAGATGAAGATTACGATATCTCAAGCACCTGATTATAATGAAAAAGAAGTAACAATTGGAGCTTGGCTTGCAAATAAACGTTCCAGCGGGAAGATCGCCTTTCTGCAATTACGTGATGGTACTGGCTTCATGCAAGCAGTTGTAGCAAAAAATGATGTAAAGGAAGAGATTTTCCAGACAGCGAAGAACTTAACACAAGAAACATCGATTTATATTACAGGGAAAATTGTCGAGGATAAACGCTCTGCATTTGGATATGAGATGCAAGTAACGGATATTGACGTAATCCATGAAGCAGAAGATTATCCTATTACTCCGAAAGAGCATGGAACCGAATTTCTAATGGACCATCGCCATTTATGGCTACGTTCGAAAAAGCAGCATGCAATCATGAAAGTCCGTAATGAAATCATCCGAGCAACGTATGAATTTTTCAATGATCAAGGTTTCGTTAAAGTTGATCCGCCAATTCTGACAGCTTCTTCAGCTGAAGGATCAACCGAATTATTCCATACGAAATATTTTGATGAGGATGCTTATTTATCCCAGAGTGGACAGCTTTATATGGAAGCCGCTGCGATGGCGTTAGGAAAAGTTTTTTCATTCGGACCGACATTCCGTGCTGAAAAGTCAAAAACCCGGAGACATTTAATTGAATTCTGGATGATCGAACCAGAGATGGCATTTATCGAACATGAAGAAAGCCTCGTTATTCAAGAAAATTACGTCATGTTCCTTATTCAATCCATACTTAATAACTGTACATTAGAGCTGGATGTATTAGAAAGAGACATTTCCAAGCTTGAAAAGATCCAAGCACCTTTCCCGCGAATCACGTATGATGAAGCAATTGATTTGCTGAAAGAAAAAGGATTTGATGATATTGAATGGGGTGAAGATTTCGGCGCGCCACATGAAACAGCAATTGCCGATAACTTCGATAATCCTGTCTTTATTGTGAACTATCCGAAAGACATTAAAGCATTTTATATGCAGCCGCACCCAGAGCGTGATGATGTTGTTTTATGCGCTGATTTAATTGCACCGGAAGGATACGGTGAAGTGATTGGCGGCTCAGAACGTATTCACGATTACGAATTGATGAAACAGCGTTACGAGGAACACGGATTAACCGGCCCTGCCTATGCGTGGTATCTGGAATTGCGGAAATATGGAAGCATTCCACATTCTGGGTTCGGCCTTGGTCTTGAGCGTACTGTAGCATGGCTTACGGGTGTGGAGCATATTCGCGAAACAATTCCATTCCCGCGTCTGTTAAATAGATTATATCCGTAACCTTAAATAAATGTAATGATAAATCCCTTGCAACTAAAGCAAGGGATTTACAATTGTTTAATTTACTAAACTAAACTGCAACTTTCATACAGCGTAAGTGTGCCAAACTCCGAAACTTTCTACTGGAGGTCCGCAGTCCAGACACCTCTTGCACCTGCTGATCGGCCGGTAAGCCTCCTCGCGCTGAGCACTAAGGGGGCTCGCAGGCCTACCTCCGAACAGGAAGTTCTAATGCCGGTGTTGGTCACAGGACGTGACCGTTTTTAGCCGGCCTCCCGCAGGAGTCTCGAGGTGTCTGGACTGCTACCAGGAAAAGCCTAATTTAGAACACTATTTATTATTCTATAAATACAATCTTCTTCACACTGCTGTAATGATGGGATAATTTCTATTTATCATAATCATCTTCACCAGTTCAGTTGCCCGGTGGACGGTGACTCCTGCGGGAACAGCACGAGCCTGGAGACCCCTTAGTGCTCAGCCCGAGGAGCTCTAGCAGTGCCTAAGGATGCGCATCCGTCCACCGGGCAACTGAACGGCGATTAGAAAGCAAACCATGAGAACGTGCAAATCACTTACGCTGTATGAAAGCAATCAGAAGATATGTTAAGTTTTAAAAAGAATGCTTAGTTGTTTAAGTCCGCAAAGTTGAGTGATGAAGAATCGGAATTCGCATGTTTACTTGGCAGGTGGATAAATATAAGTCCTTTCTTACTGCATAAGTGCGAGCTTTGATTGTCACCGAAATCCTTGGTGTCAACAACGAAGCTTTCTAATAAGGAGGTACCTAACATGTTTGAAACGAACCCACTGGAAGAAATATTACACGATCAATTACATATCCCCGGCAGATTGCTGACAAACTACACGAAGCTTGGTTTAAATGAAACTGAGCTTGTGCTTGTTCTACAACTCATTTACTTTTTCAAAGAGAAGAACAATTTCCCAACTCCCGCTGAACTGGCTGATCCATTGACAATAAGTGAGAAACATTGCTCCGACATCTTAATGAAGCTTATTCAAAAGGATTTATTAACGATTGAGCCAAGAGAAAATGAGAAAGGTCAAATTTCAGAAGCCTACTCTGTTCAGCCGTTACTAGAAAAACTTTATCATGAAGAAAAAGAACAAGAGCAAGAAGAAAATACAACGGGTACGATTTTTATTTTGTTTGAACAGGAATTCGGTCGGCCGATTTCTCCATTTGAAATCGAAATGATTAACTCGTGGTTGGATGAAGACGAAATCAGTCCGGCATTAATTAAAGCAGGGCTTCGAGAATCAGTACTTATGGGTAAATTAAACTTTAAATATATTGATCGTATCTTGCGGGAGTGGAAGAAGAAAGGAATCCATTCTGTTGAACAAGCAAGAAATGCAAGCAGGAAGTTTCACAGTCATCAGCAAGTGAACCAGCAGCCTGCTCAAACAGTAAAAAGAGATACATCGATCTACTATAACTGGCTGGAAGGGGAAGACTAGTTAGATGCTGAATTTAAAAGAGATTAGACATGTATTAGATACGATTGCAGAAATGTTCCCTGATGCGGAGGGCGAGTTGGTTCACTCGAACCCTTTCGAATTATTGATTGCCGTTGTATTATCCGCACAATGTACGGATAAATTAGTGAATAAAGTTACGGCAGACTTATTTAAGAAATATAAAACGCCTGAAGATTATATTGCGGTACCACTGGAAGAACTCCAGCAGGATATTCGTTCAATCGGACTTTATCGTACAAAGGCAAAGAACATCCAAAAGCTTTGCCACGTTTTGATCGATAAACATGGAGGGAAGGTTCCTGAAACAAAGGAAGAGCTCATGAAGCTGGCAGGGGTCGGCAGAAAGACAGCGAATGTCGTTGCTTCCATCGCTTTTAATGAGCCAGCGATCGCGGTTGATACTCATGTGGAACGGGTGTCCAAGCGATTAGGGATATGCCGCTGGAAGGATTCTGTACTGGAAGTGGAAGAGACCTTGATGCGGAAGATACCGCGGGAAGAATGGTCAGAGACACATCACCGATTAATCTTTTTTGGAAGGTACCACTGTAAAGCGAGAAATCCAAATTGTCCGGAATGCCCACTTCTTGATCTTTGTCGAGAAGGTAAAAAACGGATGCGAAAGCTTGAAATAAAGAAGAAATAGAGAGCAAAAAATAAAGGAAAGCTTATCTGTCGCTATGCAGATAAGCTTTCCTTTTTTCCTTCTTTGCTTTCTTGTTATTCGTCGGATTGTTCTTCCTCATCGGGAGTTTCATCCTCTTCAGGTGGTGCTTCTTCACCTTCATCCTCATCTTCTTCTGGTTCTGGTGCCTCTTCTACTGGTTCTTCCTCTGGTTCTTCTGGCTCTTCTGCTTGTGGTATGCTGACAGATGTTGATTGACTATCGCCGCGTACGTCACCTTCTTGCCCAATTGGAGTTACACTGATTGAATAGGTTTCTCCAGGGGAGAATGTACCACTTATCTCAATGCCTTGAGACTGTACGGTTTGCGTTTGTCCACCGTTGACAGTCACTTCGAAAGCAGCGGGAGGACCATCATAATTCCATGAAACATCGATTATTCCTTGGTCTTCCACATACGTTGCGCTTAGACTAGAGACTGGAGGTATATTTTCTTCCTCTTCCTCCTCATCTCCACCTGGTACCGTAATCGATGTGGATGCAGGCTCACTTGTTATGGAATTATTTTCGTTGCTAATCGCTACGACTTGAATCGTGTATTTTGCCCCAGCTTCTACTTCCGATATATCTAAGGACATATCCTCTGTTGTCGCTAATTCCTGCATGGAGCCCCCATCAACACTCGCACTCACTGCAAAGGAGACATCACTATCCGTGTTATAATCCCATTCCACGTGGATTGAATGATCATCTTCATTATAGGTTGCATTCAGCCCGTTAACTGCATCAAGCTGATCAAATTTTTCCGATGTTGTTGTCGGTTCAGACCCCCGAACGAATAGCTCGGTAACCTTTTGAGCGGCAGGTGTGTGATCACTTGCGAGCTCTGGTGGATTTGTTCCACGTTCGATCGCTAATTTCACAACAGAATCTGGTTGTTGGAAATCGGCTGTATCAATACCTTCCGACACATGGAGCATCGTTTCCCGGAACATTTGCTGGGCGATCGTCCAATCCACCGAATCTGGAAGTCCTACTCGTTTTCCATCTACAATATTCTCACCAACCCAAGTAGATACAGTGTAGTTGGTCGTATATCCTATAAACCAGCGGTCTCCCGCTGAACCGTCATCGACGTTCGTTGTTCCCGTCTTACCAGCTACCGGTAAACCGCCCATGCTACCAGACGCCCATGTTCCGTCCGTAAAGACAGTTTTCAACATATCCGTGATCATGTAAGCCGTGTAGTCTTCAATAGCTGGTTCTGAATCCGGCCGAAGCTCAACCGTGCTTCCGTCTGGGAATTCAACTGATTCTACAGCATATGGTTCTGTATAAACTCCTCCGTTACCAAACACACTGAAGGCACTTGCCATTTCCAGCGGCGTAACAGTTAAACTACCACCGCCGATAGCATCGGAAGCATAAAGGTTATCTGGCATATCCAGTCCAAGCTGTTCACCAAAACTCTTCGCCCGGTCTGCACCTACTTCTTCAAAAAGTTTCACCGCAGGAACATTCAGGGATTGACTTAATGCTGTCCGAGCGCTAACCCAACCAGAGTAAGTACGGGTGATATTGTTAATCGGTTTTTCCATTCCTGGTCCTTGGTATGGCGCATCGTCATTGATTTGGTGATACGTAGAAATCTTGTCATACTCTATTGCCGGTCCGTAAGACATGATTGGTTTAATTGTGGAACCAGGTTGCAAATTAGGCCTTTTATCTATCGCATAGTTCAATTCTTGACTGCCCGTACTATTACGACGTCCGCCAATTGCTTGTATAGCACCTGTTTTCGTATCGGTAACAACAATCGCACCTTGTACATTATCACTACCATAATTCAGCGGGTTAGCTTCCGTATCTGTTAATAGAAGTTCAACCCGTTCCTGGGCATTTGTATCAAGCGTTGTATTGATTTTTAAACCATCTGTATAAATATTGATGCCTTCTAATTTCTCACTGATTTCATCGGCCACTTTATCGATAAACGCACCGTATTTCGTAGAGCTTTCCTCAGGTTCTGCGAGCATTGCAATAATATCAACTTCACGTGCCTCGTTTGCTTCTTCTTCTGTAACCTTGCCATGGCGTACCATTAGATCAAGCACCGTATTCATCCGATAAGCTGTAAGCTCTGGATCACGGAATGGGTTATATGCAGTAGGCCGTTGTGGTAATCCAGCTAAAATCGCCGCTTGTGCCAAGGTTAGATCATTTAAATCTTCCACACCGAAATAGGATTTCGCTGCTGCTACAACGCCATAAGAATTATTTCCATAGAAAATTTTATTTAAATACATTTCTAAAATTTCTTCTTTAGAATATTTTCTTTCAAGTTGCAGTGCGAGCCACTGTTCCTGCACCTTTAATTTAATTTGCTTTTCATTGGATAGAAAAAAGTTCTCTACTACCTGATGGGTAATTGTACTTGCACCTTGCGAGCCGAACCCATCCGTAATGTTAGCGACAATAGCGCCGCCCAGTCTTCGTAAATCAATTCCCTTATGTTCAAAGAAACGAGCATCTTCTGTAGCAACTACAGCGTCAATTAGTACTTGAGGTAAATCTTCATATTTGACCTGTTCCCGATTCTCTAATTCCAACGTGGTAAAGGGTTCCCCGTATTTATCATTTAATGTAGAAGATAGGGGAACATTCAATTTGTCAGGATCGAGATCCGGTGCAGTAGCTATCCAATATATCCCAACTGCTCCACCGACAATTCCCGCTGCCAATCCAATAAAGAGAATCGTAAAGAGAATTGTCTTCCATATGGGTCGTTTTCCCGATGTTTTCTTTTTCGTTGTTTTCTTATTTCTTCTTGCCGCTCGCGACATCTTATCTGTCATAAGTAAAACCTCCATCATTTGAACTATTATTTTGTGAAATAAAGCTTGTCAATCACAGACAAATAGTCCACTCTTGCTTGAAATTTTAAGGGAATGAGATAACCTTCATCTCGGATTGTTTCATATGCAATTGATTTTTTCCCTTTCTTAAATTGGTCGAACCAAAGGGGAAGAAGTTTCGCTGTTTCAAATAAATATGTTTCATCATGGCTTGAAAAGCGGATAATGATAAAACTGATCCCCCCATGACTTGCAACCTGCTCCATATGAGCAATCTGATGTTCATGAATGTTAGCTAATGGAAACCGCGTTTTATTTTTCGTCTCTTTTGCTTCAAAGTCAATGTATTTACCGCGATATAATCCATTATAATCCGTTGTTGATGCTTGTTTATAATAAGCTTCTGTAATAACAGCTGCACTGCGCTGCGGGTAATGCACCCGTACGACTTGAACCGGGGTTGGTTTTTTATGGATAACAGCTAGATTATGTGCAAGATAATATTCGTTTGTTGTATTGATATCTTCCTCCAGCGTCATTCCCCGATTACTGTATTTTTGATTCTTCATTTCTCTATTTACCCGTTGTAATGGACGCCTTTTCTGTCCATTTGGATAGTTCATTATTTCTCCTCCTATTGACTGAACCGATCATCCTCCCTTACTCCATTAAATCTCAGGAAGTAATCGTACATATACATTATATAACAAAAATGAAAAAGAGACATAATTAGGGAACATTTTTTCGGTAAATAGATAAAGAAATCATACCATGAAAATACGAGTCTGGAAACGAACCTGAAGTGAACATTTTACCATTTTGCATGAGAAAAACAACTAGTTTTGACCGTTTACTTCTAGTTTTGTCGACAGAGCAGGAGACTAAACATCAAAGAACGAATTGCTAATAGAAAAGGGAGGAGATGCGGATGTCAATCGCATTGGAACAATTATATGTAGATGGAGTAAGGAAGCAAGATGCTGAACAATTCTTAATGGATATCGCTGAGCAACTCGAACAATTAGATGCTATAATAAAGAATAGAACCAACCATGAGATTTCAAAGCTGTTCCAGGAGCAACAACAAGAAATGGAAATGGTTGAAACTACAATCGAAAATTTATTACAATATAGATAAAGTAAGGAAGAAACTTTAAATATTTACACATAAGGTGGTCAGTCATGGTAACCGTTAAAGCACAAACTGCAAAATTGAGAGCGCATCTCAATCGTTTAAAAGAAAGATTTGAAAATACTGCTCCACCTAAAAACCGCCGGGATAGAGATTTTTTTAATATGGTAAAAGAAGAAACAGATCCAGTATATGAACTACTTGAACAATGGGAAGAAGCAACACTAGGAATCGTGAAGCAACGGAAAGTAAATGTTCACCCGCAGCAAGTCGCGTCAACTAGAGAGAATATGGAGCTTTTGCTTATGCATAGCTACTTTATAGATGCCCGGCCGAAGCGATATATGGAATTGTATAAATCTATCACCTATATCTTTGATCAATTACTTGAGGAATTAGAGGATACTAACAAATAAGTGGGGGAGAATCATGAATCAGCAATCATTAGTCCAACAAGCAATCAATATTAGGGAAACTGCGTATGTTCCATATTCGAAATTCGCAGTAGGAGCTGCATTGCGGACGAAATCAGGCAAAGTCTATACAGGCTGTAATATTGAAAATGCAGCTTATCCTGTCAGCTTATGTGCAGAGCGGGTAGCAATATTTAAAGCGATCTCAGAAGGGGAAACGGAATTTGAGGAAATGGCTGTTGCCGCAGATACGAATCGTCCCGTACCACCATGCGGCTCTTGCAGACAAGTGATGAGCGAGTTCTTCTCGCAAGATATGGAAATTCATCTTACCAATCTCAATCAAGATATAAAGACATTTACGATGGAAAAGCTGCTGCCATTTTCCTTTACTCCGACTGATTTGGATGCGGAATAAGATGGACCAGGTAATTCACCTTGTTATTACGTTGAAAAACACAAAACACACCAAGCTTAGTTTATGATGGTGTGTTTTTTAGTTGTTCATGTAATCATCATCCAGGGTGTCCTAGTAAGTGCCGCTGCAATTTGGGTTAAAGTGTATAAGCGAACTAACGAAAAGTGAGACAGCTCTACAAGAGTTGTCTTTTTTCTTGCATAAAATAGGATGGGAGGAATTTATATGACTCATTTACTGATCGCAGGACACGGAAGAAAAAGAAACGGCGACTTTGACCTTGGTGCAACTGGATTCATTACAAAAGGAGAACACAGGTATGTATCAGAAGATTTATTCCCAGCGATGAAAAGATTTCTGCCAAAAAATCATAAGGTTGTCTTTTTTGACAAATATAACGTATACGATTATGGAAATATCGCAGCTCTTGCTAAGAAGTACAATGCAACTGAAGTAACAGAAATCCACTTCGATGCAGCTACAGCCAACGCATCTGGCGGACATGTTATCATCCACAGTGATTATAGCCCCGACAAAATGGATCTAGCTTTGCGGGATGCAATCGATCGAATCGTCGGTGTACGGTATGCTCACCGAAATCATCACGGCATTAGTGGACGCAGTGAACTAGCAAACGTTAACCGTGCCAAAAATGCTGGCATCACTTATCGTTTGGTTGAATTAGGTTTCGGTACAAACTCCCACGATGCTAAGATAATGATCGAAGGGGTGGAGAAGTACGCCAAAGAACTTGTTAAGGCTATCACCGAGACAACTAATGGCAAACTCCCTCGTAAGCCAAGAACTCCAAGCAAACCGGAAGAGAAGACAATTTCTCAAATGGCTGATGAAGTTATTGCTGGCAAACACGGGAACGGCCATGCAGCTAGGAGAGAGTCACTGGATATCAGTCAATCGGAGTATGAGAAAGTTCGCATGGAGGTTAACCGTAGATTAAGAGGAACTTCTACACCTAAATCTAGCGGTCCTAGCAAATCGGTAGCGCAAATGGCTCAAGAAGTGATTCGCGGGAAGCACGGCAATGGCCATGATGCGAGAAGAAAATCGTTAGGCATTAGCCAAGCTGTATATAACCAAGTTAGAGAAGAAGTAAACAAACGTTTGGCTGGTGTGCTGTCACCTTCTGAAAAATCGATTAGTCAGATGGCTCGTGAGGTTATTGCGGGTAAACACGGGAATGGCCACGCGGAGAGGCGGGAATCCCTAGGAATTAGTCAAGCTGAGTATGAAAAAGTCCGTGGCGAGGTTAATAGACGGTTGTAGATATGTTATTTATTATACCTGAGTCGATGCCTTTGAAAATTGTGTTTCCTACTATTAGCTTTGTCCACTCTTCTTCTTTCAAAGTGCATATGCTAAACAAGAAAGGAGAGATCAGTTATGTGTTATTCTGACCCATGTAGAAAGAAACATGAGGATCATTGCGATTCATGTAAAAAGCAGCGTGAAAACTGTTGTTGTTACAAACGTGACGAAAAACGTAGAAGAGAATACTGTCATTGTTGTAACCGCTATTACTAAAATTAAAAAACCTCTCAGCTGTAAAATAGTTGAGAGGCTATTTTTTATCAATTAATTCTGCACAACAATTTTTCGAAATAAACTTGTCACATCATGTATTACATTCTTCTTTACATGATACATCTTTAAAACCGTTATAGGCACCCTCTTGTCTTTATTCTTCAAAAGCACTCTGCTACCTCATAAAGTACTCTAAACGTTGACCCAACTTGACTACATACCTATTTAATAATAACCTTTGATAAACAGATATGTTATGATATATAACATTAATTGGCTCACAAAACATTGGTAACACTGGGCTTTGGGAGGGCCTTTTTTAAAAGTCCCCCCAAAAGCTCCCCCAGTTTAACTATTTACGACTTTGCTAAATATTTCTACCGCCTGCAGATCTGCATCCTCATCTGAATGTCCATAGGTTCGATGAATTTCTTCAGCGGTGTTTCCTAATCGTTTGGCAACGGTAGCAACAGATACTCTTCTATTTAAAAGTATTGTTGCATGAGTATGGCGCAATCCGTGCGGTGTTATTTTTTTAATACCATTTTTTTCAATCAAAGATGATAAGGCTTGATTGATTGAATTTTGACAAACAGGTATCCCGCCACGATTTGAAATAAAGATAATATCGTCCTCTTTTAGATGCTCTCCATTGCTTAATTTCTTTTGTTTACACCAGGTCTTGTATTCTTTTAAAGGATTAAGTGTGTTATCATCAACGTGAATGGTTCGATAGCTATTTAACGTTTTCGGGGAACGGATTCCGTGTTCGTCTCGGGTCCATTCTATTTTTATGGTCTTGTTTTCAAAATCAATATCCCGCCAACGTAAACTATGTGCTTCACCTTTCCGCACACCTGTATTAGCTATAAACAAAATTAATGTTGACATTGTGAAGCTTGATTGTTTTTTAGTGGCAGTTAAAAGAGTATTTAACTCTGATTGGCTCAAGAAATTATCTAGTTTTTTACTTTTATCAGGAACAGTGATATGAGCTATATTATTTTCTTTTATAACTTTATTAGTTACAGCTGTATTTACGGCTATTCTAAAAATGTTATGATATAGCTTAACTGTACCTGATGAGTATGATTTTAAAAGTTTATTAATGAACTCTCTTTCGTATGTCATGCCGTCAAGCTTTGCTAGTTTGTATTTACCGATATTCGGTTTAAAAATATCTTCAATAAATCTTTTGCGGTCAGTGCGTGTGGTGATTTCCCAACCAACATGCTTGGTTTCATACCAAATATCAAGCCATTCTGATACCGTGATATTGCTATTTTCGACCTCTTTTGTGTCTCCATTACTAATAGCTATCCTTACTTCTAAAAGCTCTCTGTAAGCTTCATTTTCTTTCGTGAAGCTTTGCCTTGACTTTTCCCGACGATTACCCAAAGCATCATAATAGCGATGCCGGAACATCCAACGTTTTTCTTTTTTTGCTGTGAAATAATAAAACAGTTCCGGATCCTTCTTTGTTTTGTGTAACTCTGGTTTTTTTGACATTCTTATCTATCCCTTCGTGCGTGGACAGACGCTGTGTTTGGGGGATAGACAATTTTATCACCTCCTTAAATCATTGGTATTAATTATATATCGCTTTGCTTTCAGCGACAATTTGAGAACGGAACATCATATTTCTTTTTATATGGTCCATTCTTTTCTCACACAATTCTTCCGTTACTTTAAAATCGTTCGCCAAGTTTTGTATTAATAAAGGATCATCGAATTCATATTCCTTAACCATGTAGTAGGGGAGGGCAGCATACATTGTAAAAAGATTCGCATCCCATTCCTGCAATTCACGAAATGCTTTGGGCATCATGGACTGATGGCCGACATGTCGGAGGATATGGCAGAGTTCATGGAAAAATTGTTCACGTTGTTCTTCAATAGTAGATCTGGAATCTAATACAATAGACCGATATCGTCCAAATATGTCGTATCTAGCGTCCATTGGTCTGTAATGTAGGTAAATACTATAGATGCGAGCAATTCGCTCTAAATCGATATCCTGTGGCGTTTTTAACTGCATTCGTCGATATCGTGTATTTATCCAATCTTCTAAAGCTGTTTTTATGTAGGGCATTCTTAAATCATCCTTTCGCCAAATACAGGAATATACGTTCTGTTAATGGTGTAATAAAAGGTGTACAAATAAATGTACACCTTTTATGAGTTATTATTCTGAGTACACGGTATAAACTTTATCGCTGACTATTATAGTCCAATTCATAATTTGATAATCCCGGTTATATTCAATGCATTCTTTAAATATCAGGTCGCTAGAATTGTATTTGTGTGAGAAGTTAACCAAGATTATACTTTCATAGTTTTCTACTGATAAATCGAATGTTTCTCCTCCCTTTGACTGAATTTTTGCTATCAAGTCTAAATAATGATTTGTCGGTCTAAGTTTAATTTTTGTTGAATGTGACGATTGCATTTATAACTCATCCTCCTTTTTACCATATTCTTCTGTCCAGTATTTTAATTTTTCAATTACTCTTTCCTTTGCTACAGCATAATCAATGTTAGAGTATAATGATACGTTTTTTCCTGTTTGATCAAACAGTGACTGTCTAATATTTCTTGCTATATATCCTATATTATCAATTGGTTCATTGTCAACAAGTGAAGAGTCGCGATTTAGGTCAAAACCTTGTTTTTTAAGCTCAGATATCTTGAAAAACTCTTCAATTCGAGTGTTCAACCATCTAGTAAAATCTTCTCTTAGGGATTCAGAAACAATTAAATCTTCAAATTCAGAATAACTTTCATTAATATTCTGCTGAACATCTTTCTCAAATGCACTTAAGAGAATATCTGCTTCCTCTTTATTCAATACCCCATTTTCCACTTGCGTATCTAGTTTTTCTTTATAATCATTTAATTTGTTTTCCTGTTTAGATGTAATTTCACTTAAATGTTGTTTGTATTCTTGGTATCCAGTCGAAGTGAATGAGTCACTTCTTCCCAATCCTTCGGAAGAGTAACCGGAGACATTTAAGGTATTATTTACGGATACATTTGCTAAATCATATTCCTTCTCTTCAGAGTTAGATTTTTTTGATGATTCTTTTTCTACATAACCCAATTCACTAAAATCAAAAGTCAGTTGTTCTGATAAAAAGGCAGCTTGTTTTTTTATTAATTTCCCGTATTCTTCCTGATTTTTATAGTATTCCCATAGACTTTCTAATCCAAGTTCTTGGTGATATATAACATTACAATAATTATCTATAGGCATAATGTTCTCAGCGTGTATCTTTCTTAACCCTCTTCCAATCGATTGCGCATAAGGACCTAACGTTTTAAAAGGTCTGAACAAAGATATGATTGAAATGTTAGGATTATCGTATCCTTCACCTAACATTTGAATACTAACCATCACATCGTACTTTCCATTTGCATAATCAGTTAATCTTTGTTCAATCTCCCTCTCATTTAAACTCCTAGTACTAACATATGTCGCGCTCAAGCCTAAATCTTTATACCATTTACATACCTCTCTAGCATGCTCATCATTACAGGTAACTGCTAATACTTGATGTTTAGGGTAACTTTGTCTCTTTGCTGATAATACATCTTTAGTTCTTTCTATCACTTGTTTAGAACAAGTTTCAGACATTGCTATTGATTTACTTACAAACTCATTCCCTAATTCTTCTTTTGCTTCTTCAAGTGTGTATTGTTTATTGGTATCTTTATCGAAAAATACCAATTCCCCTGGAATATCTTCTTGTTTAACAATATTTTTAACTAGGCTATCATCAATCGCTTCACCTAGAGTATATTCAAAAATCGGATCGTAATCATGATTTGATATTTCTAATTTATCTCCTCTAAATGGAGTAGCAGTTAATTTTATTACTTTTGTTGCATCAAAATAACTTAATGTTTCTTGCCACATATTTGCTGCTACATGATGTGCTTCATCAATAATAATCATGTCAAAAAAGTCTCTTTCAACTAAATTTATTAAATTCACTTCTTCATTACTACTTACAATTTTATGTATATTAGTAACGACTACATCAGAAGCTTCTAGTTTTTTAATGGTTAACCCTTTCTCTCCTTGAATACGGGGATTGAAACCTTTATATAAATATGATTTTGGCAAGGAAAATCTATCATAAATAATATTTCTTTTCACCCAGAACGTTTGGTCGGGATTATTAACAGAATCGAAATGAGAAAATACTGTTTTCCTAACAATTTTTCCTGGAGTTATTATCAGTACTCTACCTTCAGCGATGCCAAAAGGGAGTAATGACATAACACCAGTTTTCCCAGTTCCTGTAGGCATGACTATGAGTGATTCTCTGTATTTGAAATCCGAAAACTCTGTGTAGTGGGATAATGCAGATCTGTAAGCATCTATTTGGGCGGGATATAGGTTACTGTTGTTAGTAATATTCGCTTTAATATCTTGAAATTTCATTTATAAAACCTCCAATAGAATTTTTACGAAAAAGAGAATAGTTGCAGTCACTGAGCAAAACAGACTAATGTCAAATAAATACCAACCCCTTCCAGAGAAATCCTCCTGATAAAAAGTACCTATTTACTATATATAAAAATCACACCAAAATAAAAGTTATCCTGGTGTGTTTTACTCGTTTTGTATTATTTCTGCATATCTGTCTTTAATATAATATTATTAAGTTATTGTTTATCTCAAATGCTGTTTATATGCTTATTTGTTGCATTTGTACGTACTTTTTTTACTTGAAATCAGTATGACTTTGCTCTTCATAACTGCTATAACCTGCAATTATTTGCTTTAAAACACAGTATGGTACTATTATTCTTTTAATCGGTATCAGATGAGGTGTTCTTATCTTTATTTTTCTTCTCTGCCTCAGATACGATAAATTGAAAATAGCTTTCCAATTGCTTAATTTCCTCAGGTCCCATCGATTTCCATTTCTCTATGTCGAAAAATCCAGATTGATCTATGTTGTATTTTTTGAGGAGTTTATTGATTTGTTCCAAAGAATCTTCTTGTTCTTCCTCTTGAGGAAAACTTGGATTATCTGTTCTACCTAAAAGATAATCAGTTGAAACATCATAAAAATCAGCTATTATCTCTAAGGTATCGTAATCAGGCTGTCTTGTTCCTTGCTCATAATTTGCAAGTTTACCACGTGAAAAGCCTAATCTTTCTGCAACCTCATATTGGCTATAACCCTTTTCTCTACGTAATAAAATCAATCTATCCTTTAACATTAAGCATCATCCTCTAGTTATATTATAGGAAACAAAAGGTTTCCAATCCATAAAAGACACAAAAAGTTTCTAAAAACCATTGACAGACACAGAGTGTTTCTATACACTAAGAATCAACAAGGAAACAAAACGTTTCCGGCGAGGTGAGGTGATTTTTATTGGTAAGAGAAAAGTTAATTGAATGCCGTGGTAAAGAATCCCGTAAAGATGTCGCAAAAGCATTGAATATCACGCCACAAATGCTAGGTGCTATTGAAAGGGGGGACAGAACACCGTCCTTAACATTGGCTAAAAAAATTGCTGATTATTATGGATTATCAATTGATGAAATTTTTTTTAATCATAACAGACACATTCCGTTTCTGTTATGAATTAAATTAAAATTAAAGGGAGGGGTTAAATTGCTAAAACTACATGATGATGAAAATGTTGTCATTCAGTCGGAACTTGGCTACTTCGAATTAAATTATGCCCAACTTGAATATGCAAGAAATCATGAAGATGGATCCGTCAATTAATAACGAAGCAACAGAAGGTATCGACTCATCATTAAATTTAACTGTAGAAGATGCAGAACAACTGGCATTTCATATTCTCGGTATCTGTGCTGCAGTTAAAAACGAATAAATTATATCCAGCCGACAGTTTCTAATTTAATTATAAGTCTTACCCTCAATGAATAATATTCCAATTCAGAATAAGGGGGTGAATTAGTGAAATACGGTGCGATTTTAAAAGCGTGCCGGACTCGATCAGATTTAAGTCAGGAGGAATTAGCACATCGGTTACACATCAACCAGTCTGATGTATCTAAATATGAGAACGGCACAAAGGAACCAACTATATCTTTATTCCAAGCATGGTTGAACAATACCCAAGCTCAGGAGGTAATGGTTGCATACTTATATGGCCTTGACGGGATTGCAATTATGCAGCAATTGATTGAAAGTCTACCGACAATAAGTACATTGGGGTCATTACTTTTAAGATTTATGTAAGAAAAAATAGATAATGAAATGGAGGGATGATGGTGATTCCGGCTGCAGAAGTAACGGTGAATATTAACCAAGAACAAGTTAAGGATTTTATTGAGGAACAACTCCAAAAACAAATAAACCAGCAACTGTTTCTAGTGGATATTAACAAGTTATCTGAAATGACTTGTATGTCGAAGTCATTCCTGGAACAAGAGATTCTCCATGATCCACGAATGAAATTACTGGAGCGTCGAAAAGAAAAAGGGAAACGATTTTGGTTTTATGAAGAAAGCTTAAATGTAATTCGCGAAATTATGGATGAATGGCAGTAAAAAAATAAAAAAACGCGTGGACAGACGCTTAATGTAATGGGGGCATGAAAATGACTCATGAAAAAATGACAAGAGAACTGCAATGTTATCACTACTGCATGGATACTGCTTTTGATCTAGTTGAAAGTAAACAATATGTGAAGGCAGCTGGATATTGAGATTTTAACAATGATTGATAGATCGAAGTTGAATAGGAACACTGGTGCTTCTGTATTATGCATTAATGACGGGGAGGGATTAAGTTGAATATAAAAGCAAACGAATGGTTAGAGATGAAGCCGATTGATAGGTACTTAGAAATCAGACGCGCTTACGTTAGAACACAATTAAAAAATAAAAAGGTAGCTAATTAGGAGGGGTTTTAGTGGATTGGAGCAAGTATACCGAGGATCTAACTAGAGAAGAACATCATATTTTTCTTCTCCATCTGAGTGGTGGAGTGCAAGGAATTGCGGAATATCATGAGGAAAATGGAGAAAGTGAAATTAAGTTAGCCTCTATAAAAAGAGTATTTGAAAATGCAAGGAGAGATGCAAAAAGATATGGGGATAAATATGCGAAAAAATTATAGAGATTACACAATCGGTGAGCTGTTGGATATGGGATATGAGATAAAAATGCAGAGATTTAATATCCCAACAATTAAAGAGGCTGAACAGGAAACGAGAATTTTCGATGGTGTAGAAATAAGCCTGGAAACTATTCGCCCTAGGGAAGATTGGGAAATGAATTTTTGCGTCGGAGAAAAAGAAAAGTTAAAAATCGTTAACAATGTGAAGCTAAAAAAATAACCCACGTTTGCAGACGTGAGTTACTAACTAATTTTGACGAATTAATTTAGTTAATTCAAGTTTACCACAACAGAATATTTTTGGGAAGGCTAGTCCTTCCTTCAGTGGGCAAGAACACCCCTTTTTTTCACACAATCCCCCTAGTTCTTGCTCGCTAAAGGGATGATTATCCCTTATTACATATTGGATTGGAAGGAGGATTAAATGTTGTATAAAATCGTCGGTCAAAACACCAAAAAAGTCTATGCGAAAGGTGATTATCGAGGGGATGCGTTGCGAAATTTGCAGCATAAATTTCCTTACACGAAAGACAATCATAGTAAGAGAGCGACGGCTGTACTTTATCCCGAACCTTTGCTGATCATGTGTAAGAAATAACCGTGGGTTTCTAACTAATACTGACGAATTGTAGGGGTTAATTATGATTGATACTTACAAGATATTATTGCCCAAGAGGATATTTGAACAGGCGAAATATGACAAGGACTTAAGGGGTTATATTCTGAATTACATGCTGCGTTACCCCCATTATGTATTTTTGTATGAAGAAAATGGGTTTGCAATATGTGAAAGAAAAGGAGTTGAATCTTAGAGTGCCTGCAGAGCCCATATTCTTTGAATCATATCAAATAAGCCCATGAGGAGGGACTGTAAATTGTCTCAAACAAAAAATATTCATCTACCTTTATCGCAACTTGGCAATGGATCCATACAAGGGAAACTAGACATTGAATTAGAGAAGGTTTTTGACAACATTCATGATAAAAACACCGAAGCTAAGCACAAGCGAACTATAACTATCAAACTAGAATTTCTTCCGGATGAAAATCGCCAAACAATTGCAGTAAACAGTGACTTCGTAACCAAACTAGCAAAAATTAAAGGAGTATCAACAACGGTTCTTACTGGAAAAGATATCAAATCTGGAAGGGTTGAGGCAAGAGAACTTAAGTCTTCCGTTCCAGGACAGACATATTTTGATGATGATTTGCAACAGAAAACAGATGTCGGTGATCCAGTGGATGAAGAGGAAAAAATAAAAGAAAAGAAAGTTATTAACCTACGGGAGGGTAATTAAAAATGATTAAAGACGCACTTCGATTTCTTATAAATGGTGGTATTAAGCCATCAGAAAGATTTGTTGACATGGTTGATGGAGATGGGATAGAACGTCATTTTGCAGTAGATGAAAGTGGTCAGCATAGAGAAATTAAACCTAGAATTGACCGGGCAGAAGAGACGCTAAACATTAATACATTAACTGGTTTATTAGATTATGTACATGCAAATATTGAAAGAATTGATCACAACTTATTTTTACAAGTTTATGATGAGAAAACAGTCCTTTTAAAGGGATTATTAGACAGTGAAGGTGGACGAGAAACTCTTGTAACAGCTAGAGCGATTGTTCCACAATTTAATTATGAACATTTTCAGGGTGTCGAAGAATTAATCGTTGGGCTGCAGTCTAATTTCGTATCGAATGAGGATTCCGGAGATAGGCCGAATGACCGTGGGCTCATTCTTAAAGTGATTGGAAACGTGAAGGAAGAAACTGTTCAGAACACGGGGGATGACGGCATCTCCCAAGCTGTAACAATTAGAAGTGGGTTATCAAGCGAAGACGATGTATTGGTTCCGAATCCGGTCACATTGATACCTTACCGGACATTTTTAGAAATCGAACAACCATCCAGTGAATTTATTTTTCGAATGAAAGGTGGTCCACGTGCTGCAATCTTCGAGGCAGACGGTGGAGCTTGGAGAAATCAAGCAATTATTAATGTCCGTGACTATTTGTCCGAACACCTAATAGAAGAAATTGAGAATGGAAGAATCACCATTATTGCTTAAATTCATATATCAAAAGGACCTTTAACCGGGTCCTTTTAAACACACCACTAGGAGGTACACAAATTGGCTAAATTTAGAATGGTTGAGACTGACTTCTGGAATGATCCAAGGGTTGTTGAGGAGATGACACCAGAAGATAAACTGTTCTTTTTATATCTTCTAACCAACCCAAACACGACACAGGTTGGTATCTATCAGATTACTAAAAAGCAAATGGCTTTCGACATCGGTTACTCCATCGAAAGTGTTAACTCACTACTAGATCGTTTCATACATCATCACGAAATTGTTATTTACAATCAGGAAACCAGAGAAATTGCTATTAAGAATTGGGGCAAATATAACCTAAAACGTGGTGGGAAACCAATGGAAGATTGTGTGCGTTCGGAATTGAGTGAGGTAAAAGATAAAAATTTAATTCCATATGTTGCAGAACGTGTTGAGAACATTAAGCTCAAGGGGTT
Organism: Oceanobacillus alkalisoli; assembly: GCF_021556485.1. Taxonomy (GTDB): domain Bacteria; phylum Bacillota; class Bacilli; order Bacillales; family Amphibacillaceae; genus Oceanobacillus; species Oceanobacillus alkalisoli. Next base: position 47,104 of record NZ_JAKGBW010000001.1, on the reverse strand, counting down.
ATACGATACGTATGACGATACGTCCACGATAAGCCCACAAGAAGAAGAAAAAGAAAAAGAAGAAGAAGAATATACAGTCCGTGATTTGTTCAATCACTATTTATCTAAAAATATTATTAAACACATAAAAATAACGAATGCCATACGTTCAGCTATAAAAGCTAGATTAAGAGATTACTCCGTTGAACAGCTTATTCAAGCCATTGACAACTATGCAATTGTTTATTCCAGTGATGACTATTGGTTTACACATAAATACACGTTAGCTGATTTAATGCGTGATAAGGATGTCAGAAAGTTTATCGATGAGGCAGAGCCATTGAATAACTTCGCAAAACGAACTCCTCAAGGAGTTTCAGCTGCAAAAAGCAAGAGCAAGGAGGACTTTGATTTGTCATGAACAGAGAAAAAGTTTACGAAGTACTTAAATTAATAAGTGACGCTTATCCAAACTTTGACTTTGATCAGAGCAAGATTGATACCTGGGCAAGGTTACTAAAAAACCAAAATCCAGCAGTAGTCATGAATAATGCTGAGCGCTATGTTCTGGAAAACAAGTTTCCTCCAGCGCTGTCTGATCTAATTATAAAACCGCATGAAGCACATAATACAAATATTTTAAAAACCATTTCGGAATGGGAGCGTGATGCAGTTGGACGCAACCCTCGAAGCTGAGTACGGCTTGCTTGGCTGTGTTTTAAAGCAAGGAGAACTCATCAAAGAAATCACTTTACAAGAAAAACATTTCCACAATGCTAACAATCAAATTATATTTAAAACTTTACGAGAAATTGAGCAAGCAAACGAACCAATTGACCTAGTTTCTGTCGTTGTCCGATTAGGAAACACTAACTTATCCCGCATCGGTGGCAGAAAGCATTTATCTGACTTGATTAACAGTGTGGCCAGACTAGAAAGCTATAAGGCCTATGAGAAATTTATATTAGAATCTTGGAAAATACGTGAAGCCAGGAAAATTCAAGGGATGGAAATTCACAGCTTGGATGATCTGGCGGCTGTCGTTGAAAAGTACGATGAAATTGAGCTCGAAAATAATGATGATGACTATGATCACATTGAGGCAATGAGCCAGTTATATCAGAGCATCGAAGAGCAAGAGCCTGGGCTAAGTGGGATTGACACGGGATTCCAAGATTTGAACAGAATGCTAGACGGTTTCCAAAAAGGGGATTTAATCATTTCTGCAGCACGTCCATCCGTAGGGAAGACAGCTAAAATGCTTAACCACGCTAAAGTACACGGGGAAAACGGCGGAGTCTCTGCCATATTCTCGCTGGAAATGTTCAAGGACCAATTAAACAAACGAATGCTGTCCACGATTGGTCGTATTGATGGGCATAAGATGCGAAATCCGAAGCAATATTTTAATGCTGACGATTGGAGTCGATTCACAAATGCGATGGGGATTCTCAGCAACATGAACATGCATATCTATGACAAATCTGGACAGACCATTAATGAAATCCGGTCTAAAGTGAGTAAACTGAAAAAAGATTATCCAGACAAAGATATTTTAGTAATGATTGATTATTTACAACTGATTCGCAGTGATCGCCGTTATGAAAATAAAAATATTGAAGTTGGGGAAATCACTCGAAGCTTGAAAGAACTTGCTAGAGATATGGATGTACCAGTTTATCTTCTTTCCCAGCTATCCCGTGGCGTAGAAAGCAGACAAGATAAAAGACCTATGCTGTCCGATATCCGCGATAGTGGGAGCGTGGAACAGGATGCAGATGTTATCGAATTTTTATATCGGGATGATTACTATGATTCCAGTTCTGAAAAACAAAATATTATCGAAGTCATTATTGCTAAGCAGCGTAACGGAAAAGTAGGAACTGTAGAGCTTGCATTTCTCAAAGAATACAACTTATTCGCTGACTTGAAACATTGATGTAAAGAGGGTGGGTGAAGGAATGAATCTGAGGGAACTTTACACCGGGGCGATTGCAGAAAAATTCCACTCGCTCTGTTTATTAATTGAATTTCTCGTGTTTGAAAAACAAGTGCTGTCCTTTGAGTCCGATGCAAGAGAATTAGATTTATATTTCAGACCGAACAACCGAAGAAAAATGAATTATTTACTCCTTGAATATCGACAAAAAGTCGGATAGGAGGGAAAACTTGGGTACCGAGCAAATAAACGTGTACGAGATTCTAGGAAATGACACGGATCCAATTTATGAAAAAATATCTAAGTTAAAACAGGGAGAATCTATCCAAATTAAAGATTTAACTGTTTTTCTGAATCAATTCAAATTGTACGAGCTTTCGAGTGATTACCTGCATGAATGTTTTAGGAAAATGTGGGACTGTTATCAGTATGTTTGTCAGTTGCTTAATGTAAGAAAGGAGGAGGATAAAAAATGAATTGCTGCATAGATCCATACATGATTCAGGAGGATGAAGGAACATCTTATTGTGGTAATTGTTTCACCGAATATAATTTATCCGGCGAATATGATACGGATTATGATATTCATTACGGTGAAGATAAAATAATAGGTTGAAGGGGAGTGAGTGATATTTGGCTATTGTTGATGAAAGAAATGAAAAAGTAATAAGAAGAGTTAAAAGGCTCTTAGCTTTATCAGAAAATAATCCAAATGAAGAAGAAGCACAATCGGCATTCGTAATGGCCCAAAGAATTATGTTAGAAAATGATTTATCCATTTCCGAAATTGATATTGATGCTGATAATCAAAGACAGGTAGAGAGTGGACAGGTAACAATCCATAAAAAATTATATTGGTGGGAAAGAAAGCTTGCGAATATAATGGCGGGAAATTTCCGGGTTAAAAACTTTATAAATTGGAAGAGGCAACAGACTTCTAATAGAAAGAGCGCCATATGTTTTATGGGATATGAGTCAGATGTGAATTTAGCAAAAGAAATGTACTTATTGGCATATGAAGCTATTCTGCACTATTCAAATAAGTATGTTGAGGATTATTACATGGATCATTCCATAAATAGGAAACGTCGAATAACAATTGCGGTAAAAAATTCTTATATGAGAGGTTTCCTCGAAGGTCTTGAAAGTAAATTTGATGATCAAATAGAAGAATTAAGGTCGGAAGGTAATACGTTGATGGTGCTGATTCCTAAAGAGGTCGAAGAAAAGTTTGCCGAAGAAATAACCGGGAAGGCAGTACCTTTCAGGGTACCGTCTGTAGAAGAAAATCACGCCTACCATCAGGGATATGAGGATGGAAATCTCATTGACTATACCAAATCGACAATAGATGAGAAATAAAAAAAGCCAGGATTCCTCCCAGCCACTTCAAAAATAGTATACCATATATGGGAGGGTCCTGCATGAGATTACAAGATGTTGAAGTTAATCCGGTTACTAATAAGTTGGAAATTGATATAATGGATATACCTTCCAGTTGTGTGATAGTTATTTGTGATGGGAAAGCAAAACTAAGGGAACTCCCACCATTTGGCGAATATAAAATTGTCACACATCAAGGGAAAGTTAAACGGATGCGGAGGGAAGAGGGGGAGGAGTTTTAATGGAGTTATGGATAGCCCCAATATTTGCCTTAATCGGGACGGTGATAGGGGGATTTATTCCTGCAATTACAACTATTATGACCAACAAATCGACTACAAAACAAGCAAAAATAGAAACGCATGAAGCCTTCATCAGGAAAATAATGATTGAATTCGTTAGACCTTCTTGGGTAGTGTATAATGCAACTGACAATACTTTCGCATTTAAAGATTTTGCGAAGGTGCAAATAAAGTCAGTGAAGAATTTTTATGAAATGGAAATAATAAAAAGTTCACCGTTAGAACTACTGGAACTTTCATTGGACATAACAAATATCATAGAGAGATTAGACTTTGCGCTCGACTCAGTAGACAAGGTTAAACCAGAAACAAAACAAAAAGTGCTAATCGCATTGAATAACGAACGAAAAAGATTGAAAAAGAAACTAACAAAATTAGAGAATAAAATAAATAGAAATTTTATGTAGTTCTACCAGCCATCTGGAGGACACTAAGTAACGCTCATAGCGTTGTTTGGTGTCCTTTTTATATTATTAGGAGGGATTTGTATGCAATTGTCATTTAAACTACCTGAAATCGACAGAAATGGAACGAGAGCTGCAGTGGAATCAATATTAGAAAAATATCAGATATATTTACTGATGGATCCAGAAGAATTTGAACCAAAGATTACTTCATCCTTTAAATTAGTTTCCACAGCACCAAGTAATCAATTCCATTCTAGCACCGAAAAAACTGCAATTAAAAGAGTTGATACGGAAAGGAAAAGACGTGATTTCCTGAAAAGAATTCAAAGAGCTGTCAATCGGCTAGCCTATCAGGAACGATCTGTGATTATTAATCGTTATATGGCTGGTGATGATGTATATGATTATGAAGTATATAATGACCTTGGATTCAGTGAAAGGAAGTACTACAGAATCAAAGCCAGGGCTTTCTATAAGCTCGCCTTCATCTTACGTATAGAAGTTTATAAAAACAAGGATGGTGAGGCAGTATGAACTTTGTCCAGCCCATCCGGGACCCTGAATATATTAGGGCAATGAAAAGATATTTGAGGGAAAAAAGTGAAAGAAATTATATGATGTTCGTCACCGGAATAAATTCCGGATTGCGTATTTCCGATATTTTAAAGCTTAGAGTTCAAGACGTGAAGAGGCCATATTTTAATATCCTCGAGCAAAAGACGGATAAAATTAAAAGAATTGCAATGACTCCTTCCCTACAGCGTGAATTAAAGAAGTATGTTGCAGGGATGGAAGATCATGAATACTTATTCCAGAGCCGACAAGGCATCAATAAGCCAATCGGTCGTAGCATGGCCTACAAGATACTAAGAGATGCTGCAGAGTATGTCAGCTTGGACAGTGTCGGTACGCATACACTAAGAAAGACATTTGGATATCATTTTTATAAACAATATAAGGATCCAGCGCTGTTACAAGAGATATTCAATCATTCCAGTGAAGATATCACACTAAGATATATTGGAATCAACCAAGACATAATGGATAAAGCCATAAAAGACTTCAGAATATAGCACTTCTATTTAAATATAGAGGTGCTATTTTTATTTTGGCATAGGAATCTAAGGAACTCTTCAGTCTGCACATTGCTTAATGGAGGCTTGTTTCTTTGTTCTGGCTCTATGAGTTCTCTTCAAATAATCAACGGTGAACTCAATTTCCCGGAAGTGTGGTAGAATCAGGTGTAATAAGGGTTTTGCCTGTATTGGGGAGTTACACAGTATATAAGATATGGGTAACTGGTAAAGGGAGTAGAAGATGTTCAATTTTATAACGAAATTAATTCAAGAGTTTGTAAAGTATACCTCTAAATTTGTTCAGCAACTAGCGGACTTTATATATAAACCTATTAACATAATTGGAACTGCACAAAATGAATTGCTATCACAATTGTTTTCATTAATAACTGGAAGAAATAGCGGGTTAGAAAGATTAAACGAAAGTATTGAACAGACAAACAAATCTATTGAAGATAAGATAGAAGAAGCACAACAAGCATTAATCACTACATCTAGAGTGATTAATGAACTAAATGAATTAATAGATACCAATCAAAAAGAATTGAAGAGAGTAAAATCTGAATATGAACATATCAATGAATTAAATGAGATATCCTTAGAGCAAGCTAAACCTTTATTGAAAGAATTAGATAGTACAGTAAAAAAAGATAGCAAAAAGAACTTATGGATTAGTATTGCAATCTCATTTATTTTCTTTTTAGCTGGTGCAATTTTAGGACCCATAATTTATGATGTTTTCATCAGTTTTTTTAGTATTAAATAAGTGACAGACAAATGGCAGGATAATTGCAGGTTATAGGGAAATTAAACAGTTATGATTGTAGTGTCGAAAGAATTGCATAAACACGCTTCCCCTTTCACGAGCCACTCATAATCATTGGGTGGCTCAAATAATATTATTATAGTAATATGACATCAGGAGGGGATACGATGAAGAGGATATTATTTGTTTTAATAGCTGCATCGTTTTTGGTGGCTTGTGGAAGTAATGACAAAGAAGAAAAATCCGATGTAGGAAACAACGAAATGAATATTAAAGTACATGAAAACATAGGTGAAGAGATAGTTGAAGAGTCCTATGAGGCCATGAGTATAGTAGAAGAAGCTGTAAATAATGGAGCTGAAGTGAATCGAAAGATACTTAAAGATTACCAGGATAAGTATATTGAATTGTGGCATCATGAAGATGAAAGTCTGAGATTGACTAAAGAAGAAGCGAATCTATTCAAAATGACTAATACAATAATTGAGCTGTTGGATGATTTTGTTAATGAAGGGTTAGAATTTCCAAGTTCTAAGGATAGATTTTTAGAAATAATTCAACATGGAGATAGTGAGTAAATCAGGATGTAGTATCGAAAGAATTTGATGAAATACAATCCCTTCCCGAGCCACTCATAACTGGGTGGCTCAAATAATATGTTTATAGTAATATAGTGCTAGGAGGGGATGGCATGAGAAAATTACTATTTGTTTTAATTGCATTTTTATTTATAGTCGGTTGTTCAGATGATTATTCCGAAGAAGTTGAATCGGAGGAACCAGAAGATGTTAACACAAATGATAGTGAAGAGGTCGAAGAAACGGAAATCGAAACATTGGCTGAAAAAGATATTGAGCTGAATCTCATAGATAACGATGATCTAAAGATAGATTTATTGCGGGTTGCGCATGGAAGAGATGAATCAGCCGATTACGTTTCATTGAATATAGAAATAGAGAATAAACGAGATAGAACATTTGAATTATATATAAAAGAATTAAAGATAGATGGCGAAGAAGTCGATTCACTCCATATATGGATGGATGACGATGAGATTAAGCCAAGCGAAACTGTAACCACCAATATAAATGGTTATGAATACGAAGAGTTCACTGTGGAGGAACATGTCTCTGGAACAATAATTTATAACGATTATGAAGGAAATAGAAATGAAATCACATTTAGTGAATACGTAAACGAATGACACTTACTTGATTGTAGGTGTCTTTTTATTATGGGGAGGGGATGTCATTGGAAGTGTTATTAATCGACACAGGTAACCAACTGACTAATATCGGTTGGGTTTTAATCAAATATGTAACAATACCAATCGTGATTCTATTTATACTGGGTATCGTAATTAATAATTGGCATACAAAAAGAAAACTAAACAGGTAGGGGTGATAACATGAGTGAATTCCATTGCAACGTATGTGCAACAGAACTATCAACCGAACTCATTCAAACTGAAAAGAAATATGATATTGATGTTGCTTACGTTGATTGTCCAGAGTGTGACAACAGATTCAATATGATGTTCGACAACAAAGACACCACACGTATTAAGAATAAGATTAAGAAAGTAAAAGAGATAGAACACTACCTACAACTACAACTATACCGTGAGATGCTGCTAGTGGAGGATGAGTACTATAGACAGACCTACAATGATCTTCCTGTAGAGGAAAAGGAACTCATCGGTGAGTATCAATCTGATATAGATAAGCAGAAGCTAAAGGAATACAACAGGGCGATTAAAGATAAACGATATGACTTTAAAGACCTGTTGAGATTGATATGACCTATAGTACACCCGGTAGTAAAAAGAAATTCTATGGCTCGAAGGAGTGGCTGTGGTTACGGTGGCAGGCAATGAAGCGTGACAACTTCGAGTGTCAACAATGCAAGCGAGAAGGTCGAGTGACAATCGATTCAAAGAAAGAAGAAGGAAAGAAGAAAGAAATAGTTCTTAATGTTCATCATAAGAAAGAGATTGAAACTCATCCTGAATTAGCTTTAGAAATTGATAACTTAGAAACATTATGCATTACGCATCACAATATAGTTCATGGAAAAGGATTCAAACCGAAGAAAAAGAAATGGAATGACGAGAAATGGTGATACCCCCCTCAAAATATTTCGGCAAAAATGCGCCATATAGGGACCGAGGAGGGTATCCGAAAAACCAAATTCAGAACAAAACTACACGATAGGGGGGTGGGGTAATGTGACAGAACCACTTAGAGTTGACGTTGGTATAGATAAAATAAAGGATTCGCTCATGTCTCGCATAGACTATACTGATCCAGTTGAAGTTGAAAAAGTTGGTAGGTACTTGAAGCATATCGAAATGTATCGACGTATGGAACGGACAGTCAAAAGAGAAGGGGTATCCGTTAAGACTGAGAACGGAAGTCAGACGTTTGTAAAATCCCATCCCCTGTTAAATGAAATGAACAAAGTTAACGCATCTTTATTAAGTATTGAAAAGTCATTTAACTTCTTAGAAGGTAATGACAATCATAGCGCAGACGATCTGATATGATTAAACAAAAGTACGTTGAAGCGTATATCAATGAATACCGAAAAGGTAAGATAAAACTTAATAAAGAGCGTATCCGGTTAATTGAATACTTGGAAGAACATGTACTCAATCGTGATGATATATATTTTGATGAAAAACAAATCGAACAGTGCATTAAGTATTGCGAAAAGTGGTTTTTCCCTTTTCAATCATTCCAAAAGTTTATAACGGCGTTCCTGTTTCTAAAATATAAAGAAACGGATCGCCTTTTTTATCGTCGTTTTTTAATCATGATGGGTCGTGGTGGTGGAAAGAACGGTTATATATCTGCGATATCAAGTTATTTAAAAAGTGAATTGCATGGTGTTAAGAATTACAACATCTCTCTCGTGGCTAATAGCGAGGATCAGGCGAAAACATCATTTGAAGAAGTTTATAATGTCATAGATGAAAATGATACATTAAAAAAATCATTCCAACACGGGAAACAAAGAATAACAAACAGAAAAACTAAAAGCTTTCTACGATTCCGTACATCTAATCCTCAATCTAAAGATGGCGGCCGTGAGGGAATGGTTGTATTTGATGAAATCCACATGTACGAAACAGCAAAGACAGTGCGTGTTATGCGTGGGGGCTTAGGAAAGGTTCCTTTCCCCCGTGAAATGTACATTGGAACTGATGGTTATGTACGTGAAGGATTTATTGACAGTATGAAAAAACAAGCTGCGCGTATCTTAAAAGGGCAAGTTCCGAATGCCAACATGTTCCCATTCATTTGTAAGCTTGATGATCCTGATGAAGTAGATGACATGGATATGTGGGAAAAAGCAAATCCAATGCTAACCATCCCCTTAACTGACTACGCGGAAAATCTACTTGAGACAATAAAAGAAGAATACTTTGATTTAGAAGAAGATCCATCTGGTCGTGAAGAATTTATGACCAAAAGAATGAACTTACCAGAGGAGGATATTGAAAAGTCAGTTGCTCCCTGGGATGAGATTTGGGCAACCGGTTTTGAAACTGATTATGAAGAACCAAATCAAATACCTAGAGTTATTCCTAATTTAGAAAACAGAGTATGTGTTGGCGGTCTTGACTATGCACGAATTAAAGACTTTGCTTCAGTTGGATTACTCTTTAAGATAGATGGCAATTACGTCTGGAAAACTCATTCGTTTGTAAGGAGAGAGTTTTTGAAACAAGTTAAGCTGCAAGCGCCAATTGAAGAATGGGAAGAACAAGGATTATTAACAATAGTAGATGGTCCGGTAATTGATATTAAACATATTGTTAATTGGTTCGTAGCCATGCGACTGGAATATGGCGTAAATACAATTGTGGCCGATACGTTTAGATTGGATTTAGTCAAAACAGCACTTGAAGATGAAGGGTTTGAGCTTGTTTATATACGTAATCCAAAAGCAATACATTCATTGCTTGCGCCACGAATTGAAACTTTATTCGCGCAGCATGAGTTAATATTCGGAGACAATCCATTAATGCGGTGGGCAACTAATAACGTGCTCGTAGTAACTAAGAAAGACGGTAATAAGGAGTATTTAAAGAAAGATGAATTAACTCGTAAGACAGACCCGTTTCAAGCGTTTATACATGCCATGTTTAAGGCGGATGACATACTAGTGGACGAAGGGGAGTTTCTCTTGGCTGATATTAAATTTTAACAGAAAGGCGGTGATATATTGGGATTTTTAGATAAAGTTTTTAAACGAAATAAAGAGCTAGGTTATTCATTTGATCTTGATTTTATGGACTTATTCGCTGAAAAGTCAGAGCGAATACACATGAAACGATTAGCAATTGAAACTTGCATTTCTTTTTTAGCACGAACCGTTAGCCAGACTGAATTTAGAGTTAAGAATGGGAATGAGTATGTAAAAAGTGAACTTTATTACAGACTAAACACCAGACCGAATAAAAACATGACTGCTAGTACATTTTGGCAAAAGTTTATCAGTAAGCTAATTTATGACAATGAAGTTTTAGTTATCCAAGCTAATGATGGAGATCTATTAATTGCAGATGATTTTTATCACAAGAAATATGCAGTTTATGAAGATAGATTTACTGATGTAATAGTTAGGGATTATGAGTTCAAGGATTCTTTCAAACAATCAGAAGTCATTCATTTAAAATATGGAAACGAGAAACTGTCTAGTTTGCTAGATAGTCTTTTTTATGATTACGGTGATCTGTTTGGGTATATTCTAAAAGGACAAAAAAGGAAGAATCAATTAAGAGCCACAGTTGATATGGATATGTTAGCTGCCAAAAGTGGCGAGAAGCAAGCTAAATTACAGGAGTTTATCGATAACATGTACGAGGCTATCGAGAAAAAGGATGTTGCAATAATTCCACAACAGCCGGGATTTGAATACAAAGAGCAATCCGGTAATGGCATAGCTGGTCAATCTGTGGATGAGATAAATAAAGTTACTGGTGGTTATTTGGATCAAGTGGCAATTGCCATTGGAATACCGCCATCATTAATTAGAGGTGATATGGCTGATGTAGAAAAGCAAACTAAAAATTATATGTTTTTTTCTGTCTCTCCATTGCTTAAAAAAATAAAAGAGGAATCAGATGTTAAGTTTTTTACAAAAAAAGAACTTCTTAATGGCAATTGCATTGAGATTAGAAAGCCGTCATACAGGGATATATTTGATCTCGCTACTGCAGTGGATAAGTTGGTTTCAAGTGGAGTGTTCAATGGAAATGAAGTTCGTTCTGAGTTAGGTCATGAAACCACTGATGAACAGATACACAAGGAATACTTTATTACCAAGAACTATCAAAGTGGTAAAGAAGCGATTGAAGGAGGTGATAACGAGTGAAAAACATAAATATCAAAGGTCCTATTGTCGCATCTGACGAAAAATGGATATATGAAATTTTCGATATTGAAGCGACTTGCCCGAAAGACGTAACGTCTGTGTTGGATAATGCTAATGGAGAAGATATTCAACTCACGATTAACTCTCCTGGTGGAGATGTATACTCTGCATCAGAAATCTATACAGAATTAAAAGATTATGCTGGCAACGTTGAGTCACGAATTGTTGGAGTTGCGGCAAGTGCTGCATCTGTTATCGCTATGGCTGGGAAAGTTAAAATGTCTCCAACTGCACAGTTGATGATACACAATGCTTCCACCATAGCGATTGGTGATCATAATGAAATGGATAAGACATCTAACTTTTTAAAATCGGTCAATAAGTCCATCTCTACATCCTATCAACAAAAGACAGGATTAAACGAAGAAGAATTACTGAATTTGATGGATGAAGAAACATGGATGGATGCAGAAGAAGCAAAAGAAAAAGGATTTGTTGATGAAATTATGTTTGAGGATGCTCCGAAAGCTGTTGCTAGTTTACCAGGAGCGCTACCTAAAAATGTAATTGATAAAATGCGCACAGATGCTTTAAAACAACCAGAAAAAGTTAATCTCGAAGATATAAGAAATGTGGTTGCAGAAATGAAACAGGAAATAGTTAATGAATTAAAAAATGAAGAAAAACAAAAACCAGTTAAAAATAACTGGTTATTTTAATTTTAGGAGGAATAAGGAATGACAATTAAATTTAACAGTGTACTAGAAGCTAAAAATAACTTTGCTACGGTTAGCCAGGATCCGGAGGCTACCGCAGAAGATAAAACAGAAGCTCTTTCTAATTACATGGAAGCAATTCAGAAGGATGCAGAAAATCGAATTTTAGAAGAGGCGCGTACATTCGCGAATGATAACAACGTCTTGCAATCACGGGGGCAAAACGTTCTTACATCAGAAGAACGCAAATTTTTCAATGCTGTAATTGAAGAAGGCGGATTTACTGACGAGGATATCTTACCTAAAACTACTCAAGAACGCGTGTTTAAGGACATTGTAGAAGAACATCCATTCCTAGATGCGGTAGGAATTGAAAACCTTGGCGCAGTAACTGAGTTTATTTTTAGTGATCCAGAGGGTGCTGCTGTTTGGGGACCGTTATTTGCTGAAATCAAAGGTCAACTCAATGCTTCATTTAGAAAAGAAACAATCACTCAACTGAAATTGACGGCATTTATCCCAATTGCAAAGGATATGCTGAAGCTTGGTCCTGAATGGATTGAGCGTTATGTGAGAACTATCTTAACAGAAGCAATGCGAGCAGGTCTTGAGCGTGGATACATTGCTGGTAGAGGACCAGCGCAGAATGAACCTATTGGATTGCTGAAAAACGTTGATAAAGAAACTGGTGCTGTATCGGACAAGGCAAGTTCTGGAACATTAACGTTCAAACCAGGAAGAACAACAGTTAACGAATTAAAAGATGTGGTTAAAAAGCTATCTGAAAAACTTAATGCAAATGGGGAAGTTGCAGAAACTCCTAGGAAAGTAGAAAGCAAAATTGTGATGGTAACAAACCCATTTGATACATTTGACATTAAAGCGAACGCGACAACTCAAAATACTAGCGGTGCATACGTAACTAACTTGCCATTCAATCCAATCATGACTGAATCAGCATATGTGCCACAAGGTAAAGTGTTGTTTTTTGTTAAAGGAGAATATATTGCAGCAGTTGGTGGCGGAATTGATATTCAACGTTATAAAGAAACTCTAGCGCTTGAAGATGCAGATGTGTTTATTGCTAAACAGTTTGCAACAGGTAAACCCGTAGATAATAACGCAGCACAAGTTTACGACTTGGATGTTGATATATCTGATGAAGAAGGAAACGACACACCCTAATAATCCGCCTGCAATCGGACAGGCGGAAATTGGAAAAGATTTTGAAATACAATAAGAGGTGATATAAATGGCTACAAAAGAAGAATTAAAAGAAAAGTTTAGCACTGGTAAGATTCCTACCGGTGCTGATTTTGCTGAATTAATTGATGGTGTTGAAGGTCCTCAAGGTCCGGCTGGTAAAGACGGTGGACAAGGACCGAAAGGCGACAAGTGAGATAAAGGTGAACCCGGCGAAAAAGGCGCGGATGGTAAAGACGCCGAACCCCAATTCACTCCGGAACAAGTAGAGGCTATACTTGCATTGATTGATGGTGAAGAAGGCGGGTGATTTAAGTGATCACTGATGAAATTGTAAAAGATTTTAAAGAGAGAATGCATTTAGGAGACTTTGAGGACGACAACTTAAAGAGCATACTAAGTGCTTCGTATGAGGACTTAAAAGAAACATGCGGCAACTATACACTAGAAGACGAGACGTTCAAGGAATTGGTCTTTGAGCGCTCTCGTTATGTTTATAATGATGCTCTTGAGTACTTCGAGGAAAACTTTTTAACGAGAATCAATACGTTGTCTATGCGAAAAGCCTTGGAAAAGGGTGATTCAGATGAAGCAGAACAAATACAATCCTAATTTTCATACGGGCTTATTTCGCAATCGAATATCAATTATTCAAATGGTTGATACAGAAGATGAACTTGGTAATCAAATTGAAAAACCCGAAGAGTTTACAAAAGCATGGGCAATGATTAAGACGTTGAAAGGATCAGAGTATTTAAAAGCGGCCGCAGTTCGTGCCGAAAAGATATATCGTTTTATCATCCATTACACACCAGGCATCACTAACAAGATGGTTGTAAAATATGACAATCGCACGTTTGACATTATTGAACCACCTACCAATGATGATGAGATGGATCGTACACTTACCATCATCGCAAAAGAAAGGTTGTGATGATTTTGGTTAAAACAAGCATAGATAATTTAGCCAATGAAATCACGAGTGTTTTAACGGAATATACAACAGAAGTTGAGGTAGGCCTTGAGAAAGCTAAGGAAGATAACGCTAAATTAGGTGCTAAAACATTGAAAGTCACAAGTCCTAAAAAAACTGGTAAGTATGCAAAGGGTTGGCGCGCGAAGAGGATTGGCAAAGCTTGGGTCGTTCACAATGCAACCGACTACCAACTAACACATCTGCTTGAAAAAGGGCACGCTAAAGTTGGTGGGGGTCGCGTGCCTGGCAGAACTCATATTGCACCAGTCGAAGAGCAGGTTATTGTCGGTTATGAAAAACAGTTAGAGAAAATCATCAGAGGGTGATGAAGGAATGACTTTAATTGAATTAAAACGATTGCTAGACGCTACTGGCTTTCCAGTGGCTTATTCGCATTTCAACAAAGCTGTCGAAACTCCATTTATCACCTATCTAGTGGCTTACTCACCACACTTTCATGCAGACAATAAAACCTACCATAAGGTTGATTCAGTTGATATTGAGTTGTACACGGACAAAAAGGATTTACAAGCAGAACAAGCGTTAGAAGATTTACTTGATGAAAATGAATTGCCTTATGATCCGTATGAAGAATTTATAGAATCAGAAGAAGTTTTCAAAAAAACATATGAAGTGAGGTTATATTAATGGCTAACAAAGTACAATTTGGATTAAAAAATGTGCATTATGCACCGTATACAGAAACTGAAGGAAAAATCACATATGAAACACCAATCAAAATTCCGGGCGGCGTCTCTCTCACCTTAACACCTAGAGGGGAGCTAGCTGAATTTTATGCTGATAACATGCTCTATTATTCCGCATCGTCTAACGATGGATATGATGGAACGCTATCGATCGCTACAATTCCAGAGCAATTTGCTATAGATGCCTTAGGAGAAATTAAAGATGAAGATGATGGGGTATTAACGGAAAGAGCAGATGCAAGACAGAAAGAATTTGCCTTGCTATTTGAATTTGATGGTGATAAGAAAGCAACTCGTCACGTTTTATATAAGTGTTCCGCAAACCGCCCAACAATCACTGGGGAAACCACAACCAGCACGAAGGAACCACAACCTAACGAATTGACGTTTATTTCATCCGCAAGAGAAACAGATTATGCGGTTAAGACGAAAACAACAGCCGACACATCTAACGAAGTGTATGAATCTTGGTACGATCAGGTTTACGAAAAAGAAGTAATCCCAGAGGGGTGATTAGGTGGAAGCAACGATTAATATTGGCGAGGAAAAAGTAAGATTAAAAGCTAACGCCATCACAGCAATTCATTACAAAAATCAATTTAAATCTGACATCCTAAAAGACACGCTTAACGCTATGGGCGGAGTTGAAGCAATCCTTAAACTGCAATCTTTAGAGGGTGCAGAGGATTATGAAAAACTCCAATTCTTATTAGATGAAATAGATACGGTTTTAATTTATCAATTTGTATGGTCGTGGGCAAAAACAGCGGATAGAAATGTAGATCCATTTTATGAATGGATATCAAACGTAGATATGCCACCAGTTACTGAACTGTTATTAGAAGATGGATTCGTTGAGCTGTTGGTAGGTAATGTATATAGAAAAAAGTGAGTGAGACTCATGTCGATAATACATCTGAAAGCGATGAGGATGTGTTGACGACAGAGTCTTTTTTTATGACGTGCAAGATGGTCGGTCTAACACTTGAAGATTTAGACATGATGACAATTGGCGAATGCTTGGATTACGTCGAAAACTATGTGGATATAAAAAGTGGTAAGCAAGAAGAGAAAACCAGACGAGCCACACAAGATGATTTCGATTCATTTTAAGGTGTGATGATATGACTAATAAACCTGTTAGATGTCGTAAATGTAATAAATTAATGTTTTATATTAGCGACGATTTAAAAGGAAAAATTGAAGTTAAATGTACAAGATGTGGGAGCAAGGAAGTTATTGATAAATAGAGGGTCATTGAACCCCCATTAATTAACTGGGGGTGAGGTGATTTGTCGAAAAGAATTAAAGGAATCACAATTGAACTTGATGGAGACACGAAGGGTCTCGACAAAGCGCTAAAAGATGTTAATAAAGAATCAAGAGACATACAAAAAGAGTTGCGTGACGTTGACCGTTTACTTAAATTTAATCCAAAAAATACCGAACTTGTTGCCCAAAAACAGAAACTTCTGGGGGATCAAGTTCAGGCTACTAAGAAGAAACTAGAACAACTAAAAGGCTCACAAGATCAGGTAACCGAAGCATTTAAAAAAGGCGAAATATCGGAAGAACAATATCGAAACTTTCAACGTGAGATTGCCGAGACTGAAAGTAAGTTAAAACATTATGAAAATCAACTAAAACAAGTTGATAAAACACAGCGGTCTTTTGGCGATAAGATGGCTGCATCGGGTAAAAAAGTAAAAGAGTTTGGCCAAGGAATGACATCGGTAGGAAAAGAATTATCGATGAAAGTTACTGCTCCACTATCAGCTATCGGTGGGGTCGCTGCGAAAATAGGTATGGACTTTAAAGCTGGGTTATCAGAGGTACAAGCATTAAGCGGCGCAACTGGTGACGAATTAGCAAAATTAGAAGAGCGATCTCGTGAACTAGGAGCGTCCACAAAGTTTAGTGCTAAAGAAGTTACAGATGGCTTTAAGTACATGGCACTTGCTGGTTGGGATGTACAACAGTCTCTCGATGGTATTGATGGAGTTTTAAACTTAGCAGCCGCATCAGGTGAGGATTTAGGGCGCGTATCAGATATTTTAACAGATAGTATTTCAGCGTTTGGGGATGAAGCTAAGGATGCTGGTCGATATGCTGACGTTTTGGCGGCCGCGTCATCTAATGCAAATACAGATGTTGCGGGTTTAGGGGAATCATTCAAAATGGTTGCTCCGGTGGCTGGTGCATTAGGATATAGTCTTGAAGATACAGCAGTTGCGCTAGGATTGATGGCTAATGCAGGTGTTAAAGGGTCAAGTGCTGGTACAGCTTTGCGTAGTGCGCTAACGAACTTAGTTAAGCCCACAGCTGCAATGGAAAAAGAAATGGAAAAGCTAGGGATTAACATCAAGGACTCCAATGGCGAAATGAAGCCACTTGATGTTTTACTTGGTGATCTACGGGGGAGCTTTAGTAAATTATCAGAAGATCAGAAAGCTTCATCTGCTGCAACTATATTTGGTAAAGAAGCTATGGCTGGAATGCTCGCAGTTATTAATGCCGGCGAAGGTGATTTTGATAAATTAACTAAAGCTATTGCGAATAGTGAAGGTGTAGCAGAAGAAATGGCTGACACCATGCAGAATAATCTGCAAGGTAAATTAATTAATTTAAAGTCAGCGCTTGAAGAATTGGCTATAAAGTTATTTGACGCTTTAGAACCTGCACTAACAAGCATTATAGATGCAACGCAAAAACTTGTGGACTGGCTGAACGGATTAAGCAAAGAAGCTCAATTAATCGTTGTAGCTATTGGAGCCTTTGCAGCTGCTATTGGTCCCCTTCTATTAGTTTTAGGACCATTATTAACCATGCTTGGAGGGTTAATGACTGTTTTGCCAACTATAGCACCTGTGCTATTAGGGTTGGCGGGCCCGGTGGGTATTGTGGTGGGCGCACTAACAGCCCTGGGTGTAGCTTTTGCATTGACAAGAACCAAGGCTGATGAATCCTATAAGGCTCAGGAGGAGTTAGCTCAGAACAACTTAGAATTAGCTGAAACGCAATTAGAATCAACGCAAGCTGTAACTGAACAAATAGATGAAACGACAAAGTTAATCGATAAGACGAAAGAACAAATGGAAACCACAGATGAGCTTGTAGATACATTTGAGGATTTAATCGAGAAATCAAAATTAACTACAGATGAATTTGGTGAGTTTTTAACACTACAAACCGAATTAGAAAACACCAAATCACCACAGCGCATAGCTGAAATTGAAGAACGCATGGAAAAGCTGCGTGAAAAGTCTGGATTGTCTCGTGAGCAATTTGACAAGCTTCTTGAATCTAATAGTTTGCTTGCTGAACAGTTTCCCGAATCCGGTAAGGTAATTGATGATTATGGGAACATCATTGTGGATACTACCGGTAAACTTCGTGACATGACAAATGCAGAACTCGAACGTATGCAACTGGAAATCTATAACCAGATGATAGAGGACCTGCAAGCCGTAAATAGTGAAATTGACGGTTACAATAACCTGTTGGGTGAAACTCTCGAGTTAGAGGATGGAATTAATGAGACAAAGAGCGAAATTAACAATATACAAAATGAAATAAATGCTAATCAAGAGATCATAAAAAGCAATGACGAAGAGATATTGGCTTTAAAGGAACAGCAGAAGGATGCAAGCTTTTCGGAATGGTGGCAGTTAAATGAACAGATACATTCTCTCCAATCCCAAAACATTGAGTTAGATGCTAAAAACGGGAAGAACGAAAAGAACCTAGAATCCTTAGAAAGTGCGTTGGCAACAGATGAAGAATCATTGAATGTTAAGAAGCAAACGCGTGATGAAATATCAAATCAAATAGATAAGAATATGCAAAATTACGACGCGTATGTTGAAATCCTCGGCAAACAATATGACATCAATATCGAAAAGGGAAAAGAAAATAAATCGATTGATGATGCTATACAGAAAAGAAAAGATGAGATCAATCAATTAGAAGATAAAATTAAAAAAGAAGGCGACTCCAACGGTAAGCTAAAAGAATCGATTGATCATTTGAAGACGGAAAACAGCCAGCTAGAGGATGCTAAGACTAAGTTGAGCGGGATAAACAGTACATTAGACACTCAAACGTCCAAATACGACACCGCAAACAACAAACTCGCTAAGGTTAATGGTAAATTCCAAGAGGCTGGCGGTCTTACTGACAATAACATTAAAAAGACAGACATTTGGAATGGCAAATTGGACAAAAACCACACGAAAGACGTTAATGTCAAAACCAACAAAGATCCAGACAAAGAAAATGTAAAATGGAGCACTCCGATTAAGAAAGTTGTTAGTATCGTCACCGATGGTTTGAGTAAGTTGAAATTTTGGGCTAAGGGAACAAATTTCCATCCCGGCGGCAAGGCCGTATTAGGTGAAAAGGGACCGGAGCTTGTTGAACATGGCGGTAAAATGAGCCTAGCTAGTTTTGGTATGTACGATCTCCCTATGGGTGCTAAAGTTTTCACTCATGAGGATACTGTCAATATGCTTAGAAATGGCTTGGTAAGTGGTATCAATCAAGGCATCAGCCTACACAGAGCGTCTACTGGAAAATCGCTAACGAGCAATGGTTTTAATGATCAAGATATCTTAAATGCTTTAAACGAACAGAACAAACTGCTTTCCATGTTACTACAGAAAGAAACATCATTTAAAATCGGAGAACATGAATTTAAAAACTATGCTACTAAATTGATTGATTCCGGACTTGAAGAATTTAGTGATAAACGGAAAAGGGCTTGGGGGTGATCGTTATAATTTGGAAATCTAGTGATGTGTTACTTGACGGAGTCAACACCAAAGAGTTTAATGTAAAACCTAAAAGCCGTATAGAGATTCCCACTCCAGAACAGGATACGGAGCATGTGGAAATACGGGGGAGAAATGGGAGTTTGACAAAAAAATATGGGTATAAAGATACCATACTCCCCGTCGAATTTTATATTTTTCAAGGAGGATCTTTTAAAGACGTTTTTAGAGAAGCTAAGTTAAAAATGATTAACTCTAAAACATTTTTGTTAACAGATGATAAGAACATTTATTATAAAGTAAAATCCGTATCTATAGATAACGCTATAAATCCGCAAGATAACTTAGGAGAGTTTACTGTTATATTCCGATTAGACCCGTTCCAATACAAAGTGGCCGACTCTACCAGAACAATAACAAGCCGTACCACTTTAAATAATCCAGGCTATGAATCCCAGCCAATCATCACAGCGACCGTAGCCGGTACAGGTAAAATCTATATCAATGACCAAGTAATTACGATACAGAATATCAACGGCACAATCATCATCGATTCCGAACTCATGAATGCATATCGCAATTCGTCTGGCATTATCACCAATCTTAATAACCATATGATTGGTGATTTTCCTATCTTAGAGCATGGAAATAATGTAATTAATTTTGATGGAGATATAAGTAGATTGATAATAGATCCGAGATGGAGGTGGGTGTGATGTTGTATAATAGTTCTTGAGGTGATATTTTGAAAAAATTATATATGTTTAGTTCTATAATAATTATCTTTGTAACGGGAGCTCTGGTTTATTTATATCAAATTTATTTTGGATTAAACAAGGAAGCTTACGAAAGTGCTTTAAATAGTTTTATAGTAAGTTTAGTAATTCTTGTTGTTACTGTAATTGTTATCAACCTATTGTTTAGCCATCATCATGAAAGGATTAATAAGGAAAAAGAAAAGAAGGAGTATGTACAGGTATTAAAAAAAGCTCATGATGATTTGGTATTTCAATTAAAAACTTATATTATCACTTTTGTAAGTAAGGAAATGGCTAAAACATCACTTAAAGATAATAAACAAATTCACGTTATAGAACTCAATGATTTAAAATCTCAACTTGATCAATATATAACTCGAGATTTCTTGAAGAAAAGTATTGAAGTTACACAACCTGGAACTTTAAACCTCTTTGATTTTCAGACAGATAATGTAAAGCATACGGAATGGTTATTAGATAATAATAATAAAATGTTAGCTAGAATTCATAAGTATTTAATGTTATATTCAGGATTAATGCCTAAAAATATAATTAAACTAATAGTTGAAATAGAGTTGATTATAACTCGAGAAAGTGCTTTTATGGTACCAGACATTAAAAGTTTTCAAGATCAAATGAATCATTCCTTATTGAATGAAGAAAGTATAATAGTAATTAGGGATAATTTATCGAAAATGATTGATAAAATAATTGAATTAGAAAATTTTATTGACACCAAATAATTGGTGTCTTTTTATTTTGCAAGAAAGGAGGTAACCAATGTTTCCAAAACTTTATAATGCTAACGAAACGAGCTTTATCCATAACGGCTTAGGCTTGCTTACTGGTGCTGTTGACGTCGTTGCAACTGAAGAACTAAACGGAATGTTCGAATTAAAAATGGAATATGATCCAGAAGGGTTTCTTGCCGGTGAAATCCAGGAAGAAATGATTATCAAAGCCAAAGCCAATGATAAACAAGATGAGCAGCTATTTAGAATTTACTCCATCACCAAGAACCATGAAAATGATAATCTCATTATCGATGCCCAACATATCACGTATGACTTGGCCAATAACTTTGTGGAAGAATTACACGCTAACAATTTAACTAAAAAGCAAGTAATGGAATTAATCGGATCAGGTACTGCCTACCCGCATCCGTTTAATGTAACAAGTACAAATACAACTACGCAATCGAGCACTAGCTTATATCGTACTAATCCATTACAAATGGTAGCAGGTACACAAGGCTCTGTCCTTCAGACTTGGGGTGGCCAAATCGAGCGTGATAACTTTAATTTAATCATGCACGACAGACGCGGCAGTGATGATGGTGTACTGGTTACTTATAAAAAGAATCTAACTGGCCTAACAGCCAAGTTTGATATTTCTAATTTAGTAACCCGTATTTTTCCATTTAAATTTATTGAAGCAACCGAAGATGAACCGGAGCAATTAATCACTGTCCCTGGAAAGTATATTGATAGCCCACATATCAATGATTACGAAATGCCTTATATTCTTCCCGTGGATTTTTCCAGTGAAGAGGATATCGAAACTAGTCAAGATTTATTAAATGCGGCTAGTGGTTGGTTTGTCGAAACTGGAAGAGACAAGCTCAAAGTAGAGATGGAAGTACAGTTTGAACATCTTTGGGAAACGGAAGAATATAAAGATATCGCTGCACTTGAATTGGTTGGTATAGGTGACACGATAACGGTCAGGCATGGCAAATTAAAAGTTGATGGCTCTGCTATCGTGAACAGAATTGAATATGATGTCATTGCTCGTAAAAATAGATCCGTGGATGTCGGGAGTGTCAAAGCAAGATTCTCTGACCGGATAAATAATATTGATGATAGAACGAATGACATTAACGATAAGATTGATGAAATCGAGAAAGATCATAACGAATCCATTAAAAGAATCGATGGTAAAAACACCATTTATTATGGACCAGATGAGCCTACAGGAGATTTAGTGGAAGGTGATTTATGGTTTAAAGTTGTTGATGGCGAATACGTAGAAACCTATCGTTATGATGGTATCCAATGGCAATTAATTGTTAGTGCCGATGTAAAGGATATTGAAGAAAAAGCGAACAAAGCCCACGAAAGAGCCAACGATGCTGTCGATAGAGCAGATAAAGCTACAGAAGATGCCAATAAAGCGATTGAAAATGCTCAAAAATCATTTGATAAAGCCCAAGATGCATTAAATTCTGCCGATGCTGCAAAATTAGCAAGTGATGCTGCAGGTCGAGTAGCGAGTGATGCGGCAAGTCTAGCCACTACTGCAAGGGATGATGCTGATAAGGCAATGTCAGATGCACGGACAGCATTAGGTGGCGTCGATGATTTGCAGACAAATGTTAATAGCGAGTTCCAACGCATAAATGGGGAACTATCCAGTAAAATCAATCAAACAACATTTGATGGTCTCCAAGGAACCGTAACCAGTCACAGTACATTAATCCAACAAAACGCCGAAGGGATTACCCGGAAAGCTGATAAAACGTATGTTGATACGGTTAATAATACGGTTGAAAATCACAGCTTTCTAATAGAAGAAACTGCAGAAGGATTAAAAGCAAAGGCAAATCAATCTACTGTCAATACGCTCACGGGGGAAGTACAAGCCCATGAAGCGCAATTGCAGTTACATGCTCAGGAACTTTCCAGTAAGATGACTACCACTGATGCTGATGCAAAGTATGCAACTCAATCCCAGTTAACGCAGACAAGCAATCGGTTTAGTAGTGAGATTACTAGTGTGCAGGGTGAGATTGATGGGTTGGAGTATGAGAACAGGAATTTGTTAGTTGGTACAAGCGATGAATTTGTAAGATATGATAGAACAACTGGCTGGGGAGACCATCAACCTTACAATTCAGTTAAAGTGACACCGGGTGAAACCTATACTGCGCGTATTTATCTTAATAACATAAGTGGGGATAAGGATGTACAATTACGTCTTAGGGCGACTCCTGGCTCTGGTTATGTTGATTTCTCGGGAGAGTGGATTCAACCAGGTTCTGAAGGTTATTCGACAGTTACGTTTAAGGTGCCAGCGGACAGAAATACGCTAATATTTATGGCGGTTCGCTTTAATACTAATACGGCTTCTAGGAGTGTAGTAGATTTCAAGGAAGCTAAACTCGAAATAGGCACACGAGCCACACCACACAGTAAAGCACCCGAAGACATCCAATTTCAATTTTCCTCAATTGAACAAACAGTAGATTCTATTACTACCAGGGTGGGAGATTCGGAAGGTAACATATCGGCACTGCAACAAACTGCATCTAGTATTGCCACTCGCATTACTGATGCGGAGGGTAATATCAGCAGTCTTACTCAAACTGTTAAAGGGTTTCAGACTCGTGTGTCAGACGTGGAGGGTAACGTTTCATCTGTCACTCAATTGGCAACCGCTTTGCAAACAAGAATAACGGATGCTGAGGGCAATATCAGTAGTCTTACTCAAACATCTTCTAGTTTAGATAGTACGATTAAGAGCGTGCGAGATGATTTGGAAGGGTTGGAGATTGGTGGAAGGAATTTACTAACAGGAACTAAAAAAGAGCTAACATACGTAAACGTATCTGGTTGGGGGGATTTAACACCTAGCGGTACAAACGAATCTTCCTTATTTAGTCAGGGTATTATTGAAACAGGAGAAACCTATACATTTAGAGCGTTTATAGATGCTAGTCAATCAGCTTACCCTGTCAATATCTTTGCGAGAGCACCGAATTCGGGAAACCCCTATAGAGATTATTCAAGCAATAAGATTCCGGCAGGTCGTAAGGGATACGCTACTGTAACGTTTACAATTCCTTCAAATACGACAAATATTAGATTGTATGTAGTAAGGTTTAGTCAACGCGACACACCTAGCCAGAGGGTAGGATATGGTGAGTTAATACTGATAAAAGGTGATAAGGTATTAGCAGACTGGTCCCCAGCGCCCGAAGATCTAGCAACCCAATCCCAAATCAGCCAACTAGCCGACAATATTAATCTACGTGTCAAAGAAGGCGACGTAATTAACCAGATTAATATTGACACTAGCGGTGTTTTAATCTCTGGTAAACAATTAATCCTCGATGGGGACACAACAGTTACCGGCACTTTCAGGGTTGGTAACGCGAATATAACCGAATTAAATGCTGGTAAAATAACAGCTGGAACTCTAGATGTAGGTAAATTAACAGTAATTGGGCTAACCGCCAATAGTATTATTGGTGGTATTTTGCAATCCCAAAATAATAGCGTCACGTTTAATTTAAATAACGGAAATTTATCGATGGGGAATGCGCAATTAACTTTTGGTGGTACAGGTAATAATTTCAACGGGCGAATAGATTACAGCGGTGAGTCCTTCCGTTTTCAGCGTGATCCTTATACTTACTTGCACATTAACCGTGGTGGTTCTTCTGGTGGAGATGGGATATCATCCAGACGTAACTTGTTCGCTATGATGGCAAAGGGTACGAACATGATTCGCTTTGGATTAACGGATGATGGGTATGATCATGCGATTATTACGGGAGGTACAGTTGCTCTGAAAATGTTAGCAGGTTCAACAAGGCAACTTCAGATAAGGCACTATGGGGATAATGCTTATGCTGATTTGAGAGCTCAAGATATTGAAGCGATGGGGCAATTAACTGTATCACGAAATGTTACGTTTCAAAATCAGTTAATAGCAACAGAAAACTCCCATCTTTACATCCGGCCGCATGTTTCTAGTAGCAATGAAGTTAGAATTGCAGACACTGCTGGAAGATATCACCCACTGAGAGCAGCAAGTTTCCCAACTGGATCCCTAGCAGAATATAAAGAAGATATTCATGCCTGGAATGAATCGGCATTAGCAGTGATTAATCAAAGTACAATCTACCAATATCGATTAAAAGGTACTGAAAAGCTACGTTATGGCTTGGTAATTGGAGAAGGTTATAATACCCCTCATCATGTTATTGATGGCGACGGGGTGGAGCAATACGCCATGAACAGTATCAGCTGGAAAGCTATTCAGGAAGTAAATATGAAGGTCGATGATGAATTATCTATCCTAAGAAAACAAAATGAAGATTTAACATTAAAAGTTGCTCGTCTTGAAGCGAGACTGAATAAATTGGAGGTATCGGCATAATGAAAATTGAAATTAGAAATATTGATTTATCGAAAGTAATTAGTTTCCTGGAACGAGAGAATTTTAAAGGACTGAAGAGCGTAATGCGCTCGAAGCTCACCAACTATTTAAGCGAACAATTAACTGAAGTTGCCAAAGGAGAAGAAACAATCCGAGAAGATGGGAAGGATAAGCCAGAACAATGGTTGGAAACAGAGTTGAAAAATTTCTTTGACCAAACTGTTACCGTAGAAGGCGGGAACATGCTGAAGCCATTGAACGTGGTCAAATCAAAAATTAAAGAGTTAACTAGTGAAGAGTGTGAGCAAGAGTTCTCGGGGAACGATGCTTACGCTCTTTCTGTTTTATATGATGCGTTTGGGTTAGACCAAGAGGGAGGTGACAAATAATGCGTATCACAATCACAGGTATCAATTTTAAATATGATGGTGGATTTGATAAAGAATATACTGGAGTAGATTTGAATTTTATCACTTCCGGGTTTAAATTCAGTCATAACCAGGCTGTTCAGATCACTAAGGAGCAATATGAAGAAAGTCAGAATAACAATGATGCATTAAGGACGCTCATTGTTGAAAAAATACTTGCGGACGTTAACGGTTATGTTGAGGATTTAAACGAATATAAAGGAAGTTTGTCGGAATAAGCGAATAAAAAGAAGGACTTTTCCCCCTCTTGTCGAATAGGTAGATAGGAGGGGATAAATGTGAAATGCAAAAAGTGCGGTACTGAATTTAGGCCTGACGAGGTTTTTATGATAGTAGAAGATGGCGACGAAAAACAGCTTTGCGATGCGTGCGCCAATGAAGAATACAAGAAAAACAAAAAGTAAATATGTAATAGTGGACGAGCATCCCGTTTGGGGTGCTCTTTCTTTTGGGGAAATACGAGAAGTCCTACAAAATAGGACAAGGAGATGAATTTAAATGATTGGGGATGTTAATTTGGATCACTTAGAAGCAGCGAGATTTTTTCTTTTCGGAGATGTGAAGTTTCTCCATTTATTACTATTGCTAATGGCATTAGATATTATCACGGGACTATTCAAGGCTTGGAAAAATCAAAACTTATGGAGCCGTAAATCACTGTTTGGATATGCAAGAAAAGTTCTTGTACTGGTAGTGATTATCTTGGCCAATGTGGTTGATCAAATTTTAGGTTTACAAGGAGCGGTCACTTATGCGACGGTCCTTTTTTATATTGCCAATGAAGGATTATCAATTGTGGAAAATATGGCTCACTTAGGTGTACTGGTTCCAACTAATCTAGCTAAAAAATTAAAAACGATCGATAATAGTGGCGATACATTACCGGAAGAAATTAGAAAAGAATTTAGTACGAAAAAAGAAGATCAGTAAGACATCTCAACTACGAGGTGTCTTTTCTTTTGCATAAAATATTAAGGAGGAATTATTAATGGCTAAAATCGGTTTAGATATAGGTCATGGAGTAAATACGTTCCCGCCTAATAAAGGTGTTTATCGTGGCGGTAAAGGCTACGCAGAGCATAGTTTTAACGCTCAACTAGGCAAGCGTATAAAAGAATTATTGGAAGCAAACGGGCACACGGTAATTATGGGGCAGCAGCCCAATAAAAAAGACGTTCCTTTAACCACTAGGACAAATCTCTACAACCGTGAAAAAGTCGATATCGTTGTATCACTGCACGCCAATGCGGGGGCTTCAAGCGTGGAGGGTCGTTGCGTGTTTTATTGGGGGACATCTTCCAAGGGTAGAAGGTTAGCCACTCACATACGTGACGAGATTAAAAAGGCAGGTTATTCCACTCATGGGGACGGACTGCATGCGGGAGTGCTAGGAACGTGGACAAATTTACACATTACCAGAGAAACAAATATGCCGGCTGTTTTAATTGAGCATGGCTTTATGACAAATAATAAGGACTTTGAATTGATCTTTGGAAGCAAACAAGCACAATATATCGAGGACATGGCGGTAGCTGATGTTAAAGGGATCCAAAAATACTTTGGGCAAAATTTTAAGAGTGATAAACCATCCAAGTCCAAGCCAACTGCATCCAAGCCTAAAGCAAATCCTAAAATCCGTACAGGTGGTTTGAATGAAGCCAATATGAATAAAGTCACTCGTTGGCTAAAAGAAAACACGGATGGCTGGTATTATACGTTTCGCGGGTCTGGTGGTAACAATCCAGTATTGCGAACAGGAGGACTTAACGCGGCTGCACGAAAGAAATTCGGGGCTTGGCTAGACGGTGAGGGATTATGGTGGACAACAGAGTATACAGCAAACCACCGTACTCCCACATCCAACAATATACAGATTCGTACCGGGGGGTTATCTACTCAAGGAGCAGTTGGTCTGGTGTCAGCGTGGCTTACTAGGAATAAATGTTACTTCGTGGGTATCTCATCAAGGGGCAACCCAGTTATCGTAACAGGCGGCATGGGAACTAGAATCAGCAAAGAATTCACTGATTTATTGGATGAGCATGGTCTTTGGTGGAGGACTGTATAATAAGGTATAATTAAGGCGTTACAATATGTAGGAAACACACTATGCCCGGGACTGGAAACCCCGGGCTGTTTTTATTTTCCACCCATTTTATACACAATAACTTCACCAGAAAATTCTCTACACAACTTGTCACAACCCTCTTTACTTGGCGTATCCCCATAACCACTATAATTATTTCCTATCCCTTCATCACCGAAGATGTACTTCTCATATTCATCCCACTCTCTCCATTCAAATTGATTAACCAAGTGTCTGGTTATTTTCTGGTCATAATTAAATCCCCTCCTAACCCTACAATCGGAATGAGTTGTTAAGGAGGGGTGTGAATTTGAAATGAAAATTTAGAGAATTGTGGGAAATTCTCATTTCTTTTACTTGTCAATAATTCACCTCATTTTCCACTGAAAAATTATCTCAAATCCAACTATGTTTCCACCATATAATTTAAAATATGCTTTGAAAGGACTTAACGTATTTCTTAATAATTAACAACATTTATTACGAAATAATAGAAAAATGTTCTAATTAGTGTTATGATTTGTGTACACAAATGTATTGCATTTGTATTGCAACAATGAATTAAACTCAATTTGATTTAATTAAATGAAACAAATCACCTTATGTATAGTCATTAACTAATTGTAGCGAATACACAGTTGTATAAGGTGGTTTTATTTATATTTTATATAAAGGGAGGGTGGCTACTATGTATAGAGCTATGCAAATTGCAAACTATATCATCCACCTAGCTTTGAGAGGGAACATCGACGTCACAAACTTACACTTACAGAAGATTCTTTACTATTTACAAGCGGAATCATTATACCGAACCGGGGACCCCCTGTTTGGAGATAACATAGGAAAATGGCGGTTGGGTCCGGTTGTTCCGAATGTTTATCACGAGTATAAAGAATATGGTTCACAGCCGATACGTGGAATTGCTGAAGAAATTGTTTTTGATGAAGAAACAATGGAAGTCGAGTTTATTCAATTTAATGTAAATGAAATATCCGAAGATACAAAAGGTGCTATTGAACAACCCATAATTACGTTGCTAAGGCAAAATGCATTTGACTTAGTTGACAGAACTCATGAGCATAATCCATGGAGTGAATATAGAGAACGGATAGAGAATGGTGAAAGAGGTTTAGAATATACAAATGAAGAGATTCAAGAATATTTCACCCAATATCCTGAGAGGCTGAGTGAGGTTATGAGGAGTGTGCGCGAGGAATGAATCAGATTATTGATGAACTTTCGAACGTCAGGTTTTCGGACTCGGATGAACTCAATCCAGAGTCTTTTTTTTATAGGTTTAAAGAACATTATGAGGAATATCCCAGACATAAATATTCTGAAATAAGTAAAGTAGTATATAGATTTAACGATGATAGTATAGATGTACTAAGAATTAATTTATCAACAATAAAACATATCGCTTATGATCGTGATGATCCTGAAACGGCAACTAAAATAGAAAAGCTAATTGACCATGCTGATTTGGCAGAAAACCAGCGGAAATTAATGGAAGATGTCTCTAAGGAAACGGAAGTTTTTATGAAGGGCCTCCAAAGTATGTTAGAAAAAACGAGGAAAGAACTTATAGACACCAAAAAAGAAACTCTGGAAGCAAAAGAAGAACTTGAAAATACTAAAGAACAAATTACATACGCTCAAAAAAACTTGAAAGAAACTCGTGAAGAATTACAAGGAAACTACAAAAAAACAAAATCAGAGATTGAAGAATTACAAAAAGATAAATCTAATATTTACACACAGTTTGTAACAATATTGGGTATATTTTCCGCTATTATTTTCGCTTCATTTGGAGGATTGGAAATCTTAAGAAACGTATTAGGAAATATCGGTTCAACTCCTACAGCGAAACTATTAGTTTTTTCCAGTTTTAGTATTGCTGGAATTATGTCATTGCTTTTTGTTCTATTCAACGGACTATCCAAGTTGACAGGGAAAGGCATACGTAGTTGTAGCTGTGAAAAGAAAGGTATTGATTGCAAACATACCATTTTCAGCAAGCACCCCACAATAATGGTTGTTGGGTTTTTACTATTTTACACATCTATAATTGGTGCTTTTGGTTATATAGTTGATTATGAAAAAGTGTTTAATTTATACTCTATTCCAGGAATATTGAAAGACGGGTCTAGGTTTACATTCGTATTATTCCTTTTGATAGCACCCCTTGCGTTTTATGTTTTATTCTACCGAATGCGTAGGCGAGATAAAAATATGGAAGCATCCTAAACAAATCTCTCACGAGGGTTTGTTTTTTTGCCTTGAAACAGAACAAGTATTCGTATATAATAAAAAAATACGAACAATAGTTCTAATGGAGGGATAGCATGAAAGGAATATTTATCAGGTCAATGCAGCATAAAGAAAAAATCGTTATCTTTTATATGGATTCCAGCGGTAAAGTTACCGAGCGTTATGTACGTGTTCTGAAATTTAATGACAACCACATCTTGGTTTATTGTCACTACCGCAAGAAAGTACGCACGCTGAAGCTTGATAATATCCTTTCATGTGGTCCCGTAAGAAAGGTGGCTATATAATGGAAGATAGAGGAACAAAGAAATGGACGTCGATTATGCTGCCTGAGCACGTAAAAGCATTGAAAGAAATGTGGGCAGAAGACGAGTGGAAAGAGAAGCCAATGCTGGATGAACAGCAATTAACAGAAATAAATCTAAGGCTGCAGCTGGCTCTGCATAATGATTTGACGGTAGAGATTGAGTATTTTAAAAATCACGATTATCACAAAACAAGAGGTAAGCTTTTAGGTGTTGATCCGTTACTTAATTATTTGCGATTGGAAGAAATGGAATTGCCGTTAGACAGCTTGGTGAGTGTATGGATAGATTGAGAAAGACCGCTGCATTAGCGGTCTAATTTTTTAAGCATCTGTCCACGATTTATTTTGAATTTATATATCCCCCAGAAGTCCCCCCAAACCTCCCCCAAATCATTACATTTGAATACATTTATTTAATAACCACATAAATGTTAAAACCTTAGAAACATTGATACATCTTGACTTCATGCGATTAAATAATAACTATTGATAAGCGAATGTGTTATGATATATAATGTAGTGAATCTATAACCAAACAATATCATATAATTGAAACTGGAAAATCGTAAATAAGAGGTGATAGAGATGAGTTCGGATCAGATCCAATTAAATGCAAAAGATATTTATGAAAAAGATTTTAAGGTAGAATTTCGTGGATACAGCCAAAAGGAAGTAGATGAATTTTTAGATGTTATTATTCAAGATTATGATGCATTTCAACAAGAAATCCAACGATTAAGACAAGAAAATGACAGGATAAAGAAATCATCTATGGAGCAGCAACATACGAGAACACGAGCTCCCCAACAGAATACACAGGTGAACTATGATGTGTTAAAGCGCTTGTCCAATCTTGAAAAAGCGGTATTCGGCAAGAAGGTTTCCAACTCTGCAGAATAGCTGGCAGTATGGCCGTATATTGTCTTTCTGCTGATTTTATGCTAAAATTAGAAAAGCAGGTAGTTGAATACTCAGGTAATCGCTGCGATTTCGCAGAGGAAAGTCCATGCTCACACAGGCTGAGATGCTTGTAGTGTTCGTGCTTGACGAAACGATAAGTCAAGGTAGCCAATATAAATTGGTTAACGGCAGGAGGAATTCCTAAGTCCTTTGATATGGAAGACACTCCTTGAAAGTGCCACAGAGACGAAGCTGGATTGGAAACAATTCAGGTGGAACGAGGTAAACCCCGCGAGTGAGCAACCCAAACTTTGGTAGGGGCACTCTCGATTAGGGAATTGAACCGAAAGAGGGACAGACATTTGTCTGTAGATAGATGATTACACCCAATGTACGAGGGATTTAGACCACCGTTTGCAGTACAGCGGGACAGAACATGGCTTATCGAGTATTCAACGGTCTTCCGTAATGAATGATGGAACCTATTTCAGCTACATTTTGTAGTTGAAATAGGTTTTTTATTTTAAGAGCTATTATTAGAATTGAATTTTGTATAAATAAGGTAATTGCTGAAATAGCCACGTCCAGCTCCAGCGCCCAGCGACTATCAAACTTCACACTCCTCCAATCGATAAAGAAGACTTGCCGAGCGGTCTTTGTGGGGCTTAGTCGCCCTTATACCCTTGTGGTCAAAGTCAACATCAACTCAAAGAGAAAAGTGGAAGTTCGATTAAGTTCACTCACGTATGGGGCAACATCGAACTACCTTCCATCCTGGGAGGCACAGTTTGTACGTCGCTAAACGGGCACTTGCGCTTTTGTTCTTTTTACTTGATATGGTACACTAAAAATAATCTGTAAATGAAGGGAATTATCATGTATGCAAAAGGTGAAATTACTTGCAACAGCAGCGATGGGACTTGAATCAATTGTCGCGATGGAGGTAAGACAACTCGGTTATGAAGCTGAAGTAGAAAATGGAAAAGTAATCTTTGAAGCACCCATTTCTGCAATTCCACGCTGTAATTTATGGTTGCGTACAGCAGACCGCGTGAAAATTATCGTAGGTGAATTTGAAGCAAAAACATTTGATGAATTATTCGAAGGAACGAAAGCGTTAAATTGGGAAGATTATATTGCAGAAGATGGACAATTTCCTGTAAGTGGAAAATCAGTGAAATCTACACTATATAGCGTCCCGGATTGTCAGGCAATCGTGAAAAAAGCAATTGCAGAGCGATTGAAATTGAAATATGGAATGGTTTCTAAAATGCCGGAGACCGGTGCATTATTTAAAATAGAGATTTCCTTGTTGAAAGACGTTGCGGTCTTAACTCTGGACACTTCCGGAGCAGGACTTCATAAACGTGGTTACCGTGTCGGTCAAGGAGAGGCTCCTTTGAAAGAAACACTCGCTGCTGCTCTCGTTTTATTAACGAATTGGAGACCGGATGAGCCGTTTATTGATCCTTTCTGTGGTTCAGGAACCATTCCAATTGAAGCGGCGCTGATCGGTCAGAATATCGCGCCAGGCTTTAACCGGGAGTTTGTCTCAGAAGAGTGGTCATGGATTAGAAGTAAGTTCTGGGACGTGGCTTTAACGGAAGCAGAAGACCTTGCTAACTACGATCAGCCTTTAGATGTAATGGGTTCTGATATTAGTCATAAAATGATTGAAGCAGCAACTGAAAATGCCTTGGAAGCAGGTTTAAGCGATCTTATTACATGGAAACAAATGCAAGTAAGTGATCTTACGATTCATAAACAAAATGGATATGTGGTAAGTAACCCACCATATGGTGAACGGTTGAATGAACGGGATGAAGTCATTCAGATGTATAAAGATCTCGGTCAGGTAATGAAGGATCATCCATCTTGGAGTGTCTATATCATCACAGCATTTGAGACATTTGAAAAACAATATGGTCAGCAGGCAACGAAGAAGAGAAAGTTATTTAATGGTTTTATTCAAACGAACTATTATCAATATTTTGGTAAAAAAATAAAGGGGGAATAAATCATGCCGAAAAGCAATTCAGAAAAAGATTTTCTGGAATTTTTACAAGAAATTGATGCCTATCATGAATTAATTTCACTTGCACATTGGGATTTGCGGACGAAAATACCGAAAAAAGGTGTGGAAACCCGTTCAGAAGCAATCGGAGTTCTCTCTGCTAAAGTTCACGAAATGCAGACATCTGATAAAATGAAACATTTCATTGACGAACTAAAGCATAAGACAAATGATGAAGTCATTCAAAAAGCAGTTGAAGAATGCGAGCTGGATTATGAGCGAAACCGAAAGATTCC
This sequence comes from Oceanobacillus alkalisoli, assembly GCF_021556485.1. GTDB lineage: Bacteria > Bacillota > Bacilli > Bacillales > Amphibacillaceae > Oceanobacillus > Oceanobacillus alkalisoli. The sequence goes on along the minus strand of NZ_JAKGBW010000001.1, from coordinate 13,276 downwards.
CGGGGCCGAGTACAAAGAATATGTCACGTTACAAGGACAAGCTGAGGCTGCATGGCAAGAGGCTAGGGAGAAAGAAAATTTTCAATTATTCCAGCCGTATCTGGAAAGATTAGTGGAATTCAATAAAAAATTCGCTAATTATTGGGGATACGAAGACCATATTTATGATGCTTTATTGGACCAGTATGAACCGGGAATGACGGTAAAAACACTTGATAAAGTATTCCCTGCACTGCGTGATTCATTGACTGAATTACGGCAAAAAGTGAATAGTAGCAAGGCGCATGTTGATTCATCGCTTGTACTTGGCTATTTTTCGAAAGAGCAACAGCGCAACTTCTCGATTGAAGTATTAAAGCAGATGAACTATGATTTTGAAGCGGGGAGACTCGATGACACGATTCATCCTTTTGAGATTACGTTAAATCTGCAAGACGTTCGAATTACGACGCGATATGATGAAAATGATTTCCGCATGGCAGTGTTTGGAATTATTCATGAAGGTGGCCACGCTTTATATGAGCAAAACATCAATCAGAAGCTTGCTCGCACACCACTTGCAACTGGAACATCCATGGGAATTCATGAGTCCCAATCTTTATTCTGGGAGAACTTGATCGGCAGAAGCAATGGATTTTGGCAGGCGAACTATGAGAAATTTAAATCCTTTGCACCAGACTTTTTCAATGATCTGGACACCCGCCAATTCTACCAAGCAATCAACGAAGTAAAACCAACATTAATCCGCATTGAAGCAGATGAGCTTACGTATGCACTCCATATTATGGTCCGTTATGAACTGGAAAAGGCATTGATTAATGGGGAAATCGAAGTGAAGGATCTTCCGGATCTTTGGAATGAGAAAATGGTTGATTATCTTGGAATTGAGCCCGCCAATGACGCGGAAGGGGTCTTACAAGATATCCATTGGTCAAGCGGAGACTTCGGCTATTTCCCATCTTATGCATTAGGTTATATGTATGCCGCTCAATTTTACAATACGTTGAACCAGCAGCTGGAGGTCGATTCGATTGTGCAGTCTGGCGATCTATCACCAATTACGAATTGGCTGAAAGAAAATATTCACCAATACGGTAAAATGAAAAAACCATTGGAACTGCTTCAGGACATCACGAACGAATCACTAAATCCGGCGCACTTAGTTAACTACCTGACAGAAAAATACAGCCGGATTTATAATTTCTAAATCTATTTAAGGTGTATTTTAAATGAAGAGTAAAAAAGGACAAGGATTCGTTTGCGAATCTTTGTCCTTTTTTCTGATTAGCTATTTCCAATCGGCCAGTCGAACGGCGCTGATCCTGGAGGCGCGTTTTGAATAACGTCCATCACTGGAACCGTGTATGCGAAAAGAATCAATACAATCGTAATTGAAATCCATAGCTTCCAGTTTTCTGTCCATTTTGGAGTGAACTCTGCATGATCTTCTTCCTGAGCAATCGGGAATTCTTCTTCTCCTTTAGGCGAGAAGAAAACCATTTTAATGAAAATGTACACCATTAATATAATTGCAATGAAGAGAATTGTACCACCGACTGCTTGAGCCATTTGATAAGCTCCCCATTCTGCAGCCTGTGCAGTTCCACCATAATCGGAGTAATCGGAACGTCGTGGCCCGCCAATTAAACCTTGAATATGCATAGATGTCGACATAATCAGCATACCGACTGTCCAAAGAATCGTTTGAATGATACCAAGCCGGTTAACCGATTTTGTTAACTTCCGTCCAGTCAGGTGAGGGATGAGCCAATAAGCAATCCCGAAAAATGTTAATATTACCGTCGTTGCTGCAGTTAAATGGAAATGTCCTGTAACCCATATCGTATTATGGACAAGCGTGTTTATTTGGTAAGAAGCATTAACAATTCCGCCAGCCCCACCGGGTATAAATGCTAACATGCCGATAAATGGTGCCAGGAATCTTACGTCTTTCCATGGTAAGTGTTTAAGCCAGCCAAACAATCCGCCATAACCTTTTTTCCGGCCAGTAATTTCGAACGTTGCAAACAGCGAGAAAGCCGTCATCAAACTCGGAATAACAACCATGAAAGTTAAAATAACTTGAATGAACTTCCATGTTGAGTCGAGTCCAGGTTCTGTTAGCTGGTGATGCAGACCAACTGGAATAGAAAAGAACAGGAATAGAATGAATGAGAATCTTGCCAATGTATCACTGAAGATTTTTCCGCCGATAATTTTAGGAATAATTGCATACCAGGCCATATATGCCGGTAATAGCCAGAAATAGACGAGCGGATGACCGAAGTACCAGAACAAAGTACGGCTCAGCAATACGTTTATTGTGTTTTTGTAGCCCAATGACCAGGGAATAAATTGGGCAAGCATTGCACTAGCAACACCAATCGTTGCAATACACCACATAAGCATGTTGATGACAACCATAAAGGCAAGCAGTGGTGATTTTTCATCTGGATGATTTTTCTTCCATACATAGAACTGACGGAAATTGACAAACGCATTAATCCAGCTTCCTACAACTACAAGGGTGATCCCGATGTAAAACACTGGATGTGCTTGCAGTGGTGCATAGAACGTATATAATACGTTTGCTTTACCCAATAAGACGGTAATTGCGGCACTTATCATTCCAATCGTCATGACCGCGAAGCCAATCCATGCCCAATTCAATTGTTTTTTTGAATATCCTACTGTTTTACCCATTAATGCATTTTGAAAACCAATGATGAAAAAGCTAGTAAGTACAAGACCTAGAATAACCCCATGAACAGTTAATATGGTGTAATAATTAATTCCCCAAGGTAATTCAAAGCTGCCGGAGCGGACAAGCACTTGTAACAGTCCCATTAATCCACCGATAAATAAAGAAATAAAAGCGACATACATATAGGACATGACGAGTCTGCGTTCATTTTTCGGTAAGCTAAGTTCCTTTGTTCCTCTGTTCGTAAATACATTCGTTATTTTAGCTGGTGCTGTTGCTGTTTCCATTACTCAACCACCTCCAATGTACCGTACATCAAGTGATGCCCGACACCACAGTATTCATTACATACAAGGGTATACTCACCAGGATTATCAAGCTGTACTTCAAGAGCACTTACATAACCAGGCTCAACCATCATATTAATATTTGTACCGGCGAAATTCAGACCATGCACGACATCAGGACTTGTAGCCTGTACGAGCACTTTTGAACCGGCAGGTAGTTCAATATGGTTGACAGGTGTGCCTGATTCATCTGTACCAAGATTATAGTTGAAAGCAGAAGCAACAACATTCAGTACGTATCTGCCCTCATCGACCTCTGTCAAACCAAGATTTTCTTCTCGGAAAGCTTCATTCATCTCCAAGTTCTCCGGATCGATCAACTCTCCATGGCTTTGCGGGTGTGTCCCAAGATAGAAGGCTCCAAAGCCTAGAATTAATAAGAACGCGATAAGACCAATTGTTCCGAGCCCAAGCCAATATTTTTCATACTTGTGTAAATGCATTTGTATCACTCCCATTTTTCTTTACCTGGATAGGAATAGCATAAATACCCCAAACCAAGTTACTAAGATAAAAATCCCCACAACTGAAACGGAGATTAGAGTTCCCTTTAGATTTGGTTCGTTTTCTGGACTGGATTCTAACTGTTTTTTCTTTTCAGTAGTCATTCCTTCATCCCTCCTAGAAGTTCTCTGTACTGCTATTTTCATCATACACAAATTGAAAATAGAATTTATCGCACTCAGACACTTTTCACAATTTGTTCAATACTTCGCATACTCATTGAAACAGTGATTTTACTAACCTTTTCGTTATAAAAGTATTTGAACACTTTGTGAAAAAATGAGGCGACGCTTACAATTAATTAGACAATAGAGGAAAATTATGTTAATGGAAACGGATGATGGAGTGTGGTATAAGAAAGGAAAAAAAGAACCCTGATAGGTGATCAGGGTTCCAGAAAACAAAAAAAGCAGTATTCTGTTTACGAATACTGCTTGCGAATTTTTATAATTTTGTTACGTTAGCTGCTTGTGGGCCACGTTCGCCTTCTACAATTTCAAAGGAAACTTCTTGACCTTCTTCTAGTGTTTTGAAACCTTCTTCTTGGATAGCTGAATAATGTACGAATACATCATTACCTTCTTCCAATTGAATGAATCCAAATCCTTTCTCTGCGTTGAACCATTTTACTACTCCGTTTTGCATGTAAACTCCTCCTAAAACCTTTCACGATAAAACGTGGTTATAGTACAAAGTAGAGGACAAAAAACATTAAAAGAGACAGCTTTCTAGAGAGTAGGATTACAATTACACCCACTTCTTTGGAAGCTGCCCTTGTGTTTAATGAATCCGTACTTCTGCTTTGTTGACACCATGATAACCCATTTAATTAGACTAGTCAAGAAATTCTCTGTATTTTTTTCTGAATGTTTTATAAATATAGGTTTACGGATAAAACGAATGAATCGAATGCATTCCTAAACAAAATAAAGTAATATAGAAAAGAGGAGGAAGGAGGATGGACGAAATCCAACAGCGGCAATTAAAAGAAATTCGTGAATTTACATATCAGCTATTCCATGACGATCCGACAGGACATGATTATGAACATATGCGACGTGTTGCTGTACTGGCTAAGGAAATTGCGAAAAAAGAAGACGGTGATCTCTGCTTATGTGAAGCTGCCGGATGGCTACACGATGTTGGGGACCGTAAACTATTTCCTGATCCTCATCAAGCGATCAATGAAATGAATGTATTTTTAGATTGTATCTCCATCCCGATACGAACGAAAAATGAGATTAATCATGTGATTTCAACCATTTCTTTTAAAACGGGTAAAACACCGTCTACTTGGACTGGAAAGATTGTACAGGATGCTGACCGGCTGGATGCTATTGGTGCAATCGGGATTGCACGGACTTTCCAGTATGGTGGTGCGAACAATCAATTGATCTATAAGCAAGGCGATTCTCATACGTCCATCCAACATTTTCATGATAAGTTATTGAAAATAAAAGATAGGCTCCATACTTCTTACGCAAAACAGATTGCAGAGGAGCGTCATCGCTGGATGCTTTTATTTCTGGATCAATTTCATAAAGAGTGGGGAACAGACAAAACAGACGGAAGGTAGAAGGGTAATAATCACGCTAGGAGGTTATCGACATGGTACAAGGAGAACAGGCATATCTTGATTTATGCCGTTTGATTTTAGATGAAGGAAATAAAAAAGCAGACCGGACCGGAACAGGTACGTACTCTGTTTTCGGCCACCAAATGCGTTTTGATCTAAGTGAAGGATTCCCATTACTTACTACGAAGAAAGTAAACTTTAATTTAATTGCTTCCGAATTGCTTTGGTTTATTAAAGGGGATACGAACATTCGCTATCTCTTAGAAAACAATAATAATATTTGGAACGAGTGGGCTTTTGAAAAATGGGTAGCCAGTGACGAATATGATGGACCGGATATGACGGATTTCGGTCGTCGCAGTCTGCAGGATGAGACGTTCAATCTGGAATACAAGAAACAGATGGCAATATTTAAGGATAAAATTTTAAATGATGATACATTTGCGAACAAATATGGTGACTTAGGCTTTGTTTATGGAAAGCAGTGGCGTCACTGGGAAACAAAAGCAGGAGAAGTGATTGATCAGCTGAAGAATGTCGTGGATTCGATTCGCAATAATCCGGATTCACGGAGACATATCGTGTCTGCTTGGAATCCGGAAGACGTCCCATTCATGGCTTTACCGCCGTGCCACACCTTATTCCAGTTTTATGTGGCAGATGGCAAATTGTCTTGCCAATTATATCAGCGCAGTGGAGACACTTTCTTAGGCGTGCCATTTAATATTGCAAGTTATGCACTTTTGACACATCTGATTGCCCATGAATGCGATCTAGAAGTAGGAGAATTCATCCATACGATTGGGGATGCACATATTTACTCCAATCATCTGGAACAAGTGAAAACCCAACTGCAAAGGGAGAGACGGCCGTTACCGAAATTGAAATTGAATACGGACAAGCAATCAATATTTGATTTCGAGCTATCCGATTTTGAATTAATCGACTACAATCCGCATCCAGCTATTAGAGCTCCGATAGCTGTATAGAAAGGGGAGTTTTGAGGATGATTTCCTTACTCGTAGCAATGGACCGTAATCATGTAATAGGGTCCAACAATGATTTACCTTGGCATTTACCGGATGATCTGCGTTATTTTAAAGAAACAACGACAGGTCATACAATCATTATGGGGAGAAAAACATTTGATTCGATCGGACGCGTTCTGCCGAATCGGAAGCATGTTATTCTTACAAGAGGGAACCATGAATTTCCGGAAGAAGTAGAAGTAATCCATGACTTGGAACCTATCAAAACACGGAATGATGACAATCCACAAGAAGAATATTTTGTGATTGGTGGCGGGGATATTTTTAAGCAAGTGCTTCCTTTTGCCGACATGCTGTACATTACATGGATTGATGAAGATTTTGAAGGGGATACATTCTTTCCGTCGTTCTCATTGGATGAATGGGAGTTGACCGAGAAAACGAGAGGGAAGAAGGATGAATCGAATCCCTATGACTATTATTATCTTGTTTATGAAAGAAAAAAGAATAAGGAGTAGAACTTGTACAGAGCCTTCTAATGCTATATACTTATGATTAGCATCAGGGATATTTATAATACGGAGATGATAGATATGCTGGCAAACATAGGATTTCCTGGATTGATTCTTATTCTAGTTGTTGCGCTTATTGTTTTTGGCCCAAACAAACTTCCGGAAATTGGTAAAGCTGCTGGTGACACACTACGTGAATTTAAAAAATCGGCGAATGATTTAACTAGTGATGTTACGGATGAAGTAAAAGAAGTTAAATCTATTGTGAACGATGACAGTAAATAAATGGAGTGAGAGAACATGCTAAGTAATATTGGAATTCCAGGTTTAATTTTAATTGTAATTGTTGCTCTTATTGTGTTTGGTCCAAATAAACTCCCAGAAATTGGTAAAGCGTTTGGCAATTCATTAAAAGAATTTAAGAATGCAACAAAGGGATTAACGGAAGATGAGGATAAAAGTAAACAATAATACATTAACAGTCCAAGTAAAATATTAAAAAAGAAGATGTAAGTTCTTACTTTACCTTACATCTTCTTTTGTGTGCTTTTTCGATTAGAGGTGGGTCTTAAATGGCTAAAGGAAATCAAATGGAAGGAAAAGAGATGAATCTTGTTGATCATCTCTCTGAGCTCCGCAACCGATTAATTGTTACAGCTTTATTATTTATCGGTTTATTCATAGTTGGATTTATTTATATTAAAGATATTTATTGGTTTTTCGTCAATGATATAGACATGGAATTAACTGCGATTAGTCCAACGGAAATTATTTGGATTTACTTCTCCATGGCAGGATTGGTAGCGATTGTAGGAACGATTCCGCTTCTTACTTATCAAATATGGGCTTTTGTTAAACCGGGCCTACTTCCACATGAAAGAAAAGCAACACTCGGTTACATACCTGCAGTTTTTCTTTTATTTATCGGCGGACTAGTCTTTGGTTATTTTATTTTCGTGGAACTGATTATGCCATTCCTGTTATCGTTGAATGATGGGATGTTTAATATTATGTTTACTGTCGATCGCTATTTTACATTTCTATTTCGTGTTACAATACCTTTCGCTGTGTTGTTCGAATTACCGATTATTGTTATGTTTTTAACGAGTCTCGGTATACTTACGCCAGCATTCATGATTAAAAATAGAAAGTATGCATACTTCGGCTTAATTGTAATTGGTGTATTAATCACACCTCCAGACTTTGTTTTACAGATCATTGTGGCTGTGCCGCTAATTCTTTTGTATGAAATAGGCGTACAGTTATCTAAGGTAGTATATAAGAGAAAGTTAAAAAAACATAAGGAATTTATGGAAGAAGAGGAACCATCAACCTGATGAAAAGAATAGATGGAGGTGTTTTCTTGAAGACATTTTATCAGCATCTGATGACTTTTCGGGGAATGAAAGTTCCAGATGAAAAATGTAAGCTAGCCGAGGGGGTTTTCCGTGATCATGATTTCCCAAAGCACTCAGATGATTATAACGAAATAAGTGATTATCTGGAATGGAATAGCCCTTTTCCAGATGCATTACGTACGTTTGATGAGGTTTGGGATTCCTATCATAATAGATAAATGAGGCTAAGGAATACTAGCCTCATTTTTTTATTGTGATATTTACAATGAGTTGAAGGGGGAGGGGAAGGCGCGTACCATCCTCTTTTTTTATATGGATTTGTTTTGTCTGTTGCTCTAGTTTCGTAATTGTTCCAGTTACTGTCTGTAAAGCAGAAGGGCTGTATATCGTAAATTCTGTTCGTAATTTGTCTAGATAAGCAGTCTGTAAATGCTGCTCCATTAACTCCATTTCCTGGGGATCAAGGAGCGGATTTTTGATTTTATTATCCTCGTTCCATAATTCTCTGAGTAGTTCAGCATGCTCCGGGAGCATCATCGTTGTCCATTTAATCGAGCCACGATTATTTATCATTCATCTCACCTCTTTAAAAATTATGCACGAACATTTGTTTGTTGTCAATAGTGAATAGAAGATAATTCAGGGATAAGAAATGAGGTTAATAAATTAAATCAAACGTTTGTTTTAAATAAATCAGACAAAAATCGACAAGAAGCTCATATAAAAACCACTATTGATGCAGTTTTTTGCTGATTCCTGCGCTTGCCCGGGAAATAATATATTGCCTACACTTTTTAATCAGTTGTTACGTACATTATAAAAGCAAGCATAGAAGGCAGGGGTGAGAAAATGCTCGGACCAATTCAAAGACGGCAAAATTATCCTTATAGGCAGCAACCACAAGGAATGAATTCCTTTATGTTCGGAACTCCTCAACAATCTCCAATGCCACGTAGCCGCTTTCCAGTAAGCTTACAAAAAATAACTTCGGGAAATTTATTACACAATCCTCAAATCAGTAAAGGAATTAGTGGTTTTTCGGGTATACTGAGTAATATACAGCAAGTTTTAAGAGTCGTAGAAACGACGACACCGATGATTAAAGAATATGGACCAATGTTAAAAAACTTACCAGCTATGTATCGTATGGTCAAAGCTTTCAAAAGCATAGATGATCTTCCGGAAGAAGAAAAGAAAGAGGAGGCAAATATAGAAAGGAATCCGGAAAAGGAAAAAAATATTGCAACAAGTAAAGTGAAAACAACGAAAAAAAAGAATAGCGGTTTATCTACTCCAAAGCTTTATATATAAAAAAACATGCAGTATACTTGCATTTTAAGTAAAAAAGCGGAAAAATAGATAGTATCACACTAGAGCACTGGAGGAATAATTCATGTCTAATTCATTAGAAAAAGCTACGTTTGCCGGCGGCTGTTTTTGGTGTATGGTTGAACCCTTTGACAGCCGTCCGGGGATTGAACGTGTCATTTCTGGATATACAGGTGGCGATGTGGAAAATCCTACCTATGAGCAAGTCAGCGCCGATACAACTGGACATGTTGAAGCAGTCGAAATTACATTTGACCCAGCTATTATGCCATACAAAGAACTCGTAGAAACGTTCTGGCAACAGATTGACCCGACAGATCCAGGCGGACAATTTAATGACAGGGGAGAATCATATCAGACAGCAATCTTTTATCAAAATGAAGAACAAAAGGCGATTGCTGAAGAATCGAAACAAGCTCTTGATGCAAGCGGCAGGTTCTCCAAGCCGGTTGTAACGAAAATTCTTCCGGCTAAGACGTTCTATCCAGCAGAAGAAGAACACCAGGATTATTATAAGAAACAATCATTCCACTATCGCTTATACAAAAAAGGTTCAGGGAGAGAAGACTTTATTAATAACAATTGGAAAGAAACGTATGATAAAGAAGATTTAAAGAAAAAATTAACGCCGTTACAGTACCACGTAACCCAAGAAAACGGCACAGAGTTGCCATTTAAGAATAAGTACTGGAATAACTTTGAAGATGGAATATATGTAGATATCATATCTGGAAAGCCATTATTCTCATCAAGGGATCAATACGATGCGAATTGTGGTTGGCCAAGCTTTACACGACCGATTGATCAATATGAAATCAAAGAAAACATGGATACATCCCACGGCATGATCCGTACAGAAGTTAGAAGTGGGTCAGCAGATTCCCATTTAGGACATGTCTTTGATGATGGGCCAGTTGAGGCTGGTGGATTAAGATATTGCATTAATTCAGCAGCGATGCGCTTCATCCCGAAAGAGAAGATGAAAGAAGAAGGGTACGAACAATATTTACACTTGTTCAATGATTAAAAACCAAAATGTTTACAATAAATTTATTATGTAAACTAAAAAGGAGCAAATAATGATTCACTTAGATTGGGAAAAAAGAACAGCAATTAAACAAATTGAATGTGTGCATACAGATGCAGCTAAATTCGTTGTCAATAATAAGTTAACTGCAGGCAAAGTTTATGATGTAATTAATGAAACAGATGAATTTTATTTCATCATTGACAATAGTGAGCGTGTTGGTGGATTTTTAAAAGATTATTTTAAAGAAATTTAAATCCTGGACTGGTTCAGAGTTTTTTAAGAAAAGCTAATAACCTTTGTTCGTTGGGAAAGGTTCATGTATAATTAGCTTGGAAAATGATTTAGCAGCAAAGGAGGCGTTCGATTTGGCATTTGTCATTACATCACCGTGTAAAACTGAAAAAGCTGGCGAATGTGTTGAGGTTTGTCCAGTTGATTGTATTGAAGAAGGCAAAGATATGTTTTATATCGATCCTGATATTTGTATAGATTGTGGAGCTTGTGAAGCAGTTTGTCCTGTAGAAGCGATTTTCATTGAAGATGAAGTTCCAGAATCGGAAACTGAATATATTACACTCAATCGTCAATTCTTTGAGGACAGATAAGAAAAGAGCATTTTAAAATAATTTTACACAATAAATAAGTCGTGCATATTATAGCGCGGCTTTTTTATTATGTTATATTTCCTGATTTTTATTAAAATATCTCACTATCAAGAGTATACTTTGTTATTGAGATAATAAAGTGTGTTTTTACTATAGGTTCTCATAATAAGTATTATGTTAACTAGGAGATAAAAAAAGCACTTTCATATAAAACTATGTGCTAATGAGACGAGATTTCTTATCCACTCTTCTACTTTGTTGGTTTAATGAAAGTTACAAGAAGCTCCCTTTAGATAAATCTAAAGGGAGAAATCGGTGGTAGTTATAAACTGTCTTGAAATATATCTAATCCTCCATCACAGCTCATTAACTCCTTATAGGCAACTTATAGTTCTTTTCAATTAAATACTTTTGAAGAATAGCCATGACAGTATCTTGGTTATTATTTAAGTAAAAATGATCACCTTCTATTAAATACAGTTCTTTAATGTATTTAATGTACTGACTCCAACTTACAACACTGTCTTTCTTAACGATATCTTTTGAACCTAATAATAGTACAGCTTTGCTGTCTAATTTCTTCCGTTCGAAACTTTTTATATGGTAGCCTTCTAGCACATCAAAATCAGATTTGATGATTGGCAAAAAAACATTCATAAAATCATCAGTTTCTAGAATTTCTTCGTTTATTCCTCCAATTTCCTTAAGTTGGTCTATCAGTGTTTTGGGACCTTTAACTTTATCCATTTTATGATCGGGAGATGACTTACTGGATAGGAACAAATAATTTACTTTCGTTCCGTACCTCTCCAATAAATTCACAGCAATTTCATAAGCAACGATTGCCCCCATACTATGTCCAAAAAACGAAAAGTTTTTTAATGTATTCACACCATATTCAGCAATCATACCCCTTAATATTGTATCTATTAAACTATCCATACTGCTGCACAGTTGTTTTATATTGAACGAAATTTTTGTAAAATAAATATATTGTATCTCCTTGTTTGTAGTATTTTGAAATTTCGTAAATTTGAAGTGGTGAAGTGAGCCCTGTTTTTAATATTTTTGATAAGCTTTCCTTTGCGCTAAATAAAATCTCTTTACTCAAGGTTCCCCCACTATTTTTAATCATTCTTTTTTCAAAATCTGTAAAATATGGCTCTAAAAATTCAGAGTCAGTGCTTGTTTTATTTTCCACGTCAATCCCCATTGGATGTCGTTGATCAAAAAGTAATACTCCTATTGTCTTTTCCGTATGTGTGATGGAGATTCCAATGTTAATTGAAGAATTATTGTTATTTACAATGACCGGTTGTCCAAAAACCCCTTTTAAAAGAGAAATGTTCCTAATTTCTCGTATCCCAAAGCCTAAAAATTCCATGATTGATTCTTTTGCAAGGTACAAACTCTTACTAGCTTCTATTCTTCGTTTCGTCCGATATATATTTAAGTCACTCCATTCTCGTTGATTAAATAATCTTGTCGCATTTTCAATATGAATGGAGCTTACATCTGAAAACTTAACGAAGGTTTTAAAAGTTTCTATACCATTCCCATAATATTCCATCATTTGAAATCAATTCACCTACCCCTATTAAATTTTTAGTCTCACTTTACAAAATTAATTCAATTTATTATCATTTTCGACAATACATTAACATAGCACTTAAAAAATGTCTATATAAAATGAAGAATTTTACCATAAATTAAAATTATTTTACATTTTATATATTTTAAGGTGTTTTTCCAATTAATATTATCACTATTGATAATATATTAACACAGCATAAATAGAACGTCCACTCAAAATAATGAATTTTTAGAAATTAACGTCATCTTTTCGCCTGAAAAAATTAGAAGACTGTTCGTACATATTTTCTAATCAGGAGATTACGCATTTTATACACCCTCCAACTCAGCTTTAGGGAACATCAAGTGAAATAATTTTTCAGATAAGACGATGGGTCAGTATGTCTTCCTCTTGCACATTTGATACTTTAGAACAAAAAAAGTCAGATAGTTCCTCTTCGGGTGGACTATCTGACTTGATATAAATGATAAATTTTAGCTTAAGTAATTTTTGATTATTATTTTGTTGAATTTCACTGCAGCTGATTATTTACCGTGGTAATCCAATATTCGTTTCAATCAACTAAATAGAAATAAAGCTTTTATATACTAGACTATAATAGTGTAACCGTCAAGTAGAATTAAGCAGTTTTTCACAATTAACACTCAACAGGTTTCCCCAATTAAGATTCAACACCTGTTTCTTGAAACAAAGCACGTCTGTACTTCATTCTGATGCTGTCTTGGTTC
>NZ_JAKGBW010000019.1 GCF_021556485.1 Oceanobacillus alkalisoli | reverse complement strand
ATTTTATAATGAAGAACGATACCAAACGAAATTAAACAGCCTAACACCGTTAGAATATCGGTACCAGGCTGCGGCATAGATTTTTATTTTTTTACTGTCCACTTGACAGGGCGCAGTTCACTGACCCCATGTCCCGCTTCACATTCGGTTTTTGATGGAGAGGTTGGTTAGAATACCTAAAGAGATCATGGTGATAAGTAAGGATGAACCGCCGTAACTGATTAATGGCAGTGGGACACCGGTAATCGGCATCAGTCCCGATACGGCGCCGAGATTGATCATGACTTGGGTCATCATTTGAAAGGTAATGCCGATTGCAAGTAATTTCGCAAACATATCCGTCGACCCTTTTGCAATCTGTACCCCGCGGAACATGAGGAACAAATAAGCGCCCATTAAAATAATGAGACCGAAAATCCCCAATTCCTCGATAATGACCGCCATAATAAAATCCGTATGAGCCTCTGGCAGAAATCCAAGCTTTTGCACACTATTACCGAGACCGTTCCCCCATAATCCGCCTGTTCCAATCGCAATATATCCATTCACAAGCTGATAGCCGCTCCCTGCCGGATCTGCAAATGGGTCCATAAACGAAGTCACCCGCTCCATTCGGTAGGAGGTCGAAGATATAAAATAGATTATAATCGCCATTCCGAAACTGCCCAACATGAGCAAATGCCGGCTCTTCACTCCCGAACAGATAATAATGAACCCACATGCAAATAGAATCAAAGCAGCAGAGCCTAAATCAGGCTGCATTAATATGAGTAAAAACATAACAGATAAAATAATTAGCGGAGGCAACACCCCCGTTTTAAACGAAGCAAGCTTTTCCTCACTCTTCGAATAAAAGGAAGCAAAATAAATAACCATACATAATTTAATTATTTCGGTAGGTTGAAAGGTTAGAGGACCAAGCTGCACCCACCGCTGTGAGAAATTCCTTACAACCCCGACTCCCGGCACCAACACAAGAATTAGGAGCACAATCGAAACAATAACGAAGATTGGAGCAAGTTTCCGGTAGTTCCGGTAAGGAAACAGCGCCACTACAATAAATAAGAAGACGCTAAGCCCGAACCACTGCAGCTGTCGATAAAAAAAGTGATTCGCGGATTCATATTCCAAATAGCCAAGTACATAACTACTACTATAGATCATCAATAGTCCAAACCCCGTCAAGAGAAAGGACACAATGACGATACTATAGTCCATATATTTTAATCGATTTAAAAATATTTTGCCCATTGTCATTTATCCTCTCACTCATCAGCAAATAAATACTTCCTCGTCCGTAAATGGACACTAAGTACAAGACCGATGACGATGAAATTCGTTAATAATGCGCTGCCCCCGTAGCTGACGAAAGGAAGCGCTATGCCTGTAATCGGTGTAACTCCTATCGTCATCCCAATATTCTGGAAAACCTGTAAGGAGATAAGACCAACTGCCCCTATACAAATAAAACTGCCGAATAAATCATTTGATTCATTCGCTATTTGTACGAGACGATAAATCAGTAAAAAGTAAATAAAAATGAGAATACTGCTTCCAATAAAGCCGAATTCCTCACCGATTACTGCGAAGATAAAATCGGTATGGGCTTCTGGAACCTTCCCACTCTGCACCTGTACTCCCTGATTCACTCCCTTGCCTCCTATTTGCCCGGAACCAATTCCAAGCATCGCCTGCTGTAATTGATACCCGTAATCGGACGTGTATTGTTCCGGATAGAGCCAGCCATAGATTCGTGATAGCTGATGTGGCTTGAAGAAGCGTGTAAATAATGCTTGATGAAAATAAAATATGTAAACTAAAAGACTAGTGAACACGGCCCCTATACTGAAAATTAATCCGATCATCTTAGGTGATATACTCGAAACAACGAGAATCGATACGGTAATGCCTATAATAACTAATGCGGAACCTAAGTCAGGCTGCACCATAATAAGCAAGAAAGGAATAATCGAAACAAGGCCAACTCGAAACGTAAACATGATACTTTTTTTAAAAGCTAATTTTTCCGAACCAATTTTACTTAAGATAGAGGCGAGGTAAATAATTAGTGCTATTTTCATAAATTCAGACGGTTGAATTTCAATAAATCCAAAGCTTAACCAGCGCTGTGAGCCATTTTTTTCCGTGCCAAAAAGGTATACGAGAAGCAATAAACCGGCACAGATGAAGTAAAGATATGGTGCTATTCGCTTTAATAACTCATAATCAAAACGAGCAATCCCGATCATCATGCTGATGCCGATCCCATACCAAATAACTTGCCGCACCGCAAAGTGATAGGGGTTGTCCGTGACATATTGGCCTGAGCCGCTATAAACGGCAATAATGCTGAATACGAATAACCCTGCTAATGTTATTAATATTGTAGTATCTAATTGCTTCTTTTCTCCAAACATAGGGACCCTTCTTAGCCTTTCTATCCGAATTCTTTATTATCGAGCCGCTTCATCACGACTTGTACGACGAGAGCATCATCCATGAAACCTACAGGAAAAAGAAAATCCGGCATTAAGTCCTTCGTAATAACAAAATAAAGCAAAGCTGCTCCGATTAAACCAAGTTCCTTCGCAGAACCTTTTCTGTTCATAAATCGAGTAAACATGGAGTGCAGCTGTTGAATATACGGGCCTTGTCCTTCTATTTTCGCTATTTTTTCCTGGAAACGCTCTAGAATTGTTCGTTTTCCTTCATCTGTTAAACTTTGTTCCTCGTAAATGATGATTTCTTGTTGCAGCTCTTTCTCTGTAAAACCTTTTTCATATCCATCCGTTAGAGATAACATATATTGTATTTTTTCAAATACAGATTGCAGTTCATTTGTTCTTTTTTCATCCGTTTCCTCAATATAACCCGCAGCTTGCATGAGTGGTAAAACATCCGTACCGAGTCCTTCTGACAATTGCTGTAGATGACGAACGTTCGCTTTCCGTTTACCATTCAATATCCTAGATATCGTTGCATGATCCACACCTGATTCTCTGCTTAATCTCCGAATGGAAAATTGTTTCTCCTCCATCAAATCACGCAATACGCTATGTAACGTTTCAAATCGATACTCAGCCACTGGACCGCCTGCCTCTCTATAAACATTAACTCTGTCGAATCTATCAAAGTGGTGACGTTTTGTCAACACGAATAAAGGCGGAAGCGTCCTTGCAGGTTAAAAGCGCGATTCGTTGCGCGATACCTTGGACTGCTGCTACTCGTCCCACCGAAAAGCGATTGCACTAGCGCATCCAGCAGGCGCAGCAACTATAATCCATCGTTTCCGATTCATCTCCCGTACAACGAATAAAGAGGTCAATCATTAATTGATTAACCCCTTACTTCAACAACTCGATTTTTTCACTAAACAGTTCACAAACCAATGCAACGAGCGCACACTTCTGCGGAAAAAGATCAAATCTGATATGCTCACTCCTTGCATGTGGACCACCGCCAGGGATTCCTAAACCATCCAATGTCGGAATGCCAAGAGCAGACGTAAAGTTTCCATCACTGCCACCGCCGGCACTTGCTCCCTTCACCTTCATCCCCAGCTTCTTCCCGGCCCGTTTCGCGATCGCAAAGAGTGCAGCATTTCCAGCTGTCTTTTCCAGCGGCGGACGATTCAATCCGCCTTCGATCAGAAGATCAATCTCAGGGTGGCTGACGGAAAGTGATTCAATAACGGTCTCTATCCGTTTCGCTTCTTCGCTATTCTTCACCCGAAAATCAACTTCAATCTCCGCTTTTTCTGGAATCACATTGCTGACCGAACCGCCATTTATTTTCCCTACATTAATTGTTGTCCCTTTTTTATAATCTGTTAGCCCTTCCAGCTTTTGAATAATCTTGGACATTTCCAAAATAGCGCTGACACCTTCCGCGTGGTGGTTTCCAGCATGCGCACTTTTCCCTGTCGCCGTAATGGTATACGCTCCGACTCCTTTCCGTTCTAATTTAAGTGCATGACTTCTTGATGTCGGTGGCTCCATTACAAATACGGCATCACAGGTCTCAGCCACTGTTTCAATAATAGCTTTAGAAGTAATACTCCCAATCTCTTCATCAGCCGTAAATAAAAATACTGGAGAAAACAAGAGCTTTCCCCTTGTCTCAAGCAAGGCTTTCACTGCCCAGATTGAACAAAGTAATCCAGCCTTCATATCAAAAATTCCCGGGCCGTAAATTTTTTCTTTCTTTTCAGCTACTGGGAGTTCCCCTTTTCTCCAAACCGTATCATAATGAGATAAAAATAAAATCCGTGGACCAGGTTGCTTTCGTATTTCATATTTTAAATGATTTCCAGTCTCATCCATGCCGAACGTTTCCAGCGTAAATTGATCTCCGAAATGACCGGTAATAATCTGTTTAATCTTCTGCTCACAGGAGAGCAATGCCGCCTTATCATGACTTGGCGACTCCGCTTTTACCAATTCGATTAATTCCTTTTTTAACTTCCCCTTATTTGTCGTTACATAATGGAGTACATCACATGTACTAATTTCCTTCACATTCCTTCTCTATAATTTTTTATTCCTTGTTTTCCTTTCCAAGCGGATGATGACAAGCAACAAAATGACCAACTTCTTTCTCTGTAAATTCCGGCTCAATTCGCGAACAAATTTCTGTTTTATATGGACAACGAGGATGAAATTTACAACCTGCAGGTGGGTTAACTGGGTCTGGGATATCGCCTTCCAGTAGTTTACGCTGCTCTTTTCGTTCTGTAGGATCTGGAATCGGTATTGCTGACAGCAGTCCCTCCGTATACGGATGCATCGGGTTCATAAACAACTTTTCCTTTGTTGTTAATTCAACGATTTTACCTAAATACATAACCGCAATCCGGTCGCTCACATGCTTTACAGCCGGCAGACCATGTGCAATGAAAAGATATGTGAGCTGCAATTCCTTTTGCAGCTTCTTCAATAGATTTAAGATTTGTGATTGAATGGACACGTCGAGCGCAGATACCGGCTCATCACATATAATCAGCTTCGGCCGGAGTGCAATCGCTCTTGCAATCCCTACCCTCTGTCTCTGGCCACCACTGAATTCATGCGGATAGCGATAGAGGTATGAACGATTCAAACCGACGAGCTCCATTAAATGGAGTACGTCTTGTTTGAGTTCTGCTTTACTTAATGCAAGATGTGTCCGCAGTGGTTCAGCAATAATATCAAACACACGTTTTCGGGGATTTAAGGAAGAAAAAGGATCTTGGAAAATTATTTGGATGTCTGCCCGCCGCCTCCGCAATTGTTCTGCGGGAAGGTCAAGCAAAGAAATCCCTTCAAACAAAATCTCTCCAGCTGTTGGTTCATGCAGGTGAACAATTAAGTTTCCAAGTGTCGATTTCCCGCAGCCTGATTCACCAACAATTCCTAATACTTCCCCCTTTTTAAGGGTGAAACTAACATCATTCACCGCATAAAGATAATGTTTTTCTTTTTTTAAAAAACCTTTCGTCACGTCGAATGATTTCTTTAACCCACGAACTTCAAGTAAAGGATTTTGACTCATTCAACTTCAGTCCCTTCTCACCATGCAACCAACACCGGACCACATGTCCTTTTCCAATTTCTATTACAGGGGGACTCTCCGCCTTGCATTTATCCATTACAAATGGACAACGATCGGCAAATTTACATCCTTCTGGGAACTCAAATGGACCAGGGACCGTGCCAGGAATCGAATTAAGCTCTTCCTTCCATTCATGGATCTTTGGCGTACTATCGATCAACCCTTTCGTATAAGGGTGCTTCGGCTCTTTGAATAACGTAAAGACGTCTGCCTGCTCCACGACTTGACCGCCATACATCACAATAACTTGATCAGCCATTTCAGCGACTACACCAAGATCATGGGTAATTAATAAAATGGAAGTTCCGAATTCCTCAATCAAATCTTTCATGAGCCGAAGAATCTGTGCTTGAATCGTTACATCTAAGGCTGTCGTCGGTTCATCGGCAATCAGCAGCTTCGGATTACAAGACAATGCCATCGCAATCATGACGCGCTGCTGCATCCCCCCGCTTAATGCATGTGGATATTGGTCATAAACTTGGTTTGCGCGCGCGATTCCAACTTTCTCTAGCATTTCGATGCCAATTTTGATTGCTTCTTTTTTATTTTTCTTCTGATGAAGTCGAATCGATTCCGCAAGCTGATTGCCGATTGTAAACACTGGATTTAAAGACGTCAGTGGTTCCTGAAAAATCATTGCAAGTTGATTCCCGCGGAGCTCGCGCATTTTCTTCAACGATATGTCAACTAAATTCCTGCCTTCGAACAGAATTTCACCGCCTGCAATTTTTCCCGGATTTTCAATTAACCGCATGACCGATAAGGAAGTTACACTTTTCCCTGAGCCGGATTCTCCGACAATGGCAACGACTTCCCCTTTCTTAATCGCGAAAGAGACATCATCCACCGCTGGCACGACACCATCCTCTGTATAAAAATACGTTTTTAAACGGTTGACGGTTAATAATGCGTGCTCCATTCCATCGCCTCCTTCACTTCACCGTTCGCGGATCAAGGATATCCCGCAGCCAGTCACCAAGGAAAATAATTCCTAACACAGAGATCGTAATGGCAAGCCCAGGAAATGTTGCTAACCACCAGCTCGTCGCCAAATAATCTCTCCCATCACTAAGAATCGTTCCCCAGGATACTTGCGGCGGCTGGATGCCCAAACCTAGAAAACTTAAAGAGGATTCCAATATGATCGTACTTGCTACACTTAACGTCGCAACAACAATAAAGGAAGAAATAACATTCGGATATAAATGGGAAAAAATAATATGACGATGTTTCACACCGATCGATTTTGCCGCCCGGATAAAATCCCTTTCCTTTATCGATAAAACCTCACTACGGATAATCCGCGCATATTGCACCCAGTTGGTCACCCCTAGAACTAGGATTAAAGTTAGCAAACCAGGACCAAATACACCTAACATGACCAATGCTAATAAAATATTCGGAATGGCTAAAAAAGAATCAGCAAGCCGCATGAAAAACGTATCAAGAAAGCCGCCGAAATATCCGGTGAAAAGTCCAACAAGCACACCTATGACCCCAGCGAGAACGACGGAAGAAATACCGACTAATAAGGAAACTTGAGAACCGTATATAATGCGGCTTAAGATATCCCTTCCCAAATTATCCGTACCGAGTATATTCGACCGATCCCCTCCTTCCATCCACATAGGAGGCTTATGGGTGTTTACCGGATCGATTGTCTGCGGTTCATGCGGTGCAAGCCATGGCGCCAAAATAGCAACAAGCACAATCGAAACAACGATGAAAAGTCCGACCGTACCTGTCTTACTCCGAAACAGCAATTTCATCCAGCGCTTCATCTTCGAATTTTTCTTTGCAGTACCATGCATCGAGAGCGAACGGGACAACTTACCCACCTCCTATTTATACCTAATCCGTGGGTCTAATAACTGGTACAATAAGTCGGCAATCAGATTCATCATAATGACGAAAAAAGCAATGACCATGACACAAGCCTGGACGATCGCCATATCGCGGTTGTTCACCGCTTGAATGAGCAATTGTCCGATACCTGGCCAAGCAAATACCGTTTCTGTAATTAATGTACCCCCGACAAGTGTCGATGTTTGAAGTGCAATGATTGTAACGACGGGAACGAGCGTATTCCGGAAAGCATGCTTATAAACGACGATTCCTGTTCTCAAGCCTTTACTTTTTGCCGTCCGGATATAATCCTGCCCAAGTGTCTCAAGCATGCTTGAACGAATCAGTCTTGTCATTTCCGCGGCAATCCCTGTTCCAAGGGTAATCGCTGGTAAAATCAAATGGGAAAATGATCCTCTTCCCGACACAGGGAACACGGAGAACGTTACAGAAAATACGAGAATGAGCATAATTCCCAACCAGAAGTTCGGCATCGCTTTTCCAAGCACAGCTGCACCGGTTGCTAAGAGATCAATGCTTGAATTCTTTTTTGTAGCCGACCAGATGCCTAAAGGTATAGCGATCATTATCGCAACGAGGATAGAAGCGATGGCAAGTTCAATCGTAGCCGGGAGTCTTTCTAAGACAAGCAACATAGCATCTTCTCCGTAACGGAAAGATGTTCCAAAATCCCCTTGCAGCATATTTACAACATATCTTCCGTACTGTACATAAAAGGGATCATCGAGTCCCAATGCTGCTTGCAGTGCTGCGATATCCTCGGCAGTCGCATCTTCCGGCAGCAGCAATGCGATGGGATCACCGGCGATGAAGACAAGCGTAAAAACGATGAACGTAATGATCAGCAATACGGGAATGATTTCCAACACTCTTTTTAAAAAATAATGCATTGCTCATCCCTCTTTCCAAATCGGAAGGACTTCCCGAAAGCAAATCATGCATGCCTCCGGGAGATTCCATGCCAATCACTTTCTTGTAATCGTATCTACATAAATCATTTCATCCATTGTCGGTGTATAATCGATTCCTTCGCTTACGCCAATATTGATTGATTCCATATGCAATACAATGTGAGCGACATCCTCTGCAAGCAGTTCCTGTGCTTGAATATACTGCTCATTTCTTTCCTCAAGATCCATGTTTGTCATGGCTGCAGCAAGCAGCTCCTCGACCTCATCGTTCCGGTAATCCGTTTCCCCTTCAAACCGCTCTGCATTGTACCAATCCAGTCCATTCGCTGCGTCAAACATGGAGTTTCCGAGACCAAGTAAATAAGCATCTTCATTCTCATGGGCATTTCGGAGTTCAACAAAATTACTCCATTCCATAAATTCAATATTTGCTGTCACACCAATCTGCGCCCACATACCCGCAACCATTTCCGCAACTTCCGCGTCTTGCAAATATCGACCCCTTGGAGAATGAAACGTCATTTCAAAACCATCCGGAAACCCTGCTTCAGCGAGCAGTTCTTTCGCCCGGTCCAAATCATAGTTATACGTATCATATAAATGTTCTGCAAATCCAAAGTTCCCAGGTGCAACCCGTGTAATCGTCGGCACCCCTGCTCCTCCTAGCAAGCTATCAATTATTGCCTGATTATCAATTGCAAGATCTAGCGCCTCCCGAACTCGCTGATCTGAAGTCGGATAGCCTTCTGTCGACCGTAAGAAGATCATCAACGTCCGGTTTGAAGTCTCTTGGGCTAAATACGTATCCTCATGATCGCTGACCCGGTCCCAATCCGCCGGCGGAATATTAACGGCAATATCAACTCCACCTGTCAACAATTCTGAAACCCGTGTCGAGTTTTCAGGAATAATCCGGAAAACGAGTTGATCCCAATCCTCATTTTTCTCTTCAAAAAAATCGTCGTACACTTCAAATACAATCCGGTCATCTCTTACCCACTCAACAAATTGAAAGGGGCCCGTTCCAATTGGATTTTGCAAAAAGTGATCAAAACCGTTTTCTTCAATATACTTGGAAGGCAATATTCCTGAAGCAATCCGTGAAATGCGGTTGAGCAGCACTGGCTCCGGTTCATGGGTGATGATGCGGAAACGGTAATCATCCAGAATTTCTACTTCTTTAATCTGGTTATAATTCGTATAATCCTTCAATTCTTCACCAGTTGCTACCCGTTCCAGCGAATACTTCACATCAGTTGACGTCAATTCATCTCCATTATGGAAGGTGACGCCTTCTTTCAATTTAAATTCCCAAGTAAGGTCATCAATGTTCTCAAACGACTCTGCAAGGTCCGGCAAAATTTCGCCAGTCTCATTATCGCGCTTCACGAGATAGTTGAACATATTCACATGAATCGCTTCCGTTGATGTATTGATATGATCATGCACATCAAATGTAACCATGTCGGAACCTAGTGCAATCGTCAGTGTTCGATTATCCCCGCTCGTCTCCGTTTTTTCATCCGTGTCCTTTTCTTGTTCCCCGTCCCCATCATCATTACTGCAAGCAACAATCAGAAACAAGCCCATAACCAGAAGTCCAAGCATCCAAAGCTTTCTTTTCATCGGCCCCCTCCTTTTAATTGCGTGACGCAAGCAACATGTTCCTTCATATATATGCGAATCCAAGCGGAGACAGACCTAGAACCATAACGTTTTTTTAGATTCTGTGCTAGACTTATAGACAAAGAATCTAGTTTATCCGAGGAGATTTTCTATGAAAAAAAGCTTTCTTTTCTTACTTTTTCTTGTCATCTGTTTTCTGCACCCAACTAATATTTCTTACGCCGCTTTGCCTCATTTGAAAGCAACGGATCCTGTTTCCTTCGATCCGCCTATTGTCGACTCTCATAACGACACGATGATGAAAATAGTAGATGAGAACACCTGGCTGCCGGTGTTAGATATTGGTGAAGACACTGCCTTAGAACTCGATATTCCTAAAGCAAAAGAAGGCGGACTTGATGTTGCGTTTTTTGCAGCTTTCACTGCTGGATATCAGGATAATAATCCACGTGCCATCAGCAGAACGCTTGCTTTAATCAATGCTTTATTTTGGACAGCGGATCATCATTCGGAAGCCTTTGAAATTGCAAGAGATACAGAGGCAATTAAGCAAACTATCAAGGATGGAAAACTAGCTGCGGTTCCGACAATTGAAGGGGCTTACTCATTGGAGGAGCATAATGCGATTGAACTCGTCAGGCAATATCACGATCTTGGCGTCAAAGTGATTGGCTTTAACTGGAATTATTCGAATGCTCTTGGCGAAGGTGCTGATCAAGTATATGGTGATCCGGCAAATACTACTTCCAACGGCGGACTAACAGAACTCGGTGCTGCGGTCATTAAAGAAATGAACCGGCTTGGGATGGCAGTCGACGTTTCCCATATGGCACGAACGACATTTGCAGATACAATCAAAGTCACGAAAGCTCCGATTATCGCTTCCCATTCGGGCGTAAATGCAATTAAAGAGCATCAGCGTAACCTGACAGACGAAGAAATGCTTGCTTTAAAAGAGAATGGCGGTATACTGAGCATCGTTTTTTATCCAGCCTTCTTAACGGACAATGCCAACGGGTACGTAACCGATATTGTCGACCATATCGATTATGCAGTAGAAGTGATGGGGATCGACCATGTCGGCCTTGGCTCCGATTTCGACGGGGCGGTACTTCCAGTCGATTTACAGACTGCAGCAGATTTACCAAACATTACAGAAGAGCTTGTTTATCGCGGCTATTCACTTGAGGATATTGAAAAAGTCCTTGGCGGAAACATGCTGCGTGTCCTGGAAGAAATCGAGGAAGTGTCCGAGATGAATGAACATAGAGACGGTACAGGACCAGAGGTTCAGCTTGATTTTGAAATGGGGGAAGCCTTCGAAAGCCGAACCCCTCTTTTAGAAGCGAAGATTGCCGAAGCTGATTTTCCTAACATTAATCAAGATAATTTGCATGTGATTATTGATGGAGTTGCTTATGAGGCAGATTTTGATGAAAAAAGCGGCAAATTGTCATTTAAAGTAAAGGATAAGCTGCAGGAAAAGTTCCATGTCGTCACGTTTGAGGCGGAGAGTAATGACGGCGGGAAAACGAGGGAGACGAGGATTGTTTATATTTCGGAGTGATTGATTAATACAGTCAAAAAAACACCAACAAGCTATTTTTTGTTTGTTGGTGTTTGCTATTCCTTCTTATTCACTTTTCTCTTCCTCTTCTTCCTGAAGTTCATTGTAGTACTGTACGCTTGTCAGGGCTCCTTCATCAACCATTTTGGCGTCATCTGAGGCTCCAACAGCTCCGGGCCTTCCTAGTTTTTTAACATAGGATTCATTATCTTTATCCAAACCGATTAATTTCTTTACCTTTTCCCTGTTTTCGCTTTTCGATAAATAGGCAACTCCGAGAGCTGCTCCAGCAATACCAAGGGATTTGGTCAATTTCCCCATTTTCTCACCCCTCCCCCTGCAAGTTTTAGAATTTTTTCCTCTATTAGTATTATATCATAACACACACTGATCTTCTGTTATTTTAATACTCGAATGAATTTCATCATTACCAAAGTCGGCTTTTCCATGACCATATGTAGTTGGGAACGAACCAGCTACATATGGTGAGGGTGAAGTATTAAATACGTATTATGAAATTCATTAACTCTTCCACTTTTCCATTATATAAACATCTTTCACCCAAAAGAGGGTTAATCAAAATTTCCCTCGATTAACCCATTCCATTAAACCAAATCGATATTCACAATAACTTTGTCACCTTGCTGCTCGATCTCTTCTACCTTCCAATTTTTAGAGAGCATTTGCTTCACACTCGTTAATTGTTTAGGCTCTAGAACGAGTTGGTGAATACCTTTTTCATTTAATTCATAATCCTTTTCTTCCTCGATACCAAAACGGAGGCGTAATAAATTTTTCAATCCATTAAACGTTACGAATTTCACTTCGTATCCTTCACTCAATACCTTTTTAAACTGTTCAAAGTCCTTATTCGCAAGCTTAACGAGTTGAGTAAAATCAAACTTCGGAAAGGATTTGGACCAAGCTGTAATATCACCGGACTCTATCTGCGCCATAATATCTTCATTCGTGACATCATTTCGACGTAATGTTTCAATCAAGTATGCTTCCATTAATGAAATTCTAGGACTACTCATTAACTACTCTCCTCGATTAGGAAATGAGAGACAATTTGTACGAAGGATTTACTGATATTGACTAAAGCCCGCTCATCAAAATCAAATTTCGGATGATGGTGTGGATAATGTGTCGCTTCATTTTCAGTACGTGAACCGACTCGGAAATAAGTTCCGGGCTTTTTCTCCAGAAAATAAGAAAAATCTTCTGCTCCCATTGTCGGTTCAAGTTCGGTTACATTTTCCTCACCGAATGATTCGCTTAGAATTTCCCGAACGATAGCTGTCTCTTTTTCATGGTTATAGAGCGCCGGGTAGCCGCGAAGGTAATCAATTTCATAGGTTGCACCGAAAGCATTTGTTATTCCTGCGACAATAGAATTGATTTTCTCTTGAACTTTGTCACGTACATCCGCATCAAAGGTTCGTACTGTTCCTTCAATTCTTGCACTGTCGGGGATAACGTTGAAAGCATTTCCTGCTTGGAAAACGCCAATTGTTACGACAGCTGACTGCAGTGGATCGATATTCCGGCTCACAATTTTCTGCAACGCTTCAACGACACTTGTACCAATTACAAGGGAATCGATACTTTCATGGGGTCTTGCGCCATGCCCGCCGAGACCTTTAATTTTAATTTCAAATTTATCAACAGCTGCCATTTGAAACCCTGGGCCAACGCCAACCTTTCCTAGTGGGATCTCTGAAGCCAGGTGTGCACCAAATATATAATCCACGTCATCCAGAATTCCTTCTTCAATCATAAACTTAGCCCCGCCCGGTGGCCGTTCCTCTGCCGGTTGGAAAACAAAAATGACATTACCGTTTAATTTATCCCGATGTTCACTCAATACTGCGGCTGTTCCAAGTAATGCCGACGTATGGCCATCATGACCGCAAGCATGCATGATACCTGGCTTTGTCGATTTATACGGAACATCTTTTTCGTCATTGATTGGAAGCGCATCAAAATCTGCTCGGAGTGCAATTGTCTTCCCGGTTCTATCACCTTGTAAAATCCCGATGAGACCATTTTTTCCCCCGATTTGTGTTTTTACTTCGATGCCGAGTAAATTCAGTTGCTCTTCAATGTATTTCGCCGTATACACTTCCTCAAACGAGAGTTCCGGATTCATATGCATATGCCTTCTCCAGTCCCTCATTTGTTCGAAATTGCCCTCGATTTCATTGAAGATAGTTCTCAATTTTTCACTTTGTTTTGTAGCCAAAGTAACTCCCCCTTTAATCATTAGTTTAATCAGCTGAATTGTTACAGTAAATTATGTATATGTTCAAAAAATGGTGTTACGACACAACGATAGTTTACCAGTTTAATCCTAGTTGTCAAATGGGATTAATTAAGTTTGCATTTTATTTTAGCATAGAGATTTATTTTTAAAAAGGACTTTGCTTAAAAATAAAAAGCCAATCAGCAAAACATCCCTCTGATTGGCTCTTGTTGTGTCTATCAATTTACAATGTTTATTGCTTCGCCTTCCAAAAACTTCTCTAAATTATCTGCAGCGATATTTAATAATCGTCCTCGTGCCTCCAAGCTTGCCCAGGCGATATGCGGGGTGATAATACAATTTTTCGCTTGCAGTAATGGATTATCAGCACTAATCGGTTCTTTTGAAACAACATCAAGCCCTGCCCCGCCGACTTTTCCGTCATTTAAAGCATCCGCTAAGTCCCGCTCATTAATCAAGCCGCCTCTTGCCGTATTAATAAGGAGGACATTGTCTTTCATTTTGCCGATTGTTTCTTTATTAATGAAGCCTTTATTCTCTTCTGTTAATGGACTATGCAGCATGATGGCATCCGCCTCTTTATACAGTTCATCAAGTGTTGCGT
Source organism: Oceanobacillus alkalisoli (assembly GCF_021556485.1). Classification (GTDB taxonomy): domain Bacteria; phylum Bacillota; class Bacilli; order Bacillales; family Amphibacillaceae; genus Oceanobacillus; species Oceanobacillus alkalisoli. The sequence goes on along the minus strand of NZ_JAKGBW010000019.1, from coordinate 56,405 downwards.
AGCGAATAGTCTCTGTATGCGGAACTTTTTCCTTCGTCCGATTGTAAGCAAGGATCTTCATTCCGAACGCTTCTGCTATCCGGGACGTTACTTGACCAATTCTTCCGTACCCAATAATCCCCATTGTCTTCCCGGAAAGCTCAATGATCGGATGCTTCCAAAAGCAAAAATCCTCTTGATTTGTCCAATCGCCCCTTTTCACTGCATCACTATGTTCTCCCGTATAGTGACAGAGTTCAAGTAGGAGTGCAAAGGCTGCTTGAGCAACTGTATCGGTTCCATAGTCCGGAATATTCGTCACCGTGATATTTCTTTCCTTTGCTGCTTCCACATCAACAACATTAAATCCTGTCGCAAGCACCCCGATATATTTTAACTTCGGGAGTTCAGCAAGAATCTCCTTTGTCAGCGGTGTTTTATTCGTTAAAATAATTTCCGCATCTTTCGCTCTTTCGATGATGAGAGGTGCTTCGTCTACAGAGAAGGTGGTTCGATCGTATATTTTAAAATCTGCTAGTCTTTCAAGCGGTGCCCAGTCGAGATCTCCCGGATTTAATGTATAACCGTCTAAAATTACTGCTTTTGGCATATGTATTCCCCCTCATTTCTATCTTATGAAAGATTATAGGGGGAATTGTCAGTAAAAACAAGCCAGACTATCATACCTTGAGCGACCGACTCTCCTCCATTAACTGACTGATTTCCGCTAACTTTCCTTCATGGAGAAGCTGAACAATCTTACTGCCGACGATCACCCCGTCACTATGTTCGCCAAGCGCCCTTGCTTGTTCACCAGTTGATACACCAAACCCTGCGAGTACCGGAGTATTTGTATACGTCTTTAATTTTTGTAAAAATGTTGATACATACGCATCATGCTCTGTTCGCGCGCCCGTTGTCCCCGTAACAGCAACTGCGTAAAGGAATCCTTCCGTCCGCTCAGCAAGTTCCTGCAAACGCTCTGTCGGACTCGTCATCGCAGCAAGCCTTATAAAGGCGATGTGCCCTTTACTTAAAGCTTCTGCAATAAGACTCTCCTCCTCCATCGGCAAATCGGGAATAATCACCCCATCAACGCCTGCTTCCGCACATTTACGAGCAAAGTCCTCGATACCAAAGGTGATAATCGGATTAATATACGTCATGATAACAACAGGTATCGCCCGCTCTAATTTTGTCTTCTCTAAGACATCTAAAACTTTTGCAAGTGTTGTCCCGTTATCTAAAGCTCTGCTACCAGCCGCTTGAATTGTCGGACCATCCGCCACAGGGTCGGAAAAAGGAATGCCAAGTTCAATAACAGCGGCACCATTTTCCTCGAAAAATTTGATTCTTTCCGGCAAAATATCCAGCCCGCCATCACCAGCCGTAATGAATGGTGAGAAAATCTTTTCCTCTGCCGAAAGTTTTTCTTGCAATGCCTTTTCTAATTTTACCTTGCCCATTTATTTCTCCTCCTTCACATTCATATTTCCTTCTTGTCTAAGGTCCTTATCTCCTCGGCCTGAAAGGCAGACAACAATCGTTTCATCTTTAGACATTTGTCCTGCAACCTTCATTGCATGGGCTACTGCATGCGAACTTTCTAAAGCAGGTATGATCCCTTCTCTCCGTGATAAAAGTTCGAAAGCCTCCAGTGCCTCTTTATCCGTAACGGACGTATAATTTACTCGGTCGATACTCTGTAAATAGCTATGTTCCGGTCCAACGCCTGGATAATCCAGTCCTGCAGAAATCGAAAAAGCTTCTTCTATTTGTCCATTTTCATCTTGTAAAAGATGAGTCAATGTCCCGTGTAATACCCCAACTTTCCCTTTTGTTAAAGTTGCTGCATGTTTATTCGTTTCCAGGCCGCTTCCTCCAGCTTCGACACCGATTAAAGTAACATCCTTCTCCTCAACAAAGGGATAAAACATTCCCATCGCATTACTGCCGCCACCGACACAGGCAATAATCTTTTCCGGGAGCTCTCCATCTTGTTCTACGATTTGCCTTTTCGTCTCCTCACCGATCACCGCTTGAAAATCTCTCACAAGCATCGGGAATGGATGCGGACCGACGACGGAACCGATAATATAATGGGTATCTTCCACATAATTCACCCAGTAACGGAGTGCTTCATTCACCGCATCTTTCAGTGTCCCACTCCCGCCTTCCACACTTCTAACCTCAGCACCAAGCAGCTCCATCCGCTGGACATTCAGTGCTTGACGGCGGATATCTTCTTCCCCCATAAAGACAATGCAATCAAGACCAAGCAGCGCACAAACTGTTGCAGTTGCTACCCCGTGCTGACCAGCACCGGTTTCCGCGACCACTTTCCGTTTCCCCATTCTTACGGTAAGCAGCGCCTGCCCAATCGTGTTATTAATCTTATGTGCGCCGGTATGGTTCAGATCTTCCCGCTTTAAATATATTTTCGCTCCACCCGCTTTTTCTGTTAGTCGTTCCGCGAAATATAATGGGGTTTCTCTTCCAACATATTGCTTTAGATAGTAGTTCAGCTCTTCTAGAAAATGCTTATCTTGCTTTGCCTCTTCATACGCTTTTTCAAGTTCAAGAACTGCCGGCATTAATAATTCCGGGACGTATCTTCCACCAAAATTGCCAAATTTTCCACTTTGATCTGGTACGGTATATACACTCATTTTTTATTAGCCTCCCTATGTTTTGCCTGATTGATAAATGCTTTCATTTTTTCCGGATCCTTTTTTCCTTCCGTCTCGACTCCGCTTGAGACGTCAACAGCGAAGGGATTCACTGCCGCCACTGCTTCCTGCACGTTGTCTGGATGGAGCCCTCCTGCAAGCAGCAACTTTTCCCGGTCAATACCTGTTTCTTGCAGCAAGCTCCAGTCAAATGTCTTGCCGCTCCCGCCACGGTTGACGCTCGGTGTATCAATTAGAAAATAATCACATGGATAAGTGTGTACATTTTCTAACCTTTCTTTTTCAGCGGGGAATGCTTTAATGACCTTTCTAGAAAGAGAACTTGCTACACGAGGCGGTTCTTCCCCGTGCAGTTGAATAAAATCAAGGCCTACTTTGCTTGCAATCCGTTCCATCACAGCCGGTGCTTCATTAACAAAGACACCGACTGTTTGGACAGATGCAGGAAGGCGGCTGGCAATCGCTGCTGCCGCATCTGGCGAAATCTCCCGCTTGCTTTCCGTAAAAACAAATCCGATTAAATCCACTCCCGCTTCAGCTGCTGCTTGTGCTGCTTCCTCCGTTGTAACACCGCAAATTTTAACGAGCATGCAGCTTTTTCCTTTCTTCCAGCGGCACCTGCAGATCCGTAAATGTCCTTTGTAGATCTTCCGCAAGCATTAATGTTTCACCGACTAAAATTGCTTCCGCCCCAACGTCTCTCACCCGCTTCACATCTTCTTTTTCCCGCATTCCGCTTTCGCTGATAAGCAATGTGTCACGATCCATAACAAGAGATGCCAGTTTTTCCGTTGTTGCTAAGTCGACTTCAAATGTTTTCAAGTTTCGGTTGTTTATTCCGATTATTTCAGGTTCAAGTTTTAATGCCCGTTTCATTTCTTCCTCGTCATGCACTTCAACGAGCACTTCCAGCTCAAGGGATGTTGCATAATCGTATAATTTTTTTAAATCCGTATCTGAGAGAGCTGCAACAATTAATAGAATGATAGTTGCTCCGGCAGCTTTCGCATGATCGATCTGTAGCGTGTCGATCATAAAATCCTTACATAAGACAGGGACGTCGACTGCTTCACGGACCGCCCGCAAGTCTTCTAATGATCCATTAAAAAACTTTTCGTCGGTCAGCACGGAGATGGCTGCCGCACCATTTTTCTCATACATTTTCGCTTGCTCGATCGGGTCAACTTCAAGGTCAATTGCTCCTTTCGACGGGGAAGCACGCTTAATTTCCGCGATGATATTCATACTTTCTGAAGCAGCAGCACGCTCTTTAAAGGAGGGATTTGTTTTACCTACCGGCTCCATTAATTTCTTGTGAATCAGTTCTGTCAGTTCAATTCTTTTTTGCTTTAAAATGTTATCTAAAATAGTCATTTCAATACACCTCACTAGGAATTTTTTCACTAAAACTAACTAATCGTTCAAGTCGTTCTAAGGCTCTGCCGGATAAGATGCTTTCTCGTGCTAATTCAATCCCCGTCTGGATCGAATCTGTTTTTCTACTTGTATAAATACCAATTCCTGCATTAAGCAGCACTGTATCAAAGTAAGCACTGGGCTCACCCTTTAGAACAGACAAAAGAATTTCGGCATTACGCTTGGAGTCGCCTCCGCGAATTGCTTCGTTCGGGTAAACTGGCAATCCGACTTCTTCTGGGTGCAAGCTCATTGGTGTTAACTTACCATCTTCTACAACAATCAAGTTGTTTGCACCAGCTAATGAAGCTTCATCGAGTGAACCTGCCCCAGTCACGACGACCGCTCTCTTCCGGCCTAACTTATTCAGTGATTCCGCAACCTTTTCAAGCAAATCTTTCCGGTAAACACCAACAAGCTGTGTTTCAAGCTGAATTGGATTTGTCAGCGGGCCAATGACATTGAAAATCGTCGGTACACCAAGATGCTGGCGGACAATGGAAAAAGGCTTCAGCACCTCATGGACGTGAGGAGCGAATAGAAATGCAATATTATTCTCAGTGAGCATTTCCTGTACATGTTCTTTTGAAAAAGAGAGGGAAACACCTAAATGCTCAAGCACGTCTGCGCTACCCGTTTTACTGGAAATACTCCGGTTGCCGTGCTTCGCAATTTTAATCCCTGCCCCTGCCATGACAAAGGCGGCGGTTGTACTGATATTGAAACTGTTTGACCTATCTCCGCCGGTCCCACAATTGTCGATAACATTTAACGTATTTTCCGTCTGGAATGATGATTTTTCCCGAATCACCTCCGCAAGTCCAGTAATCTCATCAGCCGTTTCACCTTTTGCTTGGAGTGCAATAAGAAATGCGGCAATTTCAGATTCGGTCACGTCGCTTGTAAAACAATAACTTGCTGCTGCTTTCATTTCTTCCCGGCTTAAATTTTCCTTATTGATCAATTTTTGTAGGTATGTTTTCATTTGTTCGTTCCCCTTTCTTTCCGAATGTTTGGTTAATTGAATGTGTAGGCGGCTTCTACTAGTGACCGCGCTTTATGCAACGTTTCTTCGTATTCCGTCTTCGCTACCGAATCACGGACGATTCCTGCTCCAGCTTGGAGATATGCGATTTTTTCCTTGATAATCAATGTGCGGATTGTAAGTGCGATATTCAAATCTCGGTTGAAACTGATATAACCAACTCCACCGCCATATGGTCCACGCATTTTTTCTTCAAGTTCATTAATAATCTCCATCGCACGTTGTTTTGGCATGCCAGAAACCGTTCCAGCTGGCAGCAAAGAAATTAAAGCATCAATACTTGAAACACTTTCCTGCAACTCACCATTTAGTTCGGAGACGATATGCATCACATGCTGGTATTTTTCAATGACCATGTCGGTTGTAAGTTCGATTGTCCGTTGATTACACACCTTTGCAAGATCTTCTTTACTGAGATCAACAAGCATCCGATGTTCGGAAAGTTCTTTTTCGTCTTCAAGTAGGTCTGTCTCAAGCTTGGCATCTTCAGCTTGCGTCGCGCCTCTCGGTCTTGTGCCAGCAATCGGGTTCGTAATCACCTCGTTACCGGTTACTTGCAACAAGCTTTCCGGTGAAGCACCAAGCAAAATATAGTCGGAAAAATCGATATGAAACATATACGGTGACGGATTCGACCTTCGTAAATTTTCATAAAAGGCAAAATGGAAATCCGGATTCCGGCTAATATCCGCCTGCATTCGCTGCGACAGTACGACTTGTAAAACTTCTCCTCGGTTGATGTATTCTTTCGCCTGTAACAATTTCTCTTTAAAGCTAGCTTCCGTTTCCTGCGGTTCAAAATCTACATTTGGAAAAGCTGTATTTCTTTCTTCTTGATTATGGTGGAGCATTTTTTTTAAAGACTTAAGTTCCTCTTCCAGGTTCACGTCTTGGTTTTGCTCCGGGTTGATTGCAATCAAATATAAGCAATCCTTCGTATGATCGAATGCGATAATATTTCTAAAAAGCATGAAATGAACATCTGGCATCTCTAACTCATCTTCACTAGGAAGCGGAATTCCTTCCAAGTTACAAATGAAGTCATATCCAACATAACCGACCGCTCCGCCGAAGAATGGAATCGGCAAATGTATTTCCATATCGGGCAGCTGTTTTTGCAAATAGTCCAGAGCCTGTTCATGGAATTGTCTTATCGCATTTGTTTTAATATCAACCACCGTCGTTTTTCCTTGTTTGCCAATTACTTCTTCGTACGGATTGATTCCCAGATACGTGAATTTTCCTTTTTGCTCGTGGTAACTCGTACTCTCAAGCAAAAACTTTTTTGGCGTTTTTACGTTTTTGTAAATTTCCAAGGCGGATATTCCAGCCGCCGGTATTTTTTCATATCGATACGTCAAGCTCATTTGTCTTTCACTCCTTTTTTTAAATTCAAAGGCGCAAGCGCCTGTCTAGCAACGTACAAACTGTGCCTCCCAGGATGGGGTGAACTTAATCGAACTTCCATTCTTCTCTTTGAGATAAAGGAAACACGGCGAACGTAGAGAGCCGATGTTTACTTTCACTACTTGGGTATAAGGGCGACTAAGCCTTACAAAGACCAAACGGCTAAGTCTTCTTTATCGATTGAAGGAGTGTAAAGTTTGGGACTGCGCACTGCTCGCCCCACCAAAAGATCTGCTAGTTGCTGGGCGCTGGAACCAAACATGGCTATTGCTAGCAACTATAATGGATCACAACTTCTTCATTTTAAAGTTTCCGTATAAATAAAAAAGTCCTCTATAAACACAACTTGTATGTTTATAGAGGACGTATGGGACCGCGGTGCCACCTCACTTGGAAAAGAACATTCTTTTCATCTCTTTTGGATACGGAAGGCTTATATTTCACCTCTTCGATACCCTATCCGTGTAACGGCGGAAATCCGTGCTTTCCTACTCAAGCAACAATTGCTTTTTCAGAAAACCTCTCGTAAGTCCATTCAACAGTCCGGGCGCGCTGGAATCTCACCATCACCAGCTCTCTGGAACGCTTGAAGCGACTGTTTACTACTCTTACTTTGCGATTTTTTATTTTTTAGTTTTTGACTATCCTTTATACGAAAACAAAAAAGCCCCTCATCCGAAAAAGGACGAGGGACCGTGGTACCACCTTTATTAGCTGTAAAAGCTCACTCAATATGTCGGGCAATATATGCCTAACATTTGTCTCAGATAACGATGAGACGTATTCGCCAAAGCCTACTTCAGTATCTGGTTCGGTTTGGGACTCAGAAGTCCATTCATTTATCAGATGCACACTGGTTCACACCAACCACCAGCTCTCTTCAGTGTCTGCATAAATTACTACTCTTCATCAACGCCGATTAATTAAATTATTAAAGATAAGATTAAGATAATTCCGAGAAGAAGTCAAGGGTTTTTTGAAATTATTTTATTTTTTTTGAAGCTTTTCCATTCGCTTCAACATACACAAAGTAATGTGATCGTTCCATCTTGATTATTTTGTAAGTTTGCAACACACTAGCTTTATATCTTTTTATGATAAAGTGTAAGTTCATTCAGCAGGGGTATTACAGACCGTTAATGCGTGATAAAATATAGAAGATGCTTTGTAAGTATGTGATTCGACAATTTGGATAGAATAGATGCTATGATACTGGTATAAGGTGCTCTCGGCTTAGTCCTAATAGATTGGAGTGAGAGTTTGGCTTTTTTACGAAGATTGATTGTTTTACTCGTAGTTGTAGGATTGTTTTGGTATTTTTATGGAGATAGTTTTAAAGAGTCAGGAGTAAGCGGTGTTTTCCAAGATATTCAATCTGATATTTATCGAATCAGCGAACATCCTGTTGTCAGTAATACGGTCAGCTGGATTGATCAGGAGATCCGATTCCTTTCTGGTAAAGTTTCAGAATCCTTGCGAGATCAAGATACATCCTCCCCTTTGAAACAACCTGATTTATCAGCTCCTTCCGATCATTTATTTTCCATTCATAATATTGAACTTGGGGATACACGCGCTGATGTGGAAGCCCAGATTGGTGAACCTGAAAGAGCAACACGAAATGAATACGGTGTGGATTGGGTTACCTATCATAACAATTACCAGCATTTCATGATGGTAGCTTATGATGATCATGACCTGGTCAGTGGTTTGTATACCAATCAGGACTTACTTACATCAAGCAATGGAATTACATTCGAAAGCACGAGAGATGAGGTACTTTCCGTTTTACCTAAACCCCTTGAAACGATCAGAAAAGGGTTGCTAAACTACGAGATTCAGAACAATGGTGAGTTCCATACTTTCGATATTGATGAAAGTTATACGACAATATTTTATGATGTGCATCAGGAAAATAAAGTGACTGCCATCCTGATGATAGATAAACAATTGGAAAAACAGAAGAAAAATTACTTTGGAATGCCGAGCGATGAATTAAGAGAGGGATTCGAATATCAGTTATTCGATCTTACCAATGCTTCCCGGGTAAAGCATGGACTTTCCCTTCTCGCTTGGGAGGATTCGGCTCTCGAAACGGTTCGCGCTCATAGCCAAGATATGGCCGCAAATAATTATTTCAGCCATACAAACTTGGAAGGCATGTCCCCGTTTGACCGGTTGACAGAGGATGCGATTGCCTACAGAAGAGCTGGAGAAAATCTCGCTGCCGGTCAACAAAGTAGTATCTTCGCCCATGAAGGATTAATGAATTCACTCGGCCACCGTGAAAATAAATTACAGAACAGCTACCAAACACTTGCAGTCGGCGTCGCTTTTAACGAGGATTCACATCCTTTTTATACGGAAAATTATATAGCTAAGAACTAAGGCGTAAGCGCTCGGTTAGCAACGTACAAACCGTTCCTCCCAGGATGGAGGTAGTTCGATGTTGTCCCATACGTGAGCGAACTTAATCGAACTTCTACTCTTCTCTTTGAAATAAAGGAAACTCAGGCGACGATAGTAAGTTGATGTTGACTTTCACTACTTGGGTATAAGGGCGACTAAGCCTCACAAAGACCGAACGGCCGAGTCTACTTTATCGATTGGAGGAGTGTGAAGTTTGATAGTTGCTGGGCGCAGAACGGACGTGGCTAGTGTTCGTAACTTTAGTTATCAACATAAATTTTATATATTCACTTATATGCAACTAAACGGGGCGTTCATTATTCACTTGCTAATGCCCTTTTCTCCTGATGTTAATCATTCTAGTTATATTCAAGATAGTATGATAGGATAAAATTTAAAATAAAAGAGTTTTCACTAATTTTAATGAATTTCATAATACATATTTAATGCTTCACCATCACCATATGTAGTTGAGTTGGTTCGTTCTCAACTACATATGGTGATGGAATAGCCGACTTTGGTAATTATGAAACTCATTCATTTATCAAAAAATGGAACGTTATAGTGATAAGCGATTGAAAGGAGTACTTGCTTATGAAACATCCAGCGATTCAAATCATTTTCCGCATCCTATTTCTAGCTTTCGTTACCGTAATTGGGTTGTTTTTACTTTATCATTTTCTTAGGCTCACCTACCCTTTTCTCATCGCTGCTTTACTTGCCTTTCTCATTAACCCGATTGTCAATAGCATCGAAAGATATTTACGTTTTCCAAGACCACTTGCCGTATTAGCCGGTATTCTTTTTCTTATTGGAATTATTGGGAGCATCGTGACTGTCCTTGTCAAAAAAACAATTGATGGATTCTTATATTTGTCGGATTATATCCCGGATCAAATTGAATTGATTTCCATAAATATCCAACTATATTTCAATGAAGTCATTTTGCCATTATGGGACCAGGGGATTGGCTTTGTGGACACACTCGATTCTTCTCAGAAGCAAGCCCTTCAAGAAGGTATTCAGATTATTGGAAGTAATGTCGCTGCCCTGCTTGGCAGAATAGGCCAAGCGGTTGCAAATGGACTCTCCACCTTTATCGGTGCACTTCCGATTACTTTTACGGTTATTATCTTTTCTATTTTGGCGATCTATTTCATCAGCAAAGATTCCCATAAATATGCGAGGCTTTACAAAGAAAAGCTGCCACTTATTTTTCGGAAAAAGACTTGGAATGTACTGCATGACCTAAGACGAAAAATATTTGGTTTTTTAAAATCGCAAATCATTCTTATGATTCTCACCGCTCTCGTCAGTTTCATTGGTTTATTAATATTACAAGTAGAGCAATCACTTACGATTGCTGTGATTCTTGGATTTATCGATTTATTACCATACTTCGGTCCGGGATTCATTTTGATTCCTTGGAGTATTTATAACTTCTTCACCGGAGATATATTTATGGGAATCGGCCTACTAATTCTATATGGTTCCACTGTAACCGTCCGGCAAATTGCAGAACCGAAAGTATTATCATCCAGTATGAAATTAAATCCGCTTGCGATACTCGTATCTCTATTTGCGGGGTTACAATTGTTTGGCTTAATCGGACTTATTATCGGACCAATTAGTCTTGTACTCGTGATTTCCTTGTATGATGCAAAAGTATTTGATGGGTTATGGGAATTTATTAAAGGAGAAGCTCCAACTCTATGATAAAATGAAACTTCATTCAGTGAGGGATTCTTTACTTCCCCACTGAATGTTAGTTGAACAGAATCAGGCATTTACGGACTTGTTTATCCCGCACCTTCACATTTTGGGTTTCCCTCCTGTTTAAGGGTGGGGGTATTACAGACCGTTAATGCGTGAGAAAAAACCCGCTTTTGTCGATATTTCCCGGGAAATATCAACAAAAGCGGATAACTTGCGTACTCCTTCACAAACTCTGTGGACTAGTCGACACCAACCCATGACTGAAGTCACGAAGCTTCTCGACCAGAACCTAAACTAATTATAATTATCTAGTACAGCAGGCAATATTATTTCATCATGCCTCAACAATTGCATGATGAGTGTCAGCCTTCACAACGCCTTAACAAGTCCTCCATCCACAACTAGACTCTGGCCTGTCACATAAGTGTTCGTCCCAGACGCCAGGAAAACAACCATATTTGCAAATTCTTCTGGCTCTCCGTATCTCCCAATAGGAATGGAGCTTTCCGCTTTGTTCCGGATTTGTTCATAACTCGTATTTTGCTTATCTGCTTGAATCTCATCCAATTCTTGTACGCGATCAGTTGCAATTCGTCCAGGTCCAACCGTATTGATAAGAATATTATCTTCCGCAACTTCTTGAGATAGACTCTTCGATAACCCAACAATCCCTGCACGGAACGTATTCGATAAAATCAAATTATCCAATGTCTGTTTAATGGACGAGGAAGCAATATTGACAATCCTTCCCGCTCCCGATTCCTTCATGGAAGGTAATACCTCACGCGTAAGACGAATGAAGCTTAACAAATTCAATTCAAAAGCCGCCTGCCAGTCATGATCTGAGAATTTATCAAATGTACCTGCAGGCGGGCCGCCAGCATTATTAATCAGTACATCCACTTTTCCATTCCTCTCAATAGCTGTTTCGACAAATCGTTTAATTTGAGATGCATCGGTGATATCACATGTTTCATAACGAACATTTTCATTACCTGATTTCTGCTTGATCTCGGCTACGGTCTGTTTCAGTTCTTCTTCATTCCGACTTGAAAGCAGGACATGCGCCCCTTCTTCTGCAAATTTTAATGCAATCGCTTTACCCAATCCTTTACTGCTTGCTGCAACAATGACGGACTTCCCTTTTAATTTCAGATCCATTCTTTCTCCTCCTTTAATGTATTTGATTAACAGTTAACTCGCATTTTTCAAAAACTGACTTCAATAACAGCATAACATAAGTTTTGTCAGAGGAAATCGATCAGCTATTAAACAAAACCACCATTGATTAGGCGCCTAATCCATGGTGGTTTTGTTTAATCAATTTAATGAAATTCATTCAATTACTATTTTCTTTTTGTCCCGTTGTAACCCAGCCTCTTCGAATAGAGAAAAATACAATAAGAATAGATATTCCAACCGTTATCGTGACGAACAACCACGGGCGTCCATGCAGAATAAACATCGGTGAGAAGGTAATGAGCATAATTTCAACCGGTGCGATTGGTATATATGCTAAACCATATTCATCGAGCGTCTTACTCTCCATCTTCGGATCGACAATCCGCAGTAAAGCAATTGCCATCGCTACTGCACCAGTAATCCAGCCCCACGTAAAGATACCTTTTTCAAACCAATTTTCCTGGAAATAATTTTTAGAAACCACTTTATAGAAAAAGTAAGAAAAAAGGATACCGAATATAATCAGGATTGAAAATGGTACAATGTTCTCTGCTACAACTGTTAAGTTTATCGATGCGATTCCAAAAGCTACCAAGATATCTGTCGCACTGCCGCTTACTTTTCCTACAACGTTTTTGTCAATATAATGATCCACTCCAGCTTTTTGAATCATAATATTTAAAAATAGACCGACTAAGAACGCTAGAGAAAACGCTGGAATCGTAAGTTGCGGAAAGAGTCGCTCACCGAATTGACTTAAAAAATAACCCCCGGTTGCTACAAGCAACACGAGCGCCAGGTGAAAGACAAGGGGATCGATGGAAATACTGGAAACCGTATCATTCCCCATGGAAGTTCTTTTCTCTTTTGGCAATAGACCAGTCCGATATTCTGTAGGCAGTTCCTCAAAGCGGCTTATATAATTCGCTTCCCCCTTATTTGCCGCAGAACGGATTAAGAGCAGGCCTACTCCGATAGCAACAATTGCACCAATCGTTGCAGATGTCATTGCAAGTGAAGTAGCCTCTTCCCAGCCTTGCTGGGCGAAAGCATCACCAAGAGCAGCAGCAGTACCATGTCCGCCAACAAAACCAGCAGCTAACAGTAAACCAAATCCATCATGCACATTAAAGGTAGGGACGAGGAAAATTAAGGCGAACATTAAACCAATTCCCCACATCAATAACATAATAATCTGCGAGTACGACCAAAAACCGCCAACTTTATCCATGACTTTCTGCCAGTTAAATTTCTCTGATGATAATGGGATGGAAGCGAATACGATAGCAATCAGTACACTCGGGTATGTTCCAATAAAATCAGAAAACGGGATGATCTGAAAACCATTCGACCCCAATATCAAGCCCAAAATTCCGGCAATAATACTTGCCGGCATAAACGAACGTTGCAGGAATATTAACCTTGCACGTAAAACCATTCCTACTAACAGTAACAACGATAATAGTCCTAAATCCGTCAGGACATCCCATAAAGTAAACTCCATATATGTAACTCCCTTCTCGTGATGTAAGATAATATGGGTTAAAAAGAGGCACATGTAAACCATGTGTATTTTAAAAAAGTTTAAACGAAGGCAATCTAGCATAAGTTAACAAAATGAGGAAAACACGACTCGACTATTATAGCATAGTTTATCCAATCCTGTCTGTCACAACACGATTTTGGCAATATTTTGTCAAAGTTATAGAACATAAAAATCTCTTGTGTTTTTATAAAGTTGTTGGTAAACCGCTGTTTTATCGATTTGTTTTAAGCTTGCAATCATCTTAACTGATTCATGCATCATTTTTGGGTGGGTCTGTCTATTTTCGAATGGTCCGGAGAAAGGCCAAGGTCCGTCTGTTTCCACCATCAATTGTTCAAGCGGATATTGCATGACGATATGCTGAATTTTAGGCTTATAAACGATGTCTGGCGTTACGGAAATAAAGTAGCCATTCGAAAGCATTCTTTCTATCATTTTATCCTCTCCTTTAAACCAATGAAAATGTGCTTTAACAATAGAGTGTTTCTCAAGTAAGGAACATACAATAGGCGCATCTTCATAAACAGCATGGAGTATGATTGGTTTCCGCGTTCGCTTTGCAAGCATGATAAAATGCTCGAGCAGGTCGATATATTTTTCTTGTTCAAGATTTGTCTCCTGTCTTAAGTAATATGGCAGTCCAACCTCACCAATTGCGATCATTTCATGTTCATTTGCTAATATAAATTCCGTTAGCTGTGCGATTTCCTTTTCTGAAGGAAGCGTTTGTTCTGGATGAAAACCGAATGCTGGATGAATAAAATTATATGTATTAGACAAAGCGAGATTAGATTTTGCTGATTCAAGATTTTCCGAAACGGTGATAAGACAATCAATCTGAAACTTGTCCATTGACTTGATTATTTGCTTTTGTTCTTCAGGGGTATAGAGGTCAAAATGGATATGGGAGTCAATCAGTTTGGTATGCATGTTTCGAACACTCCTTTCTGAAAGAGAGTTGCAAAATGAAGTGGAAAAATTAAATCTTTCCACTTCTTTTTGTGTACTCCCTGCATTAGAATTTCATTGCGCTCTATAAATATATGCATCTTTTTATATTGATTATTGATCGCACGTCAGGTAAATCGTATTCCTTCTATACTTTTCCGACCTGTTTGAACTGCTGTACCGATATCTTTTATTAAGTTATCCGACGGGCCAACTACTGATAAATTATCGAGCGTGATATCAAATCGCGTGTTGTCTTTTTTTAATCTTATTTAACACGTCATAAATCGCTTCATAAGCTTTCAGCGGCTCATGCTCCTCCAACTTCCTCTGACGCGAATAAAAGGCGCCAACTATCCCTCTCTTCATCAAAGAGCCATAATGCTGAATGGACTGGAAAGTTAGATTGATCTAGCACAAGAATTAGCATATGACCTTTTTGAAGATCACTATCTACCAGTATTCTTTTATCCATTGAAATACCCCTAGTATACATTAATATATTTGAGAGTGGCAATGCACGGTATATACTTATTATGTTTTCATTGCAGAACATAAGCAAGTTAGTGAAGTTTAATAATGATGGGTAGAAAAGCTCTGGAAAACTTTAAATAGCTTAGGTGAAATGAAGATTTCGAAGCGTATGGAAAGAAGAAAGGGTTAATTAGAAGAAAAATAAGAGAAGCCGGAGAAACAAACTCTCCAACCTCTCTTCTCATGACTTGAAACTATCTATACTTCACGGCCACGTTTTTTAGGGTCGTATAGTTATCCAGCGCAGCCCAGCCTTTTTCTCTGCCGAAGCCGCTCTTTTTATAGCCGCCAAATGGCATCTGAACACCACCGCCAGCACCGTAGTTGTTGATGAATACCTGACCGGAATCGATTCTGCTTGCTAAATAATGGGCCCGGTTAATATCCTTCGTCCAAACACCGGCAACTAACCCATATTCCGTACTGTTGGCTAATTCCAACGCCTCTTCTGTGTCTTTAAACGTAAATACGGTAAGCACTGGACCAAATACTTCCTCTTGGGCAATTCTGCTATTTGTGCTCACTCCATCGACAATCGTTGGCTCGATATAAAATCCGCCCTCGTAGCCCTCAACCGTCACTGGATTGCCGCCAAAGAGAATCTCTCCCTCTTCCCGTGCAATATTGATCATACCCATCACGCGGTCAAATTGTCTTTCATTTAAAATCGGACCAATATCTTTATCCTCGATACCAGCACCAATTGACAATTTCCCGAACTGTTCCAATACTTTTTCCAAAAATTCTTCTTTAAACGATTCCTCAACGAGCAATCGTGCTCCTGCAGAACAGGTCTGGCCCGCATTTTGAACTATCGAGCGGACAACACCGGCAACCGTCGCTTCAACATCACAATCGGCAAACACGATATTCGGTGACTTCCCACCAAGCTCTAATGTGGCGGGGACGACATTCGCCATTGCGGCCTGACCAACGGAAATTCCAGTTGCAACCGAGCCAGTGAATGTTACCTGGTTTATAAGTGGGTGACCTGCTAAAGCTGCCCCCGCTTCATAACCGTAACCTGTCACATGGTTGAACACACCTCTAGGCAAATCCAACTCAGCAAAAAATTCGCTGAGACGGAGCGCCGTGAGTGGTGTATCCTCCGCACTTTTCACAACAACTGTATTCCCAGTCGCGATTGCCGCAGCAACACTTCGGGAAATAATCTGCAGCGGGTAATTCCACGGA
Organism: Oceanobacillus alkalisoli; assembly: GCF_021556485.1. Classification (GTDB taxonomy): domain Bacteria; phylum Bacillota; class Bacilli; order Bacillales; family Amphibacillaceae; genus Oceanobacillus; species Oceanobacillus alkalisoli. The sequence continues at coordinate 40,339 of NZ_JAKGBW010000019.1, read as the reverse complement.
ATGATATGAGCAGTTACCCCGACCGGTTCGCGTACGACATAATCAAGCAACCCGTCTTGAATCGGAATTGTATCTCCCATTACTTTGTCAGCCGCTCCGCCATAAAAACGGAAATAGCGAATTGCTGCATCCACATCGGCATACCCTTGGGAAAGCGGCTTTCCAACATCTGTCGTTTCAAGCTCAGCTAATTCATCCCTATTCGCCTGTAGCTTCTCGGCAATAGCAAATAAAATATCTCCCCGGTCAAAGGCGGAATACGTTCGCCATTCCTCCGAGCGAAAAGCAGCTGTGGCAGCTTGAACAGCCCGGTCCACGTCTTCCTTTGTGCCTCGCGGTATCTCCCCGATTTTCTCACTGCTTGCAGGATTCAGCACATCAATTATTGCACTATCTGCACTTTTCACCCATTCTCCATTGATATACATCTCATATGTTTTCAAGCGAACTCTCCCCTTTTTGTTGTAAGTTAAATATTTCTTCCTCCGTCAACATGTAAAACAGCCCCGGTAATCATTTCAGCTGAATCAGACAGTAAATACTTCACCGATTTAGCAATATCTGCTGGCTGCAGCAATCTTCCAAGCGGTACACTACTTTCAAATACTTCCTTTTTCGTATCATCGACACTGCCGCCTTCAGCAGTGAATTCACCAAGCATCGATGTATCAGCTGGTCCTGGATGGAGTACATTCGCAGTCACATGGTGCGGCGCAAGCTCAAGTGCTAATGCTTTCGTAAAGGACTCTACAGCTCCCTTTGAAGCGACATAAGCCTGCAGACCAGGCCGTGGCCGCGTCACGGAAACAGAACCGATATTAACGATTTTTCCACTTCCTTGCCCCTTCATATATTTGGCAGCTTCCCGGCAAGTTAAAAAGATACTTGTCATATTCACATCGATAATTTTTCGGTATTCAGATAAGCTGCACTCCTCTATCGGTGTCGCACTCTGCGCAATCCCATGAACATTCGCAAGTCCATCAACAGAACCGAACTTACGCTTTGCCTCTTCAAAAATATGCTGTACAGCAGCTTCGTCTAACAAGTCTCCTGCAACCGCTTGAAAGCGAGGGTTGTCTTCCAGTTCAGATAAGGCTGCAACATTCAAATCACATCCGATGACATTCGCCCCTTCTTCGAGCAAGGATTCTACCGTCGCTTTTCCCATACCACCACCAGCACCTGTTACGATGATTGTTTTAGTTTTAAATGTCATTCAAGCCCTCCTGCTTCCAGTTTATCTATGATTGCATTACCGACAGCTTGCGTTGAGGCATTTCCGCCAATATCTGGAGTCAATACTTTTTTCTCTACTAAAACTTCTTCGATTGCTCGCAGAACTGCATCATGGAGATCCTTTCTTCCCAAATGCTCAAGCATTAAAGCGGCTGACCAGATTTGTGCGATTGGATTTGCGATGCCTTTCCCTGCAATATCCGGCGCTGAACCATGGACCGCTTCAAACATCGAAGGAAATTCACCCGACGGATTAATATTTCCAGATGGCGCAAGTCCGAGGCCACCGACAATTGCTGAGCCAAGATCAGATAAAATATCCCCAAAAAGGTTCGAAGCTAATACGACATCAAAAGTTTCCGGACGCTGGACAAAATAAGCAGCAAGCGCGTCGATATAATATCTTTCATAAGCGATATCTTTATTTTCTGCCGCCACCTCCTCAACAATCCGGTCCCAAAACGTCATTGTATGGAGCATAACATTCGATTTCGTTGCATTCGTCACCTTTTTCCTGCCATTTGCACGAGCATAATCATACGCAAATCTAGCAATCTGCTCGACGCCCTGCCGCGTCATCACCATATTTTGCAGAGCCATTTCCCGAGTTTCCCCATGAAACATTGCACCGCCAGAGTCCGTATATTCCCCTTCACTGTTCTCCCGGACAATAACGAAATCGATCGGCACTTCTTTTTTCAATGTACTTTCCAAACCACGCAGCAATTTAATCGGCCGGAAGTTAATAAACTGCTGGAAGTTTTTCCGAATTGGAAGAATCAATTCCCAAATCGATACGGGATCCGGTACGCGAGGATCTCCGATAGCACCGAATAAAATGGCATCGAATTCTTTCAGCTGTTCGAGTCCATCCTCAGGCATCATTTTCCCGTGCTCTAAATAATACTCGCTATTCCAATTGAATCTCTTCGTTTCAAAACGGAAACTAGAATCCATTTCCGCTAGCTGTTCTAATACTTTTACTGCTTCTCCTGTCACCTCAGGACCGATTCCGTCTCCAGGTAGCACCGCAATCTTGTATTCTTTCATCTCCATCATCCTCTTTTACCAAATCTATTTTAACTGCTGTTCATGTATTTTTGTTACGTGAATATCCGGCTTCCTGCCTTGGTTCCACTTCCCATCGAGCGCTCGTTCAATCTGGGCACCGAGCTGGAGCAATAGTCCATCCTGCCCTTGCTTGGCAAGTGCATGCATTCCAAATGGCAAACCATTCGGGAGTTTAGCCATCGGCAGAGAAATTCCCGGAATTCCACAAATATTTGCAATCGACGTATAGGAAAAAATACTCCAGAGATTGTGGAACCAGTCATAAACGGATGGATTATCACTCATCGTTAAATATTCTGTCGTTCCAACGAGTGGTGTCGGAAGCGCCATCGTTGGCGTAAGAATGATGTCCCACTCCTCAAAGTATGCAGCTGTTGTTCGCGATAGCTCATTAAAATGCGCTTGCATTTTTGCCCGTTCGCTATATGTTGCATGCCTGCCCTCTTCCCACACCCGGATGCACACCGGTTCCACTAAATGAGCAGGAGGCGTTTCTAAGTTTTGCCCTTCTAAAATTTCAGTAATTGTTTGGGAAAAATTCATAATGTACGCTTTCGTTTGTGCCTCGTATGCAAGATGAAAATCAATGTCTGGCACTGTCCATTCAACGTCATGTCCTAAGTTTTCTAAGAATTTTGCTGTCTTTTCGAGTTCAGCAACAATCTCCGGTGTCGCTTGATAGTCGCCCCATTCGTGGGAAACCGCTATCCGTAATTTACCTGGATCTTTTTTGATTAATTTGGTATAAGGCTCGTCCGGATACCAAAACGGCATGAATTCACCTGGAGCTCCACCTCGTGTATGTTCGACAAAAGCTGCCATATCACGAATCGTACGAGTCTGTCCTCCCTGACTCGACACAACACTCATTAAATCCGAACCATTCGGAGCTAAAGAAAAAATTCCGCGGGATGGCTTAAGTCCAATATTTCCATTCACTCCTGCCGGAATCCGAATCGAGCCGCCACCATCTGTTGCATGAGCAATCGGAACAATTCCAGCAGCGACAGATGCAGCCGAACCAGCGGAGGAACCACATGTCGTATACCTAAGATTCCACGGGTTCCTTGTCACATAGAGATCCGGATTTTCCGCAGAACTGCATAAACCAAATTCCGGAGTCGTTGTCCTTCCCATAATATTCAAACCTGCTCCGCGAAACTTCGTCGTAAGAAAACTATCTATCTCTGGACGATTGCCCTGCATGAGTAAAGAGCCCATCTCCTGAAGCCTGCCTTTTATTGTCGGTCCCAAGTCTTTCATTAAAAATGGCACACCCGCAAACACACCATCCGGATTCATTCCGTCTTGCAGCGGGTCTTCCACGACGTCTTCAAACACTTCAATAACAGCACTGATTTCAGAATTCAATGCCTCAATCCCTTTTTTCGCTTGATGTGCAACTTCCTCGGGGGCAGCTTCTTTTTTCCGTATCAACTCGGCCAATCCAGTCGCATCAAGCGCTGCCCATTCTTCCCAGCTCATCAATTCTTTCACAAGCCTTCACTCCCCTCTTCATTATCTCTAAGTTGCAAATCCCATCTCTTTCGGGGATCCAATCTATTCATAAGAGGCATGCCTGATTTAAACCTGAGCATGGCCTACCTATGCTCCTTTGTTCATATTTTGCGTTGGAAACTCGTACGCTTTTTCTTTAAAGATCAAACTGAAGACAACAAACACAATCAAGGATAGGAAAACCGGTACGGTAACCGTATGGACACCAAATAAATCCCCATATGCCTGGTTATAATAATGAATCGCAATATACGAACCAATTCCTGTAATCATCGATGCGATCGCTCCAGTCTTGTTCGCATATTTCCAATAAAGCCCCATAATGAGCGGCCACATGAAGGCCGATTCCAAACCGCCAAATGCAAAGAGATTTAGATAAATGAGTAATTCCGGCGGACTGATTGCAAGGACAAATGCAACAATTCCAATGACGGCTGTAACACCCATACTTACATTTTTGATTTGTCGGTCCGTTGCTTTTGGTTTCATATAGTTGATATACACGTCTTTTACAACGGATGAACTAACGAGTAATAGAAGCGAGTCTACCGTTGACATGATTGCTGCAAGTGGTGCAGATAAAATGATACCAGCGAGCCATGGTGGCAGCACTTCTAACGCAATGAGCGGAATCACTTGATCGGCCACTTCAACGCCAGGTAGGACTGGCCTGGCAAATACTCCAATCAGATGCATCCCAAGCATAAGTGTCCCTACAACAACTGTTCCAATGATAATAGCACGGTGCATCGCCTTCGAATCACGATAAGACATCGCACGAACTGCAATTTGCGGAAGAGCAACAACTCCGACTCCAACAAGAATCCAATAAGACGACACATAAGCGGCCGTCAACGAACCGTCATGACCGAACGGAGTAATCAAGTTTGGGTTGATCGCTGTTAAGTCAGCAAATATATTCGATAACCCGCCTCCAGCAATAATCACAGCGGCTAGAAGGAATAATGTACCAACGACCATAATGATTCCCTGCACCGCATCGGTGACAACAACTGCCCGGAAACCACCGATTGTAACATACACCAAAACTGAAACGGTGAAAATGAATAAGGAACCAATATAACTAATCCCGGTCAAGGATTGAATAAGATAGGCTCCCCCAACCCATTGGGCTGCCATCGCGGAGAATAAGAATACGATAATACTAAAAGCTGCAAGCAGAACAACCGCTTTACTCTGATATCTTTCTTTTAAAAAGTCAATCAACGTAACCGCATTATAGCGCCTTGCAACAATCGCAAATTTTTTCCCAAGGATAAGCAATACGAAATATCCGGTCGCAAGCTGAGACATGGCAAGCAGGACCCAGCCGAACCCAATCGTATAGGCAGCACCCGGACCGCCAAGGAAACTGGAGGCACTTCCATATGTAGCAACCATTGTCATGGCAAGAAGCAACCCACCGAATTCCCTGCTTCCAAGAAAGTAATCATTTAAAAATCCTTCAGCTTCTGACATCTTTCTGCTTGACCACATACCAATAATAAAAATCGTAATAAGAAAAATTAATAAAGGGGTAACAACCGTCCAATTCATCCTTTCGTCACCTCATCTTTCTCTGTTTCTTCTTCATCCACTAACGAAATATCTTTCAAGAAAAATTTAACGACTAGAGCAACAAGGACAAACATCACTAGTGTTCCTAAAATCAAACTATAAAAAATCCATGCAGGAAACCCCATGACATATGTATACTCCTCCGGCGGCTTCGAGCCAAGTCCATAAGCAAAGCCGAACCACCAGACAAAGTTGAACAAGGCAAGCCCACACCCTATGAGCGCCTCCCTATTCGCGATGGCAAAGCGCCATTCCTGTTTTCTCTCTTTCTGTTCCATCCCAACACTCCTCTCCGAATTAATTGTGAACAATTTTTGTTTAGAAAACTTGGCATTCGCCAAGCCTTTACGGCGAATTCCTTAGTTGCACTTATGCAGTAAGAAAGGATTTATACTTTCTTACTGCCAAAAGCGACAACTATAGTTCTATTATACTTATAATAATAACTATTTCCAGTATACTAATTGTTCAGACTTAATGCTTGACATGACAGAAATTTTCTGAATAAAAAAGAAGCAGGATGTTTGGATTACTGTCCCACTTCTAATTTTAAATCAACTCCCCATATATAAGGGAAATGATTGCTTTTTTATTGTCATTTGAGTTCAATTACTTAGTTCCTGCTTCTAACGAAATATTTTACTCGCCTTCTGTTGCATCTTTACCAAGATAAGCTTGCAGATTCCATAGCTGGAAGTCAAGGTTGCTCTTATATTCAATTAGCATATCCTCTGTAACCGTATCTCCCTCATTTCCTGCAAGTTCAATCCCTTTTACCGTATAATCACGAATCGCACGGTAATCATTTACAAGATCTTCCACCATCTTATCCGCATGAATTTCTTTCGTATAAACCTTCTCCTCAATAAATGCATGTTCGCTAAATTCCTGGAGCGTGGAATATGGTCGTTCACCGAGTTGAAGCAGCCGCTCTGCAAATGAGTCAAAATAGCCAGTCGCCTCATTGTACAACTCTTCAAATTTCGCATGCAACGTGAAGAAATGTGGTCCTTTCACATGCCAATGGTATTGATGAAGTTTTACATACAATACTCCAAGATTTGCTACAAGATGGTTTACGGTAATCACTGCTGTTTCTTCTTGATGTCTGTGTGAATGTGCACGTTCAATTGCCATACTATCTCTCCTTTTTATTCATGCTCCATGTCCATATTAACTATTCCCTCTTTAGCCTCTTTAGAAACATGAAAATTTATTTAAGAAAGCGCGTTGCCTTAATTCGGGATTACTGAGGGATCAAAAATCCCCTTATCCTTCTCCCACTTCCCAGATCACAGGCTTTTCGACACTAATGCTCGTTTCACTATTTCATTCGTTTCCGTAATTGAAATAATTCACTTCCTCACCACTTGTATACACCAAGCCTCAAATAACGGTTCCCAGCTCAATTGTAACATAATCCCTATCAAGGAATTCCCTCTTATAACAGCAATATTGGATTCCCTTTTTCATCATTTGTTTATACAGCTTCTGCCATCACTCCATCTGGTACTCCCGGTCTATTCCGCCTTTTCTCCCTGCGAACACAAGGATCTTGCGCGCCACGAGCCGTTCCAGAAATATACAAACAGGAGGAAATATTTTAAAATTTCCGCTTGTAAACCTGTCAGCTGGAGCATCATGATAACCTACGAGATAATGACAGATTTCGCTCGCTAAGAATTCTTTTCTGGTCAAATCTTCCAAATAGATTAGAATCCCAGCTTGTAAAGAGGGAGCCAGTTCCAAACTTCCCTCAATATAATCACTTTCCAGCATGTCTGTTCTACGTTTTGCCACTTCACGTTTTTTCCGTTTTTGCTGCATCGCAATCTCCTGACGTTCTTTTTCCAGACGCAGCTTCTCCTGCTCTCGGATAAATTGCCCGATTATCGTTCGTAACCGGCCGATTTGCCTATCGAGTAAAGGCACATCATAATCGAAGTGAAGCTGAATATCTTTCGGAACTTCCACTTCTTTCGGAATTACTTCAATTTGTTCGTCAACAAGTGACCAATGATCAGCGATTTTTATTAAAATTTCATCGCGTTCGTAATCGATCGTTTCAATACCTTTTATAATTTCTTTCACAAGCTGCGGCGAGATTCCTACATGTTCCTCAAAGTGAGTAATGCCAAACTTCTTCAATTCACTCGTTTCCGTGTTGAGAACGATATATTGATACCTTAAGGCCCGGCCACACTCACAGAACAGCTGTGGATTCTTATTCCAATCCGGGCCGGCATCCATATAATCCACCAGTTCCCATTCACTCGCAACTTTTTCGACCTCTGCTTCTGCAACACTTCCCGCTTTTCCTTTTGCAAGTACATTTGCAAATATTGTTTTTCTGCCCCGTTTCAAATGCGCATCGATAAAGTCTTTTTGTCTTTTATCCAGACTCTTTGTAATTGCATCACGTTCCTGCTGCGATAAATGATGGGCACGAATCATATTCCACATCCCCCTCCATTTAAGAATTGCCCGTCATACTCCTTTTTCATAAGGCTTAAGATATGACAGGCATTCATTATTACTCGATTACATCGATTATTCTTTTGCGGTTTTTGGAAATTGTTGTAGGACTTGTACCATAAATTTCGGCAAGTTCTTTTTGTGACTGGTTCGCTTGTCCAAGTACTTTTTGCTGGAGAACATAATCGAGGGCAGCTGCAAAACTCTCCGGCTTTCTGAATGTCGGATTTTCTTTATCCGTAAATGTCTTCCAGATTTTGAGTCCTTTCGTTATATGCTCTTCAGCCACTTCTCTTTCCTGCATTTGGCCTTCAAATATCGTGGCAACTTCCCCGTATAACGGGTTATCCCAAGTTTCTTCGTTAGAGTCCAAACTGGTATCTGACTCAGTATCTGAATCGGCAGTTTTCTCCATCGTTAATGCCATTGCTAAAACAGCGGGATATTCTCTTGTAAATGCTTCATCATTCAAAGCTTTCATCTCATCGATAAAGCCTTCATCCGCTCCGACTAACTCAAACATTGCTAGCAGGAATTCGTGCTTTTGCACAAACGGAAGCAGCATCCCGATTACAAAATCCCCTTCGTTCACACTACTCATTTCATATGCTCTCACCGTTGTTTCATCATTTGATCGGACATCACGTATATGAAACTTCTCATCTGTAATGGAAACAACCTCGTAAATGGATGGGGTAACTTCCTTCCATGCCATAAATGCCTGGTCCACTCGTGTGTCTTTCGCTTTATTTCGTTGAGTTTGATAGTAGATATCAAACACGGTCTCATCTTGTTCAATCGGTTCATGAATCATCGCCCAGGCAGTCAAACCTAGTCTATATAAATTCATTCGCCCCTCATCTTCAAGCGTAGCGAACTTCGGATGCTGTGAAATTATCTCTTCCAGTTCTACACGGTAGTTCTGCACCGCAAAACGATATAGTCCTTTATGAAGCTGGTCTAGTTGATTGTTAAACCTGGCTGGATCAATTGCCACGGCACGAGAAGCACCATGGCATCTCTTATATTTTTTCCCGCTCCCGCAAGGACACGGTTCATTTCTTCCAATCTTCCTCATTCATTGTCACCTCTAGTAAAGCTATAAAGCTTAGTTATCTCTTTATTATGGGCAATAATGATAAATAATTCAAGATTACTAGTAATTTAGAGTAAAAAAGTCATTATTTTTCCCAAAACTGGAAACAACGATACCCAATATGCGTCAAGGACACTGTCACAAATTTATCGAAAAAGATAAGCAGTTCACGCTTGACATCATCATTTAAATTGAAATATAGCCTTGTATCTCAATTCGTTACATGTTAAGGTTATATACGTTATTATTTTTTGTGATGCAGAACACAATAATTGTAACTTCTATGTGAAAATATGCACAGAATTGGAGATGATAGGTATGAGATCTGTTACTGCTACAGATCACAAAGTAGAGGAGAATAAAAGTGATGATTATTCATTAGGAAAAGTCCCTCGCGAGAAAAGAAATATGGGTTGGTTAAGCATTACCAATATCACTTTTGGTATTGCAACAGCAATTTTTTACTTCCAGATGGGAAGTGTAATGGCACTGCAATTTGGTGCAATCAACGCAATTATTTCTGCCGTATATGCGACAGTCGTAGCCGGGATATTAGGTACATTTATCGCTTACTTATCTGCAAAGTCAGGCATGAATGTGAATCTATTATCAAGAGGCGGCGGATTTGGATACATCGGTGCGTCATTAACCTCATTTATTTACGCCACAAACTTTATTATGTACTGTGCGTTAGAAGGCATGATTTTAGTCACTGCCGTCCACGAATTTTTTCCAGTAATCCCCGAGTGGGTATTAATTATCTTCTTTGGTTCTATTGTGATTCCACTTAACTGGTTCGGAATCAAGCAATTGGACAAATTGCAAAAGTGGTCCCTGCCACTATTCTTCCTGTTTCTAATTGCTGCAATTGTAATGACTGCATTAACTCCTTCAGCCTATGAAGGAAGCTTCTGGACGTATATGCCTGAAGGTGTTCAAATCGGCGGAACAGCGCTGCTTCTATGTATCGGAATGCAACATGGTATTATGGGGCTGACACCATTATTAGCGTCAGACTATGCCCGTTTCTTAAAACCGAAAGATACGAAAGTCGGTATCTTTGCAATTGGATTCATTCCTCAGATTTTCTGTTTCGGTGTAATGGGCGGTTTAGGTATTTGGTTTGGTGTTCGTCTAGGTGAACCGAATCCCGGTGTCTATATCGTAATGCTGCTAGGTATCGGTGGGGCCTTATTTACGATGTTGACCCAAATTAGAATTAATGTAACGAATATCTATAGTGGTTCACTATCCTTATCGAACTTCTTTGAAAACATATTCAACTTTAAGCCCGGCCGACGTTTCTGGGTTGTTGTAACAGGAGTAGCCTCCATCATCTTAATGCTCGGAGGAATTGTCGATCACCTTGAAACCGTCATGACATTCCAAGGTGTCTTCCTATTAACATGGGCAGCAATTTTAGTGACGGATGCCATTATTGTGAAACGCATGCTTAAAATTGGTCCAGGCTATTACGAGGCTAAACAGCGGTATCTTTATAGATGGAACCCGGTTGGCGTTGTCTCGCTTGTAGTGGCGAGCGGTTTAGGTACAATTGCCGCGCTCGGCGCTTTCGGTACTTTCTTACAAAGTACTGCTGCTTTCTTTGCCGCGATTCTAGCTTCCATTCTGACAGTTGTTATCGCTGTTATGACAGATGGTAAATATTATCTGAAAGCAGAAGACAGAAATGTGGATCAAGAAGATTTTATTGCTTAGTTTTAAACCTTTTTTACAGCCAAAAACAGAAAGATGCCTCCATACATTGGGGCATCTTTTTCTTATGCTTCTTTATATTCAATTAAAGACTAACACTTTTTTCTGAAACACTCTTCATTTCACCATTCATTATTCGCTGCAGGATTTCTTCCTCCAACAACGCAAGCTTCGGATCAGATAATTGTCGTGGCCGAGGATTTGCAATAGTGATATCAAGACCAATATTCCCATCCTCTATCAGAATAATCCGATCCGCCAAACGGACTGCTTCCCTCACATCGTGTGTTACAAGCAACGTCGTAAAACCCAAGTTACTCCAAATGGTTTCAATTAAATTCTGCATTTCTAATCGTGTAAAAGCATCAAGTGCACTCAACGGTTCATCCAACAATAATAATGACGGTTCATGAATCAATGCTCGTGCTAAAGCTACCCGCTGCTGTTGACCTCCAGATAAGGTAGATGGCCATTCATCCTTAAAATCTATTAAACCTACTGCTTCTAGCACGCGTTCTGCCTTTTCAGCCTCCTTACCTTCTAGTCCGAGACTAACATTATCTATCACCTTTTTCCAAGGTAAAAGTCTTGAATCCTGGTACATCATAGTAATATTTACGGTTGATTCATCAAGTGGAGAATGATTGTATAATAACTCTCCCTCCGACAACTTATCTAGTCCTGCTATAATACGTAATAATGTACTTTTCCCACTCCCGCTTTTTCCTATAACAGCAATGAATTGTCCTTTTTCAATGGATAGTTGAATCTCCTTTAAAACCTTATTTTTACCGAACGATTTACTAGCATGCAGCAGATCGATTTGAACAGCGTGAGGACTCAACTGCTTTACATCATCATTTTCCGTTATAACTTCGCTAGCCAATTTATCCACCTCATTTATTTTAAAATACATCTATCTGCTCATCTATAGCTTTCATTCCATTTAAGCAAACGCTTTTCGCCAAATCTTGCTGTTAAATCAGCCAACTTTCCGAGCAATGCATAAATAATTATACTCAGGATGATAATATCTGTTTGCATGAATTCTCTAGCATTCGTTGCTAGGTAACCAATCCCCACTTGGGTTGGGATGGTTTCTGCTATAATCAGCGTCAACCACATGACACCAAGTGCATATCTTATTCCAACAAAAATGGATGGAAGCGCCCCAGGTAGAAGGATATTTTTGAATAGCTTCCAGCCTTTAAGCTTATACATTTTCCCCATTTCAACCAATCCAGGGTTGACATTTCGAATGCCGTGGAATGTGTTCACATAAATCGGGAATAATACACCTAGCACGACAAGGAAAACCTTTGAACTTTCACCAATACCGAACCAAACAATCACTAAAGGAAGAAGTGCTAAATGCGGAACATTCCTGATCATTTGAATTGTCGTGTCTGTATAACGGTAAGCTTTATTAGAAAGTCCATTTAAAATTCCGAAAATAAAACCAATCGCACCGCCGATAATCATTCCTAGACCCGCGCGACCAAGGCTCGCCATAATATGATTAAATAGTTCTCCACTAATCGTTAATTCCCATGCACTTACTATCACACTTAACGGCGAAGGGAATAACGTTTCCGAAACAACCCCAGAACTAGCAATTACTTGCCAGCCTATTAATAGGATACTCGGAATAATCCAAGGTTGTAATTCGTCATACCACGTTTCTTTCATTTGAATCTTCCTCCGCCCTATTTATTCTCCGCCTACTGGCATTACTTCTGAAACATCAATTTCTTCAGGAATCAATCCGATATCATAGTATACATCTGCCTGTTTTTGCTGGGTATCAATAATCTCCTGGGTAATTGGCGTTGCACCAAACGTGCGACGGGCAATTTGCTTCCCAATAATTTCCTCACTAATTCCTAAACTATCTGATAGAAGTTCAACAACTTCTTCATTATTTTCATTCGCCCACTGATCTGCTTTATCAATTGTTTCTAGAATAAGGTCAAGGAGTTCTGGGTTCCCTTCCGCAAAAGTTGTGCTCGCGAAATAGAATGTACGGTTCGGATATTCATAATCTTCCCCTGCCGTTAAGGAAATCGTATCCAGTTCCCCCTCTGCGGAAGCCAGATAAGGGTCGTAGGATGCCAGTGCATCAACCTGACCTGTTTCAAAAATAGTCCTTCCTTGTCCTGCATCTTCTGGGAAAACCCACTCTACATCATCATTTGTTAATCCAGCTTTTTCAAGTGCTAGAACAGTCAAGTATCGATGATTTCCGCTTTCTAATGCCGCTATTTTTTTCCCTTTCAAATCTGCAACAGATTCAATCCCCGATTCTTTTAATACGAGCAAACCAACACCTTCTGGGTTAGGAGCATCTGCACCAACATACACAATTGGTTTGCCTGTAGCTTGAGCAATAATCCCCGGTCCGTCAGCTGCATGCCCATAATCAATTGCACCAGCATAAATCCCCTCCATTAACGTACCGCCATGGGTGAACATCTCCCATTGAACCTCATAATCCTCTTCAGCCAACGCTTCCTCAAGAAATCCAGTTTCTTTTAAAAGATGCAACGTGTTCCCTTTTTGAAACCCAACTTTTATAACATTTTCACTTTTATTACTAGATGTATCAGATGCTTCTGTCCCACATCCTACCAAAAATAGCACCGTAGAAATTAATATAATACCCAGCTTCAAAATAAACGTATTTCTCATCGTTTTCAATCTCCTCATTCTTTATTAGATAAAGCGATATAATGCATTCTTCACTTCAAATTGTTCTTTTTCCCTTGCGCCTGTAATATCCACGAGAAACGGCTTCTCTCCTCTTTCCGCTAACGTTTCTGCAACAAGTCCATCTGCAATTGGACTATAAAACGCAATGTCTCCTCCGGTCAGTTTTAACTTTTGTCCTTTCGCGTTCAAGGATTCGTCAACAAAGCTTTCTCCCTTTTCCAAATCCAAATAATTCGACCATTTTTCAACTGTCGTATCTAACTTTTGAACAGCAAAACCGATAGAAGATAATTGAAGATCACCTTTCGGGTGCGGGGCTATCGTTTTCTGTTCCACTAAATCAGCTTTTCGTTCATCATCCGAATCATCCCACTGAATAAAAAAAGGCAGTTCCAATTCTTCATTCTCTCGTCCTGCAAATAATAGTTTCCAGCTTACGACACTGCCGTCTGGCCTTTGTCTACTGAGAGGAAAGGGACCGAATACTTCTAGACCAAGCGATTTAAAGCGCTCTGCCTCCATTTCAAGATCAAGAGAACGAAGTGCAATTCTTGATAGTCCAATTGCATAATTATCTTTTTTGAACGTATCTCTTAAACTATATTTTTCAGCAGACTCTTCTGCTAAGCTCTTATCTACCAAACCAATAAGCTCTAAATAACTTAAATCAAAATAGCTAAGCGTGTTATATGTCCCCCCGTGCTCATGCCTTCCTCCATTTACCACATGCAAACCATGCTGTTTTAAACTTTCCCTCGCCTCTTCAGGACTTCCGACAAAATGTACTAAATGATCAAATTTAAAAGTCATCTGTTTCTACCTCCGCCTAAACGATTTCAATATTTTATGATTATTAATATCTTAATGTGATTATTCCTATTTGTCAACTTGGTTTAATTCCAATTAGAAAAAGATGCCCGGCTCAAGGCATCTTTTCCGAAACAAGCGCTTTGTCCCCACATCCCAGCACAACAAAAAAGATGCGTCCATCCTGGATGCATCTTTTTTGTTTCTTATTTTACTGTTCCACTAACTTTTCTACACGCTTTACAACATTTTCTACAGTAAAACCATACGCTTCCATAATTCGTTCTCCATCTCCTGAGGCACCAAATGTATCGATGGCTAGAATATCCCCCTCATCACCTGCATAACGATCCCAGCCAAGCGGAGAAGCCATTTCAATAGCTAGACGCTCTTTAACATCAGGAAGCAGCACGCTGTCCTTATAAGCCTTGTCTTGCGCCTCAAAACGATCCCAGGATGGCATGCTGACGACACGGACATCAATCCCCTTCTCTTTCAAAGAAGCCTGTGCCTGCACCGCTAATTGCACTTCAGAGCCTGTTGCGAGAATTAAAGCGTCCGGTGTTTCCTTTTCCGCTTCACTTACAACATAAGCTCCCCTTCTTACACCGTCATATGCTTTTTCTTTCGTACCTTCTAACGTAGGAAGGTTCTGACGGGTAAGCACGAGCGCAGTCGGCTCATCCTTTGATTCTACCGCCAGACGCCAAGCTGCCTGCGTTTCATTCGCATCAGCCGGACGAATCACCGATAAGCCTGGCATTGCCCGGAACGACGCTAATTGCTCAACAGGCTCATGCGTCGGGCCATCCTCCCCTACAGCAATTGAATCATGTGTCCAAACATACGTCACAGGTGTTTTCATTAGTGCTGCTAAACGAACAGCTGGACGTAAATAATCACTGAAGACAAAGAATGTACCGCCAAATACCTTCAAGCCTCCATGCAACGCCATCCCATTTAGCGCTGCTGCCATCGCAAATTCACGTACTCCAAACCAAATGTTTCTTCCAGCATAATTTGCTTTTGTAAAATCACCTGCTCCATCAATCATCGTTTTATTCGAGCTTGCAAGGTCTGCACTACCGCCAATAAAATTCGGTACAGTTTGAGCAATCGCGTTCAACACTTCTCCTGAGGAAGCACGTGTTGCTAGCGTTGAGCCGACTTCATAGGTTGGCAAGTTTTTATCCCATTCAACTGGCAGCTCATCATTAATTGCTAGCTGTAACTGTCTGCCTTCTTCTGGATAAACCGCTTTATACTTTTCAATTAACGCTTCCCATTCTTTCTCAGCCTGCGTACCTTTACGCACGATCTTTTCGTTAAAGTCTTCATATACATCCTCCGGGACGAAAAACGCTTCATGCTCCCAGTTATAATTTTCCTTTACGAGCTTCACTTCTTCCTCACCGAGTGGTGCACCGTGGGAATCAGAAGAACCTCCTTTATTCGGTGAACCGTAACCGATTACGGTTTTCACTTCAATTAATGTCGGCTGCTCTTGATTTTTCTTCGCCTCTGTCAACGCTTTACGCAGTTCACCTATATCATTACCATCCTCGACACGAAGAACTTGCCAGCCATAGGAACGGAACCGCCCCTCAACATTTTCAGAGAATGATCTGTCCAAATCTCCATCCAAAGAAATATCATTGGAATCATATAGAACGACTAATTTTCCTAAACCGAGATGTCCGGCAAGGGAGGCTGCTTCATGTGAAATCCCTTCCATTAAATCGCCATCTCCAACAAGGGCAAATGTATGATGGTCAACAACAGAGAATTCCTCTTTATTATACGTAGCTGCTAAATGCGCTTCAGCCATTGCCATCCCTACTGCAGAGGCAATTCCTTGCCCAAGTGGACCAGTCGTCATTTCAACCCCATCTGTGTCCCGTACCTCCGGGTGACCCGGTGTATTCGATCCCCACTGGCGGAAATTCTTCAAATCACCCATCGTCACCTGATAGCCAGATAAATGTAGTAAACTATACAGAAGCATTGACCCGTGTCCTGCCGAAAGTACAAATCTGTCCCGATTAAACCATTTAGAATGCTTCGGATTATGCGTCATAAAATCCGTCCAAAGGGTATAAGCCATCGGCGCCGCCCCCATCGGAAGCCCAGGATGTCCAGAATTCGCTTTTTCAATGGCATCAATAGCGAGTGTGCGTACCGTATTGATTGATAATTGTTCTACAGAAACAGTTGAAGTAGTCATGTGTCATCATCCCTTTCAAATATAGCTCGTAAACTTATTTTGGAACAGTTTCCCAATCAGCTAAAAACTGCTCAATTCCATTATCCGTTAATGGATGCTTCCATAATTTCGGTAATAGGGATCCTGGAATCGTCGCAATATCTGCTCCGGCAATTGCCGCTTTTTCCAGATGATTAATCGTCCGGATACTTGCTGTGATGATTTTCGTTTCAAAACCATAATTATGAAGGGTCGTTTTCAAGTTCTGAATCAATTCCAGTCCATCTTCCCCGATGTCATCAATTCTTCCTACAAATGGGCTGACATACGTTGCACCTGCTTTTGCCGCCATTAATCCTTGGGATACGGAAAAAATCAGCGTAACATTCGTTTTGATTCCTTCTTTAGAAAGGATATTCACGGCTTCTAATCCAGCTTCCGTCATCGGAATTTTCACAACGACATTCGATGCCCATGTTGCGATATCACGCGCTTCTCCAACCATTTCTTCCACGGTAAGTCCGATTACTTCCGCACTGACCGGGCCATCCACAAGTGCACAAATCTCTTTAATTGTTTCTTTAAAATCTCTATTTTCTTTTGCTATAATGGAAGGGTTTGTTGTAACACCGTCCACTAATCCCAATCGATTAATTCGTTTGATTTCTTCAACATTTGCTGTATCTAAATAGAAATCCATCTAAAAAACCTCCTAACATTTTATTGTGCTAAACGAGCGCTTTCACTGGGTAAACACTCTTCACATATCTCACTTGTTTTTCCCTGCCATTTACGAGAATAGAAGAAATGTGGTAGTTGCCATCGATTGTTTCAATTCCATCAATGATAATATTATCTGTGATTCCAGTAGCCGCGAGCAGACAATCATCGGTGCGCACTAAATCATCCTGCGTTAAAACGCTTTCGAAATTATTGATACCCATTTCTACGCATCTAGCAATCTCTTCTTCATTACGCGGTAAGAGTTTTGCTTGCATTTCTCCACCCATACAACGCATCGCAACCGCTCCTAAGACTCCTTCAGGTGCACCGCCAATTCCAAGGAACATGTCTACACCTAAACTTTCAATACAAGTGGCAATCGCATAAATGACGTCCCCATCATGGAATAAACGTACTTTCGCACCTGTTTCTCGAATTCGTTCAATATATTCTTCATGTCTCGGCCGGTCTTGGATAAGAATATTTAAATCTGTCACTTCTTTTCCTAGCGCCTTTGCGACATTTTTAATATTCTCTTCAATTGGTGCGTCTAAATCGATATGCCCTTTCGCCTTTGGTCCAACTGCCATCTTCTTCATATACATGTCAGGAGCGTGAAGCAATGCCCCTTTTTCAGCAGCCGCGATTACAGTGATTGCATTTCCTTGTCCATTTACAGTTGGTGTTGTTCCTTCAATTGGATCTACTGCAATATCGACTTCGTGACTGCCACCTTTTCCTAACTCTTCACCGATATAAAGCATCGGAGCTTCGTCGATTTCGCCTTCACCAATTACAATCTTGCTGTGCATTTTCATTTTATTCAAGGTTTCCCGCATCGCATTTGTTGCAGCGCCGTCAGCTGCAATTTTGTCGCCACTGCCTACCCACGGCAAAGCAGCGACTGCAGCTGATTCGGTCACTTTTAAAAAGTCCAATAATAATGATTGCATGCTTATTCTCCTCGATTCGCATGTTTAGTTAACTGCACAATTACTTCCAGCTACTGCTTCCTTAAAGTTTTCCCCTACGAATGCTGCTTCTTTTTCGATAATCTTATCTACCTTTTGTTTGGAACCTTCCGCCCACGCTACATTCAAGTAAGCTTCAACAACTTTCTTCGCAACTTCCGGTCCAATAATTTGTGATCCCATTGTAAGGATTTGCGCGTTATTACTTAACTGTGCTCGTTCTGCAGAATAAACATCATGCGCGAGTCCTGCACGGATTCCTGGATATTTATTTGCTGCAATACATACTCCAATACCAGTTCCGCAAATTAAAATACCTCTCTCGGCCTTTTCTTCACTGATTGCTTCCGCCACTTGGAAAGCCACGTCCGGGTAGTCTACTGCATCTTCTGAGTAACATCCAAAGTCGATTACCTCGTGTTCTGTATCTGCTAGAAATTCTTTAATTGTTTCTTTTAACTGAAATGCGTTGTGATCACTGCCGATTGCGATTTTCATTTTTACATTCCTCCATACTCATGTACTTCTTATTATTTACTTTCATTTTAATATAAAAATTATTGTTTTTCAAGTTATTTGCTTTTATTATTTACTCTTTACTTTCGTTTGCTTTCATTTTTGGTAATTTTTGATAAAAAAGAACCAGAAATAATATCTCTGGTTCTATTTTTTATTTTATGTTAATTAGTTATTAAATAGCTTGTTCTGTTTTAGCTTGAACAAAGTTTAAAAAAGTAGCTAAAATCATATAGGCAGAAGTTGCACCTGGATCTTGGGCACCAACTGAGCGATCCCCTAGACGACTGGAACGACCTCTTTTAGAAACGAGTTCTTTCGTTGATTCCATACCAACTTTAGCAGCTGCGACAGCATCAGTAAATGCAGACAGAAACTCTCCAGATTCTGTAAATTTCGTTTCCAATTCATTCGCAAATGGATCAAGCGTATCTACCATTGTTTTATCTCCCACTTCAGCTTGACCGCGCTCTTTAATTCCTCTTGCAAAAGCAATCCAGAATTCCGCTAAATCCTTATCTTCAAGAACTGTTTTTCCTTTAACTGCTTTAGCGCCTCTCATGAATCCTGTTGCATATAGTGGACCTACAGAAGAACCTACAGCACTTAAGAATGTTTTTCCTACCGTAATACTTACTTTCGCACAATCTTCTTCGTCTACAAGCTCATTATCAAGTTTCTCATTTACAGCTTGCCAACCGATAGACATCGTCACACCATGATCCCCATCACCGATTTTACGGTCAAGTTCACAAAGATAGTCCTTTTGTTCTTCTACCATACTAACAATCTCTTTATAATAAGCTTTTAATTCTTTAGCTGTTAATTGCATTTTGAAAACTCCTTCACCTTATTTTTGAACAAACATTGGGCAATTTACTGGATGATCAATTGTTTTAATCAATTCATCATCTAATTTCATTAATGTAACAGACGCTCCACCCATTTCAAGGGATGTAATATAATCTCCAACATAAGAACGGTAAATCTCAATACCTAATTCACTTAGCATTTGTTCTACCTTCCGAAACATTGTATATAGTTCCATTCTAGCTGTGGACCCAAGTCCATTGACAAGAACCGCAACTTTATCACCACTCTTAATTTCAATATCTGCTAAAATGTCATTAACTAAGCGTTCTGTAACCTCATCAGCCGATTGAAGTGGTCCTTTTTCAATTCCCGGCTCTCCATGGTGTCCTAACCCAATTTCCATTTCGTCATCACCAATTTCAAAGCTAGGTTCACCAGTTTGCGGTAACGAACACGGAGTAAGGCCTACACCCATAGAGCGGGTATTTTCATTTGCTTTCTTAGCAACCCGGACAACGTCTTCCAAGTTATAACCGAAGTCAGCAGCTGCTCCAGTCGCTTTAAAAATGAAGAATTCACCAGCAATTCCACGACGTTTCTCTTTTTCTTCTTTAGGAGCTGAGGCTACATCATCTGTCGCTAAAGCCATACCAACTTCAATGTCCTCTTCTAAGTCTGCCATTTCCGCAGCCATGCCGAAGTTCATCACGTCACCAGCATAGTTTCCATATAGATAGACAACTCCGGCTCCTTTATCAATTGCTTTCGTTACTTCCAAGATTGGATCCGGCGAAGGTGAAGCAAAAATGTTACCAACCGCTACACCATCAGCCATTCCTTCTCCAACATAACCTAAGAATCCAGGCTCATGTCCAGAACCGCCACCGATTAAAACCCCAACTTTTCCTTCTCGTGTTTCCTTCGCGGTTACTAATGCTCTATCATTTTCTGGTAACTGTTTGATCAAGTCGGGATGCGCCTTGACATATCCTTCTATCATTTCTTCAACCACATATCTAGAATCATTCATTAATTTTTTCACCTTGATGCACTCCTTGCTCATTATTTACTCAATCAACTAACTACTCAATTATATCAGAGAATAAAGCGTTTTCCGTTAAAAATACCAAACCTTCAATAGGTATTCATTTGTTTATTACTTTAATGAATTTCATAATACGTATTTATTGCATCACCATCACCATATATAGTTGAGTTGGTTCGTTCCCAACTACATATGGTGATGGGAAAGCCGACTTTGGTAATTATCAAATTCATTCACTTTTTAATTTTTAAGTTTCCCCCCACTGTTGTGGGGGTAATTCAATTATATTGTCGAATGTACTCCCGCTTTTACTTTTTCTTCTTTCCCTTCTTCGTTTGGAAGTTTCAAGAATCTTGTTAAAACAGCGGCGATGAAGTATAGACCAGCTAAAATCCATACTAATCCTTGAGGGCCAACCATATCAAAGAATAATGCTACAAGTGCAGGACCAACGAATACACATAGACCTGCTCCAAGGTTTAGAATCGACATCGCGGCACCTTTGTCTCCGTCACCAACTAATGATGGTGTTAATGCAGATAGTGGCACGAAACCAGCGATACATGCACCCCATAGCATTCCAACAATCGCTACAAGCGTTACGTTACCGGCAAATATTTGTGGTGTATAGAATAACATGAGAGTGAAGACCCCACAACCAACGGCACCGAACCATGTGACTGTATTTCTCCAACCTAACTTGTCACCCAGATAACCAAAGATTAAGTTGAATACGATATTTGAAATAAAGATAGTACCCCAAATATTTAACCAAACCGTCGTCGCGATTCCATGATCTGCTAAATATAACGGCAAGAATAATGGAAATGCGTATTGTGATGATTGGTTGATGACACGAACTACACCTGCAATCGCAACTTTTGGCTCTCTTTTTAAGATTGTAATTCCGTTTAGCAGCTCTTTAACCTTAGATGCTGCTCCACTCACTTCTTCTTTTTCCGGCATTTCAAATTTATCCCGATTAACTACAGTTGCAAAGAATGCTCCAATTAACACCCAAATAATCGCACTCCATAATGTGGTGATATGGCCAAATACTTGAATTGACCAACTAGAGTAGAATGCACCGAGTACACTTAATCCTCCTGTAAATACAAACCAGAACCAGCCTACTGCTCGCCCTAATTGATGCGGTGGTGTCCTGTACGTAATCCAGACCAGGAATGCATAAGCAAATAATGGATAGCCAAATCCTCTCATCGCATAAGTTGGAATCATTAATCCATAATTTAATGTAGTAATAGCAAGCCCAACAAACAACACATGTCCAATAATATAAGAAGCTACCCCTAACATCATCGTTTTCCTTGGTCCAATCGCCTCAACCAGTACACCTGAAAACCAAGCACCTATTGCAATCGTTATACCGTAAGCCGTTGTAAGTGTTGCCGTTTGCTGGACGGTAAGCCCTTGTTCTACAAGATACGGACTGAGCCATGCCAGTTCTAACCCATCTCCCATCATGAAGATAAGTACACCGAAATAACCCCATGCTAAGTGCGCCGGCATTCCCATTCTATCTAGCAAAGTTCCTTTTTGCCCTAAATCCGTCATCTTTGTACGCCATCCCTTCTCCCTTGAATTTTAAGGTTTTAAAATAATTTTTAATGATTTATCGCCTTTTGCCATTAGTTCAAAGCCTTCTTCAAAGTTTTCTAAGCTCAACTCATGTGTAACTACACCTTCAGTTGGGAAGTCACCGTTCGCAATACCTTCAATAACAAGCGGATAGCAATAAGGACCTAAGTGTGAACCTAAAACATCAAGCTCTTTACGGTCTCCAATAATACTCCAGTCCACCGTTACCGGCTCTGCAAATACACTAAACTCTACAAAGCGCCCGAGTTTTCTAATTGCGTGAAGTCCTTGCTCTACGGATGATGGATGACCGGTTGCTTCAATATAAACGTCACAGCCATACCCTTCCGTCATATCTTGAATTTCTTTAACAACATCAACCTCGCCTGGATTTAGTACAACATCTGCACCGAATTTCTTCGCTAATTCTAGACGGTCCTCTTTCATATCCAATACAACAAGTTTGCTAGGACCTGACTTTTTAAGTGCACCAATCATTCCCAGACCAAGTGTACCTGCACCAGACAACACAACAACATCCCCGAGTTGCACTTGTGCACGTTGTACAGCATGAAGACTACATGCATACGGTTCAATCAGAATAGCTTTTTCTAAAGGAAGATCTTCAGGAACTTTATAGTTAATCGCTTCCTTTGTAAATTTCATGTACTCCGCCATACCACCGTTCACATTGTTTTGGAAGCCATAAAGATCATGTTTCTGGCACATCCAATATTCTCCTCTATTACAGAAGCGGCAGTCCCAGCAAGGAACAATCTGTTCGGAGATTACTCGGTCACCAATTTCAAAATCAGTTACTGCATCACCTTTCGCTACAATTCTTCCTATAAATTCATGTCCCGGTACCATCGGCGCTTTAATATAAGCCGGCTGGGTTTCGTCCCCCCAAAAGCTCGGTGCACCTTCAAACGCTTTCACGTCACCTGCACAAATTCCACAAGCTTCTAACTTAACAATAATTTCTTCATCATTTTCTAAAGTCGGAGTTTCTATTTCTTCATATCGATAATCTTTTGGAGCATATGCCACGACAGCCTTCATCGTCTCTGGTACTTCTTGGTTTTGTACCTTGCTATTCTCTACTGTATTTGTCATTTTCCATTCTCCTTTGATAGATTAATATTTTTATAAAAAAGCGATTCAATCAATGAAAAATAAAAGGTAACTTTCATTCATTTAATTGGAATCGGTTACATCTCACTTTATATATTATCATTGATTTTCGTTTTGTCAATATTATTATTGAAGATTTTCGTAGTCTTTCGTTATATAAAACTAAAGCTCATTCCCGACAACAAAAGAAAGTTCGTTTCCACGTTGATTATTTCCACTTTTTCGTCTAACATAAGAGATAATATAAAGTATAAGGATGTTATAGAGATGAAAATGTTCGCAAGTGAAAGAAGAGATAAAATTTTGCAGCTCTTGCAGGATAAGGGAAGGGTAACCGTCAAAGAGCTTGCATCGAATTTAGATGTATCGGAAGCTACATTGAGAACAGATTTAACCAAAATGGAATTAGGCGGGTTTCTTCAAAGAACTCACGGTGGGGCAATTTTAAACGATAGCCCTGATAACGATCGAAGCTTCTCTGTTCGTGAAAAGAAAAACATTCAAGAAAAAATGAAAATAGCTGATAAGGCTTTTGATTTAATTGAGGATCAACAATGTATATTACTTGATGCCAGTTCGACTGCATTGGCGTTAGCTCGTAAAATAAATGAAAGTTCCATGCGTTTAACTGTTGTAACAAGTGGGATACAATCTGCTCTTGAACTAAAAGATAATCCTGCCATTACAGTTATTCTCGTTGGCGGTGTTGTTACAAATGGTTCAACTTCTATTGAAGGCAAGCTCGGTGTTAGTATCCTGGATCATGTAAATATTGATATCATGTTTACTTCTGCAAGTGGATATACCGTTGAAAATGGGCTAACCGACTTCAACTTATATGAAGTGGAATTAAAAAGGGAAATGGTAAAGCGTTCCAAAAAGATAGTTGCTATTATCGACTACTCTAAGATAGGAAAAACGTCAAGTTCTGTATTTGCTACTACAGATGAAATTGATGTACTAATATCTGAAAAGCAGATTAGCACGAGTATTGCGAAGAACCTACAAGATAACAACATTACAGTTATGTAATTGTTGTTCATTTTTCTTATCTTTTAGTAATCGCTTACTTAATGAAAAAAAAAAATGAGGAATGAGGGATTAGAATGGGTTTTCAGGGATTTGATAAGAATTTTAATATTACAGATAAAGTTGCTGTAATAACAGGCGGGGCTAGCGGCATCGGTAAAGCTATCGCAGAATTATATGTGGAAAAAGGTGCTAAAGTAGCCATTCTTGACTTGAAAGAAGGAGTAAATGAGGCAGCCAAGGAAATATGTGATCAGGATGCAATCGGTGTAACATGTGATATTACGAATGATGAAAGTATGGATCAAGCGGTTTCGAAAGTAAGAGAGATATTTGGTAAGATTGATATTCTCGTAAACTGTGCTGGCGTGGCACTACTAGACGATGCGGAAAATATTTCTGATAGTTTCTGGCAAAAAACGATTGACTTGAATTTAACAGGGTCATTCAAGATGTGTCAGAAGGTCGGTAATGTCATGATCGATCAAGGTAATGGTGGGAAGATAGTCAACTTAGCTTCCCAGGCAGCAATTATTGCTCTCGATAATCATGTTGCTTACGGGGCAAGTAAAGCGGGAATTGTAGGAATGACGAAGGTACTTGCTTTGGAATGGGCACAATTCGGCATTAATGTGAACGCAATCTCCCCTACTGTGATTTTAACTGAACTTGGTCAAAAAGCATGGGCTGGCGAAAAAGGAGAAAAGGCGAAAAAAGAAATACCACTTGGACGATTCGGTTACCCGGAAGAAGTCGCAGCAATCGCTCTATTCCTTGCAAGTGATGCAACAAACCTAATAACAGGTGAAAACATAGTTATTGACGGTGGGAATACAATCAAATAAAAAGGAGCTTTGAGGGTCAGAGTGTCAGAGTCCACAATCCCGTTTTTTCAATGGACAGATGCTCTGATCTTCAAGTCTCAACACTATCATAGCTTTCAATAATATCACCAAAGTTCTAATTTCCTCTTTCCTAAAGCAAATTACTATTCATCCTCCCACTTATGAAAGCCCTTGCATTAATGGTTAATTTTTTATATAATAAAACTAAGTGATATTCTTCACAAATAGTAAATACACAAAAAGGAGGACATAATATGAACAATCCTAATTCTAAAATTGTTTGTCTGTACCAAACACAAGGCACCATTACACGAGAAAATATTCGTTCGAAGTTTTTGGACTACCAAATAGCAGACATAAACATTCATCCTGATATCCTATTACCTACAACAGGTTACCATCCAATTTCGATAAAAATTTTGGGAGTTTGGTATGAAGCAGTTGCTTCCATTGTAACAACACCAGCAGAGGGAAACGGTAAAAAAGTGAAAGTATATATTCGTCATTTTGAAGAGCAACTCCAAGCTTGTAATGTTTTACTTTCCTGGAATCATTATGTTACTCCTTCAACAAAGCAAAAACGACAAAGTGAATCGTTGCCCACAGCTATGTGTTAAATATCTTGAACCTGTCCACTGTAACATTCTAGTACTTCGCTCCGTTTCCCTACTTCCTAGGCAAACAAGTGATAGTTTGCCTATATACACGTTACTTCACATTTTACGTATACTTAGCCAATACTTCGGCTGCCTGGCACATGAAAGAATGATATAATTGCCGCTTCATAGTAACCACTGTTCATAAATCTCGAACCTAACTTCTATCACTTCACTTTTTTCTCATTTCCAAAATGCAAAAAATAAGGATCAAAAGATCCTCATTTTTTAATGCTAGTGTTGCTTAATATCCAAACCCATCCGCATTTTTATAAAACTATTCATTTCTAGACCGTTCATTCAATGCTTCATCATCTTTCAATTTCCACAGCTTACCTGGCCAAAACGAAAATCTGCCAAGAACAGAAGTAATCGCTGGTACAAGCAGTGGTCTGACAATAAACGTATCAAGTAAAATTCCAATCGCTGTAATCGTACCGAAGTGCACGAGAACATCAAACGGCATCGTTGCGAGTACCGCAAAGGTTCCGGCAAGAATTAGTCCTGCTGAACTAATGACACCGCCTGTAACTGCAACACTTCTAGATATCGCATTTTTTAATGGCATCGTTTTTCTATAATCCCATAAGCTTGATACGAGGAAAATATTATAGTCGATTCCTAAAGCAACAAGGAACACAAACGAATATAGTGGAATAAGCCCCTGGATTGCGGACACATCAAAGATATAATGCAACACAATCCAACCAAGTCCAAGTGCGGATGCATATGAGATAATGACCGTAAATAATAAATAGGCCATTGCAACGAACGAACGCAAGAAAATTACAAGCATGACAGCAAGAATTAACAGCAACACCGGCATAATAACCGACTGATCCCGGCTCGTCGCCTGATCGGTATCATAAAGAGTTGCCGTTTCTCCACCGACCCATACTCGATCATCGGCACCTCCTAATGCACCCGCAGCGATTTCTTTAATTTCAGGTATGCTCTCCACGGCTTCCGCTGAATACGGATCGATAGAAAGCGTAATTTTCCACTTCTTAATTTCACTGTTTTCAGCACCCTCTACCATGTCAGAAACAACTTCCACATACGGATGGTCCTCTAATTCTTCTTTTAAGTATCCAATCTCTTCCCCATCCGCATCGACAATTACTTCAATTGGTGCAATCTCACCTGGTGGATAATGGTCGGAGATAATTGTGAAACCTTCTTTTGACGGCATATCATCTGGGAAGGAATCAAGCAAAGCATATGTGTATTGAATTTTTGGCACAAATGCAGCTAATCCACCGAGAACGACGAGTGTGATGAGAATGACCGTCCACGGGCGATTGGTAACAACTTCGCCAATTTTTTTACCGAATCGATTCGTTTCTCTCGGCCGTCTTAATTTCTTCCCTTTTTTCTCTTCTAACTCTTGAATCATTTCTTCCGGCCGTGGTACGAATGGAATAAAGGCAAAGCGCCCAATCAATGCCAAGATTGCTGGCAGGACACTAAGCGCCGCAATCCCCATTAGGAAAATGGATAAACTAAACGGAATCGCGAACCGGTGATAAGAAGCATAAACTCCCAGTGCAAGCGATAATAGACCAATCACAGTCGATGATGAACTCATCATAATCGCTCCGCCGACACCGCTCATCGCATTTTTTAATGCTGTATATTTATCTCTTTCATAGCGTAATTCATCACGATAGCGTGAAATCAGGAATAAACAATAATCCGTCCCCGCTCCAAATAAAAGAACCGTCATAATGGAAATCGCTTGGGCATCGACTTCAATCCAGCCCTTACTCGCTAAAAATCCGAGCAATGGACTAATAACACCATAAGCAATCCCTACCGCCACAAGGGGTACAAGCGCAAGAATCGGTGAACGATATAAAATAATAAGAAGAGCAAATACAATAACTACCGTCCCGAGCAGTAGCGTGAAGTCTGCATTACTGAATAAGGAAACTGTGTCGGTTTGAATTCCTACAGGACCAGAAAAACGTACGTGAAGACCTGATTCATCCAGCTCTTTTTGTGTGATTCTCTCACTCGCGGAATCTTCAATCAGAAGGCGTAAATCTTCTAATATCGTGTTATATTCGTCTGTCGTCGTCCCTTTCTCGAAAAAGACCGGCGTAGTTAGTGCCTCTCCGTCTTCCGAAGCACTTCCAAGTAATGCTTCAACAGGAACCTCCGAAAATGGCGGAATCATTTTCTGTTTTGCTAACGGTTCAGCGTCCAATTCCTTATAAAGACCCTGAATCATTTTCATATCTTCCATTTCAAGGCCACCATCACGGTACCAAACAAGCAATAATGGTGTACCCGAGTCATCAGCAAATTCTTGTTCCACGATTTCCATTGCTTGAACGGACATCATATCATCGGGCAGCAGCTGCTGATCTGTCGTTTCCTCATCATTTACTTGCGGCCAAATCAATGAAAATACACCAATAAGTAAAATCCAAATAAATAAAGTGAGCCAACGCGTCTTTGAACCAGCAACGAGGCCACTCCAGCTTTTAAGGAAATTCTTCACGATTTCAAATCCCTTCACTCAAAAAGTAAAATCCTTTTTAATTATATATACTGGATCGTTAATTAATCAAGTTGTAGCTATTATGTTATACTATTATCACGAAAATAAGCTGGAGTTGGATGAATAATGGAAAAGAAACAACACCGTTCAATAGGACGGCCGCGTAAAGAACAAGGTGCGGCCTCAACAAAAGATATCATTTTACATACGGCAACAACGTTATTTTTGGAAAATGGATTTCCTTCCGTTTCCATGGACGATGTAGCGGAAAGCTGTAATGTTACAAAAGCGACCGTTTACTATTATTTTAAAACGAAAACAGACTTGTTCACCGCTGCAATGGTGCAATTAATGAACGTTATCAAAGAGAAATCGACCACTATTTTAGCAACGGATGAACCGTTTAAAATGAAATTATTTCATTTTGCGAAAGGTCATCTGCAAGCAACAATTAATATCGATATTAATGTATTTATGAGAGAAGCAAAGCTTGCCTTATCAAAGGAGCAGCTTGAGCAGATGGAATGGGCGGAAAAAGCACTATATAAAGAACTTGAAACAG
Source organism: Oceanobacillus alkalisoli (assembly GCF_021556485.1). Lineage (GTDB taxonomy): Bacteria > Bacillota > Bacilli > Bacillales > Amphibacillaceae > Oceanobacillus > Oceanobacillus alkalisoli. The sequence continues at coordinate 11,528 of NZ_JAKGBW010000019.1, read as the reverse complement.
CCCTTTCACATGCCATGGAGCAAGGAGAAATCCCTGAAACGAATACACGGCTCGCAACTTTGATCTTTGTCAATTTATTAACCGTAAGAAATTCGATGGATGAGGATTTTAAACGTTCTATTTCTTCCGTAGATGATTTAGCAAAGGAAATTGTAGATTTTTACTGGAGTGGGATTTCTGGTGGCGCATAAGCGTTCAGAATGATTTTCCGACCGGATGAAACTTATAATAGAGCTCAAGGGCACAAACACTTGAGCTCTATTACTTGCATTTTTAAAATTACTTACGCAAAATTTGTATCGTCGTCTGATCTGTCGTCTTCTCTGGATCATCTTCTCGCGGCACTTCTTCTTCATAATAATAAGCAATTGTGTTGCCATCTCCGCTCACACGGACGCCTTTCAGATCAAATTCCTCATCAAGTTCAATCGTATAGTACAGCGATGTTTCACCGGTTTCGATATCATAAACCTGCAATTCATTTTCCGCCACTAACAGAATTCTACCATCTGTAATGGAAATAGCGTTGTCTGCATTACCAATCTCTGTTTGTTCAAGAGTATCCCGATCTGTGATGTAGAATCTATTATTCACTTCCGATTCATCACCGATATACTTTTGTGTAATAACATACTGACTATCCACGGTAGGTGTAATCACGTATTCCATGTCTTCCTCAAGGGACACTGCATCGACTTCTTCTGTTTCTGTATTATAATGTACAATACCTTCCGAGTAACCGACATAAATTGACTTCGTATCACGGGTTAAACCAAGATGTCCACTGCGGATATTATCAATCTCGGGGATGAGCGCATACGTGCCTTCTGAAATATTATGCTCCTCTACTTCATCGGTTTCGTAATTCCATAGATGGAAAATAATTTCGCCGTCTGTATAATTTTTCTGAGAAAGTATCGTTTTTTGTTCGTCACTTACCCGTTGAGGATTGACCACGATAAATTCCTCGATTTCCTCCGGTTTTAAATACTTCTCTGATTCACTAGTTAGCGGATTATATACGTAAACCGTTTGCGGACTGCCTGCTTGATCGTGGTCGACTACACTACCATATATGTTCCCTTCTGCATTTACATACGAATGCTGGTTAAATTTCTCCATATCCAGCTCCTCGACCTCACCGTCAGCCCAGACTTTCATCCGGTTCGCGTCCCCAATCATCCCAGAGTCAATTTCTGCCCATTGAACTACCTCACCGTCATCGCTTAAGTGAAGCAGACCTGCAAGAAGATCTCCATCGACAATGATGGAATCAACTTCTGAAAACTCCCCTGAATTAGATGCGCTTTCGTCCGTCGAATCATTTGTTTCAGATGTATTTTCTTCTGATTCGTTCGTAGCCGTGTCATCTTTTTCTGTACCTGCTTCTGAATCATCTGCGCTGCAGGCGACAGTGATTAATAGAAACATGGAAGCTGCGAATAATAGTAATAATTTTTTCATGAATGCTTTCCTCCCTGATATACAATTTTCTAGTAAAAAAGATGTTGTGTGTTTTATTACGGATAGATTTTAGAAAAGTTTCTATAGAACAGGGATTTTGTGGAAATTGATTATTTACAATCAGACCTTATTTCACTCCATAAACGGAACGATGGGTACAAATTCTTATGGAATCTTAATCTCTCTACAAATCAGCTCGGCACAATATCTCCATACTCCCTTCGCAATTTACTTAGCTTCTGCAAGTTCTCCATCGATTTTTCCTCCAATCGCTGGCCTACAAGCATAACGAGCATTTCGACAACAGTTGTAGCGGCTACCATCGAATGAAATTCCCATGTATCACCCCGATAAGCATAAAGTACGTAATCAGCGAGACGATTCATTTCGCCTACCAGCTGGTCTGTAAACAGAATCGTTTTAATACCGAGTCGGTTTGCATAATCGAGAATTGCTTTCGATTCCGGCAGTAATTTTACATACTGGAAAATAATGATGACATCCTTCTCGTCAAAGTGAATCATCGACTCAAAAATATCTGCTCCACTCCTTGCTGTTCGCTCAACAAGGATGCCAAATCGCTTCAACCGATGGGAGAGCAGCGTACCAAGACCCTCAGAAGATGACGGCGCATGAATGATTACGCGTTTTGCATGAATCACTTCTGTTACAGCCTGCAACAGATCTTTCCGATTCAGATGGGTATGTGTTTGAAAAAGATATTCATAGTTTTGTTCAATCATCCGGTCAAGTGTATCACCACCGCCAATATCGAGAATCGAATTTCGTAGCTTATTCTCTGGTGTTGTTTCAATCCGCTTTTTCACATATTCCTTAAATTGTTTAAAGTTTTCAAAGCCAGCTAATGGGAAAAAGCGTGATATTGTAGCTGTACTCACGCCAGCTTCTTCAGCAAGTTCATCAATCGACAGATACGCAACTTTTATCCCTCTTTTTTCAATGACTTCCATTACTTGCTGCTGTTTCGTTGGCAACTGTGTTTTATCAACGTTTAAAAATAAAGCCATATCCGTCACCAGCCTTTCTCCATTTTCTTCTATTATAATCCGATTCATCGATGGACTGTGTAAATTTATTTTCATATTGGAAATAACCTTACTTTATTTCACCTCCTTTTAACCAAGTCATCATACTCATTTAATGATGGAAAGTTATGATGAAGATAGTAAAAATTTAAAGGAGGAAACAATCGTGTCAAACAAATTACCGAATAGGGATGCGTATACCGAGTCGCAGAAAATGATGATTTTCATCCTGGCAATGTCACTATATGGGCTTGCAAGTTTATTTACAGAATTATTGCCAGAGTTCCAATTAGGTCCAATTGATATATCCATCTCGTATCTAGCTTTTATCCCACTCATACTCGTTATTTTATTCCATCCATTATACGCAGCAATTGGGGCATCCGTTGGCGATATAATTTTCGGGAAATTATTGCTTGGGGACTTTAGCGGAATTGGGGAAGTAGAAGGATTTATAGAGTTTTCTTTAGCGATGTATGTTGCAGGTTTACTTGTAAGAGATCCAACGAACAAAAGGCAGATTGGCGCTGCCGCGATTATTGGTGTAGGTATAGACCAAATGCTGAGCTCAATAGTCGATATCGGAAAAGTATGGCTCGGAGTAGAAGAATTAGAAGCTGTTGCTGGTCTGCCTGAAAGTATTCTTGCAATTGAAGCATTTAGCTTTGTGAATGAAATGGTTATCTCTGGAGTATTGTTTGGTTTAATTCCAACACTTTATCTCCTGCCAAAACTTTATGGTAAAATCGAGCCCCTCATGGGCATGAAGCCACGGAATCCAAATATCAAAGCTTCGATGACTGAATATATTTCCGTCCGCTTTCTAATTGTAGCAATCTTCTTAGCTTTTGTCGGACTGGTTGCTGAATACATGGCCGAAATGGATATCAATTTCGCAGTCTGGGAACCTGATTTCTTAGACCAATTCGGGGATGGATTTATATGGCTTCCAATTTCTGCCGCGGCGATTATCGTCATCTTAATTATTACGATTACTGTAAAAATGGGAAGAAAGAAGGTTGAAAAGGATAAATGGTCAGCTTAAATCAATCAATTATTGAAATTAAAGATGTTCACTATCAATATCCAGGAGCGCCGGATCCAGTATTAAACGGAGCAAGCCTGACTATCAACAAAGGCGATTTTCTCGCCATTATTGGTGGAAATGGCAGTGGAAAGTCAACGATATGTAAAACGATAAACGGTTTAATTCCTCATTATTTTTCTGGTGATTACGAGGGAGAGGTGATTGTAAACGGGTTATCTGTTAAAGAGCAGCCTGTCTCGATTCTTAGTCATCATGTCGGTTATGTTTATCAGGATTTTCAAAATCAATTAATGAAGTTAACCGTTCTAGAAGACGTTGGATTTGCACCACTCAATTTCGGCTATCCCGATTATGAAGACAAAGCGATGTGGGCATTAGAACTGCTCGGCATCGAACACTTGAAGGACAAAACGGTCTGGGAACTTAGCGGCGGGCAGCAACATTTAACCGCACTTGCAGGCGCTTTGGCTTTAAATCCTGAAGTGTTAATCATAGATGAACCAGTTGCACAGCTTGACCCCCAACATGCAACCTTAATCTATGATAAATTGAAGTATTTAAATGAAGAGCTTGGAAAAACAATTATTGTCATTGAGCATCATACAGAATTCATTGCGAATTATTGTAAACATGTTGCTCTTATTGAAAAAGGAAAAGTAAAATGGCATACCAATGTGAAGCAGGGGTTGTTAAATATAACCGAGCTTGAAGAAGTGCATATCTACCCGCCTCAAGTAACACAGGCAGCCTTGCAAATCGCTCATTTTTCCGATGCAGACGAATTGCCAATTACAGTAGAGGAAGCGAAGGATTATTTCAATGGCTACTACTTTCATCCAGGAACGAACAGCCATCAAGCGAATTTACATGCAAGCCATTCAGCCATTTTATCAATAAAAGATGTCCAATACGAAGTTAAAACACTACAAAAGGAAAGACGAACGGTTTTGGATATTGATGCGCTGACTTTCTTTGAGGGGGAAAGAGTTGCAATTGTCGGGAACAATGGTGCTGGTAAAACAACATTAATGAAAAGTCTAGCCGGCATTATTAAGCCACGTATAGGTGAAATCATTGTTGATAACATAGATGTAAAGCGGGCACCTGTTGAAAAGCTTTCGAGTCACATTTCCTACATTTATCAAAATCCTGAGGAAATGTTTATTCAAGATACCATTTACAATGATGTAACCTATTTCGGCAGTGTGCGCAATTTGGAACAGAACGAACGTTATGAACAGATTGCCGATCAATTAGATATGCGTGACCTCTTTCCAAAAGACGGCAGACTGCTCAGTGGTGGACAACAAAGAAGATCGTCTGTAGCAATTGGCTTAGCGATGATGCCAACCGTCATGATGCTCGATGAACCTACTGCAAGCTTAGATGTCGGGAATCGGAAACAACTAATTCGTATTCTTCACTCCATTCGCGACAGAGTAAAGACAGTATTAATTGCCACACACGATATGCAGCTCGTATCCGAATGGGCAACGAGAGTTATCGTAATGGAACATGGCATTGTCGTATTTGACGGGACACCCCGAGCACTCTTTGAACGGGTTGAGATTTGGAAAAGCGCTGGGCTAAAGCTGCCGCAAATTACGGAATTAAGTCTGGGACTAAACATACACCCAGCACTATCGGTAGAAGAATTTGTCGCAAGGGTAAAGGAGGTGCAATTAAATGGAGCTAACGGATAAAATCAAAAATGTTCTTAATGTCCAAACGATTAAACTCGAATTAATCAAAACCGCCTTCGGGAAACCTGATGTATATTTGGCAAATATCGACCCTAGAGTACTAATGTTTTGGTATTTAACAGTCAGCATCTTACCATGGTTTACGTTTAATAATACCATTCTGCTTTTCATTATCGCTTATACAGCTGTCTTAGCTGTCGTTTCCAGGGTAAGCCCGTTAATCCTGACATTACTTGGGATTGGTATTGTCACGGAGCTCTTTACAATTGTCATTGTATCATTGGTTTTTGGCGGAGGAACATTCGAAGCGATTCTACCATTGCTCACATTTTCAATGAAACTTTTCATTATGTCGATTGCAAGTGTCTCGGTCTTTGCCAGCATGAGTCCAGAACGCTTAAGTGATGGGCTGCTCTCTTTAAAAGTACCGGCTCAATTTAGTTTCGCCGTTTCCTATGGTTACAGAATGCTGCCTATTTTATTGGATGAGTATCACCAAATTTTCCAATCCTTTCGTTTACGGGGAAAAACGCCGGAAAATCATGGCTTCCTCAAATGGCGTATTGTTTACTATTACATATTAGTGGTGATTAAATCATTCTACCCATTAATGCTAAATATCGCTAAACGAACAAGACTTACAGTAGAAGCATTAGAAGTACGCGGCTTCTCTTATTCATTGCACAATCCAGAGGCAAAAAGAGTAAAATTATCTTATTTAAAAGTCAGAACTAAAGACTATCTATTCATCCTTACGCAACTTGGAATTTTACTAATCATTTGGTGGTTTGGAAATACATTTCCTTCTTAAAGGATTTCCAGCCGAAAGGAGACATTTCATGCTGATCGATTTTCATACACACGCAAACTTAGCAAAAAAAATAACATCTTCCCTTGAGGATATTACAACGAAAATACAGGAGGCAAAAGCGAGTGGACTTACTGCCCTTGCCATTACGGAGCATTTTAACTCAAAAAACATCATCCAATTATACGAAACACTATATAATGCATTTCCTTATACAGAAAACTATTACCACATCAATGGCTTGAAGGTATTTTGCGGATTGGAAGTTGACGTGAAAGAAACCGGACATTTTCTTGTCATCGGGGATCGAGACGATATATTGACGATTGCCCGCTATTTATTGCCTTATCAGGATCAAGAAAACTTTATTGCAGTTAATGACTTAATTGCATTGCTTGCCAACTTTAATGTGCTTAAAATCGGTGGTCATCCTTTACGCGAATCAACTCCATGGACACAGCATCCTATTACCGTCCTTTCACAATTCGATGCCTTTGATTTAAATGGGAAAGATTTATATACGTACGGCAGTGACATGGAAGAACGCGTCCGTTCATTCGCTATGCAATATCATGTCCCTGTTGTAGGTGGCAGTGATACCCATCACCACATGCAATACGGGGCGATCTATAATGCTTTTCCTGAATGCAGTACAATTGACGAACTTAGAACCGCTATCCAGCAAGGGAATTATGAAGTGAAAATATCTCCTTGTCTGAATGTCAAAGTGAAGGCTGCGACTGAAATAAAGAAAATGATTAAAGAAAGAATTACCGTGTAAAAACCCAGCAGAATAATCCTCCTTCCCTTTGGATGATTATTCTGCTTTCTTAAAAACATCATACGTAGGATTATCTTAATTCCATTATCTGCTCCGCTGGAAGACCTGTGACATTTCGGATAAACTCGATATCCATATCCGCTTCTAAAAGACGTTTAGCAGTATTCAATTTTTCTTCAAATTGCCCTTCTTCTCTTCCTTTTTCTCTCCCCTCTATTCTTCCTTCTCTTTTACCTTCTTTTTTACCTTCTTTTCTACCTTCTTTTCTACCTTCTTCTCTCCCTTCTGCCCTGCCTTCCTTTCTTCCTTCCTCTCTTCCTTCCTCCAACCCTCTCTCTACCGCTTTTTTCTCTGCTTCCCGAAGCCTTAACTCAGCTTCACGCTGAGCAGCCTCTTCATCAAAGATACGTTTTAATCGTGACTCATAAGCAAAATATTCTTCTGGACTCATGCTAAGCTCTTCCCAACTTCCAAAAGCTTTCTTTAATGATTCATCTTTCATTGCTATTTCCTCCAGTTCATGAAAAATATCCTCATAGATTTGTTCATTACGTCGATCAATCATGCCGAGCATTAACAACCAGCGAGCTAAAACATCATTCCACGGGTCTAACTTTCCTTCCTTCCAAGCCTTGATTAGTTTTGTCATCTCGATAAAATGAAACTCCATCACATCTGTTAATTTAAATTTCTCTTCATCTTCATACAGGTGGTAGGTTGTATGAAATTTCTCGGTATCGTTAAATAAATTGAAATTTAAGATATTTATGGAGATAACAGTTTGTAGTTCTTTATAACTCATTGACTTGCGCAACGGGCTGCGGTACACCCCCGCCCAATAATAGATCGAACGTTTTACCATATCATACTTGTTCGTAAACTGTATCTCGACATGAATCTGTTCTTTATCTTCTGTTGTAACGAGCAAATCAAGTCTTGACTGTTTATCATCAACAAATTCCCCACCCGCTTCGATGTTTAAAAATGTGATGTCCTTGATTGGATTACGACCTGTTTTTTGTAAAATTGCATTCAAGAATACAATCATGATTTCCTTATTCTTTTCATTTCCAAAAAGCTGTTTGAAGGCAAAATCAACCTTTAAATCCATGAGACGGTCAATTGGGAGTTGTTTTAGTAATGTTGTTTTCGATCGTTTCCTCGCTTGTTTTTCGTAGTTGCTCGATTCTTCCATAATAATCGACGTGGCTGCATACAGGGGAGTATTTTCGTTCTGTAATGCTGTTAAATGCATTTTAACACATCCTTTGAGTTTTTTGTGGGACTGGACGTGATGTTTGTTTGATTATATTATAACGCATTCACATGAACAGAACAAGTGTTTCTATTTTAAATAAATAAAAAATCCGGCTGCCATAGTCTCAATCATTACGACAGCCGGAATTAACCAATTTGTTCATTTCATCGTGATCAATAAACTACATCCCCTTCATCGCTTCAATCAGTTCTCCCGCTTGCTCCCATAAAAGAATGTGCTCCAGAACATAATCATTCGCTTCCATCCTGAACATTTGCCACTATGTTCGTGTCGTATGATCGAATTGTTTTTTCACCCGTTAAAAAAATCGCATAGGGGTTCTCGTTCACCGCATGTTTCAATATTGTTTTTGCCGTGAATCCATCTCGGAAATAATGCAACAGCACTTCATTAAAAGCAAAATTAGTAGATGCATCATTCTTGTATTGCCTAAGCAATCTCTTAGCTAAATTATAAATTTCCACTTCGAGATATAATCGCAACAAATGATATCTGATTCCCTCATTCAATTTGGAAAATTTCACGCTGAATAATATACTCAATCGCCCCAGCATAGGAACCTAACTTTGTAAAGTTAGGCTGTTCGATTTCTGTATACCCTCAACTGGAACAAGCCAAAGTATTCCATAATCGGCATAATATACTTTAAAACTTCTTTTTGTACTCACATTTCAGTCCAATATACTCAATCTTAAGCCAGAGGAGTAGGCATCTCTTGCCCAACTATAGGATTAACCAGACGTGGAACCTATCCTTCTGTTCTCCCTCTTTAGCCCTTCAACAACTCCAATATGTTCTGTGGATTATTATAAACATGGGCAAGCGCATGTTGGTTTGCTTGCAGTAGTATGCCAGCTTTAGCCATATCCATTATTTCTTTTGCCATATCAGCATCTCCGATCTGCGATTCATTTTGCACCATATTTTCGGCTGTTTGCCGGACATTATTAAGCGTATGGTTTAGTCTGTTCGTATAGGATCCAATCCGGGAACGTTCACTATTTACTATCCCTAGCGCTTCATCAAGTCTCTCCAAAGCCTTTTCCGCACGAGCTGAATCATCAATCATGATTGTATTTATCCGTAACAGTTTTGCAGAAGTTCTTACCTTATCTACTGTGACATTATTTCCGCTATTTGCTCCTATCTGGAATGTCCTGCCAGCTTAGTGATAGATCGATACCTTTGTCAGCCATCCTCTAATGCGGCCCAATGTAGCTTCATAATAATGGTGTTAGTATTTTCCCCTGAAAAGTACCATGTTTCTATGTCGGTATTGACTTTTGTAAAACAAGATAATACCATCATTAGTAATAACGTGATTATCTTTAATCACGTACATTTCGTAAGCAATTGCTTTTCCATTTTTCAACCATATTTCATACAATAGTTTTCCTAAACTTTCTTCGATTACGATTCCGGCAAGCCATTCTATATCGTTTTGTTCCACGCACAAATAGGATTGTAAGAGTAACGAATTTGGTAATCGCTCAGATGTTCAATAGGTATAAAACGAATCATCTATGTCCTTATGAGCAAAACTATGTGCTTTGTAACTTACACCTTCTATTGGGACATTAGTCTGAAATGGCCTCTGCATTCTGTCGATAAACCATCTTTCATCTACTGCCCAATTGCTTCTATTATCAGATGTAGCCTTTTTCTTTGAGTGAAACAAAGCTATCATCTCCCATCACAAGGTAGTCTAGTAATTCAATTCCCATCGTATTTCCAGCTTCCTTCAATCTACGTGTAACATGGATATCCTCTTGACTTGGCTCACTGTCCTGATGGATGCGGGTGGGCTACAACGATGCTAGCAGCATTTGAAAGCATTGCTAATTTCATTATTTCCCGTGGATGAAGAATACTAGCGTTCAGTGAACCGATGTGTGCTGTGGAAATCACTGTTGGTTCGTTCTTCGTATTTAACCCAGCTACCACAAACCATTCACGATCCACACCTTCTAAATATTCCTTGAACAATTGATACGCATCTTCAGGACTGGTAATTTGTCGATTCTTGTACAACATACTCTTTTCCTTTACCATTTTCAGACTAACAATGTCTACTCTTTTTGCAGGCTTGCTATTTTCTTCTTCCTCTTTCACATACAACTATTCAAGCTGTTCTCCATTCACTTCATACTTCTTCATTTTCTTTTCCTCCCCAAATTAAAATAAGCACTAATTCCAGCAATAGGAATTAGTGCTATAATATTGATTCAGGTTTATAATATATATTTAGTAATTAGTAAACACCTTGTGGTTGTTGGTTGGCTTGCTTCGCCGCTATGTCTTTCGATCATAGAATAGACTATATTTTCACCCCTACCATGGTACCATGCATAAGGGGCTGGGCACTTCGAATGATGAACGTTTCATCACCCTACGAATCTCATTGTCATAGCTTCTGCCTTAGACAGTTAGAAACTCCATCTTGAAATACTTAGAGTTCTATCTTTAATAATACTCTATATAATGGCTGCCCCGAAGGATGATTATGCCTGATTAAAATAGAAGCAGCATTAGATAGAATAGCTGGTTTCATCACTTCCCTTGGATGAACGTGGCTTGCATTTAAACTGCCAATATGACAGATGTTAATGGCTGTCGGTTGATTTTTCGTATCTAAGCAAATGACAATAAAATACTCCCGATCAACTTCACCAAGGAATTGCTTCAACAAATCATAACCATCTTCTGGACTACTGACAGAACGATTCTTGTATAACATGCTCGATTCCTTCACTAATCTTAGACTAACAATGTCCACACGCTTTGCAGGTGTTCGTTTCCCTTCCATCTCCTTGACTAGCAACAATTCGAGTTGTTCTACATTTGTTTGATTCATTATCCTTCTCTTAATTAAATCCGATTGTTCTAATATCCTCAGTTTGTCCATTAATTTCTTCATTTGGAAACCTCATGATAGATCCAATAAATTCCCACCTTATTAACACATTACTAGTTACTCTTTCTTCTGTTTGTAAGTTTTGTGGAATTGCATTTCCTAATTCATCCCTTACTGAAATTCTAATATAATCAGGATTTTCTAACCAAATACCAAAATTGTCTATATCTACTAATTTTGCTAACAACCAATCATTTGGGTGATAAATGCCAGTGACATGACCAACTAATTCTTCTGGGAAGTTAATAAACCTAATCTGTATATTTTGATTTATTGCATCTTGAAGCGCCAAAATATCCCTCCATTATTCTTACTTTTCTACTACAAAAAGAGGCTGGGACATAACTAGCCAAAAATAATAAAAAAAGAATCCAAGTCATTAAAATGCGGCTTGGATTCTTTTTTGATAGAAATTTATCATCGTTATTTATTTTTTTGGAGTTTTTGGCGGTGAACTTCCTCAAGTTCACCGCCATTAATGCAAA
>NZ_JAKGBW010000083.1 GCF_021556485.1 Oceanobacillus alkalisoli | reverse complement strand
TTCAAGATAGCCTACATCTCCTGGATTTCCCATATACAGGCCTGCCATACCCACCCAGAATTATCCTCCAGCTGGATTTTCTTGGCTTTTTGTGTTTACCTGTTATCTCTGGAGATTTAGCATCTTATTTGAAGTAACAGCACAGACCTGTCTAGGGGCATGTGTCCTAAAATGGGAGTGGGACCTACCCCCGATGTGTCAGATTTACTGCATGTGCTCGGGCTGCCAGGACTCTGCGAGACTTTCTAGACACAGGCTGGAACAAAGTACGGCACTGTTAACTGCTC
>NZ_JAKGBW010000082.1 GCF_021556485.1 Oceanobacillus alkalisoli | reverse complement strand
GAATAAGGTGAAAACTGTAGAATGTGTGGGGCTTTTAGATTAAGATCATGTAATTAACTCTTCATGGATTTTTTTAAACTCTGAAACTGCAATATGTATTAGCATTAATTAAGTTAACTGCATATTTCTCTGCTCCCTCCAGTGTAAGATTATCCTCTGTTCAGTGCTTTTAATACTGACATCCTGGTCAGATATACATTTGCTTGTAATGGGAACAGCCACTACCACTTTCTGAAATATTCCAGAAGAGATAACAGGATTTTTTCTACTGATTAAAAAGAAACAAA
>NZ_JAKGBW010000081.1 GCF_021556485.1 Oceanobacillus alkalisoli | reverse complement strand
GTTGGATTTGCTGATCCTCGTGGGATCTTACCAGCTCAGGGTATTCCGTGATTCTACTTCTTAAAATTTCTGCTTGTTTGTTTTGGCAAGGGCACCTTACCAGGATGTTGGCTTACAGAAAAAAATGATACAAGGTCTTTTTTTGAATGGCCATTTGCTTTTCCCTCTTGTGCCTCTAAACTTGGAGATTGAACAGATCCATGAATGATAGCCCTATTTAAAAAGTAGTTTCCCTGCACTGTCTTGTACAGACTAGGAAGGTGTCAGGCACTCAGCTGACAGGTGTAG
>NZ_JAKGBW010000018.1 GCF_021556485.1 Oceanobacillus alkalisoli | reverse complement strand
ACAATACAGCTTGAACCCTTTCATCCAATGTGTGTTTCATTACTTTCTCAGACATAATAAAAACTCCCTTTATAGTAGTAGAGATCTTTTATTATTTCTCTGTCTACTATAAAGGGAGCATATCACATCTCTATCTGTTCCACTTTTTTTATTCGACATTTTGATACAGATCTATCACTTTGTTAATAAAACTTTTCGTAGCAGGTGATGCTTGATCCGTATGGGCGATGCCGATTATCCGGTATGCTTCTTTTTCAAATTCAAGCGGGATGATCTGATGCCAGTAATGCTTTAGTACGAGTCCTGGTCTGATACTAATCCCGATATTCGCTTCGACGAGGGCAAAAATCGAATGATCATCCGAAATTTTATATTTCATATTCGGCTCAATGTGATGCCGCTGGAATAATTCATGGATTTCATTGTCCCAGCCTACTTCCGGCTGGATCAACGGATATTCCTCCAGTTGACTCATCTTTATTTTTTTCTGTTTGTGCAAGGGGCTTGCTTTTGAAACGATACAATATAACGGGTCTTTTTTTAGGGAGATAAATTCAATATTTTTATTTGCCGGTTTCGTTGTAAAACAGCAATCCAGTTCCCCCGCGATTACCCTGTCTTCGAGCCCGTCAAAATCATCTTCAACAAATTCAATGGAAATACCTGGATAGCTCTGTTTGAAAGCTTTAAAAATTGTCGGCATCCAGTTCGTCGTAACACTTGAAAAGGTCCCGACCTTGATACAGCCTGTCTCCATTCCGACTAATGCGGCAGCCTCTTCGAATAAGATATTATTCATATTAATGATTTTCCGCGTATATTCGTAAAATTTCTCTCCTTCTCTTGTCAAATTGATTCCAGAACGATTACGGACCAACAGACGGAATCCAAGTTCATCTTCCAAGCTTTTAATAGCATGGCTGACCGTTGACTGGGTGAGTTTCAGTTCCTCTCCAGCCTTTGTAATATTTTCTATGGCTACGACTTTATTAAAAATTTCATACCGTTGAATCGTCACGGTAACCCCTCCATCATGAAAGTAATTAATGGTATAGTTAAAATAAATTTGTTTTGTTAATCAGTCTCTGTTTAAATTAAAATTAAGTCAAGTAAAGGATGTGAGACTTTTATGAAAAAGAGAATCGTAGATATCATTTTTCTTACTATAGGTTCACTGATATTCGCACTCTCCATTAATCTTTTCGTCATACCGAATGAACTCGGTGAAGGGGGCGTAACCGGGTTAACGATTATATTTTATTACATGTTCGAATGGTCACCGGGACTTGTTAACCTCATATTAAACTCACTTTTACTGCTCGTAGGTTACCGATTCTTAGGAAAAACGACAACCGTTTATACGATTATTACGGTACTGTTCTTTTCGCTATTTTTACATCTGACAGAAGGCTGGAATGTTGCTTCAGATGAGATTATTATTAACGCGATATTTGGCGGTGTCTTTGCTGGTGTGGGGATCGGTTTAATTATTAGGGTTGGCGGTACGACTGCGGGTACGGCAATTTTAGCTAGTATCACAAATAAATATTTAGGCTGGAGTATCAGTTATGGCTTGCTATTCTTTGATTTAATTGTTGTCATGGGATCTTACTTTATCATCGGAATAGAGAAAGTGATGTTGACCGTTCTGATGCTCTATATCGGAACAAAAGTAATGGAATTCATTATTGAGGGGTTGAATCCGAAAAAAGCTGCTACAATCATAACTAAGAACCCGGATGAAATTGCAGAACAAGTAAACTTATTAATCGGCAGAGGTGTTACCGTTTTTTCAGGACATGGATATTATACGAAAGACTCGAAGGAAATCCTATATATCATTATTAGCAAACAAGAAGTGATTAAATTAAAGAGAATTGTAAAAGAAAAGGATCAAGATGCGTTCGTTGCAATCCATGATGTGCGAGATGTGTTTGGCGAAGGGTTTATGGATATTTCAAAAACATAGTAAACGTAGGAAAGAAGGATTGGAATGTATAAAGGGTATTTAATTGACTTGGATGGTACTGCTTACCGTGGAACAGAAGTCATTCAAGAAACACTAGAATTTGTAAAAAAACTACATGAGAGAGGAATTCCTTATTTGTTTTTAACAAATAATTCGACAAAAACACCGCAAATGGTCGTGAAAGTATTAGAGTCATTTGGCTATCCGGTTACGAAAGAACAGATTTATACATCTTCCCTGGCCACTGCTCAGTATGTGTCTGATTTGAACCCGAATGCAAGAATTTATATGATTGGTGAAATTGGTCTCAAGCAAGCACTGACGGAGAAAGGGTTGACTCTCGTGGAGCAAGGAGAAGAAGCTGAGTATGTTGTATTCGGACTTGACCGCGAAATAAATTATGAAAAATACTTTCAAGCCTGCTTAGCAATCAATAATGGCGCAACTTATGTTGTAACGAATGGAGACCTGGCTCTCCCGACAGAGCGGGGGTTAATGCCAGGAAATGGTGCGCTGGCGTCTGTCATCAGCGTTTCTACAGGGGTAGAGCCTATTTTTATTGGGAAACCTAATATTACGATTATGGAGAAGGTATTAGACCTGATAGGTCTTTCTAAAGATGATGTCGCGATGATTGGGGATAATTATTTCACCGATATTTTAGCAGGGATTCACGCCGGGATTCCAACGATTTACATCGAAGGCGGTTTTTCAAAACGAGATGATGTTTTGACTTATGATAAGCAGCCTACTCATATATTGAAAGATTTATCGGAATTTGAAATTTAGCAAGTTTAAATCTTAGAAATGGCAGGTTAGCTTTAAAGATTGCAAGAAGAAGCAATTTTTGCCAAAGAAGCGGGATTAACAATGCTGAAGCGAATCGGTAAACCGAATGACGTACTAGGCGCTGTTGTATTTCTGGCATATCGGATGAATCATCTTATATAAATAAACCAAGAACAGCCGCGATTTCAGTCATGAGAGGTTCATAACAGGTACACATCTCTTTATTGATGGGGGCTATTCTGTAATCTAAATAAAAAGGCTGGGATTCGTTATATCCCAGCCTTTTTCCGTGTGTTCTCCGATATTTCCTCTAATAAGAAAAATTCTCTGTAAAACCGTGTCGAAACTCCTTCATTTCTGTTATATAAATGTAAACAATGTCTTATTTCCAGAAACATCCATTACCTAGTAAGCTAGATTTTACATGCTAAATACTATTAATCTGAATAAATAGATAATTTTGTAACCCTTGTATACCAAGCGATTAGAGGCTATGAAATATATTTACAATCGAACTGTAATTGAATTGTAATTTGATTGTAAACGGAATAGCTTTGACTTTACATATACGTATTAATATAATCGGTTTCGTACAAGGAGGCAGGAGCATGAAAATTTTTCATAAGCTTATGCTAGCATCAAAAGCGAAAATGGTTCTTTCGAGTATTGGTGTTTTAGCACTTGTTTTATTTACGAGCTTACTAGTAGTCGAAGCAACAAAAAAAGAAGTAATCATCGTAGACAATGGAGAAGAACAAGTTGTAAACACCCACAAAAACACGGTGGCAGAGCTATTTTCAGAAGTGGGAATTACAGTTGGTGCCCATGATGAACTATCACACAAGGAAGAAGCACCAATTGAAAACGGAATGACAATCGATTATAAGACAGCGCGTCAGGTAACCGTTACAATCGACGGGGAGCCTGAGAGTTTCTATACAACAGAAGATACCGTATTAGCATTTTTAAAACAGCAGGATCTGACCTTCTCCGAGCATGACGAGGTATCCCATGCAGATGGAGATTCAATTGAGAATGGCCTGGAAATCAATGTGAAGAAGGCATTTGATGTTGCAGTAGTTGATGGCGGCAAGGAGTTAACCATTCCTGCCACTGGTGGCACGGTAGAAGAATTGCTAGCGGAGAATAATATCGAATTGAATGATGCTGATAAGGTTAATCCGGCATTAGACAAAAAGATAAAGAAGGACACAACCGTTGATATCACTCGTGTGACAACAGAGACGGTAGAAAAAGAAGAAGCAGTTGCTTTTGAAACGGAAAAACAAGAAGACGCTACACTGCAAAAAGGAGAAGAAAAGGTCATTACCCAAGGGGAAGAAGGCCAAGTTGTAAAGAAGTATAAGATTACAAAAGAAAATGGGGAAGAAGTTTCCCGGGAAATAATTGAAGAAGAAGTGACGAAAGAGAGTAAGGATCGCGTAGTAGCGATTGGTACGAAAGAGCCTGTCCAAGAGGCAGATCCAGGGCTTGTTACACTTTCAAGCAAATCTGACAAGTCACAGGGTGGCGGAAAAACGTTAACAGTAACTGCAAGTGCATTCACTGCTTCCTGTAGCGGCTGTTCTGGTGTCACGTCTACTGGAATCAATTTAAAGGCGAACCCTAATCAGAAGGTAATCGCAGTGGATCCAAATGTCATTCCACTTGGAACGAGAGTATGGGTGGAAGGCTACGGGGAAGCTGTAGCAGGAGACACTGGCGGTGCAATCCGTGGTAACCGTATTGATGTGCATGTGCCAAATAAGGGTGCAGCATATGATTGGGGAGTACGCACGGTACAAGTGAAAATTATGAACTAATAGAGGCTGTTCAAAAAGTCCGGTAAAAATGCCGCTTCGTGAAAGGGAGGTTCTACTAAGACGGTCCACGTCCTGTGGACAACTTAGAACTCACCACCTCGAAATTCTCGGTCCTTTTTGAACACATATTAATACTTATTTTAGGAATTACGCTCTTCTCATGGTAAAATCATGGGAAGAGCTTTATTTACGTGGAGGGCAAGTTTTGAAGATAAAAGAAATCATCGTCGTGGAAGGAAGAGACGACACAGCTAAAATTAATCAGGCAATCCAGGCAGATACGATTGAGACGAACGGTTCGGCGGTTAATAAAGAAATCATTAGCCGGATTCGCCACGCGCAAGAAAAGCGGGGCGTCATTATTTTTACCGATCCCGACTATCCCGGCCAGCGTATTCGTCACATCATAGATCAATCCGTTCCCGGTTGTAAGCATGCATTTCTTACTCAGGACGAGGCAAGGGCGAAAAATCCGCATAACAGGAGTTTAGGCATTGAACACGCCAGCCCGGAAATAATAAGAGAAGCACTGCGTAAAGTATATGAACTCACCGAGGAAACACGAGGAGAAATCACAAAAGAAGATCTTCTCACCCATCGTCTCATCGGTGTAAGGGAAGCAAGTGAACGCAGAAAACAGCTAGGTGAACAGTTGAAAATTGGTCATACGAACGGGAAACAATTATTGAAACGATTAAATCAGTTCCAGATTACCAAAGAAGATTTCGAAGCGGCAGTAAAAGCCATCCAGCAGGAGGATTGACATGTCAACCAAATATATCGCAACCCCATCGAAGACGAAAGAAATTTTGAAAAAATATGCTTTTGCTTTCAAAAAGAGTTTAGGCCAGAATTTTATTATCGATGTAAACATCTTACAAAATATATTAAAGCATGCAGATGTTAATAAAGAGTCGGGTGTCATTGAAATCGGGCCGGGAATCGGCGCTTTGACCGAACAGCTTGCCATTCATGCGGACAAGGTCGTCGCGTTTGAAATCGACCAGCGTCTGCTGCCGATTTTAGAGGATACATTAGAAACCTATCCCAATATCGAGATTATCCATCAGGATATATTAGAAGCAGATGTCACTGAAGTAATAAGACAGCAGTTTAAAGAAAATCAGCCAATCCATATCGTTGCAAATCTGCCGTATTATATTACGACACCGATTCTTTTGAAACTTCTCCATGACCGGTTGCCGGTTGAAAGTATTACCGTTATGATCCAAAAAGAAGTGGCAGAACGGATGGCAGCTGAACCAAATAGTAAAAGTTATGGTTCCTTAACAATTGCGGTTCAATATTATACGAATGCAGAAGTCGTTATGACTGTACCGAAGACAGTGTTTAATCCGCAGCCGAATGTTGATTCCGGTATTTTGAAGTTGGAGTTACGTAAAGAGCCGCCAGTCCATGTAGCGGATGAGGAATTCTTTTTCCGAATCGTTAAGGCGAGTTTTGCCCAGCGGAGGAAGACGTTACGAAATAATATAGCAAACCTTTTCTCGGATATGAATAAGACGGAGATTCAGGAAATAATGGACCGGGCGGGAATAGATGGCGAAAGACGCGGTGAATCCTTAAGTATGGAGGAATTCGCAGAGCTTGCGAATGTGTTTTATAAAGAAATAAACGAATGAATTGACGGCAAGGTGCACCTGAAGCATCCTGCCGTCTTTTCATTCCTGGAATAATTTGGTTACAACTTCAAGGAAACGTTTTGTAGCGTGAGATACATTTGTTGCTGTCGCCAAGGCGATCGTACGATAGACATCACCTGCAAAGGGCAACGTTTTAATAGCGTTATGCTGTTGTTGTAGAACGAGCCCAGGTCTGATATTAATTCCCAAATTCGCTTGAACAAGCGCAATAATTGATTGGTCATCTGATACTTCATACGCAACAAGCGGGCTGATTTGATGTTTGGAAAAGAGTTCATCCACTTCCAGATCCCAACCGACTTTCGGTTTAATTAATGGATACTTTTCAATCTGTTTCACTTTTACTTGCTGTTGGAGTTATCCTAGCAGCTCAGCAACTGGAGGCAGAAGGAGCCCGCGCAATCTCAGGTGCATGCGGATTTTTTGGAAATTTCCAAGAACAGGAAGCGAATGCAGTTGACATTCCTGTATTTCTTCTCCGCTAGTACTGCCTTTATCGAAACGACTCTCTCTCAAATCTATAAGGTGAAGCAGGATGGTCAGTATAGAGGGGGGACACCTTATTTTATTAGTAAGGGATTGAATAAGAATTGGTTTGCTGCGATTTTTGCGGTCGTAACGATGATTTCCATGACGGTACTTGTTCCAGGAATTCAGGCGAATACCATCGCGCTTTCATTGGATGATGCGTTCGGAATCAATCCGCTCTTTACAGCAACTTTTACTGTTATTTTAATGGCTGCTGTTATCTTCGGAGGTGTGAAGCGGATTGCAAAGACCGCTGAAATCATCGTTCCTGTGATGGCGATAAGTTATATTTTGCTTTGCGTCCTTATTTTAGTCGTTAATTTTACAGAAATTCCTCATGTCATATCGCTCATCCTTTCCAGTGCGTTGAACCGAGAGTCTACATTTGGTGGAATTATCGGATCGGCCATTGCCTGGGGAGTTCAACGAGGGGCGTTTTCGAATGCTGCCGGCTTTGGTAGTGAAACGTTTGAAACGGGGGCTGCGGAAGTTTCTCACCCTGTAAAACAAGGATTAGTGCAAGCGCTCTCTGTCTATATCACAACATTAATCATTTGTTCGGCAACAGCATTTATGGTCATCACAACCGGGATGTATAACGTGCAATTATCGGACGGAACAATGGTTGCGAACAATATCGGAACGGTTGAGGCTGGTGCTAGTAATGTCCAGCTTGCGGTAGAATCATTTGTATCCGGACTTGGTGCGCCATTTGTAGCAATTGCTATCTTCTTCTTTGCTTTTACAAGTTTGATAACATATTCCTATAAAGCAGAGACAAGCCTTGCCTTCATGAATCGGAATAGGGAAAATAAAATCACATGGCCATTAACCGTTTTAAAGTTCGGCCTGCTGATTGCTGTTTTTTATAACAGTATCAATTCGGCGTCCTTAGCTTGGGGACTGGGTGATTTAGGTTTTGGGATCATGGCTTCGCTGAATATGATAGCGCTCGCATTCCTAACAAAGCCAGCGATGTTAGCGCTGAAAGATTATGAAACACAAAAAAAAGCTGGAAAAGACCCTGTGTTTGATGCGAAGGCAGCTGGAATTGCCAATGCTGACTTTTGGGAGGAGCCGCCTGAGGAAAATGAAAAAGAAGGTAAGAAAGATCAAGTGGAAAGAGAACAACGTATTGTTTAGATTGATAGATGTGAAAAGAAGTGTATGGATGTGACCGGTAAAAATAGGTCACATCCCATTTTAATTTACTTTATTACCCAACAATGCATAAGCCCCAATCGCAAGCTCTATTGCCTGCCGATTCGTCGGCTTCATAAAATCTTCTCCCATTAGCTCTTCAATCTTTTCCAAGCGATGATATAATGTTTGTCTCACAATGGAGAGTCTTTCGGACGTTTCCTTCTTAGATCCCATCGTTTCCAAGTACACAGCAAGTGTGAGCAGTAAATCATTTTTTGTTTGTCGTGAATGGTCCAGCAGCGGTTCTAAGTAATCGAAGACATAAGCTTCCAATTCATGCTTAGGGAGATTCATCAACAACCGATAAATCCCAATGTCCTCAAAGAACAAAATATCTAGAATATCCATCTTTTGAATCGCTAGTACCGCATTTGCTTCAGCGTAACACTTATTTAGTTTTGCATAATCCTTCTGCAGACTGCTAATACCGATATAAGAATTTTTCCCACGGAATATATTATCTTTGTTGCTTTTCTTAATCGCCTCGCTAATTATCGTGAAAATGTCGATATCACTATTTGCGTAGCTACTCTTATAGTAAGAAGCAATCACCGCAATATTATTCTTCGTAATGGAAATAGCGGGAAAGAAATTATGTCTTTTAAAAATCGACCGGAGAATAATTGATTGCTGGAGCTTTATCTCTTCCCAATCTTCATCTCTCATTTCCTTATGATAGGAACTATTCTCAATCATAATTAATCTATAATAAAGATTCTCAGCGGGAGCAGGTAAAAACTTTAATGCTGCGGTGGATTCATATTCTTCTCCGTGCAATAACTGTTGCACCAAATTCTCTTCTTGATTCTGTTTTCTTTCCTCGATTGTTTTATTCCTTAGCATGATTTGTGCAATCGCCAGCGTCGCCCGGTCGATGATGGAGAAAGAGAACTCATCTAATGCTGCGCTCCGTTCTTGGATATATAGATCCCCCCAAGAAGACCCGAGTCCTTTAATCGGGAAAACAGTGTAATAGTCATCGTGAAAGAGAACTTCGTGATAAGGTTCAACTTCTCTCTCTGTATCAATCAGAGAAAGAATTGTTTCTGCCTGTTCCTTATTTTTAAGCGGATAGTAAAATAATTGTTTGTCATCTGAAACGAGTACTACATCCAGATTGAAAGATTCGTGTAGTTTCTTTAATATTTTTAAAACCCCGTTCGGTTCCAAAGACAATTCGTTAAACACATTAGAAAGATCATGGAGATACTTGAGCTGTTCGTGGTGACTGTTAATGAGGATTGTGTGTAAATCCTGGGTGATATCTACAAATTTCACAACATCTCTAAATATAATAATAGGAAAGTCATGTTCATTAGCGAATGCAATAATAACCGGTTCGATCTCCTGCACATGTGTCCCAAGTTCGATACAGAGCGCAGCAACTTCCAGTTCAATTAATTTCTTTAACTTAGGGATACCTTCTTTGGAATCGAGCGGCATATTAGAGCCAGTTGTTAAAATCAGTTCTCCGCCGTTGATAAAAGAATCGAACGCTTCCATTTCCAGAATATGTGTCCATGTAATCTCCCTGCCTACTCCATTTCCACCAGTAATTAACGTTGCATTCTTAAATAACCTTCGCTTTAAGATGTCTTTTACCGTTACTTTAAAATTCTCCATCCGTTTCCCTCCAAACTGTAAAATAAAATCTTAAAACATTTTACTTTATGTAAGATGCTATTATTTTCGGAACAATGTAAACTTAATTATGGGATGGCACCCGAGTTATGTCAATACTAGTAATAAAGTCAATTGATGATACTACTTTAAACACAACAAGAAATACAGACTATACATTTCGTCAAAAAATATTTTATCTTGGAAGGGAGACATTTAAAATGAAGGCGCTACAGCAAAAGGAACAATTATCACTGGAAGAAAAGGATCGACAGCATGTTTGGCACCATATTTCACCATACCGGGAAGAAGGCGCACCAATGATCGTAGAAAAGGGGCAAGGCTCCTGGATTACCGATCAGAATGGCAATCGTTATTTAGACGGTATGTCCGGATTATGGTGTGTGAATGTTGGCTACGGCCGGGAGGAATTGGCTGAGGCTGCTGCGGAGCAAATAAAGAAAATGGCCTACACACCGATGACGAATAGTCATGAGCCAGCGATTGAACTGGCAGCGAAAATCAATAGCATGCTGGAAGAAGACTACGTGATGTTCTATTCCAACAGTGGATCAGATGCGAATGAGGTTGCGTTTAAAATTGCCCGCCAGTACCACCAGCAAAATGGCGATCCAAATCGTTACAAAGTAATTTCCCGTTACCGTGCTTATCACGGCAGTTCGATGGGTGCACTTTCAGCGACAGGGCAAGCATTAAGGAAATATAAATATGAGCCACTTTCATCTGGTTTCTTACATGTCTCTCCCCCGGATAATTACCGGAAACCGGATAACCTAACGGTAGAAGAATATAACTTACAAAAAGCAAGAGAGATTGAAGAGACGATCAATTATGAGCAAAAGGAATCCATTGCAGCAGTTATTATGGAACCGCTCATTACAGGGGGCGGAGTTATCATGCCTCATGAAGTGTATGTCCAGGAAGTGGAGCGTATTTGTGAGCGTAACGGCGTCCTGCTCATTATCGATGAAGTCATCTGTGGCTTCGGTCGAACTGGTAAAGCATTCGGCCACCAGCAGTTCAACATTAAGCCAGATATTATCACGATGGCAAAAGGCTTAACAAGCGCTTATTTACCGTTATCCATTACAGCTGTTCGTAAAGATATTTACGAAGCATTCAAAGGAACAGGAGACAATCGTCATTTCCGTCACGTGAACACATTTGGCGGAAGTCCGGCAGCTTGTGCTGTTGCACTCAAGAATATTGAGATTATGGAGCGTGAAAATCTGTTCGAGCGTTCCAAACAATTAGGATCCAAGCTTCTACAAGGATTAAATGATTTGCAAGATCACCCTAATGTTGGTAATATTCGTGGATTAGGACTGCTTGCTGGAATTGAAATTGTAGAAGATAAAGAAACAAAGGAACCAGCTTCCAATGGCCGGATTGCTAAGCTGATTGGTGATTGTAAAGCGAAAGGATTAATCATCGGCCGGAACGGGGACACAGTTGCAGGACAGAACAATATTTTAACACTCAGCCCGCCATTATCTTCAACAGATGAAGACATTGATTTCATTCTGCAAGTTCTAAATGAAGTATTTGCTGAAAATAAGTAATGTAAGGGAGAGTTTCAGATGAGAATAGGGGTACCTAAAGAAATTAAAAACAACGAGAATAGAATAGCGATCACACCTTCCGGGGTGGATCGCTTAGTAAAAGCAGGTCACGAAGTAGTAGTAGAAACAAATGCAGGGCTTGGATCCGGCTTTACAGATGAGGACTATAAGACAGTAGGTGCAAAGATCGTCGGGACGGCAAAGGAAGCCTGGGCGGAGGAAATGGTTATTAAAGTAAAAGAGCCGCTGGAAGAGGAATTTCAATTTTTCCGTGAAGACTTAACATTATTTACGTTCTTGCATTTAGCTGCAGAATCGGAACTGACAAAACAATTAATAGAGAAGAAGGTTGCTAGTATTGCGTATGAAACGGTTCAAGAAGCAGATGGATCTCTTCCACTGCTCGCACCGATGAGCGAGATTGCCGGAAGAATTGCCCCGCAAATCGGCGCACAATTTTTACAAAAACGCTATGGTGGCCAAGGAATCCTTTTAAGTGGAATTCCAGGTGTAGAGCGAGGAAATGTAACGGTTATCGGCGGCGGGGTTGTTGGAACGAATGCGGCTGAGATTGCATTAGGTCTAGGCGCTAAGGTTCGAATCATTGATTTAAATCCGAAACGTCTTAAACAGCTTGATGAATTATTCGGTAAGCAGGTCGAAACATTGATTTCTAACCCTTATAATATCGCAAAAGCTGTGAAAGAAGCCGACTTAGTAGTTGGAGCGGTATTAATACCTGGAACAAAGGCTCCGAAACTGGTCACAGAAGACATGGTCAAAGAAATGAAGAACAAAGCAGTAATCGTTGATGTGGCCATTGACCAAGGTGGAATTTTTGAAACGTCTGACCGGGTAACAACACATGACAATCCAACGTATGAAAAGCATGGTGTTGTCCATTATGCAGTGGCGAACATGCCAGGAGCGGTACCAAAGACAGCATCCCTAGGGCTTGAAAATGTAACACTTCCATATGTACTTGACGTAGCGAATAAAGGTATTAAACAAGCAAGTGCAGATAACGCAGCAATTTATAAAGGGATCAATACGCTAAATGGTCAAGTAACGTATAAGCCTGTAGCAGATGCGCACGGTTTACCGTTTAGTGAAGCAAGCGAAGAACTGGAAGCAATCGAAAAAGTATTATCGTAAACATATAGAAGGAGGATTCTCACATGACACAAACAGCAGTAGAAGTATTAAAAAACTATATTGGCGGTAAGTGGGTTGAAGCAAATACAGATAAATCGGAGCCGGTTTACAACCCGGCGACTGGAGAGGTTATCGCACATGTGCCGATTTCATCCGCTGAAGATGTGGAACATGCAGTAGAAACGGCAAACGAAGCATTCCAGGAGTGGAAAGAGCTAGCGGTCCCACGCCGTGCTAGGATTCTGTTTAAGTATCAGCAATTGCTCGTAGATAATTGGGATGAGCTTGCACGACTCATTACCATTGAAAATGGAAAAAACTTCGCGGAAGCTTACGGAGAAGTACAGCGCGGAATTGAAAATGTCGAATTCGCAGCTGGTGCTCCTTCTCTGATGATGGGGGAACAGCTTCCATCAATTGCAACTGGACTTGAATCAGGGGTATATCGTTACCCAATCGGTGTAATCGGCGGAATCACACCGTTCAACTTCCCAATGATGGTTCCTGCTTGGATGTTCCCAATGGCAATCGCTACTGGAAATACATTCGTATTGAAGCCTTCTGAACGGACACCACTGCTTGCGAATCGTTTAGCGGAGTTATTAGAAGAAGCGGGCCTCCCGGCAGGAGTATTCAATATTGTTCACGGTGCTCATGAGGTTGTAAATGGCTTGCTTGATCATAAAAATGTAGCAGCTATTTCCTTCGTCGGTTCCCAGCCTGTAGCAGAATATGTTTACAAGCGAGGAACAGATAATCTGAAACGTGTTCAAGCTTTAGCAGGAGCGAAAAACCATTCAATCGTTTTAGGGGATGCGAATCTGGAGAATGCAGTGACACAAATTTTAAACGCTGCATTTGGTTCAGCTGGTGAGCGCTGTATGGCAGCGTCCGTTGTTGCAGTAGAAGATTCGGTAGCAGATGAATTCATTGCTTTATTAAAGCAAAAAGCAGATGATGTTCAAATTGGAAACGGTCTGGACGAAGGAATTTTCCTCGGCCCGGTTATCCGTGAACAGCATAAGGAACGTACGTTAAGTTATATTGAAAAGGGTGAGAAAGAAGGAGCGAAACTTGTCCGTGACGGTCGTAAAGACGAAGCGGTGAAAGACGCAGGCTATTTTGTCGGCCCTACTATTTTTGATAATGTCACGTCAAATATGGAGATTTGGCAAGACGAAATTTTCGCACCGGTCCTTTCGATTTCTCGAGTGAAAGATTTAGAAGAAGCAGTGGAGCTTTCCAATAAGTCCCGCTTTGCAAACGGTGCATGTATCTTCACGAAAGATGGAGGAAGCGTACGCCAATTCAGAGAAACAATTGATGCAGGTATGCTGGGAGTGAATATCGGAGTTCCAGCACCAATGGCATTCTTCCCGTTCTCTGGCTGGAAAGATTCCTTTTACGGTGACTTGCATGCGAACGGGAAAGACGGGCTTAACTTCTATACGCGTAAGAAAGTGATTACAACAAGATGGGTTTAAAATGAATCATTGTGAATGAAAAGCGCAGGAATTTTTCTTGCGCTTTTTTCCTGTTTCAAGCGTTATTTAAACCAAATGATGATAAAATAAAGGGATAGGCTATAGAATAGATAAAAGGAGAATGTAAATGGCTAAACACCGTATATATACAATGAGCTTTGCAAGTGTGTATCCTCACTATATAACGAAAGCGGAAAAGAAAGGACGTACAAAGGAAGAAGTCGATGAAATCATTCGCTGGCTGACAGGATACAGCCAGGAGGAACTGGAAACGCACCTCGAAAAACAAACGGACTTTGAGACATTCTTTGCGGAAGCCGTGCATTTGAATCCATCGCGTTCTTTAATAAAAGGTGTTATCTGTGGCGTTCGAGTGGAAGAGATCGAGGAACCATTGATGCAGGAAATCCGCTATATGGATAAGCTGATTGATGAATTGGCGAAAGGGAAAAAGAAGGAGAAGATTTTACGGACATCGGCTTCTCTTTAATTGATTTAAACATCATACATGCTCCCTTTATCCAAGAGAAATGACGACAGAAAGGGAGCATGTATTCATTATTTTATTTCGTAACCTGATCCAATATCTCCAAATTGTATTCCATTAAGGAAATATAGTCTTCCTCATTCTCAATGTCCTCTTCTGTTCTTACTTCTAAATTATGAATCGTTAGGGCTTGGGCACCAATTTCATCTTGAACGACTCTGGAAAGCCGATTATCACTGTTCTGTTCAAAAAGAATATATTCCAAATCAAATTCTTCCGCCGCCTCCATTACCGCTACCAAATCTTTTTGAGAAGGTTCTTCACTGGAGGACAGGCCGCTGATTGTGATTTGCTGTACACCGTAGCGTTCTTCCCAGTAACCAAAAGCGGAATGGGGAACGATAATAGATTTATTTTCTTTCTGACTTAAAAGCTCCATGAACCGCTGATCTAATTCTGTTAAATTATCTTTTAACACAGCCAAGTTGTCTTGGTAAAGACCTGCTGAATCGGGATTAAGTGCAATAAGTTCATCCTTTATGATCTCTGCAAGATCAATCATCCGAAGCGGGTCGACCCAAATATGTGGATCATGATCGGTGTGATCGTCGATGATAATTGTTTTTGATTCGGATTCCGCAATCACTTCATGGTCATCACCGTACAGTACCGCTTTAATTTGCAAGCCGGAGAGATCTGCTTCTCCTTCGTACGTGTCATGATGCTGTCCCCGGGCGACTTCCCATTCCTCTGAGCCCGGAACTAATGTATACCAATGCCAATGATCCTCATCTGATCCATCCTCATAGGACGCGGTTAAAGTAATCTGATCTCCTGTATGATAATGAGCAGCGAGTCCATCCACTTTAATTGCATAATATTCATCGCTATCTTTGTGTTCAGTGTGATGATGGTCGTGCTCGCTATCCTCCTGTTCATCGTGGTGATCGTGGCTATACTCCTCATGTGCATGATCTTCATGCTCATTCCCATGCTCTTCCTGTTCATGGTGTTCATGTCCGTGATCATGTCCATGATCATCAATCGTAATTGTTACAGGAGCAGATTCTGCAATAACCCCGTGGTCATCATCATATAACACAGCCTTGATCTGCTGCTCAGAAATGACAGCTTCTCCTTCGTACGCATTATCATGTAAGTCATCTACAACTTGCCAGTCATCTTCATCTGGATCTAACGTAAACCAATGCCAATGGTCATGCTCTGAATCAATGTGCAAGTTGGCAGTTAACTCAAATCTATCACCTGTATGATAATGCTCAGCCAATCCTTGGATTTCGATTGTCTGTTCACTCTCGTGGACATGCTCCGAATTTTCATGATTACCTTTTTGGAAAAGCTCCTCATGTTGCCCCATTTCAATCAAGGCTACGTCTTCTGATTCCAGCGCTTCCGAAACACTATCTGCAAAGCCTTCCATTCCCGCTCCAATGTAAATGAAAGCATCACTAGCAGCAAAATCAGTCATTTCTTTTGATGTCGGTTCATACATATGACCATCAACACCGGGCGGGAAGACCGAATTGGCGGTAACTGTGTCCCCGCCAATTTCCTCTACAATGTATTGCAGTGGATACACCGTTGTATAGACAGTAATACTTTCATTCGATTCATCTGTGTTACTATTCCTTTCACCCGGTGATGAGCACCCAATCAACAAAACGCCTATAAATAAAATAATTGTCCACGCTTTTATACTTTTCATGTTTGAATCCTCCTTCTAACAAACTTTAAATCGAAACCATTATGATTATTTGTGAAAAAAAATTTATGTATATGCTCTTGTAATGGTAGGATATCGCTTTCTATTTTTCTCCTTTCATTTATTTAATAAGTTATACTATATCGTAATGATTTCGATTTGTAAATAGGAATTGTTTCGATTTAAAGATTTTATAAAAAGGTTGAATGAATTTCATAATTACCAAAGTCGGCTTTTCCATCACCATATGTAGTTGGGAACGAACCAACTACATATGGTGATGGTGAAGGATTAAATACTTATTATGAAATTCATTAGGTTGTATAAATATTTAATAAAAGTAGCATGAGGAATTATATATGAAGCAAGTATAACGGAGGAGGAGATCGGATGCGGAAAAGGATTTTATTTCTTTTCATATTGTTCACGACTGCTTTATTTGTTTCAGCTTGCTTAGATGATGAAAGCAGAATTTATACGGGAGTAAGTGATCATTGGGAAATGGACTACTGGAGAGATGAGAGTCTTTCCATCAAGTATATTGGAGAAGAAGCAATGCCCAAGGGAAAGGTCAATGTTGTGATTGAAGAGGGATTACAAACAACAAGCGTCAATGCGTCGTTGAATAAAGAGGGTGTATTAACTACGAGAATGTCATTCAATGAAAGGCAAGTGGATAGCGATATAAAGGTAACAATTAGTTGGGGCGGGGAATCGGAGGAAATGATTTTAGATGGGCAATGATATTTAAAAAGGGTACTGTATACCCGAAGGTGCAGTACCCTATTTCATGTAGTTTTTTAAGCTTGATTGATGAGTTGATTAATAAATTCAACAACCTCATCCGTCGTACCCATCGCCAACAATTCTTCCTTATGGGAAGCAATCTGTTCTTTTGAGAGCTTGCTTAACTGTGTCCGGGCGGGAAGGATAGATGTTGCACTCATGCTGAATTCGTCTAGTCCAAGTCCTAACAGAATTGGAACAGCAATCGGGTCTCCAGCCATTTCACCGCACATGCCAGCCCATTTACCTTCTTTGTGAGCCGCTTCAATCACATTATTGACTAAGTTCAAGATTGCCGGATGATATGGTTGGTAGAGATAAGAGACCTGTTCATTCATCCGGTCAGCAGCCATTGTGTATTGGATAAGGTCGTTCGTTCCAATACTGAAGAAATCAACTTCTTTAGCAAATTGTGCTGCAGTAACTGCTGTAGATGGAATTTCGACCATAATTCCGACTTCGATATTCTCGGATACTTCCATGCCTTCCGCAGTTAGCTTTTCCTTCTCATCGAGTAGGATCCCTTTTGCTTGGCGGAATTCTTCCAGTGTTGCAATCATTGGGAACATGATTTTTAAGTTCCCAAAGGCACTTGCACGAAGTAAAGCACGGAGCTGCGGGCGGAAAACATCTTCATTTTCCAAACAGAAACGGATCGCACGGAAGCCTAGAAATGGGTTTAATTCCTTTGGCAGATCCAGGTAGTCCAGCTCTTTATCGCCACCAATGTCTAGTGTACGGACGACAACTGGTTTGTCCCCCATCTGTTCAAGCACGGATTTATATGCTTCAAACTGTTCTTCTTCAGATGGCAGTTCACTTTTACCCATGTATAGAAATTCGGTCCGGTACAGACCGATTCCTTCTGCTCCGTTATGAAGAGCACCTGCTACGTCATCTGGTGTTCCGATGTTTGCAGCAAGCTCAACCTCGGCGCCATCTTTCGTAATCGTAGGCTCGTCTTTTAATTTAGCCCACTCTTCTTGTTGTTTTGCGTAAGCTGCCTGTTTTTTCTTATACGTTGCCACTTCTTCATCGGTTGGATGGATGATGACATTACCTTCTAGACCATCAATAATGATGAGATCATTTTGTGCAACTGATTCGGTGATATTTTTCGTTCCGACAACGGCAGGTATTTCGAGTGATCTTGCCATAATGGCGGAATGTGAAGTCCGGCCCCCGATGTCTGTTGCGAATCCTTGAACAAATTCGCGGTTCAATTGTGCTGTGTCAGATGGTGTTAAGTCCTCTGCGATAATGACGACCTCTTCGTCAATTAATGCAGGGTTCGGGAAGGTGACACCAAGTAAATGTGCCATGATTCGCTTTGTGACATCCTTAATGTCTGCGGCACGTTCCCGCATATATTCGTTGTCCATGTTTTCGAACATGTCGATAAACATCGCGGATACTTCTTCAACAGCAGTTGCTGCAATAACCTTATCCGTTTCGATTTTTTCCTTCATCGGATTAATTAGTTCTGGGTCATTTAAAATTAAGAGATGAGCAGAGAAAATCGCAGCATGGTCTTCACCAAGCTTATTTTCCGTATGCGCTTTGATTTTCTCGAGCTCCGTTCTGGAAACTTCTAATGCTTGTTCTAGCCGGCTAATCTCTTCCTCTGTATTTTCAGTCGTTACTTTTTCAAAGGATAAGTCCGGTGTTACGAGTTGGTATGCTTTAGCAATCGCTATACCAGGTGATGCAGCAATTCCTTTTAATTCTTTGTTCATTTTACCAGCCCCTGAATAGTTATCGTAATGTCTATCTTTCATTATAAGCCTTTAAAATAACTTCAAGCAAGGGATGTCCTTCTTCTAAACCGGAAACTTCTTTCAATGTTTCTCGGACCCCCTGTTCTGCAATCATCTTCTGTAATTTTACTGCCTCTTCATCTTGTTCATTAGTAAACTTAAGAGCAGCTGCAATTGTTTTCGCAAGGTAGGTTGGTGCTTTCCCGGTTACGTCCATATACATCGATGCCGGACGAATGAGTCGTTCTTTAGCACCAAGCTTACGAATTGGACCTCTTGCCACCCTTATGATTTCATCAGAAATATATGGATTCATAAAGCGGCCGATAATTTTCTCAATATATGCTTGATGTTCTTCCCGGTTAAAGCTATATGTTTGAATCAACGCTTCGCCTGACTCATGTAACGCGCCTTTTATTGTTTCTTGTACCTTTTTGTCATTAATTGCTTCTGTAATGGTGTGGTATCCCATCGGATGACCGATATAAGCGACAGCTGCATGGCCGGAATTGACCGTGAATAGCTTCCGTTCGATATAAGGGGTGAGATCTCGAACGAAAGTAATCCCATTAATCTCCGGCTTGGTACCTTTGAGTGCAGGTTCTTCCACAACCCATTCATAGTAAGGTTCTACAGAAACTTGAAGTAGATTGTCATGTTTCTGGTTCGGTACAATTCGATCCACCGCTGCATCCGGGAAGCCGAACAAGTTATCAAATATTGTCTTTTCATCTTGTGTCAGATGGTCGTAAACTTTCTCCTTTAAAAAGGAAGTGCCACCGACCATGTTTTCACAGGCGATAATATTTAGGGGTTGATTATTTGTTTTAGCTCGCTCTTTCAACCCCTTAGCGATGAGTTCAGCAATGATCGGCAATACATTTGGCCCGACAGCAGTTGTAATAATATCCGCTTGAACAATTGCCTGGACGACTCTCCCTGGGTCTTGGATACTATGAATTCCCGAAATGTTTTTAACGGTTAACGATTCGCTTTCTTCTGCTGCTAATACGACGTTGTATTGTTTTTCTGTGTTGATTTCCTTAATCACTTCTTCGTTCACATCGACAAAGGTTGTGTGATATGCCGCTTGATGGAGTAATAAACCAATAAAACCACGTCCAATATTGCCTGCACCAAAATGTACTGCTTCCATTTAGTTCACCTCATCAAAGATACGAATGATTTCTTCTTCTGACGCTGCGTCAAGAATCGATTGGATATTGTCTTCGTCGGAGAGCACGATTGCGATATTGGAGAGAATATCTAAGTGCTCGTCTCCTTTACCAGCAATTCCAATTAAAATTTTCACTGTGTTGCCATCTCCGTACGCTACACCTTCCGGAACGGTGACGACGGATAAGCCGGAATCATTTACTTCTGACTTCGCATCTTCTGTACCATGTGGAATCGCGACGAAGTTCCCCATATAGGTCGATGTTAATTCTTCCCGTTCAAACATTTTATCGATATAGGAAGATTCGACATAGCCATTATCTACTAGAATTTGGCCTGCATAGCGAATCGCTTCTTCCTGATTGTTTAATGAGACGTTCAACTTAATATTTTCTTTTGCTAATACTTCTTTTGCCATGGTATACACCACTCCTTATAGAGGTTGTTCAAAAAGTTCGGTAAAAATGACACTTTGTGAATGGGAGGTTCTACTAAGACCGTCCACGTCCTGTGGAAGCTCGTTGGCTCGCTTTTTCTCTCCTCATGTACCTACTGACGTACATTCCGGTGCCGGGAGCTTCGCCGCCTCGAATTTCGACGCACAGGATGTGCTAGTGTCGGCGTTGCAACAGAATGTTGCTTATTTAGCCGACCTCGGTCCTTTTTATCCTCCTTTTTGAACTTATATTTATAGTAATTTTTTATCCTTTAAAAACGTTTGAAAACGCTCGGCTAAATAGAATTTGATCGCTGTTTCATCTGCAGATTCAAACAAACGAACCGCTTCGTCTTCCTGGATGAGCAGACTGCTTAAATAACTTAGTGTCTCTAGCCTTTCTTGTTGAATATCTTCCGGGGCTAGCATGACTAGGATATGTTTTACTTTCATCTCTTTTCCGTCCATCCCCCTCATCGGACTCGCATTTTCCAATACATAAATGGAAAAGTGGATAGAAGGCACGTCTCTAGAGCGTGTATGGAAAAGTGCCAAGCTTGTATCTGGTATCCCAAGTCCGCCTGCTTGCTCTCTTTCCAGTAATTTAGTAAAAACTGTTTCACTGTTCTTTATTATTTTTCGTTTTTCCAAATCGATACAAATTGCTCGTAATGTAGATTCTTCATGATTGCGTTCATCAATATAGAAGGAATGAAGCAAATCAAGAATGGTATCGGTATAAAGTTTGATGGATTCTAACTGCAAGAGCGAATTCGCATTACTTTTTTGCTTTTCATTATTTACAATGAGCCTCTGCTGGCGGATTGCCTTTTTAATCTGATGGACTTCTGATTGATTTAACATTGGGGAAACGAGAATATAATCTGTGTCCTCCAATTCCGTTAAGGGGAGCGTTGAAATGATTAAATCATATTGATCCAAATCAGCTTCATCTACATCGAACATCGATTTGTTTTCAATTTGTTTAATTTCCGGTACTTGCTTCATTAATTGGGTAGCTAAGATTTTCGCTGTACCAATTCCACTGGAACAAATAACAAGGGCCTTCTGTCTTTCACCTTTTAGTAATGCAGCTGCAAAATGAAGGACGAGGAAACCAATCTCATCATCCGGGAAATCCAAGTCAGGAAAAATAACGCTTGCTGCTTCTGCAATTAAGTGAAACAAATCGTCGTAGTCATGTTTAATCTGATCAATCATCGGATTCGTGATCTTCATCTGTTTTTGCATCCGGTAAATGGCTGGTTTCAAATGGGTAACTAAATCATTCAGTAATGGGTTGTTTCCCATCATATCAACATGGAGCTGTTTACTTATATAAGCGATCAACTGTTTGACTTGGTAGGCGAATCCTGAGTTCTCCACTTCTAACAAAACATGTTGGTCTGCACGGAGTTTCGCTCCCATTAAATGCATGGTAATATAACCGATCTCATCTTCAGGAATATCGATGTCCAGGGCCGTCTCCAATTCATTGATGATTTTTTCAGCTATCTTATATTCCTCTGTACCCTGTATCTGTTTGAAGTATGCCCGGTCAAATTGAATCGTATCTCCCTTTTTTAGTCGCTCGATTGCGAGTGCAAGGTGGACGACTAATCCGACACGGGCGCTGTCTGCTAACTCATACGGTAGTTCTGTGCTTGCAGTTCCTACGGTTTTTTCAATAATTTTTAATGTATCTGGATTGACGAGTCCTAATAAGCGGTTGGAAATGGTCGGCGTTTGCTTGTTTTGAATATTTTCTTTTAGTAGGGAGATGAAAGAAAAGGGATCCACGTATTTTGCAATCAAATGAGTGATTGCGGACCGTTTATTTGCTTCGTCTCCTTCAATTTGTACACCATATCCTCTTCTTCGGATAATCGTTAAGTGAAAGTTCCCTAACGCTTCTTCCAGTTGATCCAAATCATTTCTGACAGTGGCAATCGTTACATCTAATTCATGAGCAAGGGTGAACAGTTTCACCGGCTCATTTGATTCAAGCAGCATGGATAGAACCATGGCTTGTCTTTCTTCCTGAGTGTAATCAATAGGATTAATATTGGAAAGCATCCGTTCTAATAATTGCTTATCCGCTTGGTTACCAACGATTTGGAGCCCGACGCCCGCTTTTTTGTCGAGCTCCAATTGGTGGTTTGAAAGAATTTTTTCAATGCTTTTTAAATCACGGTGAATCGTTCGCGAACTAACATCAAGTGCTTTAGCGATATCTTCGACAGTCACTTGTCCTTGGTTCTGAAGTAAGAACAAGATGATTTTTCTTTCTCGAGCTGTAATACTCAAGGTCAATTCTCCCCCACTAGTTATCTTTCAACCGTTCCACCAATTCGTCATATTTCGGGCTGTTTAGGAAATTATCAACGGAAATATGCTCTGCCGTTGGAAGTTTATTCTTCGCACGGTCGGTCAAATCCTTATGGGTGATGACAATATCTGCATCATCCGGGATGTCATTAATCGCTTTATTCGTTACGAAGATGTCAATATCTGCCTTCTTGAATTTATTTTTCAGTAACGAGGCACCCATCGCGCTTGAACCCATACCAGCGTCACAGGCGAAAATAACTTTATTTACATCTTCCTGTTCTGGTTCAGGTGCTGTCTCTTCTTTCTCTTGATCTAAATCATCTGCCACATCTCCTGTAAGCAATCGATCTACGAGTTCATCATATTTCGGGCTGTTCAGGAAGTTATCGACGGAAATATGCTCAGCTGTTGGAAGTTTCGCTTTTGCACGATCGGTCAAGTCTTTATGGGTGATAACAATATCCGCATCATTGGGAATATCATTGATTGCTTTATTCGTTACGAAAATATCGATATCCGACTTCTTGAATTTATTTTTCAGAAGGGATGCACCCATCGCGCTTGAGCCCATACCAGCATCACAAGCGAAAATAATTTTATCGATTTGTTCTGGTGTTTTCTTCCGGGTAGTGACTGTTTTTACAATCTCTTTATTTTCTTCTTCATCTTGGTTCAAAGCACCTGTAACAGAGCTTTTCTTGCCTTTCATTGCTTCCATTTTACCTGCAGCATCTGCTAAACTGTCCGTCTCTGTCTTGCTTGATTTCAAAATGATAGCAGCAATAACAAAGGTGACGGCTGCTGCCACTAGAACACCTAAGATTACACCAAGATAACTGTCTTGTGCCGTCATCGCAAGGACAGCGAAAATACTACCAGGTGATGAAGGGGCAACTAATCCCGCACCAAATAGCTGGAACATGAATACACCACTCATACCACCAGCGATGACTGCAAGAATTAGAATTGGTTTCATCAATACGTAAGGGAAATAAATTTCATGAATCCCACCGAAGAACTGAATGATTGCAGCCCCTGGTGCAGAACTCTTGGAAGCACCTTTACCAAAAATCATGAATGCGAGTAAAATACCGATACCTGGGCCAGGGTTTGCTTCCAACAGGAATAGTATTGATTTCCCGACTTCACTCGCTTGATCCGCACCAATCGGACTTAATATTCCATGGTTAATTGCATTATTCAAGAATAGAATTTTCGCAGGTTCAATAATGATGTTCGCAAGTGGCAATAACCCTGCGGCAATAATTACTTCCACTCCTGCTGCAAGTGCTGTGTTCAATCCTTCTACTACTGGACCAATTGCATAGACAGCAATAATCGCAAGTAGTGCCGCCAATATACCAGCGGAGAAGTTATTGTAAAGCATCTCAAACCCTTGACGAATCTTCGCCTGGAAGAGATCATCTATTTTCCTCATTAAATAGCCGGCAAGTGGTCCCATCACCATTGCTCCGAGAAACATTGGAATATCCGCTCCGACGATAACTCCCATCGTAGCCGTAGCACCAACAATCCCACCACGTATGTCATAGACCATCCGGCCGCCTGTAAACCCTATCAATAATGGCAATAAGTAAATAAGCATCGGGTCGACCATTGTTGCCAATTGTGCATTTGGCAACCAACCATCTTCAATAAATAAAGCCGTTATAATTCCCCAAGCAATAAAGGCACCGATGTTCGGCATAATCATTCCGCTTAAATAACTGCCGAATTGCTGTGCTTTTGCTCGAATGCCCTTCTTTTCAGCCATCTTTCCACACTCCCTTAATTGAAGTAATATCTTATACTTCTATTTTAAAGCAATCCGTTGGCACTACTCAATGGAATCTAAACATATCTTTGGCAGACCACTTGTTGACATTATTTTAAATGGATTGTCTCTGTTGTTACTATGCCCAACTTGAGTGATAAGATAAACCCGAATTAGAAAATGGAAACCAATGATTTATTCAGTTAGCGTACATTTGTTCAATAAATAGGAAAAGGGATGTCAGAGACCCTTGTCTGTAATGATATAAAATATAATCAATAAAAGCTTGGAGGGAATATCCATGAATATTTTCAATCATTAAAGCAGCTCCAGAACATGGAGAAGAAATTAGTAGAATTTGTTCCATTGGCTGGCTGCAAACGGTTTAAAGTGTTTATGATGAGGAGTACCAAAATAAAAATGTAGAATATTGGTATAACCATGAGCGGGTACATGACGATATTGTGAAAGGTACATACACACATGTTGCATTAGTGAACGGGAAAGTTGTCGGGACATGGAGGGGGGATGACGGGTCCGGATGTTAGTGAGATTTACGTTTTCTATGTTGATGATAATTATAGATATAAAGGAATCGGTGCAAAACTACTCAAGGCATTTACAAAGAAGCATATAGAAAGAGGTGCGAAAAAACAGTATGTATCTGTACAAGAGGGAAATGACTTGGTATCCCTATCTACAAGGCGCGGGGCTTTGCACAGCAGGAACAAGCTGGGCGCTACTGGCGGCGAATTGGTTAAGGTCTATCTTCCCATGGCTCGAGTTGACCAACAATCATTTGTTTCTGTTTTGTCTTTATCGCTGTAATTGTACCTAAAGAAATCTCCTTGTTTGTTAGCCATCTGGAATAATTGTTTTCCACGACAAAGCCTAGCTGCACTTGATGGTATAAGCAATTTCCTGGTACAGATATCTTTTGTTGGATTTTTCTTAAGTCTGTACTGCTCCCTAGTATATGGAACAATTCCCATTCCTTTTGATTTTTGGAGACTTTATTTGTGATGATTGACAGGGCATTTTCAGCAATGGAATGAATCCATGCAACTACGATATTGATATTGCCATTTTTCTTGATTGTATCGCTAATTTGTTCTTGTAACTTTTCTTCATTTGTATAATTAACGAAGAGTGGTGTTATCTTTTCACCCGAAATAGTCTTGCTCATTAGTTCTTTCATCCGTTTAGGGTTACGAGCAACGATGGACACGTGATAACCTTGTTCAACTAACCAGAGTGATACGTCCGATAACATTCCTGTTCCGCCAACTACTAATGCGTGCTTCATTCCGATTAGCTCCTTCTAAATTAACTTTTAAAAACAAGTTCTATCACCGCGATATGAAGGAATCATTACCCGTTCAGACACATGAACAGGTAATGATAAAATTTTTACTACCTTATCCCTCTCTCGTATTGAAGTGGTGGGCTTACTTTCCGAGTTAATTCTTTCTCTGCATGTAATCCCCAATAAGGATCATGAAGCATCCCTCTAGCTATAGACACGAGCTCTGCATCTCCATTTGTGATGGTCGCTTCAGCAAGTTCTGGATTACTCAATTTGCCGACTGCAATTACTGGTACGTCCAATTGTTTCTTAAACTCCCGTGCGAAAGGCACTTGATAGCCTGGCGTGTTGAGTGGTTTACGTTTGCCTGGAGGTCCTTCTCCACCACTGGAAACGTGAAAGACATCAACGCCAGCTGCTTTAAAACGCTTGGCAATCGCGATCGAATGATCCAAGTCATATCCTCCGTCGATATATTCCACAGCAGACATCCGCATAAGAAGTGGCATGTCCGCAGGTATGACAGTTTTTACTGCTTTAATGATTTCTTCACCGAACAAAGCTAAATCTTTTCCATACTCATCTGTACGATTATTAATGCTCGGCGACATGAATTGATGGATGAGATAGCCATGCGCTCCGTGTAATTCAATTGTATCAAATCCAGCTTTTACTGCTCTTTCGGCAGCTTCCTTAAATTGCTGAACCGTTTCTTTTACTTCCTCTGTCGTTAAAGCTCTTGGGGCTTTTAGTGCGCCACTTTTTGTTTCTTCTTGCAGAACTTCTACTGGAATATCGGAAGGAGCTACAGGCTGAACAGCGTCCTCAGCTTTTCTTCCCGCATGAGCGATTTGAATACCAACCTTGGCATCATGCTTTTTGATCGCTTGAACAAGGCGTTCGTAATGTGGAATATGTTCATCTGACCATAATCCAAGATCGTTATCTGTAATCCTCCCCTCGGGAGTAACACTCGTCATTTCCATAA
Organism: Oceanobacillus alkalisoli; assembly: GCF_021556485.1. Taxonomy (GTDB): domain Bacteria; phylum Bacillota; class Bacilli; order Bacillales; family Amphibacillaceae; genus Oceanobacillus; species Oceanobacillus alkalisoli. Next base: position 53,005 of record NZ_JAKGBW010000018.1, on the reverse strand, counting down.
TGATGAGACCAGTTCCTCCGATTGCTCGCGAGACGTAGTGGACAAAATGCCAATCATTTGGAATCCCATCTTCTTTTGTAACGGAATATTGACACATTGGTGCCATGACAATCCGGTTTTTTAATGTTAAATTCTTAACTGTGTAAGGGCTGAATAGTTGACTCATCATGTAAAACTCCTTTCATTACGTTGTTTGCGCATGTTTACAATGTACCTTTTAATCTATACAGGTGCAAACAAATGAATTTAGAAAGGATTATTCTTATGAATCATAAAAAAACTGGTTCATGGTTTAAATAATCTAAGTTCTATGGAAACTCGGCTTTTTTGTTATCGCATAAAATATTCTTATTAGCAGACTTAATGAATTTCATAATACGTATTTAATGCTTCACCATCACCATATGTAGTTGGTTCGTTCCCAACTACATATGGTGATGGAAAGTCGACTTTGGTAATTATGAAATTCATTCGACTAACTAATTTTATCTAAAAATTTAAATAAAAACTATTGACAATGATAATCATTCTCACTATAATGGCAATGAACGGTGAGAATGATTATCATTATTAATTATATGAAAGGGGAAGAAAATATGAGGAAATTATCTATATTTATTATTTCTATATTTTTGCTAATCGTACTAGCAGCATGCGGCACAAGTGCAGAGGAAACGGAAGAGGATGTTCAGGACACAAATGATACGGCAAGTGAATCATCAGATAAAGAAAGTAATTTGCCGATTGAAGTTACAGATGCGTCAGGTGAGACAATCACGTTTGAATCGATTCCTGAGTCCGCTGCTACGTTAAGTTCAGGAGATCTTGATATTTTACATAATCTTGGAGTGGAAATCGTTGGAAGACCAACAACAAATGTTGAAGTTCCTGCAGATGTTGAGGATGCTCCTGAAATAGGGAATCTTCATCAGCCCAATTTTGAGAAAATTGCCGAGGCTAATCCAGAAGTGTTAATTGCGCCGCTCAGCTTCGAGCGGCATGCCGCTAACATAGAAGAGCAAGGAACAAAAGTTGTATATTCAAACGCAAACTCCATAGCTGACATTCAAGAAACAATCGAAGTGTTTGGACAAATATTCCATAAGGAAGCAGAAGCAGAAAAAATAAACAATGGGATAACAGAGAAAACGGAAGGCATCGAAGTGGATGAAGAAGACCCTGTTCGTGCGTTGCTCGTATATGGAACAACCGAGAGTTCCCTCGCAGCACTTCCTAACTCGCTTTCTGGTGATTTACTGGAAAAGGCTGGTGGAGAAAATATCGCACAAGACTTTGAACTTGCAGAAAACTTTCCGAACTATGCTAATTTAAGTCCAGAAAGGATTATTGAAAGAAACCCGGAAGTCATTATGTTAATCACACACGGTGAACCAGAAACAGTGAAAGAAGCTTTTGAACAGGAAATGGAAACAAATGCAGCATGGTTTAATTTGGATGCGGTTAAAAATGGAAATGTAGTTATTCTACCATCGGATTTATTTGGCGCTAACCCAGGAACGAAAATTGTTGATGCGTTGGAAGTAATGAGCGAAAGCCTGGAGAGTGTTAGGTAGAATGGAATCTGCAAAAGTAAACGTACGTACATATTCTGCCGAGGAGGGACCGAAGCAGCATGATCGGCATCCGCTTGCAAAAAGACGGCTCATTGTATTAGTTTCATTAAGTATTACGCTCATCCTTGTTTCGTTATTCAGTTTGATGGCGGGAGCTGTATCTTTTTCCATCAGCGAGATATGGAACGGACTTTTTGATTCCTCCGATACACTCGAAAGACGTATTGTCTGGGATTTACGGCTCCCTAGAGTATTGATTGGAGTAGTTGTTGGTATGTGCCTTGCGTCTGCGGGAGCAATCTTGCAAGGGGTTATGCGAAATCCATTAGCTGATCCGGGTATTATCGGTGTTTCTTCCGGGGCAGGTCTTGTTGCAGTAATCATTATGATTATTTATCCAACTTATATTGCTTTATTACCCCTTGCTGCTTTTATCGGTGCATTGGTAACAGCTTTAATCATCTATGCGTTGTCATGGAGGGGTGGGACTTCCGTTGTACGCATTATTCTAGTGGGTGTTGCCATCAATGCCATTATCGGTTCGTTTATGTCAGCCCTGATGCTGCTTTACAGTGACCGGGTACAAGCGGTCCTTCCATGGTTGGCGGGAGGAATCGGTGGAGTTGGCTGGGTGCAGTTTAAAATGATTATTTACTATGTCATGATAGCGCTTATCTTAGCTTTATTTTCAATCAAACATATTCGTGTCCTAAGGCTTGGTGATGAATTGGCAAAATTACTCGGCCATCATGTAGAACGAAGCAGGTTTTTCCTTATTGTTATGAGTACGCTCTTAGCTGGTATTGCGGTCAGTGTTTCTGGGTTAATCGGATTCGTTGGTCTTGTTGTTCCACATATTTTACGATTGATCATTGGTGGAGATTATCGCTATTTGCTTCCGGCATCTGCGCTTGGAGGTGGCCTGCTTGTCGTACTGGCGGATACGATTGCCAGAAGTGCCTTTAATCCGATTGAACTTCCTGTTGGCATTCTGCTGGCGTTTATCGGTGGTCCATTCTTTTTATATTTGATTCAGAGAAGGAGGGGTCCGGTTGCTGGTCACTAAGCGTTTAGATTTCGAGCATTCTACTGCTTTTCAGCTGGAAGATATCAATTTATCCATCCAAAAGGGTGAGATTGTTAGTTTAGTCGGTCCGAATGGTTCGGGAAAATCTACACTGCTGCGTCTCATGTCCCGTCTCATTTCTCCAAAAAGCGGGGAAATCCTGTTGGTTGGAAAAGCAATTAAATCGATGAAGACGGAGGATGTAGCAAAGAAACTAGCGATGCTTCCTCAGATGCTGGATCATCAATTAGACCTGACGGTGGCTGAACTTGTTGAATTCGGCAGGTATCCGCATCGCGGGGCATATAGTAAGCTGACGACGGAGGATAAGAAAGTTACCCAATGGGCGATTGAGATTACAAAGCTTCAGTCCTTCCGAAATCGAATGTTGCATTCCCTTTCAGGTGGAGAAAGACAACGAGCATGGATTGCTATGGCAATAGCCCAGCGTCCGGAAATTTTACTGCTGGATGAGCCAACAACATTCCTTGATATATCCCATCAATTGGAAGTCATGGAGCTTGTCAAAGATTTGAATGAGAATTTTGGCATGACGGTTGTAATGGTATTACATGATATTAACCAAGCAGCAAGGTACAGTGAGAGAATGATTGTACTAAAGAACGGAAAGGTCCTCTATGATAGCACGCCAACTGATGTGCTGCGCCGGGAGATGTTTCAATCTGTATTCGGAATTGATGCTAATATTTATAAAGAATCTGGGAAAACCTTTTTTACCCCCATGAAATTAGGAAAGGAAGGATGAATGTGAACAGCAAGCCTTTAGATATTGAATTAGTAAGGGAGTTCGTCATCGCTGCACATGGTGATTTTGAAAAAGTAAAACAACTCGTGACAGAAGAACCGGCATTAATCCATTCGGTCGTGAACTGGGGAGGGGATGACTGGGAAAGCGGACTGGGAGCAGCTGCGCACACCGGCAATCGATCCATTGCAGAATGGTTACTCGAACGTGGGGCAAGGCTAGATATATTTGCAGCAGCCATGCTTGGAGAATTAGGCGTCGTCTCTTCTATCATCGAACGATTCCCGGAAGTGTTGCAGGAAAAGGGTCCACATGGAATTCCACTCATCCGCCATGCAGAAAAAGGTGGGGAACAAGCTAAATTTGTCGTCGAATATTTGAAATCAAAAGAACAATTGATACATTAATTGTAGTAGTATGACCTGTAAAAGGAGGAAAATAAAATGATAAAAGCAGTCAATACCATTCGAATTGAAAAAGGTCGGTCAGATGAAGTGCTTCCCCTCTTTCAAAAACCAAAAGATGTCCATAAATTTGAGGGATTTGTAGTAATGGAAGTGTTGAGGAATGAAACAAGTGAAGAATATGATGAATTGGATATTTGTACGACATGGGAAGAGAGAAAACACTTTGATCAATGGCTGGAAGCGAGAAATCACCGAAAAGAGCAGCAGGGTCAGCAGGCAGGGAAAAGGTCAGAAGACAGTCCCATTTTAGGGGCAGAATTGAATATCTACGAGGTCGCTTATCGACATGAGCCTACTCGGAAACAGGAAAAGGAAGCATAGATGTTTTCCGTCATTTTGCATATTACCCCCCATTATGTGCAGTGACTTTGTATATAGAAAGGGCTATCGTTGGATGGCTCCTTTTTTAATTCAGAAACGATGAACGCTATAAGCATCCCGCAGGAAATCCTAAGCGTTAGCGCGCTAATATATGCTATACTTTATGAATTGACTGAATAATAAAAAAGGGAATATAGAAATGACTCAATCACTAATCTTTGATATGGATGGAACATTATTTCAAACCGGTAAAATTTTAGAGTTATCTCTGGAAGATGCATTTGAACGTTTACGGTCATTGAAAAAGTGGAATGCGAAACACCGATTGATAAATATCGTGAAATTATGGGTGTGCCTTTGCCAAAAGTATGGGAAACGTTAATGCCTGATCATTCTCGTGATGTTAGAGAGCAAACAGATGCTTATTTCTTGGAGAAGCTCTTAAACAATATAAAAGGCGGGAAAGGTGCATTATATCCGAATGTAAAAGAGGTTTTCAGTTATCTGAAAGCAAATGATTACTCGATTTACATTGCAAGTAATGGGTTAACCGAATATCTTAAGGCAATTGTAAGTTATTATCAATTGGATCATTGGGTTACGGAGACATTCAGTATCGAGCAAATTGATTCCTTGAATAAATCAGATCTAGTACAGCGTATAATCACGAAATACAATATTACCCAAGGCGCAGTAGTAGGCGACCGGCTATCGGATATAAACGCTGCAAAAGATAATGGTTTAGTTTCAATCGGATGCAATTTTGACTTTGCGAAAGAAGAGGAACTTGCACAGGCTGATATTGTGATGGATGATCTAATGGGTCTGAAAAAAGTAATGCCAGAATTAGCGCATTAAATCATAATAAAGAAGTAGAATGAGAACCACCGCTCGTTCTACTTTGTACTTTTCTCAAGCGTACCTCGTGATCTGGAAAAATATTGATTTCCAAACAGCAAGGGGACAGGGAGGTGAATACCTAGCAATAGATAAAGTAATAAATGGAAAGGGCCTGCCAGGCTTTGCTATAACTGCCTCCCTTGAAAAGTTAGTAATCCATTTTTTTAAATTTCCATTGTCCTATTAGACTTGAAACAATAATCCATAATAATAGGACTAATATTGCTCGGAGAAGTGAGCCATCAGCAGAATGAACATCGATGAGCGCGGATAATGCATCCTCGGGAAAAATCGGTAATAATATATCGGAAATATCGGCGGGAAACATTTTAATGAGCGCTGGGAGGAACATCACGCTTAATGCAAAAGCTGCTCCCCCAAATGCGGATTGCAGATAAAAAGTACCTGACGCGCTTAATAGGCTGTAGAATAATACCATCACGATAGAACCAACAATCTTTGTAAAAATATTGAGAGCGAATATGGATAAGCCCCCCATACCATTCATTGATAATACTAGCTGATCAATGGCAAAGAAAAGCAGTATTAATACAATACTAAGAAGAATGGCGAGGATGGATATAAATGAAACTTTAGACAGGAAATAATTCCCTCGAACAGGAGTAATTGCAAGGTTTGTATGAACCGCTCCCGAAGTTAAATCTTTTTTGACAAAATTAGCAGTAAATATAAGGAGCATAATTGCCGCGACATCCATGCCAAGTAATGTTATATCAATAACCTCCATACTGGATAGCTCTATTAATGCTCTTCCTTGTGTAACATTTGTAGTGAATAAAAAAATCATTCCCAGTAAGATACTTAAACAAATGGTTGAAATCAGAAAGGATCGATTACCTGGAAGGTAGAATATTTTTTTGAAATCCGCCTTAATTAAGTTTTTCATTTGGTCTTCACCCCTTTTGCAACATATTCTACTTTCCCATCGGTTATTTCGGTAAATAGGTCTTCTAAAGAAGGGTTTACTTTTGTTAGTTGAAATAGGATAATTTGATGATCATGAGCTAACCTTCCGATTTCACTTGCCTCTAAGTTTCGTACTTTCAAACCTGCGTTATGAGGTTTGATTAAAGCATGTTTTTTCTGTAGCACGTTTTTAAATTTAGCAATATCATTTGCTTCAACATAAACATAGGAACTTAAACTTTTTTCATTCATTTCCCCCATTGTCATGTCAGCTAGCAACTTACCCTGCCCGATAATGACAACCCGATCAGCAACGGCTTCTATTTCCCTCATCAAGTGGCTGGAAACAATAACGGCTTTACCGTGGTCAGCAAGTTGTCTGAAAAGCTTGCGCAGCCATTTAATACCGTCTATATCCAGGCCGTTAAAGGGCTCATCTAATATAATTGTGTCAGGGTTGCCGATTAATGCAGTTGCAACACCCAAGCGCTGTTTCATTCCTAGCGAATAAGACTTCACTTTTTTATTTTTCACACTTTGCAATCCAGTTACATCCAACATTTCTTCTATTCTACTTTTTTCAATACCTGCCGCTGTTGCAATAATCGACAGATGCTGTTCCGCAGTAAAGTTTTTATCTAATGTGGATGGGTCAATTAATGTTCCGATTTTTTTCACTGGTTCTCGGAAATCACTGTATTTTTTTCCGTCAATTATTACTTTTCCATGTGTAGGTTGAACGAGGGAAATGATCATTTTCATTGTTGTTGATTTACCAGAACCATTAGGACCAAGGAAGCCTGTAACTGCTCCTGGCTGAAGCGTTAAATTTAGACGGTCAACCGCTGTTTTATCACCAAACTTTTTTGTTAGATTTTCTGTTTTAATCATTGATTTCACCCTTCCTCTCAAGGTAATAGCGATGTGCTGCTTCGATGAAAGCTTTGGAAAAGTTGTATAAAAATAAATCTTCCTCTGGCCACTGGTCGCTTAGATCAGAGCCTCTTTCATATTCCGCCAGTATTTCGGGGTCATCCGTAGCGTTTTTAGTGAATCTATCCCATTTTTCTCCCAACTGGTATCCTGCCTCGTTTTCATATTGATTACTGTTTAGCTTTAACGCAGCAGCTTCCAAAATAAGCTGTTTCCACTGCCAGTAGAAATCTATAATTTCCCTGTAGTCGATATCTCTGCTTTGAAATACCTTTTTAGTTTGTTCATCGTATTCGACATTTGCATAGTCCAATACAGTTTGTTTATTTAAGCCGCATATCAGCTTTATTATCGGCTCTATATCCTTATCGGGATTTAACTCAATGGAGTTTTCGACAACTTTAATAATAATCAAATTCATTTTAATTTCCATTTCTTGCTGGAATAGAATATCAGCCTGTTTATTTAAAATCTTTTTCATATCAGAGAAATCATTGAAATTTGTTAAGTGATTTTTAATTTCTTTAAGTGGCATGCCAATTCGTTTATAGAATAAGATTTGTTGAAGCCTCATTAAATCATTTTTGTTATAGTATCTTAATTTTTTATTCTTATCTCGCTGTGCAACAAGTAAATTGATTCGATCGTAGTATTGAATGGTTCTTATCGTTGCTCCAGATAACTTTGCTAATTCACCGACAGTGTACCGTTTTTTATTCATTCCATAACCTCCTGATTTAATTAAATCACATTACGTAACGTCGTCTGCAATACCTTTTAAAAAAACCGTGCTAATTAGGCTGCATATTGTGATTAAATATGAAGTAGGGAATTTATTCGATTATTTACAGTTTGTGCAAGGAAATGCTGACTATGCTTGGGAAAGTCGGGGTCTATTCATTACTGCTATTAACGATAAAAAGCCCTACAAGTCATTTAAGGATAATAGGCAAAGATCGTGAAATAATTCAGGCCGATATATTATCCTTCTCGAATAACTTAACATGGTGAATGAAATAAAAACAGAATAATTTGATTAGTAATGCTAAACATTGAATACATGAAAGAAATATACTTAATTCAAAACAAACACCTTGCAATTTAATCAGTTGAGGGGTAAAGTGATAGTAACGAAAGGGAGTGAGGCAATTTGAAAAAGAATACACGAGGTTCCTTAATCTGGCTAAGGATTGCACGATTTACGCATCAAAGTAACCTGTTATCGAATGAATTCCTAAAACAATTTGACATTACTGCTGCGCAATTCGATGTGTTGAACCAGGTAGCCACTTACCAGCCAATCATGCAAAGTGATCTCGCTACAAAAGTAACGGTATCACCTGGTGGGATATCGCGCATGCTCACTCGCCTGGAGCAAGAAGGTTATATCCAGCGCAAGCAAGATTGGAAGACGAAATGGATTTCTCTCACCTGTAAAGGGGAAGAGAAAATGCAGCAAGTGTTTCATCATCAGCTTCATTTCCAAACAACGATGCTAAATGGCTGTTTGACAGAAGAAGAGCAAAAGATATTATATCAATTAATGACAAAACTACAGAAGCATACCGCATCAGAGTTAGAGGGTTGAATATAAACAATTATTTTTTTTAGTTATCAGTTGACTAGTAAACTTAAAAATGGAGGAGATTGACATGTTTACCATACCAGGACATCATCATATTTCGATGATTACAAAGAACGCCAGTCAAAATAATCACTTTTATAAACAAGTACTAGGTTTACGCCGTGTGAAAGTAACGGTGAACCAAGATGATCCATCGATGTACCATTTATTTTATGGAGATAAGACAGGTAGCCCAGGTACGGAACTGACCTTTTTTGAAATTCCAATGTCAGGACATACGTATCGTGGTACAAACGCAATCACAAGAATCGGGTTATTAGTACCATCAGTGGAAAGCCTGCATTATTGGAAGGAACGCTTTGAAAAATATGACGTATATCATGATGAAATTAGCACATATGCGAATCGTCCGGCATTAAAATTTGAAGATCCAGATGGACTGCGTCTCGTGTTGCTCGCTTCCAGTGAACGAATCGACCACTGGGAAACATGGGAGAAATCAAATGTCCCCGAAGAGCATCAAATTCAAGGCATGGGGCCGATTGAAATGACCGTGCGCAGGCTTGAGAAGTTAGCAAATACGCTTACAGATATGTTCGGTTACACAGAGGTAAGCCGGAATGAAAGTGAAGCAATTTTTCAATCTGTTGAAGGAGAGACTTTTGGAGAAATTGTTGTGAAATATATGGATGGCCCATCGGAAAGACCAGGACGTGGCAGTATCCATCACTTAGCAATTCGTGTGCGCAATGACGAAGAACTAGCGTATTGGGATGAACAGGTAAAACAAAGGGGTTTCCATTCATCGGGAATTGTGGACCGTTTCTATTTTAAGAGCCTGTATTTCCGTGAATCAAACGGGATTCTTTTTGAAATTGCAACGGATGAGCCAGGATTTACGGTTGATAGTGATGTGGAAAGCTTAGGCGAGCAGCTTGATTTACCGCCGTTTCTTGAAGAACGAAGAGAGGAGATTGAAGCGAAATTAGCTCCGATTGAAGAAAAGGAGGAAGAATAAGATGATTGAGATCTTACCAAGAATCAATGAATTGGCCAAAAAGCAACGTGAAGCAGGACTAACTTATAAGGAGAAGGCTGAACAGAAAGTGCTCCGGGAAAATTATTTACGAGCAATCCGCGGACAAGTGCTTGATACATTTTCCGGGATGAAGGTGATGGACCCGCTTGGGCAGGATGTAACGCCGGAGAAGGTGCGGGAATTGAAATAGGAAGCTTGAGTAGTATCGTTTCGGATTTTCCCGCAAATTAAAAGGCAGTAGAGGAGAGTATCCTTTGCTGCCAATTTTTTATTCTAATGATCATTCCGGATAAAAGATAACAGTAAAAAATCTGACCAGCTCATCCGTATCATTTTTATACATATGAACTGTATTTGCAGGAAACTTAATGGTTTCATGTGCCTTTAATTCAAACTTCTCATCATGAATCTCAAGCGTAAGTGTCCCACATTGGATCAATATATATTCCTCACCAAGATGTTTCTCCGCTTGATGGCTGAATCCGGGCTTCAATTCTACGGTAAAAATTTCAAATTTCTTCTCCGGATGGAATGGAAAGACGGAATAGACAAGATAATTACCCCCGTCGTCAATGACAGGACGGAGCTTCGACATATCGATTTTTTCAATTCTAGGTTTCTCTCTTTCCTTAAGAAAACTAGAAAATGACACTTGTAGCCCATTGGCAATCTTCCAAAGTGTAGTGACGGTCGGATTGGATTTGCCTCTCTCGATTTGAGCCAGCATTGCTTTACTGACCCCAGTCAATTCGGCAAGTTGATCAAAGCTTAATCCCCTCGCTTTTCTTATTTCAGCAAGATTGTCTGCGATCACTTCTTGAATGAATTCCATATCAAATCTCCTTGACTCTTTAATATGTTTATTATAGCATATGATAAACAACATAACATACATAGGTTTAATTTAATGGACAAAAGGGTGGGAGGAAATAATGAGTGAGTTGACAAAAAAGTTAGATGATGAATATAAATTGTCTACTTTTTCTCAAGGTGTTAAGGATTGTATTCCGACTTTATTCGGTTATATCAGTATTGGAATTGCTGCAGGAATTGTGGGTGCTTCGTCAAATTTGAGTGTGCTTGAAGTTGCCCTTTTATCTATACTTGTTTATGCTGGTGCAGCTCAATTTATTATCTGTGCATTGATTGTAGCAGGCAGTCCTATATATGTTATTGTATTTACAACTTTCATTGTGAATTTAAGGCATCTATTATTATGTATGACCTTAGCTCCTTATTTCACAAAGTATTCCCTGTGGAAAAATATTGGGATCGGCGCTCTTGTCACAGATGAGTCATTCGGTGTCGCTGCGAATAAAATTGTTCAAAAAGAAACGTTCAATGATCGCTGGATGAACGGGTTGAATATAACTGCTTATATTTTTTGGATTCTTTCTTGTGTCGCAGGTGCGATTTTTGGAAAATGGATTTCGAACCCGGAAGTACTTGGGTTGGACTTTGCGTTAACAGCTATGTTCCTGGCTTTACTCGTATTGCAGTTAGAGCATATCGATGCAGGTAAATTGAAATTTTATCTCTCATTAATTGGTTATGTCGTTGTATTCATGTTAATTTTCAGCATGTTCATGCCTTCTTATATTGCAATTATCTTGGCTACAATTATCGTTGCTACGATTGGAGTGGTAAAAGATAAATGAGTATAAATATGACCATACTTTTAATTATAGTAGGCTGTGCGATTGTTACCTTTATTCCAAGGGTTATTCCGTTCATTGTTATTCGAAATATAGCCCTTCCGAAAGTTGTCGTCCAATGGCTTTCATTTATACCAGTTTGTATTTTCACCGCGCTGATTGTGGATAGCTTTATCATTCAAGATACGGCAGTATTAGCGATCGATTGGAGAGTGCTTACCGCTATTATTCCAACACTTCTTATCGCTTTATGGACAAAGAGTTTATCGGCTACTGTTCTGGTAGGGATTGTATGTATGGCGACGGTCCGTTTTTTTGTTTAAATTCTAGGAAAAGTTGCATAGTCAACCCTCTTTGGATACCCTTATCTAAAAGAGGCCTGACACTTTCATTCAGGGTAATTGTTTGCATTTTTAAGTCATATATTTGAATGAAAAAAGAAAAGGCTGGAACATCGTGAGGTTTTGTCCCAGCCTTTTGCTATAATAATTAACCATTCAATGCCTGCATCATCTTCTCCGGATTAAAACCGGAGATCAATTTCCCGTTTATCTTTGTTTGCGGCACAGACAATCTTTTTGTTTTCGTAACCAATTGAAGCATGGCGACCGGATTCATATCCACATTCACTTCCTTGTACGGAATTTCTAACGTATCGAGAAAGCTTTTAACCATGCCGCATACTGGACATAGTGCTGATGTATATACGATTGTCGTCTGATTCACGATGAATACCCCATTGAATGAATTTCATAATTACCAAAGTCGGCTTTTCCATCGCCATATATAGTTGGGAACGAACCAACTCAACTACATATGGTGATGGTGAAGTATTAAATACGTATTATGAAATTCATTTCATTAGTTAAAGTTATATGCTGTTACAATTTTTTCTCTTCCAGTAACGAGATCATTAAAATATTCATAGAGATTAATACCTAAATAGGAACCGGAAATGTTGTATATGTTTGTATAGCCGAGGTTATTTAAAGCGATGACCATATTATAGCTTCGTTGACCAGAACGGCAGTGGACATACACGGGTTCGTTTGTAGGGATTTCATCTAATCGGTTCCTGAACTCACTTAATGGAATATTGACTGCATGCTTCAGGTGACCTGATTCAAATTCGCCTTTTTCCCTAGCATCGATTATAAAGGCATTGTTCTCAACTAATCCGCGGACTTCGGAAACCTTTACCTCTTGGTAGCGTCCCTCCAGCTGATTAAGGGCTACGAGTGCTGCATGGTTTACAACATCTTTAGCTGTTCCTAACATTGGAGAGTATGATAGTTCGAGGTCTTTTAAGTCTTCCAATGTTCCATTCATTGTGAGCATCGTTGCAATGATATCAATCCGTTTATCGACATTTCCTTTTCCGATTGCTTGGGCGCCGAGAATTTTTCCTGTCGGGTATTCGTAGACTAATTTAAAATGCATCGGATTACTGTCCGGCATCAAGCCCACTTTATCTGCAGGCATGACATAAACCGAATCGTGAGATATACCAGCTTGCTCAGCGGTTGTCACATTCAGTCCAGTTGAAGCTGCATTCAAATCAAAAAGCTTGATGGATGACGAACCGATCACACCCTGATTCCTGTTCGAAATGCCATACATATGATCAGCTGCCGCCCTCGCTTGCTTTTGGGCAGGACCTGCGAGTGCAAGTCTTGTCGGTTTGTGTAAGAGGCGATGATGCACTTCGATTGCATCTCCGACAGCATAAATATCTTTATCGTTTGTTAAATAGTTATGATCGACTTTAATTGCTCCAGTCCCACCAATTTCAAGTCCGGATTCTTCTGCTAAAGTTGTTTCCGGCCTCACACCGATAGCCAAGACAACCGCGTCTGCTTTTATCCTTTTTTCTGAACTTGTTTCGATATAACCGTCTTCAATTTTTGTCAATCCATCATCTAAAATGAGCTCAATTCCGTTATCCACCATTTCTTTATGAAGGATTTGTGCCATATCGTAATCGTACGGTGCCATGACTTGGTTGGCAAATTCAACTAACGATACATTGTGACCAGCTAGTTTGAGATTTTCAGCAACTTCCACGCCAATGAAGCCACCGCCAACAACTGCGATATCTTTCAAGTCCTTTTGCTTAATGAAATTACTCACATTCTCAATATCGACGACGTTACGGATTGTAAACACATTGTCATTATCGATACCTTCCAAGTTTGGCTTAATCGGTTTTGCTCCAGGCGACAATACTAATTTATCGTATGTTTCTTCATATGTTTCATCAGCTATTAAATCTTTTACGGTGATTGTTTTTTGATCCCGATTAATTGTAATAACTTCTTGATTGACCTTTGCTTGAATATTGTAGCGTTGTTTAAATATATCTGGATTGATTAGAACAAGCTGCTCGCTATTTTCAACAATCCCACTCAAATGATAGGGTAAGGAACAATTGGAAAAGGATACATGAGGCCCTTTTTCAAACATGATAATTTCTGCATTCTCATCCAATCTTCTCACTCTGGCGGCCACGGAGGCACCACCAGCAACTCCGCCAATGATTACTATTTTTTTTCCCATAAGCACACTCCTATTTTATTTTTCCTTGGATTACCTAACGGGGTATATGCTGCACCTTGTAATACATAATACATCTGACTTCTCGTTAATATCATATACCCCTAAGGGTAATTTGTCAACACTTACGAAGGTGAGTATCCATGCGGTTATGTTGACAAAATACGGGTTAGGGTATAATATAATGTTGCTTACCATATGTAAAAGAAGGAGAATAACGATGGAATATAATGATCAAATGAAAAATAGAGTAAAGCGCATGGAAGGACAACTCCGCGGCGTTTTAAGAATGATGGAAGAGAGTAAAGATTGTAAGGATGTTGTTACACAATTATCAGCTGTTCGGTCGGCGGTCGATCGAACACTAGGTGTAATTGTAAGCACGAATTTAGTTGAATGTGTCCGTGCAGCAGAAGCAGATGGCACGGATGAAGGAGAATTAATAAAAGAAGCTGTCAACCTACTTGTTAAAAGCAGATAAAAAACAAGAGGTTGATTTTTTTTGATTAACTGTCTATTCCGGGTATTTACCGACAATGTATTAAGACAGGGGGCAGTACATGAAGCGGCGACAGCGCGAGTATTAAAATTAGAAGATGCTGGAGTGATTGAAGGATACACCATCAAAGTGGACCAAGCGAAATTAGGATATGAAGTCCATGCCTTTATTACAGTTTTCGCCCATCATATGAATCATCAGCCTTTCCATACTTTCATCAAAAAACAAGAATCATATGTGCAAAACAATTATAAAATAAGTGGTGAAGGGTGTTATCTTTTAGAATGTAAATTTCCATCCAATGACTTGTTGGACAGTTTCTTAAAAGAACTGAACAAGTATGTAAACTATAAATTGTCGATCGTGATTAGCAAATAGAAGGAATTACGTTAATGTGATAATGGAAAGGTTTTTAATGATAAAATGAGTGGAAGTCTTAATGATAGGTGAGAAAAATTCTTATTGGGTGATGTAAATGGTGCTAGGAGAGAAGAAGGAACGCTTATACAGGGCTTTATGGAGGGCATCAGGTGGATTGCTGATGCTTCACGTATGGCTTGAAGGGTATTATGTAGATGCAGTCCGGTCCATAGGTGTAATTATTTTATGTTTGCTTATTTGTTTTATTGTCTTTAGTTTTGTTATTAAAAACAATACAGAAAGGATCCGCGGCACGGCTCTTATTCTCGGTGTGCTTGCTATTTCATTTGAGGTAGCTTGGCTTGCCATGAATTGGTATCCCGCTTTTGTAATTGCCCAAATACTTGTAATTGGGCTTGGGCTCTATTGCCTTATTATCGGCAAAAGTCGATTGGGAAGAGCTAAGAACAAAAGTGGTCGATTGAATGGATGGAAAATTACAGGACAGATACTTAAATCGGCGGGTATTGTTATGTCGTGTTTGATTTCGTTCATTGTGATTGTAAACTTTATAACACCCGCTCCATTGATGAGTATCACACAATCGCAATTAGGATATGGCAATCGTGATTATGCACCTGCTATGGAACAGACAATCCTCGAGCACGGTCATTTAAAGGTAAATGATATTAAATATGGCGAGGAATACCCAAATAGTTATTTGGATGTGTACATTGTGAACAATGATCTGGATACGGAAAGACCAACGTATTTCTTCGTTCATGGCGGTGGCTGGACAATAGGTGATAAGAAGCTTGAGGACAATGCCTATTATGAGCAGATGCTTGGAGCAGGATATAATGTTGTTTCCATCAATTATGCCCTATCCCCTGAATATACTTATCCTGTGCCGTTAGAACAACTGTCTCAAGCCGTCGAATTTATGCAAGAACATGGGAATGAATTCGGAATAGATATGTCAGAAGTTATCTTTGCGGGCAGTAGTGCAGGAGGGCAAATTGTCGGACAGTTTTTGAACGTGCAAACGAATGAGGCATATGCGGAGAAAATTGGCATTGCTCCGGTAATTCATCGAGATGCTATTAGGGCTGCTGTATTAGACTCCGCGGCGCTTGATATAAGGAGGATGGGGAAAACAAAATCCCCAGTCGCTTCTTCTAATTGGACTTTCTATCAATTCAGCAGAAATTATTTTAAAAAAGAACATTTAATTAATGGTACGGATAAAAATGCTGAAGAAGCGAATGTCATTGTCCATGCAACAGAAAGTTTTCCACCTGTTTTCCTGGCAGATGGAAATACTGGAACATTTCCGGATCAAGCGAAAGATTTTGCCGCAAAGCTAAATGATCTGGGGGTAAAGCATGAGCTGTATCTGATTGATAAAAATAAAGCAAGACTGGGACATGTTTTTATGGATACTCCTTCCAAATATACAATTGATTATACGAAGAAAAAGATAGCCTTTTTAACGAATGTATTAAAGCAGTGAAGCCCTTGATTTACAAGCACAGATTGTAGACACCTCTCATAGCCTATAAAAGGAATGCTGGGCTGGGAGGTGGATATATGGATATAAAGATTGGTGATATCGTGACACGGAAATCCTATAACCACGATGTAGTTTTTCGTGTGTCCGAATTAGAAAAGCAACTGGTGTTGCTAAGCGGGACAGAAATGCGACTGCAGGCCGATGCACCGCCGGACGATCTAACGAAAGTGAATCGGAAAGATTTGGAAAGCAGGCAAAAGACCTCGAAGGAAAAAGAAGAATTTTCTTATCGTTTATTCCGCCAGGATTATCAGTTGATGCGAGAGAAGAAGGCCCATCAGATAAGCGGTGGTTATGAGCGGAACTTTTCATATTTCCAGCTTCCTGCCAAGGTTTTGCATTTGGATGGCGACCCGATTTATTTACGGAAATGCATCAGTTTGTATCAGCGGATGGGTCTGCATGTGCATGGTGTTCATTTACTTGAAAAAGATATGCCTCAGGCAGTTGGCCCGTTAATTGAACGGATTCAGCCGAATCTGATTATTGTAACCGGTCATGACTCCTATTCGAAAAATAAAGGCGAGAAGAAAGATTTACGTGCTTACCGGAATTCTAAGTATTTTGCAGAAACGGTACGGGAAGCAAGGAGAGTGAATCCTCATCTTGATCAGCTCGTTATCTTTGCAGGTGCGTGTCAATCCCACTTTGAGTCGATTATCAGGGCTGGTGCAAATTTTGCCAGCTCGCCGTATCGAATTAACATTCACGCATTAGACCCCGTTTATATTGCGGCAAAGATTGCTTATACCTCTTTTATGGAGAGTGTCAATGTTTCAGATGTTCTTCGCAATACATTGACCGGAGAAAAAGGCATGGGTGGCATTGAAACCCGCGGTCTCCTCCGAACCGGAATGCCGTACCTCGATGGCACAGAGGAAGAAGAACCTGCTGATCCAAATACCCCAACAAACAATATCATCGAATTTTAATACCAAAAGATGTATCGAGCCTGTCAGTGACCTATTATGCTAAGACAAAGCGAGTCGGGTTGATGATAGGCTCTATCTGTGTCCTGTAACGGCGATACTGCGTGGAATGCATCACTGACAAGCTCTGTCAGTAGCGAAGTGCATGAAAAAGGCCACGGATAAGCTTCCCCAAGTACCAATCGTAATGAGAAAATAAAGGAAATGGAACTGATGCGAGCTGTCAGTGCTCAGGTAAGTTAAAATCAATTACTTCAGGGGTACAGACTTTTTAACCGTGTTCTAGGTCAGGGTATTTACCTGTATTTTTACCGGGTTGGCTAGCTATAAAGCGTTATACGGCAAATTTTCATGTAAACCGTACATAAAAAGTTAATAATTACTAATAATACGTAATAAGACCTAAGTTTTATTGTTGACAGGTAAAATACAATCCTGTTATAATATTTAGCTTTATTTGACTAATGAACGAGCCTGTGCTATAATAGGATGCAGTGAGGTGGAGTGTATTGGCTAAAACATTGAACGAAATTAAGCAAGGTCTTGACTGCCAAATAGGTAGACGTTTGCGTTTGAAAGCAAACGGTGGCAGAAGAAAAACGATTGTAAGATCCGGGGTATTAGCAGAAACTTATCCTTCTGTATTTATCGTGGAACTTGATCAAGACGAAAATGCATTCGAACGTGTGTCATACAGCTACGCAGATATTTTAACAGAAACAGTCGAACTAAGTTTTTTAGAACAAAAATAAAGGACGTGCATAAAGCGGTGGAGCGGTAACATTCCACTGCTTTATTTTTTTACGGATTTTCCCACTATTCCCGTAAGCTTCCACGGTTCATTATCCAAAGAACGGTCAAACTATACATGTCGTAACGAGACTAACGAAAAGGAGCTGTTTTTTCATGGGAAGGCGTCGAGGAATCATGTCAGACCAACTGAAAGAAGAAATTGCTAAAGAGTTAGGGTTTTACGACACAGTCCAGCAAGAAGGCTGGGGTGGCATTAAAGCACGAGACGCTGGAAATATGGTGAAACGTGCGATCGAGATGGCAGAGGAGAACCTCGAGAAAGGCAAGCGCTAGTCGCTTGCCTTTTTCTTATGTATTCGCTTTCGCTATTGAAGGTCGCACCTCTTTTTGGATTATGATACAATTTGTTTAACTTTTCGTTTTTGAAGCAGGTGAAGGAGCATGATGATCATAGAGAAGGCACCAGCAAAAATAAATCTGTCGCTTGATGTTATACGTAAACGAGAAACCGATGAATATCATGATGTGGAAATGATCATGACGACCGTTGATCTGGCCGACCGGCTGGAATTCACTTCTCTTGAAGAAGACCGAATTACGATTTCTATGGAAAGCCGTTATGTCCCGAATGATGAACGGAATTTAGCATTTCGGGCGGCGAAGCTTTTTAAGGAAGCATTCGGTATAACAAAAGGTGTCCATATTGCGATTGATAAACATATTCCTGTCTCGGCTGGTCTCGGTGGCGGTAGTACCGACGCAGCAGCTGTGATTCGAGGACTCAATCGTTTATGGTCCCTCGGTCTGGAACTAGCGGAATTAGCTCCGATAGCAGCTAAATGCGGGTCTGATGCGACATTTAGCCTGTACGGAGAGACAGCAATTGCGCGGGGGTTCGGTGAAATTGTGGAAAAGCTTCCCTCTCCGCCACCTTGTTGGGTTATTTTGGCAAAACCGGATATCGGTGTATCGACCCGAACCGTTTTCCAGCATGTGAAGGTGGAGGAGCTGACACATCCAGATAATGAAGCGCTTATACAAGCACTTTATGCAAGAAACTTTTCCGAGATTTGCAATCATATTGGCAATTCTTTAGAAGCGGTTACAGTCTCACTCCACCCCGAAGTAAAACAAATTAAAGATACAATGAAAAATTTGGGAGCACCAGGTGTTTTGATGAGTGGGACAGGCCCGACTGTTTACGGGTTAGTCGAACAACAACAAAAGGCGAAGAAAATTTATAACGGAATGCGTGGCTTTTGTAATGAAGTGTATCTCGTTCGTCTCCTCGGGTGAACATTGCCAAAACACGTATGAAAATGGTATATTTAGATAAAATATACGGGTTTTGAGGTGTCATTATGAAAAGAAGTAACCGTCTAATCGTGTTAACTCAGTTTTTTCTGGAAAATCCCCACACACATACACAATTACCTTACTTTGTGGAATTATGCGGTACGACGAAATCTTCCATTAGTGAGGATCTTGATATTATACATGCTGTGTTTGAGCAGCAAGGGCTCGGAATGCTTTATCGGACGACAGGAGCTGGAGGTGGCGTCCGTTATATTCCAAAAAATACGGAAGAGCATGACGAATCTTTCATTTTGGAATTATGCGAGGAACTGAAAGATCCAGAACGAATTCTGCCAGGCGGCTATTTATATATGAGCGATCTATTAGGTGACCCGAAAACCGTTCGGGAAATTGGCCGGATCTTTGCTTCCAGATTTTCTGAGATAGAATTGGATGCAATTGTTACGGTAGCAACGAAGGGAATTCCGCTTGCCTATGCGGTTGCATCCTTTCTCCAAGTGCCGGTCGTGATTGCAAGAAGGGACCCGAAAGTGACGGAAGGTTCCTCGGTCAGCATCAATTACGTCTCTGGTTCATCCCGGAGAATTCAAACGATGGTCCTTCCAAAGCGGAGTCTGAAAGAAGGATCAAATGTATGTATCATTGATGACTTCATGAAAGCAGGCGGAACGATAACCGGAATCACGAATCTGCTTGCCGAGTTTGATGCGGAAGTGAAAGCGATTGGAGTATTTGCAGAAGCAGATGATGAAGATGAAGAAAGAAAAGTAACGAACTATACATCACTTATCAAAATTTCCGAAGTAGATACAAAGGAAAATCAAATGGAAATTGTGCCTGGTAATTTCACCTAATCTTGAATAGCCTTTTCCCTTTTTTAAATTTTTAGTAAGAAAATTAATTTTTTTATGAATTAAAGCAGGAGTTTTAAGAGTTTTGTTGAACTATACATGTAGAGTTCAAATGGGAAAAGGTGGTGAAACATCGTGGAAGTTACTGACGTAAGATTGCGCCGCGTAAATACAGAGGGCAGAATGCGAGCGATTGCATCAATTACTTTGGACCAGGAATTCGTTGTCCATGATATTCGTGTGATTGACGGAAACAATGGACTATTCGTAGCAATGCCGTCTAAGCGCACGCCGGATGGAGAATTTAGAGATATTGCCCATCCTATTAATTCCAATACGAGAAATAAGATTCAAGAGGCAGTGCTGGAAGCTTATCGGCTATCGGGAGAAAATGAGGTCGAATTTGAAGAAGCAGGTGCTTCCTAAGATGATCAATGATAAACAGGGGGGACTAATCTTACATAGGTTAGCCTCTTTTTTTGTTTTACTTTCCCAATACCCACCTTTCACAGTCTTAAATAGCTAACTATTCCAATAACTCTCCTTCAAAAGTCACACACTTCCATTCATCGTATGTGTTTTGCTCGTTCTCATGAATGGCTCTCTAGTTGCCGTTCAGTTGCCCGGTGGATGGATGCTTTCCGCGGGCATACCAGCCGCTCAGCAGGTGCGAGAGGTGTCTGGACTGCGGACCTTCAGTAGAAAGTTGCAAACACTTACGCTGAATTTCATATTTCGATGAGTGAAAGTTGAGTGATTGGGAACTTTCAGATTGTTATTTGAAATAGAATCATGTTTAAATAATGGTGTAGAGGTGATGAAATGACGAATTTTAAACGGAGAAAGTTCGCGGTGATTGGAGCTGGATTCACTGGAACGACGACAGCGTTTTTATTAGCGCAAAAAGAATTGGGAGATGTTGTATTAGTCGATATACCTGATGCTGAAAATCCGACGAAAGGAAAAGCATTGGATATGCAGGAAGCTGGCCCGGTGGAAAAATTTAACAGCTCAGTCGTTGGAACGTCAGATTATGCCGATATTGCCGATGCAGACATGGTTATTGTTACAGCAGGAATCGCAAGAAAGCCAGGAATGAGCAGGGATGATCTTGTATCAATCAATGCGAAGATTATAAGGGACGTAGCAAAGCAAGTCGTAACCTATGCAAAAGACAGTTATGTTCTCGTGTTAAGTAACCCGGTGGATGCGATGACCTATACGATATTCCGGGAAACTGGTTTTCCAAAGCATCGTGTGATTGGTCAATCGGGTGTGCTTGATACAGCACGGTTTAATACGTTTGTAGCACAAGAATTGAATGTGTCGGTGGAAGATGTAACTGGGTTTGTACTTGGTGGTCATGGTGATAGTATGGTTCCACTTATCCGTTATTCAAATGTAGGGGGCATTCCAATTGAACATTTACTTCCCGAAGACAGAATCAAAGCTATTGTAGAACGGACACGAAAAGGCGGCGGAGAAATTGTCAATCTGCTTGGTAATGGAAGCGCTTATTATGCTCCGGCAGCCTCCCTTGTAGAAATGGCCGATGCGATTGTAAATGATAAAAAACGCGTTCTACCGAGTATTGCTTACTTGGAGGGGGAATATGGTTATCAAGACATCTATCTTGGCGTTCCTACCGTTTTAGGTGGTGGGGGAATCGAACGTGTGATTGAACTGCCACTTACAACTGACGAGAAAAAGCAACTCGATCAATCGGCAGAAGATGTAAAAAAGGTTATCGATTTGTTGCCGCTTTAGTAAATGAGCACTTATTTTATAAAAAAACTTATCACTTTAATGAATTTCATAATACGTATTTAATGCTTCACCATCACCATATATAGTTGAGTTGGTTCGTTCCCAACTACATATGATGGAAAAGCCGACTTTGGTAATTATGAAATTCATTCACTTATTGGATAACATAGGTTTGGGACATAACTCGTCCCAAACTCTTCCTTCTGGTTTACCTTTTCCAGCAATAAAAACATTCATATCCCCAACAATTCTTGAAATCCTCAAACGTTTGCGATATATTTTAAGGTGGACAAATAGAATAATGGAGGTTTCTTTATGACAAATCGCTATGCGGTAATTCTTGCTGCAGGACAAGGTACAAGAATGAAATCAAAGCTTTATAAGGTGCTGCACCCTGTGGTGGGAAAGCCGATGGTACAGCATGTCATTGATCAGTTAAATGCCGTTAATTTAGATAAAAATATTACAGTTGTTGGTTTTGGTGCAGAAAAAGTGCAAGAAGAGCTTGGAACACAAACAGAATATGTCGTGCAGAAAGAACAATTAGGAACAGCCCATGCCGTTCTCCAGGCGAAAGAGCTATTGCAAGATGCTAAAGGAACGACAATTGTTGCATGCGGAGATACCCCGCTTATTACAGGAGAAACGTTTCGTAAGCTAGTTGAGCATCACGAGGAGGTGGAAGCTAGCGCAACCATATTAACAGCCAACACTCCTGACCCTGCTGGATACGGGAGGGTTATTCGGAATGCGGATAAAGAAGTGGAGCGCATTGTTGAACATAAAGATGCGAATGATGACGA
Organism: Oceanobacillus alkalisoli; assembly: GCF_021556485.1. Lineage (GTDB taxonomy): Bacteria > Bacillota > Bacilli > Bacillales > Amphibacillaceae > Oceanobacillus > Oceanobacillus alkalisoli. Next base: position 30,367 of record NZ_JAKGBW010000018.1, on the reverse strand, counting down.
ATTACTCGTTAATGAAATAAATACTGGTACATACTGCTTTAATAATCAGGATTTATTTGAAGCTCTTGAGAAAGTTTCCAATGATAATGCTCAAGGTGAATATTATTTGCCGGACGTTATTGAAATTTTAAGAGCTGAAAAGAAATTAGTTACCGCTTATCTTACCCCAAACTTTGAGGAAACGCTTGGGGTAAACGACCGGGTAGCACTTGCTGAAGCGGAACGGATTATGAAGCAACGTATCAATGAATTGCATATGCGAAACGGCGTTACATTCATTGACCCGAACAATACGTATATCGAACCGGATGCTGTAATCGGTCAGGATGTGACAATTTATCCGGGTACGTTGATTACTGGGGAGACAACCATTGAAGCAGACGCTATAATTGGGCCGGATAGTGAACTGCATAACGCAACGATTGGACAAGGGACAGTAATCAAGCGAAGTGTTGTTCACGACAGTAAAATCGGTGAGGGTGTTGTGATTGGTCCATTTGCTCATGTGCGCCCAGAATCTGTCATCGGTAACCATACGAAGGTCGGTAACTTTGTCGAATTGAAGAAAACCTCTCTCGGCAATAATAGTAAAGTATCCCATTTAAGCTACATGGGTGATGCGAATATTGGAGAACATGTAAATATTGGCTGCGGTACGATTACAGTGAACTATGACGGGAAGAATAAACATCTTACGACAATTGAAGACCATGCATTTGTTGGCTGTAACTCCAATTTGATTGCGCCAGTTACAATCGGTGAAGATTCTTATGTCGCTGCAGGTTCAACAATCAATAAAGACGTACCGAAAAATGCACTATCGATTGCAAGAGCAAGACAGACAAATAAAGAAGATTATGCAGAACGATTTAAAGGGAAAAAATAACAACGGAGGGTTCATTCCATGGCATCTAAATATGAGGATGGTTCGCTAAAACTATTTACACTCAATTCAAATCCCGCGCTGGCAGAGGAGATAGCAGAACATCTTGGCATTCCACTAGGGAAATGCACCGTATCAAAATTCAGTGACGGTGAAGTTCAAATCAACATCGAAGAAAGTATTCGTGGCAGTGATGTTTACGTTCTGCAGTCGACTTCAGCACCAGTTAATGATCATGTAATGGAATTACTCATTATGATCGATGCACTGAAACGTGCTTCAGCAAAGTCAATCAATATTGTGATGCCTTATTACGGCTATGCAAGACAGGACCGGAAAGCACGCGCCCGTGAACCGATTGCAGCTAAACTCGTTGCTGATATCTTGGAGACAGCTGGTACGACTCGCGTTATCACGCTCGATCTCCATGCACCACAGATTCAAGGATTCTTCAATGTACCAATTGACCATTTACAAGGTGTGCCAATTCTTTCTGACTACTTTGAGGAAAAGGACTTACAAGACATTATTGTTGTCTCCCCTGACCACGGTGGTGTAACAAGAGCGCGGAAACTAGCAGACCGTCTGAAAACACCACTCGGAATTATTGATAAGCGCAGACCGAAACCGAACGTTGCGGAAATCATGAATATCATCGGAAATGTAGAAGGTAAGACTGCGATTTTAATTGACGATATTATTGATACGGGTGGCACAATTACACTTGCAGCAGACGCTTTAATTGAAAATGGTGCGACAGAAGTGTATGCTTGTTGTACGCATCCTGTTTTATCAGGGCCAGCTATTGAGCGAATTGAAAACTCTGCGATTAAAGAGTTGGTTATTACAAACAGTATTCCACTCCCTGAAGAGAAGAAGTTGGATAAAATCACTGCTTTATCTGTTGCACCTTTAATTGGTGAGGCGATCATTCGTGTCCATGAAGAGCAATCTGTAAGTATTCTATTCGACTAATAGTTTCAATCATTACCCAAGAAGGTATATATTTATATTTATTAATATGAAAAGATTTGCTTGTTTTTAGCAGAAAAATATTTGGAGGATGATGAAGATGGCAATAAAGCTTAAAGCCTTAAAAAGAGATGATTTTAGTAACTCAGTAACAAAACAATTACGTGCAGACGGCCAAGTTCCTGCAGTTGTTTATGGAAAAGGTAAAGAATCAAAAACTGTTGCAGTAGATAGCATTGAACTACTCAAAACAGTTCGTGACGAAGGAAGAAACGCAATCATCACATTGGACATCGAAAATGACACTTCTGTTGATGTGATGCTTCACGAATATCAAGTCAATCCAATTAAAGACTCTTTAATTCACGTCGACTTTTATGTTGTCGATATGTCCGAGGAAATGGAAGTTTCTGTTCCAGTGCGTATCGAAGGAGAAGCAGCTGGTACAAAAGAAGGCGGCGTTATGCAGCAGCCACAGTACGAAGTGCTTGTTAACGCAAAACCTGCTAACTTCCCGGATGAAATCACAGTGGATGTATCCGAACTTCAAATTGGAGATGTGATCGCTGTTCAAGATCTGCCGACATCTGATAAGTATGAGTTCGTGGATGAGCCGGATGCGGTTATCGTTACAATCGTACCACCGACTGAAGAAGAACCTGAATCACAGCTTCCAGACGAAGGTGCAGAACCTGAACTTGTCGATGCAAAAGAAGACGAAGAATAATTTAAGCATTTCAATGATATATTAAAGAACAACCCTCCTATCAGGTGCATATTGGTTTCCTGTGGGAGGGCTTGTTAAGTGTTAAAGGTTGTTCAAAAAGTCCGGTAAAAATGACACTTCGAAGGGAAGTTCTACTAAAACCGTCCACGGTCCTGTGGACAACGTAGAACTCACGACATCCTGTGGAAGCAACAGGACGTTGCTTATTTAGCCGACCTCGGTCCTTTTTATCCTCCTTTTTGAACAATGAAAACACAGGAGTCAGTTTTTGGAAAATTCTGTTTGCGTATAGGGAATAAAATTTTTACAAAAGGAAGAAGTAATCATGAAATTAATTGTCGGGTTAGGGAACCCTGGAAGAAAGTACAAGAAAACACGTCACAATATTGGGTTTATGGTCGTTGACGAGCTGCTTTCCCGCCATGGATTCAAATTAAATAAGAACAAGTTTAATGGCGATTATGCAATGGAGAACCTTGCTGGGGAAAAAGTGATTTTCTTGGAACCTCAGACCTTCATGAACTTGTCCGGTAATGCTGTTCGACCATTGATGGAGTACTTCGGTGTTGAGGCGGAAGATGTGCTCGTTATTTATGATGACCTCGATTTACCGACTGGAAAGATTCGTTTGCGGGCAAAAGGCGGACATGGCGGTCACAATGGGATGCGCTCTCTCATCGAACATCTTGGTACGAAAGAGTTTAACCGGATTCGTTTCGGAGTGGGGAGACCAACAAATGCAGTCGCTGTCGTTGATTATGTGCTTGCTGACTTTGCGAAGCAGGAGCAGGAAACGGTCAGGGAAAGTATTGCAAAAGCAGCAGATGCCTGTGAAGATTGGGCTGGGGGTAAGGCGTTCATTGATGTTATGAATGATTATAACCAGTAAGTGCAGGAGCTTGCGTATAATTGGGGCTGAATCGGATAAACTTTTATTATAGATATCCGAGGAGGCGATTAACGTGGCAATTATCTATCAATGCAGACATTGCACCCAAGAGATTGGCAGACTGGAGGAACAAGTTCTAGATGCCGCGCTTCTGGGAATTGATCGATTAACAGCAAAGGAAAAACAAGAAATGATGGAATATCAGGCAAATGGTGATATAAAAATTTATGCGATTTGTGATACGTGTGAGGCTGCCCTACAGGAGCATCCCCATTATCATGAACTCGATTACTTTATACAATAAGTTGAACGGGCTTTGGTACGGACCAAAGCGTTTTTGCATTTATTTTGATATAGGTAGAGTGGTATGAGATGAAAGAAATATATCAGTTTTTACAAGAAAAAGAAGATTTCCAGTCGATTATGAATGGATTATCGGGCGGCATGAAGGAGCAGCTCGTGGCAGGTCTTGCTGGACCTGCCAGGAGTATGCTCGTTTCTGCTATTAATGCGTCGTTAAAACGGCCGGTATTATTAGTGACCCATCAGCTGCTGCAGGCGGAGCAATTATATGACGACATAGCTGGACTCGTTGGGGAGGAGCGAGTACATCTATACCCGGTGAACGAACTGATCGCCTCAGAAATTGCGACAGCCAGCCCCGAATTAAGAAGTCAGCGTTTGGAAGCACTTACCGCATGGACCGAGGGGAAGGCAGATATTTTGATTGCTCCGATTGCGGGTCTGAAACGAATGCTGCCGGACCGTAATGAATGGTTGAAATACCAACTGTATTTCAAAGAAGGAGAAGAAATTGATGTAGATGCTTATTTTTCTTTTCTAGTGGAGATGGGGTATGAACGGACACAGATGGTGACAACACCGGGAGAATTCAGTCAACGTGGTGGAATTATTGACATTTATCCCTTGACGGAAGAACATCCTGTCCGGATTGAACTATTTGATGTAGAAATCGATTCCATCCGCTTTTTTGATGCGGACACTCAACGATCCCTTGAACGTACGGAGGAGATTACAATTGGTCCTGCAACTGAGCTGCTTCTCACCCAAGAAGAGCTGCTTGCTGCTGCGGAACGGATTGAAAAGGCGCTTGCAGAAAGCTTAAAAAATAAAACATCGAAAGAAGCAAAGGAAGAGTTGCTGGAAACAGTCGAGTATGATATTAGTCGACTCAAGAACATGGAGCGCTTCCAGGAAATGTATAAGTATATTGGATTTTTCTATGAGAATCCTAAGAGTTTACTAGATTATCTTCCGAGCAATGGCCTGCTTATTTTAGAAGAGATGGGAAGAGTTCAAGAAACGGCTATGAATCTTGATACAGAAGAAGCGGAATGGTACAGCAGCTTACTTGAATCGAACCGCATGGTGAAGGATAGTCATTTTTCCTTTGACTGGCAGGCTGTAGTGGAAAAAATGAAGCATCAACGCATTTATATGTCTGTTTTTCTCCGTCATCTCCCAAATACACAACCGGAAAATATTATTAATCTCTCATCCCGTGCGATGCAAGAATTCCACGGTCAGATGCATTTGTTTAAAAGTGAACTCGAGCGCTGGGAAAAAGGCGACGTATCTGTCTTGATTCTAGCTCCAAGCGCGGAACGAGCCGGAAAAATACAATCCATCTTAGAAGATTATCAAATCGAAGCAGCTATTTCGAAACAATTACAGCTTCCGGTTACGAAACCAACGATTGTGGCGGGTAATTTATCAAGCGGTATTGAGCTTCCGATGCATAAGTTAGTCGTCATTACGGAAAGTGAGCTCTTTAAAAAACGGACGAAACGGAAACCGAAGTCTCAAAAAATCTCTAACGCAGAGCGTATTAAGAGCTATCAAGAGTTAAATGTCGGGGACTTTGTTGTCCATGCGAATCATGGAGTAGGGAAATATTTAGGAATTGAAACATTAGAAATGAATGGCATGCATAATGACTACATGCTGATTCGTTACTCTGGGGATGACAAGTTATTCGTCCCGATTGATCAGATCGATCTCGTACAGAAATTTGTCGGTTCGGAAGGAAAGGAACCGAAGCTTTATAAACTTGGCGGATCAGAGTGGACAAAGGTAAAACGCCGGGTCCAGTCTTCAGTTGAGGATATTGCAGATGATCTTATTAAACTTTATGCTGAACGGGAAGCGCGTATTGGATATGCCTTTTCCCCGGATACTGAAATGCAGCGGGAGTTTGAAGCGGCCTTCCCGTATCAAGAAACGGAGGATCAACTGCGCTGTATTGTGGAAATTAAGCAGGATATGGAGAGACAACAGCCAATGGATCGGCTGCTTTGCGGCGATGTTGGATACGGGAAGACAGAAGTGGCCATTCGGGCTGCATTCAAGGCGATTATGGACGGAAAGCAAGTCGCTTTCCTTGTCCCGACAACGATCCTAGCCCAACAGCATTACGAAACGGTCCGTGAACGGTTCCAGGATTACCCGATTAATATCGGATTATTAAGCCGTTTCCGCACAAGAAAACAACAAACAGAGACATTGAAAGGCTTGAAGAAAGGTACTGTTGACATTGTTGTAGGTACTCACCGGTTATTATCAAAAGACGTGGAGTATTTTGATTTAGGCTTATTGATTGTTGACGAAGAGCAGCGCTTTGGTGTGAAGCATAAGGAGAAGATTAAACAGATTAAAACGAATGTAGATGTCCTTACTCTAACAGCAACACCAATTCCGCGTACCCTTCATATGTCAATGCTCGGTGTGCGTGATTTATCTGTTATTGAAACACCGCCGGAAAATCGTTTCCCGATTCAGACGTATGTAATGGAATACAATCCAATTCTCATACGGGAAGCAATTGAACGGGAGATGGCTCGCGCGGGGCAAGTGTTTTTCCTTTATAACCGTGTCGAGAATATCGATAAGGTTGCCCGGGATGTCGGCATGCTCGTTGACGGTGCTCGTGTTGGGGTCGCCCATGGACAGATGAACGAGTCAGAGCTTGAAAATGTAATTATAAGCTTTCTTGAAGGTGAATTTGATGTGTTGGTGAGTACGACGATTATTGAAACGGGTGTTGATATTCCAAATGTGAACACACTTATTGTCAATGATGCGGACCGCATGGGATTAAGTCAGCTCTATCAGCTGAGAGGACGTGTCGGTCGTTCGAACCGAGTCGCTTATGCATATTTTACCTACCGAAAAGATAAAATCTTAACTGAAGTTGCTGAGAAGCGTTTACAGGCGATCAAGGAATTCACGGAGCTAGGCTCTGGATTTAAGATTGCGATGCGCGACTTATCGATTCGCGGTGCAGGAAATCTCCTCGGTTCCCAGCAGCATGGATTCATCGATTCCGTCGGGTATGATCTGTATTCGAAAATGTTGAAAGATGCAATCGATGCCCGTAAACAAGGGAAAGAAATCGAGGATATTACGCCATTTGATCCAGAGATATCCTTGAAGATTGATGCTTATATTCCGGAAGACTATATCCCGGATGGCAAGCAGAAGATTGATATTTATAAATTATTCCAGACGATCGATTCAGAAACGGATATTACGGACTTGCAGGATGAGCTCATTGATCGATTTGGTGACTATCCGGAAGAAGTGGAACATTTATTCACTGTCTCGAAACTTCGCTTGTATGGCCGCAAAGAAAGAGTTGAATTTATTACCGAGAAAAATAAAAAATTAGAATTGTTATTGGAAGAAGATCGGAGCCACATGGTCGATGGCGCGAAGCTCTTTGAACTCGCAAACCGCTTTGGTCGTAATGTCCAACTCGGAACAGAAAACACGAAGCTTAAAATTGTCGTCACATGGAAGAGGGAAACCGAACATGAACGATATAAAGTGGCAGAAGAGTTGATTAAAAATTTGGCAGAAGTAAACCGCGAATCCTAAACTTTTCTCATCATGTATATTTATCCCAAGTTGCCTCATACTAAAACAACACTGGTGATATTTACAACTTCTTAAGAATTGTAATTTTTAGTTGAAAGTGAGGCAGGCATGGTATGAAAGCGACAGGAATTGTACGACGGATCGATGATTTAGGCAGGGTTGTTATTCCTAAAGAAATAAGACGTACATTACGCATTCGAGAGGGAGACCCGCTAGAAATTTTCGTCGATCGGGATGGAGAAGTTATTTTAAAGAAATATTCGCCTATTAGCGAACTGGGACATTTCGCGCAGGAATATGCAGAGTCTCTATTTGATTCATTAAAAATACCAGTGTTAATTTGTGATCGTGATGACGTCATTGCGGTTGCCGGTGAATCGAAAAAGGACTATTTAAATAAAATGATTGGTTCAGATGTCACGAAAGCAATAGAAAATCGCTCCCAACTACTTAAAACCAATAAAGAAACGATGGAGCTGTTGGAAGGCAAGGAATTGGAACTTGATTCCTATTGCCTGAGTCCAATCATCGCTAATGGCGACCCGATTGGCTGTGTATTTCTATTCTCGCGAGAAGGGGATAAACTGACCGATGTAGAAGCGAAAGTAACCGAAACGGCGGCGGTATTTTTAGGAAAGCAAATGGAGTAACTTAAAGGAATGAGTCATTCAGGGATATCCTTGGATGGCTCATTTTTGTGTTTTAAGTGGTATAATGGACACAAATTATGTATTGTAAGGGACGTTTTTTAATGAGTAGTGATAGTAAATGGCTCAAGGGAGCATTGCTTTTAACGGTTGCCGGACTGATTAGTAAAGTGCTAAGTGCCGGATACCGGATTCCGCTCCAGAACCTTACAGGTGATATCGGCTTTTATATTTACCAGCAAGTTTACCCGCTGCTTGGGATGGGAATGATTCTTGCATTGTATGGGTTTCCGTCCGCAATATCAAAGCTGACAGCGGAATCGAAGAAGAAGGGAAATACGCGGACGACTGCTAATTTTTATTACCCTATTTTTCTGATTTTATTCCTTGTGATGGGAACACTTGCTGTTCTGCTATTTGTATCCGCTAGTAGTTTAGCAAGCTGGATTGGAGACCCTGGTTTAACCCAGGCCTATCAGCTCGTTGCTTTTAGTTTCCTGCTTATCCCTTTTACCTCTTTGCTGCGAGGAGTTATGCAGGGAAGCGGGAATATGAAGCCAACCGCTTATTCTCAAATAGGAGAACAGTTCTTTCGTGTATTGCTGATTCTTGCTGTTGCGGTTTATGTTAGCTTTTCGGGAGCGGACCTTTACCGGATTGGCGAAGGGGCGGCAATTGCGGGTATTGGTGGGGCGCTTACCGCTATTTTCATACTAACCCTGTTTGTTCGTAAGTCGGAACAGCCGCCTCTATTGATGCAGACTTCCGTTCCTTGGCGCTATTATATCCAGACGATTCTATTGTTCGGGCTTGTTGCCTCACTGAATCATATGGTACTCCTGCTGTTTCAGTTTGCCGATGCGTTTACGCTCGTGTCTGGATTACAGGAATATGGGCTTTCACAAGTGGATGCAATGGAGGCAAAAGGGGTGCTCGACCGTGGGCAGCCGCTGATTCAGTTAGGTACAGTACTCGGTTCTTCATTTGCATTAGCGATGATTCCGTCGGTTTCTCAACATAGATTGCAAGAAGATGCGCCGTCATTTTATCAACATATCCGCAGCAGTATTGCAATTGGTTTTTATTTGGCAGTTGGTGCAACGGCAGGACTGATTGCGATCATGCCAGAAGCGAATATATTGTTATTCGAGGATACGAAAGGAACAAGTGATTTGCAAATTCTCGTCTTTGCAATTTTGCTCAGTTCCATAGGGGTTACCTGTGCGACAATTTTACAAGGACTAGGTTGGACAAAGCGGACTGCTATTTTTATTATCCTATCTGTTTTCGTGAAAGGGCTTGGAAATGAATTACTCGTGCCAATTTTCGGAATAACAGGAGCGGCCATTGCAACCATTCTTGGTTTAGCATGTTTTTCTTTACTCGTTTTCATAGAGCTGAAGCGAAAGTTACCGAAGCTGATGTTAATAAGGCAAATCAATTGGCAGGCTGTGTTACTTGCTGTTTCCGCTATGCTTTTATATATTTTTATTATCGATTTATTTATTCCTGAGCTCTCACGGGTTGATGCCTTACTTTATGTCGGCTTTGTAGCTGGGACGGGAGCATGTATTTATCTTTTCATTTTACTGCGCGGGAGAGCATTTATTTCCGAGGAAATAAATATGCTGCCATTTTCCCATATTTGGATGCGGATTTATAAGGAGAGGAAGAGAACATGATAGAAGTTATTGGCCTAGGAGCTGGTGATATCAATCAGTTGTCCATAGGTGTCTATAAAAAATTACTAAACTCAGAAGCGATTGTTTACACACGAACATTAGACCACCCTGTCATTACTGATTTACAACAAGAAGGTGTTCGTTTTTATTCGTTTGACAAGATTTATGAAGAAATGGAGGATTTTGCGGGCGTCTATGAAAAAATTAGCACTTACCTCCTAGACAAGGCAAAAGATGGTCCTGTCATTTATACCGTTCCAGGTCACCCGATGCTTGCAGAACGAACAGTGCAATTATTGTTGGAGCAAGATGAGGTTCCTGTTGAAATATCTGGTGGTCAAAGTTACTTGGATGCATTATTTACTTCGCTCGAAATTGATCCGATTGAAGGATTTCAATTTGTCGATGGGACAAGCTTTGAGCGGAGACAGTTGAATTACGAACAGCATCTTGTCTTTTGCCAAGTGTATGATTCATTTATTGCCTCAGAGGTGAAGCTCAGCTTACTTGAAGACCTCCCGCCTGAATATGAAGTAACAATTGTAGAGGCGGCTGGAACGGAAAAGGAGCAACTAACGAAATTACGGATTGAAGACTTAGACAGGACTGTAGAGGTTAGTAATCTGACGAGTGTTTATGTTCCGCCAATTCAACATGATGAACTTTCTCATCGATTTTCTCGTTTAGTAGAAGTGATTGCTGCCCTGCGCGGGCCAGACGGTTGTCCGTGGGATCAAAAGCAAACACATGAATCTTTGCGTGCCCACACAATTGAGGAAGTTTATGAATTGATTGACGCAATCGATCAAGAGGATGATGACAATATTACGGAAGAGCTTGGTGATCTTCTCATGCATGTCGTCCTGCATAGTCAAATCGGTGCGGATTCCGGATATTTTTCAATTGAAGACGTCATCCTGTCAGCTACTGAAAAGATGATTCATCGTCATCCCCATGTTTTTGGCGACGTTCAAGTGGATTCGGCAGCTGAAGTGCTTACGAATTGGGATGCACTGAAGCAACAAGAAAAGGGTAAACAAAGGGATTCCATCCTAGAGGGGATCCCGAAGCACCTGCCAGCACTTGCTAAAGCTGCGAAAATCCAGCAAAAGGCAGCAAAGGTTGGCTTTGACTGGGCGGAAGCAAAAGACGTTTGGGCCAAGCTTGAGGAAGAAGTGAAGGAAGTCAAAGCAGCAATTACAAGTGGAGTAGCAGAAGATATTGAAGATGAGTTTGGTGATGTTCTGTTTGTGCTCGCTAACTTGACTCGTTTTTATCAGATAAATGCGGAAGTTGCCTTAAACCGCGCGAACAGAAAATTTATTTCCCGGTTTACGCATATCGAACAAAGAATCAAAAGACAGGGGAAAAGATTAGAAGAAGCGACTCTAGATGAGATGGAAGCATACTGGCAAGAAGCAAAGGAGAGTGAATAAGGATGCGATTGGATAAATTTCTAAAAACATCCCGTTTAATCAAGCGGCGGACATTGGCGAAAGAAGTTGCTGAGCAAGGGAGAATTTCAGTGAATGGTAATCAAGCGAAGGCCTCGACGACAATAGTTCCAGGTGACACCCTTAAAATCGAATTCGGACAAAAGCTTGTCACCGTCCAGGTTAATGACACACGTGAAACGGTAAGAAAAGACGAAGCAGAAACATTGTATACGGTTGTCAAAGAAGAAAAAATATAAGTTCTATACTTGTCCCTCCTCTCATAAAATACAGTGAGAAGGAGGTTTTTTTATGAATGAATTGGGGAATTATCCTACTAATAATAATCGGACAGAACTAGATCACCAAGTAAAACTTGTGAATCGCAAAACACTTGAAATCAGTGGTGTAAAGGAAGTCGACAGCTTTGATAATGAAGAGTTTCTACTAGAGACAGTGCAAGGCTATCTCATCATCCGCGGCCAAAACCTTCAATTGAAAAATCTTGATGTTAACGCTGGCAATGTAACGATAAAGGGCAGAATTTATGAGCTTTCCTATATTGATGAAGTAAGCGGGGAGAAAGCTAAAGGATTCTTTAGCAAGTTATTCCGATGACGCTCTCCGTACAGTTTACAACAATGGCTGTCATGGTGCTAAGTGGAATTTACTTAGGGCTTGCCCAAGATACGTTCCGCCGGTTTTCCGTTCATTGGAAAAATCGTACAGTCATCAGCTATTTACTTGAAATCGGCTTTTGGCTTCTACAGACAATTATTGTTTTCTATTTTTTATTCCTTGTTAATTCCGGAGAAATTCGGCTTTATATATTTTTAGCTTGTCTGTTGGGCTTTTCCTTTTATCAGGCGTTATTGAAAACGGTCTACCGTAATGTGCTGGAAGGGGTAATCTCGGTACTACGAACCATTTTCCGCTTTATCAAGCAGGTATTTCTAATTTTCATCGTCACACCGCTTAAATGGATCTTTTTTCTATTGTCAGGCATCATTGTATTTATAATTAATTTGGTAGTAAAACTACTAGCCATTATATTGAAAATTATCCTATTTCCATTCCTAATGATTGGTAGAATTTTAAAACCGCTTATACCAGAAAATTTCATTAAATTTTTCCACAAATTGCATCCGATTTATAGTACAATAAGAAATATATTAAAGAAGGGCTTGGAGTATGCCACGTTTAAGAGGAGGTAGGGTAATTGTCCGCAGAAAGAAAAACGGTAACAAGATTAGATTCGAATTACGTCCAACAGTATGATGCATACATAGAGAGACAGAATCGAAAGAAGCAGCGTTTAATTCGTCGCCTTGTGTTATCTACCATTGTAACAGTATTGATTATCGGCTTTATGGGAGTCTATCATTGGAACCAACGGGCACTACATGCCGAAAAAACGGAGAAGTACGAGCAACTGCAATCCGAATTAGCGGGATTACAGCAGGAAGAGGCTCAACTGCTTGAAGAAATTGAACTGTTGAATGATGAAGACTATGTCTTAGATATTGCAAGAACGAATTATTTCTTTACGAAAAAGGGAGAGTTAATCTTTAAACTCCCAAATGAAGACCCGTCATATTGACACTTTACATGAACAGCCATATACTATATGTAGAGAATTTTACTCAAACTTTTAAGGAGGAGCATTTTTTTTATGTCAATCGAAGTAGGCAGCAAGCTGCAAGGTAAGGTTACAGGAATCACAAATTTTGGAGCGTTTGTTGAGCTCGAGAAAGGTAAAACAGGCCTGGTCCACATTAGTGAAGTTGCTGACAACTATGTAAAGGACATTAACGATCACTTAAGTGTTGGCGATACTGTTGAGGTTAAAGTAATCAATGTCGAGAAGGATGGCAAAATTGGCCTATCGATTAAGAAGGCAAAAGAGCGTCCGGTTCGCCAAAAAAGTGTAAAAGAGCGTCAAGAAAGTTTCGAATCGAAAATGAGTCGTTTCCTTAAGGATTCTGAAGATCGTCTAGCCTCACTTAAGAAGCATACGGAGTCCAAACGTGGAGGTCGAGGTGCTAAACGCGGTTAATAGTTTGCTGCCCGAAGGAAATTACAATGCTCTGTGATAGAGAAGCAGCAGATTCATCCTAAAAGATGGGTCTGCTGCTTTGTTTTTTGTTGATGTATAGATTGAAAAAGACCGGTTAGGGAATGGTGTGGAAATCCCTAACCGGTCTTTTTTACTTTTGTATTGTCTAGCTTCAAAGTGCAGGGATGAACCGAACTTCCCGCGCTTTCAGTCGATAAGTCAACATCGGTTCGTTGCCTCACCGTGTTTCCTTTATCTTCTTACACCGCAGTCCAGTTCGATCATCCCTAAACGCACTTTTCAGCTTTTGTAATATCGTCTAATAAAAAAGACCAGGGACTGCACGAATTTCCTGTGCTTCCGGTCGATAAGTCAACATCGGTTCGTTGCCTCACCGTGTTTCCTTTATCTTCCTGCATCACAGTCCAATTCGTCAGTCCCTAACCGGTCTTTTTTACTTTTGTATATAGCGGCGGAGGGGATCGAACCCACGACCTTACGGGTATGAACCGTACGCTCTCGCCAGCTGAGCTACGCCGCCAAAAATGTCAACGAGATTTATAATACAACAGAAATTAGGTTGTGTCAATGGTTTTTTGTGAAATGTTGAAGTTCTTATTGAAAATGCCGAAGTTCAAGAAAATATCCACCGGAGTCTACAATTAAAATCTTGATGTTCACAAATATGCCTTCCCATCTTACGCTTCTCACTCCCTATTTCCCACTTTTTCGTCAAACATTCATCATTTCCGCAAATTGCCACACCTTTCCGTTTCACCCCATCCAGACTACAGCCACTGAGTTTACTAGATTTCAAACAGACAGGCGTTCGTGCGTTAATCTTGGATTCTTTATCTCTTTCCGTCGAACGATTTTTAGGACGAGCACTGAAATTTTGACAACAAAAGTTTTCTGAATATGGTTTACTAATCAGAAAAGAATGGAGTGATGGTGAATGATGCAATCGGTTGAATCAGCGGGATATGTCGGTTGGAAAGAAAATATCCAGAAAAAGAAACAACATCCATGGAAAACAAAGGCAAAAGTATTATTTATCGATCGAGGCCTGTTGCTGGTGATGATTGGCTTTTTACTTGGGAGGGCGGTCATTTTATCAGCAGTTTCTCCGTTTGCTTTAGCATTTCTTGCGAGCGTCTGGCTGATGCAGCGGAAGAAAACGCTACACGCGCTGCTTGCCGTTTCTTTAGGGGCAGTGACTTATACATTTGAACATACAGGCTTTATTATGCTTTCTGTCCTTGTATTTCTCATTCTTCTTGCAGTATTTATGCAGCTCAAAAGGGAAAAAGTAATCCTTCCTTTTGCAGTTGGATTTGCGACAATGTTGCCGCGTATTTTCTTCTATTCATTGAACGGACCAATAACTTCCTACGAGTGGCTGCTCATTGTTGTAGAAAGTGTGCTTGGTGCCGTGCTTGTACTTATCTTTATGCAAAGCATTCCTTTATTATCACCAAAACGCTATAAACCAACGTTAAGAAATGAAGAAATCGTCTGTATGATTATTTTAATTGCCTCGATTTTAACCGGTACGATAGGTTGGTTCATTTACGGTGCTGCGGTGGAGCAAATTTTTGCCCGTTATTTTGTTTTGGTCTTTGCTTTTGTTGGCGGGGCGGCAATCGGTTCAACAGTGGGGGTCGTTGTCGGACTGATTTTATCCCTTGCCAACGTGGCAAACCTATTCCAGATGAGCTTGCTCGCTTTCTCCGGATTATTAGGAGGGTTATTAAAAGAAGGAAGGAAGTTTGGTGTTGCGGCCGGTTTATTGGTCGGGACATTACTCATCGTCATCTACGGAGAAAGTTTTACATTGGTGAATTCCTTAACCGAATCTTTTATTGCTATCTTCCTCTTCTTTATTACACCGGCGAGCTGGTTTTCGAGTATTTCCCGCTACATACCAGGCACAGAGGAACATGCACGGGAACAGCAGCAATATTCACAAAAGGTACGGGATGTGACGGCGAATCGGGTGAAACAGTTTTCTGGTGTGTTTGATGCGCTCGCCCGCAGTTTCGCTGTGGCGGAAAGTGATTCATCCAGTCATGCAGCTAAGAAACGGGATACGGATCAATTCCTAAGCCAGGTGACGGAAAGGACATGCCAGAGCTGCTTCATGAAAGAACGCTGCTGGCAGAAGGACTTTGATAAAACGTATCAGCTCATGGAGGGAATGAAGGAAGCTTATGCGAGTAATCAGGAGCCGAGTTTGAAAATAAGGAAGGAGTTTGAGAACCATTGTGTCAAGTCGAAATCAACACTTGAAGTGATGAAGGAAGAGATGACCTATTACATGGCAAACCACCATCTGAGACGTCAGGTTCAGGAAAGCAAGCGAATTGTGGCAGATCAATTATTCGGTGTTTCGGAAGTAATGGATGATTTTGCCAATGAGATTTTAAAAGAAAGGGAGCATCACGAAAAACAAGAAATGCAAATCATTGAAGCGTTAAAAGGACTTGGGATTGAACTGGAAAAGCTCGATATCTATCAGCTGAACAAAGGGAATGTCGATATTGAGATGATGGTCTCCTTCTATGATTATCACGGCGAAGGGGAAAAGCTCATCGCCCCTGTATTAACGGATATTTTAGGAGAGATGATTGTTGTAAAAGAGGAAGAAATCTCCCCGTTTCCAAATGGCTATAGTTACCTGTCCTTCGGGTCGGCAAAAGAATATGTTGTGGAAACAGGAGCGGCCAATGCGGCAAAAGGCGGCGGCTTCATTTCCGGTGATAGCTTTAAAACGATGGAGCTCGGTGAAGGAAAATATGCGATGGCGATTAGTGACGGGATGGGGAATGGTAGACGAGCCCAAGAGGAGAGTGAAGAAACGCTGCGGCTTCTTCAGCAAATTTTACAAATCGGTATCCCGGAAAAGGTGGCGATTAAATCAATTAATTCGATTTTAGCACTACGCACGACCGATGAAATGTTCGCTACGTTGGATCTTGCTGTCATTGATTTGAATCATGCGATGGTGAAATTCCTTAAAGTGAGTGCTGCACCAAGTTTTGTGAAGCGGGGGGATGAAATAGTAAAGATTGAAGCAGGCAACCTGCCGATGGGGATCCTACATGATGTCGATATTGATATTGTTAGTGACCAGCTCATCTCCGGAGATCTTTTAATTATGATAAGCGATGGGGTGTTCGATGGGCCCCGACATGTGGAAAATACGGACCTTTGGCTGAAGCGGACACTAAAAGAAATGAAAACGGAGGATCCACAGGAAATTGCTGATCTTTTACTGGAGGAGGTGATCCGTACAAAATCAGGAGAAATTGATGATGATATGACCGTCCTCGTTGCGAAGATTAACAAGAATCAACCGAAATGGGCATCCGTTCCGATCTATCCAAATAAAGCTCTGGGCTGAGTATATCCTCCCCGTTTTCTGGTGATGCTAATAAAACTAGGAACGGGAGGGTAATATAATAATGAAAAAAGGAACATTAAGGCAAATTTTATTATTAACAGATGGCTGTTCGAACCAAGGGGAGGATCCGGCAGCAACAGCGGCTCTAGCATTTGAGCAGGGAATCGCTGTGAATGTTATCGGTATCCTTGATCATGATGAGAGTGAAGAGAGTCATGGTCTGACGGAAGTGGAAGAAATCGCTCTGTCAGGGGGCGGAGTAAGTCAACTTGTTTATAGTGAAGCATTATCTCAGACGGTCCAAATGGTGACAAAGCAGGCGATGAACGAGACATTACAAGGATTCGTCAATCAGGAATTGAAACAAATTCTTGGAAAAGACCAAAGCCTCGAAGATATCGAACCAGAAAAACGCGGTGAAATTGTGGAAGTAGTCGAAGAACTGGGTGAAACTACTGATCTTGAAGTATTGATTTTACTAGATACGAGCGCAAGTATGCATCATAAACTGCAGATGGTGAAAGCGGCCTTGATCGATCTCTCGATTAGTCTCAATGCCCGGACAGGAAAAAACCGCTTTGCCATCTATAGCTTCCCAGGGAAAAGGAAGAATATCCAAAAGGTGCTTGATTGGACACCGAAGCTTGATTCGATTTCTTCGGTATTTCCGAAGATCACGAGTGGTGGAATCACCCCAACAGGACCTGCTCTTCGGGAAGCCATTTATCAGTTCGGTAAAAAGAGCTTATTAAGGAGTTTCCGTCATGGCGATGAACCGGGATTGGAAGAAACAGGTTACTAGCATACCCCCTGGGACTCTTATCCAAGGGAAATTTAAAGGAAATAATTATATGATGAAGCGGAAGCTCGGTGAAGGGGCAATAGGAACGGTTTACCTTTGTCAGCACGGGAATCAGACAGCCGCACTCAAAATAAGTGAAAAGCAAACATCGATGACCCTGGAGGTCAATGTGTTGAAAGCATTAAAGCAGGTCCGAGGGAATCTTCTTGGGCCTGCTTTATTAGATGTGGATGATTGGCTTGCACCGAACGGACGAACATATACATTTTACGTGATGGAATATGTGCAGGGTGAAAGTGTGCAGCAGTTTTTCAGGAAAAATGGTGCAAGCTGGCTAGGCTTGTTTATGGTCCAGTTGCTGGAGGACTTGGAAAAACTTCATGAAGCGGGCTGGGTATTTGGAGATTTAAAGACCGATAACCTTTTAATTAGCCAAGCGCCTCCGCGAATTCGCTGGATCGATGTTGGAGGAGTGACGCAAATCGGACGTGCTATTAAAGAATATACGGAGTTTTATGATCGGGGGTATTGGGGTCTTGGATCCCGGCGGGCGGAACCAAGCTATGATTTATTCGCACTTGCAATCATCTTCCTCGAAATTTTTTATCCACAGCGATTCTCACGACCAGAGACTAGGCGGGCAAGTTTTTTATTTAAAAGAATAGACAGGGTGAAAGCATTACAACCGTATGCACCGGTATTGAAGAAAGCCATTACCGGAACATACACGTCAAGCAACCAAATGAAGCGTGAAGTAAAACAGATTATCTTTTCCCGAAAAAATCAGAGCAAACGTGAAACAGGGAAAATAGGCTTATTGGAGGCTATGTGGATTTTCCTATTCAGTATCCTTTCGATCCTCACTTCATTGTGCTTTTAGAGGGGAAGAAAACTATGATAATATAAGAACAGTATATACGATGGACGGAGAGACAAAATGGAAAAAGCAGTACGTTCTTTTATAAAAAAACATCAGCTTCTACATAAGGGAGCACGAGTACTTGTCGGCGTCTCGGGTGGTCCGGATTCCGTGGGCTTATTGCATTTGTTGGTGAAATGGAGAAAGAGTTGGGAATTGGATATACATGCCCTTTCCCTTAATCACCAGCTACGGGGAGAAGAAGCGGAAGCAGATTTCACTTATGTAAAAAATATGTGCGAGAGCTGGGGTATTCCGTTTCATGGCGCTAGCTTTGATGTGCAGGCATTCGCGGATAAGGAGGGGCTTAGTACGGAGGTTGCTGCAAGAGAAATTCGGTATAAATTTTTTAAAGAGAAGATGAATGCACTGGAAGCGGATTATCTCGCTCTTGGTCATCATGGCGACGATCAGGTAGAAACACTTGTGATGAAGCTTGTCCGAACAGCATCCTCTCAAGCCTTTCAAGGAATTCCCGTTACACGGCCATTTGGAAAAGGTATGATTATCCGGCCGCTCCTTGCTGTCACAAAGGGAGCAATCGAGTCCTATTGTGCGGAGAACGGAATCCAGCCGCGAATTGACGCAACGAATTTTGAGCGTACTTTTACAAGAAATTATTACCGCCATCAAGTCGTCCCGCTGTTGAAGGACCGGAATGCGAACATAGCAAGAACAGCCCAGCATTTAAGTGCGACGCTTGCGGAAGATGAAGCATTTCTGCAAAAGGAAGCAAAAAGTGCGGTTCAAGAAGTGGTCATTTTTGAAAAAGAAAAGCAGCAGGCAACACTTGAAATTAATTTGTTTAAAAAGTACGACCAATCTTTACAAAGACGTGCCTTTCATCTAATATTGAACTATCTGTACGAAACATTACCTAATCAACTTTCGTATGAACATGAGGAACAATTTCTCACCCTCATCAGAAGCCCCATGGGAAACGCAACACTTGATTTTCCACTAGGCTTGAAGCTGAACCGGGCATATAACAAACTGACTTTTTACTTCGAAGCAAACAATCCTGGGCAACAATTCTTTCATTTAACCTTAGCGATCCCCGGCAAAACCAATTTGCCGGATGGATCCGTACTAACAGCTACATATACAGTTACACGCGATAAAGCTACCCCTTACTCGCTCTACATTCCCGTGGAGAAGGTCACGTTTCCTCTTCATGTGAGAACACGTAAAGATGGAGACCGGATGAGCTGGAAAGGACTTCGCGGCTCAAAGAAGCTAAAAAGTGTCTTTATCGATGCAAAAGTCCCCCTCCATAAGCGAGCGTCATGGCCCATCGTTGTGGATGATGAAGATCACATTCTCTGGTTAATTGGATTAAAAAAAAGTAAACAAACAGAAGAAGATGGGAAGCAGTTTGTAAATATTCAATTTGATAAAGGCAATCAGTAGGAGGATAAGAATGCTAAAGGACAGTATGCATAAGGATATAGAGGATATTCTAATTACAGAAGAAGAAATACAGGCAAAATGTAAAGAAGTCGGAGTACAGCTTTCCAAAGAATACGATGGCAAATTTCCGCTTGCAATCGGTGTATTAAAAGGTGCTCTACCCTTTATGTCAGATCTCGTCCGTCACATGGACATTCATGTTGAACTCGATTTTATGGATGTGTCGAGCTATGGTAGCGGGACGAAATCAAGCGGGGAAGTAAAGATCGTAAAGGACTTGGATACGAAAGTAGAGGGGCGCGACCTGCTTATTATTGAGGATATTATTGACAGTGGACTGACGCTTAGTTATTTAGTCGACCTCTTCAAGTACCGGAAAGCGAACTCTATTAAAATTGTAACCTTGCTGAATAAGCCGTCGGGGCGTACCGCTGCAATAGCCGCAGACCTGGTAGGGTTTGAAGTGCCGGATGCATTCGTCGTCGGTTATGGCTTGGATTATGATCAACGTTACCGCAACCTTCCGTATATCGGGGTGTTAAAGGAAGAGATTTATCAGGAAAAATAGTCCTGAAAAATAAAAAAGCATGATAAAGCTAAATTAGTTGTATAATGACTTTTTCATATGGTACTATGTAATATAGTTTTTCCCGGTATGGGAGGAGGTTGGCAATGAGTCAGATATTTCGTAATGTGTTCTTTTGGGTCCTGATATTCTTCGTCATTATCGGCGTAATCGGCATCATAAATGGCCCAGGAGAAGAAAGTGAACAATATGATGTGGAGCAATTTATAAGTGCTTTAAATAATGGTGAAATAAAAGAATTGACGCTGCAGCCGGCAAATGGAATCGTCCGTTTCACCGGTATATTGAATGATGGTGACCAATCTTTTGTTGCCCAAGTACCAGACAATACAGATGTAATCGCTGAAATTACAACACTAGCAAGAGATCAAAGTATATTAACTGCAGAGGAAGAAGAACGACCAAGTCCATGGATGACATTCCTTACGACTTTAGTTCCCTTCTTATTAATAGGTCTATTTTTCTTATTCATTCTTAGTCAAGCACAAGGTGGCGGCGGTGGTGGCCGTGTCATGAACTTCGGGAAAAGTAAGGCTAAGATGGTTACTGGCGATAAAGAAAAAGTGCGTTTCAAAGACGTAGCCGGTGCGGATGAGGAAAAACAGGAACTTGTAGAAGTTGTCGAATTCCTGAAAGATCCGCGTAAGTTTACAGCAGTTGGTGCACGAATTCCGAAAGGGGTACTTTTAGTAGGACCACCTGGAACAGGTAAAACATTACTAGCCCGTGCTGTTGCGGGAGAAGCTGGAACACCGTTCTTCTCCATCAGTGGTTCGGATTTCGTTGAGATGTTTGTAGGGGTCGGTGCATCCCGTGTACGTGATTTATTTGAAAATGCGAAGAAAAATGCGCCATGTATTATCTTTATTGATGAAATTGATGCAGTCGGACGTCAACGCGGTACAGGTCTTGGTGGCGGACACGATGAACGTGAACAAACATTGAACCAGTTGCTTGTTGAAATGGATGGATTCAATGCGAACGAAGGTATCATCATTATCGCTGCTACAAACCGTGCAGACATTCTTGACCCTGCCTTGCTGCGTCCAGGTCGTTTTGACCGTCAGATCATGGTGGATCGTCCAGATGTTAAAGGACGGGAAGCGGTACTGAAGGTTCACGCACGTAATAAACCATTGGATAGTACTGTTGATTTGCAAGTAATTGCCCAGCGCACTCCAGGATTCTCTGGTGCAGATCTTGAGAACCTGTTGAACGAAGCAGCGCTCGTTGCTGCAAGGGATAACCGAAAAGCAATATCCTCACTTGATGTCGATGAAGCGACAGACCGAGTGATTGCCGGAGTTGCGAAGAAGAGTCGCGTAATTTCGGAAAAAGAAAGAAATATTGTTGCCTATCATGAAAGTGGCCACACCGTAATCGGAATGGTCCTGGATGATGCGGACGTCGTACACAAAGTAACGATTGTACCCCGAGGTCAAGCGGGCGGTTATGCGGTCATGCTTCCGAGAGAAGACCGTTACTTCATGACGAAGCCGGAACTGTTTGATAAGATTACCGGTCTGCTTGGTGGACGTGTCGCCGAGGAAATCATCTTTGGCGAAGTGAGTACGGGAGCACATAATGACTTCCAGCGTGCAACAAGCATTGCTCATAAGATGATTACTGAATACGGGATGAGTGATGAAATCGGTCCATTGCAGTTCTCCAGTGGAGATGGCGGCAATGTATTCCTTGGTCGTGATTTGCAGAATAACCAAACATACAGTGAAAAAATCGCTTATGAAATTGATAAGGAAATGCAGAACTTCATTAATTATTGTTACGACCGTGCGAAGAAAATCCTTACCGAGCACCGTGAGCAGTTAGAGTTAATCGCTCAGACGCTTCTCGACGTTGAAACACTTGAACGCCGTCAGATCGAATCCCTTTTCCATAAAGGTGTTATGCCAGAGCCATTGGAAGCTATCGTGGAAGATGACGATGTGAAGGTAACTATTCATTCTAAAGAAGAGGAAGACGACACAGAACAAGTCGGTAAGTCTTTTGAAGAAGTGAAAAAAGAAGTCGAAGAGAAAAAGCAAGAAGAGCATGAAGATGAAGCTAAAGACGACTCTAATAATAAGTGGCATATCAATGACCCAATCATGGGTGAAAAACCAACAACTCCAGCAGATGAAGATGACAATAATAATAAAGATAAATAATGAATCAAGAAAGCAGCCATGCTAAGATCGTGGCTGCTTTCTTTGCTTGGTGCAAAGGGAACTATAAACTAAAAATACTGTGAACAACTTTAATTCCTAGCGTTAGCCACGTCCGCTCTGCGCCCAGCAACTATCAAACTTCACACTCCTCCAATCGATAAAGAAGACTTGCTGATTGGCTTCAGCCAGAGACTTAGTCGCACTTATACCCTTGTGGTGAAAGTCAACATCGGCTCCTTACGTCACCGTGTTTCCTTTATCTCCCTTCCGGAGTGCTCCAGTTTGTACGTTGCTAAACGGACGCTTACGCCTTTGTTCTGATTTTCTTTTTTGCTGTGACCTATGCTATATTTAAACTTAGAAAAATAGGAAGGTTTGATTGTTATGTTATTTGTTCTGGATGTGGGGAATACAAATACCGTTTTAGGGGTTTTTGAAGGGGACAACCTATTGTATGAATGGCGAATTAAAACCGACCGCCATAAGACGGAAGACGAATTTGGCGTGCTCATCCATTCCTTGTTCGACTATAAAGGAATTACATTCGCTGATATAAGCGGAGTCGTCATTTCCTCCGTTGTACCACCCATTATGTACGCGCTGGAAAAAATGAGCCGGGATTATTTCGCGATTGAACCAGTCGTTGTAGGGAAACAGGATATTTCCAAATATATTAAAATGAGTTACCCTAATCCAAAGGAAGTCGGGGCAGACCGGATTGTGAATGCTGTGAGTGCGATTGAGCATTACGGAGCACCGGTAATCGTCATTGACTTTGGTACAGCGACGACTTTTTGTTACATCGATGAAAATAGTTCTTACCATGGTGGAATCATCTCGCCTGGAGTTAATATTTCCATGGAGGCATTATATAGTAAAGCGTCCAAGTTACCAAAGATTGAAATCAAAGGAACGAAAAAAATTATTGGGTCGTCAACAGTTGAAGCGATGCAATCTGGAATTTATTACGGGTATGTATCCTTGGTAGATGGTATAATTGGCAAAATAAAAGAAGATATCAACCAGGATGTTCAGGTGATTGCTACTGGAGGAATCTCTGGCCTAATCGGTAAAGGTTCGCGAACAATTGATGTCGTGGATCGCCATCTGACTTTAAAAGGATTGTGCATTATTTATCGCAGGCTAAAAGATTTTCATTAAAGGAGATATAGACATGAAAGATTATTTAATTAAGACAACTGCTTATAACGGGAGAATCCGTGCATATGCAGCAACATCCACTGCGACGGTGGAAGAAGCAAGGAGAAGACAGGATACATGGGCAACTGCCTCTGCTGCATTAGGTAGAACGTTGACGATTGCTGGTATGATGGGTGCCATGTTAAAGGGTGAGGACTCCAATACAATTAAAATTGAAGGTGGCGGCCCGCTTGGAGCGATTGTAGTTGATACAAATGCAAAAGGACATGTACGCGGCTATGTATCGAATCCTCATGTGGACTTTGAGTTAAATGAAAAAGGAAAGTTAGATGTAGCGCGTGCTGTAGGAACGTCAGGTAACTTGAGTGTTGTGAAAGACTTAGGACTCAGAGATTATTTCACAGGTGAGGTTCCAATTGTTTCGGGTGAAATCAGCGAGGATTTTACGTACTATTTTGCGACCTCAGAACAAGTACCATCAGCAGTTGGCGCAGGAGTGTTAGTGAACCCGGACCATACGATTTTAGCGGCCGGCGGATTTATCGTGCAAGTAATGCCTGGTGCGGGTGAAGAAGTAATTGAACGGTTAGAGGAGCAGATACAAGCTTTCCCGCCAATATCCAAGTTAATTGAAGAAGGATATACACCAGAGCAGCTTTTAGGAAAGTTATTTGAAGGGGAAGAATTTACGATTCATGAAAAAATGCCTCTAGAATTCCGTTGTCGCTGTTCGAGAGAAAGAATTGCTAATGCAATAAGCGGTCTTGGCAACGAGGAAATTGATGCAATGATCCAAGAAGACGGCGGAGCAAGTGCGACTTGTCATTTCTGTAATGAGAAATATGAGTTCACACCAGAAGAGTTGGAAGAATTGAAACAATAAACGAGGGAGTAAGAAAATCGTATGTCAAGAAAATTACTATGGGGGATTATCACTGTCCTCCTTATTACAAACATAGCCACCCTCCTGTTCATGAGTCAGAATGATGATGTCATTGTGAGTGAAGACGGCGAAGAAAAGGCAATCAGAAGTAATGAACCCGTTGCAACGATTGATGGAGAAGATGTAACGTATGCTGATTGGATGACCGTTCTTCGTGAAAACCACGGAGAAAAGGCGTTACAATCCCTAATTGATCGCCATCTTGTCTCTAAATTGGCAGAAGAGAAGAATATTGAAATCAGTGAGAAGGTTATTGAAAGAGAACTTGCTTATTTAACATCCATGCAAGGCCCACTTGAAGAAGAAGAGCTGGCAAGAGCGGAAGAAAAATGGAGAGAAGAAGTTATTTATCGCTACCAACTCGAATTTTTACTGACAGAAGATGTCCCCATCCCGGAAGCTGAAGTAGAAGAGTATTATAACGTGTATAAAAATCAATATGATTTCAGCCCCGCCATGCAACTATCCCATATTCTTGTGTCTGATATGGAAACAGCGGAAAGAATCTATGGGGAGCTTGAACAAGGAGCAAACTTTGAACAGCTGGCAAGGGAAAATTCCATAGATGATGAAACGAAAAACAGTGGAGGTTACCTGGGATTCATTAATACGAGCAGTCAGTTTTTCCCTGACGGTTATGAAGAGATTGCAAATGAGATAGGAGAACATTCTTATAGCACGCCGTTTGCAGCAGGTAACGGAGTCGCTATTATTTATTTACATCAAGCGCTCCCGGAAATTGAGTTCAGCTATGAAGAAATTAAACCATATGTGGAAAACGAACTTGCTTTGCATGAAAAGAATATCTCACTTCAAGCAACACCATTATGGGAAGAACATGAAATAGACTGGCTCTACGGCAACTAAACAAAACGTTGGTACAGCACGCAAAAAATTGCTACTTCCATAAATTCCATAAATCAGTCTGTTAAAACAGTTGACAAATCAGTTAATTAAACATACATTATAATTAACAATTCATATAAAAATGCTAGGAATTAGGAGTGATCACATGCGCGTGGCAAATGATATTACCAAGTTAATCGGGGAAACACCAATTGTGAAATTAAACAATCTGACAGATGAAGACTCAGCTGACGTTTATGTAAAACTTGAATTCATGAACCCAGGGAGTTCGGTAAAAGACCGGATTGCTGTATCCATGATTGAAGCAGCGGAAAAGTCGGGGGATTTAAAGCAAGGAGATACAATTATCGAGCCAACTAGCGGAAATACAGGAATTGGACTTGCGATGGTGGCTGCGGCTAGAGGGTATAAAGCAATTCTTGTTATGCCAGACACGATGAGTCAAGAGCGCCGCAATTTATTACGTGCGTATGGTGCGGAACTTGTTCTTACACCAGGAGCAGATGGAATGAAGGGTGCCATTAGCAAAGCGAATGAACTAAAAGACAAGCATGGATATTTTATGCCGCAACAGTTCGATAACCCAGCAAATCCAGAAGTCCACGAGGCAACTACAGGAAAAGAAATCGTCGATCAAATGACAGATGGCCTTGATGCATTCATTTCTGGAATTGGAACCGGTGGAACAATTACAGGTGCGGGTAAAGTATTGAAAGCTCATTTTGAAGGAGTACAATTATTCGCTGTAGAACCAAAAGATTCTCCGGTTTTATCTGGTGGTTCTCCGTCCCCGCATAAAATTCAAGGAATTGGGGCGGGCTTTGTACCGAAAGTGCTCGACACAGAGCTTTACGATGGCGTCATTCAAATTGAGAACGACGAAGCATTTGAAGTATCTCGTAAACTTGCAACAACAAACGGTATTCTTGGCGGAATTTCTTCCGGAGCGGCAGTGGCGGCAGCTCTTAAAGTTGCTAAAAAGTTAGGCAAAGGAAAGAAAGTGTTAGCCATTTTACCAGATAACGGGGAACGTTATTTATCAACTGCCCTATATCAATTTGATGAAGAATAAGAAGCTTGATATATAGAGGATTAGCGGATCACATCTGCTAATCCTTTTTGTTTGTGGAAAGATAAGTATAAATCCTCTCTTCCTGCATAAGTGCAGCTAAAACATTTGCAAAAAAGGCTTGGTGAAAGCTAAATCTTCCAAGGTAATAATAAACAGGTGCCTGTATTTTAGGAATATGATAGGATAAAGGAATAAAGTGACGATGAGGAGAAAGAAATAAACATGATTTTAAAAACAAGATCGAAACAGTTACATTTGCTAGAGCGAACGCATATTATGGGGATTCTAAACGTAACCCCTGATTCCTTCTCCGACGGTGGCAGCTATACTACAATAGAAAAAGCTGTTGCACAAGCAGTCCGAATGGTTGAAGAAGGTGCAGATATTATCGATGTCGGCGGTGAATCAACACGTCCCGGACACACCCCCATTACGAGTGAGGAAGAGATTTCGCGGATTGTTCCAGTCATTCAATCCATTAAGACGAAAGTGCAGGTGCCAATATCAGTAGATACGTTTAAAGCAGATACAGCTGAAGCGGCAATTGAAGCTGGAGCGGATATTATTAATGATATCTGGGGAGCAAAGAAGAACCCTGAGATTGCAAAAGTAGTAGCGAAGCATCAAGTTCCGATCATATTGATGCACAATCGCACAAATGAAAATTACAATGATTTGATGGAAGACATGCTGGAGGACTTAAGAGAAAGCATTGCCATTGTAAAAGCTGCGGGTGTTCCTGATGAACATATAATTATTGATCCTGGAATTGGGTTTGCCAAGTCACGGGAAGATGATTTACGAGTCATGCAACAGCTGGAAAGACTGCAAGAACTTGCTTATCCTCTGTTACTCGCAACATCAAGGAAGCGAATGATCGGTCATATCCTTGACGTTCCGTCGGCTGAAAGAGATATTGGCACTGGAGCTACAACTTGCCTCGGGATTGTTAAAGGTGCTCATATGGTGCGGGTCCATAATGTCAAAGTAAATGCGGAACTTGCGAAGATGACAGACGCGATGCTTGGAAAAGGAGCATATCATGGATAAAATAATTTTGAAACAATTACAGTTCTACGGCTATCACGGCTTATTTCCTGAAGAGCGTAAACTTGGTCAGCGTTTTACAGTTGATCTTGAACTCTTCCTTGATTTATATCAGGCGGGTACAACAGATGCGATGGAGGATTCGGTCCATTATGGAGAAGTATTTGAAGTCGTTCAAAGCATTGTCGAAGGAGAACCGAAGAATCTGATTGAAGCAGTTGCTGAAACAATTGCGGCCAGACTCCTCGGAAATTTCCAATTGCTTTCTGCCTGCCGCGTACAGGTCACTAAACCGAACCCGCCAATTAATGGACAGTATCATTCTGTTGCCGTAGAAATTTATAGGGAGAAAAAAGAATGAATAAAGCATATATTGCACTAGGGACAAATATCGAACCGCGAGACTTTTACTTGAGTGAAGCATTGAATTTGCTGGAAGCACATGAATCAATTGCTATTCAACAGCGTTCATCGATTTATGAAACCGATCCGGTAGGGTTTTTGGACCAAGCTGATTTTTTAAATATGGTGATAGAAATTCAAACCTTGCTTGACCCGCTTGAATTATTGGATACGACTCAAGGAATAGAAGAGAAATTAGGCCGAACTCGCGATATTCGTTTTGGTCCGCGGACAATTGACCTTGACATTTTGCTCTATAATCAAGAAAATAGTACAGAAGACCGTTTAACATTGCCGCATCCGCGTATGTGTGAACGTGCTTTTGTGCTCGTTCCGCTTGCAGAAATTGCAAGTAATGAAATACTGCCGGACACAGGTAAAGCAGTTCGGGAACAACTTGCAGAACTCCCGCAGAAAGAACTGGATACAGTAAGGAAAAAATAATTCAAAGAAAAGGCTCTGCCGGTGTTTACTGGTAGGTTTTTCTTTGTTGTGGTACGCTTAAATAAAATTCCAGGATAATTCATTTTTACATATATCAAAGACAGGAGTGATTGATGGTGTCAGAAGAACTTACAGAGCAAATGCAGGTGCGAAGAGATAAGTTGAAAGATTTACGGGAACGGGGAATCGACCCGTTTGGCGATAAGTTTGAAAGAAACCATTTTGCCGCAGACTTAATTAAAGATTATGATATTTTTTCTAAAGAAGAATTAGCAGAAAAGGCTATTCCAGTAGTTGTTGCAGGTCGGATTATGACAAAACGAGGCAAAGGGAAAGCTAGTTTCACCCATATTCAAGACATGAGCGGTCAAATCCAAATCTATGTACGTAAAGATGAGGTTGGCGATGATGTTTATGAAATGTTTAAAACGCTTGACCTCGGAGATGTTATTGGAGTATCCGGTAAGATGTTTAAAACAAACACCGGAGAACTTTCCGTCCAAGCAGAAGAACTACAATTAATGACGAAAGCTTTACGTCCGTTACCGGAGAAGTATCATGGGCTGAAAGATGTGGAGCAACGTTATCGTCAACGCTACTTGGATTTAATCACGAATCTTGAAAGTCGTGAAACTTTCATTCAGCGCAGTAAAATCATTCAAGCGATGAGACAGTATTTGAATCAACAAGGGTTTCTTGAAGTTGAAACGCCAATGATGCACAGCATTCCTGGCGGAGCGGCAGCACGTCCATTTATTACCCATCATAATGCGCTAGACATTGATCTTTTCATGCGAATTGCTATCGAATTACATTTAAAACGTCTCGTTGTTGGTGGGATGGAAAAGGTATATGAAATTGGACGAGTCTTCCGTAATGAAGGAGTATCGACCCGTCACAATCCTGAGTTTACAATGATTGAGCTTTACGAGGCATATGCAGATTATAAAGATATCATGCGACTCACGGAAAATATGATAGCTCATATTGCACTTGAAGTGCTTGGATCGACAGAAATCTCATATGGTGACTACACAATCGAATTGAAGCCAGAATGGAAGAGACTCCATATGGCTGATGCTGTAAAAGAAGTAACCGGTGTAGACTTCTGGCAGCAACTTTCTGATGATGAAGCACGTGCATTAGCGGAAGAACATAATGTAAAAATTACCGAAAGTATGACATTTGGACATGTTTTAAATGAATTCTTCGAGCAAAAAGTGGAAGATACACTTATTCAGCCTACATTTATATATGGTCACCCAGTAGAAGTCTCTCCTTTAGCGAAGACAAATAAAGAAGATTCCCGCTTCACGGATCGCTTTGAATTATTCATTGTAGGTCGTGAACATGCGAACGCCTTTAGTGAGCTGAACGATCCGATGGAACAACGTAAACGATTCGAAGCTCAGGTGGCTGAAAGAGATGCAGGAAATGATGAAGCTCATTTAATGGATGAAGATTTTATTGAAGCATTGGAATATGGGTTGCCGCCAACCGGAGGGCTCGGAATCGGGATTGATCGTTTAGTAATGTTACTAACAAACGCACCTTCCATCCGCGACGTCTTATTATTCCCGCAAATGCGTACAAAATAAATATTAAAAAACAATATCCAGTTTACTTTTATAGTAAGCTGGATATTTTATTTTGTAAGCCTATAATAGGAAGAAATTAATTCCAATACTTTTTTTAAAAAATAACCTTGCATTTAAAACTCAAACATGGTACATTTATATTCGTTGCCAAAACAAGCGCAACAAAACAATTGAAAACAACGAAAAAGATTAAAAAAAGTTGTTGACATTACTTTTCGAACGTGTTATATTAGAAAAGTCGCCGTTAAGAAACGGCAAACAAAATTTGCTCTTTGAAAACTGAACAAAACAACCAGTATGAAAAAGAGGTAAGAAGTAAAACGTTGGATTGATCTAACGAAAGCTTTTTATCCCTGAAT
>NZ_JAKGBW010000080.1 GCF_021556485.1 Oceanobacillus alkalisoli | reverse complement strand
AAGGATAAATAATTTCTCTTAGCAGTCAGCAGCTTTTGTAGTAGTTTGAGGACTGAAAACATCTAGTGTTCATGGTTAATTCCTAGTTCAGGAGTTTTTTTCTATCATTCCATAAATACATTGCCTTCTGCTAAAGTTTCCACTTCAGATTTTACTTCTAATCTTTAAGGTCTTTCATGACCGTATTCCTGCCAAGCTAAACTTTCATTTCTTCACATGATACTGTGCCGTGTATTTGATAGTGATTTATAAATTATCTCCAAATACAAATTAAATGTCAGGTGCCAG
>NZ_JAKGBW010000017.1 GCF_021556485.1 Oceanobacillus alkalisoli | reverse complement strand
CAGCTTGAACCCTTTCATCCAATGTGTGTTTCATTACTTTCTCAGACATAATAAAAACTCCCTTTATAGTAGTAGAGATCTTTTATTATTTCTCTGTCTACTATAAAGGGAGCATATCACTGACCCCACTGTCCCATTACTTCGTGTATTCGTCAGTTAGTGTAGTGACGATTTGCTTTTTACGAGATACGACACCTTTTAATAAGGCACGGTTATTTTCAAGTTCAACATTGAAGCCAGTTGCAACATTCGCCTGTCCGCTTCCAAGTGCGAGAACCTCTGAATCATTATTTAAAATATCCGTGACAACGAATAGGAATAAATCGAGATCTTTTTTCTCGATAATGTTTTGAATTTCTGTTTCAATTTCCTCTTGCTGTTCATAAATTGCATTTAAATCAACTGTGTTAATCTGAGCGATTTCAACCTTCTCATCCCCCATTGTGAACTCTTTCGCATCCATTGTTAGTAAATCAACAATCGACTTATCACTTAAGTCTGCCCCAGCTTTCAGCATGTTCAGACCGTAAGTTTCCAAGTTCACTCCTGCAATTTCAGCTAACACTCTTGCAGCAGATACATCTTCATCCGTACATGTCGGGGACTTCAACAATAACGAGTCGGAAATAATTGCCGACAGCAGCAAGCCTGCCATTTCTTTAGAAAGTTCCACATTGTTTTCATTGTACATTTTATGAAGTATTGTTGCTGTACACCCTACAGGTTCAGCCCGAAAATAAAGCGGTTCTTTCGTTTCAAAATTAGCAATGCGGTGGTGATCAACTACTTCCACAACCTTTGCATTTTCTATATTATCCGCACTTTGCTGGAATTCGTTATGGTCGACTAATACGACTTCTGTTCCATCCTCAAGCTTTTCAAGTAATGCTGGTGCATCCACTTTAAAATAATCAAGTGCATATTGTGTTTCTTTACTTACTTCCCCTAATCTGCGTGCTTCCACAGTTTCACCAAGTTTGCCTTTTAAATCTGCATATACCAATGCCGAACAAATTGTATCGGTATCTGGATTCTTATGTCCAAAAACTAATTTTACCATAATGCCTTCTCCTTTATTAACATATTCATTATGTAATTTCGATTGCTAAATCTATTCAAATTCTATCATACCAATCAACCTCTTTCAATTACAGGCAAACGAAAGCTTATCCAATTTCCCCCACTCCCAGCACAATGTTTTACATTTTATTTGTGAAAGGCTAAACTAATAAAGAATACGTATAACGTGAAGAACATATTTTACGAGGAGGATGTAAGATGTCAAGAAAACAATTCAACTTAGCAAGAACTGCTTTAATTAACTTTATCGATGATCATATAAATGAGGAAACGGCGGACGTTCAGGCTAAACCGTTCAATAACACATTGCGCTGGCATATTGGCCATGTTCTCGTCGTCGATGAAAAAATGTTATTCCGCTTCCCGAAAAAATCCGATCATATCCCGGAAAACTATGCCGATTTATTTGGACCTGGTACAAAACCGAGTGACTGGACAGAAGAAGCCCCATCTTTAGACGAATTGAAGAAATTTTTACTTGACCAGCAAGAACGATTAAATAATTTCGATGATCTGTTCTGGAAAACAAATGTCACATTTAAAGTTCCGTTCGGCAGTGTTGAAACATTCGGCGATTTACTTATCATGCTTGGTCATCATGAAACCGAGCATCTTGGTAAAATGAAAGCTATGCTTCAAGTTGTGAATGCGGAAGTATGAGTGAGAAAATAATTATAATCGGTGGCGGAATTGCCGGAGCAAGTGCCGCCTATCACCTTTCCAAAAAAGGCGTAGACGTTACACTGATTGACCGGCACGATACCGGTCAAGCAACCGATGCTGCTGCAGGTATCATTTGCCCTTGGCTCGCTCAGCGCAGAAACAAAGCCTGGTACCGGCTCGTCAAGATGGCTGCAAAAATGTATCCAGATTTAATTAAAGAGTTAGAAACAGCTGGCGAAACGGATACTGGTTATAAGCAAGTCGGCGCGCTAAACCTTCATAACGACGAAAAGAAGCTGCACGCTACACTTGAACGCGTATTAAAACGCCGGGAAGACGCTCCTGAAATTGGAGAAATCGAATTACTCGATGAAACTTCCGCACAGGCGAAATTCCCGCTTCTAAATGAGGGCTATCAGGCAGTTTTTGTCGGTGGAGCTGCCCGGGTCGATGGGCGTAAATTAAGAGATGCATTAATTCGCAGTGCGAAGAAAAACGGGGCGAAAATTATTGAGGGAAGCGCAGAACTTCTAGTAGAAGGAACCCAAGTACGCGGGGTTCAGATAGATGGTGAGAAATACGCTTCCAACCAAGTAATTGCCACGACAGGTGCCTGGATGAATGAACTGCTCGAACCGTTTGATATTACAGGACTTAATGTCCGTCCGCAAAAAGCGCAGATTCTTCATCTGCGGTATGATAAGTTAGATACTGAAAATCTTCCAGTCATTAAGCCACCGGGCAATCAATACATGCTTAGCTTTGAGGACCACCGGTTTGTTGTTGGAGCTACGATTGAAAGTAAAGCAGGCTATGATACAAACGTAACAGCAGCTGGAATGCATGAGGTCCTATCTAAAGCGCTCGAAGTTGCACCAGATTTAAAGGATAGTGCAATTATTGAAGCACGGGTCGGTTTTAGACCAATGACAAACGGATCACTTCCAGTAATTGGTTCATTAGATGGGCTGGATGGTCTTGTTTATGCAAATGGCCTCGGAGCATCCGGACTTACTGCCGGTCCTTTAATGGGACAGCAACTTGCAAAACTTGCCGTGAGAGAAGAAACGGATCTAAACTTGGAAGATTATCATTTATAGAAAAATGTGGGTCCTTAAAGATTGACCCACATTTTTTTATTTAACAATGAGCACGGGACAATTTGCCCGTTTTACAACTTTATGACTAACACTTCCGAGGAATAAGGTTTGCAGTTCATTTAATCCCCTGCTCCCGATGACGACACAATCAAATTCCCGGTCATTGGCAAAATTTACAATCGTCTGACCCGGCTCACCTTGGAGAAAATGGGTGCCAAATATGACGTTGGATTCATTTAACCTGGAACGGATCGGTTTAACTTTTTCCTTACGATACTTTTCCATTTCAAATGGAGTCGATGTTTGAAGCACATCTTTCTTTACCGTATCCCCGTCTACCACATAAACGACATCCACTGTACCGTCAAATTTATTCGCCAACTCAATTGAATATTCCGTCGCACGAATCGAATGCTCAGATCCATCTACTGCGAGTAAAATTCGCTTAAACATTCTTCCACCTCCAAGTTAGTGTTACCTTTATCATACCATGAAACTAACTTAATTCTTTTTTTACCGCTACTTGATTTCTTCCATCTAGTTTTCCTTCGATTTTTTTTATCCATTTTTTAAAGAAAAGATAAGACCGCTGAAATATCGGACTTTGGATAAAGGTGAATAGGAAAGTAAAGACGAATACCGGGCCGCCGACAAGCAGACCAAGTACAAGCACGAGCGTCTCTACGATAATTCGCACTCGGCTAATCGACATTCCAGTTTTATCCGAAATCGAAAGCATAAATCCGTCCCTCGGACCAGCACCGACCCCGCCAGCATTATACATCCCGCCGCCAAAACCCATCACTGCAATTCCAGCTAAAATAACCAATATGTCTATCCAACTATTTGTAGCTGTCGGCAGAAAGTCAAGCCACATATAAAAGTCTACAAATAATCCAACGAGAAAAGCATTGAAAAATGTCCCTAACCGAATATAACGGCGATCCATTATAAGTGTAATCAGAATCAGCAATCCGGAAATAATGATGGCCCATGAACCAATTGATAAACCAATATGATTGAAAAAGGCAACGTTTAAAACATCCCACGGGTGAATCCCCAAGTGTTGTACATTAATTGCTAACGTAATTCCCATACTGAATATCATAATACCAAGGAAGAAAAATCCCCATCGAATCATCTGCTTCAAGACCCATTCCCCTTTTATTAAACTTTTACAAATACTATACCATATTCTGACTATTTTCTGTTTATTTTTTTAATTAGAGAGTTTAATGAATTTCATAATACGTATTTAATGCTTCACCATCACCATATGTAGTTGAGTTGGTTCGTTCCCAACTACATACGGTGATGGGAAAGCCGACTTTGGTAATGATGAAATTCATTCAGTTCTTTTCAATAATGTTTTTGAGAAAAACAAATTAGGCGTTCGTTGCATAGGATAACTGGAAAAGTAAAATGGAAAGGAAATGATAGAATATGTACTATGGTCACTATCCGTACCCCTACTACCCTCAAGGCTACTATCCGTATCCTTACTCTTATGAACAGCCAGTTTATCCTGGATTAGATGAGGACAGATATGAGTATCCGCTTCCTTCAGAAGATATGGAAAGACAGGGTGATCGGGGAGGTCAGCCGTATGTATTCAATATTGAACATGCAACTGAGCGGAACCGGGCTTTCCGGCGGGCAATTTGGACTGGTCATCATCTCCAGCTTACACTGATGCGAATTATGCCTAGTGAAGATATTGGACTTGAAATCCATCCGCACACGGATCAGTTTTTAAGAATAGAAGATGGACGCGGGGTTGTACAAATGGGACCACGACGCAATCAGCTAACTTTTGAACGGCGGATTCGGGAGGATGATGCCATTCTAATCCCAGCTGGCACATGGCATAACGTGATCAATACGGGGAGAAGTCCTCTGCTCCTTTACTCTATCTATGCCCCGCCAGAGCATCCAAAAGGTACAGTGCACCAAACAAAGCAAGCAGCAATGCAGCAACATCGGGATGAGGAATAATTAATATACACGTAAAAGCCGTATGCATTCGCTGCTGCATACGGCTTTTATCGTTAACGATTGGCAAAAAACTCTTCTGCACGCTGGAGGAAAACTTCCTGATCTGGAGATAAATCGTATTCTTCCTCAATCGCATCAACTGGGCATACTGCCTTACAAGCTGCACAATCAATGCAGACGTCAGGATCTATATAAAATTGATCGGGACCTTCTTCAATACAGTCAACCGGGCATACGCTTACACACTCCGCAGCCTTCTCCGTCTGACATGCTTCCAAAATAACAAAAGCCATTTATTTTCTACCTCCCTAATAGCTATAGTCTTTCTTCTATTTATGATAGAACTTTCTTCGATGAATGTAAATGAAATCGATTGAACTCAGCCTCACTATTCATTTCATCATTTCCATATACCATTCTATAATATAATCACTTGGTTTTGCATCATAATAGTTGCGCCATACTTTATGTAAAGCAGTGTACTGTTGCATCATCGCCGCAAAATTGCCGTTCTCCCCGTGCAATTTCATTAATTCAAAATGCGCATCTTCAATAGTTGGGTTATGGTCAATCATATAGTTATACCAGCGGATGGCGTCATTGACTTTTCCATTATGATAATAAAACGTTGCTATTTGGTTTGACGCCTGTAACCAGATTCGTTCATACCGTTGGCGTTCTGCTTCGAGCCATGTATAGTCATAATTTGCGAGATATGTGCCGTCATACATTTCCATTGCTCGTTCATAATCCCCTACCGTGTCAGCCGTTAAATCGGGTAATGCTCCGATTGCTTTAGACCATTCCACATAATCTATTTCTACCTGGGTCAATTCCAGCAAATAACCATACGAATGATTATGCAGCATAATATGCTTTTGGTAAGGCTTAATCTGTTTACGAATATTATAGATTGTCGTATAGAGCAAAGAATAAGCTTTCTCTAAATCGTAGTCATCCCAAAGTAACTCAATAATTGCTGACTTTTCGATAACTACATCATGATTTTGTAATAAAAAAATAAATAATTCCTGGGTTTTAGCTGTACGCCACGGAAGAGGCTCAAATACATCGGGTTCCGTTTCAAATGCAAGAGATGGAGTCATTTTGATTCGTAAACTTTGTGGGTATGTTATAATCCTTTTGTGCTGATTCTGCAATTGATTTTTAATTCGATTGACAGTGAGCTCTAACCGTTCAAATTTTAGTGGTTTTACAATATAATCGGTTGCATTTAATTCAAAAGCGTTCACAGCGTAGGCCTCATAAGCTGTAACAAACACAAGAATAACATCTGGAAGTTTTTCCAGGATTTTTTCAGCTATTTCCATTCCATTGACTGGTGTCATATCAATATCAAGAAAAACAACATCTGGTTTTTCCCGTAAAATAAATTCCTTCCCTTCCAACGGATTAACGAATGAACCAATCACTTCAACTTCTGCTATTTTTGCTAGTTGGCGCTCGATGTAACGTAAAGCTAGCTGTTCATCATCAATACAAACAACGCGCATATCGATTCCCCCTATTTAACTAGTTATATTTTACCACAATTATAAGTGAAAACAAGACAACGGTTTGTCAATTATTAGAATTCTGTCATCACCCCCTATCCGCACATCCCTTCCCCTTTTTCATACAATACTTTAGATATGAAAAAGGAATGGATGCGATGCTTTATTATACTGGTTTATTTTTATTAATTATTGCAGTAAGTCTGGATGGACTTGGGGTTGGCATTAGTTATGGCATTCAGAAAACCCGCGTCCCGATTCTTGCTATATCGATTATTATGCTGTGTTCAGGGGTTACCGTTTTTGCCGCGATGTCAATTGGTGAGGGATTAAAATTTATCATTCCGTCAACCATTTCAGAAAATGCTGGAGCGATGATTCTGATCTCCTTAGGTATATTTACCTTATACAATATAATCCGGAAGAATAAAGTAAAACAAGAAGAAATTCAAAATAATTCAATGCTTACAAATGTAAAAAAAGTGTTCCGTTCACCGAAGCACGCAGACTTGGACCGATCCGGCACAATTTCGAAACCGGAAGCAATCCTTCTTGGCATGGCTCTTTCACTCGATGCTTTCGGAGCAGGATTTGCCGCAAGTCTAATGCACTATTCTGCATTTCTTACCGCTGGACTCATCGCAGTGATGAGCGGAATCTTTCTCATTGTCGGATTAAAGATCGGAATGCTTCTATCAAAATACGAAGACATCCAATTCTTCACCCTGCTCCCCTCTCTTCTTTTAATTGGCATCGGGTTATTCAATCTACTAACATGAAGTCAAAAAAGCTAGGATTCTTCAATTTAAACGAATCCTAGCTTTTCATATTCCACGATTGAATTAAATTATAATACGCTAGATAACTGGAATTGGCAGCAGATGCCACGTCCAGCTACCGCGCTTTTATTTTTACAATTGCAATAGATTCAATACGACAGAAACAGAGATGATACTGACAATCGTAGCAATAAAGGTCATGCTTGAGACGAGTTCCGGCTCACTATCGAACTCAATTGCATACATTGTCGTCGTTGCCGCTGTTGGCATCGCGGAGATAATAATAAGAACAACTCCAACAAGCGGATCTATGTTAAAGAGCACGACGAACAGATAAGCAATGATTGGTGCGCCGACCATTTTTAAGGTTACACTCGAAATGATCACTTGCCAGTTCAAGCGTAGAGAGGTCAAGGAACCAAGCTGCATACCAAGAACAATCATCATCACTGGTATCGATGCTTCTCCTACCATTGAGAGCATCGAGTGGATCGATTCCGAAACCGGTACATCCAAATATTGAAAAGCAATACCAAGTATCGCTGCATATGTAGTCGGCATTTTCATTACATTAAGAAAAGCCGTTTTCATCCCATCTCTGCCACGGGAAGCATAATAGATCCCGAAGAAATTATTCATCAATCCTTGGATCACCATAATGAATACAGCATATGGAAGTGCAACTGTTCCAACACTAAACAGAACGACCGGCAAACCATAATTCCCCGAATTCATAAATCCTGTTGCAAGAATAGCAGCACTTTCTGTCTTATCCGGCCACTTGAATATCTTACCT
The DNA here is from genome assembly GCF_021556485.1 of Oceanobacillus alkalisoli. Classification (GTDB taxonomy): domain Bacteria; phylum Bacillota; class Bacilli; order Bacillales; family Amphibacillaceae; genus Oceanobacillus; species Oceanobacillus alkalisoli. Next base: position 88,862 of record NZ_JAKGBW010000017.1, on the reverse strand, counting down.
AGAATCTTATTTAAAATAACCATGATCGCAAATAAGACAAGCATATAAATAATGATTACCAAATAGCCGCTGTCAAAATCGGTATCATACAAAGTTATAAAAACAAGTGCCGGGGATAAAATATAAATTGTTACTGCTGATACGGACCTCACACTCATCGGACGTAACCGCTGCAGGATAAATCCCGCTAAAAAGACGAGCATAATCGGGATAATAACTTGAATAAATAAAGCCAAGATTCATCGCTCCAGTAATTTTTTTAGTCACTTTTTTCCATTTTACCACAATATAAGTAAGGATGAATCCCTTCTGCTTTTTTCTCTACTATGGTACGATGGGAACAACAGTTTAAAGAAAGAAGTGTGACAGATGCATCTACCATTAGGTAATCATATAACAATGACCGTCTTAAGAAAAATTGAAACTGGCTATGTCCTTGATAAGGATGAACAGGAGGCATTACTCCATCATAATGAAACAGATAGGGAGTTGAAGGAAGGTGAAGAAGTCGAGGTATTTCTTTACAGTGATAAAAAAGGAAACATCGCAGCAACAACGACACTGCCAACTGTCACGACGATCAACTATGATTGGGCAGAAGTTGTCGAAGTCCTGCCAAAGCTTGGTGCTTTCGTCCATATCGGTATCGCGAAAGAAATTCTCGTATCTAATGACGATCTTCCTAAATTTCGTTCCATTTGGCCGAAAATTGGTGACAAGCTTTTCGTCCGACTCGACTTAGATTATAAAAATCGCCTGATCGCTCTTCCTGCAACCGGAGGCGTCATCGCTGAATATTATGAAGTGGCACCGGAGCATTTATTAAATAAAAAGCTATCTGGAAGAGTGTATTATTCAAGCAGAGAAGGATCCGAAGTCTTCACAGAAGATAATTATCGTGGCTTTATCCATCATACCGAACGGAAAACGGAACCACGGTTAGGAGAACTCATAACAGGACGGGTTATTGATGTAAAAGAAGATGGGACAATAAACATTTCACTTCGTCCAGTGAAAAAGGAAAGCATCCCACTTGATGCAGAAGATATCTTACAGCATCTCGAAGCTAGTGGTGGTGTTATTCCTTTCAGTGATAAAAGCGACCCCGAAGCAATCCGGTCAACGTTCAAGATGAGCAAGGCGGCTTTCAAACGGGCGCTAGGCAAGCTAATGAAAGAGGGCAAAGTTGAACAGCGGGACGGGAAGACTTTTCTTTTATAGAAAACTCAACCTTTCCCCCCTTAAATCAACTAAATGTTCCTTTATCAAGCCACTGATTACTTTCATACAGCGTAAGTATCCGAAACTCGCTTCTGGAGGTCCGCAGTCCAGACACTTCTCGCACCTGCTGAGCGGCCGGCAAGCCTCCTCGCGCTGAGCACTAAGGGGGCTTTGAATTTACAGATACGAAAATTGAACAAAAAGAAAAAACATAAAACATTTCTGAGAGAGAAATGTTTTATGTTTTTCGTTTTTACAAGTTAAAATTACGCTTCCACATTTTGATAAGCATCCAAGATAGATGTAATCATGAATGAAATTGCTGCTGCAAATAGGGATGCGATTCCCCATCCACCAAATCCTGCACCAAGCAGGTCAGCTTTCGGAAGTACGGAAGCGACTGCTAATAATAGCAAACCTACAATAATAAAGAAGAAACTTAAATAATAGCAGGCCTGTGAATTTTTATTCGCCCGCAGTATTACAGCGTTAACGACAAGGTTCAATACTGTAAGAATAAGTCCTGCTATAATAACTGTTTGTACCATGCTTTCACCCCATATATTGATATAGTTCTTATTATAGCCTATATCCAAAGAAATTTAAAGTCTATTCATTAGCATGGTGGAATTTCCATATTAAATATTACGTTTTGGTAAAGATGCATGGAAGTATAATGAAATATGGTACAATAAGATAGGATAATGAGTTGACTAAAGGAGAATAACATGAGATATAAAGCAGTATTTCTAGATATTGACGGCACCATATTAATGCCGGACCACACTTACTCTTCTTCTACTGTAGAAGCAATCAAACAATTACAAGCAAAAAATATCCACACTTTCATTGCAACTGGACGCCCGCTGCACGAAATTAAGGGACTGACAAAAGCGCTTAATATTACGAATCTAATCGGCTATAACGGAGCTTATGGAATCGTTCAAGGTGAAAAAATTGTAAACGAACCATTCGCTGCAGAAACTGTAGAACGTTTTAGAAAAACAGCCGAGGAGAAAAAGAATGAAATGGTCCTCTATTCAAATGGCGAGAACTATTTCACAGCCATCGATGACCCTTTTACACAAGGATTTATTAAAACGTTTGAAATGGAAATAAATGTAGAACTGGTCGGCCCTAAATATGACAATATCTTAGGAATGACGTTAATGAAGCTGGAAGAATCAGAAGTCGAAGCATATCAATCAGATAACAATATTCACCTCTCCCAAGTGAATGTTCCTGGTATGCAGCATGCCTATGACGTCATCCGCTCCAATGTTAATAAAGGCAAAGCAATTCAGCAGGTTCTCGCTTATTTAGGAATTGATAAGGAAGAAACGATTGCTTTTGGAGACGGGATGAATGACAAAGAAATGTTTTCAACCGTTGGTGCAAGCTTTGCAATGGGTAATGCCGATCCGGATCTCTTCCAATACGCAACACACCGGACGACTACGGTGGACGATTCTGGAATATTTAATGGCTTAAAACAACTCGGTCTTGTCGAATAATCATTAAAAAATGGTTCCGAGCATCATCCTTGCTCGGAACCAATTTTATTGTTACTGATAACCTCTCACCTGTTATTACGGTAAGATTGGTTCTTCTTGTGTTACAGCAATTTCATACCTAGACCAAACTTTTAAATGTGGTTCAATCTTATAATTAAGTACACGGTTGTTAACCGGAACTAATTCCGCACGGTAAACTGTCGGGAATACTGGAATCTCTTCTACCATCAGCTCTTGCCATTCACTGTAAACATCATAACGATAATCGTCATCAAGCGCTTCAGCAGAAACTCCTTCTTCCAATAGGCGCGTGTTTTCATCACTTTCATAACGCGAGAAATTAAATAATTCTTCTGGACCGTATAGACCTCTTGGATCGACATCATGCCCTACTCCCCAAGCACCTTGATAGATATCAATCTCAGGATCATCTTCACCGTTTTGTCCAACTCGGTCATAGAACGCGTTGAACTCTTGCAGACGGCCATCAAGTAATTCTACTTTAATTCCTACCGCTTCCCAAGCCTGCATGTAATAATTTGCAATTGGCTCAGCAACGTCGCCACCTTCCATAGAAGCAAAGTTAAGCACTAACTCTTCCCCATCTGGTGTCTCACGTAAACCATCACCATCTACATCTTCGTAGCCAGCTTCATCTAGAATACGATTCGCTTCATCTGGATCATAAGTTGGCGATTCGATGGATGGATCATGGAATAGTGGATGGGACGGTGGAATAAGTGTTGTTGCATTCCAACGTAGTCCGTTGTAGAAACGATCACCAACTGCTTCATTATCTACGGCATACCACATTGCGCGACGCAACTCTTCGTCTGCCACTTTCGAATCTGGATCCATTTGGACACGCTTATTCTCCGCATCCCATGAACCTAATTTAAAGCCGATATACGTGTAAGATAGATCGATTTGCCCTAAGAATTCCACGTTCGTTAACTGCTCATGTACGTCAACGTATTGATCGGCTGGGAAGGCATCGACAGCATCGATTTGCCCCGTTTCAAGTGCTTCTGCAACCGCTTGTGTACTGACAACCTGTAAGGTTACACCATCAAGATTCGGCGTACCTTGCCAGTAGTCCTCATTAGCTGTATACGTTACAGACTCTCCTGGGACAACAGTCTCAACTTTAAATGGCCCGATTCCGATTGGATTCACACGAACGGCATCCGATTCAGACATCTCCGCTACTGGAATCTCTTCAAAAATATGCTTCGGTAAAGCATAGGTCCAAATACCACTAGACAGTAAAGATGGTGTTGCGTGAGTAAATGTAATTTCTAATGTTTTGTCATCGATAATATTTAGACCTTCGATTGTACCGGCCTCAGCTGCATATGTTGTTTCCGCTTCTGCTTCTGCATCGCGATATTCTCTGGCGCCGACCACGCTCGCAATCTCACCGAAACGAACTCCATCATAGTCTGGGTGACCAATTACTTCAAAGGCATACGCCCAATCTTCAGCAGTTAAAGGCTCCCCGTCATGCCAGTAAACATCATCACGAATCGTGAAGGTAAATACATCACCAGCTTCGTTTGTTTCAAACGTCGCAGCACCATCGTTTGTATAGTAGAAATTCTCATCGACTGTGAGTAACGGCTCATCAAACCACTCAATAACTTCAGCATCAGGAGCGCCTGAATAGAAGTTAAAGTTAAGCGTTCCCTCAAATACAGTGTCTGATACTAAACCGAAGTTCAATGTACCGCCGCCTTCGATTGCTTCCCCTTCATTCGTTTTCTCTTTAACAAAATCATCGATGGAGAAGACGTCATCTTTGCCTTCAGCAGCATCGTCACCTTCATCTTCTGTTCCTTCTTCATCCTCTGTTTCTTCTTCGGTAGTATCTGTTTCAGAATCAGTATCTGTATCACCTGATCCCTCATCAGAGTCTCCGCTACAAGCTGCCAGTACTAAGAGTAAAAGTAACATCATAGCTACTAGCCATTTGCTAATGCTTGCTTTCCTCATCCTTTTTAACCTCCCCTTTAATTCCTTTTATTTTTTACTGTCCATCCCATTGGCGCGGACAGTTTATACTAAACATCAATACAAGGATTAATATTGATGTCAGTAATCAAATGAGTATAGATCATTTTAAAAACCTAGCCTCTTCTCTGTCTTGCATCGGCTGCACGCCTTAATGCTTCCCCGACGTTTCTTACCGCAAGCATGAGCAGTAGAATCAATACAGCAGCGGGAACCCAAACCCACCATCTCGATTCAAGCGTTTGCGGGTTTGTTGCATAACTTAGTAATGTACCTAAGCTCGGAGTACTTTCAGGAAAACCAAATCCTAAGAAGGATAAACCAGATTCAATTCCAATATTGGCAGCTAAATTAAGTGTCATCGTTACGACAATGAGTGAAGTAATGTTCGGCATCACTTCTTTAAATATGATCTTAAAATGAGATGAGCCTAGCGTCCTTGATGCTTGTACATAATCAAGTTCTTTTTCCTGTAACGCTTTTGACCTGATCAACCTAGCGATTCCCATCCATAAAAATACCGTCATAATCAGCGAGAATGTAATCGTATTATACTTGGGAACAAGTGAAACAAACACAATGACAATCATCAAAAATGGAAGAACATTGAAGAAATCCAAAATACGCATCATCACGTTATCGACATGTCCGCCGAAATAGCCGGCAACTAAACCAAAGACAATCCCGATAATCCCACTCATTAATGTAACTAGGAATCCAATCGTAAGCGAATTACGGGTACCGATGATAAGCTGTCCAAACACATCACGCCCACCATAGTCGGTACCTAAGATAAACTCTTCGCCCGGCGCTTCGTGTATCGCGAATAAATCGACCTTTACAATTTCACTCTGATCAAGGACAAAGGAAATCCCATACACTAAAGTAGTTACTAATACTAAAAATATTAAGGATATTAATGCTAGTTTGTCTTTAAATATCTCTCGCCAGAGTATGCGGATAACAGTAGGATTCTCCGCCTTGGTTGCCTCCATCTGAACATTTTTTATTTCCATTTTATTTTCACCTCAGAGTTGATCGACTTCTATTTTATGCGAATACGGGGGTCCACAAGACTTAAAATAATATCCGATAATAGAGCACCTAAGATCTGTGCGATACCAAATAATAAAACGAGTGCAGTTACAACACTATAGTCACGCATATTAATGGACTCTAAAAACAGCAGACCCATACCAGGATAACCGAATATCTGTTCAATAAATACGGTTCCTGATATAAGCGTCGTAATCTCCCAGCCGAAGAATGCTGCAATCGGCAGTAATGAATTTCTAAAAATATGCCGATTATAAACCCGGGATTCAGAAGCCCCTTTTGCTCTTGCGGTAATAATAAAATCTTTTTGCTTTGTATCGACGATTTCACTTCTTAAGTATTGGACAGTGGATACCGTTTGGATTAATGCCATAGAAAGTGCGGGCAACATGACATGTTTTAATTTGCTAATCCAATAATCGAGAGTGCCTGGCACCATGCCAGGTGCAACGCTACCACTTGTTGGAAACCAACCTAATTGATAACCGAAGATAAATAACATGATAAGTCCGAATATGAATAATGGTGTTGCAAAGCCAACATACGTATAACCCGTTATTGCTTGATCCAGTAACGTATCATTATAACGCCCGCTTGTGATTCCTAAAGGTATAGCCATGAGATATGTAAATATTAATGTCACAATAGAAAGTAAAATCGTATTTTCCATCCGTTGTGAAATGAGTTCTGACACATCCATTTTAAAACGGAAAGACTGGCCTAAATCCCCTTGAACTAAACCACCAACCCAATCTGCATATTTAATATGCCATGGGTCATTCAATCCCATTCTTTCACGCTGCTCTTGTATTGTTGATTGATCTATATTCGGGTCAAGTAATCCAGTCAATGCATCCCCAGGCATCGATTGTGCCATTAGAAAGATTAAGATACTCAGTAATACAATTTGCGGGAACGTGATTAATAGTCTTCTAACGATAAATTTCCACATATCGGATCAACCTCTCTCTGGTAATGCGACTCTATGGGTGTCAGAGATGTTCTGTAACTTATACGCTAACCCTTCCGCATTGAAGTAGTCATCGAATGAGTCTTCGTATTCTCTCTTTACTTCTTGACGAAATGCGTATTGTGCATCCCTGTTGCGTGGATTGATATCCGGAATTGCTGCAATGAGTCGCTTCGTGTAAATATGCTGCGGATTTTCAAAGATATCTTTACGTGTTCCTTGTTCAACGTAGCGTCCTCTGTACATGATAGCAATTTCATCGCACATATGCTCCACTACACCAAGGTCATGGCTAATAAACAAATACGTTAAATCAAGTTCTTTTTGAATATCCTGCATAAAGTTCAATACCTGTGCTTGTACGGATACATCAAGTGCAGATACAGGTTCATCAGCGATAATCAGCTTCGGCTTTAAGGCAATTGCCCGGGCAACTCCGATACGTTGTCTTTGTCCACCAGAGAATTGGTGCGGGAATTTCCAAACACTTTCTGGATTCAAACCTACTAATTCCAATAATTCATACACTCGTTGTTTTTCTTCACTTTTTGTTAACTTTTCATAGTTTTGCAGTGGTTCTGCAATAATGTCAAGTACCCTTTTGCGTGGGTTCAATGATGAATAAGGATCCTGGAAAATCATTTGAATATCTTTTCTCATATCTTTTGTTTTACTTTTCCGGGAAGTGATATCTTCACCTTCAAAAAGAATTTTTCCAGCAGTGATGTTCTCTAACCCGACAATCGCTCTTCCGGTCGTTGATTTACCTGAACCAGATTCACCTACAAGTCCATATGTTTTACCTTGCTCAATCGAAAAGGATACATCATCGACGGCCTTGATGTGACCGACCGTTCGATTGAATACTCCGCCTTTAATTGGGAAATATACCTTTAGCCCATTAACATCAAGTATTGCCATTTGTAATTTCCTCCTTACCTTCTTCTGGGAAGTAAAAATGACTGTGACAGGTGCAACGGACAAAATGTCCTGGTGTCACTTCGTGTAATACCGGATTCTCTTCATGGACGGATTCGTCAATCCAGGGAATCCGTGCCGCAAAGCGACAACCTGTCCGAGGTAAGTGTTGTAAGCCTGGTACAATTCCTTGAATGACATGGAGCCTGTCTTGTCCTTCAGTTGGTACCGAATTGAGTAGTGATTTCGTATAGGGATGTAATGGATTTTCAAATAATGTATGTACATCTGCGATTTCTACAATTTGACCTGCATACATGACAGCAATTCGGTCTGCCATTTCTGCAACAACTCCAAGGTCATGGGTTATCAGGATAATTCCTGCATCCATTTCGTCCCGCAGCTCTCGAATCAAATCGAGTATTTGTGCTTGAATGGTCACATCAAGTGCCGTTGTCGGCTCATCCGCTATGAGTAATTGCGGCTTGTTCGCAATCGCAATGGCAATGATGACACGCTGTCTCATACCCCCTGAGAGTTCGTGAGGATATTGCTGGTAAACATGTTCCGGTCGTGAGATCCCCACTAAGTCCAATAACTCAATAACACGATCATAACGTTCTTGCTTGGACATTTTTGGCCGATGGAGGATGAGCGTCTCACTAATTTGAGCCCCAATTTCCATTAATGGATTAAGTGCAGTTAGCGGGTCTTGGAAAATCATGGACAGCTTATCACCACGAAATTGATTCAACTCACTCGTTGTCGCTTTTACTAAATCCACATCTTCCAGCTGTATTTTTCCTTCAATTTTCGCACGATTATGTAATCGCATTACAGAAAATGCTAAAGCACTCTTTCCTGAACCTGATTCGCCAACAATTCCTAATACTTCGTTCCTGTTAACCGTTAATGACACATCATCCACTGCAGCATAGTAGGCTTGACCGATTTTGAATGAAGTGGTAAGGTTTTCTATCTCTAACAGTTTTCTACTCATATTATCCCCTCTTACGTTAGCAAATTTCTAAATAGATGGATATTCTATAAGGGCTTCTTTAATACACTAAAATCGTAAAGTTCTGATAATTTTGATTTACTTGCATATTATTTTAGCATTTTTAACAATTTTTGCAACATATTTTTCACAAGGATGAATCATCATTCAGCTGTAGCAAGAAATATTCATTATGTTTACTTTTTGTTACACAAGGTTAGTAATCTTGTAACCTTCGTAAGGTTAACGAAAAATTATAGTAATGTGATTATAAGCGAATTATTTGAAAAAAGCAATATTACAAAATAGATATACATCCAATATTATTTCAAAAATCCCCAGTAAGAGAATAAAATCCTTGCTAAACCAACTTTTTTCACAACCGATGTAAATATGGAAAAATTTATTTCTTTACTAAAAACTTTGGAAATTTTCATTTGTACCATGATGAATAATGCCTAATCAATTGCTTCTTTTCTTTTATGTATTTCATTTTTAGTGGAATGAGAAATCTGTAACAATATTATTCGATTATCGTAATAGTACAGCTGCGGCACATTCAAGCGATTGTTTACTTGCGGAAATGGAGTAAAAATAAATCCGAACAATTGGCTGCATCATTAAAATGATACTTGAATTGCTCGGATTTATTTATTATTATAGCGTTCACTTGCTTGTTAATAAGCTATTTGTTCCTTTTCCTTTACTTCAACTGGAAAAAAACCTTCTGCTAATTCCTGGATTTCAGTCATCCGTTTAATATCAAAGTTCCCCCCACTTACAATGACACCTGAGTGCCTGCTTGGGATCTCTTTGTGATAGGCGAATAGTCCAGCCAGTGCAGTGGCTCCCGCTCCTTCTGTCAGTGTTTTATTCCGTTCCAACATGAATAAAATACTCGCAGCTATCTGTTCATCGGTAACGGTAACGACGTCATCAACATAATCCCTGATAATAGGAAATGTTGAATTGCCAGGTTCTTTTACAGCTATCCCGTCTGCAAGTGTACTTACATCTGTTAGATGCTTCATTTCTTTTGCGTGATAGCTTTGATACATTGCATCTGCTCCACTTGCTTGGACACCGATTACTTGGATATTGCGATTGATGTGTTTACATGCAACCGCGATTCCAGCAATCAGACCGCCTCCGCCAATTGGTACAAAGACAGTGTCAATCCGATCTTCCTGGCGCAACAACTCCATCGCGATTGTCCCTTGTCCTGTCATCACATCGTAATCATCAAAAGGATGGACATATACACTTCCACTTATCTTTTCATATTCCATTGATGCTTGATAAGCTTCCTGGAAACTTTCACCTGTCAGTACAACATCTGCTCCATAATTTCTTGTCGCATGTACTTTCGCTAGTGGTGTTCCTTCAGGCATGAAAATCTTCGCACTTGCGCCGAGCTTTCTTGCTGCATAGGCAACTCCTTGTGCATGATTACCAGCTGAAGCGGTTATAACACCCCTTTTCAGCTCCTCTTTTGTCAGTTGCATGAGCTTGAATGTTGCTCCGCGAAACTTGAATGCTCCTGTCTTTTGCTGATTTTCCATCTTGCAATATACTTTCCTGCCCACCATATCATCAATCGTATGGGAGGTGAGTAATGGTGTTTGATGGACAATCGGTGCCAGCCGCTTCCATGCTTGATAAATTTTCTCGCCAGTTAATAAATCTCCTGCTAAATCCCCAAGAAAGCCACACTCCTTATTATTAGTTTCCTTCTATTAGAGGTTGTTCAAAAAGTCCGGTAAAAATGACACTTCGTGAAAGGGAGGTTCTACTAAGACCGTCCACGTCCTGTGGACAACGTAGAACTCACCACTTCCTGTGGAAGCTCGTTGGCTCGCTTTTCCGCTCTTCATGTACCTACTAACGTACATTCCGGTGCCGGGAGCTTCGCCGCCTCGAATTTCGACGCACAGAATGTGCTAGTGTCGGCGTTGCAACAGGACGTTGCTTATTTAGCCGACCTCGGTCCTTTTTATCCTCCTTTTTGTACACACACTATTATATAATAGAAATAGTTTGCTTATCCCTACGTTACCATATTTTCTTCTTTTTCTTCTACTTCTATGTCTCTATTTCACTATATCCGTTACAGTTCTTCAACTATTTTCAAATTCGAAAATTTTTTCTTCCATTAATAAGGTTAAAGCAATATCATCCCAGCCATTAATCAATTTTTCTTTATGATAAGATGGTATATCAAATTCGACAACTTTTCCCGAATCGTCTGTAATTGTCTGATTCTGTAGATCGACACTTAAACTTAACTGTCCATCTTCCGACCGATTCTGCCATTCTTTTATTTGCTCTTCATCCAGCTTCACAAGAATGATTCCATTCTTAAGGGCGTTATTATAAAAGATATCAGCAAAACTTGGTGCAATGATTACTTTAAAACCATAGTCTTCCAGTGCCCATGGTGCATGTTCCCTTGAAGAACCACAACCAAAGTTATCTCCCGCAAGCAAGATGGATGCACCGTCATATTTCGGATCGTTCATACTGAAATCTTCTCTTAAGCTCCCGTCATCATGAAAGCGCCAGTTATAAAAGAGAAATTGACCAAATCCGGTTCGTTCAATCCGCTTTAAAAATTGCTTTGGGATGATTTGGTCCGTGTCAATGTTTGCACGGTTTAATGCGTAAACCAAACCTTCATGCTGTTCGATTGCTTCCATTGTAAAGTCTCCCTTCTTATTGTGCTACTCCTGCAAAATGACGGACATCAACAAAGCGACCTTCAATAGCAGCCGCTGCAGCCATTTCCGGACTGACAAGATGTGTTCTTGCCCCGTTACCTTGTCTTCCTTCAAAGTTACGGTTTGAAGTGGATGCACAACGGCCGCCTGCAGGGACGACATCATCATTCATTCCTAGACACATACTACACCCGGAGTCGCGCCATTCAAAACCTGCTTCTTTGAATACTTTGTCAATACCTGCTTTTTCAGCTTCAAGTTTAACACTGAAGGATCCTGGAACAACAATCGCTTTAATCGTATCTTTCACTTGTTTTCCTTCTACAATTGCTGCAGCTTTCTTCAAATCGCTTAGGCGTGAATTCGTACAAGAACCAATAAATACATGGTCGATTTCAATAGAAGTAATTGGCTGATTTTCTTCAAGTCCCATATATTCTAGTGCACGTTCTACTTCATCCGGATTATCTGATTCTGCGACAAACGGTGTTGCACCACTAACCGGAACACCCATCCCCGGGTTTGTTCCCCACGTGACCTGTGGTTCAACTTCTGCTGCATTGATTGTAACGGTATGATCGTAAACTGCTCCTTCGTCCGTTGCTAAAGCTAGCCACTCTTCACTTACTCTATCAAACGCTTCATCTTTTGGAACATACTCTCTTCCTCTTAAGAATTCAACAGTCGTCTGATCCGGACTGATTAAACCTGCTCTTGCTCCAGCTTCAATCGACATGTTACAAATCGTCATGCGTTCTTCCATCGTTAGTTTACGGATGGCTTCACCAGTATATTCCATTACATAACCAGTACCGAAACGAACACCGTATTTGGCAATAATCGCTAGAATAAGGTCTTTTGCAGTAACACCTGGTCCAAGATCTCCTTCAACTTTTACATTTAATGTCTTCGGACGATCTTGCCATATCGTTTGAGTCGCAAGGACATGTTCCACTTCACTCGTACCAATTCCAAAAGCAAGCGCTCCGAAAGCTCCATGTGTAGACGTATGGCTGTCCCCACAGACAATTGTTTTACCTGGCTGTGTCAGACCAAGCTGCGGACCAATGACATGCACAATACCTTGATCAGGGTGGAACATATCTGCAAGCTTAATGCCAAAGTCTTCACAGTTCTTGCGTAGAGTTTCCATTTGCTTACGGGAGATTTCATCTTTTATGACATCCCGGTTTTTGGTTGGAACGTTATGGTCCATCGTTGCATACGTTAAATCGGGTCTACGCACCTTGCGATTTGCAAGACGCAGGCCTTCAAAAGCTTGAGGAGATGTTACCTCATGCACTAAATGCTGATCAATATATAAAAGGTCTGGCTTCCCTTCTTCTCGATGAACGACATGCTGTTCCCAAACTTTTTCAATAATTGTTTTTGGCTTTCCCATCTTCCTCACCTCTTACGTTTTCTCTTTATACATACATATAACAAATATCATCCGAAATGCTTCGTGCAGTCAGGTTATCAATCACAACTTCCGTCATTTCTTTCGTTGAAACGAGCGTTCCATCTTTAACATCAAGATCCGCTGTATGATAACCTTCTTCTAATGCTTCATTCACTGCTCGCTCAATTTCATTTGCTTCTGTTTGAAGTCCGAATGAATTTCTTAGCATAAAGCTTGCAGATAAAATCATACCTAATGGATTAGCAATTCCTTTACCAGCAATATCAGGTGCAGAACCATGAATCGGTTCGTATAAGCCTAGGCCATCTTCTCTGACGCTTGCTGATGGCAACATACCTAGTGAACCAGTAATAACTGACGCTTCATCACTTAAAATATCACCAAATAAGTTTTCTGTGACAATCGTATCAAATGAGGCTGGATTTGTGATTAACTTCATCGCCGCGGCATCGACAAGGACATGCTCAACGGTTACTTCCGGATAATCTTTTGCCTTTTCTTCCACAATTTCCCGCCACATTCTGCTGGATTCGAGCACATTTGCTTTATCGACAGATGTCAGATGTTTTCTGCGGGACATTGCTGTTTCAAAGCCCTTTTCAATAATCCGCTCCATTTCGTAGCGTTCATAGCTTAGAGTATCTACTACAGAACTCCCGTTATTCCGGCGTTCACTCGGTTTTCCGAAATATAATCCCCCCGTCAGCTCACGAATAATGACTATATCGCTTGCTGCTACAACTTCTTCTTTTAATGGTGAAGCATGAATTAATGCAGGGATCAATTTAATCGGACGTAGATTCGCAAATAATCCCAAGCTTTTGCGGATTTTAAGCAGCCCCTGTTCAGGTCGCTGATGCACCGGATGATTTTCCCACTTCGGGCCACCTACAGCGCCGAGTAAGATTGCATCGCCTTCTTCAGCTGCTTTTAACGTCTCTTCCGGGAGGGGCTCGCCGTAAGCGTCAACTGCATTGCCGCCAATGGCATGTTCATGAAACAAAAGATCATGATTAAACTCTTCCGCAATGACTTGTAATACTTCTTTCGCACTCTCCATGATCTCTGGGCCGATACCGTCGCCTGGAAGTAAAGTAATTTGTTTTTTCATGATTGGTTCCCCTTCCTGTAGTTTACATACTCTTTTTTCTTCATTTATTGGCTAACCGCTCGCTTCTGGTTCCCTGGGCTATGTTTTAAAATATAGCGATTCACCGCATTAATATAGGCGCTCGCCGATGCCATTAATACATCCTGGTGTGAGCTGCGGCCGTTCATCACTTCACCATTCACACTCAATTGGACATATGCTTCCGCTAAGGCGTCTTGTCCGCCACCAACTGAATTCAGCTGGTAATCGATGAGTTTCAACTCTTCTCCAATTAAACTTTCCATCGTTTTGTAAAGCGCTTCCACACTGCCGTTTCCAGTCAATGCCGCTTCAAATTGTTCTTTATCTGGTGATGTCAATCGTACAACTGCGGTTGGTGAGTTCTCTGTACCATAGTACACTTGGAAACTTTCAATCTCATATTTATCCATTTCTTCGGAGTCGGTCTTTATTTCCATAATAATCGTGTAAATATCATCATCTGTCACTTCTTTATTATGGTCGGTTAAAAGTTTGAATTTATCAAAAGCAAGTTGTAATTCCGTATCCGATAGCTCAACACCGAATTCTTGAATCTTCTCTTTAAATGCATGTCTGCCTGAATGTTTTCCAAGGAATAACGTATTCGCTTCTTGAACGCCGACCATTGCCGGTGTGATGATTTCATATGTTTCCACATGTTTTAGCACACCATCTTGGTGGATTCCCGCTTCGTGACTGAATGCATTACGTCCGACAATCGCTTTATTCGCTTGAACGTGCATGGCGGTTAATTTTGCAACCAGATCACTCGTCCGTTTGATTTCATTTAGGACTAGCCCTGTTTCATATGGGTAAAAGTCTGAACGAACCTTGAGTGCGACAGCTACTTCTTCAAGTGCTGCGTTCCCTGCCCGCTCGCCAATACCATTAATCGCGCCTTCTACCTGAGTTGCACCATTTTCAACGGCTGCAATCGAGTTCGCTACTGCCATACCAAGATCGTCATGGCAGTGGCAAGAAAGACTTACTTGATCAATGTTTGGTACATTATCCTTCATGTATTTGAACATTTTCCCGTATTCTTCCGGTGTCGCATAACCTACTGTATCCGGGAGATTAATGACATTCGCTCCTGCATCAATTACTTTTTCAATGATTTCCGCTAAGAAGGGCAGATCTGAACGGGATGCATCTTCCGCTGACCACTGAACTTCTGGAAATCTCTCCTTTGCATAGCGGACCATTTCAACGGAGGTTTCAATTACTTCTTCTGGGGTTTTACGTAATTTATATTCCATATGGATTGGTGAAGTTGCCAAGAATATATGGATGGCTGGCTTTTTTGCTGCTTTTAAAGCTTCCCAGGCTGTATCAATATCTGATTTAACGGTTCTCGCTAAGGCAATAACAGATGTCGTTTCCATTGTGTCAGCAATCTCTTTTACTGCCTCGAAGTCACCTTTGGAAGAAGCAGGAAATCCTGCTTCTATCCGGTCCACTCCAAGACGTTCAAGTTGTTTGGCGATCTCTAATTTTTCTAATTTATTAAGATTTACTCCTGGCGACTGTTCGCCGTCTCGTAGTGTTGTATCAAATATTTTAATTCTGGACATATTCCTTCACATCCTTTTGCTTTTCCTGAATTGGCTGTTTAACAAACGGCATCAGGTCACGTAACTCCCTTCCAACTTTTTCAATCGGATGGTTATTTTCTGCACGGTTGATTGCATTGAACTGCGGGCGTCCTGCCTGGTTTTCAAGAATCCAGCCTTTAGCAAATGCACCATTTTGAACATCCTTCAAGATATCTTTCATACGATCTTTTGTTTCATCATTGATTACACGCTCTCCTGATACGAAGTCACCCCACTGTGCTGTGTCGGAGATGGAATAACGCATGTTTTCAAGTCCGCCTTCATAGAGCAAGTCAACGATTAACTTCATTTCATGGAGACACTCAAAGTATGCAACTTCTGGTTGGTAGCCAGCTTCTGTAAGTGTTTCGAATCCAGCTTTGATTAAGCTTGTTACCCCGCCGCAAAGAACTGCTTGTTCTCCGAATAAGTCTGTTTCCGTTTCTTCTTGGAAGGATGTTTCAAGCACACCTGCACGAGCTGCTCCGATTGCTTGGGCATAAGCAAGTGCAACATCTTTTGCTTTACCAGTTACATCCTGATACACTCCGTATAACGCCGGTACTCCTGCACCTTCTTCGTATGTTCTTCTAACTAAGTGACCTGGTCCTTTTGGAGCAACTAGGAACACGTCAACATTTTGTGGCGGAACGATTTGTGAATAATGGATGTTGAATCCGTGAGCAAATGCTAAAGCACTGCCTGGTTTTAAGTTTTCTTTAACACTTGCTTCATATACTTTTTGCTGTGTTTCATCTGGAAGTAAGATCATAACAAGATCTGCTTGTTTTACTGCTTCGTCAACCGGATAGACTTTGAATCCATCTTCTTCTGCTTGCTCCTGGGATTTACCTTGACGTAAACCAATCACTACTTCATATCCGCTGTCGCGTAAGTTTTGAGCATGTGCATGACCTTGGGAACCGTATCCTACAACCGCAACTTTTTTCCCCTCTAATACTTGATTATTGATATCCTTTTCGTATAACACTTTTGCCATTTTAAAATCTCCCTCTCATTTTTGAATTTATTTTTTTATATTGTAAGTGAGCTTACTTCAGCCACATAGCTCTTCGTTTGTTGGCCTCTTAGTAATGCTGTTACTCCTGTTCTAGCAATCTCTTTAATACCAAATGGTTTTAATAGCGTGATAAACGCGTCAATCTTATCTGTCTTTCCAGTGACTTGAACGGTCATCGTGTCTTTACTGATATCAACAACCACCCCACGGAATGGGTCAATCAGTCCCTGGATCTCAGCTCGGATTTGGCTATTCGCTGTTACTTTAATTAGAGCTAGTTCGCGGGCGACAACCGATTTCTCTGTTATATCGGATACTTTAATAACATCGATTTGTTTGTGGAGCTGTTTGGTCAGCTGTTCAAGCTTATGCTCATCTTCCACATTAACGACGAATGTCATTTTTGCAATCCCTTCTGCTTCTGATTCGCCAACGGTAATGCTCTCGATATTAAAATGTCGCTTTGAAAACATTCCGGTAATTCTGTTTAAAACACCACCGCGATTTTGCACGGTACAGCTTATAATCCGTTTCACGGCTTCACCCCCACCATTTCGTTATTCCCTTTTCCAGGTGCGACCATCGGAAATACTTTTTCTTTCCAATCAATCCGGAAATCAACAACTACCGGACCGTCATAAGCGAAGACATCTTCCAATACGCCTGGAACATCTTTTTCTTTTTCAACTAGCATGCTACGGATACCGTAACCTTCCGCTATTTTCAAAAAGTCTGGATTTTTGGTTAATAATGAGCTCGAGTAACGTTCGCCATGGAACTTTTCCTGCCATTGTCTTACCATTCCAAGTGCCTCGTTATTAACGATAAATACTTTAACGGGTAAACTATGTTCATGGATTACTGCTAGTTCCTGAATCGTCATCTGGACACCACCATCCCCGACAATCGCAATAACTAAATCATCTGGTCTGCCGAATTGTGCACCGATTGCTGCTGGTAAACCGAAGCCCATCGTCCCTAATCCACCGGATGTAAGCCAGTTATGCGGCTTGTTGAAAGCGTAAAATTGCGCCGCCCACATTTGGTGCTGTCCAACATCCGTTGCGACAATTGCTTCCCCTTTCGATTTCTCGCAGATTTGTTCAATCAGCCATTGTGGAGAAACTTTCTCCTCATTTCGCTTATACCAATATGGATAGTTCTCTTTGTTTTCCTTTTGCTTTGCTATCCATTCTGTTGTTTCGGGTTTTTTAATATCCATAGCGAGCAATGCTTGTAAGGCTGTTTTCGCGTCAGCTACAATCGGTACGTCCGTGCGGATGATTTTCCCAATTTCCGCTGGGTCAATGTCGATATGTGCAACTTTTGCTCCTGGTGCGAAGTTTGCGACTTTTCCGGTTAAGCGGTCATCGAACCTCGCTCCGATATTGATAAGAACGTCCGCCTCATAAATCGCCATGTTTGCAGTGTATGTGCCATGCATGCCACCCATGCCGAGGAATAGCTCATGCGTTCCAGGGAAATTGCCAAGACCAAGTAATGTATTTACAACTGGAATTTCGTATCTTTCGACAAATTCTCTTAAATATTTTGTCCCGTCAGAAAGTAATACGCCTGCTCCTGCCAAGAGAACTGGTCGTTCTGCTTGTTCCAACAGGTTAGCTAACTTTTGCAGTTGTAACGCATTCGGTTTAACATTCGGCTGGTAGCCCGGTAATTCAATCGTGTTGCTCTCGCTTTGGACAGTCAGTTCCGCTGATATGTTTTTCGGAATATCGATAAGTACCGGTCCTGGGCGTCCCGTTGTTGCAATATAGAAGGCCTCATTAACAACTCTCGATAATTCTTTTGCATCCTGAACCTGATAATTATATTTCGTAATTGGAGTTGTAAGACCTAATACATCCGCTTCTT
Organism: Oceanobacillus alkalisoli; assembly: GCF_021556485.1. GTDB lineage: Bacteria > Bacillota > Bacilli > Bacillales > Amphibacillaceae > Oceanobacillus > Oceanobacillus alkalisoli. Next base: position 70,413 of record NZ_JAKGBW010000017.1, on the reverse strand, counting down.
GGAAAGCATCCGTTCCAATTACTCCCTGTCCGACTTGCCCGGTAATGATAACAAGCGGTAAGGAATCCATCATTGCATCAGTTATTCCAGTAATCAGGTTAGTTGCTCCCGGTCCTGATGTTGCAATAACTACCCCTGGCTTCCCGGTAACTCTTGCATACCCTTCTGCTGCGTGGATGGATCCTTGTTCATGGCGGCAGAGTATGTGTTCAAAGGGAAATTCGTGACGGAACATTGCATCATAAATCGGTAATACGGCACCGCCTGGATACCCAAAAACTTTTTCAACCTTCGCTTCCACTAGGGCTTCAATAAGTAAATCAGCCCCCGTTACGAACCCCTTCCCTGCTTCCGTCTTCTGCCTTGCTTCAACCGCCATTCGTATACCTCCCTCATTTTTTAAAGAATTAGTTATTTTAGTATCAAAAAAGACGCTATTCGCCCCACAACACGCCTACCTGCATGTATATTGGGGAGAAAAGCGTCTACTCTTCACGGTACCACCCATATTCACAGCACCCTTACGGATACTGTCTCATCAAGCTGAATCAGCTTGATTGGATAACAGGTGCAATAGGTTGCACCTGGCACAGCTTAATGGATCTTTAAATCAAGATCGTTCAGCTGGGCACTCGGAGATGATGTCGGAACAATTGGTACTTCTGGGCTTCCAGCAACCCCAGATCTCTGTGAGTACCAGGACCATGTTCTTTTATTCTCGTCATCGATTTTTATTCGTATTAGATTATCATTTCATCGTGCACAATTAAGATCACTTTTATTTGGCTTCGTTCCTGAAGCAGTTGTGCTTTGTGATGTTGCCGTTTATCATACAATGGTTTTTAGAAAAGGTCAACCGCTTTTCGCAAAGTTATTCGACACTTTAGATAAATCAAATAAATTGATTGCGCTTACATTATTGATTCAATCAACTTTTGCATTTTAAAAAAATATTTAATTTTTTTCTGATAAATTTTATTTTTAGCGGGACTAGGGTCAGAGCAACTGTCCCAAGTGGGACAAGTGCTCTGACCCTAGTCCCGCAACACGAAAAAAATGACCCGGGGATTACCGGATCATTTTCAGGTTGGTTATCTATTTAAGTAATCAGTGACTGCACCTTTTGAGGCGCTTGTAACATTATGTGCGTATTTCCCTAAGGCACCTTTTTTGTAAAGTGGTGGTGCAACCCACTTGCTGCGACGGGTCTCAAGTTCTTCTTCGCTCACTTCAAAAGTCAGCTCCATGTTCACTGTATCGATCGTGACGGAATCGCCTTCTTCAACTAGCGCAATCGGCCCTCCGACTTGTGCTTCTGGTGCAATGTGACCAATTACAAGCCCGTGGGTTCCACCAGAGAAGCGCCCATCTGTTAAGAGGGCAACTTTTTCACCAAGGCCTTTCCCTACTAGAATACTAGAAAGGGATAGCATCTCCGGCATTCCTGGTCCGCCTTTTGGTCCGACATAACGGATAATTAACACGTCGCCTTCATTGATTCTATCTTCTATCACAGCTTGTGTCGCTTCTTCCTCGGTGTTAAAGACACGTGCTGGACCAGTATGTTGTTTTACTTTAACTCCCGACAGTTTCGCAACCGAACCTTCTGGTGATAGATTTCCTTTCAGAACGACCAGTGGTCCATCTTTACGTTTCGGATTGTCAAGCGGCGTAATTACCTCTTGTCCTTCTGTCAAATCCGGAACATCTTTCAAGTTTTCTGCTAATGTTTTTCCAGTTACAGTTAAGCAATCTCCATGTAGGTAGCCGTTTTCCAGTAGCATCTTCATGACTGCCTGAACCCCGCCAACGTTGTATAAGTCTTGGAAAACGAATCTTCCGCTCGGCTTCAAGTCGGCAATATGAGGGACTTTTTTCTGGATACGTGCGAAGTCATCAATCGTAAGGTCGACTTCAATTGCATGAGCGATCGCAAGTAAGTGTAGAATTGCGTTCGTTGAGCCACCAAGTGCCATAACTAGGGTAATAGCATTTTCAAATGCTTCTTTCGTCATAATATCTTTCGGGAAAATCCGTTTCTCAATCAGATTATATACAGCACGGCCTGCTTCCTTCGAGTCAACGCCCTTCTCTTTCGATACTGCAGGGTGGGAAGAGCTTCCTGGTAAACTCATACCTAACGCTTCAACCGCTGATGCCATCGTGTTTGCAGTGTACATTCCACCACAAGACCCAGCACCTGGACAAGCAGCACATTCGATTTGTTTTAGCTCTTCGTCACTGATGTCCCCTTTATTATTTTTCCCGACACCTTCGAAGACAGATACGAGGTCGATATCTTTTCCGTTCAGATTACCCGGTGCAATTGTTCCTCCGTAAACGAAGACAGATGGAATTTCCGCGTTAGCTATTGCGATCATACAGCCCGGAATGTTCTTATCACATCCTCCAAACGCGACAAGTCCGTCCATATTTTCCGCTCCGACAACTGTTTCAATCGAGTCAGCGATAATCTCCCGGCTCGGAAGCGAGTAGCGCATGCCTTGTGTACCCATCGAAATTCCGTCAGAAACAGTAATCGTATGGAACAAGAACGGAACTGCTCCTGCCTCACGTACACCCTCTCTTGCTTCTTTAGCTAATGCTCCGAGATGTACGTTACATGGTGTGACATCACTTTCTGTATCTGCAACACCGACCATCGGTTTTTTAAAGTCTTCATCGGTAAGACCTACCGCCCGAAGCATCGCCCGGTTCGGTGAACGCATTTTCCCATCAAATGCCTGACTCTTAATTCTTAGATCCTTTGACATACCTTCTCCACCTTTCATTTTCGAATCATTATAAGATTAATTTTCAAATAGTTCAATGTATTAATTTGTTTTTCGCTATAAAATAGGCTCAAAAAACCGGGTAAATTAACATTTTCGACAAATTAATAAATATTTTTTGGTTACGGATGAATGTGTCATAACATAACGTTTGCAAATACATATTATCCGAATTACTACAAAGAATATAATCATAATGAATTCCAATCGTAATCAGGAAATAATTATTCGAATACCAAGAAGGAACAGAATATGAGTGAAAAAAAAGCAGTAGTAATCACAGGAGCGGCACAAGGAATTGGAAAAGAATTAGCATCACGTTTAGCAAGTGATGGTTTTCGTGTCGTATTAAGTGATGTGAATGAATCTGTACTAGAGGAAACAGCGAAAGAATTAGCCCCCCATAAAATTACGGTCAACTCCTATTATCCTGGTATCGTAGGAACGGGTATGTGGGAACGGCTGGATGAAAAGATGATGGAACATATGGGGACGAAGAAGGGAGAAGCATTTGCGAAATTCACGGAAGGAATTGCACTTGGCCGTTCTCAAACTCCAGAAGATGTAGCAAACCTTGTTTCTTTCCTCGCTTCTTCAGATTCTGATTATATTACTGGTCAAAATATTCTCACGGATGGTGGTATGGTGTTTAACTAAGCGGTCAACGCAGAAAATACTTTAAAATATTATTTTCCTAAAAAACCCCTTTGGATCGGACAACCAAAGGGGCAATACTTAATTATTTATCTTCTCCAGCAGCGGTAAAAGGTCCATAAGTTCGTTGATTTCATAGTGAGGTTTGACTTTCTCAGGTTTAGCATCTTTACGGTTGATCCAGACGGAAGTGATTCCCGTTTGTACTGCTCCAAGTATATCTGTGTTCAAATTATCTCCAACCATGATGACTTCCTGTTTATCTTTTTCGATAAGTTCCAATACATGTTCAAAAATCGCTACATCCGGCTTTCCTTTGCCAAAAGCACCGGAAATAATAATTTGTTCGAAATACGGTACAAGCTCAGGTGTTAAATCAAGCTTGATATTCTGCAAGGCAGGTGAACCGTTCGTTAATAAAACAAGTTCATATTTCCCTTGCAGGCACTCGAGTAATTGTAATGTATCGTCATAAAGCTTCGCCGTTGTTTTCCTTGCTTTCGGGAACGTTTCGCCGAGCTCGGCACCAAATACTACATCATCAATACCAAGATCTTTGAGACCTCTTGTCCACGCTTCTTTCCGATATTCCGGAACAATTTTACGTAGTTCCGGGAACATGCCGCCTTCATCCGGGAACTCGCCCCATAATCCTTCAAACGGATTAATGCCAATCATCTGTGTAAATTCATATGTAGGATACGATGCATAAATTTCTCTTGCATTTGCCCGCACACATTTCTCCAGTTCTACTGGATCTAAATCGTACTTTTCCTGTGCTACTTTACACGTAGCTGCAAACGCATCTTGCACACTTTTTTCATCCCAGAGCAACGTATCATCCAAATCAAATACAATCGTCTTAATCACCATTCGTTCTCCCTTCAACTCAAGTAAACTAACCTTACCCAACTTTCACACCTAAAAATTCCCAATCGCTTTCATTCAGCGTGAGTGATTTACTCATTCTCTAGACTGGAGTTCTAATCGCCGTTCAGTTGCCCGGTGGACGGATGCGCATCCTTGGGCACTGCCGGAGCTCCTCGGGCTGAGCACTAAGGGGTCTCCAGGCTCGTGCTGTTCCCGCAGGAGTCACCGTCCACCGGGCAACTAAACTGGTAAGATTGTTATGATAAATAGAAGTTAATCCGTCTCAATACAGGTTATATTCCAGGAATATCAAATAGCGTTCAAAATTTGACCTTTCCACTAAGCAGTCCAGACACCTCGAGACTCCTGCGGGAGGATAGGCCTGGCGAGACCCCGCAGCGCGATAGCGCGAGGAGGCTTGCCGGCCACTCAGCAGGTGCGAGAGGTGTCTGGACTGCGGACCTCCAAAAGAGAGTTTCAGTTTCGGATACTTACGCTGAATGAGAGTGATTAGCTTTTTAGGGTACGCTAGTTGGGTAACCTTACTTTAGCATAAAACGGAACTTTATTCAGTTGGGCTGGCACATACTGATACTGTCATAAAACAATCACCCCCAACAAAAGGATACAAAATATCCTTGAGATCCGCCGATGACTCAAAAAAATAAAGAGTCAAAAAATTCTCTTGCTAAAATCTGAAAAATCGCTTATCATTAAGGGAAACTTTGTTGAATAAGGAGATAGAGATATGGAAGTACAGTCAATACAAGTCGAGAAGAACACCGCACCTAAGGAAAAACCTATGACTGATCAATTAGAATTTGGCAGGGCTTTTACGGATCATATGTTTGTAATGGATTATTCCGATGAGCTCGGGTGGCATAATGCTAAAATTCTACCATATCAGCCGCTTACGGTTGACCCTTCCGCCATGGTATTCCATTACGGCCAATCGGTTTTTGAAGGATTAAAAGCATTTCGCACGGAATCGGATGAGGTTCAACTATTCCGTCCAAGTAAAAACTTTGAACGTATGAATAAATCCAATGAACGACTTGTTATTCCAGAAATTGACGAAGAGTTTGTCTTGAAAGCATTAATAAAACTAGTTGAAATCGATAAGGATTGGGTGCCGGATGCAGATGGTACTTCCCTCTATATTCGTCCGTTTATCATTGCAACGGAACCGTTTCTAGGTGTCGCACCATCTCGAAATTATAAATTCATCATCATTCTTTCACCAGTAGGTTCCTATTACAAAGAAGGTATCAATCCTGTAAAAATCGCAGTTGAAAGCAAATTTGTCCGTGCTGTAAAAGGTGGAACAGGTGAGGCGAAGACAGGCGGAAACTACGCAGCAGGGCTAAAAGGCCAGGAAGACGTAGCGAAGGATGGCTATTCTCAAGTACTTTGGCTTGATGGGGTCGAAAGAAAATATATTGAAGAAGTCGGCAGTATGAACGTATTCTTTAAAATCAATGGAGAAGTAATTACGCCTGCATTAAATGGCAGTATTTTACCAGGGGTGACTCGTGACTCTGTTATTCAATTGCTGAAACATTGGAACATTCCGGTATCTGAACGCAGAGTGAGTATGCAGGAGCTTGCTGATGCTCACGCGGACGGTACGCTGGAAGAAGCTTTCGGCTCCGGGACAGCAGCAGTTATTTCACCAATCGGCATGCTTAGCTGGAATGGTAAAGAATATCGTATCAACGATGGCGAAACCGGTGAAATCTCTAAGAAAATTTATGATACGATAACCGGAATCCAATACGGAAAACTTGATGACCCATTCAACTGGAATGTACCTGTAACAGAAAAAGCAAAAGTAAATCAATAAATAATCATTCATCTCCAGCCTTTATGCTGGAGATTTTTTTATTTCTCTCCTCTGACTATTTACGCTTTGCTCTACGAATGATAAAGTAGAAACGGTCATTATAATTAGAAAGGAAACACTTTGATGCAAAATCAAAATCAACTTATTCAGTATTTCTATATTATTCTTGGTGCAACAATTGTCGGAGTAACCTACAATATGTTTTTACTTCCTGCAAAGCTTGCTGCAGGTGGAATTTCTGGGGTAGCTACCTTGCTCTTTGAAATGTATGAGCTTAGCCCTGCCTTTACGCAAATCGCAATAAACATTCCGATTTTCCTAATTGGCTGGCTTACGATGGGAAGTGACTTTGGATTAAAAACGTTGGCTGGGACATTTTGGGTTCCTTTTATCATCTATTTAACTCAGGATATTACGCTCACAATTACGAACCCATTACTCGGTGCAGTTTACGGCGGGATCCTTCTCGGTGCCGGACTTGGCATTGTGTATAAAGGGAATGGTTCTACTGGCGGAACCGCTGCTTTAGCGCAAATTATGAAACGGTTCACGAATCTTTCAAGCGGCTATGCCCAGCTGCTTGTCGATGGATTTGTTGTTATCACTTCCATATTCGTTTTCAGTTTAGAACTGACATTATTCGCCTTAATGACCATTTTCATATCGAGTAAGGCTATCGACTTTGTTCAGCTCCGGACTTCTGCGACGAAACTCATTCTTATTATTAGTGAGGAAGAAGAGAAAATTCAGCGGATCATTAAAGAGGAAATTGACCGGGGATTAACGAAAGTCCGTACGGTCGGTGGTTATTCGAATCAGGATAAAACGATGTTGTTATGTGTAACGGAACAACATGAAGCTGTCGAATTAAAGAAAATCCTGCAAAAAGAAACCCCAAATGCATTCGTTATCTTTCTGAACGCTTCTGAAATTCTCGGTCGCGGCTTTTCAATTGATAAATATTACGGTCAAAAACTATAGAAGCACTGGGGATTACCCCTCGGCTTCTATTTTTTTAATTTGATTCATGAAGTTGTTATAAGCAAATCCTTTTACGGTTTCCTCCGAGTAGAATTTAAGGAGTCCATTTATTAAGTTTTGGTATTCGCCAGCATGGGATAGATTGTCGATAAAAGTGCTTATTCCATCAAAATCTGAACCGAAGCCAATATGTTTTTCCGCACCCAGAGCACATAGATGATCAATATGTTTAATAAAATCGGAAATGGTTGCTTTTGTACTATTTTCCCGAATAAATGGCGGATTGAAAACCGTATGGATAAATCCGCCTTTTCCAATCAATGCTTGTATTGCATCATCTGGAAGGTTACGTTGGTTGTTGCAAATTGCCCTTGCATTGGAATGGCTGGCAAACGGGTAATGAGCATGTTCAAGCACATCCCAGAAAGCAGCATCAGATAAATGGGAAACATCCGTAAGTATTCGGTTTTCATTATTAAGCGCGACAACTTCTTTCCCGAAAGCTGTCAGCCCAGCACCGCGCACTTCCCCTGCCCCATCAGCACAAAGATTTGCATCATTCCATGTCAATCCGACTGATAATACTCCAAGTCGGTAAAGTGTTTTAAGTTTCATTAGATCATTCCCGATACACTCGGCACCCTCGAGCGTGAGAACGGCACCGATTTCTCCTTGTTTTAAATGATTTATTTCGGTAAAACTCTTAATATGTTTCATCTCCGGATTTTTTCCGATAATTTCCGAATGAAAAAGATCGACTTGTTCCAGAGCATGTTGCCATTGTTCATCCGTCGGAATACTAGGATGAATAAATATAGCGAAAAATTGCACTCGGACTCCGCCTGTTTTTAAACGTTCCAAATTCGTCCCCAATTCAGCTGATTTACGAAAATGGAGTGGCGCATCATATTCCACACGTCTTTTTGCCATCTGTAATTTTAATAAAGCATCACAATGGGTATCGATAACATACAACTTTAATCTCTCCCTTCATTAATAGTAATTCAAGTTTAAACCGAGCACAAAGATTCGACAAGGATCGATGATTTCTATCTTAAATATAAATAATTTGCTAAAATAAGAAAAAGGAGTGTGATTCGCTTGGAGCAATATAATGAAAAAGATTTTAATCAAGCTTTTGAAGAGGAAACAGAAAAGGTCAATGCAGAACTTGAAAAAGAAATTTTATTTGCGATGATCGGCGACGTCAACACCGGAAAGTCATCAACCATTAATCAGCTGATAGGTGATGAAGTTGCTGAAGTCGGAGCAAAACCAGGAGAAACAACCAATATCGACCGTTATGTATACCGCGATAAAATCATCTTTGTCGACACCCCTGGTTTAGATGATATTGAAGCAAAGCATTCGGAAGAAACATTGAAATTTTATAAAGAAGCGGATGTCGTACTCTTTTTCTTAAACGCAGCAGGAACCGTTTTATCAGAAGGTGAATTACGTTCCTTTGAAACGATTCGAAAAGCGAATAAGGATATTCTGTTCGTTCTGAATAAAATTGATGCAGCAGACGATATCCCTGGACTCATCCGGTATATTAAAAAACATACGAGCTCACGGTCCAAGGTGGTGCCTATATCCTCAAGGACCGGAGAGAATATCGATAAATTGCGTAATGAAATTCTGGATATCCTGCAAAAAAAGCATAAAGAAGTCCAATTTGCACGGCTGATCAAAGAAAAATCTTCAACAGCAAATAAATGGATCCTTACAGCGTCCGGATCTGCTACAGCTGTCGGAGCAGCACCGATTCCCGGCTCTGACTTTGTACCTTTAACCGGTATCCAGGTTGGACTGATGGTAAGACTTGCTATCCTTTATGAAAAACCTTTATCAAAAGCAAAAGCGAAGGAGTTAATCTTAGCGACGATAACTGGGAATATCGGGAAAACGTTATTCCGGCAAGTTGTTAAATTCATACCAGGTGCCGGCTCTGTCGCTGGCGGAAGCATCGCAGGCGGGATGACGTTAGCGCTAGGCTATGCTGTAAAATACGCCTATGAAAATGATATCGAACTAGACGCGAAAACACTTGGCTCCTTGTATGATTTCTTTAAAGAAAAAAAGCAAAGGAGTTAAATGATGCGGATTCGTACTATCCAGGAAAAGGACAATAAAAAAATCGAAGCAATCATTAAACAATCACTTGAGTTTGAAAAGTTAAATATTTCCGGGACTGCTTATTTTGATCCCTATCTTGGTGAGCTTTATCAATTTTATCAAGCAGAATCGGCTGCAAACTATTGGGTTGCTGCAGATGAAAACGATGAAGCGGTTGGCGGTGTTGGCATTGGCCCCTTTGGCAATCATGCCGGTATAGGAGAGCTGCAAAAACTCTACCTTGCTCCAGCTACCAAGGGCCAAGGTATTGCCAAAAAGCTGATACAAACAGCACTGGAATTTGCTGGCAAACATTATTCCCAGTGCTATTTGGAGACATTCGAATCCCTTACCGCTGCCAATCGGCTATATGAAAAGTTCGGATTTATCAAGCTTGAAAAACCGCTTTCCGGATCCGAGCATAACGCTTGTAATGCTTGGTACATTAAGAAATTATAATATGGCTGGGACGTATGTTTCAAAGATTAGGACGTCCCAGCCTTATGCTATCGTTACTTAATAGCTAACGAATGATGGCATACATTTTTATATCTTGATTCTTCCTCTTGATTACCCGCGCCTTGTGTAGGGTTCCTTCATATTGTAACCTGTACATCGCTTGCAAGTCTGTTTGGTTTTACTCTTCTTAACCGAAGCCGCCCTGATTCCAATGTAGGCAAATTACTAAATATATCTTGAACTTCCATCGCTTTCTCCCCCTACTTAATTATTGGGGATTATTATACCACAAAAGCAGAACAGTCAAAGCCGGAAATAGACTGGGTTGCAATCCAGCTTGACTAATAGGAACAATTTATAAAAATTTCTTTTTAACTTCTTCTCCATAGCAGCTGAATCGAATATCGCGGTCTTCTACAATCGTCTCAAGATGGACCGGTCTGCCCCAGAGTTCATAAACATATGGCAGCACATGTTCAAGATATGGCAAGTCAAGCTCTGTTTCTTCATAATGATGCATGAGATAAAGTTCTCCATTTCTGTTATAGTCACCGTCCACGACAGTAAGATATGGGAACCCACCATTCACGCGCATGGAAACGAGCTGATCTCGGACTTGTTCGTATTCCTTTGTAGATACCCGGTAATCCCTTCCCTTTTTCTCAAACAAATACATATCTTCGCGCTCCACCATTTCTTTCGTTAAATAATTCCGGATAAACGAAATGTCTGACTCGATTTCCCGAACTTCAAACATTTTTTCTCGTCCGCTTCCTGGTTTCACGCCACGGGCAAGCATCTTTTCTGTCGGATCGTTATATCTTTCCTCAATCTCCTCAAACATCTTGATTCCTAAATAATACGGATTAATCGAGGTGCGGGATGGCTGTAAGACTCCAGCATTTAATGAAGCATATTCAATCGTCTCGGCACTCGTTAAATCGAGTTCACGCATGATACGCTGATGCCAGTATGATGCCCAGCCTTCATTCATAATTTTCGTTTCAAGCTGCGGCCAGAAATAAAGCATCTCATCCCGGAGCATTGTTAAAATATCGCGTTGCCACTCCTCGAGTTCCCGGCTATGTTGTTCGATAAAATAAAGTAAATCTTTTTCAGGTTTCGGCGGGAATTTCTTCCGTTCTCTTCGGACGACAGGCTTTTCTTTTTCTACTTCATCAAGACCCCATAAATCATCATAGGGCGTAGATTTTTGCTCTAGCTTTGTTTCTTTCTCTTCGTAATCCTGTTCACCACGCATGAGGGACGGATCGATATGCTCTTGGATGGCGAGTACCCGGTCGAGAAAATCCTCAACCTCTTTTTTCCCGTACCGCATCTCGTACGCTGCGATTCGCTCTGCCGTCGTCGTCATACTTTCCACCATATCCCGGCGCGTATTTGAGAACCTGACATTGTTTTTAAAAAAGTCACAGTGGGCGAGTACATGGGCAATAATCATTTTATTTTGCACAAGTGAGTTCGTATCAAGTAAAAAAGCGTAACAAGGGTCAGAATTAATGACGAGTTCATAAATTTTACTTAAACCAAGATCATATTGAAGCTTCATTTTATGAAACTGTTTACCAAAGCTCCAGTGATTGAAACGAGTAGGCATTCCGTAAGCGCCAAAGGTATAAATTATATCTGCCGGACAAACTTCATAGCGCATCGGGTAAAAATCGAGACCAAAGCCTTCTGCAACTTCTGTAATCTCACTTATTGCATACTCTAATTCCTTATTCTCTATCAACGGGATCCCTCCCTCGTTTCCATCCGTGAGAAAAAGCTTTTTAGTGCAGGATACACATCTTGTTTCTCCCTGAGCTGGTAATAGCGAAAGTTCGGATGCTTGATCGTCTGATACGTGTTCATCAATGTCGAATAACGGTTATAACTATTTACCTCCCCGTATCCGAACATTTGAGATACATCAAGCAACTCATCAACCAATTTTAAGCATTTCACATTATCTGAGGTGATATTCTCCCCGTCGGAAAAGTGAATCGGATAAATATTATAGCGGGACGGTGGATATTTTTCCTCAATCAGCTCCAGTGCTTTCATATAGGCGGAAGAACAAATCGTTCCCCCACTCTCACCCTTCGAGAAAAATTCATCCTTTGAAACAACCTTTGCCATCGTATGATGAGCAATGAATTCAAATTCGACTGTCTGATATTTTTTTATTAAAAAGCGATTCATCCAGAAAAAGAAACTGCGTGCCATATACTTTTCAAATGTTCCCATAGATGCACTCGTATCCATCATCGCAAGGACTACTGCCTTTGATTCATGCTTCACTTCTTCATTCCATGTTTTAAAACGTAAGTCATCGGGATGAATCGGTGTGATGCTTGCCTCACCTTCTGTCGCGTTCCGTTTCAGGGCAGATAAAATTGTCCGTTTCTTATCGATATTCCCCATAAGACCTTTCTTACGGATATCATTAAATTCAATGTTCTCCGTCACCATTTCCCCGGTTTCTTTTTCCGCTAAATTCGGCAGTTCCAGCTCTTTTAATAATGCAGCTTCAATATCAGCGAGAGATACTTCCATTTCATAAAAATCCTCTCCTGGCTGGTCTCCCGGCTTCTCTCCACTGCCTTTTCCTTCTTCATTTCCTGAGCGGGCAATTACATCACCGACTTGACTGTCGCCATCCCCTTGACCGACATGTTTTGTTTTATCATGGTTATAACGGATTTTATATTCATCAAGGGAACGGATTGGAATTTTCACGACATTTTTGCCATCGGAAAGAATAATGTTCTCCTGACTTATTAAATCAGGGAGATTATTTTTGATCGCTTCTCGGACCTTATCTAAATGGCGTTGCTGATCCTGATTGCCTTTACGATGGAGAGACCAATTTTCCTTGGAAACGATAAATTGCTGCTTGTTTGGCTTTGCTCCCATCCTTCTCCTCCTTCATATTCCATTCGCAATGCAGACTGCTTGTTATATCCTATTCATCTTCAGGATCATTCGTTTCCCTCATAACCCAACTTTCCAATCTAATAACTATTGTTTTCATTCAACGTAAGTGTCCAAAAGTCACTTCTGAAGGTCCGCAGTCCAGACACCTCTCGCACCTGCTGAGCGGCTGGTGAGCCTCCTCGCAGGCAAGCCTATCCTCCCGCAGGAGTCTCGAGGTGTCTGGACTGCTACGAGGAAATGCCATATTGGAATCACTGTTTAATGTACCGGAAAAGTATAATCCTTATCGTGGCGGAATAATTTATATTTAAAATAATCATCTCTCCCAGTTCAGTTGCCCGGTGGACGGTGACTCCTGCAGGAAAAGCACGAGCCTGGAGACCCCGCAGGGCGCGAGCCCGAGGAGCTCTAGCAGTGCCTAAGGATGCGCATCCGTCCACGGGGCAACTGGACGACGATTAATGCTCCGAACTAAATGAACGTGCAAAACACTTACGCTGAATGAAAGTGTAATCTTAACGGTTTAGTAAGCTTCCAACGTAACGAAGCAGTTCGTTGGCAGAGGTAGAGTTATAGCCGTATTCATCAATTAAGCGGGCGATGACCTCGTTTACTTTTTTCAGCTGATTCTCATCCGGTGTCTGGGAGGTAGTCGTAATTTTTACGACGTCTTTTAAATCGGCGAATAATTTCTTTTGAATTGCTTCTCGGAGCCGTTCATGGGAATTATAATCAAACCGTTTTCCTTTCCTTGCATAAGCAGATAAACGAATTAATATTTCTTCCCGGAAGGCTTTTTTCGCGTTTTCGGAAATTCCAATTTGCTCCTCAATTGAGCGCATGAGTTTTTCATCTGGATTCATCTCTTCCCCAGTTAATGGATCACGCAGCTTATTCTTGTTACAATAGGCCTCGACATTATCGAGATAGTTATCAAGTAAAGACTTTGCCGATTCCTCATAGGAATAGACAAATGCTTTTTGAACTTCATTTTTGGCAATCTCATCGTATTCCTTGCGGGCAACAGCAATATAATTCATATATTTCTCCGCGTCTTCTCTTGATATCGCCGGATGTTGATCAAGCCCATCTTTTAAAGAACGCAGTACATCTAATGCATTAATGGACGGAACTTCTTTACGGATGATAGCAGAAGAAATTCTATTAATCACATAACGTGGGTCAATTCCTGACATACCTTCATCTTGATGCTCACGCCCGAGCTCTTCAATATCGACTCGATTAAATCCTTCAACATTTTCTCCATCATAAAGACGCATTTTCTTCACGAGGTCGATTCCCTGCTTTTTTGAATCCTTCAAGCGAGTCAATATAGAGAAAATTGCTGCAACCCTTAAGGCATGCGGAGCGATATGAACATCTGCTATATCACTTTCCATGATCATTTTTTCATAAATCTTCTCTTCTTCACTCACCCGGAGATTATATGGAATGGGCATCACAATAATTCTCGAATGAAGCGCTTCGTTCTTTTTATTGGCAATAAAGGAGCGATATTCCGTCTCATTCGAATGGGCTATGATCATTTCATCCGCCGAGATTAAGGCGAATCTTCCCGCCTTAAAATTCCCTTCCTGCGTTAACGATAATAAGTGCCATAAGAACTTCTCATCGGATTTCAAAATCTCCTGAAACTCCATCATTCCACGGTTTGCCTTATTCAATTCACCATCAAAACGATATGCCCGCGGATCAGATTCTGAACCATACTCAGCAATAGTAGAAAAATCAATACTTCCTGTTAAATCAGCAATATCTTGGGATTTCGGATCGGATGGACTGAATGTACCAATTCCAGTCCGCTTATCCTCTGAGAAAAAGATTCGTTCCACCCGTACATCCTCAATTCGTCCACCATACTCTTTTTCAAGACGCATCGTATTTAATGGAGATAAACTACCCTCAATCCGAATACCATATTCCTCTTGAAATTCTTTACGCAAGTGCGGTGGAATTAAATGGAGCGGATCTTCATGCATAGGACATCCTTTGATTGCATAAACGGCACCTGCATCTGTTCGGGTATATTCTTCCAAACCACGCTTCAACAGTGTCACAATCGTCGACTTTCCGCCACTTACCGGTCCCATTAATAATAAAATTCGTTTCCTTACATCTAAACGCTTGGCTGCCGGGTGAAAATACTCCTCGACAAGCCGCTCAATCGCTTCTTCCAATCCGAATATATCATCCCCGAAAAATTGATAGGTTTTCCTGCCATTTTCTTCGGTGAATCCTTCATCTTTAATCATATTATATATACGGGAGTGAGCAGATTGAGCGACATGTGGTCTTTCTTTGACAATCTCAAGATACTCAGCAAATGTTCCTTCCCATCGTAAACGGCTTTCTTCTTCGCGGTACGCTCGAACTTTATTTAGAATTTCCATAGTTACTCCCTCCATGATAGCAGCGATTTATATATCCTATGCCGGACAGGGGGTTAACATTACCCCGGAATTTAAGGAACCGGAAGTCAATCAATAGTTTTGCCGAAAAAGGTATGAATCGCCTAAAATTATGGGTATATTAAGAAACAACAGCCGATGAGGTTCCGGAAGCTTTATGAAGCATCAGCAGCTCTTGTTCAATCTTAGAAATTCCTATCCAAGTAGGATATACGTTTTACATTTTTAACAAAGAAGGTGTTTAGATGACAGTGAAAAAAAGCTATTATTCTATCATTGATATCGGCTCCAACTCCATTCGCCTTGTGATTTACGCGCAAGATCACTCCCTTCGTCTTCATGAAGTGGAGAATGTAAAAGCGATGGCAAGACTAAGAAATTATCTAACAGAAGATAATGTGATGAACAACAAAGGAATTGAAAAACTTATTCGTACCTTAACGAGTTTTCGAGAAGTAGTTCATAACTATGAGCTTACGGAATTTATTTGTGTCGCAACGGCCGCGGTAAGGCAAGCCAAGAATCAAGCAGAAATCTGTGAACAGGTCTATGAAGCAACCGGCTGGAAACTTCGCATCCTTTCAGAAAAAGAGGAGGCATACTACGGCTACCTATCAGTGGTCAATTCCACAACAATTAATGAAGGAATAACGATTGATATTGGTGGTGGCAGTACCGAAATTACTTATTTTAAAGACAGACGTATCGTACATGCTCACAGTTTCCCTTTCGGTGCATTGACGTTGAAGCAATTTTTCAACAGTGCGAAGCCTACCCGTAAAGAAATCCACGAACTTCAGGAATTTTTAAGGAGCCAATTAAAAACGTTGAACTGGATAAAAGGGAAAGCTGTACCATTGATTGCAATTGGAGGAAGCGCGAGAAACCTTGTTCAAGTTCATCAGCAACTCGTTAAATATCCGCTCGCAGGCTTACACCAATATTTGATGACAGATAAAGCAATTGAGAAAGTCTGCCGGTATTTAGCTAATTTCAATGAAAGTGGCCTGGAAAAAATAGAAGGGCTTTCAAAGGAACGGGCTGATACGATTGTCCCTGCTTCTTTCGTGTTTTTAACCATTTATCAATTTATGAAAGCGAAAGGGTTTATTTTAAGTAGAAAAGGACTCCGGGATGGGGTCTTTTATGAGCATTTAGCTGCGAATGCAGATGAAAATTTATATCCGGATGTGCTCAAGGACAGTATTCTTGAACTTGTTTATGAATATAATCTTAACCGGGAGCAAATCCAGCATATTGCAATGTTATCGAAGAAGCTTCTTGAAGGATTGGCGGAGCTGCAGGTTGGTGAACTCACTTCTTCCGATTGGAAATATTTACAACTCGGATGCTATGTCTATAATCTTGGCAATTATATCGATTCGGAATCCAGTTCGCAGCATAGCTTTTATCTTCTTGCCAACCGAACGATTGATGGTCTTTTGCATATCGAACGTCTAAAATTAGCCTTGCTTGCATCTTTTAAAAATAAAACTGCTTTCCAGCAATATATGCAGTCTTTTACCGATTGGTTGTCAGATAAAGAACAGGAAAAACTATACACACTTGGAGCACTGCTAAAATTTATGTACTGCCTGGACGCGACGAAACGACAAGTCGTCACCGATTTTGATTTAAAAATAACCAAGCGGGACATTTACCTCGATGTATATTGCAATCAGGATTTTATGCCAGAACAATACCAAGCGGAAAAACAGAAAAAACATCTGGAAAAAGCCCTGGATCGAAATGTTCATATAAATTTTACAATACCTGTACTGAAAAGTTAGTATAATGGAATAGTATAAAGTAAAACTTCAATCAGTGGAAGTTTTACAGACGGTAATACTGGGATAAAATATTTGTTACTACTGCTAAAGTAAAGGTGGATGGCTATGCTCAAGATAGATAAAAACAAGTCACTTGATCAGCCTGCATATTTCAATAATCGAGAGCTAAGCTGGTTGTCTTTTAATAAGCGAGTATTGGATGAAGCTTTTGATGTAAATAATCCACTTATTGAAAGATTACGTTTTATTGCTATCTTCTCTTCCAATTTAGATGAGTTTTTTATGGTCCGAGTCGCTGGACTGAAGGACCAAGTAAGGGCTGGCTTCAATAAACCCGAAAACAAAGCAGGTCTTACTCCGAAAGAACAGCTGAAGCAAATTGGAGAATATAATAAAACACTCGTTAGCAGTCAATACAAGATTTTCAAAGAGATCCAGAATCAATTAAAGAAAGAATCCATTAACATGCTCTCCATTATAGAGCTTTCTGTAACAGAGCTCACTTGTCTGGAACATTATTTTGATGAACAGATTTTCCCAGTACTGACCCCACTCGCAATTGATGCCTATCGTCCCTTTCCGATCATATCCAACAAGTCACTGAATCTTGCCGTTGTACTGCAAGATACGTGTGACCAAGAAACAGAAAGACATGCGATTGTCCAAGTTCCTGCATTGCTCAGTCGATACATCCGAATCCATTCAGGGCATAGCTATGTCGCACTAGAAGAAATCATCTCTCATTTCATGTATAAATTATTCAATGGGTATGAAGTCCGTTCCATTACGGAATTCCGGATTACGCGGAATGCTGACTTAACCATTCATGAAGAAGGGGCCCGCGATCTTTTAAAAGTGATTGAGAAAGAAATTAAGAAACGGAAATGGGGAGCTGCCGTTCGTCTCGAAGTGAGAAAGGAGAAATATAACGCTAACGTCGTAAACTTTTTATTGAATGTTTTGGAGATCCATCCGAATGACTTGTATCTTGTTGATGGCCCGCTAGATTTAACCTTTCTCGTTGATTTCATCAAAACGATTCAGATGGACCATGAACATCTTATTTACCGAACGCTTATGCCTCAACAGCCGAAGGATATTCATGAAGATGAATCCGTATTTGAAGCAGCCTTGAAACGGGATATTTTTCTGCATCATCCATATGAATCATTCGATCCGATTGTAGAGTTATTAGAAGGTGCTGCAGATGATCCAGACGTTTTAGCGATAAAACAAACACTTTATCGGGTAAGCGGCAAATCGCCAATTATCAAAAGCCTTAAACTTGCAGCTGAAAATGGAAAACAAGTGACCGTCCTTGTGGAATTAAAGGCTCGTTTTGACGAAGAACAAAACGTTCAGTGGGCAAAGGAACTTGAAAAAGCTGGTTGCCACGTTATTTATGGGATGCATTCCCTGAAAACTCATAGTAAAATTACCCTTATCGTCCGTAAACGCCAAGGCAAGATCGAACGATTTGTCCACTTTGGAACCGGTAATTATAATGATTCGACAGCGAAAGTCTACACCGATATCGGCATCATTACGACGAAACGTAAAGTAGGGATTGACGCTACAAATTTTTTCAATTATTTAAGCGGTTATACAGAGAGACCGAAGTTTCATCATTTGGCTATGGCACCATTTGATATCCGGAATGATTTCATTCGCTATATTACGGAAGAGATAGAATTTCACAAGCAAAAAGGAAACGGACATATTATTGCAAAAATGAATTCATTGACTGATAAAATTTTAATTGAAAAATTATATAAAGCAAGTCAAGCAGGTGTACAAATCAATTTGATCGTCAGGGGGATTTGTTGTCTGAAACCCGGCATTAAAAGTGTTAGTGAAAATATTACAGTACGAAGCATTGTCGGCCGTTATTTGGAGCATAGCCGGATATTTTATTTCCACAGTAACGGGAAAGAGCGTATTTTCCTTTCATCTGCAGATATGATGACAAGAAATATGGAAAAGCGGATCGAGTTGTTATTTCCAATTTATGATGAAAGAATAAAGTTACGGATTAAGGACGTGCTTGAATTAACTTTAAAGGATAATGTAAAAGCAAGAGAACAACATGCCAACGGGGTTTATGATTATGTAAAAAGAAAACCGGAAGAACGTGCTATTTCCAGCCAAATGGAATTGTTTAAATTAGCTTATGAAATGCGAGAAAATAAATAAAAACGAAGACTGCTATACTCATGCTGATATGATGAATATAGCAGTCTTCGCTTTTTTAATGGTTCAAAAACGCTCTATTCATTTTTTATATGCTTATTGTAATAATCGGCCGTAACCTTTTTTCCGTCCGTAATTTCATAATGGGTTGAAGTTTTCAAAACAATCCACGTCATGATATCTCCTTCACCTGCATCATTGACAATATAATGCCAACGCTCTTCGTATGTATCGTCCAGTTCAGCCGCGATTTCCGGGTTCAGTCGCTTTCCAGTAAGTTCAATTGCATTTAATAGTTTAATCCCTTCTACGTTACGAACTTGGGTTGCCAGTTCATCTGCGAGTTCCTCAACCGGATACTCCCTTAAAAATTCTTTATTAAAATAAGCTGCGACCGCTGCCTCATCTTCCAACAATGCCTCTTCATACATATCTTCCACAACAGAAACAGATGCCGGATTAAAACAACCGGTTAAAAGAAAGGCAGCACCAGCTAGTAAAATAATCATTTTCCGCATGTGTTCGTATATTCCTTAGAAATCATCTGGGTTGGAGCCGGTACGTTCGTTAATGTTCATCTCGGCAATTTGTTCGACTTCTTCAGCAGTAAGCTTGAAATCAAAGATATCAGCGTTTTCAATCATCCGCTTTTTATTAATGGATTTTGGAATGGTCATAACTGCCTGGTCCAAGTCCCAGCGTAAAAGTACTTGCGGGACTGTTTTTCCGTATTTTTCCGCAATCTGAACAAGTAATGGCTCATCGAAAATACGCCCCTTTTTGAGTGGAGACCATGCTTGCATTTGAATATCATGTTCTTTACAGTACGCTCGGACATCACGTTGCGTCAAATGCGGATGGAATTCAATCTGATTCACTACCGGTTTTACTTCTGCATCTTTTCGTAATTCTTCCAAGTGATGCACATGGAAATTGCTTACTCCTATGGCACGTACTTTTTTATCCCGGTAAAGTTTTTCCAATGCACGCCATGTGTCTTTATATTTTCCGGATACCGGCCAATGAATCAAGTAGAGATCAAGATAATCAAGTCCTAACTTTTCCAATGATTCATCGAAAGCTTGCAATGTAGATTCATATCCTTGTTGATCGTTCCACACTTTCGATGTAACAAAGATTTCGTCTCTTGCAATTCCTGAATCTTTAATTGCTTTTCCAACGCCCTCTTCATTTTCGTAAACAGCAGCTGTATCGATCAGACGATATCCTACAGCAAGTGCATCTTTTACCGCATTGATTACGGTATCACCGTCTTCTACTTTAAATACGCCGAGTCCAAACCCAGGCATTTTTACGCCATTGTTTAAAGTTACCGTATCTTGTAAATTATTAATCATCGTTATCCTCCCATTCATTGTTTCTTCCATCTTCTATCTTATCATTATTTTCTTACTTCTAACAAATTGGAAAGCAAAGGCAGAAGCGCCATTACAGGCTAGGTTCGCGATTCGTTTCGCAACGCTTGTACTAGCGCATCCAGTAGTCGCAGCAACGTACAAACTGGAGCACTCCGACTGCTTGAGCACAGAGCGGGCATGAATGGTGCTGATAACTGCAGTTGACTAAAAACAGTAGCTCTTCATTTTCTATGCAGTGAGGAAAGGCAAGTTAAGAAAACAATTAATCTGCACGGTATACATATACTTCTCCTTGCTGTTCCCTTTGACATCCTCCATTTAAACGGAGATATTCCAGGTGGGCAAGGGTTTCTCCAATTGCGAACCGTGTTTCATGGATATTTAATTGTTTATTGAAAAGCTGTTCACAGGCTTCATAAACCGTTCGACCTGCCTGAATAATTTCGTGCAAAGCTTCAAGCCTTTCGTAATGATGCGCTTTTAATTCCAATACGCGTAAATGCCCTTCATGAAACGGTTTGCCATGTGACGGGATAATGAAGTCCACCTCAAGTGCAGCAATTTTGTCCAATGAATCGAAATAACTTGAAAGCGGATTTGGATCACCATGGAACCAGTGAGAAATATTCGGTGTAATCTTTGGTAGAATATGGTCGGTGCTTAGCAGTGTATTTTTTTCCTGATTATAAAAAGTGACGAGTCCTTCCGAATGGCCCGGGGTGAAAATAACTTCATATTCATATTTTCCAAGAACGATTTTTTCCCCTTCTTCCAAATAATGCGAGATGGTCGGATAAGGTTGTACCCTCGGGACAAACGCTTCCGTGTTCTCAATCATTTGCCTCGCAATCTGCTCTGGAATACCTGATAATCTATAATACTTTCCAAGTTTGGTGAGAAGTTCCTTTTCCCAGCTGAACAACCCATTTTCCGCATCAATTTGGGACATGGAAACGCTCGTACCATACCTTTCTTGAAAACTTCCTGCATATCCGTAATGATCTGGGTGATAATGCGTTATAATCAGATGTTTTACTTCTTTTCCAGCAAGCTCTTCTTCCCAGCGTTTCACTGTCTTCTCATTATGCAGGCCGGTATCAATGACCGTATAGCCATCTATCCCTTCTGCAAGAAAACAGTTCACATGATTCAGACGAAACGGCAACTCAAGTCGAATAAGCTGTAAACCATATTCTTCTAACATTCTCTCCATTCCTTCCACCTTAGTTTCCTATAAAGTTTGGTTTTCGTTTTTCAAAAAATGCTGCAATCCCTTCTTTATTATCTTCTGATTGGAGGAGCAGTGTTTGAATCGCTGTTTCTTGTAAGTCACTCGTTTCATAATTTAGTTTGTCAGCATGGTTGACGAATTGTTTTACAAACCGATTTGCAAGTGGCGGTCCGTCTACAATGAATTGGGCAAAATCATTCGCTTCTTGTATCAGATTTTCTTTTGCAACATGATTTACAAGTCCCCAAGCTTTTAGTTCATCCGCAGTCACTGGTTTGGCTGCAGAAATCCACTCTTTCACTAAGGGTCGCGGAACATTATCGGTGAGAACTTTCATTAATCCAAGATCAGGAATCAGCGCGATGTTTGAAAAACTGCTAACGAATGTCGCTTCACTTTCCGCTACAATAAAGTCCGCTGCCATCGCAATACTGAACCCGGCACCTGCAGCGAAACCATTTACAGCGGCGACGACGTATGTGTCCATCTTGCGGATTGTTTGAACAATTTCAAGAGCCCGTTTCATATACTTCATTATGGAGGCGGATTCATTCAGATCGTGAATCGTCTCTAAATCACCACCTGCTGAAAATCCTTTTCCTTCCCCAGATAGAATAACAACGCGAATTGCTCGGTCTTCTTCCGCATCTATTAATGCTTCGATGACATCATTTACGAGTTCATAGGATAAAGCATTCCGTTTATCTGGCCGATTCATTGTAATATAAGCAATACGATTTTCCTTTTTCACCTTTACAACCTTCATCTTTTCTCCCCCTTATTTCAATTGCTGGACTGCTTGTTGATATTCATTTGCAATTTTTTCTTTCGCTTTTAAATATTCTTCTTGCAACTCGGTTATGATCTCTTTTACCGGCTGTTCTTTTTTAACCGGCCCCACCCCTTGACCTGCTCCCCAAATATCTCGCCATGCCTTAACATCTGGGTTACCAAGTTCAGAAATATCTATTTTTCCTTTTTCGGGAAGCTGTTCTGGATCAAGACCAGCATTTACAATACTTTTCGTAAGGTAATTGGCATGAATTCCGCTAAAGGCGGGTGTATACGTAATATCGGATAGCGTGGAGTCGATAATCATCTTACGGTAATCATCAGCTGCACTGCTTTCCTTGGCAGGAATAAACTTCGTACCGAAATAAGCAAAATCAGCTCCGAGTGTCTCTGCAACGAGGATATCTTCTCCCTTTGATAACGTGCCTGATAATGCAACTGGTCCGTCGAAAAATTCCCGGATTTCATGCATGAACGCAATCGGATTCAATCTGCCACCATGCCCGCCCGCTCCAGCTGCGACGAGAACAAGCCCGTCACTTCCTTTTTCTAAAGTTTTCTTCGCAAATTTCATATCAATAACATCACTTAAAACGATGCCGCCATATTCTTTCACAATTGCTACGACAGGACTCGGGTCGCCAAGTGACGTAATCACAAGCGGTGGTTTATACTTTTTAATCAAAGTTAGATCTTCTTTAAATCGTTTATTCGAACGGTGGCTAATAAAATTGATTCCCCATGGAGCTAATTCTTTGCCTTCTTTTCCTCTTAACTGTAAGCCTTCCGTAATCTCTCGCATCCAATCATCCAACTGCTCGGTTGTCCGTGTATTCAGAGCTGGAAATGTACCGATTATCCCCTCAGCACATGCCTCCAGCACCATTTTCGGATTGGAAATAAGAAACATCGGCGCCATGATAACCGGCAGTTTAACCCCCCGCAGCAACTTTTTCGTTACTTCATTTGTCATGGAATATAATCCCCCTTTTACTACTGCTAGTTTTCGAGTGAATGTTCATTCATTATTCTGCAAAAAAATAGAAATGTGCACAATCTGCATTTCATGTATTATTCTAATTCTAAATTTTCATATTTTTATTGTCAAGTGATTTCACTAAAAAAATAGGGTCATTTGATACAACTCTCAAACTGACCCTACTCCTTATTTCAATTCTAATAATTTCTGTTTCATTTCCTCTTCCATTACAATCATTTCTTTTTCTGCCTGTTGGCGCTTCTCTCTGCCTTCTGCTTGAATTGTAAGTGTCTCTTCAATCGTGGAAATTAAATCTTCCTGTGTTTTCTTAAGTGTTTCAATATCGACGAGACCACGCTCATTTTCTTTCGCTGTCTCAATCGTATTCGTGCGCAGCAGTTCCGAGTTCTTCAACATGAGATCATTCGTTGTTTCGGAAACAAGCTTTTGCGCTTCGACTGCATTCCGTTGGCGCAGTAATGTGAGTGCAATTGCAATTTGGTTTTTCCAAAGTGGAATTGCCGTTAGTATTGAGGATTGAATTTTTTCAACGAGTGCTTGATTCGTATTCTGAATGAGCCGAATCTGCGGGGCACTCTGAATGGTAATCTGTCTGCTTAACTTCAAATCATGGGTGCGCTTTTCCAGGCGGTCGGTAAATTGAATCAAATCATTTACTTCCTGAACCATCATTTGATTTTGGCTTGCTTCCGCTTTTGCTTTAAGGGCGGGAATTTCTTTCGTTCGGAGCTCATCAATCTTCACTTCTCCGGCTGCGATAAAAATATTTAAGGCATCAAAGTATTCTTTGTTTTTTACAAAGAGTTGCTCCAGCAATTTATTATCCTTCGTCAGTTCATTTTTGCCCCGATCAAGCTTCACACTAATCCTGTCAATTTGTGCCCCGGTCTTTTGATAATTGGATAGGACTTGATTCACAGAACTTGATACGCGATTGAAAATCTTGGCAAGAAATCCTCGATTATCTGTCCGCAAATCATCCGGATCAACTTGTTCGAGTTTCTTCATGAGGTCGGATAAGATGCCACCAATCTCCCCGATATCACTATTTTTCACATGATCCAACATATCATGGGAAAAATCCATCAGCTTGGATTGTGCTTCTGTTCCGTATAGGGATACACTTTGAAAGTTCGCTGGATCAATTTGTTCTGCAAGTTGTAAAGCACGTTTTTTCTTATCTTCCGGCAATACATCGACAAGCCTTTTTTCCTTTACATCTGTTTCTGTCTCCACTTCGCTGATTTCCTTATCTGCGGATTCACTGCCGAACGGATTAGCCAG
Source organism: Oceanobacillus alkalisoli (assembly GCF_021556485.1). GTDB lineage: Bacteria > Bacillota > Bacilli > Bacillales > Amphibacillaceae > Oceanobacillus > Oceanobacillus alkalisoli. The sequence goes on along the minus strand of NZ_JAKGBW010000017.1, from coordinate 45,661 downwards.
CAGCTCGTCCAATTCAAATTCATTCTTTTTCTCTTCAGCCATCAGATAACCCTCCCATTCGTTTTCTTCGGTTTTTGTAATGTTTTCTTCGCTACGTCAAGTTCAAAATGCAATGTATCGACATCATCATTCAGCATAATGCGAAGGTCTTTATTTACAGTTTGACCAAGAACGATAATTGCGAGTCTCGAATCCCGCATTGTTTCACTCATTTCCCTTGATTTCACCTGTTGTTTAGAAAGGTAAGCATATTTTTCCGTGATTTCAACTAACGAATCGAGATGCTTATAGAAAAACGCTTCCGCCTTGAAGAACCTCCACGGTTCACGTTTTGTATTTGTGTAAATCCTTTTTACGGTGCGAAGAATTTCAAAGTTCTCCTTCGCATTGCCCAGTGGACGAACTTGCACCAAGGCACGTTGCAGCCGGATGACTTTTGCTTTCGCTTCTTTCAAGTTCCCGGAAATGAATTTATATTCCTTCCGTGTCAGTCCATGCCGTTTTGCGTCGCGGGAAATCTGTAAATGTTTTACAGCATAATAGGTGACGACCCCACAGACAAGTGCGTACGCCGTGGAAAGGAGAAAAATTTGCGAAAAGGCGAAAAAACTGATCAACCAGATAACCCCTGTTGCAGTGAAAGCCGCCGCCTGTCGTAAAACAAATTCGAAAAATGCTTTCATTTCATCACTCCTATAATAAAATACACGCCCTGTATGAACACTCTACCACTAATACGACAAAGCCAAGTATAAAGTTTCACTTAAATCTATTTTACCTGACTTGACGAGAAATAACTACACCTAGATAATGACAATTAGATGTTCATGAGCGTTTTTAGATTATTACTTTAGGAGGAAAAAGATGCAACGAATAGGAATTGATGCTGGTGGCTCTTTGATCAAACTTGCTTATGTCGAGCAAAGTCAGCTGCATGTGAAAACATATCCGTATCAGGATAAAAACTCTTTCGTGAATTGGCTCCATATGCTTGCTCCAGATACACATGTTTATGGTACAGGCGGGAGATGGGAGGAACTGTCAAAAATACTCCAGCAGCCAACTGTAACAACTGCCGAATTCCCGTCCATTGTCCGAGGGACAGATTATTTGCTGAGCAAAGAAACAAACGTACCAGAAGAATACATTCTCGTTAATATTGGAACAGGCACTTCTATATTTCACGTCAACAATGGAGAATTTGAACGCGTGCTTGGGAGCGGGGTTGGTGGCGGAACATGGTTAGGAATCGAATTACTTCTTGCAGGCTGCGGGAAAACCTTTCGTGAGCTTGTTGAACTTAGTGCATCAGGGAATCATTACCATGTTGACCTACTCGTTAAAGATATATACGGAGAACAACATGCACCACTCACGCAGGAACTGACAGCAGCGAACTTTGGTAAAATACAGTTTCTAAATGAAAGCTCGCAAGCCGACCAATTGCGTGCCCTAACACAACTAATTGGTGAAGTGATTATTTCTCTTGCCGCAACCGTGATGAACAGTAAAGATGTAAGGAAAGTAGTTTTCATCGGCAGTACGATACAAGGGAATAAACCATTGCGGGATGTACTGTCAATTTTTCGTGAGATGTTAGCGTATGAGCCAATATTTTTGGATAAAGGAGCATACGCTGGTGCGATTGGATCTATGGTGGAATAATGGGCTCCTTTCTCTTAATTCCTCTATTAATGCATGACTCTTTTTCTGTTGCCGGTCAGCTTGACCGGCTAACTCCGCCAAGATGACAGGGGTATTGTTTAGGCGGACAAGAAGCAGCCAGTTATTTTCATGCACCATCATACGGCGGCTTTTTTTATCGATGATTAATTCTTCTCCGGTTTTTTCTAATAAAATAACAGCTTTATCTTCTTCCATCCGGTCGACAACACCAATTTCTGGAGTAAGCCCACATCCATAAAAAGTAAAATAAATAGCAAGCCAAACTCTCATAAAGCATATCTCCCTTCATTATAAATCATGATTGAATCTATTACACACTGGATTTTCCAGACTCTATTTGCTACTCTATTGATGGAAGTTTTGAAGTTTAGGGGGAAGTTATGTGAAACGTTTAACATTTATATTGGCATTCCTTGGACTGTTCATCTTTTCCGCTTGCGAGGAAATGCCAACAGACACAGCGAATCATGCCAATGAAACAACAGTGAGCAACCAAAAGACCGTATCCACTGCGGCTAAACAGGACGAAGCAAAGGATACGACCGAAGAGGTTTCACCTGAGAAAAATCAGACGGAAAAACTTGAAGAACTATCCGTTCATTTTATCGATGTTGGTCAAGCTGATGCTACCTTATTCCGGTACCGTTCAGGTGAGGAACAATATACTGTTTTATTTGATACGGGTGATTGGCGCGGCAGTGAGGTAACGAATTACTTAACTGGAAATGATGTAAATTTTATTGATCTTGTTATCGTGAGCCATCCGGATGCTGATCATATTGGACAACTTGAACAAGTCATGCAGACCTTTGATGTCGGAGAAGTATGGATGTCAGGTAATGAAAGTTCTTCCCAGACGTTTCAGGATGCAATTGAAGCAGTTCTAGCCAGTAATGCGGACTATTATGAACCCCGAGCAGGTGAAGAATTTGCAATCGGTCCATTGCAAATTGAAATCCTGTACCCGGATAACATTTCAGGGAAAACCAACGAGGAATCCATTTCCGCCTTGTTTACATATGATAATGTGAAATTCGTTTTGACCGGGGATGCCGGCCTGCGTGAAGAAACTTATATGCGAAGCAACTTTAATGTATCAGCCGACGTCCTCCACCTTGGACACCATGGCTCGAAAACATCGAATGACCCAGCATTCATTGATGCAGTTTCACCAAAAATTGTCGTTTATAGTGCAGGCGCCGATAACAGCTATGGCCACCCGAGCCCAGAAGTCGTCTCAGCCATAGAAGAAAGGAACATCGAACTATACGGTACAGCCATTCATGGCACAATCCTCCTCACAACAAATGGCACAGACATCCAAATCGACACAAATATTGCAGCGCCTGACAGCGGGACAACGGGGTCAGAGCAAATGTCCCAAAATAAAAACAAAGAAACAGAACAAGTTTCTTCTTCTAGTTGTGTTAATATTAATGAAGCGACAGTTGAAGAATTACAGCAAATTATCCATATTGGTCCAGAGCGGGCCGTAGATTTAATTGAACTGCGACCTTTCCAGACCATTAGTGACCTGACAAAAATCGCTGGAATTGGTTCTGCACGAATGGCGGATATTCAAACAGAAGGGATTGCATGTGTACAATGAAAGGGATTTTAGATCGATTCGAAGGAAATCAGGCGGTTATTCTTATTGAAGAAACGAAAGAGGAATTGATCGTTAACAAAGAAGGTTTACCTCGGGGCAGTGCCAAACATACGATATTCAACTTAGAGAAAGCTAACGGCAGCTATCAAATCGCCAGTATTGATTTGACACAGACAAAAGCAGCGGCTAAAAAATCCGCTTCCCTCATGGATCAATTGCGAGGAAAGAAAAAAGGCAGTAAATTCAAGCGATGAAATATCCGAACAAACCAGCTAGCAAGCTGCACCAAAGATTTACTTGGTTTGTTCGGATTTTTTATTGTCTAAGCAACTCTTTTGTCAATTCCAATGATACGGTGTTTCTTGGTAGACATAGTAGTTCAGCCAATTCGAAAACAGTAAATGTGTATGGGAGCGCCACAAATTTAAAGGAGGCTTCTCCGGGTCATCATCTGGAAAGTAGTTTACAGGCACCTCCATCTCAAAGCCCTTTTTCATGTCCCGCTCATATTCATCACGAAGCGTTGTAGCATCATACTCTAGATGACCTGTAATCATAATGTTTTTCCGATCTTTTGAAAGAATGATGAATGGAGAATTTTCATCTGTCTTCGATAACAGGGAAAGTTCGGGATGCTCTTCAATTGCTTCCAAGCTAACGGTCGTATGTCTCGAATGTGGTGCAAAAAAGTTATCATTAAAACCTTGGACGAGCTTTTCAGTTGGTAAGGAAACATCATGATTGAAAATACCAAAGTATTTCTCAGGCAAGGCTTCTTTTTCGATTCCATAATGATGGTAAAGTGCTGCTTGGGCTCCCCAACATATGTAGAGGTTTGACGTTACATTCTCCACCGACCAATCCATAATCTGTTGTAACTCCCGCCAATAGTTAACCTCTTCAAACTCCAGATGTTCAATTGGTGCACCAGTAATAATAAGGCCATCAAACTTACGCGATTTTATTTTATCAAATGTCGTATAAAACGTATCGAGATGATAATTGCTGACATTTTTGGATTGATACGTTGCTGTCCGTAAGAATGTAATATTCACTTGTAATGGTGTATTCCCTAATAAACGTAGTAATTGCAGTTCTGTTTTTTCCTTTTCAGGCATTAAATTCAAAATTAAGATATTTAATGGACGTATATCCTGAGTACGGGCTCTGTCTTCCTCCATTACAAAAATCTTTTCTTCTTTTAATGTTTCCCTCGCTGGTAATTCTCTCGGTATATTAATCGGCAATCCACACGTCTCCCCTCTGTTTTTTTATAATAACAATCATTATAAATATTAAATCTTGAAACGGCAAGTCCTTGCATTCGTTTCTCACTTGATTCAAACTTCCTGCTGAGTGCCTCGCTTTAAGATTGTCCTTAAATGATATATAATAAAGAAGCAATAAGTCATAATTTTGGAGGGAAAAGGCAATGAAAAAGGTGCGATTGACTTTCTTTACAATTACTCTTTTTGGGGTACTTTTCCTGAGTGCTTGTGGTGGAAATGAAGTTGGTTCGGATACAGAACAACAAGATGAACCTGAACAGGAAGATGTCGCAGAAGATGAGGGAACGGAAGAGGATACAACAGAGAATAGGGAAGCAGCAGAAGAAGATACGGAAGAGGAAGCAAATTCAGGTAATGCTTCTGATGGAATGGATATCGTTGCGGAAAATGATGCCTTTAAGGTATTTGAGCCTGCACCCGACAGTGTTGTTGCTAATGAATTTATTGTCCGCGGAGAAGCACGGGTATTTGAGGCAAACGTTTCCTATGAATTTGAAGACGGCCATAACATCCTTGCCGAAGGATTTGTAACGGCAAGTCAAGGTGCTCCTGAATGGGGCGAGTTTGAAATAACAATTTCATTTGACGAAGTTGCCAATGATACTGGATTGATTGTACTTTATGAAGAAAGTGCAAAAGATGGATCCAGACAAAACGAATTAATTATTCCAGTAAAAGTTAAAGATTAATAAAGTGAAACTTCATTCCGTGGGAGTTTCCTTACCTCCTTCACGGAATGTTAGTTGAACAGAATCAGGGATTTACGGACTGTTTATCTCCATCTTCACATGTTGGGTTTCCCTTATCTTTAGAAGTGGGGAGATTACAGACCGTTAATGCGTGATAAAAACGGGTCAGTTAGATACAGTCTAATTGGCCCTCATTTTTTTGGATTAGAGGTTGTATAAATGCAAGTATTTTTAAAGAAAAAATGGTCGGTCGTGGCCATTGCTGTATTTTGTTCATTATTATGGGGAAGTGCATTCCCTGTACTTAAAATAAGTTATGATGAATTTCAAATTGCGTCAGACGACATTATTGCTAAAATTGTTTTTGCCGGACTGCGATTTTTACTCGCAGGACTTATTGTACTTGGTTTTCTTATGGTGAGTAACTACAAACAATTATTTGTCACAAAAAAGCAGCTAATGGTTCTGCTTATTCTCGGCATTGTCCAGACTGCCCTGCAATATTTCTTCTTTTATAACGGACTGGCCAATGTTACCGGGATGCAAGGAGCAATCCTGAATTCAAGCGGAACATTTTTCACTGTTCTATTGGCGCATTACTTTTATGTAAATGATAAGATGACAACCCAAAAAGCAATTGGACTTCTAGCAGGATTTGGAGGCATTATCGTCGCCAACTGGGGACAAGGCTTTTCATTCCAGTTCACGTTTACTGGCGAAGGTTATATGATTTTATCTGGTGTAACAAGTGCTGTTGCCACGATTATGGCAAAAGAACTCGCTAAAGGAATTCATCCATTTGCAATAACAGGGTGGCAGTTCACTCTAGGAGCAATCGTATTATTACTCATCGGTTTTCCACAGCTCGGGGAGAACGCAATGGTTTTCACTCCTTTCGGCTGGGGATTATTTATTTACTCCGCCTTGCTTTCTTCTGTTGCTTTTGCGCTCTGGTACTCCTTACTAAAATATAACCCTGCAGGAGAAATTACAATGTATAAGTTCATTGTCCCTGTGTCAGGCTCTATTTTATCAACGATTTTAGTTCCTGGAGAAAGCCTTACGCCGGCAATCCTATTTGCTCTTGCCCTCGTTGCACTCGGAATCATTATCGTTAATATAAGGCCGAAAATCTAATTGGGATGGTCGAGGGAAAAGTAAGCCAATATAGAGGGGACTAGCATGAGTATTCATGGAGGAGGTCTATCGTTTTTGTAGGGGAAGGAGCATTCGTAAATAATAGATCCTCTCCATGATGATTTATATTGGGGGTGGGAGTACCCCTCAACCAATCTCTCACCCCAAAGATAATAAATAAAAAACAATTCGTCAAAAAGCAATTTTTGGTTTTTCCTCTGTTTTTTTGTCGAGAAAAATCGATTCCCGCAAAAGTTATTCAATTTTCCCAAAGAATTTCGTCGAATCATGTCGGAAATCAGACAACAAATTTAAAATCCTCCTATTTTTTACTTTTCTATAAAGAAATCCATTTCATTTAGCGAAACTTTTACTATCTATTCAAGTGTTAATTACTATTCCATGTTCGACAGCCGAAGTTTCTCTTCTCTGCACGCTCCATCATTTATGTAAGAATTACCTGATTCGGGTTTCATTTTATTTTATTATGGGTATAATAGAACGCATGTATTTTATTTTATATCTTAAGGGAGGAAATATGAAGAAAGTTTCAAAAGTGTTTTACATAGCACTGGCAATTGTCGTTATTATGGTTATTTTGGGAGCTGTGTTCCCAACAGAATTTGAAGATTTAACTAGCCGGGTTCAAGCTTTTGTTTCTACAACATTCGGTTGGTATTATATGTTGCTCATGTCAGCCCTCGTCATTGTAGCAATATTAATTGCATTTAGCCGGTTTGGCAAAATTCGTCTTGGCCGAGACCATGATAGGCCTGACTTTTCCACCGTTACGTGGATTGGCATGCTTTTTTCCGCTGGTATGGGAATCGGGCTTGTCTTCTATGGGTCCGCAGAGCCACTATTTCACTATATTGTGGATGCTCCCAATGCAGAAGTCGGATCAGGTGCAGCTTTTAAAGATGCACTTGTTTATTCTTACTTCCACTGGGGAATTCATGTTTGGGCAATGTATGGCGTCGTTGCTTTGTCGCTTGCCTTTTTCCAATTCAGAAAAGGTCAGCCCGGTTTGATCTCCTCAACATTGAAGCCGCTCTTTGGCGATAAGATGGATGGCCCATTCGGGACATTTGTAGATGTACTGTCTGTATTTGCAACCGTATTTGGTGTCGCAACTTCTCTTGGATTTGGTGCAGTACAAATTAATGGCGGGTTATCACATTTATTTGGAATTGAAGTAGGATTTATTTCACAATTATTAATTGTAATTGTTGTAACAGCTCTATTCATGATATCCGCTTGGTCTGGATTAAGCCGAGGGATTAAATATTTATCCAATACGAATATTGTTTTAGCTGTTATTCTTTTAATAATTGTTATCGCAATTGGACCGACTGTTCTCATTATGAATATGTTCACGGAAACAATTGGATTGTATATGCAAAACTTGATTGGGATGAGCTTTACAACCGCACCCCTTGCTTCTGACAACCGTGCTTGGCTTGACGGCTGGACCATATTTTACTGGGCATGGTGGGTATCCTGGGCACCATTTGTCGGTATGTTTATCGCAAGAGTCTCCCGTGGGCGTACCATTAGGGAATTCATTTTAGGGGTCATGATTGTCCCGACCTTGTTTATCGCCATCTGGTACGCAGCATTCGGAACAACAGCTGGAAATATCCAAGATAGTGGTTTCGACTTGTCTGGCTTTGCAACGGAACTCGTATTATTCAATATGTTCGACCAGCTTCCGATGTCGACGCTTCTTTCTATTATAGCGATTGTTTTAATTGCATCGTTCTTTATTACATCAGCGGATTCGGCAACATTTGTCCTTGGTATGCAGACAACGAAAGGCTCACTTACTCCGCCTAATACCGTTAAAGTCACCTGGGGAATTGCGCAATCTGCGGTAGCAATCATTCTTCTTTATGTAGGAGGTCTCAGCGCCTTGCAAAATACAATCATCATCGCGGCACTGCCCTTCTCCTTCATTATGATTTTAATGATATTTGCTTTGTATAAAGCGTTGAATAAAGAAGTATGAGAACAAAGGCGGAAGCGCCCGTTCAGCAACGTACAAACTGTGCCTCCCAGGATGGGAGGTAGTTCGATGTTGCCCCAGGAAGAGGCGAACTTAATCGAACCTCTTTTTTACCGGAAGGGAGATAAAGGAAACATGCCCCTTAAGGGGTAGACGTGAGTTGGGCTTTAGCCCGAATTTAAACGGCCCTCCTTTCGTTATGAGCCGATGTTGACTTTCACCACAAGGGTATAAGTGCGACTAAGCCTCACAAAGACCGAACGGCTAAGTCTTCTTTATCGATTGGAGGAGTGTGAAGTCACTGCTCGCCCCACCAAAAGATCTACTAGTTGCTGGGCGCAGAGCCGACGTGGCTAGCCTAGCAATTTTAGTTATCTACAGTATTTTCTAGCTAACAAAAAGGTTGAGTTTCCTGAAATAGGAAACTCAACCTTTTTTAATTTTAACTATCATACCGTTGATTCATCCGGTTCTTTTTCCGGATCCCGTACTCCCAAATCTTCTTCAATAATTTCAAAGCCTTCAATTACCGTATTTTCTTCCAGTTCGATAACGAGACAAAGTTTTCCGTCGAGCCGCATTTGGCGTATATAACGCAATTCACTTGGACTAACTTTTAAATCAGCAGCTTTCGTTTTGATTTTAATCGACTTGGAGTTATAATTTGGAACAACATTGTTTGCCTTCAGTTCAAATTTCTCATCATTGATTACTTTTTTAAAGGCTTCTTCCACAGCTTCCGGCTGCACATCCTTTATCCCGCTGCTACTTAAAACAGCTTCCATATCCCGGTAATCGAGCTTCGGTGTATCATCCGGATCCGTCTCTTCAATCACCTGCTGGATCTCATCATAGACATTTGCGAGGGTAGCGGTCGTAAACTGTTCACCAGCCACATCTTTAACAATTTCTTCAAATACAATCTTATCTTCTTCAGCAGTCATGATTTCTTCTGCATTCAGAACATCTTCAATAAATGAGAAATCTAGTTCTTTTGATTTCCCAGTTGAATAAAGAACACGGTTCACATCAGATACACCATCGGTAAAGGTCGGGAACAAGAACCCGCCTATCGGGGCATTCAAATCAATAATCGGATCGACTTCGATATTGTATTTGAATTCTTTTTCCACATAATCGAATGCCAATTCTTTCCTGGGATCTTGGGTCGTATTGATTGTACACATAATAAAGAAATGAGAATAGACTTTATCCCGTTCACTCTCTTCGGTCTCTTCACTAATCGGCTTTACCGTCTTCATATATTCACCTTTCGTGAAAGTGACGATAATATCTTCGTCATACTGCTTCACTTCGAGCATTTTCTCAACAATTTGCACCATGCGGTTTCTCCATGTTTCACTATGTTCGGTCAATACCCCTTGATGAAGAAGTAATTGGGTGCTGTTTTCTGCTTCATGAACAAATTTCAATTCAAACAGTTTCCGATCTAATTGGCCTGCAAGCACTTTTTTAAAATTATTCATGAACAATTCCTGTTGTTCCCTCTCCAGCATTTCAAACGGGGTGTTCTCCTGATGATAGATTTCACTTGATTCTTTCATAATATATACGTTAAACACTTCATTTATTTTCAATAGATCATTTTCCGGCTTTAACTGCCTGCGGAAACTGGCAATATCTTTTTTATTCACGTAAACACTCCTTATTTATAGACTGATACAATTTATTATACTACAAAAAAGGACGTTCAGGAGAATTCCCCGAACGTCCTCTTTACTAGATTTAATAACCTGATTCCAGTTTACCGGTTTGCATGTCCTTTTAACAGCCCGGATAACGTTTTTATGATGATCGTTGGTGCAAAAATAACAACGGCAATTGTCCCCGCAATGAAGAGGACAGTTCCCAGTGTGGAATATTCTTCTGGAATAAGATATCCTAAACCGATTAACGCAAATCCCGAAACAATCGCTGCGAGCAACCAGTTTAACCTTTCTCTCATGCTATCCCTCCTTCCCTTCCAGAATATGCAACAGGATTCCCGAATGTCTGTGTGCATATTGGAGGGGAGATTTACAATAGAAAGGGGTGGGGTTGCTCACCCTTTTTTGGTATTTATTCCAATCCACCGATGGATAAATATTTTGTTTCTAAATATGGTTCAATACCTTCAAGTCCACCCTCTTTACCGATTCCGCTTTCCTTCAACCCACCGAACGGGGCATGTGCAGCAGACGGGGCACCATCATTCCAACCGATGACACCAAAGGTGAGATGCTCATGCAAATACGTGCCTGTCCGGTAATCATTTGTAAAGAAATAAGCCGCTAAACCGAATGGTGTGTCGTTCGCAATAGCAACCGCTTCTTCGACCGTATCAAACACCGTAATCGGAAGCACTGGGCCAAAAGTTTCCTCCTGCATGATATCCATTTCACCAGTCACTTGTTTCAGAACGGTAGGATAGATGAAGTAATAGCCTTTATCATCATCTTTATCGAATTTATTACCTGCTAGTACTTCAGCACCTTTTCGAACAGCGTCATCAATCTGGCCGACAACTTTTTTAAAGCCGTCCCCGTTGATGACCGGGCCGATTTGCGTACCTTCTTCCAGTCCATTTCCGACTTTTAATTTCTCCACTTCTTTTACAAGCCTGTCAGCGAATTCGTCAGCAATCTCCTTTGCAACGAGCACCCGATTTGCACAAATGCAAGTTTGGCCAGCATTACGGAACTTAGAGAGAATAGTTTGCGGTACTGCGATATCAAGGTCGGCATCTTTCGTAACGATGAGCGGGGCATGTCCACCGAGTTCCATTGATACGTGTTTTACCGAATCGGCACTTTGCTTGATCAATTGCTTTCCAATTGGAGTCGAACCGGTGAATGTAATTTTCTTCACCAAGGAACTATTTGTAAAAATCTCACCAACCGTTCTTCCAGAACCATTGACATATTGAACTGCATCTTTTGGAATTCCTGCTTCATATGCCAGGTCAATCAACTTCATCGTCGTAAGTGGAGTTTCACTTGCCGGTTTTACGATGAATGTACAACCTGCCGCAAGAGCCGGTGCAGCTTTCCTTGTCATCATGGCTGCCGGGAAGTTCCATGGTGTAATTGCTGCGACTACTCCGATTGGCTGGCGGGTAACGAGAATCCGTTTGGACTCGGTATTTGCTGGAACAGTTCTTCCGTAAATCCGTTTTGCTTCTTCTGCAAACCAATCAATATAGCTTGTAGCATATTCAACTTCTCCGAGGGACTCAGATAGTGGTTTCCCACTTTCGAGCGTCATCACTCGAGCAATTTCTTCCTTCTGCTCCAGTACCTTTTCAGACCATTTTCGAAGCAAACGTGCTCGCTCATGTGCGTTAACTTTCTTCCATTTCGCGAACCCATCTGCAACTTTTTCCAGTTTTGCTTGAATTTCTTCTTCTGTATCCACTGTTACCTCTTCCACTAATTCACCTGTAGCTGGATTAAGTACTTTTATACTTTCTGCCATGTTTTGTCCGCTCCTTTTCATCGTATTTGAACATCCGATATTGAATTTCCCTTCCACACTTTCATTAAACATTTAGAAATCTCTTTATTTATTCCTCCTCAGGTGAGCCATCTGGATAAACTTGGGTCCCCAATTGATTACCAATCCATGTCTCACCGTCTTCCCAATGTTCTTTTTTCCAAATCGGGACAATCTGCTTGATTCGCTGAATGACATATTCATTCGCTTCATAAGCGGCCTTACGATGCGGGGAGGAGACGGCGATACATACAGCAGTTTCTGATATATCGAGACGTCCCATTCGGTGAGTGACTGCGACTTCCGTTTCGGGCCATTTTTCTTTTACTTCATCTCCTATTTCAGCAAGTTTCTTTTCGGCCATTGGTATGTAAGCATCATATTCAAGATAGATTGTTTTTCTTCCCCGTGTCCATTCCCGTGCGATTCCAAGAAAAGTCGTAATCGCTCCTGCTTCTCTGCGTGTTACCTTCTGAATTACAGCGTCGGTATCAATCGGATCTTTCACGATTTCAAACATTTTTTCCGTCATGCTGTGCCTCCTCATTACTCTTTTCGCAACCAGTCGTTCCAAGCGATTCCAGACTGATCCGCAAGTAGAACAGCCATTACTTGCTCTCCGGCTTCATATCCCTCTTTATTTCCAGGAAGCACGATAAGTACATTTGCTTCTGCTAAAGATGTGACAATGTTCGGCTTATCAAGACCAACTGGAACAGCAATAACATTTCCGCTTTCATAGATAAGTTTTCCCCGGACGAATCGGTGAAATGGATTAGGTGCAGTAAAGTCAGTACCAAGCTGGGCAGTCAGCTTTTTTAAATAAGGATTCTTCGTATGTAAATGGTTGCGGATTGCAGGTCTAGTGTACAATTCAAAGCCAACATAACAAGATGAGGGATTGCCCGATAAACCAAAAAATAGTTTGCCGTCTACTTCTGCAACTGTTGTAACAGAACCCGGGCGCATTTTAATTTTATTAAATAATACATTTGCATTTAATCTCTCTAAAATAGCTGGGATATAATCATAATCACCGACAGACACACCACCTGTTGTGAGTAAAATATCCACTTCATCTAAAGCAGCAACAACTTGGTCATAACAAATATCCAAATCATCGGCGAATTGACCAAGGGAAACAGGAATACCACCTGCCCGTTCAATTTGACCGATTAACATATAGGAGTTACTGTCTCTTATTTTGCCTGGTTCGAGTGCTGCATCCACAGGTAAAAGCTCACTGCCAGTCGATATAATTCCAACTCTTGGTCGCTTCACAATAGGAACTTGTCTGTAACCAAAGGTTGCCAGCAATGCCATAATCCCTGGATTTATGTATGTTCCCTTCTGTACCAGCACTTCGCCTTTTTGCGTGTCTTCGCCTGTTTTTGTAATATTTTCAAATGAAGTTAGTTTTCTGGTAAACTCGATAAATCTCTTTTCACCTTGACTCGTTTCTTTAACATGTTCCAGCATAATGACAGCATCACAACCTGCCGGAATCTCTGCTCCAGTCATAATCCGAACTGCTTCATTTTCCTTTACAGTCCCTTCAAATACACTTCCCGCACCTATTTGGCCAACTACCTCTAACCTACTATCGCCATTTTCAGTAGCTTCCGACCGAATGGCAAATCCGTCGTAGCGTGTCCGGTCAAAAGGAGGGACAGCATGATCACTAATCAAATCTTCTGCTAGAAAAAAACCGTGGCTTTCTTCTAATGGAATGAAAGTCTTCTCCCCTTTTACCGCGTATTTCATGACTCGCTCTATTGCATCATTCACCTCAATAGGTGTCCGTATTTCTACCATAACTCAACCTCCTAACCAACAAGCTGATAATAAATTCTCCTTGCTTGTTCAATGGAATCGGTCCCATGAATGAAGGTCCGGCCATCTTTGAAAATAACAACCCGTAAATCTTCATATTGCAGCGAAAGCAGAAATTCATTCACATTGACTTGTCCAAGTCTTGTAAGCTTGCTTGCAAGAACCGGTAAAATAACGTCACGCTTCGCCCTGATTTGTACAGTGTTTCTTCCACAGAGCACTTCTGTTTTTGTTCTTTCATCATAACTTAACGCTGGGTATGCCGGAGTTGCGCCGCACGTAGGACAATCCGCTTTTTTTGCCCGGTCCACCTTAATCGTCTGATACTGATTGGACCAGAGATCAAACATGACAAGCCCAGTTCTCAAAGCCTTTTCATCTTCTACGAGCAGCTTTAATGCTTCAGCTGATTGGTGGGCAACAACCATTTGCACGGCCGGAGCGATGATTCCAACTGAATCGCATGTCGCACCTGTCATTGTTGTCGTATTTAAAATACAGGCTAGACATGGAGTCTCACCAGGTAAAATCGTATAGCTCATTCCCGTACTGCCAACGACAGAGCCGAATATCCATGGAAGCTTATATTTATGGATTAAATCATTCATGATGAAACGAATGTCAAAGTTATCGGTCGCATCAATGACAAGATCCACATTTTGAAGAAGCGGCGCAATCTCCTCTCCAGTTATATCGAGAATGTGGGAAGCAATTTCCACTTCCGGATTAATCGCTTCCAATTTTTCTTTGGCTGCCATCACCTTTGGAATTTGATTTTCAGCATCTTTTTCCGTAAAGAGTTGTTGGCGCTGGAGGTTACTTAGCTCCACGTAATCGCGGTCGATGATTGTCAGCTTACCAATACCGGAACGGACGAGATTAGCCGCATTCGCTGTTCCTAGGGCCCCGCAACCAATAACGAGAACATGTTTTTGATTGATTTTTTCTTGCCCGGATTCTCCAATCGGTTTAAATAAAGCTTGTCGTGAATATCGTTCATTCATCGCTACATTTCCTTTCTTTTCTGGAAATCCATTTTAACCACCGATATAAGACATCTCGATTTTTTTCTTGTTTTTTGCCGTTTGTTCTGTTCGTTCATCCGAATAACGATCTGTTCGTTTGCCCCAGATTGACGCAATTGTTTCTTTAATCTTTCCGTTATCTGGTTCGGAACGGACAAGCTCCTTCAAGTCATAACCACTGGAAGCAAATAAACATGTATAAAGTTTTCCATCCGCCGCAATCCGAGCCCTTGTACAAGTTGAACAGAATGACTCGGATACGGAAGTAATAAAACCGACTTCTTTATTTGTTCCTTTGTAGCGATAACGCTGTGCCACTTCCCCGAGGTAATCCGGATCGACTGGTTCGACTTCAAAATGCTGCGTAAGCTTATTAAGAATTTCTTTTTTCGTTACAACTTTACTGAAATCCCAGCCATTCGTCGTACCTACATCCATGAACTCAATAAATCGCAGCGTAACTCCTTTTTCTTTCAAAAACTTCGCCATCGGAATAATTTCCTGTTCATTCATGCCTTTTTTAACAACCATGTTCACTTTCACATGTAAACCAACTTCTAGCGCTTTATCGATTCCTTTAAGCACTCGTTCGGTACTTACTCCACTATCATTGATTGTTTGGAACGTTTCATTATCAAGGGCATCCAGGCTTATATTAATTCGTTTCAAACCTGCATCTTTAATTGCTTCCGCTTTATTCGGAAGCAGGGAAGCGTTCGTCGTTAACGCAATATCCTCGAGTCCATCAATTCCACTTAATTGTTCAATCAGCTGTGGGAGATCCCTTCTTAGGAGCGGTTCACCACCGGTCAGCCTGATTTTATTCACTCCTAGCTCGACAAACGCAGTTGCAAGCCTCGTAATTTCATCATTACTAAGTAAATGATCCTTTGGTAAAAAAGCATAATCCGGTCCAAATATTTCCCTTGGCATACAGTATGTACACCGGAAATTACAGCGGTCTGTAACGGAAATACGTAAATCTTGAAGTGGTCTGCCAAATTTATCGGTAATATGCGCCATGAAATCTCTCCCTTCCAATTAATCGGGTACTGTTTTCAAGTTACCGTTCTTTTCCGTTTTCTTATTTTTCATTATAAGCCTTATAGTAGATAATATCGAACAGTTTGTATTATCAACTATGATACATGTTACTTTTTAGTGAACTACTCATCGCTTTCATTCAGCGTAAGTAATTTGCACATATCTCCTGAAATACTCTCTAATCGTCGTTCAGTTTCCCGGTGGACGGATGCGCATCCTAGGGCACTGCTAGAGCTCCTCGGGCTGCCGCCCTGTGGGGTCTCCAGGCTCGTACTGTTCCCGCAGGAGTCACCGTCCACCAGGCAACTGAACTGGTAGAGATGATTATTATTAATAGCATTTATTCCAGTGCCAATTCACGATAAAATTATATCTTTGGAATAATAAACAGTGATCTAAATTTGACCTTTTCTGGTAGCAGTCCAGGCACCTCGAGACTCCTGTTTGAGGATAGGCCTGGCGAGAGAGACCCTTTAGTGCTCAGCGCGAGGAGGCTTGCCGGCCGCTCAGCAGGTGCGAGAGGTGTCTGGACTGCGGACCTCCAGTAGAGAGTTTCGGTTTCGGATACTTACGCTGAATGAAAGCGTTCTGCTGTTAGGGATGAGAAAGTTGGGTTAAGTATAAGATGAAAAAACGGGTTAATCAGGGGATTGCCTTGATTAACCCGTTTAAACATTATTTACTTACAATATATGCTTCACCAAGAATGCGAAATTCATTAGAAAAAATGGAACCTAAAGATTTTATAAAACCTGCCATACCTAATCTGCTAGCGGAGATACACAATAAATAAGAACAAAGTATAAGCAAACTGGTGAACAGGATCAACCCTGATTCACCAGTTTTTCCTGTTCTACTTAATGTATTTCAAGCATAGTCTATAAAGAGGTTAAATATAACCTATGCCAACAGAAGATAGGAGGCGGATAAATGAGTCTAACGAAAAAGATTTTAATCGCCCTTGTTCTCGGTGTGATTGCAGGTATTATTTTAACGTTCATTCCTGAGAGCGTTTTCTCCCCACTTGATATGTATTTGTTAACTCCTGTTGGTCAATTGTTCATTAATCTGATTATGATGCTCGTTATCCCAATTGTATTTGTTTCGATTGTCCTTGGTACCGCTGGTCTTAGTGAGCCTGCAAAGTTAGGTAGAATCGGAATTCAGACGATTAGCTTTTTTCTTATTACGACGGCGATTGCTTTATGCATCAGTTTGGCTCTCTCCTTTATGATCAAGCCGGGTACAGAAGGTGTCTTTGATGTTAATATGGCAGAATATGAAGCAGCTGAGGCTCCACCTATAATGGAGACAATCATTAATATTATTCCTACAAACCCAGTATCCTCTATGTCTGCTGGGGATATGCTGCAAATAATTGCATTTACTATTTTCATTGGGATTGCTCTTGCCTTCCTCAAAGATAAAACACAAGGGATTCAACGGTTATTCGTACAGGCGAATGATATTCTTATGTTTCTTGTTAATCTTGTCATGAAAGCTGCTCCGTATGGTGCATTTGCTCTCATAGCCTCAGCTATTGGTGGCGGAGGTCTTGACGCAATCGGATCAATGGGGGCTTATTTGGGGACTGTTATTTTGGGCTTATTTGTTCATGGTGCCATTGTATATAGTCTCGCCATTTGGGTGCTCGGAAAAGCCAATCCTTGGACGTTCTATAAAGGTTTTTTCCCGGCAATGTCTGTCGCTTTTAGTACATCAAGCTCCAATGCGACATTACCGATTTCTATGAAATCTGCTCAGGAAAATCTTGGAGTAAGTAAGAGTATTAGTAGTTTTGTTCAGCCGCTTGGCGCTACAATCAATATGGACGGAACAGCTATTATGCAAGCAACAGCTGCAGTTTTCATTGCTCAAGTGTATGCGATTAATCTTGGGTTTGCGGAAATTATTATGATAATTCTTACTGCAACACTTGCAAGTATTGGTACGGCTGGGGTTCCTGGTGTTGGGCTTATTATGCTTGCGATGGTCCTTTCCCAAATCGGGCTCCCGGTTGAAGGCATCTCGCTTATCATCGGAATCGACCGCTTACTAGATATGCTGCGTACAGCAGTCAATATTACAGGTGATGCAGCCTGTGCATATATTATTTCTGAGAATGAAAAACGTAGGAAAGCCTAGATAAAATGAAACTTCAATCAGTCGGATTTTACAAACGCTAACACCGGGATAAATGAATGGGACATTGGGGTCAGAGCCAATGTCCCATTCTTATTTGGGACAAATGCTCTGACCCCAATGTTCCAGTGTTAGATAATTTCGTTCAATTCGTCTTGAATTTTGGTCAGTTCTTTTACGAGGACAGGCATCATTTTATTTATATTATTGGTAACGGTTGATACCGCTACCCCATATTCTCTTGCAAGTTCAGCTTTTGGCAAATCTTCGTCATAATTCGCATTATATACAATGAATTCAATTGCAGCAGCAAATCCCTCTGGTTTTTTAATCTTCGGTTGTGCCGCTTCTGTGTATAATTTCCAAATTACGATTGCCATATCAAAAAAGTGATCGGAAACTGCACCATTCATCTTCATACGCTCGGCCGCAATTTTAATAACATCTCCATAAAGCGGGTCTGCCCACTCAATATTAAAAACCTCATTCAATTGTACATCTATTCTCGACTTCACTAATATGTCTGGATAATTTTCGATGAAGGCTTTATCATTCATTTGGTAGATTTCATGTTTAGGATCGTATAACATTTCCGAATTAACGACTGGTGTGAGAATGAGCATATAACTATAGTGATGGATGGAGGGGAACAATATTCCGATAAATACTTCATCGATATCAATGTCTTGTTCCGTATTCATTAGCGTATGTATTTCCTTGCTTCTCCGGTCTTTAAGTGTGACAGATGTCTCCGCAACATCTATAACTTCATAGACGGACGGGATGATTGCTTTCCAGCTTTCAAATATCTTCCTGACATTCTCATATTTAATACTATATCTCACTCTCCGATAAAATTCTTCAAATAGAGTATGTCCATTCCAGTATTGCTGATAAAGAATCGCCCATTCTAAAAGGCCATACATAATGACTTCAATAGCTTCTTCATCATCAATATTATATTTGCGCGCTTCAAAAGCAGCTAAATCAGACAATTCATTTTCATATTCTAACCAGGCAAAGCTTAAAAGATCGGCTTCTAGCCGTTCCAATTCATTTTCATAACGGCTCGTATCCATTTGAATGACATTAGATTTTGCTGCCCCGTGGCAAACTTTATATGCTTTTCCACTTCCACACGGACAAAATTTATCTTCTCGGACATTTACCATGAACACCACCCCTTTAGTAGCACTATATCACATAATTATGAACATTATCACGCCTAATTTCAAGCGGGACATTGGGGTCAGAGGCATATAAGCCTTCCTGCAAGTGTCTCGATTCATCATTTGTATGGAACTTTCCAAATCTGTCATAACCTAAGTCAATTGCCACGAAATATCAGATATTCAAGTGATTTATATCACTCTAGAGTGAAGCATCTCTTGGCATAATAAAGATGACAGGAGGTTAAAGACCTTCTATCAAATAAACGACGAGGGAAAGGATTATGGCTCGGAATCGGGATTATGATGTTAACATCTTTATTTCTCACATCAGAAGCCCGCTTTTTTCCAAGTGAATTAGGTTTTCAAGCGCTGCTTTTATCCATTTATGATATGAATATTTATTTAATCCCTCTATTTGCCTTGTTTCTCGCATCCTTTTCGATTTATCAGGAAAAGGAACTTAAAACAAATATGATCTTACTCACAAAGAAAGAATCTGATTTCAGCTTTCTTTGGAATAAGACGATTGCCATTCAGCTTGTGATTATTTTAACTTTCTTTATTGCTTATCTGATTCTGGCAATATTTATGAAGGTATTCGTTGGTTTTGAGTTTTATAGTTTTCTCGTATTCATTCTTGTCCTAGGTATTTTACTTCTAATTTTTAATCAAATTGGGATTTTCCTTGGCTCTATTGCCCGGTCAAAAATGCAACTCGTTGGTGCCAACATCTTAATTTGGTTTTTCTTAATCTTCCTTTTGGACCTTGTATTTTTATATGTCCTGCCAGCTGTTGACTATCATAACGTTACATTGGTTGCCTGGTTTTACTTTCTTGACCCGCTGCATACGTTGCGATTCTTACTGGAGGTCGAGCTAGGATTGTTCAGTCTAACCAATCTTTCTCACCTCGTCCGTGATTTCGTCATGATGAGCCCATGGTTGTTATTACTGATGAATTTACTCATCTGGCCCGGATTATTTTTCTTGTTCGCCCTATTTAGCAGAAGGATTGGTAATCGCCATGATTAAGATTCAAAACTTAAATCAACGTTACTTTAATAAGGAAGTTTTATAGAAAGTGAATCTGACCGTTGAAAAGAATAAACGCTGTGCCCTTGTCGGGAGAAATGGTGCCGGAAAATCTACCCTCATCCGCACGATGCTCGGTTTACAAACATATAAAGAAGGCTCCATCTACTTGCATGGGAAATCGAATAAAAAAGGAGATTGGAAAAGTTTGTCTCCTATTTACCTGAGAAATTTCAACTTTATCCGAATCTGACAGGAAAAGAGAACATTGAATTTTTCGCAGCGGTCAGCAGTAAAAAGATTGATGAAGCAAGGATAGAAGAGAAATTGAAGCTTGTATCACTCTGGGGAGACCACGATAAATATAGCCGCGAGTATTCAAAAGGGATGCTGCAGCGTCTCGGATTAGCGATTATCCTTTATTTTGACAGTGATATCATCATTTTGGATGAACCGACGAGCGGGCTTGATCCAGTTGGCCGGAACAAGATTTTAAATATTATAAAAGGACTGGAAAACAAAACAATCTTCATGGCATCCCATCATTTTGAAGAAATAAAAAAGGTATGTACCCATGTCGCTTATATGGATGATGGCAAGATTACTAAGTACACGATGGATGAATTTATGGAACATCATTTAAAGGATGCAACATAATGAAAAAAATATTATGGATCATCATAACCGGATTATGCTTCCTTGCAGCTTGTGGTGGAAGTGACATTGATTTCTCAGTCGATAATTCTCCTCACTATGTAACAGACAGGGAAACAGAAATTATTATTATGGTAGAGGATAATGGAGAGGCCGTATCTGGTATGACCATCACGGGAAGCTTGGAGATGGCAAAAATGGACCATGGCGTTATTGAAGCAAACTTCACCGATAATGGAGATGGCAGTTATACTGCGAATGTTGATTTACCGATGGGTGGGGAATGGATTATGGAAACCGAAGCAGAGTTGGATGGTAAAGTTTATGAAGAAACGATAACGTTTAATGTGAGTGAAGGATGATGAGAGTAAAATGGCCGCTCGTTCTTGGACTGCTTATGCTCATCGGTTTAGGCGCCTGTGTCAACGAATTGACAAGTGCAGTAGAACAACCAGATAACGATATTCAATCCAATGAGGTCGAGTCAGCCGCTACAATTGAAGGGAAAACTTTTGATACAGAGGATTTAGCATTCTACACCTTTATGGAACATATTGAAATAGAGGCGAACCGGTATCATGACTGGGAGGGTTTAGCCGCTGATACAGCAGCGGAGCGGGACTTGTTCTGGGATGAACAAGCAGCTTATCTGGAAAATATTAATGTCCAATTACAGAACATGATAGAAATATATGCCATTCGCCTCCTTGCAGAAGAGAAACATTACGATGTCCCGATGGAAAAACTCGATGCAGCTGTCAGCCAGTTTAAAGATTCCATAGCGGAAATTGATACCGTTCAGGCAATGATCCAAGAATACGGTGAAACGAAATTCAACCGCAACATTCAAGACTATATGCGCAGTTCTTTATTGCGTGACCGGGTCGTAAATGACTTATTGCAAGCAATCCAAACTGAAAAACCTGAACAAACCGAACAGGAACAAAGCTACCAGCTACAACAAGACTACGAAGAACTACTCATCGACCAAATGAACACCCTCGAAATTGAAATACATGTGAAATAGATTTTTGGGACAGAGGGTCAGAGCGAGGCTGCTGAAAAAGTACACTAATTTCAAGCGAATGGAAACCGATTCCCAAATTTCATGTAAAATAACCTATGAAAGTGGAGAATAAATACCTGTTTTCACTCGATTTTGGTTATCAAAGTGGGAAAAATAATTTCCAAAATATGTTTTTCAGCAGCCTCGGTCAGAGCATCTGTCCCATATTCTCATTAAAACTTTACAATTATTCTGGAATAGTCTCCTGAGGCTAATAAATCAAAGCCTACGTTGATTTCTTCTAGCGCGATTGTTTTTGCATGCAGTTTATCGACCGGTAAGCGACCCTGTTTAAATAGCTCGATAAAATTAGGAATATCCCGCTTCGGTACACAACTGCCGACATAAGAGCCTTTTAATGTTTTCTCTTCCGCAGTCAAGGTGACATATGGAAATGAAAACTCATGCTCCGGATGCGGCAGACCCGTTGTAACTGTTGTGCCACCTCTCCTTGTAATTGCATAGGCAACATCTAAAGCTGGAACGGCCCCAGCCGTTTCAAAAACATAATCCAATCCGCCACCGGTTGCCGATTTAATTTCATCTATAACTTGATTAGATTTCGAATTGAAAACATCTGTAGCTCCAAGTTCTTTTGCTTTTTCTAACTTTTTGTCATTTATATCGATCGCAACGACACGGCTCGCTCCGGCTGCAACAGCACCTAATAAAGCACTTAATCCAATACCGCCAAGGCCAACAACTCCGACCGTACTCCCTAGTTTAATATGGGCTGTATTGATAACCGCACCGACTCCTGTAATAACTGCACAACCGAATAAAGCTAATTTTTCAAACGGAATATCTTTATTCACTTTAACAAGAGAGTTCTGTGAAAGAACGATATGCTCAGAAAAAGCTGATACACCAACATGATGATGAACCGTCTCTTCCCCGTGATGAAGCCGGATTCCTCCTCCGATTAATGTACCATCCCCATTGGACTTTGCACCAGGTTCGCATAGAGCAGGTCGACCTTCCATGCAAGGTACACAGTGGCCACAACTTGGGACAAATACACAGACCACATGGTCTCCAGGCTCCAAGTCTGTCACCCCTTCACCAACCTCTTTCACAACTCCAGCAGCTTCATGGCCGAGCGCCATCGGCAATGGTCGGGGCCTGCTTCCATCAACCACGGATAAGTCGGAATGGCAGAGACTTGCAGCTTTTATTTCGACTAACACTTCACCAAGTTGCGGTGCGCCTAATTTCAATGTTTCAATTTTAATTGGTTGACTGTCCGCATATGGTGTTGTTGCCGCTGATTCTCTTAGTACGGCTGATTTAACTTCCATTTTTATATCCCCTCTCTAACTCTTTAAGTTTATCCCTATAAATTTAATTGCCGTCATATCATCAATCGCATACTTGATTCCTTCCTTACCGATCCCACTATTTTTCACACCGCCGTAAGGAATGTGATCATAGCGGCGGACGGACACTTCATTTATCCAAACTCCACCTGTGTCAATGGCATCCGCTACCCGAAAGGCACGATAAATATCTTTTGTAAATACTCCCGCATGTAAACCGAATTCCGAATCATTCGCAGAAGCAATCACTTCCTCTTCTGTTTCAAAAGGCAAAATACTTACGATTGGAGCAAACACTTCCGCACAGACTACTTTCATATCCGGGTCGACATCCGTAATGACTGTTGGTTCCACTACTGCCCCATCTCTTTTCCCACCTATAGCAACCTTCGCTCCTTGTCCCACAGCCTCGTTTATCCAGGACTCGGCACGAATTGCCGCATCTTCAGTAATCATTGGACCAAAGGATGTTCCCTCATCAAGCGGATTACCAGTTTTCAATTTCTGAAGCTCTGTAACTAACCTCTTCACGAATGCATCATGGATACTTCTTTCCACATAGACCCGTTGTGCGGAAACACAAGCCTGCCCAGCAAATGTATATCCTCCCATCGCTATTGCTTGCGTGGCCTGTTCCACATCCGCATCCGCAAAAATAATATTAGGTGCATTAGAACCGAGTTCAAGGGTCACTCTCTTTCTTGGTGCCATTTCCTTAATCATCCAGCCGACTTTTCCGCTCCCAGTGAATGTTACTTTTCTTACTTTAGGATGCGTGACGAGTGGTTCGACTAACTCCTGCCCTGGTCCCATCAGGATATTTAATGCCCCCTTTGGCAACCCTGCCTCTTCTAATAATTGATAAAGCAGAACTGATGAAAATGGCGTTTTTTCCGCGGGCTTTAAGACAACTGTATTTCCTGTGGCAATTGCTGGTGCTACCTTATGCAAGACAAGGTTCAAAGGGAAGTTAAATGGAGTAATCGCCGCAATGACACCTAGAGGAATTCTTTTTGTAACCCCCATTTGGTTCTCTCCGCCGATTGCGCTATCAAGAGAAATCTGTTCACCATAGATTGATTTTGCCCCCTCTGATGCAAACCGGAGAACTTGTACCGCCCGTGTCACCTCTCCCCTGCTTTCCTGAATCGGTTTCCCCGCTTCAAGCGAAAGCATTTCAGCAAATTTTTGAGCCCTTTTTTCAAGAAGATCTGCTGTTTTCCGCAAGATTTCCGACCGCTCGTAAGCGGGCATGTGCTTCATCGTTTCATGGAAAACTTTGTCCGCATTTAAAATCGCTTTTTCCACATCATCCACTAACGCAGGAGATATTTTCCCTATCACTTCCTGATTATACGGATTCAGTACTTTTAGATTACGATGATTATATTTTATTTCTTCACCTCCGATATAAGAGCCGGCATGTAATGTTTCTGTTTGAAGCATGTATGTTTCACTCCTTCATTTTAATCTATGAAAGCAATATAGCCTCATTCATTAAGATAATGAGGCTATTCTCCTTTATCAATTTACTCATAGAATCCTTCCGTCGATTTAATGAATTCCCTGAACTGAGCTGAGTCGTGTCCAAACCATACTTGGGAGTTCGTGCGCTCTGCATACTTTTTGATTTTCTCAACGGCATTTAAATATCCGATGGAGTCATAAATGATGCCAGGAATCTTTGCAGGTGGACCATAGTTCTCAGCTGAATAGACAGCGTCAGATGCTAAAATAATTCCTCCTGTACCCGGTAATTCTACATGCAGGCCGATTAACCCCCATGCATGCCCTGGACCAAAATTAAGGATTTTCACGCCATCTGCCAGTTCCAGCTCATCTTCATGAGGCATGACCGTTTTCCAGTTAAGATCATTTTCTATCCATTTATTCACATCAGCCCAAATATAGGCGCCCATATCTTTCGTCATGGCATACTGCTTCATCGTATTCGCAAGTTCGGTATCATGAACGATAATCGTTGCTTCCGTGAACATTTCCAAACAGCCGGCATGGTCTAAATGAAGATGGGAAGCAACAACATATTTAATATCCTTTGGACCGACACCGAGTTGTTCCAAACGGTTGATCAAATAACACGATTCATCCTGAAAGGACGGGAACATTTTTTGAACACCTTCTGGCCATCTGCCCTCTTCCCCCATACCTTCCGGGTTACAGCCTGTGTCAAATAAAATTTTGCCTTCTGGATGGTCAATCAATACGGCATAAACTGGAAATTCTACAAATTCTGCTGGCACGTTCGGCTGATCCACACTTGCTGGGTTATGCATTGCTACCATATAATTCTTATCCATCTTCATCGTGCCAGTGTCAAGTACATACAATTTCGTGTTACTCATCTTCTCAACCTCCATTAATTCATTTTTATTTGCAAACCCTTTTTGAAAAGGATGTTCACACCATAACGATAGAAGCTCGTGTCACTTCCTTAGCAGCTGATTTATCCAGTGCAGACGTAATATCCTTAAGTTCGAACTCCGCATCCAACATTTTCTCGAATGGGTATTTCTCAATATTTTTAGAGAGAAATTCCAATGACTTATGCAGATACCATGGGTTATAGCGGACAACCGGAATGATTTGAATCGACTTTCTCGTCAGTAATCCTGGATCGAATGCAACGGTTTTTCCAGGTGTAATGTTACCAATTGTGATATATTTTCCGCCTGACCGGATATAGTGAATTCCTTCTGCAAAAGCTGCGGGAACACCGGCAACTTCCAATCCGACATGCGCCCCGTTTCCGTTTGTCAGCGCTAAAACCTTTTCCTGTCTTTCTTCCATTGTTTTAAGTTCACTTAAATTCAATACATGATCTGCTCCGAATTGTTTTGCCTGTTGTAACCGACTTTCCACATGATCCACCGCAATAACCGTAGCTCCTTTCTCTTTAGCAACAGCCATTGCATTTAATCCAAGTCCCCCTGCTCCTTGAATGACAATTGTCTGGTTATACGTCACATTTGCTTTATCAAGTCCAAAGTATACTTGTGATAAAGCACAATTGGCACTTGCTGCAGCTATGTCGGGAACATTATCGGGTACCTTATAAAAATATTGGTTTGGATGGATATAGTAATGGGTTGCAAATGTCCCGTGGAAATGTGGTGCAACTTCCGGCTCCAAATTCCAAAAATCATATGCATGTTCACATAAATGAAAATGCCCTTCTAGACATGGTGTACATTTCCTGCAAGTTAAATAGTATGCTGAAACGATTCGGTCCCCTTTCTCGATTGGATTCCCTGCAAAATCAGTTGTCACCCCTTCACCAACATCATGTAATGCTCCAATCATTTCATGCCCCAGTACACCTTGCCTTTTCGTCGGATGAAGTCCTTTCCATATATGCAATTCAGAACCACATACATTCGACCGAAGCACCTTCACAACAACCGCCCCAGGACCTGGCTTTGGAATCGGATATTCCTGAAATTCAAGCTTTTCTGGTGTCGTCATCATTGCCACTGTTCCTTTTTCTTGACCGTTCATTCTCTCACCCCTTTGTTGTAAACGCTATCCATTAACTGGATAAGAACTTATATGGAAAATCTAGCAGCCAATGAAGTAACATCAGCTACTAACCTATTCCCTGAATTGTTTCACACCTGCTTCATACTGATCCCCGCCATAAATATCATGAATGACAATCGCAGGGAAATGTTCAATCGTCATTTTCCGAATTGCTTCCGTCGCGAGATCCGCATAAGCAATCACTTCAACTTCTTTTATCGCCTTTGAAATAAGTGCAGCTGAGCCACCAACCGCGGCGAAATAAACAGCCTCCTGTTCAATAATTGCCTGCTTTACTTCTTCATTACGATATCCCTTCCCGATCATTCCCTTTAAGCCCATCTCAAGAAGCTTCGGCGTATATTTATCCATACGACCACTTGTCGTCGGGCCCGCTGAACCAATGACTTGTCCAGGTTTTGCTGGGGTTGGGCCGACATAATAAATGACCTGCCCCTGGATATCAATCGGTAAATCGCCACCTTGTTCGATTGTTTCAAACATCCGCTTATGGGCTGCATCCCTTGCCGTATAAACTGTTCCGGATAAATGGACGCGGTCGCCTGCCCGCAAATCTTTAATTGTCTCTCTTTCCAGTGGCAATGTGATATTTTTTGCCAAAAACAATCCCCCCGCTTTCTCTATAATACTACCTGTTTATGTCTGCTCGCATGACAATTAAGATTGACCGCTACTGGAAGGGAGGCGATATGACAAGCTTCCACTTCAATCTTCACATCAAGGGCCGTGGTCGAACCACCCATCCCTTGGGGTCCGATTCCAAGACGATTAATTTCAGCCATTAAGTCCTCTTCCAAGTCTGCCACTTCTGCTTCCCTGTGCCTTTCTCCAATCGGACGGAACAATGATTTCTTTGCTAAATAAGCGCAGCGTTCAAAGTTCCCGCCAATTCCGATACCGACGACGAGTGGTGGACAGGCGTTTGGCCCAGCGACTTTCACGACATCGAGAATATATTGCTTGATTCCTTCTAATCCGTCAGACGGTTTCAGCATTTTCAAATCACTCATATTCTCAGCACCACCGCCTTTAGCTGTCATATGTAGTGTGAGTGAGTCTCCTGCAACATATTCAATATGGACAATTGCCGGAGTATTATCTCCTGTATTCTTCCTGCCGAGCGGATCTTTCACGATCGAATGACGTAAATGACCCGCCTCATATCCTTCTCGAACTCCTTCATTTATCGCATCTGTTAAAGTACCGCCTGCAATAAGGCATTCCTGGCCCATTTCCACAATAAACACGGCCGTTCCTGTATCTTGACACATCGGCATATATTCCTTTACAGCAACTTCGGCATTTTCCATAAGCTGCTCAATCACAACTCGCCCGGTTTCCGATTTCTCTGTTTGAAGTGCTTGCTGGAAGGCATTCATTACATCCTCGCCAAGCTCCACATTTGCTTCTTGGCACAGTATGCTCACCTGTTCCACGATATCGTTATATTGAATAATCCGCAAAATCCCACTTCCCTCTTTTAAATCGTTGGTCGCTTCAAATAAAATGTTCCAAATGCTTTCGCAACGAGCTCCTCCTTATCATTAAATATCTCACACTCGGTAACAGCTGTCGTACTCCCGAGATGAAGAATCGACGGTACCGCACGTAAATAAGCACCTGTTCCGGCTTTAATAAAATTCATTTTCAATTCCAATGTAAAAACGTTAATCTCTTCAGGTAACTGTTTGATCAGATAAAAGCCGATTGCGATATCCGCAAGGCTGAAAACTGCCCCTCCTTGAGCTACTCCGTACGTGTTCTCTGTCTGTTTGCCGAGCTTCATTGTAAATAAATCAGCTTCTTGATTAATTTCTAAAAACTTTCCTAAGTAATGATTAAAAGGCTTTTCTTCCTTTGTAAATAAAGCGTCAAGAAACTTCTCGGCATGATCTAATTCTGTTTCCGATAACTGCTCTAACTTTGTCGTGATTCTGTCTAGCTTCATCCCCTTCTCTAAATTCACCAACACGTCCATCCCCGATTCTATTTTATCTTCGTTCCAGCAAATGCTTCCAATAATTCTGGAAGCTGATTTAGTTTTTCCAGTTGTAAAACCTGTTCGGCAAAATCTGCTGGATTCACCTCGGTCACGTTCTTTGCTAGTTTCATAAATTTCTCCTGCAAATCCTCAGTTGTTACCGGGTTTTCCGGATCTCCTTTTGGGAAATCTGTCTTTTTCGTCCAAACTTCTCCTGTTGTCAATTTTATTTCAATTATGGCGCCCCATTGTTCAGGATATGCCTGATCAATTTCCGGTTCTGTAAGGAGCTCCACTTTTTCCATTAAAGAACGGATTTCTTCATCCCAAAGAGTTTCTTCCGTAAATTGATCGAGCCCACCTTGCCCTTTCAACAAGGCAAGCGCTGTACAAAACTGCAAGCTGAATTTCCCTGCATAAATCGTATCCGGTTGATGATTATCCGTAATATTTATCGCTACTTGATATGTTTTCACGGTTATCTTTTCAATCGTGTCTGGATGAATAAATCCATTTTCCTTCACCAACTCAATCGCAAGATCCATCGCGTGGTGGGTGTGACGACAAGATGCATGGATTTTGAAGGAGTTTTCCATTATTTTAAATGTCTTACCAAGTCCGTCTGTAAGTTTAGGAATCTTATAATCTTTACTCATCGCCTCGAAGAATCCTCGTCTTCCCTCCAGAATTTCACTTGCGCCAGTAAAGCCTTTTTCAGCAAGCAAGGCACTGATGACACCGTTCATCGCTGCCTTCCCGGGATGAAGTTGTTTCGACATCGCACCGTCTTCAATAAACTCCCATAATCCAGCCGCTTGGGTACCAGCACTGCCTAAAGCGTGTACGATTGCATCTTCGTCCAAATCCAATAATTTCGTTGCAGCGGCGGTAGCACCAAATGTTCCGCAAGTCGCTGTATTATGCCAGTAATAATAGTGAGACGGACTAACGACTTCTCCAATTCGAAATGCTACTTCATAACCGACGACGACTGCTGTAATCAACTGTTTTCCTGATAACCTTTTCCATTCTCCGATTGCAAGTGCCGCTGGAATAACAACTGTCGCTGCGTGAAGAATCGACCCCTTATGCACGTCATCGAGCTCGGAAACATGGCTCGCAGCACCATTCACGAAAGCAGCATTCGTGACCGATGATTTCCCGCCGGTTACTAATGTTGCTTGGTTCTCTCCGCCTAGTTCCCTCACCATTTTATCAATCATTTGCACTGGCTTCGTATCAACGCCTGAGAAAGCGGATCCAAAATAATCAAGAATACATCGTTTTGTAAACTGGATAACTTCTTCAGGCAGGTCTTCATACGTTGTAGAAATAATATAGGTTGCTAGTCTTCCACTTAATTTCTCCAAGCTTGCTTCCCCCTTCTACTTCAGGAAATCATCCGTTTTTCATTATCATTTGTAAATATTTAGATAATTCATTAAGTAAAAGTATATTGTATCCAATATCCAATGTCAACTAAAAAAAGAAGTTATTTAAGGTTAAATTTCATATCTTATTATTATGGCCAGAATCCAAGCCAACGCCACCACGTAAACGCGACAAGCAGTGTAATAATCGTCGTTACAACGGTTGCAATGATTCCCGGCAAATAAAAATCACGCTGTTTTATTAATCCTGTGCCATGAATCACAACGTTCGGCATGGTTTCCACAACTAATATATAACCGAACAACATCGTAACGGATGAGGCAAAAGATATGACAACTGGATCAATGCCTACTTGCACCGATAAACCGATGAGAACAGGAGTGAGTGTAACTACAGCTGTTGAAACATTCGTTACCCCGAGATGGTAAATTTGCGATAAAATAACGACTAAACAAATGGCTATCCATGGATTGCTGAAAGCTTGCTGTACAATATCAGCAGTAAATAATCCTGCCAGTAAATCGATTGCCCCTGTTTCAATCAATACAAACCCTAAAGATAACGTCGCACCAATGAGCAGCACCAAATCAAAGTTCACGTCGACTATTTTGTTCCATTTGACAACGCCAATTCTTGGGAATGCCAGGAGTACAACCGCAAAGAGTGCAGGGATGGTTGGATGATATCCATGAATTGGCTGGGTCATCCATAGAATTACGGTAAGCGTCAGGATGAGCAGACATTTAATTTCCTTATTGGAAAACCTCCCCAAATCTTTCTGCTTCTCTTTCATTTCCTTTTGCAAATCACAAAATGAATATTCCTCTGGTGGATAGCAGAACCAGACAATGATTGGAATGGTAATAATCAAGAGCAGCCAAATCGGTAAAGCATAGATGAACCAATTAAGATAAGACAAAGACGTGCCAAGATAGGATTGTAAAATTTCAATCGTAAGGATATTTCCGATTGCAGCCGTTAAAATCGCTGTACCACTTATATTTCCCGCAAAAGCAGTCCCGATCAGCATCAGCTTACTGAAGTTACTTCCCCTACCTGCACCTACTACTTGCAATATGGAAATAACCACCGGCGTTATGAGCTGTGCTCTTACCGCAGTAGCCGGAATAAAGAAAGCCTGCAGCTGCATGAGTAAAAACATCCCGGTAAAAATCCCTTTTGCTGACTTCCCCCATTTTGCAAGAATCGCATAGGTGACCCGTTCCATTAACGGTGTCGCATTGACCGCTTTTGCAATCATCATTCCCGAAATGATTAAAAAGACCGCGGAAGATGCAAATCCGCTTAAAGCTGTATCAATTGTAGTCCCATTTAAAAAGAGCAACAATACAAGTGTAAGAACAGAGGTCATGCCAAGAGGGATTGGTTCCATCGCCCAAAGTACGAGTCCATAAGCCATGACAGAAATTGCAACACGAGCGTTCCAATCTACATGAGCAGGGATAAAATAAAGCAGTGCAAGAAACAGCAATGTCGCAGTTATAAACGCAATCGCTCGCTTCGTAAATAATATTTTTTTACCTACTTGAACCCAAGGTGTTTTTCGTTTCATTATTCATCCTACTTTTCCGAATATTTCCGCACACCCCCATTTTAAATGGTTTTGAACCGTACGTCAAAATGAAAAAAGCAAAAAATAGGTCAATCAAAGCCTAAGCTTTAAATGACCTATTTCACTAACAACCTAGTATCATTTCCGCATTTCTTACGCGATCTTCCGTCGGAGGCTCAATCCCCTCTAACGGATAATCCGTTCCAAGTGCTTCATACTTATAAACTCCAAGCTTATGATAAGGCAACACTTCAATTTTTTCCACATTCGGCAATGTATCGATGAAGCTTCTTAGTGCATGTAAATCTTCATCAAAGTCGCTTCGTTCCGGTACAAGCACATGCCTCACCCAGACAGGAACTTCTTTTTCCTTCAAATGATTCGCAAAGGCTAAAATATGTTCATTCGATAAACCGGTCAATGTTTTATGTTTTTCCGCATTGATTTGTTTCAAATCGAGTAAAACAAGATCCGTTAACTCAAGTAATTCATCCAATGTTTCTAAATAATGTGGAGAAGAACTGAATAAGCCGCCAGACGTATCAATCGTTGTATGAATTCCATATTTCTTTAGTTCCTTAAATAAATGAATCAAAAATTTGCATTGTAACAAGGGTTCGCCGCCGCTTACCGTGACTCCCCCTCCTGAAGCTTGGAAAAAAGGGAGATAGTCGAGAATATCGTCCACTAATTCCTGGACCGTCATCATTTTTCCGTCACTCATTTTCCATGTATCCGGATTGTGACAGAACTGACAACGGAGCGGACAGCCTTGTGTAAATATGATATAACGCAGTCCTGGCCCATCTACCGTTCCAAACGTTTCGACTGAATGAATTCTTCCTTGCATATTACTACCTCCCTTTAATTTCGCTTCTCTACTTTTTACCTTTATCTCGGTGTAACCGTCCGTAAAACTCCCACCTCAAAACTTCAGGTCATCCAAGAAAGTTTAGGTGAGATAACGAACGGTTTCACCCCGATTCGTTCAACTAACAATCCGTGAAGGATAAAGAAAAACCCCCACAGATTGAAGTTTCACTTTATCTGCTCTCATGAAATGTTCGGTTAATTACTTCAATTTGCTGTTCTCTTGTCAGCTTAATAAAGTTAACCGCATAACCGGATACACGGATGGTGAGCTGCGGATATTGCTCTGGATGATCCATCGCATCGAGCAATGTTTCTCTGTCAAATACGTTCACATTCAAGTGGTGGCCTCCCTTATTCGCATACCCATCCAGCATTGCGACAAGGTTCATGACCCGTGCATCTTCATCTTTACCTAATGATTTCGGTACGATAGAAAATGTATTACTAATGCCATCAAGTGAATCTTCATAAGGTAACTTCGCAACGGAAAGCAGTGATGCTAGTGCACCATTCTTATCTCTGCCATGCATTGGGTTCGCACCCGGCGCAAAGGCTTCTCCTGCTTTTCTGCCATCTGGTGTATTACCAGTTTTCTTCCCGTATACGACATTAGATGTAATCGTCAGTACGGATTGGGTTGGCACCGCATCCCGGTATGTTTTGTAGTGCTTGATTTTTTC
The DNA here is from genome assembly GCF_021556485.1 of Oceanobacillus alkalisoli. Lineage (GTDB taxonomy): Bacteria > Bacillota > Bacilli > Bacillales > Amphibacillaceae > Oceanobacillus > Oceanobacillus alkalisoli. The sequence continues at coordinate 12,413 of NZ_JAKGBW010000017.1, read as the reverse complement.
CATAAATGTTTTCACAAGATAAACCGCAATATCATCAACACGGTCGTCGTTATTTCCGTATTTCGGGAAATCTCCTTCAATTTCATAATCGACAACAAGTCCTGCTTCATTACGGATTGTTTTCACCTTTGCATGCTTAATTGCACTTAAAGAGTCGGCTGCAACGGATAAACCTGCAATCCCGCAAGCCATCGTCCGTAAAACTTCTTTATCATGTAATGCCATTTCAATCCGTTCATAGCTGTATTTATCATGCATGAAATGAATGATATTTAGTGTATTTACATAAATCTTCGCAAGCCATTCCATCATATCATCATATTTTTCCATGACTTCATCATAATCCAAATACTCCGCTTCGATTGGAGCATACGCCGGAGCAACTTGCACTTCGGATACTTCATCCTTCCCGCCGTTAACCGCATAAAGGAGTGCTTTCGCTAAGTTAGCCCGGGCACCGAAGAATTGCATTTGTTTCCCGATTGCCATTGCAGATACACAGCAGGCAATTCCATAATCATCGCCATAAATTGGACGCATAATATCGTCGTTCTCATATTGGATTGCACTTGATTTGATTGACATCTTCGCACAATATTTTTTGAAGTTTTCCGGTAATTGCTCAGACCAAAGGACAGTTAAGTTCGGCTCTGGTGCTGGTCCAAGATTATCTAACGTATGCAAGAAACGGAAAGAACTTTTTGTAACGAGTGGTCTTCCATCATTGGCAATCCCGCCGATGGATTCCGTCACCCATGTCGGATCCCCACTGAACAATTCATTATAATCCGGGGTTCTTGAGAATTTAACAATTCGCAGTTTCATAACGAAATGGTCGACTAACTCTTGTGCTTCTTCCTCTGTCAGAATTCCATTTTCCAAATCACGATTGATATAAATATCCAGGAATGTAGAAACCCTACCTAAACTCATAGCAGCACCGTTTTGTTCTTTAATTGCTGCAAGATAACCGAAATATAACCATTGGAAAGCTTCTTCGGCATTAGTTGCCGGCTCCGAAATGTCAAAACCATAGCTTTCAGCAAGCTGTTTTAATTCATGTAATGCACGGATTTGCTCATTAATCTCTTCCCGGTCTCTGATAACTTCTTCACTCATCATGCCGTTTGCACCAACTGTACGAAGCTGCTCCTGCTTATCCTCGATTAAACGATCGACCCCGTACAATGCAACCCGGCGGTAGTCGCCGATAATTCGTCCGCGTCCGTATGCATCTGGAAGTCCTGTAATAATACCAGCTCTTCTTGCTGCACGGATTTCAGGAGTGTAGGCATCAAATACTCCTTGATTATGGGTTTTGCGATACGCTGTGAAGATATGCTGTACTTCCTTATCCACCTCGAATCCATAAGCATTGGCTGCGTCAACCGCCATTCTGATTCCTCCAAAAGGCTGAAGAGACCGCTTGAACGGAGCATCGGTTTGGACACCGACTATCTTTTCTTTTGATTGATCCAAATATCCAGGACCATGTGACGTTATCGTGGAGACAACTTTCGTATCCATATCGTATACTCCACCATTTTTTCGTTCTTTACTTGTTAATTCCATCACATGATTCCATAACTCAACTGTTGACTTTGTTGGTCCTGTTAAGAAACTATCATCTTCTGCGTAGGGGGTAAAGTTGTTCACAATAAAGTCGCGCACATCGATTTCAGTTTCCCACTTTCCACCGGTAAATTGAAGCTTTTCCTTAGTTTCAGTTGCCATTTTCATCAACCTCCTGAATTGGTGTTTATCATTACTTATTTTTAGTAAAGCTAAAATGATCAACGTTTCAATTGTTCATTATTTCACATTCAATCACATGCTCATTATATCACATGAAAGTATGATTTGGGACTGTATTTGCGTGAAAATGTGACGAAATGGAGAAATTTAGAAGTATAGCTACCTTTCAAAAACGAGTCAATCTGATTAAATACCTGATTGACTCGTTTTTGAATTTATTGAAACTATCCGGCGGCTTGTTGACGATTGTTTGCATTCGTATTCTTATTGATATACTTTTGAATCAAAATTATTCCTATAATCAATGCTAATCCAATTAAGTCTGTAAACAGCCCCGAAATCATAAATAAAAGAGATGCAGCTAATAGGATGACGCGACTATACCAACTTGCAGTCTTTCTAAAGAACCACCCTTGAACTGCCGATGCTAAAATGTACACGCCGATAACAGCAGTAAATATAGCTAAAACAGTAGAAGCTGCTGATCCTCCTTCTAAGATTAATTCTGGACTGAAGAAGAACATAAATGGAACGATAAACGCAGCTAAACCAAGCTGAAAGGCCTTGACTCCCGTTTTCATCGGATCTGTCCCAGCTATTCCCGCAGCTGCAAATGCCGCTAAAGCAACTGGAGGGGTAATAGCAGATATAACGGCAAAATAGAATACAAATAAATGTGCCATTAAGGGATCTAATCCCATATTGATTAATCCTGGAGCGACTGCAGAAGCTGCAACTGCATAAGCTGCTGTAGTTGGCATCCCCATCCCTAATATGATTGCAATCGCCATAGCAAACACTAATGCCAGTAACATATTATTATCCGCTATGGATAATAATAATGAACTAAACCGCTGACCGACACCTGTAAGAGCAATTACGCCAACAATGATCCCAGCACAGGCAACAATCGCAATCAGCTGCAAGGCGTTTTTCATCCCAAGCTCTAAAGCGAGCAGAATATCTTTTAATCCCATACGCGTTTTCTTATTAAACAAACTTATTACAAAACTTGCAATAATTCCTATCGTCCCTGCCATAATAACCGATCTCCCCATCACGAGCAATACGATTAAAAGGAGAACTGGGATAAATAAATATGCTTGTTTTAATATTTGTTTCCGATCTGGCAGCAGTTTGCGCGGTATTCCTTTCAAATTTGATTTCAGTGCTTGAAAATCAACCATAAAATAAACAGAGATGAAATATAAAATAGCCGGTATCGTTGCAGCGATAATAATTTCAGAGTACTTAATCCCTGTTATTTCAGCCATCAAGAACGCTCCAGCCCCCATAATCGGAGGTAATATTTGTCCACCTGAAGAGGCAGTCGCTTCCGTTGCAGCAGCAAATCTCGATGGATAACCTGTCTTCTTCATCAATGGAATCGTTAGAGAACCTGTCGCTACAACGTTTCCTGCCGAAGTTCCGTTAATCATTCCCATTAATGCAGAGGAAATAACAGCAACTTTCGCTGGTCCACCGCGCATATTCCCTGCAAGTGAAAATGCCACGTTCATAAAATATTGCCCGACACCAGACATCTGTAGAAAGGCGCCAAATATAATAAACAGAATGATATACTTAGATGATACGTCTGTTGTAACTCCGAACACACCATCCAAGCCATATACATATGTGACGAATCGTTCAAGCGAATATCCATTATGATTTAAAATCCCTGGTAAATAGGGTCCCATGAAAACATAGGCAATAAATACAAACGCGAGAATTGGTAATGTCCACCCGCTAGTCCTTCGTGTAAATTCAATGACGAGCAATAATCCGATTAATGCGACGTAGAAATCTAAGGTTGTTGGTGTAACTCCAAAGCGGAATACAAGCTGGTCAAGATTCGCATAAATATAATAACCGATGTAAATCGAAGCGATGATTAAGATCCAGTCAATAATCGGGATTTTATTCGATTTCGTCCGCCAGCCCGGATAAAGCATGATTCCCAGGATTGTCCCAAATACTAAGTGAGTGCTGCGAAAAACCCATGGATCGATTGGGTTAAGATTTAAAATATAGAGATGGAAAAGTGCTCCGGCGATTGCGATTACCATGAAGACATAACGGGTCCAGCCAGTTAAATTCCGCATATTAGAAGACGTTTCAAGTGCTTCTTCATCAACGGTCGTATCAATTTTGCCATCTTCTATGATATTCGGATCATTTTCAAGCTTTGCTGTGATTCCGTTGTTTTCTTTTTTCTCCATTTTCCTCCTCCTCTAATTTAAAATAGCGAGACCCCCAGTTGATACTAGGAGTCTTGCATTTTATTCCTCATCCCACTCCGGAGGATAAACCGCATCAGGCAAATCAATTCCGACTTCTTCGTAGTAGCGGATTGCACCTGGGTGCATCGGATAAGTTTCATTGATTAAGATTGCTTCAGGATCTCTTGCTTCTTCAGCGGAGGCATGTGTTGTAATCATATCTTCAATATTTTCATGATACGCTTTTACAAAGTCATAAACGAACTCTTCATTCGCATCCATATGGACAACACCAAAGTTATATTGGGCAATTGTTTCAAGGTCCGAATCAAGGGAATTATAGGTGTCTTCCGGAATGATAAAGTCAACAAAATATGGCAATGCTTCCTTTACCGTCTCACGTTCTTCCCCATCAATTCCATAAATATTAATGTCTGTCTGTGCTTCAATTTCTGTTACAGAGGCAATTGGAATACCAGCAGAAAATCCTATATGATCCAGCTGCCCATCCATCATTTGCGAAGCCATATCACTAGCTCCAGCCTGTACTTGGTCGCCTGTTTCAATACCGAGTGCTTCATAGATTAACGGATTATATGTGCCGGGTGTCCCTCCAGATGGACCAACACCGACCCGCTCTCCTTCATGTTCCGTCACGCTTGTTACCCCAGAATTTGCCGTTGACCACCAATGGAAGGGTGTGTGATACATCGGGAATATAACTCGGGTTTCTTCGTACGTTTTATCCGCCCAGTCTCCCTCTCCAGTCACCCCTTCATAAAGTGGGCCCTCTGTTACCATACCAACTTGAATATCTTCGGAATCCAATAGTTGAATATTGTGTACTGGCCCCCCAGTCACTTCAACATTAGACGTAATATCCAGATGTTCCTCTAAAAGATTCGCTAGACCGCCACCCCAAATATAATATGTCCCTCCTTGGGAAGCTGTCCCAATTGTTACCGTAGAAGGATAATCATCACCGCCAGCTGATTCGGTATCTACCTCCTCGCTGGAAGCTTCATTGTCCTCATCTCCACAAGCTGCAAGCATGAATAAAAACATCCCGAATATTAAAACAAACAGCCACTTATTCTTTTTCCACATCCTAATTTCCTCCCTCTTTTTATTGATATTTTGGAAGATATTCTATATATGAAGCTCCATACCTCTCTTCAAATCTTTCATATAAAGGTATAAAAGCATCTTCCCATTGTTTCTTTTCTGTTTCTGTCAATTCATGAATTTCCAAACAACGGCAGGCTTGTAATTCTTCATAATTTTCCTCATTGATTTCTGAAGCAAATTTCATATTCCATTCGGTAACTTCACGAAGCGTGTCCAGCATAATTATTTGAATATCATCCGGCAGGTTTTTCCAAAATTCATTATTAATCAGCACAAGATACCCTAAGTAACCATGATTACTGATCGTCATATAATCTTGTACGGAATGGATATTTTTGTTGACTATATTGGAAAATGTATTTTCTTGTGCATTGAGCTGCTCCTTGTCCAATACAGGAAATACTTGGTCAAATGTTTCCACTTGGGAATCTGCATCAAGTAATTCAAATTGCTCAGACAATAAGTCACTCGCCATAATTCGGAAATTCAAACCCGAAAAGTCTGCTGGCATATGCAATGGGCTATGATTATTCGTCATCTGTTTAAATCCGTTATCCCAGAATGCCAAAGGAAACATCCCTTCCTGCTCCAGTTTCTTAAATAAAACTTCGCCAGCCGGCCCCTTCACATATTCCTGGACTTCTTCAAACGATTCAAAAGCAAAAGGCAAGTCGAATACTTGCCATTCCGGAACAAGCGAAGTTACTTTCGATGTTGAGGGGGCAATCATCTGGACATCTCCATTCAGAAGTGCAGAAATTTCTTCCCCGTCCTTATAGAGGAAACTATTTGGAAAAACCTGTATCTCGACATAACCATTTGTCCGCTCCTTGACAAGTTCAGCAAACTTTCTAGCAGCAAGTCCTTTTGGCGTATCTTCACCAACGACATGAGAGAAACGAATTACAATCCGTTCTTCCTCACTCAACTGTTCATGATCTTCCGGATAGGCATTTTTTTCACAGGCGGAAAGCATAAATAGTAGAACGAGTAAGAGGAGGAATTGGGAAGTATGAGTCAACTGGGTTAATATATTTCCACCTCCACCTTTTTACAATATTTCGATTAGTAAGTTGTTTTAAATTATAAAGCGCTTACAAATTCTGAGCAATAATAAAAACATATTGTTCTTTTTGGTCTTTTTGGTCGGAACTAGTTGGATTCAGTATCGTTTTGCACATAAAAAAAGCCCCTTTAAGGGCTTCAAACGCTTTAAGCAAAGTAATAATTACTTGGTCGACCTACTTTCCCGTATTCTACTTGCATATTAATTTGCTTGGACTTTTCGAGATAATCCAAGTAACGGCGAACAGTCACACGTGCCATCCCGAGATTTACTGCTAATTGCTCTGCTGTTACCGGTTCAATTTGTTCTGAAACGGCTAACATGACTTGTTTTAATGTAACCTCACTTAATCCTTTTGGTAATATATCTTTTTCGATTTCTTTTTGTGTCGACCACATATCAATATCCGCTTGTGTTACTTCCTGATAATGCGAAAACTTCTTCCATATTTTCGCATAATTTGTTAAGGCTTGCTGAAAGCGTTCAAAATGAAAAGGCTTCACTAAATAATCAATAGCCCCGTAACGAAAGATTTTTTGGACGGTATTCGTATCCTTAGCAGCAGTGATCATGATGACATCGACTGGTAACTGTTTTTCTCGCAACTTATATAATACTTCGATTCCAGTTATATCTGGCAAATAAACATCAAGCAACACGAGATCCGGTCTCAGATTCTCAATTAGCTCTATTGCATCCTTCCCCTTCACAGCACTGCCAATTAATGAAAATGAAGCTATTTCTTCTAAGAAACCTTTATTAACCTCCATTACCATCGGGTCATCTTCAACGATTACTACATTAATCATTAAACCCCTCCAATCTATACCTTGATCACCACTTCAGCTGTCGTGCCCTCATATTTTTCTGAAGTAATGGTGATGGTACCTTTCTTAAGGTCTACAATATCTTTAACTAAAGTGAGTCCGATGCCCCTTTCCTCCTTTGCCTTTGAACTATACCCCTGATCGAATATAAAACCCAACTCATCTTCCGTCATCCCGATTCCTGTATCTGTTACAGAGAAATAAAAATACGATTCATTCCCTTGAATGAGACAAGTTACTTTTTTCTTATCTCTAGCGTCACACGCCTCAAATGCATTATCAATCAAATTACCAACAATCGTAATAATATCACCGGTACTAAGCCCCTGTACAGTAGCTTCCAGAAAACTTTGTAATTCGATATCGAATGTAACTCCAAGTTCTTTCGCTCGGGAACGCTTTCCTAATATTAGACCAGAAACGGCATAGTCTTTAATATGATTTCGAATAAAAGAAACAAGATTTTCTTCATCGGATGTTTCTTGCACAATCAGTTTTAACGCCTTATCAATCTTACCTAATTGAATTAAACCGCCGATACTATGAAGTTTGTTCATATGCTCGTGATTTTGGGCTCGCAGTGCTCCAACAAGCTCCTTTACTCCAGTCAATTCTTCACCTAATTGATGGGCGACCGAACGATTTTGCAAGGTCAGTAATGAACCGACATGGTCATCCTTTACAAAGATTGGATAAACCGAGAGAAGATACATCGTACCTCCTAAATTGATCGGTTTGTTTGTGAGATGCATTTCTTCTACGCGTTGAAAAGACAACCAATTTTTATTAAAGACTTGTTCCAAGGTTGCGGTATCATCCGTTGCATCTGTATACTCCTCAGCCAAGTGATTCATAAAGCTTATCTTCCCTCTGTCATCGGTTGCAATAATACCGATATCGAGGGTTTGCATAATGGTTGAGCGTTCTTCAAATAGCCGGGCAATTTCATAGGGTTCCAATCGATAAGTTTGTTTTTTAACGTTATTTGCTAAAAACCAAGCACCGACTAAACCAATCAACAGTCCACCAAGGAGGGAGAAAAAAAGATTACGATGATATTGTTTTAATAATGTTTTTAAATTCGGTGCTAGAATTCCAACAACCGCAACACCTACTTGCGTTATTCCTTCTTCATCCATAATCGGAACGAACGCACGAATGGCAAAGCCTAAATCTCCTTCTGCTTTTGAAATGTATTCAAGCTCCGAAAACGCCGCTCTCTCATCTCCGCCTTCAAATACTTGGCCAATGAAAGATTCAGAGGGGTGGGAGTAGCGCTTTTTATTCATATCTAAAATGACAATATAATCGACATTTGTAGATAACCGGATCCGTTCTGCAATCGGTTGGATTGTTTCTTCTCCACCTTCCTTCCCGACTGTTGAACGAATTTCATCGAGCTGACCAACTGTTCGGGCAATTGCAATTGCCCTTTCTCCAATCTCCTCTTCAAAAGAAGCGGAAATACTATAAAGCATCGTGATTCCGCTTACAAAAACAGAGCAACAGACGAGTAAAGAAGACAACAGGAGGATCTTTGTCCGTAATCTTATCCTTTTTTTCATATGGAGGCACCACTTTTATGGAAGATTTCTAGAAAGGTTCCGTAGTATTATGTATTTTCATAAATAATCAGATTTTTCATCATTATATTGGAGAGGATTTGTTTTGTCAATGGAGTAAAATTATGGCAAGCCGCGTCTCACCCGCGGCCTTTTACCATACCACCATTAGTTGCACATAAATCTGCACGACAACATAAAGCACAAGTGCATATTTCCAATTAAAAACGATTCCATTTTTGAAACCACTCAAACCATTCGCACCACTTAGCGTAATCACAGGCATAATTAACGGAGAGAGCAAAATGGAAATCGCACTTCCAGACGTGACGGCGAGCACAATAATTTCTGGCGGATAAGGTAATTGGAGGCTCCCTAAAATTCCGCCGACAAGAACCATCACCGTAAGCGGCCCAAGACCAAAGAATCCAAGAATGATAATAATAAATGGCAGGAAATAAAGGATGTTTAAAAACGGCAGTGCTGTCTGCAAACCATAGATTCCATCTACGACAATACTAGCGAATGAAGTCTGATTGAGCGCATAAATCATCATCCCGGCACCGAGCATCATGCAAAGCTGGTATGACTCTCTTGCTACATCTTTACGTATATGAGTTTTTAAATTTTGCAGGAGTTTATGGGGTCTTCTTTTATATAAGAAATAAGAAATGATCCACGCGATAACAACGAGCGGAATCAAGACGAGCAGTTCAATGTCCCAAAAGCCCTGTAAAATGAAAATCGTGCCAAATAGAGACACAAAAAGTATTATAAACTCTTTAAAGTCACGCTGGACTAAACGGTCTTGCGGATTTGCCCCCAATACTTCTTCAAATTCACTACGGACTCCTGCGGTTAAATTAACACCAAATTTCTTTTCTTCAAAATGAGAGAATACGAGCGCAATACCAACTCCGACTACCGCCATTCCAAATCCTTGTAAAATCGATAGATAAAGAGAAGCATCCATAATTTCCACGACAAAAACAAAACTCGGGATGCTGACAACCCATAAGGTTGATAAAGCAAACCCTCGTAATAATGCGGTCCCTTTGAAATTTTCCCAAGCTTCTCCGCGTTTATCCGCTAGAATTTCATCAATAAAGTGATAAACCATCTGGATGGAGCCAAACAAAAGAAAATATGCGATCACTTGTGTAAACGAAATGGCCCCAAGGTAAAATCTCCTGCTCGTATTAAGCAGTTTATTTCCATAGGAAACGATTGCTTCCATATAGGGTTCTTCGCGTAGGACCCAGCTGATCAGGGGGACAAGGATTAATAAGCCAATCATATTACGCATTTGGCGGAGTCCATGGAGAATTCCTTCGAGTAGAGATATGTCAGAGTAAATTAAAATGAAGATGCCAAACAGCAAAAGACCGAGCGGCATTTTTAGATTTTTAACGGAAAGTAGGATTGCACCACAAATTACGATGCCAGCCCCACTGATGGATAATAATTGAAGTAAAAACGCATGCGGATGAAAATACGTATAAAAATGCAACACACCATATAAAACAATCGATAAGCTTAAACCCCACTGCGCAAGTCCCTTCATCTCTCCAAAACTCCCTGCTTTAAGATGACTCCATTGTACACTTGCCAATCATTTCCTTCAATGGGGGGGACATTGGGGTCAGAGGGTTTTTCCCAGTGATGTGGGACAAACCTTCTGCCCCCCAATATTACAACCCTAGTAATGTAGAAATAATCCAACTGGATCCGTAGAATACCATGAACTGGACACCGACTCCTACTCCAAGGAAACGATTTAGCATCCCGCCGACCATTGCCATGGCAAAGGTGACAACTATCCCAACTAATCCACCTTCATAAAATGCAAGCAAACATACGATTCCAATAAACATCGCAATAATTGCTTCCTGGTTAATTCGCTTCAGCACGAATACAGTTGCTTTTCGCGCATAATTCATCGAAAACGGATATGCGATCAAAGATGCAACAACCAACCCGATTAAACCGTAAATAAAGAAATCCATCGGCGTAAGCATCGTATGCAGATTATGTACCGGTTCTGTCGTGTATACTGGTGGTGCATTAAATAACGCTTGAGCTGGTCCGATTGCAACCGGGCTCAGCGGAATACCGAACGCAATAAGCGGGATAAGCGTTTCAGCAACATAAGTCGATTCCGTTACCGCGTTCATTGTAGCAAGACTCGTCGTAGATTTTTTATACTGTCCTTTTATTCTTGACCCGACAATCTCTCCCATTAGCGACGTCATCCCTACTGGACTAAGTGCAAACGTTAGAGATGATATAAATGATGCTCCTCCAACTGCGGCCGTTTGCTTTTTCGTCAATACTTTAAATGGGTTGGGGAAATATCCTGACCAAGATTTCTTTTCTGGCGCAAGCTTATATTCATTTTTTTCTTTCCGTTTAATTAGTGGTCTTGCGCTGCTTGAAGTTGCGAGTAAAATATCCGTTAACATCGGTCCAATCGCGAGTCCTAGAAAGAAACTGATGGACAAGCCATTCCCCAATATCGTCGTGCTGACTAAATTCAAGCCTTGGATAATTAATGCTAGAGGAACAATGAGCAAAATACTGACCCAACGTCCTTTTGAAACATAACCGATCAATACGGCGGCTAACGTAAATATAATCCCGGCATTATCTTGGAAAAATGTTCCGAACTGACTTAAGAAAACGGCGAACAATAATGCGATTGGAAGGGCAATGAATGCCCCAATAATCCCGCCTGAAATCATTTTTCTAAGGGCAATATGCGGTAAACCTATCCGGCGCATAAAGTTCGCATGCTCAAGCATTGGAGCCGCCGTCGTATCCCCCGGGACCCCCATTAAGGCTGTCGGAATCGCATGGGTCAAGTGCTTCGCGAGCACCGCCGACATAAAGAAGGCAAAAACCGCTTCAGGCGGTGCACCAAGTAACACGACAATCAACGTTGCCGGCACCATAACAGCCGTTTCGTCAGAACCTGAAATAAGACCTATTAAAGTAAAAATTACTCCCGCAACAATTGCCAGGAGGATCGCAAGTAGTAAAACATTCATTAACGCTCTTCCCTCTCTTCATCCATAAACATGTCATAAATTCCTTGATTTTTCATTTCAGCTGCTGTCACGGGATCATTCATAATCGCTTCCCGTTCCTCCTCGATATCAATCTGCAGTTTTGCATATACAGCACTTAGCTCAGCACTTGTATTCGGCGTTTCATTCAGGGTGCGCTTTGGTTTAAATAATAAAGTGTTGAGTAATAGCGCGATTAAACTTCCCGCAATTCCTAAAAGCAAGGAATAGGACTTCACCATTTGTTCTGGTGCAATATGCGGAAATAGTTGTTTTCCGATAAAAAAGCCAATCAGGCTCAAGACAATGCTAAGACTAATCGTTGCGATCAGATGTTTTCCATAAACGGTATCTCCAATTACCTCAACATAAGATTCTTTATTTTTTTGTTGTTTATCTGTCATGTTTGTTTCTCCTTTCTTATGTATGGTTTAGCTATTTCTAGTATGTCCATTCGCTTGTTTTGTGATAATATAAACAAGTTGGAATGAACCAGTTACATCATCCTTTCAACAAGATTGAATATTAAGAAACTTTGTTGAATAGATTATTTTTAGATATTTTACGCACTATCCGATTATACCGAGTCTTGTTGAATGATGTAAAGTAATTATAATTAATCTATTATATTGCTGAATAAAAAAAGCGGGACTGGAGCTCTGCCCGAGGCCACTGAAAAAGTCTCCTTAGAACAGCTAACAAAAATGATTTGTTAGCTGTTCTATTTTATAATCAAAGTAATAACGATGAAAGTAGCGGGTGATTACATGTTACAAAAGCAAGAGAGT
>NZ_JAKGBW010000079.1 GCF_021556485.1 Oceanobacillus alkalisoli | reverse complement strand
AGCTTCCTATTTGGCAGCTAAATAGCTCAGTTTCAAATGAAACAGTAATGTGCACACATCGAGACAGTGAAGACTGTAATTACTGATCTGAAGGCAGACCCTCTACCATTGACACCATTATAAGGGCATCAATCCATCAATACAGAACCAAGGATCTCTGCTTAAATACAGCCAATGTCTGTGATTAAGCACTTTCCTTTTAACATCTGCACACTGACTCGTCACACTCTGCCACAGTCTAATGGAAAAATGAAGTTGGTGATTTAGTAGATTGCAAAGCATCTGCTC
>NZ_JAKGBW010000078.1 GCF_021556485.1 Oceanobacillus alkalisoli | reverse complement strand
AGGAAACTTTCCCAGGGTCACGTGGCCGGGGTTGCGGCACATCTTGCAGAAGGCAAGCTGCTGCAGTTTCAGTTTAGAACTGGTCACATGAGCTCCCCCACGAGAAGTAAGGCCCAAACAAGGCCAACAGATTCTCTCTGGCTCCTAAACAGGATGCACACTGCTAAAACCCAAAGTCCAAGAGCTGACAGCAGCAGCTTCTGCTCTCCTGAAGTATCCAATACAGCAGAGCTCAACCTGGGATCAGGCAGCTGAGAACCCCTGGGGGCTTTGTTGGACTGTGCCTTC
>NZ_JAKGBW010000077.1 GCF_021556485.1 Oceanobacillus alkalisoli | reverse complement strand
TCTATGTGCCTCATGCTTCCTATCTCCTTGACAGCACTGGATGCTTCAAACACTGAGTGCCCTAAGTTTTCTTCTGAGTGTGTTGTCATAACCACAAGACCACAGCATACGTGTGGGAGAGAAGCAAGCCTGGCCTACGCAGAGCGAAGGAGCAACTGATGCTCACATCGTAATTCTCACAGTGTTGCAAAGCTATCCTAGAATTTTAACACGCAGGTCAATGCAGACATTTTAAAGGTGATTATGACAGAAAGATAATCACCTTTCACTTTGAAGACATACTATTTT
>NZ_JAKGBW010000076.1 GCF_021556485.1 Oceanobacillus alkalisoli | reverse complement strand
GATTCTATTACGCCCAGAAGAGACTTTCCATTCTGAAACCACTTATCATATTGCCTATTAAAACAATGAAAGTACAGACAAGCCTTAAGCAGTCTGTGCTTTTTTGTGCTAAAAAACAGCACTTTAGTTATTTTAAAGTTTATCTGAAAACCATTTTGTAAAGTATTTTGTTTGCGATTTATGTGCAATCCATACACTTTTTTGGTTTTGTCGTAAAGGCGCTTGCAAAGGGTTCAAAGATGAGTAAAATAGCTTTCGTGGGATTCTTTTACCCAATTTTATGAAAAC
>NZ_JAKGBW010000016.1 GCF_021556485.1 Oceanobacillus alkalisoli | reverse complement strand
CACAATACAGCTTGAACCCTTTCATCCAATGTGTGTTTCATTACTTTCTCAGACATAATAAAAACTCCCTTTATAGTAGTAGAGATCTTTTATTATTTCTCTGTCTACTATAAAGGGAGCATATCACTGACCCCCGTGTCTCACTTCTTTTAAAATAATTCTTCTTCGAGTTTAGTGCGGTTGACGATGATGTTGTTTTTTTTGTTTGTTTCGATTAGGTTGTTCTTTTTGAGTAGTGTTAGTGTTCTGCTGACGGTTTCCCGGCTCGAGCCGATCATATTTGCCAATTCTTTATTCGTGAATTGAGTTGTGATTTTGTATTGTTCTTCACTCAGTTGTTTTCCGTGGCTGTTTGTTAGGCGGATTAACAATAGGATGATTTGTTCATAGGTGTTGTGGAGAATTTGTTCTTCTAAACGGTTCTGCAGGTCCACGATAATATCTCCAAGCACACGAAATACTTTGACACTTATCCGTGGATTGGCAATAAGAAATTCTTCAAACTGATGAATTGGAATATAGACGAGAGTCGCTTCTTCTAATACTTCAGCATGGGCCGGATAATTATCGTTCCGGAAAAATCCTTGATGCGGAAACATTTGGTTTTCACCAAGCACGTTAATGATTTGTTCTTTTCCTTGCAAATCAGTCCGATATATTTTAATTTTTCCATCCAGGATAAAGTAAACATTCGTTAAAGGCTCTCCCTGCATGAAAAGGTGACTCCCTTGCCGGTATAAGCGATTCCGCGCAATATCAAGCACTGGTTCCATTTCCGAATCTGTTAAATTTTTAAATAAAGGAAAGCGCTGTAATAATTTTTTTTGCGGAATTTAGATTCATGTTATTCCCTCTCTAAAAGTAGATGTATTGTTCTAGTCCATTCTTTTTCACAATCTTTATTCTATCATACCCTTAAGTGAATGATGTGAGCAAAATCACAGAAAAATGTGTTTATGCTCACTACTTAACAATGAGTATTAATATATGATGAATATAGTAAAACAAGAACATACATTTAAAAATATCGGAGGTATTCAAGATGAATAAAATAAGCTGTAGTGTGAAAGTTCATGCTCCTGATATCCCCCCAAAAAGTCGTCATATTCGTATATTCTGGGCATTTGATAAACTTGAAGCTGGTGAGTGTATGCAACTTACGAATGACCATGATCCGAAACCATTATATTATCAATTTTTGATCGAACGTGAAGGAGAATTCACCTGGAAATACATGGAGGAAGGGCCCGATCTTTGGCGAGTTATCATCGGTAAAAAAGAATAAACGGCAAGAGGCACTCTTTTGAATAAATTGGAACTTCAATCAGTTGGTTTTTTTCTTCATCCCACTGATTGTTAGTTGAACAAACTTTAGGTGGTAGCTCACGTTTCTTCACACCCAAACTTTTCTTGAAGACCCTAAATTTTAGGTGGGAGTTTACGGACGGTTACCCTAGGATATACCGTTCGATGGATGGAGTGCTTTTTGTATGCGTGGATATCGCAGGGTTTTCGCTAGATTAGCTTGGAGGAAGTCTCGTTATGTATGCTATAATTATAGGAAACAGGGGGTGTCGGAATGTTTGAAAGAAAGTCGATCCAATTAGAGGAAGCGATTACACGTTTAATGAAATTTGCGCATCCGGGTGAGATGGAGCACCTTTCCCTGCTTGATGCATTGGGTTTTTATTTGGCGGAGGACTTAGTTGCCGATTATCCAATTCCACCATTTGACCGCTCGCCCTATGATGGGTTTGCCGTATGTTCAATCGATACCGTCAAAGCCACAACACATTCCCCGAGCATATTGAAGGTTGTCGGAGAAATTGCTGCGGGTCAAGTGTTTTCTGGAACCGTCAGGAAAAATGAAGCAGTCCGGATTATGACCGGCGCAGCAATTCCGGAAGGCTGTGACGCCGTTGTTATGATTGAAGCGGTAAAAGAAGTAAGGATAGGTGATGAGCCTCATATCCAGGTTCGCAGACCATTGCGGCCGAATCAGAACATTTCCATTAGGGGAGAAGATGTGCGGCAAGGTAAGATGATTGCCGAAGCGGGGAAATATATTAACCCAGGTTTAATTGCATTGCTTGCAACATTTGGTTACGAACAAGTTCCAGTCAGAAAGAAGCCGGTGGCAGGCATTATTGTTACAGGAAGTGAACTGCTGGATCCGGGTGAACCGCTCGAACAAGGGAGAATCAGAAATAGTAACGGCTACATGATTCATGCACAAGCACTCCGAGTAGGAGCGGAAGCAGTATATCACGGGAAATTAAGTGATGATCTGGAAGTTAATTTTAAAAGTATTGCAACGAATTTGGAAAAAAGCGATATCCTGATTACGACAGGTGGAGTCTCTGTCGGTGATTATGATCATATGCCAGAGATTTTCAAACGACTTGGTGCGAATGTGCTCTTTAATAAGATCGGCATGCGCCCGGGGAGTGTAACGACAGTGGCGGAAAAGGACGGGAAGCTCATCTTCGCTTTGTCAGGGAATCCATCTGCCTGTTACGTCGGTTTTGAACTTCTTGCACGACCATTCATCCGAGCCATTTCAGGTGCGAGTCACCCATTTTCCCCGCGAGTAACAGCTATTCTTGGTAAGGACTTTTTAAAAAAGAATCCATTTGATCGTTTCGTTCGTGGCAAGCTCGACTGGAAGGATGGTATGCTCTTTGCAACACCACTTGGATTGGATAAATCAGGTGTTGTTTCTTCTCTTGGTGATGCGGATTGTTTGATCGTTTTCTTGAAGGGGAAGAAAGAATCGGAAAAAGGGGAGCAGGTGGAAGTTATTTTGTTAGATTACGAAGAAAGTATTTCAGTGGGGGAATTTTCAAGCGGGTAGAGGATGTTGGATGTGACAGAAAAACTACAAGCGAATAAAAAACAAACATTCCTCACCGATATCAAATTACTTATTAAATTTAAAGTCATGATTGCGAACGTCTTACCGGTAATCGCCGGTCTTTGGCTCGTAATGCAGTTCGAAGATATTCCGCTATCTGGAAATTGGGGAGTTGTATTACTGACGATAAGCGGCAGTACGTTAGTCATTATCGGGGCATTAGTCATTAATAATTGGTATGACACAGATATTGATACAGTAATGGACCGGACAAAATCAAGGCCAACTGTAACGGGGAATATCCCTCTCACGACTGTATTATTTATCGGTTGGGGAGTATCGACACTCGGCTTTATTCTATTATTTTTCACAAATTGGGAAGTTATGATTTACTCCATTCTCGGTTGGTTTATCTATGTTTTTCCCTATACGATGTGGACGAAGAGGAAATTTACGTGGAATACAATAATTGGCAGTATCTCAGGGGCTGTAACGCCGCTAATCGGATGGACGGTTTTCGCTACAGGCTGGCATATTGTCCCAATCACCTATGCTCTCATTCTATTTTTCTGGCAAATGCCACATACATATGTTATTGCAATTAGGAAGTTTAAGGAATACAAAGCAGCGGGGGTAGCAATGCTTCCAGTGGTGAAGGGAATGCAAGTGACGAAGCGAATGATGCTCATCTATTGCCTCTGTCTTTTGCCGCTTCCATTCATGCTCCACTCCCTAGGTTCGTTCTATGTAGCCGTTGTTACCATCTTAACTATCATCTGGGTCATCTTAATCATTCGCGGTTTTTTTGTGAAAGATGACTTAAAATGGGCCCAACAAAACTTCCTATTCTCCGTTAACTACCTGTTGATTGTTTTTCTGTTAGCGATGATTGTAACGGTATAAAAAATAACACAACTCTCAGGGATAATTGCTTTCATTCAGCGTAATTGTTTGCTCATTCGTTTGAAAGACTCTCTAATCGCCGTTCAGTTGCCCGGTGGACGGATGCGCATCCTTAGGCACTGCTAGAGCTCCTCGGGCTGAGCACTAAGGGGTCTCCAGGCTCGTGCTTTTCCCGCAGGAGTCACCGTCCACCGGGCAACTGAACTGGTAGTGATGATTATTTTAAATACAAATTATTCCTGCATGATAACGATTATACCTTTTCAGTACATTAAATAGTGATCCCAATATGGTCATTCCTGGTAGCAGTCCAGACACTCGAGACTCCTGCGGGAGGATAGGCCTGGCGAGACCCCGCAGCGCGATAGCGCGAGGAGGCTTGCCGGCCGCTCAGCAGGTGCGAGAGGTGTCTGGACTGCGGACTTCCAAGAGAAAGTTTCGGACACTTACGCTGTATGGAAGTGACAAGTGGTTACTCTTCCGTTTCTTTATAAAATATGGTTCGGATGAAGTAGAAGAAGATGCCGCCTGCGAGGAAGACGAATCCCCAGCCAAGTGTTTTTTGTTCTACAATGAGGTAGTTGTTACATAATTGAGTAGGCGCAGCAATATATAGAACAGCCATCGCCGCGAAAATAGCACTAATAATAATATAAACTGCATTTTTCACGCGGACACTAACTTTAACCCAGCTATCCCTTAATGGAACACCAGCTAAAAACGGCAAACTAATAAACTTAAAAATTTCCACCGCTGGGATCGTTAAAGCTTCGT
Source organism: Oceanobacillus alkalisoli (assembly GCF_021556485.1). Lineage (GTDB taxonomy): Bacteria > Bacillota > Bacilli > Bacillales > Amphibacillaceae > Oceanobacillus > Oceanobacillus alkalisoli. Next base: position 93,136 of record NZ_JAKGBW010000016.1, on the reverse strand, counting down.
CCATCGTACGGGGAATCATCCAATAGATAGCAATAATCATATTAAGATTCCTGGAATACCATTCCCATTCCATTTCTCAAAAAAGTGAGGAAACTTCTTTTGGAAGAAAGGTGTCATGAGTACACCCGCAATGAGGAAGAAAGGCATTTGCATATGCATATGGATTGCCATAATAGACTCCGCGAGGGTTACAACCGGTGGCAAAATAAGAAAGATGAATAGTGCTAAACCATAAATGGGCTGTCTCATTATAAATCACTCGCTTCCTCTTTTAAAATAGATAATAAATTATCACTCGCTGTACCAATCTCGATATAATCCATCACTTCAATCAGAATTCCATTCGGGTCGACGAGATAGAATGCTGAATTATGTTGGAAATGTCCATATCCGTCGGGAATGACGATGACACCGAAATCATCGAGCAGGGCGTTTAGTTCCATTTCATCGGTAATTCTTGCCATTCGCCACGTTTCCCCGTCGCTGCCAAAGTAGGCACGGTATTTCTCCAATGTGTCAGGATCGTCCTGTTCAGGATCCAAACTAATGCTCATAAATACGATGTCTTCACCGACGTATTCTTCCGAGATGGAGTTATAAACTTGTGCTAGGTTCATTTCGAGTTCTGGACAGACATCGGTACATGCAGTGTAAATGAAGGTAAGCATTACGTATTTTCCTGCGAATTCAGAAAAAGGATAGACGCGTTCTTTACTGTCCTCGAGTGTCACTTCAGGGAATACAGGTTGTTCTTCCATGACTCTTTAGGAACTCGTGCGCTAACTAGAGTTCATTCTGCATTTTCTTTCGTTCTAGCCAGCTTTTTATTGGTCGCTAAAATGACATGTAGATTTTCACTTGGTTTTCATAGAACTTTTGGCGTTACCTGTTATTTCTTATCTCTAGTGTACAGCGAAGATTCTGCTGCCTGTGTGATGTAAATCACTTGTAAGCTGTGACTTCGAACACGAATAAGAGGTCTTTGTGACAAAATGATGACGTCAGAAGAAAAAGTGGTTGAAATAATCGTGTAAGCAGTTCTTCTTGGATGAATCTCATTGAGACTTCATTTCGTAGTATAATAGAAGTTATACATAAGGAAAGGTTGATTCCATGTGGAGAAATATTCAGAAGTACTATCCGCCTGCACTTGATCTGCTAACATTCAGTATGATGTTCGGCATGATTATTTACGTCTTCTTTTCTTTCGGCAAGCTGCCGCCGGAGATTCCAATTCATTTTAATATTGCAGGACAAGCGGATGGTTGGGGCATAAGGGGGCTTTATTCGGCTTGATATTGCTTAACTTCCATACAGTCTTGCTTTGCTTCGTGTTGAATTATTTTTTAATCATTCGTTCCGAAAATAAGGCAGACAGTCTGCAATTCATGAATATTCCCTTTTTGAAAAAGGAAGAATTAACAGAGGGTGAGATTCATACTGTAAAGCAACATACTGCGAGAATGCTGGCAGTTTCTAATTTAGTTATCAGTCTGATGTTTGCAAGTATTTACTACGATATTATTCAAAATGCACTAGGGAAAGAAAATGGACTTGGTTTCGGTGTAGAAATCATGATCATTCTTATCTTCGTTCCTTTTGTCTACTATTTCTGGAAAATTTATCACGATTTAAAAATAGGACCATTTAGGAAGCGCAACTGAATGGTTCGTTCTATTGACAAAAACCAAGTAAACATATGTAGTTAACTAGGTAACTAATTTCAGAAGAGGAGGATTTCGTGAAGGTAAATTTCTTTCATCAGCAGCTTCAGTTCAGCAGGGCATTTAAGAAAGCATTGAATAAGCAACTTTCAGAAGCCGGGCTATTTCATTCGCAATGGCTCGTTTTATATTGCATTAAAAAGCAACAACCAGTGCCCCTTGTTGAAATCAGCAATTATCTCGATGTCGAAAAACCGACTATTAGCCGTACAATCAAAAGGCTGGAAGAACAAAAGTTAGTCGAAGCCGTTCCGGGCGCAGATAAAAGAGAGCGTCGCATTTGTTTAACAGAGACAGGTGAAAACAGCTATGAAAAAGGTCAGGAAATTGTCTTTCAATTTGAGAAGAAACTAGCAGCAGAAATCTCGGAAGCTGATATGGAAACAACGTTAAACACAATTCTATCTTTGAAAAATAAACTTAAAAAGGAGGAGATAAATTGACAAAGCGTGAAAAATTATGGACAAAAGACTTTATTATGGTATCCACAACCAACTTTCTTCTATTTGTTTCCTTCTATATTTTAATGGTGACCCTAGCCATGTACTCCATTGAACAATTTAATGTTTCGGGAAGTATTGCAGGTCTGGCATCAAGTATTTTCGTACTTGGTGCTGTTTTAGTTCGTCCGGTGGCAGGGAACTTGATTGCAACAGTCGGGCGGAAGAAGTTACTAATATTCGGGCTAGCGCTGTTTCTTGTCATGGCACTTGTTTATTTCCCGGTTAATACAATCGGCTGGATGCTCTTAATCCGGTTTGTTCACGGGTTTGCATTCGGTATTACAACAACTGCAACGGGAACAATTGCGGTCGATGTCATTCCGCCGAGCAGACGCGGGGAAGGACTGGGGTACTTTGCGACAAGTAATAACTTTGCGATGGCAATTGGCCCGTTTGTTGGTTTAATAACCTTGCAATATTTAAGTCAGGATATGATTTTTGTTATCACAACTGGGATGTCAATTATCGCACTAGTAACTGCGCTATTTATGAATGTTCCGGAAATCGAAAGTAAATATCTTGAAAAAGAGAAACGGCAGAAAAGATTTAAACTTAGTGATTACTTTGAGGGGAGCGCACTCCCGATATCTATTTTTATGCTCATCGTTGGGGTCGCCAACTCAAGTATTCTATCTTTTATCAGTACGTATGCGGTAGAAATTAATCTTGTCGACGCGGCAAGCTTTTTCTTTGTCATGTATGCCGTGTTTCTCCTTCTGTCACGCCCTGTGACGGGGAGAATGTATGATGAAAAAGGTGAAAATAGTGTCATGTATCCATCGATTGCTTTGTTTGGGATTGGATTAGTCATTCTTAGTCAGGCTAGTAATGGCATCTTCTTGCTTATCGCTGGAGCAATCATTGGGGTCGGCTTTGGAACTTTACAATCAAGTGCTCAAACGATTGCAGTGAGTACAGTACCACACCAACGGGTTGGACTTGCAACTGCAACCTTCTTCACGTTTTATGACCTTGGAATGGGGATTGGCCCATTCTTACTCGGTTATCTCATTCGAGTCACTGGTTTCCGTGGACTTTATTTAGCGATGAGTGTCATTGCATTCCTAGCTTTACCGATTTATTATTTTTTGCATGGAAGGAAAAAAGCCGAAGTAAAACAAACTGCTTAATCGCGCACGTCCTACTTGTAGCATCATGCTTAACCCTTTATAATTAAGAAAAGAAAATCAGCAAATTATAAAGGGTGTGGATGATGGGAAAGCGAATTTTTTACTTTTTGTTAACAAACGTTCTAGTCCTACTTACGATTAGTATCATCGTTAATTTAATACCAGGGGGATTGAATTATTTAAATGCCCAGGGTGGAATTGACTTCGGTACCTTGCTTATCCTAAGTGCGATCATCGGGTTTACCGGTTCTTTTATATCTCTGTTGATCTCACGCTGGATGGCGAAGCGGATGATGGGGGTTCGGGTTATCAATCCTGACCAGCCAGCTACTGCTTTTGAGCAGGAACTTGTTGAAAGAGTTCACCGTTTATCAAGGGCAGCGGGCTTAACGTATATGCCTGAGGTTGGAGTTTATGATTCACCCGAAGTGAATGCTTTTGCGACCGGTCCATCTAAGAAACGATCGCTTGTCGCTGTTTCAACTGGTTTAATGGAAGAAATGGATGATGATGCGATTGAAGGGGTACTGGCCCATGAGGTCGCCCATATTGCAAACGGTGATATGGTGACAATGACCTTGCTGCAAGGTGTCGTAAACACATTCGTTGTATTTCTTGCACGGATTGCTGCGTTTATCGCATCGCGTTTTGCAAGAGAAGAAATTGCTCCGCTTGTTCATTTCATCGCGATTATTGTTTTTCAACTTGTATTTTCCATTTTAGGAAGCCTTGTTGTCTTCGCCTATTCCCGTCACAGGGAGTTTCATGCAGACCGAGGCGGGGCAGATCTTGCAGGCAGAGATAAGATGAGGCATGCGCTTGAGTCATTGCGCGCTTATAGTGACCGTATTAAAACAGAAGATGACACATCGATTGCCACGCTTAAAATTAATGGCAAGAAAAAATCGAATATCTTCTCGACACATCCGGATTTGGATGAAAGAATAAGACGTTTACAATAATTAGAATGGCATGTTCAGAAAAAGTCTGGATGTGCCATTTTTTTATATTTATTTTATCCAGGTGTAACTGTCAACCAGGAAAGCGCGATGATGGCTGGAACAATTCGGGATAATCTTACCTATGGCTTGGATAATGCGAAGAAAATTCCGGATGAACGTCTATGGAAGGTCACGGAGATGGCCTATGCAGATACATTCATTCGGAGTTTTCCAGAAGGTTTAGCAACAGAAGTCGGAGAGCGTGGGGTGAAGCTCTCCGGTGGTCAGAGACAACGAATTAATATTGCGCGTGCTTTCTTAAGAGATCCGAAAATCTTAATGCTCGATGAAGCAACGGCAACTCTTGATAGCCAGTCGGAGCATGCTGTCCAACAAGCCCTCTCCCGTCTAATGAAAGGACGCACGACTTTTGTGATTGCCCATAGACTATCGACCATCGTGTATGCAAATAAAATTATTTTTATTGAAAAAGGGAAGATAACTGGGTCAGGCACTCATGAGGAACTGATTGCAACACACCATTTATACCGGAAATTTGCTGAGCAGCAATTGAATTAATGAATTTCATAATACGTATTTAATGCTTCACCATCACCGTATGTAGTTGAGTTGGTTCGTTCCCAACTACATATGGTGATGGAAAAGCCGACTTTGGTAATTATGAAATTCATTCGAATGATTAGAAATACCAACCAAGAAAAATTATCTTGGTTGGTTATTTTTTTGACTTGCAAATAATTCCTAATAATCATATAATTGGTATTGAGTGTGCATTTAGGACTAGTGAAAATTACTCATTACACATGGAAAGGGAGTCTTACAAATGGAGTCAGTTCTAACAGCTTACACAATTAAAGAAAATGTTAACGCACTTCTTCCTGGTAGGAGCACGGACTATAACACCATTGTTTTAACCCCTAAAGAAAAACTCTACATAAAAATGTCCCCGCTCAAAATCATCAAAGAAAGTTGTTCCAAAAGCTTTTTAACGTACGAAGGGAGTTTAGCGGTGATTAGAAAAAAACTGGGAATTCAATATAAAGTACCGTTACCAATCAATACAGCCCTCGGCATCTATGCATTTCCTACCATGTCATCAACACACCCAGACTGCATTTGGCTATTTGACCATCGCATCAAATGGATTGAAGATATTAGCCAAAAGAGTAAAAAATTTAAATCAAAAGTCCACTTTATTGATGGAACTTCCTTGTCGCTTACGGTATCTACCTACACACTAAACGAGCAAAGGCGCCGAGTAAAACTATGCATAGATAAATTTGAAGCAGAACAAACATTGAGCTGATGAAAATCTGGGCAGCTTGACTTGGTGGCAACCCCTAAAAGTTAGAATAAAAAAACTAACTTTCGGGGGTCGGTGCTCTAAGCTGCCCCTTTATTTATTTGGTTAAGCCGTCTACGAGACTGTTTATTTGGGAAACGATTGATTGAATCAGTTCTTTTGCGTGCTTTTCGGTGCTTGAACGAGGATGTTGACCCGCCCATAGGGAAAGGTATTCTGGTCGATTTTGCTTTGCAGCTTCTTTCCGGATCCCTTTCGTTAATTCATTTTGGATTGGGTAGTCTGGCAGTTGCTGTTCTACTTTGTCAAAATTTTTCATGAACATATTGTGGATTCCTCTCGCCGGTTTTCCACTGAATGCTTTTGTAATGGCAGTTTTATCCTCACTGCTTTCACGGATTGCTTGTTTATAAAGAGGGTGGGCGCCACTTTCTTTCGTAGTAACAAATGCCGTTCCCATTTGGACTGCTTCAGCACCAAGGATGAAGGCAGCCAGCGCTCCCCGTCCATCCATAATTCCGCCTGCCGCGATGATTGGAATGCTCACATAATCCTTTGCTTGTGGTACGAGTGCTATTGTACCGATCATCGACATCTCGAAGTCTCCAAGAAAAGTTCCCCGGTGTCCGCCAGCCTCACTACCCTGCATGACAACCATATCAAGTCCACGTTCTTCATTTGCCAGAGCTTCATCTACTGTTGTTGCTGTACCGATTAACGTAATATCCGCATTTTTAAGTCTTTGTACGATTTCTCTGGAAGGGAGGCCAAAGGTAAAGCTGCAAATCGGCACCCTTTCTTTGATTAGAACTTCTATTTGTCCCTGGAAATTATCGTTATTTATTTCAGGGGATTGTGCTGGTTCCTCCATGTTTAATTCCTGTCGGATTCCTTCAAGCCAATCATTGGCTTGACTGACTTTCTTCTGAGAAAAATCCGGATTTTCCGGCACGAATAGATTCACAGCGAAAGGTTGGTCTGTACGCTGTTTGATTTTTTGTATAGTATCCCTCATTTTAACCGGTGTTAAATAACCTGCCCCAAGTGTACCGAGTGCGCCTGCTTGAGAGACAGCGGCAACGAGCTCTGGTGTTGTAATGCCCCCAGCCATCCCTGCTTGAATAATTGGATATGTAATACCAAGTCTTTTTGTAATCGGGTTTTCATCAAACATCTTATGCTCTCCTTTCCCTTTATAAGTTTACTTTAGTATAAGCGAACCGAAAGAAAAAAGAAAAGTAAGATAGATAAGAAAGTACTGTGGATTAGTAAAAATTACTTAATTCAATGAATTTCATAATACGTATTTAATGCTTCGCCATCACCATCAGTAGTTGAGTTGGTTCGTTCCCAACAGATGATGATGGTGAAGCTGACTTTGGTGATTATGAAATTCATTCAATTGTAAGTGAAAATAAAAAGTGATAAAATAGGAATGTTATTTTACTGGGACAACCTTATGAAGTGAAAGGTAGGGAAAATGATGAATCCGAAACGGAAAGGAATGTATCGCGGGGGAATATTTATTGGCCTTGCGGTTGCTTTGTTATTGGATTTAAAATATAAGGGCCTCTTTTACCGGATGATTCGGCCGAAAGAAGTCCAATCATAATATAGCTACAGACAGCATTAGGAGTCTTGGAACAAACACAGCTTAGAGGAGGATTTACAGCAAATGGACTCTAAAGAACGGGATGCGATACTGAAGACCGTTCCGCAAAAAGGTTTCTTCGGGCATCCAAAAGGGTTATCGACGTTATTTTTCACAGAGTTTTGGGAACGATTCTCATATTATGGGATGCGTGCGATTTTACTTTATTACATGTATTACGAAGTGACCGAGGGTGGTCTGGGATTGGACCGGACGACAGCCAACTCGATTATGGCAATCTATGGTTCGTTAGTGTATATGACAGGTATTATTGGTGGATGGATTGCTGACCGCTTGTTAGGAATGAACCGGACCGTATTTTACGGTGGAGTTCTGATTATGGTCGGTCATATTATCTTAGCGCTGCCAGGCGGATTTGTAGCATTACTTCTATCCATGCTATTTATCATTATTGGGACAGGCTTATTAAAACCGAACGTTGGCGGAATGGTTGGAAAGTTATACAGTAAATCAGATCCACGACGAGATTCTGGTTTTAGTATCTATTATATGGGAATTAACATGGGTGGATTCATTTCACCATTAATTGTCGGAACTATTGGACAGGAATATAGTTTCCATCTTGGATTTAGCCTAGCTGCTGTAGGGATGTTCGCGGGCTTAGTTGTCTATTTATTCACGCGGAAGAAGAATATGGGGCTTGCGGGAATGCAAGTACCGAACCCGTTATCCGCTATTGAAAAAGGCAGCATTGCACGCAGATTTTTCTTTGGCGCAATTGCCATCGCGGCGTTTTTATGGTTAGGATTTTCCGGTGGTTGGTTAACAGTTGAACGTGTCATATTCTTTATTAGTATTTCAGGTGTTATTATTCCGGCCGTTTACATTTTTGTTATGTACCGCAGTGAGAAAACAACCGATGACGAGCGTTCTCAGTTATTGGCATATATTCCGTTATTTATCGCTGCAATGATGTTCTGGGCGATTCAGGAACAAGGCTCGAACATTCTGGCAACATATGCAAACGAGCGGACGCAGTTAAGTTTCTTAGGCTTTGAACTGAAGTCTTCATGGTTCCAGTCACTTAACCCGTTATTTATCGTAGCACTTGCTCCGGTATTCGCTTGGCTTTGGGTGAAGCTTGGGGATCGTCAGCCGAGTACCCCACAGAAGTTTTCGCTTGCATTAATTTTTGCCGGATTGTCCTTTATTATTATGGTGTTCCCCGCTATCTTCAATGGGACGGCATCCCTTGTCAGCCCCTTGTGGCTCGTAATGAGTTTCTTCCTTGTCGTGATCGGTGAATTGTTATTATCTCCGGTTGGACTGTCGGCATCAACGAAACTTGCGCCAGCTGCGTTTGCGGCTCAGATGATGAGTCTTTGGAACTTATCGAATGCTTCTGCTCAGGCGATTAACGCGCAGGTTGTACGTTTTTATTCGGTGGAGACAGAGGCGATTTACTTCGGGGTCATCGGTGGATTTGCGATTCTTTTAGGAATTTGTTTACTATTCCTTGCACCTAAATTGAAAAAATACATGCGTGGAATTAGTTAAAAATTGGAATGGGGCAATCAAGGTGATAATCTTGATTGCCCCATTTTTAAATCGTTTTTTCATTTGCTTTATGAGGTGCTGAGTCACTTGTATTCAGAGCAAGAATGCCCCCGATGATTAGAACAACGCCAAGCAGCTTGACGAGATGGAATGCTTCATTCCAAAAAAGAAATCCGATTAGTGCAGTTAAAGCCGTTCCTGCCCCTGACCAAATTGCATAAGCGAGGCTGAGTGGGAGGGTGCGCAGACAAAGGGAGAGGAAATAAAAAGAAAGCCCATACCCAAGTAGGACTGCAAGTGACGGATAAAGCACTGTAAAACCACTGGAAAGCTTCAGCATAACCGTACCAAAAATTTCAGCAACAATTGAAACAACAAGAAAACCATAACCCTTCATCATGAACACCAACTTTCATTTTGTTTGAGTGGACAGAGGGTCAGTGCATCCCAGTTGGATAGCTTTGTGATATGGAGGATAGCAGTCCTCTCAGCGCCCGACTAGTACTCTGTTCGCAGCTTAATCAGTCGTTGACCAGGCTCCTCAACACTCGAATCACAGCATCCTCCACCCAAACTTCAATATCAAACATCCAATAAAACAACGCCTGCAATGATGAGCAGGATACCCGTTAATTTTTTTATATTAAAAACCTCTTTATAAACGATTATTCCAACCATAGCTGTTAATGCAGTTCCCATACCAGCCCAAATCGCGTATACCATACCGAGTGGTAATTCGGTTAACGTGAGGGAAAGAGTATAAAAAGAAACTCCATATCCAATTACAACCCCAAGCGTCGGAAGTATCCGTTTAAACCCATCCGTCAGCTTCAATAAGGAGCTGCCAAATACTTCACTTATAATCGCGAAAGTTAATAGTACAAAAGCATTCAATGGAGCGACGTCCTTTCTTTTACAGCTGTATAACCAATTATACATGAAAAGAATGAAACTTTCAGTGGGGAGCAAACGTAATAATCACTAGAAAAGAAAGGAGAGGTTCCATTCATGTTACGGTGCGAAATTAAGGAAGCAGGCTACAGTAAACACGAAGCCGTTTTAAAAAACATTACATTTCAAGTTCAGCCGGGAGAGCTTGTCGGATTAATTGGACCGAACGGGGCGGGGAAAAGTACGACGATTAAATCCTTGCTTGGTGTCATCGATTACGTTCAAGGAGAAATTGAAGTCGAAAATTATACTTACATCCCGGAACGGCCATTTTTCTATCCTGGCTTGACGTTAATGGAGCATTTTCACTTTCTTCTAGCAACGATTGAAGCAGATGAAGTGGATTTCACCCGGAAAATGCAAAGGCTGCTAAAAGAATTCGACCTGGAAGATGTCGTACATCACTATCCTGAAAGCTACTCGAAAGGGATGCAGCAAAAAGCGATGATAATGCTCGCTTTCTTAAAAGAGGCAGATATCCACATTATCGACGAACCATTCATGGGGCTTGATCCAAAAGTTGTCCGGAAGCTTCTAGGCATAATCGATAAGGAAAAGCAGCGAGGTGCCGGCATTTTAATGTCGACGCATGTGCTTGATACAGCAGAGAAGATTTGTGACCGCTTTCTGCTTATCTCTAACGGGAAGCTAATTGCGGATGGGACATTGGAACATATTCAGAGCAAGAGCGGACTACAGGGTGGGTCTTTATTCGATTGTTTTCATATTCTGACGGAGCGTGAGGCGGATGACCGGCTGGAAATTATTTAAGTTACGGTTTATGGACGATATCAGATATCAGCGCAAGATTCTTGGAATGGTCATCGACTGGACCATTTGGTTCTATGCATTCATTCCGTTCCTTATATTTGGGGTGCTCTTTTATATCGACATCTGGAAAGATACGGCGTCCTATTGGCCGGAAATATTACCGGGTACGGTGATTATTCGGTTCTTGTTACTCATTGTGACAATCGTCCAATTTCGCATGTTTATGCAGGAAGCAGATCAATTATTTTTGCTTGACCGGCTAAAATTATATCGTGGTTTACGGCGTGCAGCATTTTCGTATTCGATGCTTCAGAAGATAGGGATGTCCGTATTGTTGCTCGCTATTGCTTTGCCGTGGCTCACCCAGCTTATCGGACTTGGTGTGCGACAGAGCTTTTTCATATTTACATTTCTAGTTGCGTATCAGCTGCTCGTAGCAACCATAAAGAAAGTCATTCGTCACCCGGTGAAGCGGTGGATTCTGATTGCTGTACTCTTTATTCTAAGCGGCAATCTCCTCACGTACCTAACGCTGGATATACTCTTCGTAGCAAGTGCCGCTCTCGCCATTATTCTAATCGCCTGGAATTATACGGTAACCGTTCCGGCAAAACGTTATTTTTTTGAAGAGGTGAATGACGAGATCAAGGAGCGGATGCGCTATGCGAAAATGATACTTGGAACGGCAAAGGAAGTTGAAAAACCTCCCATCCGTTTTGGCAAAAGGCCACTAATACTCCGAAATGGCAGACGTATTTTTAAACAACCGAATCCTGAAAGCGGATTGCTGGAGCTGTTGATTAAAGGGCTCCTCCGCCACACGGTTTATCTTAAAAGTTATTTTCAAGTGGTCGGAATAACGCTCTTTGCGATCGCGTTACTGCCAATTGTCTGGTTGAAGTGGCTCGTTTTCCTTTTGTTTATTTTATTCCTGAACTATAATTCTTGGTTAAAAGGTTTATATATGAAAATGCTCGATGAATATTTCTTCCATGTCATTCCGATCGAGAAGCCTGCCCGTGAAGCCGTTTGGTTGCGTTTTAGACGTTTACTCATGATTCCGGCTATTATCCTTGCAGGTCTTGCTGCTGTACTGATGACATTTGTTACGATAAATTAGTTGGAGGGTATATGATGAGTGGGAAGGAATCGAAAAAGAAAAGCAGAAAAGCTGAAGAGCGTATTGAACGGCTTGATTGGTATATGTTTATAGGTGAGATTCTCCTCTATATCCCGCGCGTGCTCTGGCGGATACTTCGGAGGGTTTTTGATTGGAGTTGAAAGGAGGTTAGCTGATGACGATTTTAAAAAATGATTGGGCACCATTGCTTGAAGGAGAATTTGGGAAATCATATTACTTGGAATTACGGGAGTTTTTAAAGGAAGAGTATAGGAATTACACCATTTACCCTGAGATGCATGATATCTTTAATGCGTTACATTATACAAGTTACGAGAATACGAGAGTTGTTCTGATTGGTCAAGATCCGTATCATGGTCCAAATCAGGCCCATGGCTTAAGTTTCTCTGTGCAGAAAGGGGTCAAAGTGCCACCTTCATTAAGAAATATTTATAAAGAGCTTCAGAATGACTTAGGAATCGAACCCCCATCCCACGGTTATTTGAAGAAGTGGGCCGAGGAAGGAGTCCTTTTGCTGAATACGGTACTTACAGTAAGGGAAAAACAACCAGCTTCACACCGCGGAAAAGGTTGGGAACAGTTTACGAATAAAGTGATCGAGCTCGTTAACGAGAAAACAGATCCGGTTATGTTTATTCTCTGGGGAAAACATGCCCAGGATAAGGAGGCATTCCTGACGAATAAGAGGCACCATATCATCAAATCACCCCATCCGAGTCCGTTTTCAGCGAATCGCGGCTATTTCGGGAGCAGACCGTTTTCTGCAACGAATGATTTTCTGAAAGCGAATGAACGAGAGCCGGTTGACTGGGAAATCCACTGAACGTTTACGTACGTTAAATAAAATATGTGTATTAACGTTCGTTTACGTTCTTGCAACATATAAGGTCATTGATTATAATGAGGGTTAATATTTAGAAATCCGAATGTTAAACATAAAACAGTGAGGGGCGAGAACGAATGGAACGTGTTTATAACTTTTCAGCGGGGCCTTCCATCCTGCCGCAAGAAGTATTGGAAAAGGCACAAAAGGAATTATTAAGCTATGCAGATTCTGGAATGTCTGTGATGGAACTCAGTCACAGATCTAAGCTTTTTACAGAAGTGATTGAGAAAGCAGAACAAGATTTGCGTGAATTAATGGCCATTCCGGATAATTACCAAGTCTTGTTTCTCCAAGGTGGAGCTACGCTGCAATTTTCCATGGTGCCGCTAAATTTAATGCGAAATGGGAAAGCGGGTTTCGTAAATACTGGTTCCTGGTCCAAAAAGGCAATCCAGGAAGCGGAAAAGTTCGGCATGGTGGAAGTTATTGCTTCAAGTGAAGACCGTGGATTCCACTATATCCCTAATCTTGACGAGGTGGAAATCGATTCTGGGTATGATTATATACATATTACAACAAATAACACGATTGAAGGTACTGCTTTTTCGGATATTCCAGACACAGGCGACGTTCCGTTAGTTGCTGATATGTCGTCCAATATTTTATCTGAAGCAATCGACGTGAGTAAGTTCGGTATCATTTATGCCGGTGCTCAGAAAAATATTGGTCCGGCAGGGTTAACGATTGTTATTATTCGAGAAGACCTAATCGGTCATGCGAAAGCAGACTGCCCGATTATGCTTGATTATAAGACACATCATGAAAGCAATTCATTATATAATACCCCGCCTACCTTTGGGATTTACATGGCTTCTCTTGTATTTGAATGGTTAAAGAATCTTGGTGGCATCAAGGAGATGGAAAGAAGGAACCGCGAGAAGGCGCAACTTCTTTATGATTATCTGGACGAGTCTGATTTCTTCACTACACCGGTCGAAAAGGCGAGCCGTTCCTTGATGAATATTCCTTTTGTCACACCATCGAAAGAGCTTGATGCTTCATTCATTGAAGAAGCAAAAGCAGTGGGGCTTGAAACGTTGAAAGGTCACCGTTCGGTTGGCGGTATGCGAGCGAGCATTTATAACGCGATGCCAGTTGAAGGTGTGGAGTTGCTTGTAGACGTGATGCGGAAATTTGCAGAGAAGAATCAGAACTCAGCGGTAGAAGTAGAAAAGGGCAGATAAACGTTGAAACAATATAAGTATGATAAATTGCTCGGGATCCGCACGAGAGCCGGCAAGTTTGTTCAGTTCCCTGTTTCCTACCATAATAATCCGTACGAAGCGACAGCCTATGAAACGCTGGAAACATTGCTTGAGCATTATCCAATAACGGAGGATGATTGTTTCGTTGATTTCGGTTGCGGGAAAGGGCGGATCAACTTTTATCTCCATCATTTTACCGATGCTTCGGTGAAAGGTGTGGAGATGGAAGATGATTTGCTGGAAGACGCGCTAGCAAATTTAGCGGGTTATCAGAACAAACACCCGAAACATAGAGAGGGAATCGAGTTTTTTAATTGTCCAGCGGAAGAGTACCCTGTTGCGCCGGAGGATAATCGTTTTTATTTTTTCAACCCTTTTTCAGTCAACATTTTTCAACAAGTAGTTCAGCATATTTTAAAGTCGGTGGAAGAACATCCACGTTCAGTCGATTTATTACTTTATTACCCGCATGTGGAATATATTTATTATCTGGAAAAGAATACGAGCTTTGAATTTATCAAAGAAATACCGATTGATGTTTTTTATAAAAAGGATTCCGATGATCGTGTTTTAATCTATCGAATTTAAAACCCCTAAGTCAGCAATTGTGACTTAGGGGTTTTTCTTCATCTTCCACTGATTGTTAGTTGAACGAACCTTAGGTGTTGGCGCCCGTTATATCCCACCTAAACTTTCACGAAGACCCTAAAGTTTTGGGGGGAGTTTTACGGACGATTACACTGGGATAAAGATTATACTATAGTAAATCTCTTCTTAAATCGCTTGCCGGGCGTGGGGAAAGGAGGCCTGGTGCGATATCGAATACAGTTTTAGCTCCGGTTGCGCCTTCCCGATTCAAACGGTGTGCTGCCCGGGCATAAGCGACAAGCACACTTGAAGTGAATTCTGGGTTACTGTCCAGTTTAAGTGAAAACTCGATCAGCTGATTATTGTCTTCTCCAGTCTGTCCGGAGCGGATCACGAAGCCGCCATGAGGAGCTTTCGCGTGTTCTTTAGCCAGTTGCTCTTCCGTAATGAAGTGAACCTCTGTATCAAAATCTGCAAAATAGTTCGGCATCGTTTTAATCGTATGCTCAATTTTTGTCTGATCATAGCCGTCTTCTGGCACGATGTAGCAGATGCGGCGGTGCTTCTCCGCTGTTTCCAATGTCGGATTCTCTCCACTGCGGACGCGGTCCATTGCATCATCCGACGGAATCGTGTACTGAACACCAGCTTTAACTCCTTCTACGCGGCGCACAGCGTCAGAATGTCCCTGACTTAATCCTTTCCCCCAGAACGTATACGTCTCACCGTTTGGAATGATCGACTCGCTTACAAGCCGGTTGATAGAAAATAAACCTGGATCCCAGCCAACGGCAATAATAGAAGTATTGCCGCCCTCTTTAGCAGCAGCGTCAACTGCTTCGAAATATTCCGGAATCTTAGCGTGCGTATCGAAGCTATCAACTGTCGTAAACAGTTTAGCGTATGCCGGTCCTTGTTCTGGTAAGTCTGTTGCTGAACCGCCGCAAAGGATCATGACATCAATCTTATCCTTATAATCTATTACTTCATCAATATGTAATGCGGGAATGGAAGAATCCTCCAACTTCAAGTCTGCTGGATTTCTTCTAGTGAATACTGCAACAATTTCCATGTCGGAGGATTGTTTGACAGCTTTTACTGTACCTCGTCCTAAATTGCCGTATCCTAAAATACCTATTCTAATTGGGTTATCCATGAAGCATCCTCCTCTTTCGTCAAAATAGTTTAGATTCAATCATACAGAAAAAAAAGGTAGAGCTCAAATATTAACTTACCTTGTTATTGACTTTTATTGCCCCCCCCGCAGTCTAACCAAACATACAGCATACTACGATAATCGGCCCCGATTGCTCCGAGGCCGATTGGTGTTACTGTATAAACTTAATCATCATTCCAAACAATTACTTCTGCAATCGTCATTCGTATAGCGGAAATCAACTGATCTTAAAATCTCTTTCTTACCAAGACAGCAACTTCATAAGCATTAGTGGGAAATAAGTTGCCTTGCACATCCATCTCTTGTTTTTCGATGTGATTCGTAACGGCAACTTTCCAATTGCCTGGTGCTGGAACTGCCATTTCCCTTGCTTCTGTTGTTGGGTTGATGAAGATTGTAAAATCCTTTCCTTCGCCTAATAACGTATAACCGAATAGGGGAGGTTCTCCAGAGAGTAGGTGGAGGCGCTGTGTAATCTCCTCATGTGTCCGTAAACGAAAGACAGCATGCTTTTTCCGTAACTGAATCAGTTTTTTCACAAATTCAACTGTCTCATGTTCTGTTGCCCGGCGCTTCCAATTCATTGCATTGATAGCATCTCCAGAGATATAACTATTCCCCACTCCATATTTCGTCCGGTAAAATTCCTGCCCAGCATGAAGAAAGGGGATGCCTTGGCTAAGTAATGTGATGGCAGTTGCCAGCTGATGCATTTTCTTCCTTGTAGAAAAATCCTCCTTATTCGTTAGGGCAAGCCGATCCCAAAGGGTGTGATTATCATGGCATTCCACATAATTTACGCTTTGCTGAATATCATGGCTACGGATACCTTCCGTTAATATCGCACCTTTTACAAGGTCACCGAGTCGTTCATGGAAGCGGCCAGCTCCATTAATGAATCCTTTATCCCTATCGTCAAATAGCTTACCTTTCAAGGAATCACGAAAATAATCATTAAAGAAACCAATCCCATTTACTTCACCTGCATGAGCAGTGATTGCTTTCTTTTCCCGATCTAGTGCAGTAGGTAAATCCCAGCCTTCCCCAAGTAGGAGAATCATCCGTTCTTCTTCCAGGCAACGCTCTTTAATTTGCTGCATTGTTTCAAGGTCAATATTTCCCATTAAATCAAAGCGAAACCCATCGACCTTGTATTCTGTGAGCCAATAATCGATTGTATCAAGAATGAACTTTCGTGCCATTTTCTTCTCGGAGGCAAAATCATTCCCGACGCCTGTTCCATTGCTTGGGTTTCCTTGGTCATCATAACGGAAATAATAACCGGGAACTAATTTTTCGAAATCGGATTCTTCCCGAATGAATACATGATTAAATACGACATCAAGAATTACTCCAACTGTTTCTTCATGAAATGCTTGGATCATTTTCTTCAGCTCATTAATCCGGGAGAGTGTCTGATCGGGCAGAATAGAATAGCTTCCTTCTGGTACTTGGAAGTAAAGCGGATCATACCCCCAATTATATCCAGATTCTGGTTCCAGTTCAGGAACGCGGGCATAGTCATTGACAGGGAGAAGCTGGACGTGAGTAATACCTAATTCTTTGATATAGGACAATCCGGTGGAATAGCCGTTTTCCGTTGTCGTATTTTTCTCCGTAAGTCCTAGAAACCGTCCTTTATTTTTCACACCGCTGTCTGGATGAATCGTTGCATCCCTTACATGAAGCTCATAAATGATTGCGTCTGTTGGATAATGGATTGGAAGTTTTGTTTCCTCCAGTTGTAGCGTACGGGAAAGGTCAATTAGAACGGACGTCTTACTATCAATGGTCATTCCTTTTGCATAGGGGTCATTTACTCGCACCCTTTTTCCGTGGATGGCAGCTTCAAAGTGATAATATGACTCGTGCCAATCTCCACTTAAAGCAAGAAACCACACACCTTGGTCCGTGCGATTCATTCGGTATAGCTTTCCGTTGACGTTCACTTCCACTATGGTTGCAATGGGAGTCCAGAGATGGAAAATTGTTTCTTGTTCGGTACAAATCGCTCCCAAGGTCGCCTTAGGTGCACTATATTTCTCATCGAAAGCTGCTGTCCTGACAATCTCTCGTGGATAGACAGGAATTTCCTCGCTTCCCCATAGTAAAGTGAGTTCCTCGCCAATCGGCAATTCATCCTGGTGCGTGAACTGTATCGTATATGGATTTGATGCTTGATGAACTTCCGTATGGTAATAGGTATGTTCTTTCTCCCAAAAGATGATTGGTGGCGTATCAAGCTTGCTTCTTAATGGGTCCAGCTCATCAACTGAAACTGTAATGAGGTGAACATCATCCATCCATGCCGTGTAATTGCTCATGAAACTGTCTCCTTTATCGTCCGTCTTACGAGCATCGTAACCTTTTCTATGAACAGTTAAACAAGTACATGCCTTTTAATATAAACAGTTAATTGTGAACTATTTGTTACGTAATTGTTAAATTTATTTTGTTATTCTAAAAATACAGAAAGGAATCATTCACTTCAACGTATTTGTATTATAGTATTAGATATTAGACGAACGGTGAAGAGATAAGGCTTGGAGATTAAACGACTATCATTTTATCACGCATTAACGGACTGTAATCCCCCCACTAAATGAAGTCTAACTTTATATTTTTTCATGGATTCGATAAAATTCGACAAAATTGTATAAAAAATATTCAAAATCTTCGTTGCAATCATCTTGAATTAGTGATAATCTTCTATGGGATAAAGGCGGTGAATCGAATTGTATGGCATAAATGAAGATGCTATTTACTTATTTCATCAAGGAACAAATTATCAGGTGTATCAGTTGCTTGGCTGTCATTATATTACATGGGATGGCAAAGAAGGCTTTCGATTTACTGTTTGGGCACCTCACGCCAAGCGTGTCGCTATTGCAGCTGATTTCAATAATTGGGAAGGACAAACCCATGAATTGACGCGATTGAATAACGAAGGGCTTTGGGTTGGCTTCTTCAACGACATACCTCCAAACACAGCTTATAAATATCATATAACTACAACAGACAACGAAGCGATTCTAAAAGCAGACCCCTATGCCCGGCAGGCGGAAGTCCGTCCACGAACAGCCTCATTGACGCCTTCTCTAGAAGTCTATGAGTGGAAGGACAATGCCTGGCAGAAAGAGATCCAGACATATAATCCCTACACCTCTCCCATTTCCATTTACGAAGTGCACCTTGGTTCGTGGAAATTGAAGGAGAACGGTGATCATCTAACCTACACAGAACTTGCGAAAATACTTATTCCATATGTAAAAAATCTCGGATTCACTCACATAGAACTTTTACCACTGGCTGAGCATCCCTTCGACCTATCGTGGGGCTACCAGATAACTGGTTATTATGCGGTCACGTCCCGTTACGGCACCCCGGAAGAATTCAAAGCATTTGTTGATGCCTGTCACCAAGCAGGAATCGGCGTTATCATGGACTGGGTTCCTGGACATTTTTGTAAAGATGATTTCGGTTTACGGCAGTTCGACGGGGAAGCCCTCTATGAATACCGTGATTTGAAAAAAGCGGAGAAACATAACTGGGGTACCCTAGCCTTTGATTTCGGACGTCCGGAAGTACAGAGCTTCCTTGTTTCGAATGCCATTTACTGGTTGGAAGAATTTCATATAGATGGAATCCGTGTCGATGCGGTTGCAAGTATGCTTTATCTTAACTTTGACCGGCCCGAGCACGAGGGGAAAATCTTTAATTCTTACGGGGGAGAAGAGAATCTCGAGGCAACTGCCTTTCTTCGTAAAGTGAATAAGACGGTCTTCCAATACCGGCCGAATGCGCTCATGATGGCGGAAGACAGTACAGATTATCCGCTCATCACCGCGCCGACTTATCTTGGTGGCCTTGGCTTTAATTTCAAATGGAATATGGGCTGGATGAACGACATGCTTGAATATATGGAGATGGATCCAATCTACCGCAAGTGGCATCATAATCTCGTTACATTCTCCTTCATGTATACATTCACGGAAAACTTCTTATTGCCACTATCGCATGATGAAGTCGTCCACGGAAAGAAATCTTTATTATCCAAAATGCCTGGTGACCAGTGGCAGCAATTCGCCGGATTACGATTGCTCATCGGTTATATGTTCAGCCACCCGGGGAAAAAGTTATTGTTCATGGGCGCAGAGCTTGCTCTCTATTCAGAATGGAAGGATAAAGAGGAGCTTGATTGGCATCTATTGGAATATCCATTACATAAAGGAATGTTCGATTATATCAAAGCTATACATTGCCTGTTTAAAAGTGAGCCGGCATTGTATGAGCTTGATCATGACCCGGAAGGCTTTGCTTGGATTGACCCGCATCAGATTGATCAAAGCGTAATTGCCTTTAGAAGACGGGCGAAATGTAAGAAGGAAGAGCTCGTTATCGTCTGTAATTTCACACCGAATGTCCATTATGATTATAAAATTGGAGTGCCGGAACCAGGCGTTTATGAAGAGATTTTTAATTCGGACGCAGAGATTTTCGGCGGTTCGGGTCAATATAATGATGAACATTTCAGTTTTTCCAAGAAATGGCATGGCTTAGAGCAGCATATCAAAATAAAAGTTGCACCACTTGCTGTCATGATTTTTAAGAGAAGAGACGAGGAGGATGCGAATTGAAAGAATGTGTTGGAATGTTATTAGCAGGAGGAGAGGGGAAACGTCTCGGCTTACTTACGAATGAGAATGCAAAGCCTGCCGTTCCGTTTGGCGGGAAATACCGGATTATTGATTTTACATTGAGCAATTGTGCAAATTCCTCAATCCAAACACTCGGCGTATTGACACAATACTCGCCAATCAATTTAAATCAGCATATCGGAAACGGAAAACCTTGGGATATGGACCGGAGGAATGGCGGTGTCACAATGCTCTCACCAGCTACAGGAAAGCATGGAGGTGACTGGTATTCTGGAACAGCAGATGCGATTTACCAAAATATCCATTTCATTGACCAGTATCATCCGAAATATGTGCTCATCATTTCCGGGGACCATATTTATCAAATGAACTATCAATCTATACTCGCACAGCATAAAGAGACGAATGCTGATGCCACGATTTCAGTAATTGAGGTGCCGTGGGAAGAAGCTCCTCGCTTCGGTATTTTAAATACAACGGAGACGCTCGAAATCTATGAATTTGAAGAAAAACCAGCTAATCCGCAAAGTAATCTTGCATCGATGGGGATTTATATCTTCACATGGGAGACGCTTCGGGAATTTTTAATAGAAGATGCAAATGATCCGGATTCCAGTCATGATTTCGGTAAAGACATTATCCCGGCGATGCTTGGACAGGATAAACGACTTTACGCCTATCTATTTACTGAATACTGGAAGGATGTTGGAACGATTCAGAGCTATTGGGAGGCAACGATGGATTTGCTTGATGAGCATTCCGGTAGTCCGCTTTCAGTCGCAAGGGAAGACCGAAGTAAACAAATCTATACGAATGAGGCCAATCTCCCGCCGCAATATATTGGTGAGACTGGGCGGGTGACGAATTCATTCATTAACACCGGTTGCTTTATCTACGGGGATGTATCGAACTCCGTTGTGTTCCGGAATGTGCTCGTGAAGCAGAATGCATCCATTCATCAATCGATTCTGCACCCTGGGGTAACGGTCGGAGAAAATGTCGTTTTGGAACGGGTCATTGTCATGGAAAATACGGAAATTCCAGCTGGGACGCAGGTTTATGCGACAAAACATGCAGAGCCGGTAGTCCTTAATCAAGAAAATATATTGGAACATTTTAGTGAAATGGAGGGCATGAACTGATGGATCGGATGATGGGACTAATAAATCTTGATCAGGAATATCATGTATTTAATGAACTCACCTACTTCCGTAATAATGCATCGATTCCTTTTGCGGGGAGATACCGGTTAATCGATTTTGCTTTATCGAATATGACTAACTCTGGAATGGAGGAAGTGGCGATATTTGTTCGGCATAAATACCGCTCCTTGCTCGACCATCTCGGGTCAGGGGAGAGCTGGGATTTGGACCGGAGACATGGTGGATTATTTATTTTACCTCCGGACTGGAATGATCCGAGTGATCGCTCGCGTGGTGATTTAAGCTTTTTCCATAATAATCGAGATTATTTCAATCGGGGGAAGGCAAATCATGTTCTTGTGAGCGGAAGCCAGTTCATTGTCAATACGGACTATAAAGAAGCATTCAATCAACATATTGAAATGGATGCAGATGTGACGGTTGTTTATACGCCGGTTGCAGAGGTCCGACCGGAACATCAAGCATATTTCCGGATTGAGAAGGGGGAAGATAGCAAGGTTTTGAACATAACGAATGATCACCGCAACCTCAACGTATTTACTGGTGTCTATATTATTAAGAAAGATTTATTGATGGATGTCGTCGATTATTGTATTGCTTATCATAATGAAAATCTCTTTGCTGATGGAATCAAAGATCGAATTGGCGAATTGGACGTCCGGGCGTATAAATATGATGGCTATCATGCTTTTATTAATACGATTGAAAGCTATTACCGGGAAAATATGAAACTGTTGACGGAAGAGAATTTTATCAATTTATTTGCCAAACCGTTCATCCGGACGAAAGCATCGAGCAATCCGCCGGTGAAGTACCAATCACAGGCGGTCGTCCATAATTCAATTATTGCAAATGGCTGTAGCGTGAATGGTCAGGTGGAAAACAGTATCCTTTTCCGTGGGGTCGAAGTAAGCGAACATTCCACAATCAAGCATTCTATCATCATGCAACGCTGCACGATTGAAGAAGATGTCTACCTTGAAAATGTAATTCTAGATAAAGATGTCCATGTGAAAAAAGGCCAGCGAATGATTGGCACAACAGACAAACCATATGTCGTAGCTAAAAGACAAATTGTTTAACTGGGACATTGGGGTCAGAGCACTTGTCCCATCGGGACAAATGCTCTGACCCCCTGTCCCAATGATAGGAGGTAAGAGCAAATGGAGAGGATTTTATTTGTTGCTTCAGAGGGTGTGCCGTTTGTTAAAACGGGAGGACTTGCGGATGTGATCGGTTCTTTGCCACAGGCTCTTCAAACTTATGAGGAGCTCGAAGTACGGGTGATGCTCCCTTTTTATGATGAAATCGGCGAGGAATGGCAGGAGAAAATGGAATATCTCACATCATATGACGTCCAGGTCGGCTGGAGAAAGCAGCAGGCAACGCTTTATACGTTAACACATGAAAACTGTGTCTATTATTTTATTGCAAATGACTATTACTTCAGCAGAAAAGGAATATATGGTTATTATGATGACGGAGAACGGTTTGTATTTTTCAGTCATGCGGTGCTCGCAGCGCTTCCTCAGCTGGATTTTAAACCGGATGTTCTGCATGCCCATGACTGGCAAGCTGGTCTTGCCGTCCTGCTAGCGAAAGTCATGCAGCCGTTGCCGGATTTAAAAACAGTCTTCACGATTCACAATTTGAAATATCAAGGATTGATGCCAACAGATGTTTACGAAGACTTTTTCCAAATAGACCGGGAACATTTGGCAGGTATGGAATGGGATGGGATGATCAATAGCTTGAAAGCTGCCCTTTTTCACGCGGATAAAATTACGACGGTAAGTCCGACCTATGCGGAAGAAATCAAGCAGCCTTATTATGGGGACGGCTTAGATACCATCATACGTGAACGGAAAGCGGATCTGCAAGGAATATTGAATGGGATTGATACAAAGGAATATAATCCACTCACAGATCTGCATCTGCCAATCAATTACCGGACAGCGCGGAGTAAAAAGTTTGAGAATCGTGAACTGCTTCAAGGGGAAATCGGCTTCTCCCATCATCCGGAACGACCGCTTTATGTGATGGTAACAAGGCTTGTTGAACAAAAGGGACTTCACCTCGTCCAGCGGATCATGGAAGAGTTTTTACAGGAAGAAATTCAATTTCTTATTCTTGGTACGGGGGAGGCGGAGTTTGAAGATTATTTTACGTATCTAGAAGGGATGTATCCGGATAAAGTAAAAACATTGCTTACGTTCAGTGAACAGCTTGCCCGAAGGATTTATGCAAGTGCAGACTTTTTATTGATGCCTTCAAAGTTTGAGCCTTGCGGATTATCTCAGTTGATTGCACTTCAATATCGAACGGTCCCGATTGTAAGAGAAACGGGTGGGTTGAAAGATACGGTAACAGCTTTCAATGAGGAGACGGGAGAAGGGAATGGCTTCAGTTTTACCAATTATAATGCCCATGAACTGCTTCATGTGCTCAACTATTCGCTTGAAATCTATCACGATGCAGAGAAATGGAAGCAGCTCATTAAAAATGTAAATAAAGGCGCTTATACATGGAAAGAGTCAGCAAAACAGTATAAACGGCTTTATGAGGAACTAGTAGCATCGACAAATGAGTATGATGAACAGGGAGCGATTTAATTTGAACCGGATAACCGCAGAAGACCTGAAAGCACGTATCACAACCTATATAAATACGACAAATAACCTTGATATAAAAGAAGCGACAGAGGAAGATGTGTTTTATGCTTTAGCGAATATCGTCAATGAACAGGTGAGGCCGCTTTGGTATAAAACAAATGAACGGTACAAATCGAAGCAGGCAAGACAGGTCTATTATCTTTCCATGGAATTTCTAATCGGGAGACTGATCGAAAGTAATTTACTGAATTGCGGAATGCTCGAGGTGGCAAATCAGGCACTTCAAGAACTGGGGTTCCGGGCAGAGGATGTCTACGCGGTGGAGCAAGATGCTGCGCTCGGAAATGGCGGACTCGGCCGCCTTGCTGCATGTTTCCTCGATTCCCTCGCTTCCTTAAGTTATCCAGGGCATGGTTACGGAATCCGGTACCGCTACGGGTTATTTGAGCAGCGAATTATCAATGGGAATCAGGTGGAGCTTCCGGACTACTGGCTCAAGAAACCATATCCATGGGAGGTACGTAAAGAAGAGGAAGCGTGTGTTGTTCAGTTTCAAGGGGAAGTCTGGATGCATCAAAAGAGCGATGGTTCACTTGAGTTCAACTATGAACATACGGACAAGGTGATAGCTGTTCCTTATGATATTCCGGTTATCGGGTATGCGAATGAGACGGTGAACACCTTAAGGTTATGGAGTGCTGAACCAGTATCAGTTGAACCGGATAATTCCAATGATCAAGAAGAATTTTACCATCATCTCGATTTCGAACATTCAATTGAACAGCTCTCAGGCTTTCTTTATCCTGATGATTCCAGTTATGAAGGAAAGGAACTGCGGTTAAAGCAACAATATTTCCTCGTTTCTGCGAGTGTACAGAATATGCTCAAGCAGTTCAAAAAGAATCACCGGCTATCCTTGAAGCATTTACCGGAAAAGATCGTCATTCAAATTAACGATACACATCCAAGCTTAAGTATCCCGGAGTTAATGCGTATTTTAATGGATGAAGAGAATCTTGGCTGGGACGAAGCGTGGGAGATTACGACACGTGTATTTGCCTACACGAATCACACAACTTTAAGTGAAGCATTGGAAACCTGGCCAACCGCGATGATGCGAAAGTTATTGCCGCGAATATATATGATCATCGATGAAATCAATGAACGCTTTTGTCAGGGGATATGGTTTGACCATGAGGAAAAGCGGGATAAGATTCCCGAGCTTGCGATTATTGCAGATGAACAGGTACATATGACACGACTCGCAATTGTTGCAAGCTTCAGTGTGAACGGGGTAGCGAGTATTCATACGGAAATTTTAAAGAAAAAAGAAATGAAAGATTTCCACGGGCTTTTCCCGGAACGGTTTAATAATAAAACAAATGGAATTACCCATAGACGCTGGTTGATGCAAGTGAATCCGAAGCTCAGCTCACTCATACACGACATGATAGGCAATCAATGGATCAAACGGCCGAAACAACTGATCAGCCTGCTCCGTTTCCAACATGATCGTGATGTGCTTGAGCAATTTGCAAAGGTGAAGAATGAAAATAAAATTGCGCTTGCTAATTTTATCCATCAACAAATGGGGATAACGGTAGATGATCAATCGATCTTCGATGTGCAAATTAAACGGCTCCATGAATATAAACGTCAACTGCTCAATGTGTTTCATATCATTTATCTTTATAATGAGTTGAAGGAAAATCCGAATCTTGATATGACACCACGAACATTCATCTTCGGCGCAAAGGCCGCACCAAGCTACCATTTAGCAAAGGAAGTCATTAAACTCATCAATACGGTCGCATCAATTGTCAATTATGATAAAGAAATTCAAGGCAAGCTGAAAGTGATTTTCCTGGAGAATTACAATGTAAGCTTAGCTGAGAAGATTATTCCGGCCGCAGATATTAGTGAACAGATTTCAACTGCGAGTAAAGAAGCTTCCGGGACGGGGAATATGAAATTCATGATGAATGGTGCGTTGACGATGGGGACAATGGACGGAGCTAATGTGGAAATCCATGATTTAGTCGGCGAAGAGAATATGTTTATCTTCGGGCTCCGGGCAGAGGAAGTGTTGGATTATTATCAGCACAGCGGGTACCATGCCCGAGATATTTATAATCAGGATGACAGGGTGAGGCGAATTCTCGATCAGTTGAACAATGGAGAATTCGGCACCCATGATATTGAATTTAAAGATATCTATTATAATATTCTTTTCCATAATGATCCATATTTTGTTTTAAAGGATTTTGAGCCATATATCGAATCTCATGAATACGCGGAAAGTGTTTACAGGGATAAGTTGAAATGGCAACAGATGAGCCTAATTAACATCGCTCATTCCGGCAAGTTCTCCAGTGACCGAACAATCAAAGAATACGTCAACGACATCTGGAAAATAAAACCAGTCTGACAGCGGGACATTGGGGCGAGAGGCATTGTCCCATTTGGGACAGCGCCTCTCGCCCCAATGTCCCGATTTTCAGTTAGAGGAAAATATCTAATAATTTGCTGTTTGACTATTGTTTTTTACATAGAAAGGTAGTATAGTAGATTTCAACCGATATATTGCATATAGCTCAAATTGAATATAATTGTTTGATAATTCAATCAACCGAGCTAATTAATGATCATCTAGGGGGAAGGAACATGAAAGACAAAGTATCATTGTCCGCGTATACAGCAATAGGTTTTATGTTATTTGCATTATTCTTTGGAGCGGGGAACTTAATTTTCCCGGCACAACTCGGACAATATGCAGGAGAGAATTTATGGCCGGCCATTATTGGATTCCTGATTACCGGAGTCGGACTGCCGCTACTTGGAGTTATTGCGATTGCCATTTCAGGAAGTGCGAACTTGCAAGAACTATCAAGCAGAGTACATCCGGCTTATGGAATATTTTTTACAGCGTTGCTTTATTTAACAATTGGACCATTCTTTGCAGCGCCAAGAACAGGAACAGTTGCTTATGAAGTGGGAATTCTGCCGTTCGTTCCGGAAGGCTCTGAACAGACTGGACTTCTTATTTTTACATTAATATTTTTTGCTATTACACTCGTATTTTCACTATATCCGGCTAAATTAGTAAATAACGTCGGTAAAATTCTAGCGCCAGCTCTCGTGCTATTACTAGCAGTTCTATTAATCGTAGCATTTTTCAATCCGATGAGTGCGATAGGTGAAGCTCAAGAAGGCTATACGAGCGGAGCTTTCGTCACAGGATTCTTGGAAGGTTATAATACGATGGATGCCCTTGCGTCACTAGTGTTTGCTATTATTGTAATTAATGCGATTAAAGCATTGGGCATTAAAGATAAAGGTCAGATTTTATCTGCTGCAACAAAGTCTGGTCTTGTTGCGATTACATTATTAGGTATCATTTATTTAGGGATTGCATATTTAGGTTCCACGACAGTAGGCACATTGGGGCTATTCGATAACGGAGGTCCTGTTCTAAGTGGTGCAGCATCCCATTATTTTGGAAATGTAGGTTCATTGTTGCTCGCAGTCATGATTATTCTTGCTTGTTTAACGACAGCAATCGGATTAGTTACTGCGAATGCGGAATATTTCAATACGTTATTCCCGAAGATTAGCTATAAAGTACTTGTTGTCTTTTTCTCAACCATTACATTTATCATTGCGAACTTTGGCTTAACGAATATTATTTCATTTTCAATTCCAGTATTAATGTTCTTATACCCGTTAGCGATTGTGTTGATGATCCTGACATTTCTATCACCACTATTCAATCACGCACGTATTGTGTATGTGGCAACAATTGGGGTGACTTTCTTAATCAGTATCTTTGACGGTTTAAAAACACTTACAGGAACATTGGAAATTGCTGACTTTGCATTCATGGTACCAGTACTTGATTTTTACGAGTCCTTTTTACCGCTTTATAATGAAGGGCTTGGTTGGCTAGTCCCGGCACTTGTTGTCATCTTAATCACAGGAATTATTGCAAGAGTGACCGGAAGTCCGGCAGCGACCAATGTCAATTAAGAGAATGATTATTTAAAAAAGACCCTCGTATGAAGCTTCATACGAGGGTCTTTTTTTCACATAGGAAACTGTAAAAAATACTGTGGATACCTAAAATTATTACTAACCACGTCGGTCTCCAGTAAGAATGTCCAATGTTCGCAGCCAATTATTTTGCATAATTTCAGCTGCTTCCTTTGGCTTCTGTTCATTTAAAAGATTGATGATGTTCCGATGATCGGCGATTGACGCGTCTGTAAGAATAATTCCATTATGAAAAAAATGTCTTCGTACATGTGCTTGGAGTGAACGAAGGAACTGTGTAATATATGGATTATCAGCAGCATCCACGATTACTTGATGAAAGGATTCGTCAATCTTCAATGCAGAATAATAGTTTTCCGATTGGATTGCTGCTTCAAACCGTTCATTAACATCTTCCAATTCTTGAATAATCGATTCATCAACCTTCTCGCTTGCAAGTTCTGTTGCGAGAACCTGTAAAGAAGCAAGGGGTGGAAGTAAATCATGGATAGAATCTCGATTAATTTCCGTAACTTGAGTAGCTTTACCAGGGAACATTTCTACAAATCCTTCTGTTTCAAGAATTTGTAAAGCTTCCCTTATTGGTGTCCGGCTGACTCCAAGGGCTTTCGCGAGCTCCGTATCATTTATTTTCTCTCCGGGTAGGAGGGTACCATCAATAATCCATTGTTGAATTTGATTATACGCATGATCTTTCGCTGTTAACGGGGCGGATGTAGAATGATTTTCAGGGATTGGCATCCTTTTACCTCCTTATTTATCTAATAGATCTAGTATATACGAAATGGCAGCGAAATGAAATATGCAATATATCACAGTAAAAGGGTATTGTTTGCTTTTTTTCGAGAAAATCTTATAATAGCTTAGAGTAGAGCTATATGAGCTGTACGCATTGTATATACCCAACTCAAATTAAGATGGAACAGCAGTAAGAAACATTCCCTTCTTCTTTCTTACTTGTATACGAGATTCCTCATCTCGAAAGCTTTAATAACCATCGACCCAATTAATTTATGAAAAGATTTAATGTTTGAATGAATTTCATAATCACCAAAGTCGCCTTTCCATCATGTAGTTGGGAACGAACCAACTACATATGATGATGATAAAGCATTAAATACGTATTATGAAATTCATTAGTTTGTACCTGAAAAATTAATACCGCTCAACCTTACTAAAGACTTAAATCAATGAAGTATTATTGATATCACTCAGCGTAAGTGTTTACGCATTCACTAGTTATGAGTCCTAATGACCGTTCCGTTGCCCAAAGGACGGATGCTTTCCACGGGCACGGCCTCAGCCTTGACGCACAGGACATGCTAATGCGGGCGTTTCCACAGGACGTGGCGAACTTAGCCTGCCTCGGAAAAAAAACGTTCCCTGCTCAGGTCTAGACTGCGAACCCCCGGAAGAATGGTTCGGACACTTACGCTGAATGAAAGCATTTAAAAACTGAATATATCTATACTTGCAATGTTTGTGATTTGGTTAACAAACTATTGTTTTGAAGTCTTTTTTTAAAAGAAAGAAGAAGCGCAAATATGTTTCTTATGTGCTCTGTATGGGTATAACTAGAACAATTGAAAAACTTAGGAGGAAGGTAAATGCAACTATCACCACGTGAAAAAGAAAAACTATGGATTGTTGTTGCTGCTGACTTGGCTAGAAGGCGTAAAGACCGCGGTTTAAAGCTGAATCATCCAGAAGCTGTTGCCCTCATTACGTATGAAGTAGTGGAGGGGGCAAGGGACGGGAAGACAGTGGCAGAATTGATGGAATATGGCGCAACGATTTTAAGCAGGGAAGATGTCATGGATGGAATCCCGGAAATGATTCCTGATATCCAAGTGGAAGCGACATTTCCGGATGGCACAAAGTTAGTGACCGTACATAATCCGATACGATAATCTTTAAGACGCAACTAATTGTAAGAAAGGAGATCACAAATGATTCCAGGAGAATATATTTTAAAAGAAGAAGATATTGTCTGTAATGAAGGTACGGAAAATCTTAACCTATTTGTCGTGAATGAAGGAGACAGGCCGATTCAAGTCGGATCGCACTATCATTTTTATGAAGTGAATAATGCATTAGCGTTTACCCGAGAGAAAGCTTATGGGAAACGGTTGAATATACCAGCAGGGGCTGCGGTCCGCTTTGAACCAGGCGATGAGAAAGAGATCCAGCTTATTGACTTTGCTGGCGAAAGAGAAGTATATGGCTTCCATAATAAAGTGGATGGTCCGCTTGATAAGGGGGATAATCGATGAGTTTTAAGATGTCGCGAGAGCAGTATGCACAGATGTATGGTCCGACAACGGGGGATTCTGTCCGGCTTGGAGATACAGATTTATTTATACAGGTTGAAAAAGATTATGCGAAATACGGAGAAGAAGTCGTATTCGGCGGCGGGAAGGTCATCCGCGATGGAATGGGCCAGCACCCTTACATAACAAGGGAAGAAGATGAACGTGTACCTGACACGGTGATCACGAATGCGCTCATTGTTGATTACACAGGGATCTATAAAGCTGATATCGCGATGCGGGATGGCAAGATTTCCGGTATCGGAAAAGCCGGGAACCCGTTAGTCCAGGATAAAGTCGATATTATCGTTGGGGCAGGAACAGAAGTTATTTCCGGTGAAGGGAAGATCGTCACTGCTGGTGCGATTGACACCCATGTCCACTTCATTAATCCGGATCAGGTGGCTGTTGCGCTTGCAGCGGGAACAACGACACTGATCGGTGGAGGGGCAGGTCCAGGAGCTGGTTCCAGGGCAACCACAGCGACACCGGGACCATGGCATATCCATTCCATGCTCGGGGCTGTGGAAGGCCTCCCGATTAATGTCGGCTTAACAGGAAAGGGACACGCAGCAGCAAAGGATCCGCTTGCGGAACAGATTATAGCGGGTGCAATCGGCTTGAAAGTTCATGAGGATTGGGGAGCGACCCCTTCCGTACTTGACCATTCACTCACTGTAGCCGATGAATTTGATGTTCAAATTGCACTGCATGCGGACACGTTGAATGAGAGCGGATTTTTTGAAGATACGATGAAGGCAATCAAAGGACGCAGTATCCATATGTATCATACAGAAGGTGCTGGTGGGGGACATGCGCCCGACTTGATCAAATCTGCCGGCTATATGAATGTCTTGCCTGCATCAACGAACCCGACCTTGCCTTATACGATAAACACAATCGATGAACACCTCGATATGGTGATGGTTGCACACAACTTAAATCCATCGGTCCCCGAGGATATTGCGTTTGCGGATTCACGGATCCGTAATGAAACGATCGCAGCGGAAGACATTTTACAGGATATCGGTGTGTTCAGTATTACAAGTTCGGATGCCCAGGCGATGGGGCGAATTGGTGAAGTTGCACTCCGGACATGGCAAACAGCCCATAAAATGAAGAAACAACGCGGCCTTCTTGAAGGTGACGGCAAATATGCGGATAACAACCGGGTGAAGCGTTACGTCGCAAAATATACCATCAACCCTGCAATTGCTCACGGAATTGATGAATACGTCGGATCGGTCGAAGTCGGAAAGATGGCTGACCTCGTTTTATGGGATCCAAAGTTTTTCGGAGCGAAACCGGAAATGATTCTGAAAAGTGGCATGGTTGTTCAAAGTGTAATGGGAGACCCGAATGCTACTATCCCGACACCACAGCCGCTCATTTATCGCCCAATGTTCGCACAATTCGGTAAGGGGCTGTCTCAAAGCTCGATGACCTTTGTTTCCCAGGCTGCTTATGATGACAACATCAAAGAAAAGCTAGGCCTTGAAAAAGTTATTTTGCCAGTGAAAAACATTCGTCAGCTGACGAAGAAGGATATGAAATTGAATGATGCGACTCCTGATATTGATGTCGATCCACAAACGTATGAAGTGAAGATCGATGGAGAACTTATTACATGTGAACCTGTAGATGAAGTGCCACTTGGCCAACGTTATTTCTTATTTTGAGGTGAAGCGAATTGATAGTGGAAAAAGTGATAGCAAATATAAAGGATTTAGACCCTGCGGAGCTTGAGAAACGCCATAAAGAAAAGGTTTATTTAGAGAGTGACCATTTGATGAAACGAATTCAGCGAGTGGAAACAGATCATGGCAGGGAACTTGGAATCCGCTTGAAGGATCCAAAG
The DNA here is from genome assembly GCF_021556485.1 of Oceanobacillus alkalisoli. Classification (GTDB taxonomy): domain Bacteria; phylum Bacillota; class Bacilli; order Bacillales; family Amphibacillaceae; genus Oceanobacillus; species Oceanobacillus alkalisoli. The sequence goes on along the minus strand of NZ_JAKGBW010000016.1, from coordinate 60,976 downwards.
GATTTGATGGCCGGCGATATTTTATTTATGGATGAAGAAAATATGATTATTATCGATGTGATGAGCGATGATTTAATTGTAATCAGCCCTCGAGATATGCAGGAAATGGGAACAATCGCCCATCAGCTCGGCAATCGTCACTTACCGGCACAATTTGAAATGTCTGACATGCTTGTCCAATACGATTATCTCGTAGAAGAGTTGTTGCGGGAAATGGATATCCCCTTCAAACGAGAAGAACGGAAAGTAAAACAAGCATTTCGTCATATAGGTCATAGCCATGACTAGTCAAGCTCTTTCTTTATTACAGCTTTGCGATTCCAATTTTCCTAACGGGGCATTCAGTCAATCGTTCGGCCTCGAAACGTATATTCAAAAAGATATTGTGAAAGATGCAGCGACATTTACGGATTGGCTGAACGTTTATCTGCATGAACAGCTCACATTTGCAGATGGATTGGCGGCACGCATGGCCTATGAAGCACTGAATGACGATGAATTGAATCGATTGTGGGAATTGGATCGGATACTTACCGTGCAAAATCTTGCAAGGGAATCACGAGACGGAACCCAGCGGATGGGAGACCGGATGTTGGATATCGCTGAATCCATCTATCAAATACCACTCCTTGCTACGTATAAAGAAAAAATAAAAAACAAACAGGCTTTCGGACATTCGGCACTCGCCTTTACAATTGTTGGACATGATTTAAATGTCGAGAAAGAGACGACGATTCTCTATTATTTATATTCGACCGTCGTAAGCTTGGTGCAAAATGCAGTCCGAGCAATTCCGCTCGGTCAAACGACGGGACAGAAAATCATTTATGCCTTTCAAGCGGAATTAAAACAAGCGACGGAAAAGATTATGCAGTTGGAGGAGTCAGAGTTCGGTATCGTGTCCCCAGGGCTTGAATTATCACAAATGCAGCATGAGCGTGTCGGAATCCGTATTTTCAGTTCATAAAGTGAAACTTCATTCCGTGGGGTTTTCCTTACATCCCCACGGAATGTTAGTTGAGCAGAATCAGGGATTTACGGACTGTTTATCCCCCACCTTCATATGTTGGGCTTTCCTCCTATTTAGAGGTGGGGTATTGCTGACCGTTAATACGTGATAAAACAATCAAATGAAGAAAGGATGTATGCTTATATGGAACCTATTAAAATTGGCGTCGGAGGCCCAGTTGGTGCTGGGAAAACGATGTTAGTCGAAAAAATCACCCGCGCATTGAACGGTAAAGTGAGTATGGCGGTTATTACAAATGACATTTATACGAAAGAAGACGCGAAAATCTTAGTCGAAAATGGTGTCCTGCCGGAAGAGCGGATCGTCGGAGTGGAAACTGGAGGCTGCCCGCATACAGCAATCAGGGAAGATGCTTCCATGAACTTTGCGGCAATTGATGAGCTGACGGAGAGACACCCGGATATCGAATTGATGTTCATTGAAAGCGGCGGTGACAACCTTGCTGCTACCTTCAGTCCGGAGCTTGTCGATTTCTCCATCTATATCATCGACGTCGCCCAGGGGGAGAAGATTCCCCGTAAAGGTGGTCAAGGGATGATCAAGTCGGATCTATTCATTATCAATAAAACAGATCTAGCTCCATATGTCGGTGCAAGTCTTGAGGTGATGGAATCCGATACGAAAGTGTTCCGCGGAGATAAACCATTTATCTTCACGAACCTGAAAGATGATGAAGGACTGGATGAAGTAGTCGACTGGATTAATAAACATGCCTTGTTAAAAGGATTGGGTCAAGATGTCTAAATGGACAGGCGTTCTTGAGCTAGACATGGAAAACAGAGAGGGCAGAAGCGTCGCTAAAAATGTTTACTTCCAGGGTGCATTTAAAGTGATGCGCCCTGTCTATTTTAACAAGGGAGCATTTCCATGTTATTACTTGCTGAATCCTGGCGGCGGCTATTTGGACGGTGACACGTACCGGATGAAAGTGAACCTTGAAGAAGAAGCACAGCTCACGCTCACCACACAGTCCGCGACAAAAGTCTATAAAACACCGAACAAAGAAGTATATCAGGAAACACACTTCCATATGGGGAAGAATAGTTATCTGGAATATTTGCCGGATGCTCTCATAGCTTATAAAGATGCTAGATATCATCAAAAAAATGTCATACATATGGAGCAAGGTGCAACATTGCTTTATTCCGATATTCTAACCCCCGGCTGGTCACCCGACGGAGAGCAGTTCAGCTATAATATGCTACGCCTCAAGACCGAGATATACAAAGAAGGGGAACTGGCAGCTTTCGATCATATTAAGTTGGAGCCGAAAACGCAACAAATGAACGAATTGGGCTTTATGGAAGGGTACACCCATTTAGGATCCTTTATCGTTGTCAGTGAACAGACGAGTGATGAATTGCTCGATCAATTATATGAAACAATTACAGGAATACCAGGTGACTTTTCATTTGGAATATCTAAACTTGCTATTCCTGGTTTTACGGTTCGAATTATGGCAAACTATACTCAGGTCATTGAACGAATCATCACGGCAAGCCATCATGTCATCAGTAAAGAATGGTACGGGACGAAGCCAAGTTTTTTAAGAAAATATTAAGAAGATGCCCGACAAGATGGACGATAAGTCGGGTATCTTTCATTTGAAAAGGAGTTGTGGTTGTGAAAAGACTTAGCATTAGTGTACTGTTACTGCTCAGCCTCTTCATCGGAGCGTGTTCTAGCGGAAATTCGACAGGGGGTGGAGAAACAGCGGAGAAAACGGAAGAAAAAGATGAATTGGTACTCGCGATTGGCGGAGAGCCGGATGAAGGCTTTGATCCGACGACTGGTTGGGGAAGTTATGGTTCTCCAATATTCCAAAGTACATTATTGATCTATGATCAGGACTTTGATATCGAATATGACTTGGCGACAGATTATCAGGTGAGTGAAGATGGACTTGAATACATAATACAACTACGTGAGGATGTGTTGTTCTCTGACGGGGAACCCCTCACCGGAGAAGATGTCGTCTTCACGTTTGAAACAGCTAAGACGAGTGGGTCTGTCATTGACTTGAGCAATCTCGAGTGGGTAGAAGCTACAGGCGAGTACGAGGTCACTTTCACATTGAACCAACCGGAATCGACCTTTGTATCGCATCTCACGAGCATCGGGATTGTGCCTGAGCATGCGTATAATGAGACGTACAATGAAAATCCGATTGGTTCGGGACCTTACCAATTCGTGCAGTGGGATAAAGGTCAGCAGCTTATTGTCGAAGCGAATCCGCATTATTATGGGGAGCAGTCTGACTTTTCGAGGTTAACATTTCTTTTCTTGGAAGAAGATGCGGCCTTTGCAGCGGCTCAAGCTGGAGAAGTTGATGTTGTAGCGGTTACTCCAAGTTTTGCCAAACAGGAAGTTCCAGGTATGAAGCTCGTTGAAGTCGAGTCGGTTGACAACCGGGGTATTGTTTTTCCCTACGTAGAAGCAGGAGAAGAAACAGATGACGGTTACCCAATCGGCAATGACGTGACGGCTGACGAAGCGATTCGGAAGGCGATTGATATCGGTGTGGATCGTGAGGCATTGGTAGATGGTATTTTAGACGGCTTTGGAACACCTGCTTATTCTGTTGCCGACCAGCTCCCATGGTGGAATCCGGAGACAGAAATGGAAGATAACCGAGTGGGAGAAGCAAAAGAATTGTTGGAAGATGCCGGATGGCAGGAAACGGAAGATGGCACACGGGAAAAAGATGGGTTGACAGCTTCCTTTACAATATTCTATCCAGCAGGGGATGAAGTAAGGCAATCCCTTTCCATCGCTGTCGCTGACCAGATTAAAGCGCTTGGAATCGAGGTCGACACAGAAGGGAAAAGCTGGAATGAACTTGAACGGCTTATGCATGCTAACCCTGTAATGATGGGCTGGGGAAGCCATGATCCGCTTGAAATGTATAATATCTACAGCAGCAATACGATGGGGGAAGGCTATTATAATGTCAATTATTACTCCAATCCGACTGTAGATGAATATATGGAAGAAGCAATCAACGCGACATCTTTAGAAGAGGCGAATGAATATTGGAAACGAGCTCAATGGGACGGAGAAACTGGCTTCTCATCGAAGGGGGATACCCCTTGGGCATGGCTCATTAATTTAGAGCATCTCTATTTCGTTGATGAAAGCTTGGATATTGGCGAGCAGAAAGTACAGCCGCATGGGCATGGCTGGCCAATTACAGAATTCATAGCGGATTGGCACTGGGAAGATTAGGACAGATGCGGCTCAAATCCATTGTTTTATATACCGTGAAGAAAGCTGTTAAACTGCTTACTCTGCTTGTGGCCGTCAGCATCCTGTCCTTCACGCTCCTGAGTTTATCACCGATTGACCCGGTCCAGTCTTACATCGGAGCTGATATGACAAGAGTAAGTCCGGAACAACGAGAAAATATTGCAGAATACTGGGGGTTAAATGAATCAAAGGTGAACCAGTATCTCAATTGGGGAAAAACCATTTTGCAAGGGGACTTAGGCACATCACTGATTTATCGGAGTGATGTCGCAAGTGAAATCGGGGAGCGGTTTCTCGCTTCCCTCCTCTTGATGATGGTAGCATGGATCCTATCCGGGGGAATCGGATTTTTACTTGGTGTTGTGTCAGGAATGAATGAAGGATCTTGGCTTGACCGTATCATTAAGGGATATTGTTTCATCCTTGCTTCGACGCCAGCTTTCTGGATGGGATTATTATTCTTAATGGTACTTGCCGTCTGGTTCGGCTGGTTCCCGGTCGGTCTCGGTTCACCTGCCGGAGTGCTTGCAGCCGATGTATCGCTAGCTGACCGGGTGAGACATCTGTTTCTTCCAGCGCTGACGTTAAGTATTGTAGGAGTTGCCAATGTTGCCTTACATACGCGCGAGAAATTGATTGACGTGCTGCAGAGTGAATATGTCCGATTTGCAAAAGCAAGAGGCGAGCGGGGGCTTACTTTACTGAAGCGGCATGGGTTACGGAATATCTCGCTACCAGCAATCTCGCTTCATTTTGCCTCGTTTGGTGAATTGTTCGGAGGTGCTGTATTGGCAGAACAAGTCTTTTCCTATCCGGGTCTTGGACAAGCAATTGTCAATGCCGGACTTGGCGGGGACGTCCCGCTGTTACTCGGAATTGTTTTATTTAGTACGATTTTTGTTTTTACAGGGAATTTACTTGCAGATATTTTATATAAAGTCATTGATCCCAGAATCCGAAGGGAAGGTGGGTAAATGAAAGCACAAAGCATGAGCAGGAAAACTCATTCCTTCAACTGGAGTGTGCGCAGGCGGACGGTGGCAGGGATTCTGTTTGCTTCCATCCTCCTGCTTGGGATCATCATAAGTGGGCTGCTCATTCAAACCGATAACATTGCTATTAATCTGGAAGGGAAAAATCGGGCGCCTTCCCTCGAGCATTTGTTTGGGACGGATTGGCTAGGTCGGGATATGCTGATGCGTACGCTAAAAGGCCTGATATTTAGTATCGGTGTCGGTATTCTCGCGGCCTGTTCAAGTACAATCATTGCACTGTTGCTAAGTTTGGTGGCTGCATGGAATAAACTTGCGGACCGGATTGTCACGTGGCTGATTGATTTGTTCTTAAGTATGCCTCATATTGTCACATTGATTTTAATTTCATTTGCTGCAGGCGGAGGGTTTAAAGGAGTTGTAATCGGACTTTCCCTTACCCACTGGCCGAGTCTTGCAAGGTTATTACGGTCTGAAGTACTGCAGTTGAAAACAGCGGAATATACAAAGATTTCACGGCAATTAGGTAAGCGAGAGCGCTGGATAGCGAGGAATCACTATTTACCCCATTTAATCCCACAACTTATCGTCGGGTTTATTTTACTTTTCCCGCATGTGATTTTACACGAAGCGGCGATTACCTTTCTCGGCTTCGGCTTATCAACAGAAACGCCAGCAATCGGAATCATTTTGTCGGAATCGATGCGTTATTTATCAACAGGAGCTTGGTGGCTTGCATTCTTTCCGGGGTTAGCACTGCTCGTCGTTGTTGGCCTCTTTGATCTTTTTGGCAGAAGTGTACGCAAGTTCGTCGACCCATTCCATGGTCAAAGAGGGTAAGGAGGATGCAAATTGGTTTCAAATAATAAGATGAATGGACAGCCACTGCTTGAAGTGAAAGACTTCTCATTAAGATTTCTGCAATATGAAAGAGGTTTGAGGGAAACTTATCTAGAAGTGATCCGCAATTTTTCTTTGTGTATTTATCCCGGAGAAATTGTGGCAGTGGTTGGAGCGAGCGGTTCAGGGAAAAGCCTGCTCGCAGATGCCATACTGGGAATTTTACCGGAAAATGCAAGGACAGACGGTACATTGCAATATAAAGGGGAGGAGCTGACTGAAAAGCGACAGATGAAACTCCGCGGCAACGAAATATCGCTTATCCCGCAGTCTGTTATGGCCCTCGACCCTTTAATGAAAACGGGAAAACAAATTCAGTCAAACAAGAAAAGAGCAAGTCGGTCTGTTTTAGAGCGGGTCGGCTTAAAGGAAAATGTAGTGGACCTCTATCCTTTTGAACTTTCGGGCGGCATGAGCAGAAGGGTCCTTGTAGCAACAGCAATCACGGCATCTCCAACTCTGATCATTGCGGACGAGCCCACTCCAGGAATTGATCCGGAAGCACTTGACGATACAATCAAACAGCTCCGGCAACTCGTGACTGCAGATAAAGGAATGATGTTTATTACGCATGATATTGCGGTTGCAGCCCGACTTGCTGACCGGATAGCTGTATTCAACGAAGGAGAAACGGTGGAGATTGCCCCTGTTGCCCATTTTTCCGGGAAAGGGGAGCGGCTCGAGCACCCGTTTACGAAAGCTTTGTGGAACGCCTTACCGCAAAATGAATTTATTATGACGTCACCACTGGAGGAGAAAAAACAGGGCAACAAGAAACAGCAGGTACTCCATGCCAAAGGGATCAGCTACCGGTATCCGGGCTCCCCGTGGCTTTTTAAAAACTTGCAGCTTTCAATCGAGCCGGGTGAAGTCGTTGGGTTATTCGGTTATAGCGGGGCGGGCAAGTCGACAATGGCGCAAATTCTCGCCGGCTACATGTTCCCGCTAGAAGGAGAAGTACTTCTTGATGTTAAACGGATTAAAGAAGACGTGAATCCTGTGCAAATGGTTTGGCAGCATCCCGAACAAGCGATTAACCCAAGATGGCGGGTGGAGAAGATTTTCCAGGAAGTAGGGACGTGGGATGCAGAACTGCTTGATATCCTCGGAATCCGGAAAGAATGGTTCAAGCGCTGGCCAAGTGAATTGTCAGGCGGCGAACTGCAGCGCTTCTCCGTCGCCCGCGCGTTGATGAGTGAAAATATCCGCTACCTGATTGCCGACGAAATGACAACGATGCTTGATGCCGTGACCCAAGCGCAAATCTGGCTGGCGGTACTTAAGCTTGCTAGGCAGCGCGGGATTGGTGTCCTTGCCGTAAGTCATGATCATCAACTCCTTGAAAAAATATCTGATCGAATCATTGATTTTACGGACATCAGGTGAGGGATGCAATTTAATAAGAAGAATAGGAAAGCAGGTCAGACACGGATTCTGACCTGTTTTTTTGGAATTAGATTCTATGGAGTTAAAAAATGAGGGGATGTCCGAAAATTAGCTGGATTTCACTAGGCCAACCCAAGCGTTTTCTTATTGCATGGGAAACTAGAAAGCAAAAAAATGCTGTGGATAATTTGAATTCCCAGCAATAGCCACGTCCGCTCTGCGCCCAACAACTGACAAACTTCACACTCCTGCAATCGATAAAGAAGACTTGCCGATTGGCTTCAGCCAGAGGCTTAGTCGCACTTATACCCTTGTGATGAAAGTCAACATCGGCTCTCTACCGTCGCCTGAGTTTCCTTTATCTCCCTTCCGGTAAAAAGGAGGTTCGATTAAGTTCGCCCCTTCCTGGGGCAACATCGAACTACCTCCCATCCTGGGAGGCGCAGTTTGTACGTTGCTAAACGGGAACTTGCGCCTTTGTTCATACGTTGGATATCGACTTTATTTGCCCAGGTATCATTACGTAAAATTTCCTGGTTGATTACGGACGTGTTTACTTCTTCTTTCAAGCCTCCGAATTCTTTAGCGTTTGATATTTTCATACCATCAAGTTCTCCTTTTACATGTTCTTGATCAGCACGGAGCGCAGTTAGTATTTGTCCGTGTTCTTTAAGTTGTGTGCCATGTTTTTCTAAAGTTTGGCTGTGCTCGTCCATGATTTTCCCAAGCATCTCAATGATTTGTTCTTCCTTATTCATCTTGTTCACCTTCCTAATCGGGTTCATTGTAGCATGAAAGGATACGAACAAAATATGACACTTTTCGTAGAACCTTAAAAAAATAGGGAAGGTTGACAAACCTATTCTTACGCTTTATGGTGGAATGGTTCAATTTTATAAAATCAGGCATGGTTCTATAAATTTAAGGGAATATAAGAAGAGAATGATTTTTCAGGGAGGTGTTTCCACTGGTTGATAATTTTGAAGTGGAACCGATTTTTGAAGACAGACCACATGAACGGCATCAATTCAAGCTCGTCATAGATGGGAAGAAATACAAGGGTGATTTTTATGATGGTGAAATTCACTGGCTGCACCCGCACCCAAAACAAGTCGTTCCGGAGCACAAGCTACAGGCAATCGAAAATGAAGTGTACGAGCTTCTTGGAAAGCACGGCATCAGTGATGACACGGATAACATGGAAGTCGAGCCAATGCTTAACAACAGCAATAGCAGAAGAAACCTTCAGTTATTTAAATTGAAGATCCAAGGCGAAGAATTCAAGGGTACAATCATTGATGGAGAAGTCGAATGGTTCCATCCAAAACCGAGACGAAAGTTACAGGATGAGCGTGTCGAGAAAATTGAAGAACAAATTCATGAAAAAATGAAAGAACATATGGAATAAGAGAGTATGGCGCATCTTGGTGTGTGGGGGATGCGCTATTTTATTTTCTCAAATGCTTTTATTGATGAGACTGATAAACAACTGAACCATCCGGAATTGAGCTTTTTCAGTTGTGAATAGTATTTAAAAACCTTATACGGCAGCCGATTTGAGTTTTTTATGAATTTAATGAATTTCATAATACGTATTTAATGCTTCACCATCACCATATGTAGTTGATTTAGTTCGTTCCCAACTACATATGGTGATGGAAAAGCCGACTTTGGTAATTATGAAATTCATTCATTTGACAAACACCGAAACTTTTTATCACGCATTAACGGTCTGTAGTATCCCCGCCTCTAGACATGAGGGAAAGCCAAAATGTGAAGGTGGGGATATACAGTCCGTAAATCCCGGTTTAGAAATACAAAAAAAGGGAATTAAAAATATTAGCATTCTAAAAGTGGTGGGGAATAGTGAAGAAAATAGGAATATTTATAGTAGGAATTATAGTAGGATTTATACTCATTTGGCTTTTTGGGAATCCTTTTATTTGATGGATTGTTTAAAGTGAGTAAGATGACGAATCATAAAGAATAAGTGGGTAAAGTAATTCTTAATAAATTCCCTCAACTTTTTTTGTGTCGTTTTATTTAAAAGTATTACAACTCACCCAATCATTTGTCACGTTAGCCAGGATAAATTAGAATGATAGTAATACATAAAAAAGGACTGGTAGCAGATGAGTCAGGAATATAAAATTGGTGATATTACATTGGGTGAAGGAATGCCGAAAGTTTGTGCCCCTTTAACAGGAACTACTTTAAAAGCGTTACTGGATGAATGCGGCTTAGTGCGGAATTCAGAAGCAGATCTTGCAGAATGGCGGGTTGATTTCTTTGAGTATGGACGAGATACGGAAAAGGTGCTTGAGGCATTAGCTGAAATAAGAAAAGAACTGGGAAATATGCCGCTTATCTTCAGTTTCCGGACAGCGGAAGAAGGCGGGGAAAAGGATATCACTGTCAGGCAATACATGGAACTGAATAAACAAGCTGCCGAGTCCGGAGCTGTCCAGCTGATTGATATTGAATTATTCCGCGGGGAAGATACCGTTAAGGAACTAGTTGCAATCGCAAAAGAACAGCAAGTTTTAACGATTATTTCAAATCATGATTTCAAACAGACACCTGACACACCGGAAATTATGAACCGGGTAGAAAAAATGCTTGAACTTGGCGGGGATATTCCGAAAGTTGCTGTCATGCCGGTCAAAGAGGAAGATGTCCTCACGGTAATTCAAGCGAACCTAAAATTGAAAAAGTTATATCCAAACCGCAAAATGATTATGATTGCAATGGGGAGTCGCGGTATCGTGACCCGGATGAGTGGAGAGATTTTCGGATCTGTGCTTACGTTTGCAACGGTGAAGCACGCTTCCGCACCGGGACAGGTGTCTGCAGGCGAGATGAAAAAGATTCTGCAAATCATTCATAATGCCCAGTAGCTAGCAGTTTACAAATGGAAAAATCAACTATAAAATGGCGTACATCACAATGAATTGCAGCTAGATAAGTTGGAGGTTTAACAATGTTCACGTTGGAAAATTGGGAATTTCTTATATCCTATACACACTTGAAAAACTTAGGAATCGCAGTAGGAGTCTTTCTCTTATTCTTGCTGTTCCGCAAATTATTTACAAAATATGTCTTCCGCATCATCATGCGGTTGATCAATAAGACGAAAGTTAATTTTCTATCGAATATTTTCCAATCCTTTCAAAAACCGGTGGAATGGCTATTCATCATCGTAGGGCTTTATGTGGCTTTACGGTTATATCCTTACTTTAATCATCACCAGGATTGGTTTATTACTCTCGTCAAGGTAGCGCTTATCGTGTTAATTACTTGGGGACTGCTTAATTTATCATCATCCTCATCCAATGTGTTTTATAAAATCAATCAGCGGACGAATATTAAAATAGATGATATTCTGATTCCGCTTTTATCGCGAACCTTGCAAGTGATCATCATCGCAATCAGTTTAACGATCATTCTGCAAGAATTCGATTACAGTATCGAAGGGTTTATTGCCGGACTTGGCCTTGGTGGACTTGCTATTTCCCTTGCGGCTAAAGATGCCCTAGCTAATATTCTTGGCGGAGTCGTCATTATATCGGAAAAACCGTTCACGCTAGGAGATTGGATTTTAACACCATCCGTTGAAGGAACGGTAGAAGATATCAGCTTCAGAAGTACGAAGATCCGAACCTTTGAAGACGCACTTGTTACAGTTCCAAATAATACCCTTGCAAATGAAAATATTACAAACTGGAGTAAAATGGGCAAACGTCGAATTAACTTTTCCATTCGACTTATATATGATACACCTAAAGAAAAAGTTAAAAACGTATTGGAAAAAATCAATACGATGCTCAGGGAGCATGATGAAGTCCATCCGGAAACGATTATGGTCTATTTCGAACAATATCAGGAGGATGGCTTTGAGCTCTTGCTTTACTTCTTTACGAAGACAACGGTTTGGGCAGAGCACTTGGCAGTCCGTGAAGATATTAACTTTAGAATTCTCGATATTCTTGAAGAAGAAGGTATTGAAATTGCTGTTCCGACGAGACGGCTTATGGTTGAGTCGGAGGAAGAAGAATCCCAGGGGAGAGACCGGGCAACCGAATAATCTTCACTCGAAGACGGAGGAACTCTACAACGATTGTAGGGTTTTTTCCTGCTTAGAAATCACTCTATTTTTCGCCAGTTATAAATAAACCTTGAATCATTCATCGATTTCAATAATTTCAATTGCAAATGATCGTTTATTGGTTAATGCGTGTGGTTCTTCGATAGGACGGAAATTTGCTCAATTAGCGAAGGGGCTAGGTTTTTAGTTAGTTGCAGTTACACGAAATGATAAACTTACGGAAGATTTACTTGAACTGGGTGCGTCTCATGTTATAAACACTTCAAGCACTTCACTTACTGAAACTGTGATGGAGTTAACAAATGGAAGGGGTGCAGATGCTGCTATTGATTCGATTGGAGGTTGTTGGTGATCACGAAAATCATTAGAATATATTTGAACACGGAATCGCTGTAATGTCGATACCAATCTGCAATTTCTTCTTTTGCTTTATCCTGCAAAACGATTTCGCCTCCTTTTTTAAGACTCATAATTAAGACGTTTATTACATTAAAAAGTCACAGGTTTTTATCTGAAAAAAGAACTAACTCCCCCAAGTAAAGGATACCCGTTCCTCCTCCTTTATGATAAAATAAGGGAGATGCACGAGTGTAGGAGGAAAGGCAATGTATAATTTTGCAGCGAACGTAGTAAAAATTATCTTAACTATTTTTGGAAGAATCAAAGTCTATCAGAAAGAAAAATTACCAGATAATGGCGGATACATTATTGCTTGTACACATACAGGTTGGGTTGATATTTTATGGCTTGGGGTATCCTTACTGCCTAAGCAAATTCATTATATGGCAAAGAAGGAATTGTTCCAGACGAAATTCACAAATTGGCTGATGAATGTCTTGAATGCTTTCCCAGTCGACCGGGATAATCCGGGACCGAGCACAATCAAGGTACCCCGTAAGCTACTGAAGGAAGGGAAGATCATTGGAATCTTCCCAAGCGGAACGAGATCAACCGAGGAAGTCCCTTTAAAGCGCGGTGCCGTAACGATCGCAGCTTATGGTAAAGCACCGATTATACCTGCAGCTTACGTTGGTCCGAACAACTTTAAAGATTTGCTCAAATTCCAGAAGCCAAAGCTTATTTTCGGTGATCCGATTTACTTGCCCGAAGACCAGCCGCGAAGAGAAGCAATGGATACGATGATGGAAAAATTGAATGTCGAAATGTATAACTTGCAAAGACAACTGAGAGAAAAATGATAACAACGCATAGACCTTATGATAAACAGACAGAATGTTTATCTTAAGGTCTTTCTTTTGTTGACATTCATACATTTATACCCTACACTTACATATAGTAACTTAGTGTAAAATGGTAATATAATTGAAAGGGAAGAATAGATATGGAGAAAAAGTTTTTTCAAAGTCCAACGATTTATGTTGGCGAAGTAAGTATTAATGTAACAGACTTGGAAAGGTCATTAGAATTTTACCGGGATTTCCTCGGGTTTAAAGTATTGGAGCAAACAGCTACGGAAGCTAAGCTGACTGCAGATGGTGAAAAAGCAATCCTCACACTTGTTCAGCCAGAAGGAGTACAACCGAAAGCTCCGCGTACAGCTGGATTGTATCACTATGCAATTTTGCTTCCAAATCGTTCTGATCTTGCCGCATTGCTGCAACATATCGCGGAAAAATCGGGAGGAAATATGCGCTTAGGGGCTTCTGATCACTTTGTAAGTGAAGCTTTATATTTCGACGACCCAGATGGTAATGGGATCGAAATCGCACATGACCGGGATTCCGGAACATGGGAGTGGGAAGGAAGCATGGTATCCATGGGGACAGTTGCACTTGACGCACAAGGGTTACTCGCAGACCGGAAGGCACCATGGGAAGGAATGCCAGAAGATACAATCATGGGGCATATTCATTTGCATGTGTCTGATATTGAAGTGGCGCGCGAGTTCTATATTAATGGAATCGGCTATGATGTTGTGACCGAACTGCCTGGAGCTTTATTCACATCGAGTAACGGTTACCATCACCATATCGGCATGAATACCTGGAACGGGGTAGGTGCACCAAGAACACCGGAAAATAGTGTCGGACTGAACTGGTTCAAGCTTGTTTTTCCAGATGAAAGCACAAGACAGACAACTTTAGAAAATGTTCGGAAACTTAATGCACCAATTCGTGAGGCGGATGGCGATTATTTCGTTGAAGACCCATCGGGAAACACGCTTCGTTTTGTGATTGGATGAATAGCGGCGGCGAGATAACAGCGGAAATTGGACAAAATAAGTGCAAAATCATTAGATCTGTCTAATAGAAGGACCAACTAAAATTCGAAATAGGGGTAAAAGATATCCCCACTGAATGAAGTTTTAATCTACTTTTTAATGGACCGTATAATTGCAACTGCAATTATGATAAGGGCGATAAATGGACCGATGAAGCTTGCAATGAGAAAAACAAGTCCGTCCAAAGAAACAACCTCCTTTTCCCGATCTTACCATTTACAATTTAGGAGTAAAATAATTTAAATAGTCGCAGGGTTTACATTGAACATGTGTAAGCCCTGCGACTTCATTTAATTTGCACACTTATTTCATGCATGAACGGTCTGTAATCCCCCACTTCTAAACATGAGGGAAACCGAACATGTGATGTTGAGGGATAAACAGTCCGTAAATCCCTGATTCTGTTCAACTAACATTCAATGGAGAAAGAAAAGCCCCACGAAATGAAGTTTCACTTTATTATTTATACCAAGCAGCAGCGGCTTGCACTTCCGTCATCGTTAATTGGTGCCCGCGATTTTCCCAGTGGAGCTCGACTTCCGCTCCAGCACCTGCAAGTAGCGTATCCAATTCCTCTGATTCCTGTGCTGGACAAATTGGATCATTCGTACCAGCTGCGATAAATACACGCTTACCAGTTAAGTCAGGCAAATCAATCCCTCTTCTTGGCACCATTGGGTGGTGGAGAATCGCTGTCTTCAGTGCATCCTGATAATGGAACATCAAGCTCGCTGCAATATTTGCACCATTGGAATACCCGACAGCAGTTATATTGTTCCGGTCAAATTCATATTTTTCCGCTGCTTCGTCGAGAAATACATTTAATTCCTGTGTTCGGAAAATTAAATCCTCTTCATCAAAAACTCCTTCTGCCAGTCGCTTAAAAAACCTAGGCATTCCGTTTTCAAGAATATTTCCGCGAACGCTTAGTACGTTTGCAGCTTTATCGATAACCTCTGCAAGGGGGAGCAAGTCATGTTCATTTCCTCCGGTACCGTGCAGTAAGAGCAATGTTGGTCTTGATGGGTCATTTCCTTTTTGGAATACGTGTTTCAATTATTCAATCTTCCTCTCTTATTTTGGTCTTTCGATTGTAAATATCTCTCCAATTTTGGCGTAATCATGTCCGGCCAGTCGGCTTATGGCTTGGAGTTTATCGTAATTGATTTTTCCAGCTTCATAAACTTCTTCTGCGATATGGAATCTCTCGACTTTACCGATGATTAAATCAGAAGTAATTCTCTCGGTTTGTCCAAGTTCTACTGCCTTTTCCAACGTACATTCAAATCGAACTTTTGCTTGCTTAACAGCAGGTACAGCTATATTTGTACTTTCGACCAAGTCCAGCTCTGTTACATCGATTTCACTTTCATCCGGTGAAAGTGATGCGGCTGTTTTATTGATTTCAGCTACATTATACTCATCGACAATATGAATGACGAATTCCTTCGTTTCCATCATATTTTTGGCAGAATCCTTCTGGGCGTCGTCCTTCCGTTGAATCGAAACGGCAAGCATCGGAGGGTCGGTTGCGGCGATATTGAAATAGCTGAAAGGCGCTGCATTTATAATTCCGGCTGAAGATTGAGTTGTAATAAAGGCAATGGGCCGTGGAATGATGGAGCCGATTAACAGCTTATAATTTTCTCTTTCCGTTTGATCCTGTGGATGAATGGAAAGCATGTTGTGGCACCTCTTAACGCTTATATTTTTAAAAAGTCATTGATTAAATTTTCTCTGCTCGTTTACCTACTGTTTTAATCGTTTCGATCACAATCTGTTTATGTTCTTCTGATACACCCTCGAAGACTTCTTCAATTCGCTCTTGATGTTTAGGGAAAATTTTATCCATTACTTCATTTCCCTTATCCGTGATTTCAATATAAATGACACGACGGTCGTCTTTACAATTTGTTCGGCGTAGTAGCTCATTTTTCTCCAGTTTATCGATGACATATGTGATTGAACCAGTATTAATGAGTACCGCTTCAGATATTTGCTTGATTGTTTGTCTGCCTTTATGGTATAGTGCTTCCAGAATGGAAAAGTCGGATAATTTCATTCCGTGGTCAGCAATATCTTTTTTTACCATTTCTTCTAATGTCTTCGATGCTTTCATTAAAACGACAAAGGACTTCAAAGATAAATTTTCACACATAGCTATTAACTCCTTTTCATATATACTGAATTAAGATATATTTAATTAACTAAAATTATAGAGGTTAATGGATAGTCTGTCAAGCGTTCTACTTAGATAAAAAACCCCCGCCTGATACGCGACTAGGCGGGGTTGTTGTTGTCCGGTAATTTAATGAGCTGCATCCGGCTATTAAAAAGAGTCGGATAAGATAGGAAACCGAGCATGATACTCGTTACCGCCGCTGTCGTTAGTAACAGGAATAGAATGAGCAATTGAAATTGGACAGCTTGCATTGGATCGGCTCCCGCAATAATTTGCCCGCTCATCATACCTGGAAGCTGAACGAGTCCGATTGTTTTCTGGCTTTCAATTGTCGGAATCATGCTCGCTTTGATGGCAGTAATGAGCGAATGGTGAATGGCTTGCTTCGGTGTCCCTCCCAAGGAAAGGATAAGTTCTGTTTCATCTTTTCTCGCTTCGATTTCCGCTGTGAACCGGTTTAAAAAAAGAATCGAGAGCACCATCGAGTTTCCGATTAGCATACCACTAATTGGGATAATGTATTGTGCTTCTGGAGGAGTAATCTTAAAGCCAATCAGTATTCCTTGGGTCAGCACTTCGATAAATACGAAGGTCACAATGAGCTTCCAGGTGATTCCTTGAATGGCCGCTCCTTTTTTTCTTGCGTTGTGGGTTGCCGCGGTAATCATGAGAATGACCATTAAAATAATATAGATCAGATTTTCTGTTGCAAATACGAAGGTTAAAATATAACCGACAGCAAGCAATTGGATAATGGAGCGTACTGTCGCGATAACTGTGTCTTTTCCAAGGCCAAGATTCAATGTCTTTGTCAGGATTAAGGGGATGAGGACAAAAACGAGAGCTAGTGAAAGGGTCAGGAAACTCATGCGAAATCCCCCTTTACAAATTGTTTCACTTGCACATTCTTTGGATTGGTCAGCAGACTGCTTGGTCCGGATTCGATTAATTGTCCATTCATCATGACCCATGTGTCATCACTGATCTGAATTGCTTGGTTTAAATTATGGGTAATCCAGATGATCGTCACGTTGTATTCTCTATTGATCTTTTCAATCAAGTTCTCAATATCATGGGTCGAGATACGGTCAAGGGATGATGTGATTTCATCGAGCAGTAAAATTTCCGGACGGTTTACAAGTGTCCGGGCAATGGAAACCTTTTGCTTCTGTCCACCGGAAAGATCACCGACATGTCGCATCAGTAAATCTTTATCCAAGCCTACTGCTGCAAGTAAATCGGCAGCCTCATCCTCCGGCAATGCATCTCCCGCAAGTATTCTGGGAAGTTGTAGATTTTTATAAACGGTCCCTGCAATCATTGTTGCGCTTTGCAGAGCTAGTCCTACATTTCTCCTTAAATCGGTCGGTTCGTATACTTGGATGGGTTTTGCTTGGATAATAATCCTGCCATGTGTAGGAGAAATGATTCCATTACAAAGTCTGAATAAGGTTGTTTTCCCAGCACCGGACGGGCCGACGAGAGAAGTGATTTTACCCTTCCGGAATGAACCTGTAACATTCTTTATTATTTTTAATGGACCATCAGCGTAAGAGACGTTTTTTAATTCAATTGCTTGTTCGTTATTCATCTGTATTCCTCTTTTCTATCTCGTTCAATTAAAACAGCTTGCCTATGTATCAGTTTACCCTATATTGCCTGAATACATGAAGAAAAGCGGGACATGGGGTCAGAACGAGGCTGCTGAAAAACATATTATGGAAATTATTTTTCCCACTTTGATAACCAAAATCGAGTGAAAACAGGTATTTATTCCCCACTTTCATAGGTTATTTTACATGAAATTTGGGAATCGGTTTCCATTCGCTTGAAATTAGTGTACTTTTTCAGCAGCCTCGGTCAGAACGGCTGTCCCAGTTGCTCTGACGTTGAGGAGGGGGAAGGAAGTATCAATGCCTGGTTTGGGTGGGGTTGTCTAGGATTGGGAGTGGAATGTGCCTGTCCGTGCTGAAAAAACCTATTAAAAGGAAGAGAGCGGTTGTGTCGGTTACCGCTCTCGCTGAAAAATCACGTGACGGAGAGCAGAGTAGCCCTGTCAGCACCCGGTTTCATTGAGAAAGTCCACTCCGGGCAATGAGCAGCTCAATCATAGCCAGTCAGCGGTGATAATGCTTAGCAAAAGGCACTGACGAATACATAAATGTTCTTTCCGGATTCCCTTGCACATCGATTCACCACAAATAGTCCATCATATCCCGAGAAAACAGATTTGTATCAATGGTGCAGCTTTGAGCCTCAATTGCGTATTGCCAGCCGAGAACAGGAGCGGCGGCAGGTCCTTCTGGATTGAATGCTGGAGCATTTTCCTGTGTCGTAATTTCATGTTGCGGATAAGCGGTCCAGACAATTGTATTTTCTTGGATACTTGTATCCAATGCTTCAAACGCAAGCGTTAATTCGCTACCTTCATTGAACACCCCATAAATTCCAGGTGCATATTCTGAATTCGTTAATGTATTATACCAACCATTGATAAAAGCGTAATCAACTGGATAGTCCGGCTCAATATCACCAAAGATTGCAACGCCCTCCGGAACCCCAGCGTTTTCAGCAAACTGTATTGCTTGCTCCGCATGTTCTGTGCCGTTCTCAAATCCGCGCGCATCATTTACATGATTATAGATCACGAGGATTCGAATATCATGTTGATGCAAATAATCAATCTCAGCTGTATCAAGCCCAAAAGAGATTCCTTCCCGGTCTTCGAGATAACGTCCCCAGACCTCTGGCTTGCCAAAGTTCTCCATAACACATTGGAAGAGATTCTCGTCGGTATAACTCGCTGAATCGACTCCCCAATAAAATTGTTGCGTATCCTCACCTTCATTATCATCATCGTTTTTATTCGTATCCTTTTCCTCATCTAAAAAATCATTTGAAAGCCCGGGAAATGTCAATTTTGCGTCAGAAAAGAGAAGCAATAGAAATGGTATCGCAACAATGATAGCGGCAAGTCCGATAAATAATAAAATTTCATTATTTTTCATTCACAATCCCCCTTTCGCAGTATATGAAAGGGGGATTGTGAATGTATGGGTTCTTTATATGAATAAGCCCTTAGAATTTATTTTCCGAGCAGTTTTCGTTTCTCTTTTAACAAAGATTGAAATTCTTTATCCAATGTCTCACTTGGTTCCAAACTTAGCTTACTTAAAACTTCTGATATTTTGGTCTCAATTACGAGCAACTCTTGTTCCTTCGTATCAACTTCCGGTTTCATCTTACGGTTTTTAAATTCTTCATAGCCCCCGTGAAAATCGATTATTTCCTTGTTTTCAATCGCCAAAATACGTTCGGCAATTTGACTTGTAAACATCCGGTCATGGGAAACAAAAAGTATTGTTCCTTCATATTCCTTGAGCAGGGACCCGAGTTCTTCCATTGCATAAATATCAAGGAAGTTCGTCGGTTCATCTAGAATAAGAGTATTGCAATCACTTACCATCAACTTTGCAAGTGCGACTTTAACCCGTTCTCCGCCACTTAGCACACCCATTTGCTTATAAACAGTATCACGGAAAAAGTGTAAGCGCGCGAGCACGGTTCGTACGATCGACTCATCTTGGATAGCTGTTTCCATGACGGTCTCTAGGATTGATTTTTGTGGATCTAAACCATCCAGATTCTGACTGAAATAACCGAGCTTTACCGCTGGGGAAATGGAAAGGCCGGATTCTTCATTTATTACTTTTTTGATTAAAGTCGTTTTGCCGCTTCCGTTTTCTCCAATAACAGCTATCTTCTCTCCAGCTTTAATCTGAAAACTCGCCTCATTCCAAAGAACGCGCTTCCCGAAAGCTTGTGTGATAGCTTCAGCACGGATGATGGTTCTTCCCTGCAGTGATTCTTGATTTGGGATTGTCATTTTAATTGGCGGCAGCTCTTTTACTTTCTCGACCCTTTCCAATTTTTCAATCCGTGTTTCAATTGATTTCGCTACTTGCTGCAGTTTTTTCTGCTTTTTGGCGAAATAAGGTTTTGCACCTTTTAATCTCGCTTCTGAACTACTTAAACTTTTTGGCTTTTTTTTTGCCCGCTCTGCTTTTTTCTCCTTGAGAACAATCGCATCCTCCAACTGCTGTTTCTTCTGAACATAATTTTCATAAGCCTTCTCATGTTCTTGAATTTTTAGCTCTTTTTGCCGTGCGAAGTCGGAGTAATTCCCTTTGTACACATCGACATTCCCGTCCGCAATCTCCCAAATGGTTTCGCAGGTCGCATCAAGAAAAGCACGGTCGTGGGATACGATAATGACCGCTCCCTGCAGACGTTCGAATGTACGCTCGAGCCTTTCGATTCTTGACGTATCGAGATTGGTTGTCGGTTCATCGGCTAAAAGCAATTCGGTTTTACGTGCTAAAGCTTTATCGATGTACTGCTGGGTTATTTCTCCGCCACTTTTCACTGTGTCCGTTCGCTTGAGCTGGGGAAGGAGGGTAGCAGATGTCTCTCCGGAAATCGTTCCCGATTGGATGTTCCTTTTCCCTGCAATAATTTCGAGCAAGGTCGTCTTGCCTGATCCATTTCTGCCAACAAGTCCAATCCGTTCCTTGTCGCGTATTTGTAAATGCTCGATATCAAAGAGTTTCCGATCACCGATTTCATACGTTATGTTCATTAATTCTTTTATAATCATAAAAACAACTCCTATTTTCGGGCATAAAAAAGCCCCTATAATCGTGTTTGAAATAGGAGTTAGAAAGCACGGGAAAATGAAAGATCCCCAATTATCGTGTATCGTCAGCCATTCTAATCCTATTTCGAAACAAAAATGCATGAGAAAGAAGCAGGTCTTCTGCTTGAACATTACATATCTCATCTGTTTCGCTTTGTAAAATAGGATTAGTTTTTCATTGTCTCTTGGCTCACCCTTTCGCTTCATGTTGCTTTTATTATACTATATTTATTGAAGATTGAAAGAGGTAATGTTTAAACAAAGAAAAAGCCAGCTTCTACCCTTGAAGCTGGCTTTTCCCCGTCGTGTTGACCGGTTTGCGCGGAAAATTTTGTTTCCT
Organism: Oceanobacillus alkalisoli; assembly: GCF_021556485.1. Classification (GTDB taxonomy): domain Bacteria; phylum Bacillota; class Bacilli; order Bacillales; family Amphibacillaceae; genus Oceanobacillus; species Oceanobacillus alkalisoli. The sequence goes on along the minus strand of NZ_JAKGBW010000016.1, from coordinate 39,857 downwards.
CGTTCTGTGATGACGGAATTTTGTTCCCCGTCTTGATTCTTAATATTTACTTTGTGCTGTTTTTACTTCAAACAGCGGTTTGTTGCAGTTGCACTTTCACAAAAAATTATTTTTTTCAAACATGCAAGAGAATTGGAATCTCATGTTGTTGCTGACGGGCTGATCCTTCCGTCGTAAAGCAAATTTTCCGCCAAGGCTGTGCAGATCCCTATTAGATTCCGCTTCTTGATAAGTTGTTTGTTACGGCACACAAGTTATCTTTCGGCTGGAATTCCAATAGTAGTTCGCCTTGTACTGTACTATACCCGTTACTCCATTCTTAAAACATGAAATAACATTTTTTTATAAAAGTGGAATGTAGTGCCGATGATTGAACGAATTCGTGATTTTATTCAACATAGTTAGTCCGAAGCTAAAAAAGAACCTGCCGTTACCATCTTGAAAGGGATGTATCAATTCAAAATGATGATGAAAATCGAGAATGGCATGCAAATCAGCATAAGACAGTTCAATATATTTAATTAGTAGGGTATCCATTAATCCCGGAACCTCATAAGGTTCGGCAACTTGCTGATCTCCCGCGATATTCGGAATCTCTTTATATAGCCCGATACATATCTATCTTCATTTGTCGTACCTTGTTTTAATAATTGGTGATATTCTTTTGTCACTTCTTTCTCTTCTTGCAATACTATTAAATAAGGATTCTCCATCTACACCCCTCCACTTATAGTATCCTCAATTTAGCCTTTATTCATCAAACTCAAAACAATGCTACAAAATTATTCAGCCCCTATTTATTATAGTATATCGTAACAGTCTTGAAACAAGAGTGGAATAGTAACTCACCTAGTTATGGAGCGTCATGTTTTACTTGCCGTTATTGCCCTCGACTTTAATAGGAAAGCAACAGATTTGATCCTCTCATCATGGCACTTGTCCTGTCTGTCCTCCCGAAGCAGCCCAGATAAAAGCTTCATTAAGGGTGCGAAGTCAAGTTTTGAAGAAAAATATAAAAACATCTTTACAAGCAAATTCATTTCCCTTATAGTAAAGGTACCTAATTATTCTAGGTAGGTGAAAAAATATGTTTAATCGTGAACTCGTAAAAGGGAGTACGTCCATTCTTGTGCTGCAATTGCTTGATGAACGGGATATGTATGGCTATGAACTCGTGAAAGAAATGGCAAAAAGAAGTGATGATCAATTGCAAATGAAGGAGGGGACGCTTTACCCTGCGCTTCATAAAATGGAAAAACAAGCTTACGTTGAACATTACTGGAAGCATCAAGAAAAAGGGCCGGCCCGTAAATATTACCGGATTACCGAAGAAGGAAAAGATATTCTAGCTGAACGCACATCCGAATGGAAACAGTATGTTCAGGTTATGAATAATCTTATTGGAAGAAATGAAACATGAACGAGGAGGCGCAACGGTTTCTCCATGAGCTTAAAAAAGCATTGGAAGAAGATCCGCACCGTGCAGAAATTATTGCAGAATATCGCCTGCATGTAGAAGAGATGCTGGCGGAAATAACAGAACGTGATGCCGACATTTATAACCTGCTCGTTACCCGGCTAGGTTCCCCGGAAGAGCTAGCAGAACTTTGGAAAGAAGAAAAATCCGTCACACCGAAGAAAATGCAGCGACTATTCGTTTTCCTCAACATTGCATTATTTGCTGGTGGTGTACTATTTACGATTGGTTACAATGTCCTTGGCTGGAGATGGCTGGAAATCCTTTGGGAAAGTTTAACGGAATCGACGACGATTATTATTTTAATCTATCTATTTTTCTGGGGATTGCTTGGTTATGAAATCGGCAAAGCCTTAGGAGCACGAGGAAAAAAGGTGCTTACCCGGACGTTTCTCATCGGGATCATTCCGAATCTGCTGCTTATGTATTTGATTGTTTTTCGATTGATTCCTTATGAATGGTTCGATCCACTGCTCGATCGATCTTTTATCGTGCTCAGTATCCTTTGCACGGTGGCATTATATCCGGTTAGTTTACTCGGTTACTACTGGGGGAGAAGAGCGTCTGTTTAGTCGGACTGGATAGATTTGTTCAGTCCGAGAAGTATAAATGATTTATGCCTATGTACATAGTTTGTCTATATACATAGGGATTCTATGTATAGGAGCGTTTAACATGCGGACAAAACAAAGAGAATGGCTGTTTTTGTTAACTTGTCTATTTCTAGGCTTTCTAGCAAATATCAGCTTCTTATACGGGGAAATTGGAGTATCCTATATTATTTTCATCGCGTTCTTTTACACGGTGTTATTTGTCCGGTTTAAGTTTTCCTTCGAACACCGGCGAATAGGTCTATTGCTCATGGCGGGAATCTGGTTGCTTGCGGGTAGTTTCCTGCTATTTGACAGTACGATATTTTATCCGCTGAATTTACTTGTAATCCCGGCCGTTGTATTCTTCCATATCGTCTTAATTACAAGCCCGGCGAAATTGAACTGGGGTAAGTTATCCTTTATTAGACTCGTAACTGGGAAGCTTGCGGACGCGCTCCGCTATTTGACGAACTACTTACGTTATATTGGAAGAATCATGGCGAGAAGCAGGCGGCGGGTGAAAAATAGGACACTAAGGCAGATTCTCTTAGGAATACTGCTTACAATTCCGATTTTGATCATCATTGTTCCGTTACTAATGTCTGCGGATGCGGTCTTTCAAGAGCAAATCGAAAATTTATTCATTTTCCGCATCAATGTAAATCTGGTTGAAGTTGGATTTCGTCTTGCCTTTACGGTTGTTGCTGCGATTTTCTTCTTCTGTATTTTCCAGGTCATTGGGAAAAAGACAAAGCGCGAGATTGAAATTCCCGAGACACCAAATAAAAAAACGTTGCCGGGAATCGTTGCGGCTACGATATTAATGTTATTAAACACATTGTATGTGCTGTTTATTGCGCTGCAGTTTCAATATTTCTTTCATGAAGGTTTGCTTGACGGCTTTACGTATGCCGATTATGCAAGACGCGGTTTCTTTGAATTAATTCTCGTTACACTGATTAACTGGACAATTTTACTCGTATTCATGAAGCGAGTGAGGCCTGAGGATGACAAGCAGAAACGATTATTGCAAATTCTATACTCTATCATGATTTCCGCTAGTGGCATTCTGCTTGTATCAGCATGGCAGCGACTTACTTTGTATGAAGCGGCATATGGTTTTACAATGGACCGATTGCTTGCCCATTATTTCATGGCATTTTTACTCGTGATCTTCGCTTATACACTCATTCGTGTCTGGTTGGAGAATCTGCCAATTTTACATTTTTACCTGATTTGCGCATTTCTCTTTTATTGCTTGTTGAATGCCGTCAATTTGGAAGAAACGATTGTGGAAAATAACCTGGAACGATATGAAGTAACAGGGAAAATTGATATTCATTATTTCTCTAACTTAGGAGCAGAAGGTATTAAAGGTCTGGTACAGTTGTATGAAAAAGATCCGGAAATACCAGGGCTCAAAGGTTTATTAATAGATAAGAGGCTAGAGCTTGAAAATGAAGATGAATCCTGGCAAGCATTTAACTTTGCAAGGGATGAAGCGAAAGAATTACTGGAAGAGCTTGGGCTCTAAACTTAATGGAGGTGGCTCGTCGTGGTCGATATACCGAAACATGTCGGGATTATAATGGATGGTAATGGAAGATGGGGAAAATCCCGGGGACTCACAAGAAGTCAAGGGCATTATGCTGGAGTTCAAGCGATGGAAAAAGCGATTGATGCAAGTATTGGTCTCGGCGTTGAAGCATTGACTTTATACGCCTTTTCTTCAGAAAACTGGGCGCGGACAAAGGAAGAAGTCAATTATCTGATGCGGCTGCCGATTCGATTTTTCAAATCAAAGCTTCCTGAATTCATGCGACGCAATGTAAAAATCACTATCTCTGGAAATATGGATGAGCTGCCAAAGGCAACGAGAAAAACATTGCAACAGTCGATGGATCAGACAAAAAATAATACCGGGTTGATCGTTAATTTCGCCTTTAATTACGGTGGGAGGGGCGAGATTGTGCAGGCTGTGCAGCACGTGATTCGTGATATGCAAGAAAAAAATATAGAACTGGATGAAGAAACCATCGAAGACTATCTTTATACCGGCGGGTTGCCAGCGCTTGATTTAGTTATCCGCACCGGTGGCGAGCAGCGGCTGAGTAATTTCCTTTTATGGCAAGCTGCCCATGCCGAACTTTATTTCACGGATATTTACTTCCCGGATTTTGATGAAGCGGAGATGCAAGCGGCAATTTACGAATTTCAAGAACGCAGAGCGGTTTATGATTTTACGGAAATGTATCGTAAGGCGAAATAAGGCTTAGATATACGGGGATTTTTCGCGATTCCTGGTCGGTGTGCGAGTTTATACGGGTGTGGTGCGCGATTCCCGGATGGCGTGCGGGTTTGGACAATGATCGTGCGCTAATCCCGGGTGTCGTGCGAATCTATTTCAGGTTACTGGTGTTCATCTTAGCAATAAGAACAGCGCATGTAAGAATGTATAAAACATATATAGATTGTTCAAAGTTAAAAGCAGGCTAGTTGTAGTGTGTGATCCCTTTGTTAATTGGCATTAGCGCAATAATAAAATAAACGATTCATGGAAGAGGTGACCTTTAGCATGAATACAGCCAGAGAACGCTTGCTTAAAATCATTGAGAAAATACCTGATCAGGAAGTAGATAAAATTCTAGATTTTGCGGAATATTTAGCAGCTAAGCAAGAAAAGAGATTAACTGGTGATTTAACGAAGGCTAGTGAAAGCAGCTTAGATTTTTGGGATAATGATATCGATGATGAGGTTTGGAACAATGTATAATTAAGGCGACATCCTTTTAATATCCGTTCCAGTGATTTAACTAATTCGAAGCAACGTCCTGTACTAGTTATTTCAAATAATAGTTATAATGAAATGACTAATGATATTGTTGTTGTTGCTATCACTTCAAAAGTAAGGAATCATGAGTTTTCAGTTTCAATTAATACAATTGATTTATCAGAGGGTGAACTGAAAGTCACTTCAGAGATTAGAACTGATAAAATATATACACTATCTAAACAAATCGTGAGAACAAAAATTCGGTCGGGTAAATTCCGAGATTCTGGAAGTTGTCCGAAAGCGAATTAACAATCGAATGAATTTCATAATTACCAAAGTCGGCTATTCCATCACCATATGTAGTTGGGAACGAACTAACTCAACTACATATGGTGATGGTGAAGCATTAAATACGTATTATGAAATTCATTAAATCTAATAAATAATTAGACTAAAAATGGACTGGTGCACAGTCCATTTTTATTTTTTCAAAACACGGATAAACCGCTCTCGGAATTTCTCCCTGTCTTCGTTTGTGAAGGCTTTCGGTCCTTTCGTGCGCTGTCCGGCCTTCCTCGCTTGAGCACTCAGGTAACGCGTTTGCAGCAGTTCATCGATATTCTTATTCGTATACATAAACCCCTTATGATGCATGACTTGACAGCCTTTCGGAAGAGCGAGGGAGGCGAGTCCGTAATCTTGGGTGATGACAAGGTCTCCCTTCTCGGCAAGCTTCATAATCCGGTAATCCGCTGCATCCCTAGCATTATCAACATAAATGGTCTCGACACCTGGCGGGTTTTCCTGCAGGGAAAAATGAGAAATGCTCGTTACGAGAATAACGTTCAAATCCCTTCGAACTGCTTCATCGATAATAATATCTTTCACTGGGCAAGCATCTGCATCAACATAAATATTCATCTTTCACACTCCTTCAATTAACTACTACTAGCATACCAAAGTTCAGTTGCATTCTATACAAAATTATTGTATAGTACATTACATGAGTAATGCACTGAATCAGAGGAGGTGCGCACTTGATAATCGACTCAACGAGTTGCAGGCCAATCTATATTCAAATAGCCGAATGGATGGAAACAGAAATATTGAATGATAATTTCAAGGCCGATGATAAGGTGTACTCCCAATATCAGCTGGCGGAAATGTTTACGATCAATCCGGCCACAGCGGCAAAAGGCTTGAACGTTTTGACGGATGAAAATATTTTATACGGGAAGCGTGGACTTGGAAAGTTTGTGACGCAAGAAGCAAAAGCAATCATCATTGATAAAAGAAAGAATGAAAAATTGAAAGGGCTTTTAGAGGAAGTGGCACTGGAGGCAGGACGACTACATGTCAGTGACGAGGAATTAATTACGATGCTGCATCATGCAATCGAAGAACATAAGGGGGACGGGGCATGAAAGTGATTGAATGCAAAAATCTAACGAAACGAATGATTGGAAGAAATGCATTGAACCAATTAAGTTTCACATTGGAAGGGGATAAAATAACCGGATTAATCGGAAGAAATGGAGCGGGGAAAACAACGCTCATGAAGATTCTTGCAGGGTATTGGCACGAAACGTCGGGTGAGGTTAACGTATTTGCCGAGCGGCCATTCCAAAATTTAAACGTATCCGTGAATGCAATTTATGTAGATGACCAAATGCAGTTCAGCCATACGTTGACACTAAAGGATATTTTAAAAGAAGCAGCACGCTTTTATCCGAATTGGGATGCGGTTCTTGCGGAGCGTCTCTTTGAGTATTTTTCTTTTCACCCGAGAGCGAAACATGATTATTTATCGAAAGGGAAGAAAAGCACGTTCAATATGATTATTGGGCTTGCATCAAGATGCAAGCTGACAATGTTTGATGAGCCGACAACAGGGATGGATGCCTCCGTAAGAAAAGATTTTTACCGGGCTCTGTTGAAAGATTATCTGGCCCATCCAAGGACAATTCTTCTATCAAGTCATCATTTAGAAGAAATGGAAGACCTGCTGGAGGAAATCATTTTAATCGATGAGGGGCAAGTCGTCTTACATGAGTCGATGGATGAATTGAAGGAATATGCGCAAGGGATCACGGGGAGAGCGGAAGTTTTAGAGCCGTTGTTTGCGGGTGAAGAGGTAATCTATGAAACGCGAGTAGGCGATCATTCCACTTATGCCGTAGTGAAATCGAACAGTCCCGTTATCCAGAAGGCGAAGCAACACGGAATGGCTACAGGTCCGGTGCAGCCAAATGATTTATGTATTTACCTGACTGCTAAGCATAAGGGAGGGATTGATGATGTCTTTAAATAAGATGGATCATTCTACTGTTGTAGGGAAGCAATTAAATTATAAGTTGAAAGTGAATGTTGGGATGTTCACTTCGCTTGTTATTGTTCAAGTTATTGCTTTGTTTTTATCAATTATTGGACCAATGCAAGGATTCAGCGGGATGAATGAGGTAGAAGTAGAGTCTAAAAGTTATAGCGCTTATAATGTCATCCTATTTACGTCGATATGGGCACTTATCCATGCCATCATTATGACGACTAAAAAGGACTGGGAAAAGTCATTTCCATTCGTAGGTAACGGACGGACTAATGATTTATCCAACTTTCTATTTCTAATCGGTATCAGCATCGTAGCAGGAATCTTGACGATATTATCTACTATCATGCTTCGTGTGTATATTTATTATTTTAGCGGTGAATATTTGTTCATGACTCCAGGATTTGTACTATCAGGTCAGGAAGTATGGACCGGAATATTTATTATGATTATGCATTTGATTTTCATGTGTGCTGTCGGTTATTTTCTTGGTACCTTAACGAGATTTCACAGATTACTGCCAACGCTTTTGCCGATCATTCTGCTAGGATTACTGCTTGTTTTTAGTCAGACCAATTCAGATTTCATGATGAATATTTTTCAGTTTTATTATCAAGAAATGAGCGCCACCATTTTTGTATTGAAAACGATGCTCTCTACGGTCATTTTATTTGCTATATCTTTATTCATTTCTAGCAGAACGGAGGTTAGAAGATGATCTTATTTCCTTTTATCCTTCTTGGTATCATCGTCGTGTTCACCTTCTTATTGAAAAAGCTGCAATTAGACCGTTTTGGATATTGGCTGCTTGGAGGTTATTCTATTCTGTTAGTCATATCTATGGTTGTTTACTCTCTTATTCCTGCAAAGGATTTTGTTGATGAGACAGAATTTGATGAGAATAGAGTCTACCTTATACATGAACTAACAGAGCGTCGTATTCCAGTAGAAGAGTTTGAACCATACAAGAGTAAAGAATGGAGTTTTGAACTTTCGGACCGGGAAGAAGTAGCGATATATGATACCTCCAGCGACGACTACTATTTTCCTGTTGTCATTGAGTGGGTAGAAGGGCAGGAGACGATTGACATTACCTTATATGAGGTGAAGCCTGATATCGAACCCGAGCCTGTAAAAGATGATTGGAATGAAACGACCATTCATTATGATTCAGGTGAAATTACGGTCAATCAGATGGGGAAGAAACTTTATCGGTACGCTGAAGTAAGTAAAGAACCATTTCCATACACCCAATTCCGTGAAGGTGGATCACATTTTATGCACTTTGATGAAGTCTTTTATCATGAAAATGTTTTGTACATCGCACTTCCTACAGACGTTCAATTCAATAATGAGTCAGAATTAGACGTGAATTGGTTGAATTAAGCAACAGTCGGCTACCCCTCAGCCGACTTTTTTCTGCTTGTTCAAGATGAATACCGCAAGTAAAACGGCACTAATTCCCCCCAAAAGTTTACTAATAATCAGCGGAAAAACAAGTTCCGGCTCAATCCCTGCAACAAATCCGAGGTGGCTCCCGAATACGAAAGCTGCACTTACGCTAAAGGCAATATTAATAACCTTACCGCGAGGATCCATATCTTTCACAAGAGCGAGCATCGGGATAATATGGGCGATTGTTGCAATTAATCCTGCTGTCGCTGTTGGGTTGATGCCAAGCGCCCTGCCAAGCTTTTCAAGTGGTTTCTTAAATGCTTTTGAAATGAAGAGCACCATTGGAAAAGCTCCAGCAAGGAAAATCGCAATCGTCCCGACAATTTGAATCCCTTCTTCGAGTGGCGCAAGTCCTGGAATAACCACGAAACCTGTTAACGTCTCAACTACGATAGCAACGAGTCCTACCATAGCAAGAAACTCAATGAACTTCCCGAAAATGGAGAATCCTCTTACCATAAGAACAGGAATTTTCCAGAGACCGATTACGATGAAGAGCGATATGATGATGGTTGGAATCAAGTTTCTGATGAGCATCTCTAAGTTGAACCCTGCTGCGATTCCACCGATAAAGGTGCTGAAAGGGATTGTCACGATTCCAATAAGAATTCCTTGTGCTAGAAATTCGCGGTCTTTCTTTTGAATAATCCCGAGCGCAACCGGCAGGCTGAATACGACGGTCACACCAATCGATGTTCCGAGGAATACCCAGGCAAAGAATCCAGCTTCTGGAGTTCGTGCCATCGTTTCCGCCAAAGCATAGCCTCCCATATCGATAGCAAGAATTGTATTTGCGAAGGTTGCCGGGTCTGCTCCAATTAAGCCGTAAATAGGTGAGACGATTGGTAGTAAAACTTTAGCAATGACCGGTGCTAAGGAAATAATCCCGATCATGACAACGGCAAGTGAGCCCATTGCCATCAGGCCCTCCATGAAGCGCTCACCAAACCCAAAGCGGTTGCCGATTATTTTATCAATAGCCCCGATAATAAAGAAGAGAACTACGATATAAACTATGATTTCATTCATCTGACTTTCTCCGTTTCCTGTATGTATGCTTGATAATTTTATTATGGAGCTAGTTTGATAGTGGTGCAAGTGTCGGATTTATTCAAGGTAAATGAGGTTATGCCACCTTTGAGACGAATTCATATCCTCTCATATCTAAAAATCACAGAATCCACCAACCAAAATACAACACTACAAAAGATGGTTACAATTAATAATTTCATTAGAGTGTAATCGAATCTAACAGAATGATTTATTGTCTCTAATATCAAAGTACTCAAAAAGGTTACTGAAAAGTATAGAGTTGTAATGTTTAAAGGCACATGAAACATAACTAAGGCTAAAAATCCATAAATTGCTTTTTTCAATCGATTTTCCTATTAATAAAATTATGATTATTTATTCCCTCTCAATTTTCACCTTAAATGGATATTTCACTGCCAACAATGTAACATATCTTTTTGCCCCACCCCAATATTACAAAAGTTTTTTTGTAATATTGGGTATTCAAACAGAATTACTTGCCCCACGATAAATAGTTGTCTTATGATAAATTCATAAGAGGGCTTCTCAAATATCTTTCAATATAAAATAAAGAGGTGATTATTGCTTGTTGTTATTATCTCAAGTATAGCATTCCTCTATTTTATTAAATGTTAGAGTGCTTCATCATTTATTATTTAGGTAACTAAAAAGGGACGTTTAGCATGAGATTCAATGCTAAACGTCCCTTTTTAGTTCCATTAGTTTTAATTTCACATTTTCAATTATCATCTTATAACTCTTATAGTTTCTAAGAGAGAGCAGAAGTAAGTAATGACTAGAAGTTGATATTCAACCTAATACTCTAAAAGGGAAAGACTCTCTGTATTAAGGTAGAGAGTTCTTTCCCTTTCGTATTACCCAGTCCCATTTCGGTGAATCCTAAATTTAGAAGAACATTAACTTATGCCAATTTCCCATCGAACATCTTAAACAAATCATTCAACCCTTCGCTCATTGTCGGGTGGGTGAAAATATTATCCCGTAAAAAGGTATACGGCAGATCCGCTTCCATTGCCACGCGAACGATATTAATCATTTCGCTTGATTCCGCCGAGAATAGTGTACACCCGAGAATCTTTTTTGTTTCCGGATCAACTAATGCTTTTAGCAAACCATCCGGCTGTTTATTGATTTTCGTACGTGGGATATTTGCTGCCGGCATGGTTGCGACGACATAATTTATATTTTGTTCCTGCGCTATTTTTTCATTCAGTCCGACATGGGAAAGAACGGGTTCGATAAACACACTATACGGCACATTTTTACGTTTCGCTAAAGAGTAAGAGCCACCAGTTAAAACTTGATCCCGGACAATCCGGTAATCATCAAGTGAGATATACGTGAATTGCGGTCCGCCGTTCACATCACCGAGTGCCCAGATATGTCTGTTCGAAGTCCGTAAATCGTCATCGACAATGATTGCACCATTGTCATCAACTTCCACACTTGCTTTACCGAGTTCAAGTCCTTCTGTATAAGGTTTCCTTCCCGTCGCAAGCAGTAGAGCGGAGGCTGTTTCCGTCCTTTCTTTTCCTTTATCAAATTCAAGAGTCACTTCTATTCCAGATTCATGATTGGAGACCGCCGTCGCTTTACTTCCATGGACAACGGAGATACCTTTAGCTTGCACGACTTTCAATACTTCTTCGGCTATATCTCTGTCGTCGTTTTCCATGAAGTCTTTCGAGCTGTCGATTATGGTGATTTCCGTTCCAAAGTTCGCATACATGACGGCGAATTCAAGTCCGATATACCCGCCACCGACAATGATTAATTTTTCCGGTAGCTCGGCTACTTGTTGCAGTTCGGTTGATGTATAAACATGATTTGCTTCTTTTAATCCATCGATTGGGGGAATGACTGGCTCTGAACCGGTATTGATAATGAAATAATCTGCAGTGAGATCCAGTGTTTCTTCTTTTGCTTCGAGATGGATTTGGTTCGTTCCGACAAAGCTTGCTTCTGCTGTATAAACCATGACCGTCTCTTGATCTGCAAGGTTTTTATAGTTCTTTTCCCGTAATGCGGCGATTGTTTTATTTTTATCCTCAATCGCGTTTCGGTAATATTCATTTTTGTTATTTTTTAATTGACTATCTTTTTCTGCATGATGGATGAGTAATTTCGTTGGGATACAGGCGATATTGATGCATGTCCCACCATACATTTCATTCGACTTCTCAATCATCGCAACTGTTTTACCTTGGGCTGCAAGATCTGCTGCAAGCGTCTTTCCGCCTTTTCCGAATCCGATGATAATATAATCATAATGTTTCATTCAATCGCTTCCCTTCATCCAAACTATTGCCGTTTTTGGGTTTATTAAACCGGTGGGAAAATAGGGAAATGTGTGTAAATTAATGGGAAGACAATTTGTTATCCATAAATCTGAAATAAGACAAGACTAAACCAACTAAAGTGACACTGCTAATCAGTAGTCCGATGAATAGTGGTCGTGTGGTTTTTTTCGGATATCGAGCGGGGTGTGTCTAATCGAACACTTGTCTGAGACATATTTTCGAATATCGAGCGGGGTATGTCTAATAGTACACTTATCTGAGACATTTTTTGAAATATCGAGCTAGGTATGTCTAATCGAACACTTATGAGACAGTTTTGCGGATTTAAGGCTAAGAGTGGCTAATTAAGTGCTACCAAGTCATAATTCCTAAGAAAAAACAATGAATGGAATATTTAGTTCAACTTGTATAGATGGAAATGTTGTTTACACTCGAGCAAATCCGATTCCGTTTTATTCGGGTGAATAGAGATGTTCTTAACTCCAGTTTATTCAGGCGGAGAGAATTGCTTTCAACACAGGAAAGCTCCATCCACTTTTTCCGGTATTTTGGCAGGGAGGAAATGGCTAAAAGTAGGAAGGTATCCCCACATGAAAAAATCCAAACTGTCTAATATCCTTAAAAAAAACTTATAAAAAACTATTGCATGTTTATGAATAATAGTGCATAATAATACACAACTTAAATTTCTGGGAGGAATATCATCATGATTTCGTTAGCGAAAGATCTGAAGATTGATAACGAAGAGTTTTTTGGAAGAGATTTTCTTAGCCTTGAGAATTACACACCAGAGCAAATTCATCATTTATTGGAGCTTGCTTCTTATATAAAGGATCAGCGCAAGAATGGGTTCGCTTTTGAACCGTTAAAAGGGAAAGTGCTTGGCATGATCTTTGAAAAATCATCGACGAGAACGCGCGTCTCTTTTGAAGCGGGTATGATTCAGCTTGGTGGGCAGGCAATCTTTCTAAATTCGAAAGATATCCAGCTTGGTCGTGGTGAGACGATTGCAGATACGGCGCGCGTATTATCTGGCTATCTGGACGGAATCATGATTCGGACTTACTCCCATGAAGACGTGGAAGAGCTCGCAGAATATGCATCCGTTCCGGTCATCAATGGATTAACGGACTTGCATCACCCTTGTCAGGTGTTAGCGGATCTACAAACGATGCTGGAGACGAAAGGAACGCTGAAAGGTCAGAAGCTTGTTTATATTGGAGACGGAAATAATATGGCGAATTCACTTCTGATCGGAGCTGCGAAGATGGGAATAAATATGGTGGTCGCAGCACCTGAAAACTATTTCCCGAATGAAGAAGTGATGAAGCAGGCAGAAGAAATTGCGGCGGAAACTGGTGGGACTATTTCTGTTATGACTGATCCGGCTGAAGCTGTAAAAGATGCAGATTTTATTTATACAGATGTCTGGGCAAGTATGGGTCAGGAAGCAGAGCAAAAGGAAAGAAAAGCAATTTTTGCTAACTACCAAGTGAATGATGAGCTGCTGGCAAAAGCGAAATCAGATGTTACGTTTCTTCATTGCTTACCTGCACATCGCGGGGAAGAAGTGACAGAGAGTGTACTGGAAGGGGAGCAATCTGCTGTATTCCAGCAGGCTGAAAACCGTCTGCATGCTCAAAAAGCGTTGATGACTGCTTTGATGAGCTAAAGATATGCAAAAAATAAGGGTATGAGCGAGTAATAATCGCTCATACCCTTATTTTGATTCTACTATTAAACCAACCGTATCCATTTTCATACGCTCTAAACGATAATCGGGTAAGACCTCTTTTAGAGCTGTAATAACTTTACTGCTTCTATCTTGCGGTACAAAGGACATCATGGTCGGCCCTGCACCACTTATGACTGTTCCAAACGCCCCATGTTCTTTCGCTGTTTGCTGAATCAAATCATAGTTCGGGATTAATGATTTTCGATATGGTTCATGGAAAATATCTTTCTCCATCATTTTCCCGGCAAGCTCATAGTCGCCGCTAATAAGCGCTGCAACCGTTACATTACCGATCCCGCTGCCAAGAGCGGCGTCAGCGATTGAAAATTGTTCTGGTAATACATCCCTTGCTGCCTTCGTTTTCAATTCGACTGCTGGGATGAGAGCAATTAACTCAAGACCGAGCTGATCAATCTTCAACCAATCAATTTCTTCATCTTTATAGGTAGAAATGATAAGTCCTCCGAGTAAGGCAGGGGCAACATTATCTGGATGTCCTTCGATTTCTGTTGCATAAGCTAGCTTTTCCTCTTGAGACAAGCCAAGGTCGCCAAGCTGATTGGCTAGCTCAATTCCTGCAACAATCGCAGCGGCACTGCTTCCTAAGCCTCTGGCGAGCGGGATACTTGTCGTTTCCTCCACAAGGGCAGGGCGTAATGTTTTTCCATGTCTTTCGGCAGTCTGTTTTGCTGTCGTATAAATGAAATTCTCTTCAAAAGGAACGTCACAGGCAGACGGGGAAATGAATTCCCATGTCGTCTGCTCGGTCACTTCCAATGTTAAATATAAATCAACTGCTAAACCCATGGAGTCGAATCCGGGTCCGATATTTGCAGAACTTGCTGGAACCCGTATCATGAAACTACTCATGGCTCGTCAACTCTTCAATATACTGCTTAATTGCTGCTGCATCGTTCGGAAGAGATACGGGATCGATTTCCTGATTCTCTTGAACGGTTTGTGGATCCTTCAATCCATTTCCAGTTAGAACAGCAACGACTTTGCTTCCTTGTGGGATATTGCCTGCTTTACATTGTTGGATAACGCCGGCAATGGAAGCATTGGATCCTGGCTCGGCAAATACTCCTTCTTTTTTTGGAAGTTGCTTGAACGCGTGTAAAATTTCTTCATCACTGACGGAAGTGATGATTCCTCCTGATTCATCGCGGGCAGTTGTTGCTAGGTCCCAGCTAGCTGGATTTCCGATACGGATTGCGGTTGCGATTGTTTCCGGCTGGTCGATTGGTTCATTCGTCGTAATTGCTGCAGCACCTTCTGCTTCAAAGCCAAAGATTTTTGGTAACCCGCTTTGTTTATGTTCATGATATTCTTTGAAACCTTTCCAGTAGGCGCTGATGTTACCAGCATTCCCAACTGGAATTGCTAAAATATCTGGTGCCGTCCCGAGGTCGTCAATAATTTCGAAGGCTGCTGTTTTCTGTCCTTCAATCCGATACGGGTTCACCGAGTTTACGAGTGTCACTGGTGATGTTTCACTAATTTCGCGCACCATCTTCAATGCCTCGTCAAAGTTTCCGTCAATTTCAATGATTTCTGCTCCGTAAATAACCGCCTGTGCAAGTTTTCCAAGCGCTACTTTCCCTTTAGGGATAACGATGATTGCGCGCATGCCTGCTCGTGCTGCATAAGCTGCAGCTGCAGCGGAAGTATTTCCGGTTGAAGCACAGATGACCGATTTACTTCCTTCTTCTTTCGCTTTCGCAATCGCCATTACCATTCCGCGGTCTTTAAAAGAACCGGTAGGATTAGCACCCTCAATTTTTCCGTACAGCTCGATTCCGAGCTCTTCCGATAGGGAAGGGAAGTGGAGGAGCGGTGTATTTCCTTCATTTAATGTTAGTTCTGGTGTTTTCTCTGTTACCGGTAAATAATCTCGGTATTGTTTGATTAGTCCTTGCCAAGTCATTCTGTTCCATCTCCTTCAACACGGTAATAGCTTGAGATTTCTTTTAATACGTCTAATTTCCGGATTTTCTCCAGTAAGTTTGTAAAGTTTGCTTCGGATGTCTGATGTGTAATAACGATGATTTCAGCTGTTTTCTTCTCTTCATTCGGGCGTTGGATAATTCGTTTCAAGCTGATTTCATGTTCATGGAACAGATTAGACAGTTTGGAAAACACACCTGCCTCGTCTTTCACATTTACACGCAAGTAATATTGGGAGAAGCGCTCACTTTCATCCTTCAATGCTTTGGGGAAATAGTTCGTTACAACCTGTTCACCTGTTACACCGAGGCGGATGTTTTTCACGACAGCTACTAGATCCGATACGATAGCCGTTGCGGTTGGAAGACTACCTGCACCAGGCCCGTAGAACATCGTTTCTCCCACAGCTTTCCCGTATACATAAACAGCATTGTATTCATTCTTCACAGTTGCAAGTGGATGCTCATTGGATAAGAAGGTCGGCAGTACATGAGTTTCAAGCTCCCCATTTCTGAAGTCTGCATAACCGATCAATTTCATCGTATAGCCTAATTCAGTCCCGTTCTGAATATCATCTGCGGTGATGTTGGAAATCCCTGTGACTGTCACATCATCTAAATCAACAGGCGCAGAAAACGCAAGGCGGGCAAGGATAGCCATCTTCCGGGCGGCATCAAGTCCTTCCACGTCAGCTGTCGGGTCGGCTTCTGCAAATCCAAGATCTTGAGCTTGCTTTAATGCAGCTTCATAGCTTGCGCCTTCCTCTGCCATTTTCGTTAATATGTAATTCGTTGTTCCATTGACAATTCCCATGACGCGTTCAATACGGTCGGATGAAAGGCCATCTGTAATTCCTCTAAGGATTGGAATGCCTCCCGCAACACTTGCTTCATAGAAGAAGTCGGATTTGTTCTTCTCTGCTTCAGCATGCAGTTCTGGTCCATGCAGGGCGACTAAGTCTTTGTTTGCGGAAATGACATGCTTTTTCGCGGCAAAGGCACGGAGGATATAATCTTTTGCGGTATCGATTCCACCCATCACTTCGATGACGACATCAATTTCCGGATCATTTAACACATCATCCGGATTGACTGTGAGCAGGGTAGGGTCAACATCGACTTCCCGTGCTTTCTCCAGATTGCGGACAAGGACGCGTTTTACCTCAACCGTCACGCCCAGTTGATGCTTTAACTTTTCCTGGTGTTCGTTAATGATCTGCACAATTCCGGATCCAACAACACCAAGACCTAATAAACCAACGGATACTTTATTTTCCATTTCCTCACCTCATCACTGCAGAGTATCGCAGTATAATTTTCTATATTTAATCAATTTAACCACGAAAAGTACCAGATATCAATACAGAACCAACGAGTTTTTTATTTAAAACGCTTACTTTTAGAAAAGATGAATAACAATTTATTATTTCATCAATACCTTATAGTATCCGGTTAGGCGGAGGGGGAGTTCAATGCGACATGAAATTGTCGGCAGCTTGTTTTTTATCCTGCTGATCCTTGGTTTACTCATCGGAATAGCAGTGAACAAAATCGAACTATTCGGCTTCTTAGGATTACTATGTGGACTTGGGGTCGTCTTACTGTTCCGGAAAAAATGAGCGGGACAGGGGGTCAGAGCATTTGTTCCTGGGACAAATGCTCTGACCCCCTGTCCCAAATCTCAAGCACCCTCGAGTTCGAGAAGCGTTTTCTTCAGGTCCAGACCTGCTCGGAACCCGCCAAGACTACCATCTTTTTGGATAACCCGGTGGCAGGGAACGACGATGAGGACGGGATTCTTTCCAATGGCTGTCCCGACCGCTCGGATGCTTTTTGGATTTCCGATCGCTGCAGCAATTTCAGAATAGGTTTTCGTCTCACCGTACGGAATCTGTTGGAGTGCATCCCATACAGCGAGTTGGAATGTTGTACCTCGCAGATCAAGCGGGAGGTCAAGCCTATTTCGTTCTCCGGAAAAGTATTCCTTGAATATGTGGTTATAGGGTACAAGCCTCTCTGCATTTTCTACAAAAATCCGCTCCGGATTCTGCTTCAAGAGCCAAGCCTTCATATCTTCCTCATCTTCGTTAAATCCGCCAGCCCAGCACAAACCTTTTTCCGTAGCTGCTAAAATCATTTGCTTTCCGTCCTGTTCCAACGAGCTGAAGTAGATGACTTCCTCTTTCCTTTCCATATCAACAACTCCTAACTGTTCTTCGTCTCATCCTCCACGGTCGGATAAAAGCCGTGATTTTCACCATAGATTTTGTTATATCTTTGTTTAAACTTATCAAATAGATATTGAACAAGAACTTTTAAGATTGCGTATCCCGGAATACCTAGAATCACCCCGACGACACCAAAGAGGTTACCTGCTACGAGTAAGACGATAATAATCGTGAGCGGATGAATCTGCATGGTGCGTCCCATCACGTTCGGTGAAACAAAGTTCCCTTCTAAAAATTGGACTGCAGCCCAAACGATTGCAAGTTTAAGCAACATGAATGGTGAGTCGACAATCGAAATGATGATTGCAGGAAGAATTGCGATCGTCGGTCCAAGATATGGTACAACAGACGTCACTGCTGCAATAATTGCGAGTGTGAGTGCATAAGGCATGCCGATAATTAAATAACCGATATATAAAAGAATCCCGATACAAGTCGCAACAATAATCTGGCCCTGGATGTAGGAACCGACCTGTGTATCCATATTATGAAGAATCTTGTGCATATCTTTCCGGAAAGATGGTGGCAGCAAGGTCAAGAAATAATCTTTGAATCGTGCTCCGTCTTTCAATAGAAAGAAGAGAATAATTGGGAATGTTACAATCGCAACGACAATATTCGTTACGGTAGAAGCAACAGTCTGGACACTTTCAAAGGCGCTGATTACATATCCGCCAATAATGCTCGGCAGATTACTGAAATTATTTACAACCCAGTTATACCCTTCTTCATAATAAGGCGCGAGGAAGGAACTCTGGACCCAATCCGTAATCGTCGCTCCGAGCTGTGCAAGGTAGTTCGGGAAATTTTGCCCTAAATCTTTAATTTGCTCTTCAATCAATGGGGCTGTCAGTAGAACAACACCTGTTAAAATTCCAGCAATCGCAAGGATTAGAATGATAATTCCCCAAATCCGTTTTATCCGTAATCGTTCAAGTAAATTCACAATCGGATTTAGCAGATAGAAGGCGATGAATGCCAAAATTAGTGGCGGGGTTATCGTTGAAACAATAACGAGTACCGGATAAAACACATAAGAAACTCGATCGTAAATGAAAATGGTAAGTCCAATCAGCGATAATAACGCAAAAAGAAAGAATAAATTTTTACCGCCAATAAATTTAATGAATTTGCTTGTCTGCCTCATATGCTACCCCTTTTTTCCGTAGACTTCTACTATTTCTATTGGTGAAGAAACCTCATTTTAATGAAGTTTCACTTTATTAAATCTTATACTCTTAGTATAAGATAAATCACGCTTAAAAAACAGTATCAATTCGCTGCCAGCCCTTTATTTTTCTCTTTTTGCTTCTTAGAAATATACATCGTAAGAAAAGCAACAACGACAATTAGTCCGCCGATATATGGATTTATCTCCACGCCTACTTGGTCAATCGAAATTCCGCCGATGAAGGAACCAAAGGCGATACCGAAGTGAAGAGCTGAGTTGCTGATGCTGATTTGCATATCGGCCGTTTCTGGAGCTGAATCCATTAAATAACTCTGCATCGGGGGTGTCACCGACCAACTCATTAAGCCCCATAAGATGAGTACAACAATAAATAACGGCACGATGGATGTTGTATGGGAAATGGCGAAAAGCATGGCAGCATAGATTGTGATGAAGAATAGAATTACGCGCGTATTTCCGAATTTATCTCCCATTGTTCCACCGAAAGCTCCCCCACTCACCGCAGCAAGTCCAAACAGAAGATACACGATGCTGATACTATTTTCCGTAAGTCCCATCGTCACTTGAACAAATGGTGTCAAATAAGCATATAGCACGGCATGCCCTGAAAGCATGAGAAAAATGGTCAGATGGGCAAAGAAGACTTTTCGGTCCTTAAGCGAAAGGAATTGTTCCTTAATTGAACTGACCGGACGTGGAGCAACCCGTTCCATAAAGAAATGCACACCAATCATACTAATGACGGTGAGAATGACAATCATGAGAAAAGGGGCACGCCAGCCGAAGAGGTTACCGAGACTTAGTCCAATCGGCACTCCTAATACGAGGGAGGCACTCACACCCATGCTCACGATTCCAATTGCCCGCCCGCGGTATTTTTGTTCGACAATATTCGCAGCGAGCACAACGCAAAGAATGATTAAAATTGAACTGCTTGCAGCAGAAATAATTCTTCCGATAAAGAGAATACTATAAGATGGACTAATTACTGCAAGGATGTTCCCGAATAAGAAGACGGTTAAAGAAATCAATGCTAACCGTTTACGCTCCACTTTTGCAGTGAGAACGAGCAGAATCGGAGCAGTTATAGCGAATGTTAACGAGAAGATTGTAATAAGCATTCCCGCCGAGCCAAGACTCACATCCAAATCTTCCGCAATCAGATCGAGAATTCCCCCGATAATTAGTTCAACCATTCCGACGACAAAAGATACTGTCATTAAAAAATAAACACGTTTATTCATGATGTAACGACCTTTCTAGTGTAAATACATGTACTGCCGATCAATAGAGTTTCACTTTATTATTCTACGTGCTAATCGTTAAATTCACAAGGTTCGAGCAGAAAGAGGAAAAAGCGTGTAAAGTTTGTTATAATTGATGTACCTCAAGTTTTAAAGGGAGGACAACGCGTTGAGTACAGAAGCGAAATTACAAAAAGAAGCAATGCACATGTTAAAGCTGACTAGCAGAACATTTTATATACCAATTAAATTATTAAAAACCAAGCTACGAAAAACAGTTGGCGCAGCTTATTTATGCATGCGTGCCATTGATGAAATTGAAGATCATGAAACAATGCCGAAAGAAACGAAAATCTTTTTATTACGGAAAATAGCTGGACTATTGCGGTCTAAAGAAGGATTTGACCGGGAAGCTTTCGAAGCATTGATTAAGCCATACGACGAATTACCGGAAGTGACCCACCGGCTTGCGGATTGGATCGAAGTTTGCCCGGCTGAGATCATCGGGAAAGTGATGGAATCGACAAGCATCATGGCAGACGGAATGGCAAAATGGGTTGAAAAGGAATTTATTGTAACAACAAAAGAAGAATTAGATGAATATACGTATTTTGTCGCTGGCCTGGTCGGGGTAATGCTATCCGATATTTGGAACTGGTATGATGGAACAGAGACCGATTATGACTTGGCGATTGGCTATGGCCGTGGCTTACAAGCTGTGAACATGCTAAGGAATCAGGATGAAGATGCCGAGCGGGGCGTCCGTTTCATTCCGGATGGCTGGACGCGTGCGGATATGTTTGACTATGCTCGGGATAACTTGGCCAAGGCGGATGAATATATGGAAGATCTAGAGACGAAGAATATCGTCCTCTTCTGCCGGATTCCACTTGCTCTTGCGAAAAAGACACTTCAGGCAATGGATGAAGGTCATGAGAAGATGACTCGGAACGAAGTGGAAGATACCGTGGATAAAATTTTAAAAGAAGAAGCATAAGAAAAAAGCTGCCACTCCTGAAGAGAAGAGGCAGCTTTTTGTTGCATAGAAAACGCTGGAAATCTGGCGTGCCCCAGTTTGTACGTCGCTAACCAGGCGCTTGCGCCTTTGAACTGTGGATCAATCCTCTGATTGCAAGTAAGATAAAGATACTTTCAAGTTCGCATTCTTTTCCCGAATCCGGTCGAGCAGCACTTTATCTTTCGTTTCATATTTCGTCCGGATGGCATACGTGTACATAATCATCGTACCAAGGTTTGTCGTCTCCACCTGGCGTAAGTGATGGGAGAGCGTGAACTCCGCGAACACATCATCCAGCAGATTTTCATGATTCAAGTTCTCCGGAACCGTCACTTTTAGAATTTGAGTATCTTTGCCTTTTCCGTAATTGATTTTATGAAGAATATAAAATAAGATACTTGCGAAAAATGTCAGGATGATGGCTAACTGGAATTGATACAATCCACTAGTCATCCCGACGGAAAGCCCAAAAAAAATATAGGCAATATCTTTCGCATCCGTCACGGCACTACGGAAGCGGATCAGGGAGAAGACCGCAAATAAACCAAACGCAACCCCGGCATTTCCGCTCACCACATTCATAATAACCGACACGACAACACTCATAATAATAATCGTATGCACGAAATTCTGAGAATAACGCTCACCTGAAAAGGTCATTTGATATACAAGTGTAATGATAATACTTAAAACTGTTGTAAGTGCCATTGCGGCTAAACTGAGCACCAATGTCGTTTCTCCGCCATCTACTGAAAAAAACTGATTGATCATATCCATCTTACATTCCTCCTATCCGAACTGTTTCCCGAGCGGTTCCGGCGGGTGGTTCGATATCATGTAATAATTCCATACTCGTACAAAACTTGGAAGCACTGCGCTGTTTACAATCGAGCTCTTGCAAAATGCGCGTAAGCCACAGCGGCACACTGTCATTTACCTTGACCTCAAGCACAACCAGATTTTCATCAATGAATAAATCTCCGTAAGCACCATTCGCTAGCTGTAAATCGCCATCTCTGCAGCGCAAATTAAAATCAAAGGTCATTCTTAAGTCCGCATCGTCTTTATGATGCAGGGCATGTCGGTCATAACTGACGACCATTTCCGGTTCTAAATGATACAAATTTCTAAAATAATCGATTTCGCGTAATACTTGCAGATTGGAAGTCTCGAACGCTTCCAAATCTTGATTGGGAAAATAAATGTAACGATAGGCTTCAGCCAAGGGAAGGCGCATCCGCCTTTTATTCACTACTTTTTTATGTTTCTGTTTCACTTCGAAAAATGCCGTGCTCTCCATATCCGCATCATCATACACGCGTAACCGCAGTTTTTGCCGATATTTTAATTTGTTTTTCGTCTCATAATAAATCGTCCGGTCGTTACTTTCGAAATAGAGACTCGTCACGGTGTATCTTCCATTTACACCAAACGTATCCGGTCGCATGTAGGGAGAGATTCTGTCTACTAATTTTTCGTACTGCTCCGTTGTAATTAAATATTTCTGCTCTTTCCTTCTAAAAATTTCGATTGCCATGTTCTTCCTCCTCCTTGCAATCTAATATTAGCCGCAGGGAGTAAGAGCGTGCTGTGAGGAAGATGAGAAATTGGTAAGAATACGTTGATGAATTGTTAATGTAAATTTACATTTGATTTCCGAGTTGAGGTCCTATTGGACAGATTTTGTAGTTATGCGGCTTATTTATCTTAGAGAGCGGCCCTATTGGACAGATTTTGTGGTTATGCGGCTTATTTGTCTTAGAGAGCGGCCCTATTGGACAGATTTTGTGGTTATGCGGCTTATTTGTCTTAGAGAGCGGCCCTATTGGACAGATTTTGTGGTTATGCGGCTTATTTGTCTTAGAGAGCGGCCCTATTGGACAGATTTTGTGGTTATGCGGCTCATTTGTCTTAGAGAGTGGTCCTATTGGACAGATTTTGTGGTTCTCCGGCATTTTTGTCTTAGAGAGTGGTCCTATTGGACAGATCGTGTGGTTCTCCGGCATGTTTGTCTTAGAGAATAGTCCTATTGGACAGATATAGCACTTGTCCTCTTAATCAGTCTAATAGAACACTTCAATCGAATAGAACGGGCAGTTTTCCCCAAATCTCGTTGTTTATTACGTTCTCTTTCACTAATCCTTGTCACCGAACTGATGTAAAAGCGGGATATCCAAGAATTACTCTTGAATATCCCGCTCGTATTAAAAACATTGGAAAGATTGGATTTGATTAAGGTCGATTCCGAAATATACCCAGCGGTTCCCCCGCCAGCGGAAACCAGCAATCGAATTCCTTCCGACAAAGGTCGGATAGAACCAGAATTGATCTCTTCTCAACCAAATATAAGTGAAGCGGAATAAACAGCCGCGAATGCCACCTGGATCAACGGCAAAGGTTTGCACCTGACTTTGCTGTGGGGTGAAATTCGGCGGTGGAGCGGAAGGTGGTCCTGCCTGTTGTTGCCCTTGCCCAGGGAATCCGCCCGGTCCTCCAGGCCCACCAGGTCCTCCAGGCCCACCAGGTCCTCCAGGCGGCCAGCCGCCTCCCGATCCAGGACCCCATTGGCCCCCAGGAAACCCTGGTGGTCCAAACGGTGGAGGAGCTTGCTGTCCGCCGCCGAAGAATGGTAAATTCCCCGGGAAATTGAATAGTCTCTCTTCATCATACTCTTCGTACTCATGTCCATGCTCATTCTCATATGGGTATTGATACGGATCATACGGATTATGATTCATTCGTTCAGCCTCCTAAACATACTCTTCCATTCACTATATGGTGAAAACGTCTAGAAGGGGATTGAATTTCCGAAGAATGGGCGGGCAGAATAAAAAATAAATGTTGACCCTCACGTTACGTGATACCTTATAGTAAAAAATGAAAGGAGGGAGTTAGATGAAAGTGAAAGAAGTGGCTGATCTCGTCTGTATTAGTGTGCGCACACTCCATCATTATGATGAGATTGGTCTACTCACACCTGACGAGGTGACGGAAGCCGGTTACCGGATTTATTCGGAGGAAAATCTCGAGAACCTCCAGCAAATTTTATTTTTCCGAGAACTTGGCTTCCCGCTGAAAAGGATTAAGGAAATAATCCATGACCCGTCCTTTAATAAAACAGAGGCCCTTAAACTTCATAAAAGCATGCTTATGAAGAAGCAGGAGCAGCTGAATCAATTAATCGATACGATTGATAAGACGTTGTTAAATATGAAAGGAGAAAGACAAATGTCAGATAAAGAAAAATTCGCAGGCTTTGACTTCAGCAGTAACCCGTATGAAGCAGAAGCAAGAGAGCGCTGGGGTAACAAAGCCGTAGACGATGCCAATACAAAATTGAATGAAAAATCACAGAAAGAAATGCGGCAATTTCAGGAAGCGTTTAATGAAACCTTTCGTAGCTTGGCTGAAGTGCGGCATGAAGACCCTACTGCAGCAATTTCCCAGGAACGCATCCATGAATGGTATGTACTCTTGAACTCGTTCGGCAATTATTCAAAAAAAGCATTTAAAGGACTTGGCGAGATGTACATTGCGGATGAACGCTTTACGAAAAATATCGACCAGTTCGGAGAAGGATTGGCAGTGTTTATGCGGGATGCGATGGCTGTGTATGCTGAAGGGTTGAAGAAATAAGGACAAAAAAGAGCGAACCGGATCCCGAACCAGAAGTTAGTTTTCTACTCTAACTCTTGGGGGGTCACCACCTCCGTCGCTCCTTTTTTAAGAAATGAGTAGTTGTGTCTTATGAATAAGTTCTCTCCAAAGCGAAAAGGTTTATATCCCTTTACAATTTTCCACATTTATGCTAAGTTAGCGTTAACAATTAAATATATTCTATTCGTTTCACTAGGGGAACCCTTCATAAGGGCTGAGAGAGAAGTAGGACTTCGATACCCTCATAACCTGAACAGGCTTGTACCTGCGTAGGAAATGTGGCAAGGACAATTTGTATTTGAATTGTACTTTTATTAGAGATACATATCTAAAACAAAACCACTTTCCATGCAGGAGAGTGGTTATTTTTTTGTGATTAAATAATCCAATATTCTCCAAAAAAAGAATAGAGGCAATAAGCTCAATATCGAGACATTGGAGGGGAGTAAATGAAGCTAATTGCTGTAACGGATGATAGGTATTCCATAAAGGAACTTGCTGAAATGATTATTGCTATAAAAGACGAGGTTGATTATGTGCAAATTCGTGAAAAGTCCAAGACTGCGCGCTCGATTATGACCTTGCTCGATAGCCTGGAGTCAGGAGGTATGGACAAGGCGAAGATTTCCATCAACGATCGGTTAGACATTGCATTATTAAAAGGCATCACGAATCTGCATCTGCCTGAACATGGTCTTGCGGTAAAAATGGTGAAAAAGTTGTATCCGCACTTACGAGTGGGTTGCAGTGTGCACTCGGTTGCAAAAGCAAAAGAAATGGAAAGAGAAGGAGCGGATTATGTGATATATGGACACTGTTTTGAGACAGATAGCAAAAAGGGAATCCCGCCGAATGGACTTGAAAATCTAATCCGGATAAAGAAGGAGTTGGAAATCCCTGTTTATGGAATCGGTGGAATTACCCTTGAGAAGACAGCGGTTATGAAGGAAACGAGGGCAGACGGTATTGCCGTGATGTCAAGTATTTTCCAAGCAGCTCATCCGCGTTTCGTATTAAAGGAATTTCGTGAGGCGATTTCATGTTAAAGAAAACGTATGAAACAGTTGTTATCGGCGGCGGGATTATTGGTTGTTCAATTGCTTATTATTTAGCAAAAGAGAAGATGGATATTGCGGTAATGGAAGCTGGAAAAATCGGCACAAAAACAACCAGTGCTGCGGCAGGCATCCTGGGAGCGCACTCGGAAATTAACGATGATTTCTCCGTGTTTTATCCTTTCGCAAAAGCGAGTCAAGCTGCCTATATCGAATTAAAGGAGGCGTTATATGAGCAAAGCGGAATTGATATTGGTTACCGGGAAGGCGGGATATTGAAGCTTGTTTATTCACAAGCAGAGAAGCAAAACTTCAACTACTTACTCAAACAGCACACAGTGGAATGGCTTGATGAGCATCGGGTCAAAGAACTGGAACCAAGCATTAGCTCAAATGTTTTGGGGGCAACATATATTCCGGATGATGTGAATGTCCTTCCAGATCAGACGTGCCATGCCTTTATTAAAAGTGCTCAAGCAAATGGTGCATCTTTTTTTGAAAATAATCAGGTGTTTGAAATTGTGAATAAGGGCGGGAACTATCTGGTGAAAACGGCACAAGGAGAAGTAGAAGCCAAATATGTAGTTCTTGCCACAGGAGTGTATGGGAATAATTTATTCCATCAACTAGGTTTGGCGGAGAGAGTATCGCCAGTAAAAGGTGAAAGCCTTATCGTTTCCCATGAACAGCAGTTACTGAAGCATACATTATTTCATAATGGCAGCTACATTGTGCCAAGAAATAATGGGAAATTTATTATCGGTGCAACGATGATGGAAAATGACTGGAGTCATACGGTTAGTCTGAAAGGGGCAGATTTTTTAATTAAAAAAGCAAAGAAGATGCTCTCGTCTGCAGGGAAATTCACGATTGAAGGGGTGACGGCAGGTTTAAGACCAACAACATTTGACAGGCGCCCTTTTATTGGAGTTCATCCAGAGCAGGAAGGAATTTTCATAGCTACCGGCCATTATCGAAATGGGATTTTACTTGCACCGGCAACTGGACAGATGATCCGTGACTTTATTTTGGGAAAAGAAGTGGAGAGTAAACTGACCGAGGCATTTCGCCTAGATCGCCGTCAGCATATCATTGTTTAGGGGGTGAGAGAGATGACATTACAAATTAATGGGAAACAGGTGGAATTACCGGATAATGTAAATTCCGTAAAGAAGCTGTTATTGCATTACAAGTTGGAATCCCGGATCGCTGTTGTCGAGCTAAATAAGGAAATTGTGAAAAAGGAAGAATATGAAAAACGAAAACTTGTAAATGGGGATACGTTAGAAATTGTACATTTTATAGGAGGTGGATGATTTATGTTGAAAATTGCAGATCGCACATTTCGATCACGACTTTTATTGGGAACAGGGAAGTATCCGTCCTTTGAAATACAAAAAGAAGCTGTTTCGGTATCGGAGGCAGAAATTTTAACATTTGCTGTCCGGAGAATGAATATTTTTGAAGAAGGACAGCCAAATTTCCTCGAACAGTTAGATTTAGAAAAGTATACCTTGCTGCCAAATACAGCAGGGGCGAATACGGCAGAAGAAGCTGTACGGATTGCAAAACTCGCAAAAGCTTCCGGTTTATGTGACATGGTTAAAGTGGAGATAATTGGAGATGCGCGGAGCCTTCTGCCGGATCCGGTTGAAACGTTAAAGGCGTCAGAGATTCTTCTTGAAGAAGGCTTTATCGTTTTGCCATATACATCTGATGATGTGGTATTAGCAAGACGTTTGGAAGAGCTTGGGGTACACGCGGTTATGCCTGGGGCAAGCCCGATTGGTTCGGGCAGGGGAATTATTAATCCGCTAAACTTGCAATTCATCATTGAACAATCCAAGGTTCCTGTAATTGTTGACGCGGGGATCGGATCGCCTAAAGACGTTGCCCATGCAATGGAAATTGGTGCAGACGGTGTGCTGTTAAATACTGCCGTGTCAGGTGCAAAGAACCCCGTTAAAATGGCTGAAGCTGTAAAATATGCGCTGCAAGCTGGCAGATTAGGATACGAAGCGGGAAGAATTGAAGAAAAGGACTATGCGGTGGCAAGCAGTCCAACAACAGGAATGATTGGTTCATGAAGACCCGTTATTCACGGCAGGAGTTATTCCTTGGAGAAACAGCACAAAGAAAAATTAGAAATGGCAGGATCCTGATTATCGGGGCAGGGGCACTTGGTTCAAGCAGTGCGGAAATGTTAGCCCGCGCCGGTGTCGGTAAAATTACGATTGTTGACCGCGATTATGTAGAATGGAGCAATTTGCAAAGACAGCATCTTTTTGCAGAGGAACATGCGGAGCAAAGAATCCCTAAAGCAGCCGCGGCAAAACAACGCTTAGAACAAATCAACAGCCATATTACGATTCATAGTCTGATTTGTGATATCCACGGTTTAAACATTGGAGAAATTGTAAAAGGGCATGACCTCATCATAGATGCATCGGATAACTTTGAAATCAGATTGATTGCAAATGATGCGGCAGTCAAGCAAGGTATTCCTTTTGTCATGGGTGCGTGTGTTGCAAGCTACGGGACTACCTTTACAGTACTTCCTGGAGAGACACCGTGTCTACATTGCCTGTTCAATCATCTGCCGATTGACGGGATGACTTGTGAAACCGTTGGCGTAATCAGCCCCATTGTCCAAATCATTACAGCATTACAAGTAACGCAAGTGTTAAAAATACTGACTGGAGCACCAATAGAGCCAATTCTGAAGTCGGTAGATGTCTGGAAGGATGAACGGGCAGATATTGATGTATCGCGTTTAAAAAATGCAGATTGTCCAACTTGTGGATCTGGCCCGACTTATCCTTACTTGCAATATGAAAACCAGACGAAATCCGAAGTGCTTTGCGGCAGGGAAGCGGTGCAAATACGGCCGGCAGCAACCAGGGAGTTTATATTGCAAACATTTTTAGATAAATTGAAAGGTCTTGTGGGCAATCCAATCATAAATCCATTCCTGTTGTCCTGTGAATTTGCGGGCCATCGCATCGTGTTTTTCAAAGATGGACGAGCGATTGTGCACGGTACCAATGATTTGAGAATTGCGAGAACAGTTTATAATCGATTTTTACAGTACTATACAGATTAATCACTTTAAAAAAGGAAGGAAAAAACCGCAATGGAGATACTTCCAAATCTAACAAATCCTGAATTGCTCCATCTTTATAAAAAAATGTGGCTGATCCGGCATTTTGATGAAAAGATTGATGAGTTTTTTCGAAAAGGAATCATGCACGGTACAACGCATTTATCAATTGGTCAAGAAGCGACTGCGGTGGGTGCATGTGCCGTATTAACGGATGAAGATAAAATCACCAGTACCCACCGTGGGCATGGGCATGCGATTGCAAAAGGCGCTCGAGTGGATAAGATGATGGCTGAAATGTTTGGGAAGTCGACTGGTTACAGCAAGGGAAAAGGCGGATCGATGCATTTTTCGGATTTAGAAAAAGGGAATCTTGGATCTAACGGAATCGTTGGTGGGGGAATTCCGATCGCGGTCGGAGCTGCCCTTACAGCGAAGATGAAAAAGCAAAAGGATGTGACGATCAGTTTTTTTGGAGACGGAGCAACGAACGAAGGAAGTTTTCATGAAGCGGTTAATTTGGCGTCAATCTGGAAATTGCCAGTTATTTTTTTCTGTGAGAATAATCAATACGGTATGTCCAGTCCGATTGATGAAATGATAAATATTGAACATATTGCGGAACGGGCAGCATCTTATGGCATTCCTGGTGTTATTGTGGACGGAAATAATCTCGTTGAAGTGATGAACGCGACTTATGAAGCGGCCGAACATGTCCGAATGGGGAAAGGTCCTATTCTAATTGAGGCAAAAACATATCGCTGGAGAGGACATTCCAAAAGTGACAAAAGAAAATATCGTTCACGGGAAGAAGAAAGGTTCTGGCAAACACGTGATCCAATTAAACAGTATGAGGGATACTTAATAAATAAAGGGATTTTGACAAGAGAAACTGCGAAAAAAATCAAGTTGGAAGTAAGACAGATAATGGAAGCTGCCGTTGAATTTGCCAAGAGGAGCCCAAAACCATCTATTGAGGAGCTGTACACAGATGTTTATGCATAGGAGGTAAGTGGTTTGTGGATGATAACCTATTCAGAAGCAATCAGGGAAGCAATATCTTTGGAAATGCAAAGAAATGAGGATGTTTTTTTAATAGGGGAAGATATCGGTGTATATGGAGGTGGCTTTGGTGTAACGGAGGGATTGCTTGCAGAATTTGGTGCTGATCGTGTCCGTGATACGCCAATTAGTGAGTCAGCAATCATGGGAGCTGCAGTTGGCTCGGCATTGACTGGCATGCGCCCGATCCTTGAACTGCAGTTTTCCGATTTTATTACGATTGCAATGGATCAACTCGTGAACCAGGCTGCGAAATTACGCTATATGCATGGTGGAGAAGGACGGGTGCCGCTCGTGCTAAGGGCTGCAAGCGGATCGGGAACGGGTGCGGCTGCTCAGCATTCCCAAAGTTTGGAGGCATGGGTAGCACATATTCCCGGGTTAAAAGTAGTCCAGCCTTCTACAGCATTTGACGCCAAAGGCTTACTGAAAGCAGCGATTGATGATGATAATCCTGTAATCTTTTATGAGCATAAGCTGTTGTATAAAACAGAAGGAGAAGTGCCTAAAGAGCAATATTCAATACCTTTAGGAAAAGCGGATATTAAGCGCGAAGGTACGGATATAACGATTGTGGCAACTTCTGTGATGGTGCAGCGAGCGTTGATAGCAGCGGCTAAGTTAGAAAGAGAGGCGATCAATGTAGAAGTGTTGGATCCAAGAACGCTTGTACCACTGGATGAAGAAGCAATTATTGCATCCGTCAAGAAAACAGGGCACTTACTCGTTGTCCATGAAGCAGTGAAGCGTGGTGGATTTGGTGGAGAAATCGCCAGTATCGTTGCTGAAAGCAGAGCATTTCATTCCCTTAGAGCTCCCATTAAACGACTGGGAGGCGAAGCGGTGCCGATTCCGTTTAGTCCAGAATTGGAGAAGGCAGCGGTTCCGCAGGTGGAGGATATTGTTCAATCAGTGCAGAAAATGCTGGGTGTAAAAATGACATGCATTTGAAGTAGTTAACTGAGAAAATATAAATATCATTCTATCGAATCAGAAGTGAAATGTAAAAGATGAAGGGGCGAACGAGCTTTGTTATCGCCCACAGATTATCGACTATAAAAAATGCCGACCTTATACTGGTAATGGATAAAGGAAATATTATGAGCAAGGCACGCATGATGAGTTATGGGAGAAAAAAGGTTTTTACGCAAACTTATATAACAGCCAATTCTCAAACAAACCAGCGATACAGGAAACGTGCGAGAGCTCTATTTTAATGAATTATTCGTCAGGAAAGGTTCATCTATCAGATCGCATTTTTGCTTTAAATCCACTTTTGTTCGGGAGAGTTTTTCTATAAGATAACTTCACGGATTTAAAATGTGGTGTGTCTTATCGAGTATCCCTATCAAGTCATAATTGCTGGGAAACCATTTGATAAAATATTTTGTTTAACTTATATAATAACAAGGGAAAAGCCGAATGCACCGTATCATTCGGCTTTTTCTATTAAAAATAAATCTATTATTCACATTAAAAATCGATGTTAGACTTTATTAATTTTTGAGATAAGTGGTATGATAGAAAGAATACAACTAAGGAGGAGACAAAATTGATAGAAAAGACAGCTAATAACACTCCATTGCAAAATGATGTGAATATGCTTGGAAATATACTAGGCGAGATATTAGTCCTCCATGGTGGTAAAGCGTTATTTGATAAGGTCGAAACGATTCGAAAAATGACGAAAAGTATCCGGAAAAAATTCGATAAAGATTTATATGCGGAACTGAAGCAGGAAATCAGCAACTTACAACCACCAATGAGGCAACAAGTAATTCGGGCATTTTCTGTTTATTTCCATCTCGTAAACGTGGCGGAGCAGAATCACCGGATTAGGCGCAGACGCCAATATCTACTCGAGGAAGGGACAAGTCAAGCCTTCTCACTGGAAAAGGCAGTCACCAAAGTAAAGGAATATGATCTGAATGAGGAAGAAATCCAGGATGTTTTAAATGACTTATCGATTGAACTGATCATGACGGCTCATCCAACCGAGGCGACAAAGCGAACGGTCCTGGAAAGTCAAAAACGGATATCGGAGAACCTTCGTAAAATAGATAACCCGCTTATCACCGATTGGGAGAAGGAAGCAATTGAAGACAGTCTATTCAACGAGGTAATGGCATTATGGCATACCGATGAATTAAGACACAGGAAGCCGGAAGTATTAGATGAAGTGAAAAACGGCTTGTATTACTTTAACCACGTCCTGTTCGATACACTGCCTGATGTTTTCTGGGAATTGGAACTGCAACTGCGGGATCAAGTAGCAGAGAAAGAATGGCAAGTGCCGAACTTTATCCGCTTCGGTTCCTGGATCGGTGGAGACAGGGACGGGAATCCGAATGTAACGCCAGAAATCACTTGGACGACACTTGAAATGCAACAGCAGCTTATTTTAAAGAAATATGAAGCTTCCATTACGAATTTAATGAGAAGGTTCAGTCAATCTACCGAACGCCTAGTTATCGAACAAGAATTCATCGAAAAGGTAGAAGCTGAGGAGAAAGAATACTTAGAAAAAGATGAAAAATGGCGAGTGAAATCCGAAGTCTATCGACGTAAATTTGCTGTTATTTTAAAACGTATCAGAGAAAAAGGGAAATCAGTCTTAGGCTATACCCGTGCAGAGGAATTAGCTAGTGACCTGAAGGAAATCAAAAAAAGTGTAGAAAAACATTTACCAGAAAATGGAAAACTAAAAGCGATTCGCAAGCTTATCCGCCAAGTAGAGATGTTTGGTTTCCATTTGGCGACACTGGATATCCGGAATCACAGCGGGGAACATGAATCAGCAATTGCAGAGATTTTAAAAGTAGTCAAACTCGCTGACGATTATTCCAATCTTACGGAAACCGAGAAACAAGCATTCTTGTATAAAATATTAGAAGACCCAAGACCATTACTGCTTACAGACGATAGATATTCCAAAGCGACACAGGATATGTTACGCATATTCAAAATGATTAAGCAGGCACATGAAGAATTTGGCAAACGTGCGATTGAAGTTTATTTAATTAGTATGACAGAATCTCCAAGTGACTTACTGGAAGTCCTTGTACTTGCTAAAGAAGTTGGACTGTACCGGATCAATCAGGACGGAACAGTAGAAAGTGATTTGGACGTCGCACCACTACTTGAAACAATTGATGATTTGAAAGCAGGTCCGGAGATCATGCAGACCTTATTTGAGGCAGACGTTTACAAAAAACAACTGGAAGCACGTCACAATCATCAAGAAATTATGCTGGGCTATTCCGATGGAAGCAAAGACGGTGGAACGCTAAGCGCGAATTGGGAATTGTTTAAAGCACAAAAAGATATCCACCGTATGGCACGAGATTACGATATTCATTTGAAATATTTCCACGGACGCGGCGGCTCACTAGGCCGTGGAGGCGGTTCACTCCATACAAGCATTCTCTCACAGCCAGTGGAAACACTTGGAGACGGTGTGAAAATTACGGAGCAAGGTGAAGTACTTTCCTCGAGATATTTACTTGAAGACATCGCCTACCGAAACTTGGAGCAAGCAGCTTCTGCTTTATTTGAATCAAGTGCCAAAGTTGCGAGCGCACCGGATCAGATGGAACTGCGTAAAAAAGAATGGGAAACAGCGATGGAAGTCATGTCAGAGAAATCATTGGAGAAGTATCAGTCCCTTGTATTCGGTGATCCAGATTTCCTGACCTATTTCAACGAAGCGACACCACTCGCGGAACTCGATGCATTAAATATCGGCTCTCGTCCGATGAGCAGAAAGAACAGCCAGCAATTCGAGGACTTGCGTGCAATCCCATGGGTCTTCGCCTGGACGCAGTCGAGACACTTACTCCCGGCTTGGTATGCAGCAGGTACAGGCTTACAAGCATTCATTGACCAGGACGAAAGCAACTTAGAAATCCTGCAAACGATGTATAACGATTGGGCTTTCTTCCATGCAACGATCAACAACTTGCAAATGGCCTTATTGACAGCTGATATGGGAAGTGCGAGAGAGTACCTAGAATTAGTGGAAGACCCAGAAGTGGCCAAGCGGATCTTTAACAATATCAAGGACGAATATAAACGCACAAGAGCAGCATTACTGCAAATTACCGGTAATGAAGTGCTCCTCAGCCATTCGCCAAATATTAGAGAATCCGTCCACCTCCGTAATCCATATGTTGACCCGCTAAACATATTGCAGGTCGATTCCATCCGGAGATTAAGAGCGACAGAGAATCCTTCCGAAGAATTGAAGACGGACGTGCTCTTGACGATTAATGGTGTTGCGGCAGGTTTAGTTAATACGGGTTGATTAGAAGAAAAGTAAAATAGTAAAATAGCGGACTGAAAGAAACCAGCTTGACTGTTATAAACAGTTAAGCTGGTTTTTCTATAAAATTATAATGAATTCGTGGATTTATTACTAGATTACACCCTTGTCTCTTACGCAAAACCTATAAATGAATAGACTAATATTGAATCTACAAATAGGAGGTGATTTAGAATGAGCCGTAGAAAATGGAATAATGCAGATGAATTTCTGTTCGGAAGAAATGTTGCGGATACCAATGACACCAATTTTGTTGATTCATTTGGCTTTAACGGAAATGAAAATGATGTAGAAACAATTGTTTCACCAACGGAAACAGTTGTTAACCCAACAACGAATCGGCGAACCATTCGAAAAGTACACCCTACCCATGTGATAAATCTTAATAAAAATATAACGAGGGTTGAAAACTTCTACCCAGTCACAGAATCAACGAAAAACATTAACTCCGTTGAGGAATATGATTGTGGAAGTGATCTTAGAAATCCATGCTGCCGACCGGTAAATAGATGTAACAAAGGACACTGCTAAACTGGACTAAATTATCTTTCCAAAACAATGTCGTTTATTATAATCCCCTTTTACGACATGTTATAAATGATAGAAATATAACAGCGCGAAGATCGTTCTCTGTTTAATAGAAAAAGTCCTACTCTGTATGCAACAATCTACAAATTCTTGCTTATTGAACTTACTGTATCTGTTAAGTGGTCACTATCCTATCAGGGAGAAGTGACCACTATTTAAAATATTAGATATACGTTGTCCTAGTTATGCAAGTGGAATTGAAAACCGAATAACCGTCCCTTTGCCAAA
The DNA here is from genome assembly GCF_021556485.1 of Oceanobacillus alkalisoli. Classification (GTDB taxonomy): domain Bacteria; phylum Bacillota; class Bacilli; order Bacillales; family Amphibacillaceae; genus Oceanobacillus; species Oceanobacillus alkalisoli. The sequence continues at coordinate 4,506 of NZ_JAKGBW010000016.1, read as the reverse complement.
CTCACTTTCTACTTCAAGCCCTTCACCATACAATTTAATCAACCGGTGATGGGTATTTGCTAAGCCGACACCTCTGCGGTTTCTCTGTTTTCCATCCAGGATATGCGATATTTTATCTGCAGCGATTCCAATCCCGTCATCCGCAATCAGTACTTCATATCCCGCTTTATTTTTCGTAATCTGAACGGTTACGGTACCGCCTTCGATTTGGTTCAAGACCCCATGATTAATGGCATTTTCAACAAGTGGTTGAATGGAGAGGGGAGGGAGTTCAAAGTCTAAATCCGTATCTACATCCCATACCACTTTCAGTCTATCGCCGAATCTTTCCTGTTCGATATATACATACGACCGGACTAAATCAAGTTCATGTTCTACCGATACGACGGATTCTGTGTTGCTGCCATCAAAACTATTCCGTAAATAGTTTCCAAAATGATCGAGCAGATTAACCATTCGGTCCGTATCGATTTCACTTAAAGATGCAATCGTGTTCAGCGTATTAAACAAGAAATGTGGATGAATCTGGGCTTGAAGCCAGGCAGCTTCCATCCGCAGTTGTTCTCTTACGGACTGTTTTAATCGAGCGAGCACTTCTACACGGGATTTGAACTCCAGGGCGACAACGGGCTTTGCCACATAGTCATTTGCTCCTGAAAGAAATCCTGTCTGGATATCCTCCGGGTTATTCCGAGCCGTCAATAATAAGACAGGCAGTTCCGATAGAGAAAACAACGAGCGGATTTTTCTAGTTAATTCATAACCCGACAAATTCGGCATCATGACATCGGAAATGACCAAATCGAAGTCCTGTTCATTAACGATGTCTAATGCTTCTGCTCCGTTGGTGACCGTATGCACCTCATATGCTGTTTCAAGCATCTCACGCAAGATCTTTAAATTTACAGGGTCATCGTCGACAAGAAGGATACGTGCATTGTTTTCTTGCTTATTTTCGGATAGGCTGGCTGTTCGTGATTGTTCTTCTGCCTCTTGCTGTTCAATAAAGAAATCATTAGTTTCGAAAATCGCCGCAGCCTCTTTTTCTGACGGATCTGCGAGAGGAAGCGTAAATGCAAAGGTAGAACCTTTTCCCGGCTCTGAATCTGCCGAAATAGTGCCTCCGTGTAATTCAACGAGCTGCTTACAAATGCTTAGTCCAAGCCCGACGCCACTTCCAATCGATGTTATGCTGGCATCTTCTTGTTCATAAGGCTTGAAAATGGTCTCCTTTGTTTCCTGACTTAATCCTATCCCGGTATCGATAATGTAAATTCTAGCCATATTGTCATCCGTTGCTGCATCAACTGTAATTACCCCGTCGTTTGTATACTTGATCGCATTGTGAACAAGGTTGAATAAAATCTGGATCAGGCGGTTTGGATCTGCATTGATATAAGGGAAGGTATCAGGGATGTTGATCTTAAACTGTATATCTTTACCTTCCATCATGAAACGAAGCATATCAAAGACAACATTGGTGGCTGAATAGACATTCACCGCTTCTTTTTGCAATCGTATTTGTCTTTCCTGCAACCGAGCGAAATCCTGCAGGTCATTCAGTGTATAGGCCATCCGGTGACCGACGCTGACAAGAAGTTCCAGATTCTCTCTGTTTTTCTCCGTTAAAGCTTCTTCCTTATCATCAAGTATCGTTTGCGCGATATTAATGAGTCCGTGCAGCGGGTTGCGCAGTTCATGGGATGTATTCGCCAAGAATTCATCCTTTTTCTTATCTTCCTGTTCTAATTTTTCCACCAATTCGACAACTTTCTGGTTTTGCCGGTAAAAACGTCTGAACCAAAATACCGCGAATCCAAGAAATGCGCAAATGTAATCGAACGGATAAAAAGGGATTTCAAATGAAGTCAGCGCTTTAATCAACCCCCAAATAATGCCGGAAGTTGTTCCGACTACAACAATCGCTATAAAAATCGACTCATCCCTGAACTGGAAATACTCCTTCAATGCTAACGGAACAACGGCGATAAACGAGATGAAATATAGGGCAAAGAACGTGATATTTACCTGGATAAGAATATCTAATGGAAGCACTACAATCAAAAGAGCACTAATTCCATATAGAATAGTTAGCCAGCGAAAACGCTTATGTTCCGATGTCATTCGCAATAAATTTCTCATAATCTGCACAAGAAAGAATGCTGCTCCAAGATAAATCAGTTCTTTAAACTTAAAGGACCATTCATAATTGAATTGCATCCACTCCATTGCAGCACTGTTGTAGGTGAGCAGCTCATCGATTGCCGGGAATAGAAAGCCGACAGCAAAGAAAAGAAAAAATTTATTTTTGGAAATAAAAATAAAGATAAGAAGACTATATAGGCTATGCAGAACAAGAATGACCACCATGGCAATCAACAGTATATCCTCAAAGCCTTTAGACTGTTGGATTCCCTTTTCCGTACCAAATTTAATCGGATTGCCGACCGAAATCCCTGCTGCTGTATCAAAATTTGAAACTTGCAGCATCAATTCGATTTCGTGACTGTCAGGAGAGAAAGATACAAGATACGGATTACCCTGACCGACATGACCAGTTTCCTCCGCGGAAACCGTACCGGATTGCTCTTTTAAATGCCCATTCACATATAATGCAGAGGCTGTTTTTGTCGATGGCATCCGAATGGAGAGTAGGGAATCGAGATCCGTTGTTTCTTCAAGGTTTATTTTCAAGTAATAGGTCCCATATGTATGGTTTTCGCTTTTTGTTCCTCCAGTAAAATCAGTTGGTATTTTCTCCATAGAAGCATTTAGCTGCTGGGAATTCTCTAGTAATCTGCCAGGTAGAAAAATCCATTCACCGTTCAATGTAAGGGATTGCTCATCATGCAATGGATAATCGCTTAAGTCTAATACACCATCTTCAGCAATCGGCTGGTCTGTTGGCGTGTGATAGAAAAGCCATAGCAAGCGAAAAGCAGTTAAAGTAGCGAAAATGGCTAGTAGGATAAGAATGTTTTTTGTAAGTTTTTTAGTTGAAGTAGACATGATTATTTCCTTTCGGGATACTGATGTCTTGATTATAGCAGGATTTGGGAGGGAAATGTATGAGTTCATTAAACTGTTTCTCCCCCTTCGGATTGCAGATTGGTATATCAGACTATGGAAAAGGTGATTTTACTTATCAAATTTCTAAGGCGGCCGGTAATAATAGGATGAAATATTTCCCGGGAAATGTTGAGAATTGGTGAAATATTGTGTTCGGCATATTTTGTTTCTGAAAAGGCCAGCACATTGCAATTACACATATTATCTTTTGGAAGATAATGCACTCTGTAGCCGAGCCGTTTATAAAAATACCGTCAGAAAAAGGCGGCCAATATCGGCCGCCTTTTATATATCAATAAATCAATATTTAATGATCGTTTTGTTTATTTGCTCGAGCTCTTCCGCCTTTACGTCCTGCTTTTTCTTGACTCATTTTATTGGAATTATTTGTGGACTGGTTTGCTCTTGCTTCTCCACCCTTATGACCGATTTCTTCATAGAAATCTTGGTCGTGATTCCTTGCCGTTGTTTCGCCGCCTTTTTGGCCAATCTCTTGGTAAAACTCTTTATCATGATTTCTTGAAGTAGCTACTCCGTCTTTACGGCCAGCTTCCTCCACCGTCATTTTCTTGTTGTTCTGATTTTCTTTACGTGCAGTGCAGTAACCCAGGAAAGTGTTGAAATTCAAATCACTTTTCAAGGTTTCCATCACATGATTAGTAACTGCTGTAAAGTAGGGAATCCATTTCCCGTCAGCAATCATTTCTTGCTTATAGCATGCATTCCCGTTCAAGTCTATACTAAACATAGGAGCGGGATTGTTATATTTTTGTAAAGAAAGATATCAGACTTTAATATAGAAATGGAGTCAGTTGGCGGTTTAGAATATATAGCGGTTTGGCAACGGTAGTGCAATCAATCGATGTGATTTTTATGAAAATTGTTTGGAACAAAAAAGATGCTTATACACTTTGTATGTATAAGCATCTTTACTAATGGAGCATGTCGGGCTCGAACCGACGACCTCTTGCGTGCCACGCAAGCACTCTCCCAGCTGAGCTAATGCCCCGTGCAATTTGAATACAATTGCTATTATAGGACGAAACAAGAAATAATTCAAGTGAATTGTTAATGAAGCTTTTTTAAAGCTTGCGGGGGAAGGGGCAGGGTTAGGTTGCCGCTAGCAGGGAAGGCTCTTTGATTAAACATACGTTTTGTTGTTATTTTAGGACAATGATAGGAGATGCGAATTGCCAATGCTAAGTCCTTAGTGCGTTGAAGGATGAGAAACAGCTTATCATATCTTTTTCATAGTTTGTTTAGTTTGCTGTAAGCAACATAGAAATAGTATGAACTGGGACAAGAGAGTTTGTGAACTGCGCCCTGTCAAGTGGACAGTAAAAAAATAAAAATCTATGCCGCAGCCTGGTACCGATATTCTAACGGTGTTAGGCTGTTTAATTTCGTTTGGTATCGTTCTTCATTATAAAATTCCAT
>NZ_JAKGBW010000075.1 GCF_021556485.1 Oceanobacillus alkalisoli | reverse complement strand
AAAATGACATTCTAAAATGCACATGTAATAATCACAGACCAGATTTATATTTGACTTCTCTCTTCCACCCCAGTATCTCATAAAGTTATAAAATGAAGCAATATCAGATCTATAAGCTCTATCAAGATTCACTAAGTGATAGTTCATTACTACTGCAGATTGCAGTAGAAAGCATTATGCTCTTCAGAACTCAAAAGGCTAAAGGATCATTACATGGTTCAATAAAGGGTAAGTCATACCTATTTATAGACAGACTCATTCTGGAAGGAATCAACAATTTCTGGAAAG
>NZ_JAKGBW010000015.1 GCF_021556485.1 Oceanobacillus alkalisoli | reverse complement strand
AATACAGCTTGAACCCTTTCATCCAATGTGTGTTTCATTACTTTCTCAGACATAATAAAAACTCCCTTTATAGTAGTAGAGATCTTTTATTATTTCTCTGTCTACTATAAAGGGAGCATATCACAGAGCATTTGTCCCAGGAATTTTGGGACAAATGCTCTGAGCCCGCTATTTAATTGTTACAAAGCGGTGAAGTATATTGCATTTTCACGTTGAATACAGTATATTTAAATTGTAAGAGTTAGTGAAATGTTTCACAATAAAATATGTGAGGAGATAAACAAATGAAAAACTTTCTTAAAGGACCTCAGATGGCGATTATTTGGACAATATTGCGTATTTGGCTAGGTGTACAATGGTTGACTGCGGGTTGGGGTAAAGTAGTTGGAGGCTTTGATGCTAGCGGATATCTGCAAGGTGTACTTGCCAACGCAACGGGTGAAGCCCCTACGGTACAAGCATGGTACGCAACTTTTATCGAAGGCTTCGCGATTCCAAATGTCGGTTTAATAAATATTTTGATCCCTTGGGGAGAGCTCTTGGTAGGTATCGGTTTAATCCTTGGTGCAGCTACTATTCCTGCTTTAATTGCTGGTGCATTCATGAATCTTAATTTCTTACTTGCAGGAACATTGAGTACAAATCCGATCTTTTACACGGTTGCGATTGTGTTATTATTCACAGGTGCGGCTAGTTATCACTACGGTGTCGACCGTTTCATCGCTCCATATATCAAGGCTCGTTTCCATAAAAAGGTACAAACCAAACCAACAGATAAAACAGTTAATTTCCCAGCATAAACTGGGACAAATACACTGACCCCGTGTCCCGATCAGGACATGGGGTCAGTGTGTTTGATATTTTTTATAAATTTATCAATTTATTATTATCAGCGGATTTCATTAGTTATATTATCATTTTGCTCTCTATCATCCCTATATCTGTGATATATTTCGTAGTATAATAGGGATAGGGTGATAACTGTGTCAAATGTTATTCACGGTGGAGGATACGTTTACCCACTTCAATACCATCTATAAAAACAAAAATGACAGGTGGTGGAATCCATGCTGGAATTCGTGAACCGTGGCTATGTGTATCGTGCGACCCCCATTTCTCAAGATGCAGAAACGTATTTCCGACAATGTTTCGGTGCAAAGAGAAAGATGTATAACCTCCATGTTGCCCACCTCTATGATTATTTGGAAAAAAGTAACTATCAACCAGGTGATGCCTTACCTTCATTAAAAAAGATGGGGATGTCGACTGTTTCTCAATTCAAAAAACAATGTTTAAATGAAGATGATGTGGCTTACTTCTATCTTGTAGACGCATTCGCCTCCAACGAAGCAAAACAGCACTTCAACAAGGCGATAACAGCCTTCAACAAAATTGCTTATAAGAAACAATACAAAAAATCCACTTTAAAACGTCAGAAAACACTCGGGATAGAACCGACATTCCGTGATTTAAAAGGAATGCCGAAGTTCAAATCCCGTAAAGGCAGCACAGCCAGCTATACGACATTCAACCAAAATGGAACTATCTACATTAAAGACGACATATTATATCTCCCGTCTGCACAAAAGTCTCCTGTGAAAGTAGTCGGGTTAAGGCTGAACAAACATCGGCCCTTACCGCAGGGCAGTAACATTAAACATGTTACGGTTACGATGAACACGAAAGGACAATATGACGTGTCTATTTGTGTTGAATTTTCAATAGAAATTGCCAGCATTGGTACGCCTAATCGTATTCTAGGACTAGATTATTCTCAATCTCATTTTTTCGTTGACAATGAGGGTAAGAAAGCCAATTATCCTCAATACTACAGGGAAATGAAAGAACGTTTGGCGAAAGAACGACGCGTGCTATCGCGCAGAGTAAAAGGTTCCAATCGTTGGGAAAAACAACGGCTTTTCGTTTCGAGATTGGAAACCAAAGTCGCAAACCAACGAAAAGATTGGCTTCACAAGAAGGCTTATACGCTTGCGAACCATTATGACATGATTGTAGTAGAGAACGTAAATCTTCGTGCGATTGGACAAAACAAGTATTATGCCAAAAATCAGCAAGATAATGGTTTCGGTAATTTTCGCCTCTATTTAAAATACAAATTGGAGCAACGGGGGAAATACTTTGTCAAAGCACCGAAAATATTTGCATCTACCCAATTATGTTCAGCTTGCGGTCATAAAAATACAGCACTAAAACTCTGACCCCACTGTTCCGCCAATTAAGGAGGTTATTTGTGTGAGTGTTCGTGATCATCTCGGTCGGTTGGTTCCGCTTGTTCGTAAACCGGAGCGGATTATTTCGTTTGTTCCGGCGATAACCGAGACAATGTATCATTTAGGATTAGATAAAAAAATCGTCGGGCGAACCAGGTTTTGCAAATTTCCGGAAGATAAAGTCCAGCATGCCGTTAATATTGGTGGCACAAAAGATATGAAACTGGATCGTATCCATGAATTAAAGCCAGATCTAATCATTGCTGAAAAAGAAGAAAACACGAAGGAAATGGTGGAGACGCTAGAAAAACATTATCCAGTTTTTGTCTTTGAAGTGCAACATTTCAAGGATGTCTTCCCCATGATTGAAGATATTGGTCGACTAACAGATAGAGAAAAAGCTGCAATACAACTTATGCAACAAATCAAAAACGCATTTCAAGTCCTGCCACATGGGAAGAATAATCGAGTTGCCTATGTCATTTGGCAAAAGCCCTATATGGTAGTGGGAAAAGATACATATATCAATTCGTTGCTTGAAGAAATGGGATTCAGCAATCCTTTTACAGAAGCGGAAGGACGCTATCCATTGGTGAATGAAAAGGATTTCAAGAAAGCAAAACTCGATGAAGTTTTCCTTGCGACGGAGCCTTTTCCTTTTCGGGAAAAACACCTCGACGTGTTCGAGAAGATGTTGCCGCATACGAAGGTAAGGATTGTAGATGGAGAAATGTTCTGGTACGGCGCGAAAATGGTAGAAGCGGCCGCTTATTTCAAGACTTTTCGGGAAGAATAATAGATTTCTTTAAATAAATAGGCGGATTCATCAAGCTTTTTTCAGATGAATCCACTTTTTTTATTTAACCTATTGAATAAATATACATTAAATAGTATAATTATAATCAATTCTTTACACACATAGGAGCGAATACAATGAAAACTAAAAATGTAATTATAATTGGTGCGGCCGGAAGAGACTTTCATAACTTTAACACGTATTATCGTGATAATAATGCATATAATGTTGTTGCGTTTACTGCAGCGCAAATTCCTGATATTGATGGACGGAAATATCCGAGTGAACTTGCGGGAGAACTATATCCAGAAGGTATTCCTATTTATTCCCAAGATGAACTGCCGAAACTAATCAAAGAACTTGAAGTCGATGAGTGTGTTTTTGCCTTCAGTGATTTAAGCTATGAAGATGTCATGGGAATCAGCGCCGTTGTGAACGCTGCTGGTGCCGACTTTAAATTGCTTGGACCAAACAGTACGATGCTGAAAAGTAAGAAGCCGGTTATTTCCGTAACGGCAGTACGTACTGGAACAGGGAAAAGCCAAACATCCCGTAAGATTATCGAAACACTACTTAACAATAATTTAAAAGTTGTAGCAATCCGTCATCCAATGCCTTACGGTGACCTCAACGCTCAGCGAGTACAGCGTTTTGCAACTGTTGACGACTTAAAAAAGCATGAATGTACCATTGAGGAAATGGAAGAGTATGAACCACATGTAATAAGAGGAAATATTGTCTATGCCGGAGTAGATTATGCAGATATTTTAGAGGCTGCGGAAAATGATCCGGATGGCTGTGACGTGATTCTTTGGGACGGTGGAAATAATGATTTCTCATTCATTGAACCGGACCTGGCAGTAACCGTACTTGATCCGCATCGTCCTGGTCACGAGCTGAAGTATTATCCTGGCGAGGTATGTTTAAGAACGACCGATGTCTCGATTATCAACAAAGTGGACAGCGCACCGCAAGAAGCGATTGACATTGTGGAAAATAATATTAAAACAGCAAGCCCGAATAGTGAAATTATCAAAGCCGAATCCACTATATCTGTGGATAAGCCGGAGCTCATTAAAGGGAAACGTGTTTTAGTTGTGGAAGACGGGCCGACACTTACCCACGGCGAAATGAAAATTGGCGCTGGAACTGTTGCTGCAGAGCGAAACGGAGCAACAGAAGTAATTGATCCCACTCCATATTTAGTAGGTTCACTAAAAGAAACATTTGCAACTTATCCACATCTGGAAAACGTACTTCCTGCGATGGGATATGGTGAAAAACAGTTGAAGGATTTAGAGGAAACAATTAATAATACAGATTGTGACGCGGTTATTATCGGAACGCCAATCGATTTAACACGAGTTATCAACATCAATAAACCAACCACTCGCGTCTTCTATGACTTAGACGAAGTAGAAGGACCGAACTTGGACAACATCCTTGAAAACTTCATCAAAAAACACCAGCTGCAATTAGCATAAAAAATCGGGACACGGGGTCAGAGCCGTTGCCCCGATTTTTTTATGGGACAATGCCTCCGACCCCAATGTCCCGCCGTTTTTTGCGAGCGGGACAGATGCTCTGACCCCGTGTCCCGGCAAGTTATCAGTCCCGGGTGGGGTGAGTTGCGTCATGTAAGGCTTGTTCCAATTCTTTTTCATATTCTTGTTTCTGTTCATTAGTCCAATCAAGAATTTTCGCCATATATTGAACCACTTCATTTTTATGTTCGTGTACCCAGGAAATATTGAAAAATAACGCGCCTGTACGTCTAATAAAAAAGTCTGTCGGCTTATATGTTGATTCATAGTCAATGGAATAACGCAGCATCGTAAGCACCACCGGATCTATTGTCCCGTCTTCGGCTTGGGATTCATGCTGATAAATATCATATATAATTTCTACATTAGAGCCATATCGTTGCACAAGCTCCTTCGCTATTTCTTCTTTTAAGCCAATTTGCAATCCAATCTCTACCTTTTCTTTTATAAAATCAGGAAAACCTGCTGATCCTCCTACAGATCCGCCAGAGATACGTAATTCTTTCGTTTGCGTATCAGGGAATGTCCGGCCCTCTTCTTCAGCTAATTGCTTCCCGACTAAATCCACAATGCTTTCTGCCATCTTACGGTACCCGGTTAACTTTCCGCCAGCTATGGAAATAAAACCTGTATCAGAGATAAAAATTTCATCTTTCCGGGAAACCTCTGAGGGGTCTTTCCCCTCTTCATGGATAAGCGGACGTAAGCCGGCCCAGCTCGACTCCACATCTTCTGCTTTAATACCGACTTGAGGGAACATATAATCAATTGCTTTTAACACATATTCCTGGTCTGCTATGGTCATTTTCGGATTGGCAATATCGCCTTCATACACGGTATCTGTAGTACCTACATAAGTTTTGCCCTCCCGCGGAATAGCGAATATCATCCTTCCATCTGGAGTATCAAAATAAATAGCTTGTTTTAACGGAAATCGTCCACCATCAAATACGAGATGGATTCCTTTCGTCAATCTCAAATGCTTTCCTTTTTTAGAGTTGTCTAATTCACGTAACGTATCTACCCATGGTCCAGCAGCATTTACAACTTTTTTTGCATAATATTTCTGGGTTGTGCCATCTATTTGATCCCTGGCCTCCACACCAATTACTTTATTATTTTCATAAATTAAGTTCGTGATTTTCATATAATTTAGAGCAAGCGCACCATTTTCTACAGCTTTTTTCATCACCTCAATCGTTAAGCGGGCGTCATCTGTCTTATACTCCACATAGTAACCCGCTCCTTTCAGGTCTGCTGCATTTAGCAACGGTTCTCGGCTTAACGCCTCTTCCGGCTTAAACATTTTTCTTCTTTCCTCTTTTTCCACCCCGGCAAGAATATCATAGACCCGCAAGCCAATATTCGTTGTGAACGGCCCGAACGTCCCTCCTTTATAAAACGGAAGCATCATCCATTCCGGTGTGGTCACATGGGGGCCATTTTCATAAACAATTGCCCGCTCCCTGCCGGTTTCCGTAACCACGCCTATTTCAAACTGTTTCAAATACCGCAATCCACCATGGATAAGTTTCGTGGAGCGACTGGAAGTACCCGCTGAGAAATCCTGCATTTCGAATACAGCTACCTTCATCTCTCTTGTTGCCGCGTCAAGAGCAATTCCAGCTCCTGTAATACCCCCACCTATTACGATTAAATCAAGATTTTCCTGCATGTTCCTTTTTATTTCTTCGCGATGTAAACTTGAAAACATGTGAACCCGCTCCTTTTTTTAATGAATACCGTATATTTGTAGTTTATCACGCATTAACGATCTGTAATCCTGCTTCCATACACATGAGAGAAATCCTAAATGTAAGGAGGAGGATAAACAGTCCGTAAATCCCTGATTCTGTTCAACTAACATTCATCGGGGGAGATAAGGAATTCCCCAATGAGTGAAGTTTCACTTTATAATTTGAGACGGATTTATGTTATGAGACCAATCATTACCTAAACAATATGATAACCTCATTAATAATGATCCCTCGTTTCTCACATAAACAAAAAGAGACCACAAAACACTCTAAAGATTAGAGGTCATGTGGTCTCTCGGGAATCTCCGTCCAATATATTAACTTAATGATAGTATAACACCTATTCTGTCCGCTGGTAAAGTATTTCACCTCTATAACAGTGCGTCACTTGGAAAAAAGCTTAAATTTGAGCTTCTTATATCTTGAATACTCTCGTTGCCTCCACAGCTTTCTTCCAACCATTATAAAGCTCGTTGCGTTTTTCTTCTGCAGATTCAGGCGTAAAGCTGCGCTCAATTTGCCATTGTTTTGCTATTTCTTCTCTGTCCTTCCAATAACCGATTGCCAAACCAGCTAAATACGCCGCTCCTAAAGCTGTTGTTTCGTTAATCACAGGCCTATCGACTTGAACATTCAAAAGATCGCTCTGGAACTGCATGAGGAAATTATTTTTAACCGCTCCACCGTCAACACGTAATGATTTCACATCAATACCCGAGTCGGCAGCCATGATATCTACAACATCTTTTGACTGATAAGCAATCGATTCCAGTGTAGCCCGAACAAGATGCTCTTTTGTCGTGCCACGCGTCAGCCCGAACACTGCTCCCCGCGCTTCACTATCCCAATATGGTGTACCTAATCCAACAAATGCAGGAACGACATACACACCGTCTGTCGATGCCACATTCGTAGCTAATTGCTCACTATCTGGGGCGCTTTCCAATAATTCCAATCCATCGCGGAGCCATTGAATCGCGGATCCTGACACAAACACGCTGCCTTCAAGAGCATATTCAACTTTTCCGTCTACTCCCCAAGCAATCGTCGTCAGTAAACCATTTTCAGATCCGACACCTTGTTCTCCCGTGTTCATTAATAAGAATCCGCCTGTACCATACGTATTTTTAACCATTCCTTTGTCAAAACACGCTTGACCGAATAAAGCTGCTTGCTGATCACCTGCAATCCCAGCGATGGGAACTTCTTCCCCGAAGAAATGATAACTTACGGTATGGGCATATACTTCTGAAGACTGTTTCACCTCAGGAAGCATACTCTTTGGTACCGTTAAAATGTCGAGCAGCTCATCATCCCATTTTAAATCATAAATATTGTACATCAAGGTCCTGGAAGCATTGGAGTAGTCCGTGACATGAACTTTATGACCTGATAATTTATATACAAGCCAGCTGTCAATCGTACCGAATTGCAGTTCTCCGTTTTCCGCTTTTTCCCTTGCTCCGTCCACATGATCTAAAATCCATTTTACCTTTGTCCCAGAAAAGTACGGATCAAGCAACAAGCCTGTCTTTTCTTTAAACAAGTCATTATAGCCTTTTTCGCGCAAGGTTTGCACAATCTCTTCCGTTTGCCTTGATTGCCAGACGACCGCTCTATAAATAGGCTTTCCAGTTTTTCTATCCCAGACAACAGTCGTTTCCCTTTGGTTGGAAATACCGATACCTGCCACTTGATCCGGACCGATATCAGCCTTTCTTAACACATCCGCAATACAAGCTAGAACAGATGTCCAAATTTCATTGGCATCATGCTCAACCCAACCGGGATGTGGAAAAAATTGCTCAAATTCCCGTTGTGATACTTCCACAATCTCTCCCTTTTCGTTAAATAAGATAGCCCGCGAGCTGGTTGTTCCTTGATCAATAGATAAAATAAATTTTTTCATCTGTTTTCCCCTCCCATTTTGCTTAAGATACTTTTTTATTAGCTATCGGTCTATTCGGTGCTTTTTTTAATTCGATGCTTGCAGCGGCCACAAATATGATAGCTACCACCACACTCGCTATCCAAAACATCGTGGTATAAGCACCTGTAAAGAAAGCTTGATAAAACAAGGCCCCATAAACCCCGCCGATAATAGGACCAATCACCGGAACCCACGCGTATCCCCAATCAGAGCTTCCTTTACCGGGTATTGGAAGCAGGGCATGTGCAATCCTTGGTCCTAAATCACGTGCCGGGTTAATCGCGTAACCTGTAGGTCCTCCTAAAGACATACCGATCGCAACAATTAACGCACCCACAACAAGCGGGTTTAACCCTTCCGTAAATTGATTGGCACCAATAAAGAGTAGACCTAGAAGCAGAGCGAACGTACCAATCATTTCAGTAACAAGGTTTGATAATGGACTCCGGATTGCCGGTCCTGTTGCGAATACGGCTAACTTCAGGTCCGTCTCCCTTGTCTCTCTCCAATGAGGTAAATAAGCAAAGAAAACGATGGTGGCTCCAATTATAGCACCAACCATTTGTCCTGAAATATACGTTAATACATTTTCCCAAGGAAATTCTCCAATAGCAGCAAACCCTAAAGTAACAGCTGGATTCAGATGGGCTCCAGAAAAGTTTCCTGCGGCGTACACCCCTAAAGTTACCGCAAGTCCCCATCCGAGTGTTATTAGCACCCAGCCACCGCCAGCACCTTTTGACTTGTTCAAAATATTGCTTGCTACCACACCGCCGCCAAAAATAATGAGAACCATCGTACCAATGACCTCTGCTAGAAACGCTGACATCCCTTAACCCCCTTTAAATATTAAACCCCTTACAACAAGTTATGACAAGCCTTAAAAAAAATCACACCTCACCCCATAATATTTCCCGTTCAAAGAAATATGGGGTGCAGTGTGATTCTCTCATCTCCAGCACTTCGCTTAACTTGTAACTAGCATTCTACATCGCCGTGAAAGCGTTGTCAACAAAAATATTTCAGGTTTTTATTTGCGTCTTTCAGCTTGAAGGCAACAAGCAAAGATGTGGTCTTAGTTTCTAACTGCTAAAGCTCCCAAAGTAGGTTACTCGAGGTTGTTACAGCTACGGCACCATTTTTAATAGTTTCCTTAACATCCTGCTCTGTTCTGATTAATCCCCCGGCAATAATGGGTATGCCCGTTTCTTCTTGTACTTCTTTAATGATTCCGGGTAGAATTGCCGGTAATATTTCAATATAATCAGGATTCACCCGCTTACATATTTGCAAATTGTGATCAAGTGCATGACTATCTAAAGCAAATAAACGTTGAATAGCAACAATACGTTGCTTTTTGACAAGGGAAATTACTTCTCCTCTTGTCGAAATGATTCCATCTACTTTTACATTATTCGTTAAAAATTCTATCCCATATTTATCTGCTTTTAATCCACTAATCAGATCCGCATGCACATATATCTTTTTTCCATATTGATGAGCATATTTAACTAAATTTTGCAATTGGGAGACACGACTTTCTAATAAAATAATAGTCTCGTGGCCGCTCTCTAGGACTTTTTCAAAATCTTTGATCTTTCGAATTGCTGGTATAACTTTGTCTTTAAACAACATGAAAACCCCTCTGGATCGATTTTTATTTGTTAACCCTATCCGCTAAATAAGTTTCCTAACGCCTATCATTTTTTTCAGCAGCCACTTGCACTTCTTCTAGTGACTTTCCCATCCCTGCTTCTACTGCTGCAACGAAAGCCCCTTCAAGAATCGGTGCCTCTGCGATATGAACATTTTCATATTCATTCAGCTCGACTGCTAGTTCGGCATTCATTTTAGCACTGCCAATATCATAGAATACGAGAACTCCTCCTACACTATGAACCTCTTCTATCGCTTTTGTTATTTTATCAATGCTCGTACCGATTTCTCCTTCTTCTGTTCCACCTGCTATCCCAATCGACACAGCTGGTACCATTTGCTTGATGATATCCCGAATCCCTTCCACAACTTTCGAGCTGTGGGAAACGAGCACAATACTTACATTTGCCAATTTTTATTAGTCACCTTCTTTCAACACTTCAGCAAGACTTGAGAAAATATAGAACGATGAAACCGAGCCAGGATCCAAATGACCAATCGAGCGTTCTCGCAAGTAGGCCGCTCTGCCTTTCGTCGCTTCAAGGTCTTTCGTCGCTTCCATCGCTTCTTTCGCTGCTGATTCAAAGTCTGCTGCATTAAAGCTATCCTGGCTGTTCAAGTAATCCACAAGCGGCTCCCAGACGTCAACGAGTGTTTTCTCGTTTTTTTCTGCTTTACCTCGCTGTTTTATTCCTGCAAGCGCCTCTTGCAACCCGCTCTTGAACTTCGGAAAATCTAGCGTTTCACTGCCTTTTACTTCCATTGATAGTTTTAAAAAGGCTGTACCATATAGCGGACCAGCCGCACCGCCAACTTTCGATAGTAAAGTCATGGAGACATCTTTCAATAAATCAGAAACATTATCATAATCAGTGGCAGTAATTTTCACCTCTACTTCCTGAAAACCTCGTGCCATATTGATTCCATGGTCACCATCACCAATTGCCTGATCCAATTCAGTTAAATATTCTTTATTTTCCTGGATTTTTTCATTTACCAAAGTCATCCATTTTACTGTATTAGCTACATTTAACACCATTTCTTTGCCTCCATTTCAGCGCCGGAACGCCGGTGCCTTCGACTTAGCATCCAACAGTTCCTTTAGCTCGTCGTCAAGCTTTAATAAAGTTACGGAAATACCTGCCATTTCTAAAGATGTCATGTACTCCCCGACAAATGTGTCATAGATACGGATACCCCTATTTGTTAAAATTTCATTCACTTTTTTATTAACGATGTATAGTTCCATTTCTGGCGTACCTCCTAAGCCATTCACCATAACCGCAACTTCTGATTCGCTTTCAAGCTTGAGGTCATCCAGCACCTTTTCCGTAAGTTCCCCAGCAATATCTTCAGCACTCGTAATAGCTTTCCGTTCAATACCTGGTTCCCCGTGAATACCAATTCCAATTTCCATTTCATTTTCTTCCAAAGTAAAGCTCGGTGTCCCGGCAGCTGGTACGGTACACGGGGTAATCGCCATCCCGATGGAACGCACATTTTTGATTGTCTTCTCTGCAACTGCTTTCACTTCCGCAAGCGTTCCACCTGCTTCAGCTTTTGCTCCGGCTAGCTTATGGACGAAAACCGTCCCTGCAATCCCCCTACGACCGGTCGTAAATGAACTATCCTCTACCGCAACATCGTCATTTACAATAACCTGCTCTACACGAATTCCTTCCGCTTCAGCCAGTTCAGCTGCCATGTCAAAGTTCATCACGTCACCCGTATAGTTTTTAATCACAAGCAACACACCCTCACCAGCGTCAACTGCTTTGATCCCTTCCAGCACCTGATCTGGGGTAGGTGAAGTAAACACTTCTCCAGCAACTGCAGCGTCAAGCATCCCCTCACCGACGTAACCAGCATGGGCCGGCTCGTGACCGCTCCCGCCACCACTAACTAAGCCAACCTTATTTGCAGCCGGGGCATCAACCCTTGCAATAACTGTTGTCCCGGGCAATAATCTAACTTCCCTTGGGTAAGCAGCAACAAACCCATCCAACATATCCCTTACAACCAAATTCGGATCATTAATTATCTTCTTCACAACCACTACCTCCTATTCAAAAATAATAACTAACCCCATTGTAGAGCGGGACACGGGGTCAGTGTAAATGTCCCAGTACAAAACTTTTACCCAATATGGGCAATAATCCCACGGCAAATCGTATATTTTATATTTAATTCAGTATCCACAATCAATAAGTCCGCATCTTTCCCCACAGTAATACTTCCTTTACGGTCATACACACCGGCTTGTTTTGCAGGGTTGACGGAAGCCATTTGAATAATATCCCGTATTCCAACCCCAACAAGAAGCTTAAACATTTTCTTGACTGCCTCTTGCATCGAAAGAATACTCCCAGCTAGCGTACCATCCGCAAGCACTGCACGGTCCTCAGTCACTTTTACCGGCTGACCACCTAGTTCATAATCCCCTGGAGGGAGCCCCTTCGCACGCATCGCATCCGTAATCAATGTCAGTCGTCCGCTCCCCATATTATGGTATACCAATTGAAGCATTTCATCCGAAACATGGATACCATCCGCA
The DNA here is from genome assembly GCF_021556485.1 of Oceanobacillus alkalisoli. Classification (GTDB taxonomy): domain Bacteria; phylum Bacillota; class Bacilli; order Bacillales; family Amphibacillaceae; genus Oceanobacillus; species Oceanobacillus alkalisoli. The sequence goes on along the minus strand of NZ_JAKGBW010000015.1, from coordinate 92,487 downwards.
ATCAGTTCCGCATGTAATTCTTCCAGTAATAAAGCTGCACCGACCGCTCCAATGTCCCGATGATGAATTCCGTTCATCGCATTACATAAATGCGTCAATTGCCGTACCCCTTGTCGGACAGCTCTTTTAAGCTCTGAAAAACCTGCATCCGTATGTCCTGCTGAAACCGTAACACCTGTTTCATTTAAATATCGAATGAAATTTCCCTCTGGATCATGTTCAGGCGCAAGAGTTATCATTTTAATCTTATTCCCCGCAAGCTCTTGCCATCTATTGAAAAGTCCCACGTCTGGTTTCTGTATATATTCTACCGGCTGAGCACCAGCTTTCGTTTTTTCTACAAAAGGACCTTCCAGATGCACACCGATTACTTCCGATTTTCCTGGTTTGCTTTTAAAATTTGCGATATTTCGAAGTGCTTGCCCGATTTTTTCAGTTGCTTGCGTAATTGTTGTCGCAAGGAAAGCAGTTGTACCCTCCTTAGGCAAAAATTCAGCCATTATCTGAAGTGCATCAGGCATCGCGTCCATCACATCTGCCCCTGCTGCTCCGTGAATATGAGTATCGATGAAACCCGGAATAAGATATTCATGCTTAGCATCAATAACTTGTGCTTGCGGCGGAATATCCTCAGCCAAACCATCCTCTGCAACAATCTGCTCAATCAAGCCATCCCGGATAACTACCCTCGCCTCAGGGATGATCTCACTTTCCGTATACACTTGTGCATTCTTAACAACAATCATTTGTAGCTCTCCTTCCTGCTGCTCTGACCCCGATGTCCCGTTCTTCCTATACAAGTGGTCTATACATCCTTACAATTATACATGTTGTCGTCTTTTTGATACAATTAGTGAAGATAAGTAGGGGGTTTTTAGTATGATTGATAAAGATTCACCAATCCCAATTTATTATCAATTAGAAGTACTAATCAGGCAATTAATTGAAACGAACGAGCTAAAACCTGGTGATCTATTGCCATCTGAGCGAGAGTTCACAGAAAAATATAATATTAGTCGGATGACTGTAAGACAAGCGATCAACAATCTTGCAAGCGAAGGACTTTTATACCGTCAAAAAGGAAAAGGCACCTTTGTCGCGGAGAATAAGTTCGAACAAGATCTTTCCGGTTTAACTAGTTTCAGTGAAGATATGAAAAGCCGCGGACTCATCCCATCGAATAAACTGATCAGTTTTAAAACTATTTCAGGAAACACCGAGCTTGCCTCTATTTTAAAATTAAATGCAGCGGATACCATTTACGAAATCAAACGAATCCGCCTTGCAAACGATGAACCCGTTGCCCTTGAGACAGTGTATACTCCCAAAAAACTTGTCGGGGAAATGACGAAACAAGATGTCACAACCTCATTCTATCACTATTTGGAAAACAAGCTTCAATTGCAAATAGGGTACGGCACCCAGAGCATCGAGGCTGTACTTGCCACAGATAATGAAATCAACCATTTACGCATCAAAGAGGGGAATCCGATATTACTCATGAAACGGACAAGTTATTTACAAGAAGACTTAGAAACCCCTGTTGAATACGTGAAGTCCGCTTACCGTGCAGATAAATATATCTTCCATTTACAGATGAAACGGGAATCCTAAGGTATCCCCGTTCCATCTTTTTTCCGCTATTTTTTATTTCGGATGCTCCTTACCTCATCTGCCACTGCTTGCACCTGGGTACCAACGATAACCTGAACATTGTTTTTCCCAACAATTTGGACGCCCGGCACACCAGTTGCTTTAATTCTTGGCTGATCTACCTGTTGTGCGTCTTTAACTTCCAGTCTGAGCCGCGTCGCACAATTATCAACGGAGAGAACATTTTCATCCCCACCAAGACCTGCGTAAATTTCACGAGCCATCACTGCAAAGCGATCACCTACACCAGAGGCTGATTCAGTCGCCGCTTCCACAACTTCATCATCTTCCCGGCCCGGCGTTTTCATGTCGAATTTAACGATCAAGAAACGGAATAAGAAATAATAAATTACCGCAAACGCAAGTCCCTGCACAATAAGCATCCATGGTTGATTGGCGAGCGGCAACCGCGAACTCAAGAAAAAGTCGATTGCTCCAGCACTGAAACTGAAACCTGCCGTCCAGCCAAAGGCCGAGGCAATAAATAAAGATAACCCTGTTAAAGCAGCATGCACTACATAAAGAAATGGTGCTAAGAACATAAAAGAAAATTCAATTGGTTCGGTTACCCCTGTCAGGAAAGCTGCAAAAGCCGCGGCCATCAGTAGAGAAGCAGCCTGTTTTCTGCTTTTCGTTTTAGCCGTACGATACATTGCCAATGCTGCTGCTGGCAAACCAAACATCATAATCGGGAAAAATCCGGCCTGATACATTCCCGTTACCCCTTTTTCCCCTTCACTGGACCAGAAATTAGCAATATCATTAATACCAGCCACGTCAAACCAAAATACCGAGTTTAGCGCGTGATGCAGGCCGGTTGGAATTAACAGGCGATTAAAGAAGCCATAAAGCCCAGCACCAACAGAACCTAAATTACTGATTGCGGTACCGAATGCGACTAATCCGGAATAAGCAATTGGCCAGATCAACAAAAAGAGTAAAGACAAAAGAAGCATCGTACCAGCTGTCATTATCGGAACAAGCCGTTTTCCACTAAAGAAGGCAAGCGCATCAGGAAGTTTCGTCTTACTAAAACGGTTATACATTGCGGCAGCAATAAGACCTGAAATAATACCAACAAAGACGTTCTCAATATTAGCAAAAGATGCATTCACACTATCCGTTTCAATCCCTTGAAGCAGAGCCACATTATCAACAGAAAGCACTGTAGTAACAATCAAATACCCTACTAAACCACTAAGCGCTGCAGATCCATCCTTTTCCTTCGCCATACCGACCGCGACACCAACCGCGAATAATACAGGGAGGAAATCTAAAATAGCACTACCAGCACTGATAAGGAAAGCAGCTACTTTATTCGCCTCGCCCCATCCGTCTGGGTCAATTCCGTAACCAATCCCCATCAAAATCGCGGCAGCCGGCAGTACAGCTACAGGGAGCATGAGCGATTTACCAAGGTTTTGTAAATACTTCATCATAATAATCATCCTCTTCTAGAATTTAATGATGATAAAGCTTGTTCTTGGTCATTTTCCTTTCATCTTTCATGTTGGATTAATAAAAAACGCAATATGATAGCGCTGTCATTTAAAAGGAAAATTTAACTTTTGCTACTGCCCTCCCTTCCATCTTCAAACTGATTGGTAGCACGTAAAAAAAGATTTATTCATATTTATTTTATCAAAATACAGTATGGTTGTCTATACAACTATACGTATGCAAATCCATCATTATACCTAAGAAAACAGCTCTTTATGCTTTTTCATTAATTACTCATTATGCTCATCAGCTCCATCCACATTCCCACTAAGGAAAACAGGCGGAGTAATCCCTTTCTCTGCCAGTGAGGCGATAGCTAGTGCGATAACACTATTTATAATCGCGGCTCTTATAATCGTCGAGCTTGGAGCAAACGGAACCGCAACGTTATCATGCTCCAAGAGTGCATCTCCAAACGGGACATGATTGTCGATATGAAGGTCGCAGTACATAAATCATTTCCTCTTGCGCTTTCTTAAAGAGTTTCTTCAATATCATACTCTTTCCACCTCCGACTTTATAAGTGAAAAATTTACAATCACAGTTTAGCATCCAATATTGCCTGTCTATACATAAGTTGGACATTTAACCTCAAAGTCATCGAGCAAATAGTGAATTAAAGGGATTGCTGTAAAGGTTCGTTAGCATATGAAAGAATAACAAAGACAGGCATACACCTGTCCCTTGCTTAAGTTTCTTAGAGTAAAAACTTGATTAATCTAATAAAAACAAAAACGACCAATTCGGCTTCTTTAACTTATCCACAGCATCAATCGTTGACCAAATACCAGAAATACCCTCTAATCCTCCTACACATGTTTTTTTGTTGCCGTTATAATCTATATCATAGAACCCTAGTGGATTATTTTTATTAAAGAAAGTTAGTAATTCGTCTTTAATTGTTTCCATAAAGTAATATAAATTTTCATCTCTAGTTTCTAAATACATTAATAAAGTTTGATGTAATAAACCTGCATATCCGTGACAATAAGTTGGCGATACAAGCCCAAGTTGATTCAGATTTAATTTTGATAATGAAGAATAAGCGTGTTTAGCCAACTCTTTATATAGTTGATTATTAGTGACTCTTCCACTTAACCATAATGTACGTGCGACACCAGGGGCTCCATAACACCAAGCGAAAGAATACTTATTATATGACTGCAACTTCTTATTTGTGAATTCTTCAAAGCTAATCTTAGATGGCCACCAGACCATTTCCCCATCTTCTTGAGCAAAGTCTATTAAAATGCTGCTTAAATGATGAATCACCTCAACCTGTTTTGGATAATTAAATCCTTGTTCATAAGCAAGTGATAAAAATGCTAAAGGCCCGCATATTCCATGAGATATTCCTAAGTCGAGATGACCATTTTGATATCTATTCCTATCATCTTCAAATTGATTATCAAATGTTATAAAGTAATGGGAGAGTAAAAATCCGTTCACTTCCTGCTGATTGTCTAAAAGAACAAAGTAATCAATCATTTTATTTATTAGTTGGTTTACTTCTTCTTCCTTTGAAAAAAACAATAAATATCTCCCAATTCCTGCCAAACCATAGATCGTTTCGAAATCAAAACTTTGGACGTTACCAGATTGTATATTCTTTTTGGCTTGATTTAAAAAATCTTCTGTACTATTAACTATAAGTTCGTTGATTTGGTGAAGAAAGTTACTATAATACTTTCCATTATTTGAAAGCAAATAAGTAGAAGCTGCGATACCAGTTAATCCTGCCCATAACGATAAATGCATTGGTTGTAAGTTTGTGTTAATATATTGCAGCATATTAGCTCCTACTTCTTCCCATTGCTTTTCTTGTTCCTGAAGTTGTGCGCTTAACATAAGAACTCCAGATAGTCCCGTTGCCAAGGAAAGATCGGGTGTTGTTACTTTGCTTTTTTCGAGGAGTCTTATTAACTTCTTAGGTTCCATTAACGTGTGTTTGAACTGACGTAGAAACTCTTCCATATTTATTTCAAATATTTCAGTATTTTTTTCCATTAGTGGGGTTCCCTCCCTAAACACCAGATATTTATTTTGCCTTTTTTAAATTATTCATTTGCAGTCTATATAGTCTAGGGTAGACACCAGCTATCTCCAAAAGTTCCTCATGAGTGCCTCTTTCTACCACTTCCCCTTGCTGTAAAACAAGAATATGATCGGCAAAGTGCATAGAGGTATAACGATGGGAAATGAATATTCCTATTCTTCCTTCAACTAAATCACCGAACTTTTTAAAGATATTTGCCTCAGCCACTGAATCTAACGCAGCACTTGGTTCATCTAAAATATATAACGAAGCATCACGCATAAAAGCTCGAGCAATAGCTAATCGTTGCCATTGTCCTCCCGAAAGTTGATAACCATCTAGAAAATACTTTCCTAACTGTGTATTCTTCTGTTTAGGTAAGGTTTGAACAAATGCTGTAAGGCCAGACTTTTCTATAGCATCATTCACTCTATTTTCATCGTTTAGATTGTCAATATCTCCGAACCCGACATTTTTCCATAGACTCATCTCGTAGTTCACAAAATCTTGAAAGACTACGCCTAATTCCTTATAAAATAGTTCCGTTGGTATATCCCGAATGGAAATACCATTAATTAATATTTCACCTTCATAATCATTATACAATTTACATATCAGCTTAATTATTGTAGATTTACCAGACCCATTTTGGCCAACTAAAGCAAGTGTTTCTCCTCTTCTAAGTTTGAAATTAACGTTTTTTAAAACATAATTTTCTGTTGCTGGATATTTAAAATATACATTGCGAAACTCAATGGTTTCAATTTCGGAAAAGAATACAGTCTGTTTATCTTTTGTTAAAGCTCCTTCATCGTGACCATCTTTTAAATCTAAAAAGAAAAATAACTGTTGTATATATAAATTATTTTTACAGATATCAACAATATCCCAAACAATGGTTTGAGAGTTAGTATAAGTCAAAGTAATGGCAGAAAAATAGGCAACTAAATTACCGATATTTATATCACCATAAAATCCGGCATAAGCAACATAAAAAACGATGATACCGACAATAATATTCCCACATAATTGCGAGACAATAGACAATTGTGTTCGTTTATTTGCCAAAAATTTATCTTCTTTAAGAAATTGATTAATGATGTTCCTATATTCTTTTAATAGATAATTACTTAAACGATAAATCTTCGCTTCTTTAAAGCTGGAATCCCGCGTTTGTAATTGTAAAAGATACCATGACTTACGTTGATTTGGTACACGATGATAATGAATAAGAAATTCTTTTTTTCCTAAACTTAAATAAGCAAAAAAGAATAGTATAGGAACAAGCCCTAGAAGCAATGTCAATTTCCAATTCCAGGTTAATAGAATTCCAGCTGAAGAAACAAGCGTTACCGCGCCAGTAATAATAGATAGTATTTGTTGAAAGATTTCATATGGTCTAAAATCAGCTTCTTGCTGCGACCGTTGCAATTGATCCTGAATTAATGAATTTTCAAAGTTAGGCAAACTCATCTTTCCAACCTTTTTTATAATTTCAACTTTTACATGGTTAGAAAGATAGGTTTGATAGACGGTCGATGTGTGCATTTGGAAGATCATTAAAAGTTCATTTAAAAAGAATAAGCTAACGAAAACAGCGAGAGGAACCAAGACAATATTAAATTCACTCGTTTGGTTGTTTAAGACAATCGTATTCACTACTTGTTGTGTTGCAATTAAAGTTAAGGCAGGCATTAACCCTCTACTTATACTAAGCACTAAAATACAAAAAAAATAAAATTGGTTTGCTTTCCATAAAATATTAAAGATGCGTGGCCATAGTGAAAAAGTAAATATAATACTTCTTATACTTATTGAGTCTACATTAACCATTATTTTGTACTTCCTTAACTGCATTTTTCTGATTGATCAGTGTATAAAGTAGATGCCTATATAAAGTAATTGCCCTTTTTTCAAATACCCGATCGATTCCAATAAGCCGATTCATATGTAGATGAATCATACTGTCTAGAATATGGGTTTCATCAGAATATAAAAGATGTTCCAATTTATGCTGTTCAATAGCATGTTTGTAAGAAACCAGAGCATCGTTTCGTTGGTGGAGACAGTGAAGGATAAACCTTTCTTCCTCCGAATTGCTGTTAAAACCGTTCAAATAATCATTGAAAAACTGAATGAAAGTGCTTCTATTCTCTCGAAAGTCCTTTAAATACGCTTTATAATTAGTAGAACGGTTCAAAAAATCTAATTGCTGTTCAAAGGACCAACCGTAAGTAGACATATAATGGCTAATGTTTAAAATAGCAAGTTGATCTGAAGGCATCGTTAATCCTACAGTTTGTTTTCTATTCAAAATATCTAAAGATAAAAGACTATCGGAGTAGAATAATTGCTCGGCAACATTCATAAGACCAGGAGAGCCATACCTTTCTATTTCGGGATCATATGTATCAACTGTGCATTTATTAATAATACCTATCTCTAGCATGGAATTTAACCAATCACGAAGAGTTGCAATTGCCTCCTCGGAAATATTGGGTATATTAAATCGAAGTCTGATATGAAATTTAGGGTCTCTATAGCGCATAAAGAAAAAATGGTTATACCAGTTATTATTTTTTATAAAATAATAAAGATGCTCTCCTAAGAATTCTTCTACTCTATTCTCGGCGCAGTAAATTTTTAAATAGATCCAATTACTAAAAGGCAGAAATATCCGGTCTTCATTAGGAATTATCGATAATGGACTTTTTTTAATTTGCTCAGTAAATCTATGTTCATCGACCCATTTACTTTTATTTATGAAAGAAAATACTATTTCCCTAGCATATCCTTCTTCACTATCCAAATATTCGAGTAACGTTAATGTTGTACCATGCTCTAGTTTTGCTACTTCCCGATAGAGATCCTCCATGTGAACTTTATTGTGCAAATCATATAATATTTGATTATCTAAATTAGAAAGATAAACAAATCTAGGTATCTGGTATTTTCTTTTTAATTCAGAAAACTCCAAGCTAAAGTCATTAAAACTTTTTTGTTTTTTAAACATATAGGAATGAAGCGTCCATCTTGCACGGCTCAAAATAATATTCTTATACGTGATTCTTGGTAATGCAGGGAGATTTAAACTAATAATATTACTAAAAAAATATGGATAATTTGTACCCATTCGCTGCATTCCTACTTCAATTAAAAAGCGATAAATATTAGAGCAAATATCTGGATTTAATCTATGACTACTGACAGGAATTATTTCTTTCTGTAGTTTCTTAGATTTTAAGTAAAGCGAATCATGTGTGCTCCCAACAACAACATCTGAAAGCTCAATATGATTTTCATGGTAGAAGTTGCTTACGATGTTTAAAGTATAGTCCCTTCTATTTTTAATTTGACATACATTTAAATTACGAGGATCTATAGTAGCTGGGGTTACTTCTACTAACAATGCATCTGGATGCAATTCTTTTTCTTTCTCATTAATATGTGACCAATATTCTTCTGCTTCAGGAAAATAGTTTATAAACCTCCCTATCGTCGATCCAGCTCCGTTAGCATATGGATTAGCTCCCAGAACAAAGTTGGTTTGATCACCCTTCTTAATAGTCGTAAAAAACATATCAAGGGAATCTGGGGAACGATACTCTTGACTATTCAAATTCCTAATAACATCAATATGTTTTTTTGTTAATTCAAGTTCATTCTTGTTCATTAAAAATGTTTCTGTAATCCATTGAATAAATAAATTATCTATAAATCCGAGTGGATCTTTAGCATTATTCTCCTCACTATTATTTGGATTTGGAGGGTAAGTATAGGAATTAGGAGCACCAATACCAATATCATTATCTAACAATTCTATTAGGGGCACTTCTCTCTCCAATCCGTATTGTTCTAAAAATAAGTTATGGTATTTCTGTAAATTATGATTCACAATTCCACCATTCAAAGCGGTAAGCTGACACAACAAATTAGTAACGTCTTCTATATTTTCTTTTATAGCATCCGATAGAGTAAATGGTTTCCCCTCAGTAATCAGATCAATTTTCAAAGGATCTTTAACGTGTATTAATTTCCTCATCTTTTTCGTTAACTGATGGAAAAATTCTAGACCTTTTCCAATTTCTAGTTCCTCATACTCATTTATTAACAAATCCAATTCTTTTAGTTCGCGGGTTAAGGGATGATCATAATTAACCTCCTCTAATATCGTTAGAATCATTTTCAAAGGATTACTAATTGTATTGGTTAATTCTAAGTTGGTAATTAAAAACTCTTGTTGAATCAAATTAAATAAGAATTTGATAATAATTTCCTCTTCTACCCCTGGGTTTTTCTCCGATAAGATACGTAACATTTCAAGAAATGGAATACCGTTCTTTGTATGCTTAACTACGTCTTGAATAATCTTATTATAATTTATAGTAGTTTCTGTATATGAAATATCAGACTCGTCATTTTTTACACTGTTCGAACTAAAAGCAAGCTTTGCTCGATTCCCTTTGGCTAAGATACTTCCATTTACTTTAATATCTAAACTATAAATCAACTCCACATCACTTTGTAATAGCTTCACTAATTGATGAGCCCATTCCATATCAACTTGAACCTTTTTTCGGTAAGTAAACGAATCGTGAATAGGAGTGTGTTCATGATGAAACGTTCCAATTCCTACTGAAGCACATAAGCCAAACGGTGTTGTTCTAGTTGATATACGGTTTAAGTACCGGAAAACACCTTTAATAACATTTCGTTTATCTTTGGATCTACTTTCTAAATTAGTTCTTTCAATCGAGAAATACAAGGAGGGACTGGATACGGATATTATTTCCTTTATTGCTTTATTACCCAAAACAAGGTTCTTAAAAAACAGTAACTGCTCATCCATTGACATATTGTTTAAAAACTTTTCAGAGACATGATTAAAGAAATATGACATACTCTCGAAAGGTGTCCTTACCATAAAACGATCCAAAACTTGAAGGTTAGATGTTGATTTTCGAGATGTTAGATGGTTTTTTTTCATGTTTCTAGCTCCTTTTTGAAATAAGAAGTTCATCTCGCGGATATAACTTAGAGATGAACTTCTCATTTTAGTAAAAATTATTTATTGCCACAGCCAAAGGAAATACACACTAATGTTGGGCAACTTCTAGATGGACACGCACGGAGTGACACTCTAATAGGTGAAACCGTGTTTGGCGTAGCCACTCCTTTAACTGATACTGAATTTTTTTGTACATTTAGTTCGAAATCCTTTTGCATAATTATTTCTACCTCCAATATTTTTTATTTTGTGATATCACATGTTCATAATAGAATGCACCAAAAATAAGTCAATATTGCTATTTTTTCCATTAATGATATAATATATCAAGAATGTTACATATATTTCGTAAATGTTACGATTAACATAATATTTTATAGTTTTTGTTTTTTTGTTCTTACATAAACTTAATTAATGTATTATTGAAATAGTTACTTGATTCTGCGAAATTCTTCTTTCTTTCCTGAAGGTCATAGGCTCAAATCTATTTTCTACCAGAAGTCGAATCAAAGTTTCGCAAAAACATACCGGGCTGACTAGTACGTATTACGTTTTTTAAGTTAATTCCAAAATTATGACAGGGGTGATTGGTTTTGAGGGAGAGAATTTTAACAGCAGCTTTAACATTATTTGCCCAAAAAGGCTATTACGCTTCCAGTGTTCAGGAAATCGCTAATTGTGCTGAAATATCTAGGAGTACGTTATACTCGTATTTTACGTCAAAAAAACATATCCTTATTTCCGTTTATCAGTTTTATCTAGATAGCTTATATGAACGCTTACAGCTAGAGTTAATAGAACATAGTGAGTTTGAACAAAGACTACATACTTTTAAAAAGATATTAAGAAACTATTTAAGTGTTCCATTTGAACATGAAGAGTTTTTAATTATGCAAATGAATGAACAAAATATTAATGACCCAGAAGTGGCGAATTATGTTATCGAGAAAAGAAATCAAATTTACAAAAGACTTGTGGAAATCTTGCAATATCTAGGCGGAAAAGAATTAAACTATTGTTCACTAGATATGGTAATTATTTTAAATAGTATAGTTGAGGAGTACAGTACGGTAGCCATTTATGACCGTAAAGATTTAGAATTGGACGATCTTGTTGAGTATATTAGCCAGATTATTACATGTATTTATAAAGGTTTTATTTCGAATCAAATCGTTCCCTTATTGGAGGCTTATGATTTCTCGGAAGAAAGAGAAAATGAAAACGAAAATGAAATCGATGTGTGCTCTGTCCTTAAAAGAAAAGTGGAGGATTTAGAATTAATTATCAAAAATATTCAATTATCAAGAGAGGAGTTCGTAGAAGTAAGTACCTCGGTAAAATTAATACGTAAAGAGCTCGAAAAATCGCAGGGTGGTGATTTAATAATCATACTAGGTTTATTACGTAATATACAGCAAATAAAAGATTTAAGGTATACTGTGGACGTTTGTACTTCAATCATTCAACAAAATTATCTTAAGTAGGTGATCTCTTGTTAGGTGAATTAATAGAAGTCTTTCATATTATTTTACAAATTGTAAAAGGGGAAATACCGCTTACACAGGTTTATACGGTCATTTTTTTACTTATTGCTGTTAGTTTGCTGCACATCATAAGTGAAGTTATCAAATCCAAAGGAAAAATCAACTTATTGAAATTAATGATCGAAGGAGTGGCGACAAGTATTATTATTTTCGTGTTTTACATGGGGGTTTACTTGTTTATATTCAAGATCTTTCACTCCTTTATTAATACAAGTAATGTGCTTAGGGATGAGAACTTAATCTGGTACACGATTATATCGTTCTTTTGTTTTATAACATTATTTTCCTTATTCTATCTTTATAAGAAATTCAATTTATTCGGTCGTTTAGTTATATCCGCTATTCATATCTTGTTGACAGTTTCAATTTTAACGCTAGTTAATAAATATTTGATACCGCAATCAGAATTACCTATATCAGCTATTGTTTGTACGCTTCTATTAAATTTAGGATTTAGTATATTCTTTATTACCTTTGGTACAGAGTCGACACAAAAGGGAAATGAAGGAAAAAAAGTCGCAAAATAATATATTAATGGGACAAAGAGGCTCAATGACCCATTTTTAAATCCTCGGTTTAATGCTATCGACGAACTTGGCTGCGGCGCGGGAGAGTGGGACTGTTTTTAAATGGACAATACCGATATACCGGCTCGGGATTTCCTCTTCCAGCAATACTTCATGGACAATACCGCGGTTTAAATACTCACGAGAAAACTCGCGAACAACACAAGATATGCCTAAGTTCCCTTTCGCAAAATCCATAATAAGATCATAAGAACCAAGTTCGAATACCGGAGACAGTTCATACCCTCTTTCTTTAAAAAACGCATCCACATAATCGCGGGAGACCGTATTTTTTTCAAAAAAGATGAGCGGTAGTTCCATCAAATGATCATAGCTGATCCGATGTTTCGAAATCCGTTTATATTTATCCCCGCAAACGAAAATATCATGAATTTCCATACATGGCGTAACGTCGAACTGCTCATCAGCTATCGGCAAATTACATACCCCGACATCCGCTTCCCCTGCTTTCAAAAACCCCAAAATCTCAGGAGTAGTTCCATTTAACACCTTCAGCTTAATTCCAGGAAAACGCGCATGAAATTCTTCCAAATAAGGTAATAAAAAATAACGGGAAATCGTATCCCCAACTGCAATCCGCAACTCACCACGCCTAAGCCCCTTATACGCTTGAATTTTATCTTCCGCAACGTCGAGAATCCCTAACGCGGAGCTCACGTGCTCCTGCAGCACTTTCCCCTCTGTCGTTAACACAACACCTTTTGGGGTCCGGTAAAACAGCTTGACTTCAAGCTCCTTCTCCAGCCGGGAAATTGCTTGACTCACAGCAGACTGGGTCATAAATAGTTCTGTTGCCGCTTGAGAAAAGCTCTTATTTTGACTGACAATCTGAAACACACGGTATAAATCCAAATTCTCTATCATATAAATTCTCCTAATGACAGGTATTATTATTATTAATTTTACTTATATCACGGATTACAGGTATAGTAAAGAAGGGAAATCAAAAGTTAACAGGGACGTACATAAAGTGAAACTTCATTTAGTGGGGTATGACAGACCGTTAGTGCGTGATAAATATATTCTCATAAAGATTAGGAGAGATTAGATTGGTAAGAGCAGTAGGTACAACAGCACGTGGACTCAGAGCACCAATTATCAATGAAGGCGATGACCTTGAGGGAATCGTCGTCGAAACCGTTTTACAGGCAGCAGAAGTCGAAGGGTACCAAATCCGCGACCGTGATATTGTCTCATTAACCGAGTCGATTGTTGCACGGGCACAAGGAAACTATGCGAGCATCGAAGCGATTGCGGAAGATATTAAAAGAAAATTTGCTGGCAAAACGGTTGGAGTCATCTTCCCAATCCTTAGCCGGAATCGCTTTTCCAGCAGTTTGAGCGGAATTGCCCGCGGCGTTAAGAAAATTGTCCTCATGCTGAGCTACCCGGCCGATGAGGTTGGCAACCATTTAGTCAGCATTGATGACTTGGATGATAAAGGGGTCAATCCATGGACAGATGTCTTGACAGAAAAAGAATTCCGCGAGTTATTCGGAGATCGCAAGCACCCGTTCACTGGAGTCGATTATATTGAATATTACCGTAGTATTGTGGAAGCTGAAGGAATTGAATGCGAAATTATTTTTTCCAATAACGCGAAATCAATCCTGGACTACACGAAGCATGTCCTCACTTGTGATATCCATTCGCGCCAGCGGACGAAACGGATCCTAAAGAAACACGGTGCGGAAACTGTTTACGGACTGGACGATATTTTGACAGAACCGATTAATGGCAGTGGTTATAACGAAGCATACGGCCTACTCGGTTCCAATAAAGCGACGGAAGAAAGTGTGAAACTCTTCCCGAATAAATGTCAGGAATTAGTCGATGGGATTCAAGAAAAAATTAAACAAGCAACTGGAAAGACAGTTGAAGTAATGGTGTACGGTGACGGTGCTTTTAAAGACCCGGCCGGGAAAATCTGGGAGCTAGCAGACCCTGTCGTTTCCCCAGCTTACACAGCAGGTCTGGAAGGCACACCGAACGAAATCAAATTAAAATATTTAGCTGATAATAACTTCAGCCATCTGCGCGGAGATGAATTGGACGAAGCAATTGCAGCGTTCATTGATAAAAAAGGTGATGACCTTGTCGGATCGATGGAGGCACAAGGTACAACACCGCGAAAACTAACCGACTTAATCGGCTCTCTATCTGACCTCACGTCAGGAAGCGGCGACAAAGGAACACCTTTTGTCTACATTCAAGGGTACTTTGATAACTATACTGACCAAAACTAATTTTAAAACCGGGCCACTGGAAAAATTCTTCCTTGTGGCCCCGGTTTTATTCAGCTTCCAGCCGAAGTGGCAGCCGCTGATTGATCTGCTTTCACACAATCATTGCGACAACAAGAGAAATTATCAGATTTTCTTGGGATTCATCATTGACTCTAACTTGATAACTATCACCCCAAGTAAACCATTTCTTTTTCACATCACCAATGAACTCTCCGTGCTGATACACTTCAAAGTCCATGCCCCACCAATCTCCTGTCACCTCTAAGCCAAGCGCATCAATCGTATAACGTGGTTTAAAAAATGAAAATTCCTTTTTTATTGTGATGACTTCTTCGCCGGCAACAGCAACGGTGAACTTCGGCATCCAGGTAAGCACACGTTTCGTAATCCGGGCAACTTCCGCTTCTCTTTCATCCTTAATCGTATAGACTTTCGGGATTTTCATAAAGCTGCCCTCGACGATATATACATCACGCTCATCCGCATCTTTCACCGTAAATCTGCCACTCAGACTGAGTAGTTTTTGCTTTATATACAATTCTTTCATAAAATACCCTCACACTTCGTCAGATTAAAACTCTTCATAGACAGCTGGATCTTGGTCTTTCTGTCTCCCGTCCGGACGAGTCAATTCGGCTATTCTTTTCATTTCTTCCTGTGATAGTTCAAAATCAAAAATTGCAAGATTTTCCCGCTGACGAACAGGTGAAGTCGATCTTGGAATAGCAACCGATCCCAGCTGATAATGCCAGCGCAGAATAACTTGGGATACGGACTTATTATGGCGCGACGCAATTGCCGTTAGAATATCATTATCAAGCACGTTATTCACACGAGCAAGTGGACTCCAGGATTGTGTCTGAACATCATTCTCTTCATGCCATTTCCGCTGCTCCTCCTGATTGAAGAACGGGTGCAACTCAATCTGGTTCACACTTGGCTTCACACCGGTTTCTTTTTCCAGTCGTTCGATATGCTCCGGCAGGAAATTACTCGTTCCGATTGAACGAACCAAGCCCCATCTTTTTGCATCAATTAACGCCTGCCAAGCTTCGACATACACATCCTGCTTCGGGTTCGGCCAGTGGATGAGGTACAAATCATAGTAATCGAGATTCGCTCGGTACAAGGACTCTTGAATTGTCTGCACAGCCAAGTCGTATTGATGGTATCTCCCCGGCAGCTTCGACGTGATGATTAAATCTTGACGCTGCACCCCGGTTTTCCGGACAGCTTCCCCTACTGTACCTTCGTTTTCATAGTTATAAGCGCTATCAAGCAGGCGATACCCATTATCTATCGCACTTGTAATCGACTGGACTCCAACGTTACCATTCATTTTATACGTCCCCAGCCCAATTGCCGGGATTGTTAGTCCATCATTTAATGTAATTTCAGGAATTGATCTGATCATATAAAACCTCTCCTTTTCTATTGATTGCTCTATTTAAATGAGTAATTAAATTTAGTATAACACACTCACCGACCTGATTTCTGTTACTTCTTCCTTTGACAGTCTATAATAGACCATAATGAACGTCATCAGGGAAGAGAGGTGTTTTCAGATGGTTGGTATGGGATACCGAACGATTAAAACAGCAGTCGGTGCAGGAATTGCGATGTGGTTTGCAAGCCTTGTAGACATCCAATTTGCTACTTTTGCAGCGATTCTTGTCATTATGTGTATTGAACGGACGAAAAAACGAACCATTGATACAATTAAGGATAAATTTTTTGCTTGTCTTCTTTCACTTGTGCTCGGAATGGGTGTCTTTGAATTATTAGGCTATCACCCGATTGTATTTGCGATTTTCATCCTTCTCTTTATACCTATCTTAATGAAAGCGCGGATTCAAAACGGGTTTATTACGAGCATGGTTGTCCTCTCCCATATTTATATGATTGGAAATGCAAGTTTTGAAGTGTTCTACCATGAACTATTTATCATTTTCACAGGGATTGGAATTGCCTTCCTTGTAAACAGTATTATGCCAAGTATGAAGAAGGACATCGATCGATATAAATATGAAATTGAAGAAAAATATGTAAAGATCCTCTATGAATTCCATGCTTTTTTAAAAGATAACCACCGGAATTGGGACGGACAAGAGATCAATGAAGCGGAAGAAATTATTAATCAAGCGAAATCGATGGCCACCCAGGATATTGAAAACAATCTATTACAAGAAAAGAGAACGGATTATCATTATTTCAGATTGCGGGAAGAGCAACTCGCCACGTTACGACAAATGCTCCCGATTATCGGCATCGTCTCCCTCTCAGAGATCCACGTGGAACAACGTGAAATGGTTGCCGACCTATTCTTGAACATTAGCGAAAACGTCCGCACGAAGAACGTTGATTCAGTTCTTGAAAAACTGGAAGCTTACGAAGAAGTTTTTCGTGAAGATGAGCTGCCAAAGACAAGAGAAGAATTCGAAGTACGCGCCAATCTCTTTTACCTGCTTTTTGAAATCAAGAATTATTTGCTGGTTAAAAAGAAAGTGATGCGGCAGCGCGAACCTTTTTCCAATCGGGCTAGCGTGCAACAATCAAGACTAGAATAGAAGGAAGCGAAAAAGCGATGATTGAACTGCGAGAATTAACAACGCCGGAAGAGCTACAAGAAGTAAATGCTTTAGAGACAAGAATCTGGGCGACGGAAATTGTGCCGCCCCACCTGACCATC
Source organism: Oceanobacillus alkalisoli (assembly GCF_021556485.1). Taxonomy (GTDB): domain Bacteria; phylum Bacillota; class Bacilli; order Bacillales; family Amphibacillaceae; genus Oceanobacillus; species Oceanobacillus alkalisoli. The sequence continues at coordinate 75,225 of NZ_JAKGBW010000015.1, read as the reverse complement.
ACCAACGTGAAGAATGGAGGAATCATGATCGGAGCATATGCAGATGGTAAGCTATGCGGCTTCAGCTACGGTTTCCCAGGCTTCCGTGATGGAGAAGTTTATCTCTGCTCTCACATGCTTGGGGTCGATGAACCTTACCGTTCCTGCGGGATTGGTGAAAAATTGAAACAGAAACAGCGGGAGATTGCGCTTCGAAAAGGCTACCGCAAGATGAACTGGACATTTGATCCGCTGGAAACACGAAATGCATATTTGAATTTGACGAAATTACACGGAATAACACATACATATATAGAAAATTGCTACGGTGACATGGAAGACGGCCTGAATCAAGGACTTCCTTCCGACCGGCTTGAGCTGCATTGGCATTTGGAAAGCCCCCATGTGACTGGTCGGGAAATTAGCTTTCCAGAAACAATTATCCCATTTAATTCGATTACTTTCACGAAGGATGAACTACCTGTTTATGAAACGAATCATATTGGAAATCTCACAGCAGAAGCCTATTCGCTGCTCGTCCCTAAAGATTTCCAACATTTAAAGCAAACGAATAAAAACCGCGCACTAGACTGGAGATTGAAGACGAGATATGCTTTTCAACGTCTGTTTCAAGCTGGATTTACAGCCGTAGAGCTGCGAGTTATGGACCAATATGCCGCTTATATTTTTATAAAGTGAAACTTCACTCCGTGGGGTTTTCCCCATTTTTAGAGATGGGGGTAGTACAGACCGTTAATGCGTGGTATAAAACAGTATTAATCTTGGAGGAAATGAATCATGAAATTGACAGAGATCACCATCCGTCATTTACAAATGAAATTAAAATCCCCTTTTGCAACAAGTTTCGGAACGTTGGAAAATAGGGACTTTCTAGTACTAGAAGCAAAAGACAAAAGTGGAACGATTGGCTGGGGAGAATCCGTCGCCTTCCGTGCTCCTTGGTATACAGAGGAAACGATGATGACGAACTGGCATATGCTCGAAGACTTCCTCATCCCACTTATCTTGAATAAAAAATTGGAGCATCCAGATGAAGTGAGTAATATTTTTTCCCCGATTCGTAAAAACAATATGGCTAAGTCCACGATTGAAGGAGCGATTTGGGATATCTATGCCCAGCAGACGAATCAATCGCTTGCGGCGGCTCTTGGCGGTAGCGCTCGGCGGATTGAAGTCGGAATCAGCATAGGTATTCAGCGGACTACTGCTGACCTTATCCAACTTATTCACCAGTACGTGGAAGAGGGCTATAAACGCATAAAGGTGAAAATCAAACCAGGGAAAGATGTGCAAATCATCCGTGCTTTACGCGAACATTTTCCGGATCTCCCGATTATGGCAGATGCCAATTCCGCTTATTCATGGGAAGACCTTGATACGTTAAAACAACTTGATGAATTTAACCTCATGATGATTGAACAACCACTTGCCTCCGATGATATCGTCGACCATGCCAAGCTGCAAAAGGAGCTGAAAACACCGATTTGCTTAGATGAAAGCATCAATTCGTTGGAAGATGCGCGAAAAGCGGTGGAACTCGGAAGCACAAAAGTTATAAACGTGAAAATTGGTCGTGTTGGCGGATTGACCGAAGCGAAACGAATTCATGATTACTGTGCAGAAAAAGGCATTCCCGTCTGGTGCGGCGGTATGCTTGAATCTGGAATTGGCCGGGCTCATAATATTGCACTGACATCGCTCGCAAATTTTACTTTGCCAGGTGACACATCGGGGTCCGACCGCTATTGGGAAAAGGATATCATCTTTCCGGAAGTAATCGCGGATGACGGCTATATTATGGTTCCTAAGAAATCCGGGATTGGCTATGAAATCGACCGGGAAACAATTGAAGCATTTACGGTCAATAAAAAACATTATCGATGAATAGACTTCCGGACGTTTTTTCTGTCGGTATTTGGGGAACGATTGAATATAAGAAGGATGATTCAGGATTCTTTGCATTCTCACGTAGCAGACAACAATAAGAAGGAGTGTCTCTCAGATGACGACGTATAATAAACTTGTCCGTGATGGTATACCGGCAATATTGGAACAAAACGATCAAGCGTTCAAAACCGAAACCCTTAACCAGGATCGCTATATTATGGAACTGAAGAAGAAATTGAATGAAGAAGTAATGGAATATCAGGATGCAGCAAATGATGAAGATGCATTAGAAGAACTTGCCGATATCTTGGAGGTCATGCAGACCCTTGTCGGTATTCACGACACATCGATGGAAGAAGTAGAAAAACGTCGAGTGAAAAAGGCAGAGGAATATGGTGGGTTTGAAGAGAAGATTTATTTGATCGATGTAGAGGAGAAATAATAATGAGGCACTTTAATGAATTTCATAATACGTATTTAATGCTTCACCATCACCATATGTAGTTGGTTCGTTCCCAACTACATATGGTGATGAAAAAGCCGACTTTGGTAATTATGAAATTCATTTACTTAGTTAGATTTTTCCCTAAGTGCCTCATTTTTTAATGCCTTATCCCCGGATTGTTCGAGTTTTTTCGCCCGCACATTCCCTTTATAGATAAAATAAAGTGCAAGCACCATAAACAGGATAGCAAGCCCCCGTTTCGCATCTAAAGGAATGACGGTAACGTGGAACCAACCGAAATGGTCGATGATAAGTCCCATCGACAGCTGCCCGCTGATGACGAGGATACTTGTTGATATCATCCCAATTTTTGGAACTACCGTAATATTAATAAGAACAAAGAGCACGCCGCAAAACACACCAAGAAGCTGCCATTTCGGCGCCTCAAAGAGGGCAAATAAATCTCCCCGGCCAAAGAAAAGCACAAGAATCGCAAGCAAGCCTGTCCCAGTAAGGAAAGAGATGAGTGCACCTTCAATTGTCCCGATTCTCCTACCTAATGAGGCATTGACGGACGATTGACTGCTTACCAAGAGTCCACCCATCATCATAAGAAGTATTCCAAGTGTGCCCATTCCCCGTCACCTCCTACTGAATCAAAATAAGAGCAATAAGCATGGACAGAATCGCTAAGATTTTCTCTCGGTTGATTTTCACCTGACTCGCTCCGAGCCAGCCAAAATGTTCAATCACTGTACTCATCAGCAACTGCCCGATGATTAATGCGACCATCGCAATGCCAACGCCGACAAACGGAACACTGATGACAAGCATCGTTAAATAAATGACCCCTAAAAATCCGCCAAAGAGCGTCCATTTAGGAACCGTAACAACATTGGAAAGCTTGCCTTTCCCGAGAAAAAGCCATAATAACCCGAGCATGACGGAACCAACTGCAAAGTTATAAAAACTCGTTTCCAATTGGCCAATCCACTTACCGAGCTGTCCGTAGAATGCCCCTTGGAAACTTACAAGGATTCCCGCCAGTAATGCAAAAAGATAAGCTGTATACCGCATTCCTTCGTTTCCCCACCTTATTCGACTAAAATTCGCTTCTTGTCTAGGCACCTAATGCTTGCCAGACCGCCGCATATACATGTTTCAGTGGTATTTGATGTTTTTCGGCAATTTCCTTACATTCCTCATACTCCGGAGAACTCTGGAAAACTTCCCCATTCCGCAAGCCTTGTTTCACCGTAATTGGTCCCCATTCCGTTTCCACTTTTATAAATTGTCTTTCCATTCGGTGCACGGTAATAGGATAATAGCGGATACCGAGGGTAGTTGTCTCCGTTAACAAAATTTCTTTCATTTTCTCTAACTTTTCTTCAGAACACAACAGCTGAAGCAAAATACCTGGACGATTTTTCTTCATATAAATCGGTGAATAGATACAATCATTTGCTCCAGCAGCAAACAACCTGTCCATCACATACCCGAGCCACTCACCCGGCACATCATCTAGGTTCACTTCCATTTTAAACATGTTGTCATCAATATGTTCTTCATTCGGTGGATGCTTGTGTTCGATATCCATCCACTCCCTCTTCACCATTAGCGATTCGGTCAATCATGACAGCCTGGTAAGCACCGCCGAAACCGTTATCGATATTCACGACGCTCACCCCGCTCGCACAAGAATTTAGCATCGTTAGCAAGGCGGAAACACCTTTAAAACTTGCTCCATATCCGATACTTGTTGGAACAGCGATGACAGGATGCGACACAAGCCCGCCTACAACACTCGCTAATGCTCCTTCCATCCCTGCAACAACTACCGAAACGGTTGCCCCTTGAATTTCCTCCGCATGTTCAAGCAGCCGGTGAATTCCTGCAACCCCGACATCATAAAAACGACGCACATTACTCCCGAACAGCTCAGCAATAATCGCTGCTTCCTCAGCAACCGGCAGATCCGAAGTTCCCGCACAAAGCACTGCAATATAGCCAGTGCGTGTCTTCACCGTCTCCTTTGCTTTCCATGATAGAATTCTTGCCGTGTCATGATAAGAAAGCTCCGGGTGGCGTTTCAGAATTTCTTCCGCCTTTTCTTTCTCAACCCTTGTCACGACGACATCATCCTGATTTTCTTTCATGGCCGTAATGATTGCTGCAATCTGCTCCGGCGTCTTCCCTTCCCCAAAAATAACCTCGGGAAAGCCTTGACGTTGCTTCCGGTGATGATCGACCTTGGCAAACCCTAGCTCTTCATAGGTTGCCAAACTTTTCATTGCTTCTTCTATCGTTAATTCTCCTGCTTGAACTTGCCGTAAAATTTTCTCCATGTTGTCACTTCACTTCCGTCATTACTCTTCTCCAATTACTACCCGCAACACGTTCGGATGTTTCGGGAAGCTTTTCGTTCCTGCTCCGTAGCCAATAAAATCGACCTTCATTGGCGGAAAAGCGATAAATTCTTCTGCGAGCACCGCTGCAAAAGCCGCTCCAGTCGGTGTTGTAAGCTCTGATTTTAAATCACTTTTCCCTAAAGAAACACCTTTTAAAATCTCGAGCGTTGCTGGCGCAGGAATCGGGTAAATACCATGATCAATATGAATTTGCCCCGAACCCGTTGGAACAGGAGCTGATTTAACTTTTTCAATACCGAGCTGTTCCAATAAAATCGCTGCCCCAACTATATCAATAATCGAGTCCACTGCTCCAACTTCATGAAAGTGCACGTCAGCCAGCGGCATGCCATGAATTTTTCCTTCTGCTTCTCCGATTTTTTTAAAAATACGAAGGGATGTGTCTTTTACATATTCCGTCAACTCTGAATTTGAAATCAGGTCAACGATATCCTTGTAGGAGCGGTGATCTTGGTGGTGATGACCGTGTTCATGATGATGTCCATCATGACCGTGATGATGGGTATGCTCTTCGTGATCATGCGTGTGTTCGTGCTCATGATGATGGTGATGATTTTCCGCGGTGAGTATACAATCAAATTTGGTCGCTGTAATTCCATTTTTATTGACGGTGCTCACCCTTAGTTCATATTCTTCCTCAATATGTAATTTCTTCAATTCTGTTTCTAGTTTAGAAAAATCGCCGCCTGCATCAAGCAAAGCACCGATTGTCATATCTCCGCTTATTCCAGAAAAACAATCGAAATACAGTGTCTTCATCTTTATTACTCCCTCTTTCCAGTCTAGTTAAAGCTACTTCAACGTTAAAAAGAGCAGTTTCCAATCGTAACGAATGAAAACTGCTCACTTTTTTAAGCAAATGCCTTTTGATTGGACTTCAACTGTTCTTGCTCGATTACTTCGTTCATGCTTCCTGTCCGGTATCCAGCAAGGTCGACCGATACATAATCAAAGCCGAACACGTTCAATTGCTGCTGAATCTCCTCGCGCTTGAATAGCACTTCCGTAATTTTCTCTGGCGCAACTTCAATGCGGGCAACGTTATCATGATAACGAACTCGCACTTTGTCGAATCCGAGAGATTGCAGATAAAGTTCTGCCTTATTCACCCGATTGATGATTTCCGCATTCAATGCTGTACCGTATGGAATACGAGAAGCTAGGCTGCATGACGCTACCTTGTTCCAAACCGGAAGATCCAGTTCCTTCGCCAATGCACGTACATCCGTTTTATAAAAATCTGCTTCCTGCAATACACTGCGGATACCTTCTTCCGTTCTCGCTTTCAGACCTGGACGGAAGTCTGCCTCATCATCCTTGATCATGCCATCGAGTACATATGGGTAATCCATTTCTTTTGCAAACTTGTTCAGATGTGTGTAAAGAAGCTTCTTACTATAGTACCAGCTGTCTGGATTGTTCGCGACAATTTCCGGCTGTTCAAGCTCTTTCATTTCTGTAACATGTACTTCTACACCTAAGCTTTTAGCAAGTTCAACAGCTGCATCACGCTCCGAATCACGGAAAAGCTCAGAATCTACAACAACAGCAAGCACCTGATCTCCCAATTCTTCTTTCGCACGCTTCAATACAACCGCGCTGTCCACACCGCCTGAGAAAGCAACCATCACGCGACCCATATCACGTAAAATACCGCCAAGATGTTCGTTCTTTTCATTCAATTTAACCAATCGATTCACCTCATTTTAGTATTTTTTAGGGTAACATTAAGATAATACTTAATTGTAGTTAAGACTTTATGGAGGCACTTACATTTTTGCAAAGAATAGAAGTGCCAGCTATATTATTATTGTACCATTTATTATCCCATCATCATACTTATTTGATTTATCGACTAAACTAAATATCATTTCACGAAATATCCTTTTCACCGGACTTTTTGAACATTCCCTAATAACCAACCTCAACGACCGCATTCACAATATACATTAAATCATTTTCATCCTTTTGGTCCTCAAGGAAAATACCGCTCGTTGTTGCCATACCTCCAGCAACCGTTTCTACCGTTACCGTTCCATAAGGAAGCAGACTTTTAATCTTCTCCTCATTAAGCTTTTCCTCATCTTTTGGTACGGCCAGTTTCACGTTCACCCGCATATTGTTCAAGTCCTGATTTGGCAGCATCTTCTTTATTCCTGGCATAGAATTGTAATGGATGGCATCTAAAATCGCGCGCTCGGCAGCTACATTTACGTCCTGGCCGTGGAGATCAATTCCCATTCCTGCTTCGATAAATATAATTTCTTTCATTTATTTTTCCCCTTTCCATTGTTTTTTAACTTCCACTGAGTGAACAACTTTTGCAAACGTTCCTTGCAATAACTTTAATGCGGCGTAATGTAATTGTTCATTATCCGAGACGACACAATTAGAGGGAACCGTTACGAAGAAATCTCTCATAAAAGCATCACGGGCAGTTGTATCAATACACACATTCGTGTATGCTCCGATAATCGTAAGGTGTCTAATCCCGTTTGAACGTAATAAAAGCTCAAGATTTGTCTGGACAAATGCGCTATATCGATTTTTTACGACAACTTTTTCCCCTGGAAGCGGAGAGAAATCATCGTGGATTTCCGCTCCCCAGCTACCCGGCTCACAGTAAGATAAATTACGTTTCTGGTTAGTTCTGCCAAATCGTTCAATTGCAGAAGGTGATTCTGTCCAAGCACTATGTTCCGAGATCACATGGATCACTGGAACCTTAAATTTCCTAGCTGTTTCTAGCAGATTCTTCATATGTTTCATTTGTTCATGAAAAGCATGAATATCTTTGCCACGTTTACCTGCAGTACCTTCCGGGTGACAAAAGTCATTTTGTAAATCGACTAATAGAAGAGCTGCTTTACCGTTTGTTGTATCCATTTTAAATCTCTTCTAACTTTTTATACGTATTCACCGTCTCTTGATCAAGCAAATAAAGCTGATCCAGTAAAGCAGGGATGAATGTACCTGGCCCTTTTGCTTTCTTCATCGCAAGTTCCGCCGCTATTCCGTATGAGGCAGTCACTTCAACACTTGCTTCATACAGGTCTTCCGTAACACTTAAATAAGGTCCAACGAGGGAAGTTAGTAAGCAGCCACTCGCTGTAATATTCTGCAGCATCGGATGGCCATTGTGACAAAGTGTCGTGCGCGTGCCATCTGTAATTACATCCGTTTTCCCAGTTGCAATAACAACCGTGTCATATTCTTTTGCGACTGCTTGAGCAATTTTCGGATCAATCGATTCAACCGTCGAATCAGGGCTTTTCATGATATCAAGCGCTCCGCCAAGTACGGAAATCTCCCCAGCATTCGCCCGGATGGCAGCAAATTTCACCCTTTCCAGTAATTCATTAATCACTTTCGTACGGAATTTCGTTCCACCTGCTGCGATCGGATCAAGAATGACCGGTGTCCCTTTTTCATTCGCTTTAAGCCCGGCTAATAGCATCGCCTCGGCTCGATCCTCGGTTAAAGTTCCAAGATTTAATACAACCGCATCAGCATGACTCGCATTCTCCTCCGCCTCTTTCGGTGTGTTCGACATAGCCGGAGATGCACCAATCGCAATTAGACCGTTTGCCGCAAAATTTGTCGCAACTTCATTCGTAATGTTATAGATAAATGGACTCTTTTCTCGAATTCTTCCAATGTAATCCATGAAAAACTCCTCCTTTTTATAGAATAAAAGTAATTTATAACAAGGTAGTTCTTAAAAAAACCACCCCTGAAATGGAGTGGTTATCGATACAATTTATGTATGCATGCCAACTCCACTTTCCTACGCTAGTATGAACTAGATCAGGTTCAAAGGGATTAAGAAAAAGTCTTATCTCAGCCTGCAGGCACCCCTAGTGGAAAAGTATATTGTTATTTCTTACTAGTCTATCTTATTTTCAATATAAAAGAAAGGGTTTGGGTGCATGCACCCAAACCCTTTCTTTTATTAGAATCCGTATGGCCCAAAACCTGGACCGTACTCCCAGAATCCTGGGCCTGCTCCGAAGCCGGGTCCATAGCCAAATCCAGGCCCTGGACCGAACCAAGGGCCGAATCCCGGTCCGAAACCTGGTCCAAATCCGGGACCAAAACCAGGACCCGGCCCAAAACCAAAGCCTGGTCCACCAGCAATTAATCCGCCGCCTAAAAATCCTAACCCAGCTCCAATCAAACCTGCCGCCAGTGGATCAATACCACCGCCCGGACCAGGGCCATGACCATGACCAGGCGGACGTACCCGGTGCATTTCCGGATGGTGCGGTAACGGATGATACATTGGTGCATTATTTACAAATTCATGCATGTATATGCTCCTTTTCTAGAAAATTTCAACTTAGCCTTTCCCTTCTCTACAGCCTATGGCAGAGTAGATGAAACCGCACTAGGCAAATCCCTATTTTTGGAGTGAATTTTGGGTGAAATAGTGAGATGAATCCTTTTCCCCGGTGACTACGTAGTTAAATTATTGAATTTAATCGGGTTTTGAAGGGGCGATTCGTAAAAAATTGTAAGTGGTAGGACATGGATAAGGTAAGTTAGCATAGGGAGGGGAATAGCGTTTGAGAAAACTTCAGTTTATTATCTTTTTATCTATTGTTATCCTGCTCGGTTGCACAGACAACATAGAAAATGAGGATTATTGGGCAGAATCAAGGCTTTGTGATTCAAAGAATGACCTCGTATCCTTGATTTATCTCTAATTTATGGCACAAGTTCCAATATTGATTGGCCGCTTGAAGAGGAGTCTTTAAGGTTTTTATAAGCAATATAAAAAGAAATAATTGAACCAATAAAAAAAAGAGTAGCAGCAACAAAGGCAAGTTCTTCTAAAGATATTGTCTCATTTGCTGAGTTTGTTGATTTTGCCTCTCGTGATAATGACATGACGAGTACACCTCCAAATAACTTTTCCTTCTTTAATGTATTCAAGCAAGGAAAATATTTTACTCTTTTCAAAGAAGAACAGCTTTGGACAATGGCTTCACCTGCGGATTCCTTTTAACCTCCGATATTTTGACAGTTCAAAAGTTTTATAGTAATTTGAATGAATTTCATAATTACCAAAGTCGGCTTTTCCATCACCATATGTAGTTGAGAACGAACCAACTCAACTACATATGGTGATGGTGATGCATGAAATACGTATTATAAAATTCATTAAATTTAATTGAAATTGGAAATAAACTTAAGTTTTCCTTATACACTGAAACGAGGAATAATCAATATGAAAATAAAGAAGGTGTTTCTTTCTCTGACACTACTCCTTATTTCTTTCGGCATCTTACTTAGTGCATGTGGCTCAAATATAGATACAAACATGGCTGAACCGATGGCCAATTTTGAATTCATCACACAAGACGAAGAAAAGCTTAGTTTAGATGAGTTGAAAGGCGACTGGTGGATTACATATATGTCCTATACTGATTGTAATATTCCGTGTATCGCCAATACCCGCCTCTTGGGTTCCTGCGCATTCCGAAAATACCGCGATGTAAGCATGTTTAATAATCCAAAAAACGACAGGATCATTCTAATGTTGGACCCGCCCCCCAAAAGTTAGAGTAAAAAAACTAACTTTTGGGGGTCACCACCGTTCACCTGTCGTTTTTTTATTCGGCCAAATTTACTCTTATTCAATCCCCTCCGCTATTTGCAGAAGCAATTTCTTCGTCATTTCTGTTCCTTCCCCGATTAATTCAAGGAACACATCTTCATATTCCCATGTAAGGTACATGAACTCTTCATCAATGACCTCAAGAACCGCTTCATTGCCATTCACGGATACTGTTTCCGTCTCCTCATCTTCATATACTTCCCCATAATCTTCCTGTGAAGGATAGATGCTAAAGACAACTCCATTCCTATCTTCATCTTCATAAATCAGATAAACCATCTCAGACTCATCATCCGAATAGTAATAGGATTCCGTTAGTTCATAACCATCCGGTACGAATGACAAATCAGGAATCGTATAATCCACCGTTTCCTTAATCTCCTCTAGTGACATTTCTTCCTCGACAAATCCAAGATCTTCTTCCCAATCCGCTTCTGTTACAGCACTTTCTTTTACTTCTTCCGGAATTTCAATCGGCTCAACCTCGTTCATATTCGACATCGTTACTTCTGCATTTACTTGATAAGCTTCGCCGTCCATTTCGAACTCGGCTTGCACCGTTTGCGATTGAACGAGCATCGTCTCTTTATCAACCTTCATTTCTGTTTCGAAATTGCTGATGGATAAATCTGAGAAATCCTCCTCTTCCAGCGAAACATCCATCGCCAAATCTCCCATCGTAGCATCAAGATATGGTTCAATCAGTTTCTCAAATTCTTCCCCTTCCCCAGCTAATCTGAGCACATAGACCTCATCTTCTTCTGTCATTTCAAATTGGTCAACGAAAGACTCTAGTTTATCAAGTTCTTCCTGGTTCAACTGGTCAAAATTATCTAATCCCATTTCCTCGTCATCCATGATGAGCCATTCGCCAAACATACTCATATACACTTCTTCACCGACAACATATGTTTCAATATCCATGGAAATCCCAGCCATCCCCATTGCCATATCCAAATAGAGGGTGTCCGGATTATGGGTAATATCAGCTGATCCCTCAATCGTCATTTCCATCTCCATTACTTCTGTATCTATTTTCATATCTGTGGAATAGCTTTCCAAGTCTGCATTTGCTTGAATTGCCTGCTCCAATACTTCGCTTACGTTTAGCTGTTCTTTATCTTCCCCACAAGCAGCGAGCAGCAACAGGCTTGCAAGCAGCAATAAGACAATAGTTTTTTTCATCTCTCATTTTCTCCCTTTTACTTGAATGAATTTCATAATTACCAAAGCCGGCTTTTCCATCACCATATGTAGTTGGGAACGAACCAACTAAATATGGTGATGATGAAACATTAAATACGTATTATGAAATTCATTAACTTATGTAATATTTTTAAAAACAACAATCATATCTAAATGACCTCTGACTTTTCTCCCCTTCCCTCCTATAAACATGTATAGGAAAATTCCATTTGTAAAACTCAAGAATATTATACCCCAATACTTGGAAAAAGGGGATAGTTATTTTAGATGGAAGAAAGCCTTTTAATCCAATAGAATGAAACCTAATGACACGACATTCGTATATAAGTTAAGGAATAAATAAATCGGAGGGTATGCAATGAAAAAGTATCTTGTCTTTATCGTTAGTTTTATTGTCATGTACACTGTATTCCAGATACTGTCTGGCATGTTTCTGACATGGATATATATTCCGGATATGAGTTCCGCTTGGTTCATGAGTGCTAATCTATCGCAGGAAACCGTTATTACAGGCAGTAATTCACTTGGGTTGTCATTGCTTACTGCAGTGCTTGCTGCTTCTGTTGCTTATTTTATTCTATTGAAGTTTGCGGGGCGCAGGAAGGGAAATAATTAAATGAAGCTGAGAAAGGGGCAGGATTCTTTCTCACCTGCCCCCTGAATACTCCCGAATCTGCATCCGGCGATTTTTTCTTACTTGCGCACTTTGGAAAAGACGCTTCTCTTCTTCGGTTTCTGGAATCACCCCACTAACTTGAGTCGGTATCCCTTCGCTATTAATCGCAACCATTGTCAGAATTGCAGTAGTAGTTGTTGTTATGTCACCTGTATCCAAATGCTGGCATTCTACTTTCACATATATCTCCATTGATGTTCGCCCAGTAGAAACGACGACCGCTTCCAACGTTAAGATGTCTCCCGCCTTAGCAGTTGAGAGGAAATTCACCGTATCGATCGAAGCCGTGACAACGACACTTCGGCTGTGCTTCATGGCTGCAATTGCTGCTATTTCATCAATGTAAGCTAAGACTGTTCCTCCAAACACCGTTCCCATATGATTCGTATCCGGTGGTAAAATAAGTTTTGACTGAATAGTTCTTGATAACGTTGCAGGCAGTTTTTCTTCCATTCCATAACCTCTCCTTAGTTCGCTATAGGAATTCACTTACATAAATTACGGGAGAGTCTTTTGAGTAATTTATGAAACAATGAAAAAACCCATCAAAGCAGATGGGTATAAAAAGATAGCATCTTCAATAAAACAGTAATTAATTACCGTTAAAAGTCAGAGTCAACCTTATTATACCTTCCCAGCTCCCGAAGAAGATAATGTTCATAATAATGGCAGGTCTCCTGACTGATGCTTCATCCTACTCTAATTCCTTCCCGTCCAAGACAGTGGATTTACTTATTTCGTCAGCATTTACAGTTGCGGGTACAGTTCTGGGTTCGCACCAGATTCCCTATTAAGTCTTCACAGACACCATGATTACGGGTCTTATCGTATGTAGTTATATTCCAATAAAAAACGAAATATTGTATCATTCATCATAGTATAGATTGATTGAAATCGCAATATTCGTTAAAGATTATAAAAAGTGAAACATATAATAAACTTGGCACGTAATGAAGGTGAATTGAAAATATTCATTATAGCTATTATCAAAATTGGAGTGATTTGGAAAATGGAAATTCATACAGAAAGATTAATACTCATTCCTTGTTCTCATGAATCGCCATCCATCTTTTCAACAAAAGATGACAATCTCAGTCCCCATATCGCGGGACCAACGACCTTGAATGAATCTCCCTCGTTCGCAGGATAAGGGAAAAAGTAAAAAAAGCTTGAAAAAGTTGGGGAGCGACAAACACTCCCCCCTCTATTCCTTTAAACCGGCCACATTTCGATATTCTCAGCCATTTCCCAGAACATATATTCAAACTTACTTGTTTTTACAACAATATCTTCAAGCGCTTGCAAATCTTTTTCAGACTTGCCTGCTGTGTAATCGTTAATCAACTTCTGGCAGTTTTCAGCGAGCTCCGTGAATTCAACTGACGAATACATCTGTATCCAATCACCGTAGAACTCATGCTCTAACGACTCGGCATTCTTCGCTAACTCTTTTCCAATGTAGTTATAGCTCCACGCACAGGCCAGCACAGATGCAATCGCATTTTCCACACCACCCAGCTGGGAAACATTCAGCATATAGCTTGTATAAGCAGTCATCGTTGCGGAAGGTTCTGTTTCCTCAAGTTCTTCATTTGTAATTCCGAAGCGAGCCGCATATTCCCGGTGTAATTCCATCTCCATATTCAACGTCCCGTGCAAAAGGTTCGCAAACATCGTCATCGTATGTAAATCTGGTGACTTTGAGCTTCCAATCGCAAAGATTCTTGAATACTCGATTAAATAGACATAGTCCTGCTTCATATAATGCTTGAACTTTTCCTTATCAAGCGTCCCATCCCCGATTCCTTTCACAAATGGATGCTCCAAGTAAGCTTCCCAAATTGGCTGCACTTTTCTCCATAGACGATCTGTAAACTGTTCACTCATAAATTATTCCTCCCTTTTTGGTAAGAATGCTCCACACCACAAAGGGGCGACTCGATTTGCTGATAGCTTAATCAAGTATTGTTTATTTCTTTACCCATTCCATTAAAAAAGACCGCTCCTTTATATAATGGAAAAGGCGGTCTGTATATAGCATGCACAATATCGCTATCAAACACCGCTTTCTTTCGCTAGTATCAACTAGATCAAGTTCGAAGGGTTGAGACAGCTTTCCAACTGACTCTCTCAGCAAATTACGCACCCCTAGTGGTGAGAAATATTCTATTAATTCTACTATTGCATAATAATGAGCCTTTAGCAAGGAGAATGGTCAAGCAATCATGTTAGTCATTGTCCTGAAGCTTTCTGATTGCCACTAAGTGCACTCTTCGTTCACTTACTTCCAATACCTTAAATTCCAAATTTCCATACGAAAATATTTCTCCCTCTTCTGGCAAATAGCTGTATTGGCTCAAAATAAAACCTGCTACATTATCAGCTTCTTCGGGAAGATCAACCTGGAAGACAGTATTTAAACGGTGTAACGACAAACGTCCATCACAAATGATAACTGTTTCCGTTTGCTCATGAATCAGTGCATCATCTTCATCCATCTCATCTTCAATATCTTGACCAATCATCGTCTCGATTAGATCCTCATGAGTAATTAACCCTTCTGTTCCACCATATTCATCCAGCACAATTGCGATATGTTTTTTTGCGTCCATCATCTTTTTAAACACCGAGTCAATTGAATTGAACTCGTAAATAAACAAAGGATTCATATCAGAGAATTCTTTAATTCCTTTTCCCGGATTGATCGACCAGGATAAAATGAACTTCGAATGGAAGACACCAACAATATTATCGCTGTCCCCTTCATATATCGGATAGCGCGTATGATGATTTTCCAGCAAAAATTCTTTTGCCTCGTCAAAGGCAATATCAGTCGGGATGGCTTTCATCTCGACTCGATGCGTTTTCAATACGTCGGAAACATTTAATGTTTGGAAATCCATCATCGATTTCAAGCGATACATTTCATCATTTTTAAACGTTCCTTCTGTATGAGCAATATCGACCATCGCCCGCATTTCCGCCTTTGAAATGGTGATTTCCTCACCTTCTCCTTTTCCAAGCAATCTGATTGTTGTTTTTGTCAGGAGATTAAGCAGCCAAATAAAAGGCTTTAAGATTAACAGGATGAGCATCGTTGGATAATAGACGATATAAGAAATCCGTTCGGGAAAAGCTGCTGCAACTGATTTCGGCATCACTTCCGCAAAGATAATAATTAATACGGTAAGTATCGCTGTTGTGATTCCTATATTCCAGCCAAACTCTAAAGCGACAATCGTCACAAGGGAAGGAAGCACGATATTCGGTACATTATTCGCGATTAAAATACCCGGAATAAAGAGATCCGGATTGTTCACGAGCTTGAGTAAACGCTCGGCTTTTTTATCCCCGCTTGCTGCTTTCAGCTGAAGCTTCATCTCATTCGTTGCCGTGAGTGCCGTTTCGCTGCCTGAAAAATAACTTGATGCGATAAAAAGAATAATAATACCGATAATTAACACTGTCACCATCATTCACCTGCCCTACTTAAAATACATCTATTAAAATCATACGACAAAATTAGAAAAGTAGCATTCTTAGTATCCCCTTAATCGATTCGGAAACAACATTTTTCGACAAATTTGAGAACATGTATGACACCACGAAAGCCCTGAAAGCGCGCTTGTATTAAGATCAGAGCAGTGATATATTTAAGGAAATCTAAAACTGGAGAAGGAGTGAAGAAATGAAATTAATCGTTAAATTACTCGTCGGTATTGTCGCCGGTATTCTTATCGGATTAGTTATCCCAGAATTCATCGTGGAGATTGTCGTAACATTCAAAGACCTGTTCGGACAATTCCTCGGATTTACGATTCCACTTATCATTATTTTTTATATTGCCAGTGGGATTGCGAGTTTCGGTAAGCATTCCGGGAAAATGCTTGGGGTCACCGGTGGACTTGCTTATGCTTCCACTATTTTAGCGGGCACGTTAGCATTTATTGTTGCTCTTTTTGTTATTCCAATGCTCGTTGGAAATGGTGGTGCCTCCGCAGAAGAAGCAAGTGGTTTTGATCCTATATTTGAACTTACGATTGACCCGATTACAGGTGTGATGACAGCTTTAGTTCTCGCTTTTGTGTTCGGGATTGGGATTACACGGGTTGAAAGCCCTACATTAAGATCTTTCTTTGATGAGGGGAAAGAAATTATTGAACGTCTCATCTGGAAAGTCATCATTCCAATTTTACCGTTCTACATTGCAAGTATTTTTGCCGAACTTGCTGCAGATGGAACGGTATTTGACACGCTACAAGCATTCGGGCTCGTACTTGTCATGGCAATTGCAATCCACTGGGTATGGCTCGTCGTCCTTTATATTGTCGCGGGTTCGCTTACCGGGAAAAATCCATTTTCCTTGTTAAAAACAATGCTGCCGGCCTATTTTACTGGACTCGGAACAATGTCCAGTGCTGCTACAATTCCTATAACGGTTCGCTCTTCCAAAAACAATGGGGTAAGTAATGGTGTAGCTGATTCGGCTGTCCCATTGTGTGCAACCATTCATTTGGCAGGAAGTACGATTACACTTGTGATGTGTTCAGTAGCAGTTATGGTGCTTTCTGACGGAATGTCACTGCCAACTTTCGGAATGATGATTCCCTTCATTTTAATGTTAGGAATTATTATGATTGCTGCTCCTGGTGTTCCAGGTGGTGCCGTTATGGCAGCCTTAGGCTTACTTAGCACAATGCTCGGATTTGATGAAACAGCACTTGGATTAATGATTGCATTATACATGGCGCAGGATAGCTTCGGAACCGCAACAAACGTGACCGGTGACGGAGCAATTGCAATGATGGTTGACAAGATTATCGGAGCTAAGTCGGAAGATCCAGCTGCATAAATAATAAGGGTGCCAGACAATTTATTGTCCAGCACCTTTTTTCCATGCAAAATTTTAGGGTAAACTCCCTAGTTCTGGTTTATTTGGTCAACTGCAAGAATTGCGTTTGCTACGTCTTCTGCAGTAATTTCTGGCGATAGATTCTTCATTGTTTCGCCTTCTTGTGTTGCTGCTTCACCTATTCTTACAAGATCTTCAAAGGATACTTTATCCAAATGCATTTCCCTTAAAGTAGTTGGTAAATTCAACGCCTGGTAGAAATGAATGTATTTTCTTAATTCCGCTTCGGAATGCAATTCGAGCATTAACTGAACTAACGTCCCGTAAGCAACTTTTTCACCATGTGTTAAATCATGAATATCACCTTCAAGAACAGTAAATCCATTATGGATTGCATGCGCTGCTGCAAGCCCTCCAGTCTCAAATCCTAAACCAGATAACAATGTGTTTGCTTCAACAACGGCCTCGACCTGTTTCGTGACAAGTCCTTTTTCTACTGCATGATAGGCTGGTATTCCATATTTAAATAATGTCTCTTCACAGGCTTTTGCAATGGCTTGTGCAGCAATACTAGGCTTCCCTCCAGCCATCGTATTCCCACCGCTTTTGATGTTCGCTCTAGCTTCTACCCATGTTGCCATCGCGTCCGCAATTCCAGATGAGAAGAAGCGCGGTGGAGCTTTAGCAACAACTGCGGTGTCAATCAATACAAGATCTGGGTTCTTATTGTAAAACTTGTATGACTCAAATACACCCTGATCATTGTAAATAACGGATAAGGCACTAGTCGGTGCATCCGTTGAAGCTGTTGTTGGAACAATAACAACCCTAACATCAAGCCCATCGGCAATTGCTTTAGCTGAATCCAACGTCTTCCCACCACCAACACCTACAACAAGATCGACCGTCTGACTCTTACCTTCTTCTACGACGCGATCGATTTCATTCAGGGAAGCTTCCCCGTGAAATTCGACAAAATGATAATCCAAACTTACTTCCTTGAAGCTTGCTTCAATTTGCTCGCCGGTGATCCCCCACACGACTTCATCCGATAAAATGAGAGGTTTCGCACCTAAAGCTTTTACATGCCCGCCAATCTCATTTAATACGTGAGCTCCTTGAATATACTTACTCGGTGATTGAAAAATAACTGCTGACATATTATTCACTCCTCAAGTTGGTTTACATTTTTACTATACCCTATATTTCAGTTGAGATGCCATCTATGGATGACTCATTTGCAACTTTTTCGACAAATAAGCCTAAACAACCTTGTTTTCGATAGCATTCGGGACGTACCGGGCTACCCAACAAAAAAATACTAATCTTAGTATGTTTTCCTTCTCATCTTTATACAATTTAATGAATTTCATAATACGTATTTAATGTTTCATTATCACCATATGTAGTTGAGTTGGTTCGTTCCCAACTACATATGGTGATGGTGAAGCCGACTTTGGTAATTATGAAATTCATTCAATTTAAGCAGATTTTACTTTTGATTTTATAACTGGGTATCCCAGATCTTCAATCGCTTTTTCGATATTTTCAATCCCCACTGTTTCAGAATTGAAATCTGTTTTTACTTTACTGGAGTTGAACATTACTTTAACGCTATCTTTTTCAATACCGTCTAATCCCTTTACGGCGTTCTCAATCTTCTGTAGGCAGGATGGGCAGGATAACGTCTCTAAATGAATCGTTGCTTTTTGCATGGTATCAATCTCCTTTTACTTTTAGTTTTAAGTTTTATTCGTTTGTTCTTCTTTACACTTCTAATATAACACTGTTTCGCTTTTTAAAAATTGACGGCGGTCAAGTTTTCCTTACCTTTTACATTCTTTTAACATGTTTAGGTAGCGTTTTTCGTTTTAGCCATACTCGCATTCGTTTCTGCTATTGTTTCTGTTTCCGTTTTGTTGCCTCTTAAATGGTAGCGGAGGAGTCGCATACCATTAAAGATGACAACCAAGATACTTGCTTCATGAACCAACATTCCAATCGACATGTTCATCCAGTTACTGAACAGTAAGGCAGCTAGTAAGATAGCTACAACGCCGACTGCAATGATAATGTTTTGCTTCATATTTCTTGCAGTTGACTTTGTTAATCCTAATGCATGTGGCAAGCGGCTGAAGTCAGAGTTCATTAAGACGACATCCGATGTTTCAATTGCTACGTCTGTTCCACTTCCCATGGCAATCCCAATATCCGCTAAAGCAAGTGATGGACTGTCGTTCACACCGTCGCCGACAAAGGCAACGATTTCACCTTCTGCTTGCAGATTTTCAATATAAGCTGACTTTTCTTCTGGTAACATATGGCCATGTGCTTCCGTTAGACCGAGTTCACGGGCAACTAAATCAACGGTTCCCTGGTTATCTCCGGAAAGGACGACAAGGTTTTTTACGCCAAGTTTCTTCAAGGCTTGCAGATCTTGTTTCACACCTGGGCGGATTTGGTCCCGAATACCCATCAGAACTTTTAATTCTCCATCGACCGTTGTAAGGACAAGGGAGTTTCCGTTTTGTTCAAAACGTTCGACGTCTTTTCGAGCTTTATCATTTAATACTACATTCTCTTGTTCCATTAAAGCGACGTTACCAACTGCAATGCGGTGACCGTTCACTTTTGCAACAATCCCGCCGCCTTTTACTACTTCGGTTTCTTCTACCGTGGAGAATTCCGTCTCCCCAATATCCTGCAGAACTGCTTTTGCTAATGGGTGGTCGGATTCCCGTTCCACACTAGCCAAGTATCCGAGTACTTCTTTTGTATTCTTTCCGTAAAACTCTTTTTCCGCAACTTCCGGGTTGCCGATCGTCAATGTACCTGTTTTATCAAAGACAATCGTGTCGACCTTACTAAAGTCATTGATGACTTCACTACCTTTTAAGAGTACCCCATTACGGGCACCATTTCCGATACCGGAAACATTGGATACAGGGACACCGATGACGAGGGCTCCAGGACATCCTAAAACAAGAACGGTAATGGCAAGTTCAACGTTATTTGTGAATAACCAAACAATAATACCTAGAACTAAAACAGCTGGTGTATAGTATTTGGAGAATCGATCTATAAAACGTTCTGCTGCTGACTTTGAGTCTTGCGCTTCTTCTACCAGTTCAATGATTTGACCAAATGTTGTATCTTCCCCAACACGATCAGCTTGGATTTGGATTGTTCCGTTTTCTAAGATGGTCCCGGCAAAAACTTCTGAACCGTTTGCTTTACTTACTGGAATAGACTCACCAGTAATACTTGCTTCATTAATATGACCTTCACCAGTTAATACCGTTCCGTCTACTGGCACTTTGGCACCCGTTTTTACTAAGAGGATATCGCCTTCATCTACTTCATCCACGTCGACTTCTTCAAATTCCCCATCTTCCATTTGTTTCCATGCACTTTCCGGTGCTAATTCAGTTAATTCTTTGATTGCTGAGCGTGTTTTGTTCAACGTGCGCTGCTCCAAGTAAGCGCCGAATAGGAATAAAAATGTAACAATCGCTGACTCCTCATAATTTTGAATTAGTATCGCTCCAACAACGGCGATGGTAACTAATACATCAATACTGACGACCTTTACTTTTAACGCCTGGTACGCTTGGATTGCGATTGGTGCGATTCCAAGAATAGAGGCAATGATGAGTGACACATTGAAAAGGATTGTATTGTCTAAACCAAATCGACCATAGAATCCAAGGACAATTAAAATAGCACTGACCAACGTGATTTGATTTTTTTTCCCTAAAATATATCTCTGCATATTGCTTTCCTCCACATTTATTTTTTTGTATTAGCTTTTAATGTTAACTCTAGTATAGGACGTCACTTAATAATAGTAATTGACGGGCGTCAAAATTTTGATTTCTTTTTGTTCTTGTCTTGTGTTTTTGCTAAGGCTTTATAATAAATGGAAAATCAAGCAATTAAATTGACGGAGGTCAAGATACCCACCCTTCACATAAGATAAACATGGATTCACGTTTCTCGGATAGTAAGTGGTGCTGTCAACGACCGGTTGAGACAGATGTTAGATTGCTTTGAGTAATGACGTGTACTGCCAACCATTTTATGAAAACTAAACGTGCGAAATTTGAGTAATTAAACACCAAAAAAGCCGGTCTCCTACTTTGGAAACCAGCTTTCAATCTATTTTGTGTAAATTTAATTCAGGTAATTCATCGGATCCTGCAGGGCACCATTCTTATATACTTCAAAATGTAAATGAATACCTGTCGAGTTACCAGTGCTACCCATAATACCGATTACGGTTCCTGTACTTACTTGTTGTCCAACCGACACATTAATAGACGATAAATGTCCATAGATTGTTTTTAATCCGCCACTATGCTCAATCTCTACTCTATTGCCAAGACCACCAGCAGAGCCTGCTTTCGTGACTACCCCGTCAGCAGCAGCTAAAATATTATGATTGCTTGGTCTTGCGATATCAATTCCATTATGCATTCTTCCCCAGCGCGGTCCAACATAACTGGAGATATATCCTCCCACGGCAGGCCATGCAAGATAACCGCCACTTGAACCAACACTATCTGAAGCAACTTTAGTGTCCGGTGCTGGCTGAGTTTTCGTTACCGGCTTTGTAAGTGCCGCCATATTTTCCTTCACATCTTTTTCAAGTGCTGCAAGTTTATTGTCTTCAAGTTTTAATTCTTCCACTTTAGCAACAAGTTTTTCTTCTTTTTCTTTTAAGTTCGCTTGTTTTACTTTTGTCTCTTTTTCTTGGTCTTCAATTAATGCTTGCATTCCTTCTAACTCTTGTTTCAAATCTTTTAACTCATCAAGTTTAACAACAACTTCATCTTGCTTTTCTTCTACTATTGCTTTATCCGCTTCAATTTGTTCCATCAATGTAACATCAGAGTCTGTAATCTTATTTATTGCACTTACACGGCTAATGAAATCCCCAAAACTTTGCGAACCGAACAATACTTCTAAGTATGAGATATCTCCGCCACTTTTCTGGTAAGCAACCGCCCGTTCTTTTAAGATGTCGAAACGCTGTTCAATTGCTTCTTCCAGTTCAGCAATTTCCTCTTCTAGTAAGTCTATCTCTTCTTGGGTGTGCGCAATATCTTCTTCATTCTTCTTCATAGAGGCTTTGTTTTCTTCAAGTGCTTTCTGTATTCGGCTAACTTCGACATTCATTTCTTCTAATTCAATTAGAATATCAGCTACTTCTGATTCCGCTTCAGAAAGGTCCGCTTTTAAATCTTTTCGATCCTGTTGCAGCTCTGTTTCCTTATCCTTTAGATCTTCTAATGAGTCTGCAGATGCCGTCGTACCAAAAAATACACTACCAAAACCGACCACTGCCATCGTGGCCATTGTTACTATTTTTCTTTTCAACTTCTCGTTCCCCATTTCATTCAAATTCATTATTATACAAACTATATTTAACGTTATCTATGATAAAATCCACCGTCGTGAAATTTTGATGTTTTCTTTCGATAATCTATGGGTAATATAGCACGTTTTGATTTCGCAGAAGTTAATACAATATTACAGTTGTATATCAAAATTCGACATAATATTGCATCATTTGTAATAGTTCTTTAGTTTTCTTACTGACCAGTATGCTTTAAATGCTGTTAACTTGCTCCTTGTTCAGCTTATTAGTAGAATGAGAGGTTGGTAGACTGATAAGTGAAAATTGATTCAGTCGAGGGATTACAGACCGTTAATGCGTAATAAATTTTTAAGAGATGGAGTGAAGTTGTAAGATTGCTGGAAAGAAAATTTGATGAAATGCTTCAAGTTAAGACTAAAGGACTAAGAGAATGGCGTAAACAGACTGATGAATATAATCGATATGAAGCAACACCATACGCCGCTCTTGAAAAGTTATTCCGCTCGTATAAATTAAAACCCAATGACCATGTAGTTGACTTTGGCAGCGGAAGGGGCAGGGTGTCCTTTTACATCCACCATCATTTCGATGTGACTGTAACAGGCGTAGAAATGAATGATCTCACTTTCGAGGAATCACAGATAAATAAGGCATTATATACACGAAAAAACAAACATCTAAAAGCACCAATACACTTTGAATTTGGACTTGCCGAACATTACGAAATCAAACCTGAAGATAATGTGTTTTATTTTTTCAACCCCTTTTCAGTAGCGATATTCAAGCAGGTGGTCGAAAATATTCTACAATCCACGAAAGAACATGAGCGCTCCGTGGACATCATCTTCTATTATCCCCTTCCGGAATTTAAAAAGTTCCTTAAAAAAGAAACGCCTTTCCGATTAATTAACAAAGTAAAAGCGTATAAACAACATGGGAAACATGGAAAGTTCCTGATCTATCGTTTGGATTAGCCCGTTATCCAGAGTCTGGCTTCATTGCTGAATGAATGCCAGACGTTTTTTTGTTTCGGAAAAATTCAGGAATCGCTAAACTACCCGAACACCCATGAACGTTACTCGTTCGGGGGCTTAGATATTATCAAAGACCGATTACTCTGTAGTTTAAATTCGAATCGTGCCAAGCATCACGAACCAGCTGTGCTATTATTAACTAAAATTGAACCTCTCATGACTAAAGTCACAAGATTCTTGGGAAGAGAGTATACTTGATGAATAGTGACATACACCATCATCAGCGGTTTCTCTTATTGACCAAGCTAGCCTCGAAGTACCTGCGGTTGTTTTTGCTTTAACTTAAATTCTGAGCATGTAATCTTAGCCCTTCCTTTAGGATATTTTTACTTGCGTTGATATCACGGTCATGATGGGCTTGACACTTAGGACAAGTCCATTCACGAATGTGGAGTGGCTTCTTGCCGTCTTGATGGCTACAGGCTGAGCAAAGTTGACTGGTTGGAAACCATCTGTTTATCTTGATGATTGCACGACTATGCCATTCCGCCTTATACTTTAATTTCGCTATAAACTTAGACCATGATACGTCCGAAATACTTTTTGCTAACTTACGATTACGTAACATCCCTTTGATGTTTAAGTCTTCGATACAGATCACATCGTGGTTTTTAATGATTTCTGTACTTAACTTATTTAAAAAATCGTTACGCTGATTGACAACTTTTTCATATAAGCGAGCTACTTTTCTTTTTTGCTTTTGATAGTTTTTTGCTTCGGATAATATAGTGCCATTTTCTTTAGCGACTAGAGCACGTCTAGATAGCTTTCGCTGCTCCCGTTTTAGTTTCTTTTCCATTTTTGAGGTTAAGCGATTGTTGTCTATTTTACGACCATCCGAAAGAATGGCAAAATTAGTAACTCCTAGATCGATACCAATAGGAACAATCTTTTTATCTAATACTTCTATCTTTTCTTCACAAAGAATGGATACAAAATAATTGCCACTGGCATGTTTACGAATGGTTGCATTTAAAATACGCCCTTTTAGTTCTCGGCTTTTAGCACATTTAACAAGTCCCAGCTTTGGTAATTTGATGCATTTCCCTTTTAATTCAATATTATTATTCCCATTTTTAGTCTTGTAGCTTTGGATAGGATGGTTTTTACTTTTAAATACAGGTTTATTATTTTGTTTCTTAAGGAAACGAGAGAAGGAATCAGCGAGGTTTCTAATGGAGGATTGGAGAGCTATGCTATCCACATCTTTTAACCAATGTGTAGCTTCTGCCTGCTTCATTTTTGGAAGCATTGCTGAACAAGCGTTGTAAGATAAGCCTTTTTTATTTTTAGCATATTCTTCATTCCAAAGGGCAAGAAAGTGATTATATACAAACCTGGAACAACCGATTGTTTTAGCAATTAAAACCTGCTGTTTTTTATTTGGATAGATGCGAAATTTATATGCTTTATGTCTTAACACTACACTCACCTCCCTTTACTTATCAGTAAACAGAACATTCGTTCCTGTGTAAATATAAAAAGTCCGGAAGCGTCAAAACAAATCAATTTACTCATGACTGAATGAAGTCACGAGTGTTCTTGATTTATTTATAAACTTTTAATTGAGTTATTGTACCGTGATTTATACTGTAGTCAGAGAAGGGCGGGGGAGTCATGACAGAAGAAATTAAAATTCTCACTGTAGAAGTAGATTATGAAATTGCTCGGATTATGCGTGATCATTTGGTGAGAGAAGTTACGCTACTCACTTCTATTACAAGATCCTAGTGTAGATGAAGAAGAAATCTTAAAGTGGACAGAGAATATGGTACTAAGCTCGGAAGAATAGCCGAATAAAATAGAAGTAGTGCCTAGTATCAAGATATGCTAGGCACTACTAGCATTAGAATCAACTTATGCTCCTTTACTTCATACAAATCCAAGCCTGCACTCCTAATAGCGAATCGAATATTTCGTTGGTTTAGCATTACCACCGATCCCCACTGTTATTTCCAAGTCTTTTGGAGAATAAATGACCGTATGCAACGTTCCAAAAAATTCATCATAATTATGGGAAAATAGGGGTGAATCCTCCCTATTGAAATGATCATACCATTCCGCTATAGCAGGATTTTTCTGAAGTAGATCGTTTACATACGTTTGACGGGCGGTAGACCCCTGCAACTGTATTTTACTACCATTTTTAATCTGTAGCGATTCGGATTCAAAATGGTTGGTGCACACAAGAGGTACAGCTTCTGTAATGATTTGTTTATCTGGCGTCGCCTCCACTTTGATGCTTCTACCACTTCGGTCTGTAATGGAATAGTTGTAACAATAACCATGGGGAATGCGTTGGATTAAGGTCGTTGCCTCTTCTATATCGGCACACTGTTCCAATAACATTCTGACAATCGTTGTCGAAATAAATCCCTCTGCCCGCTCCTCATTATTGACAAAATGCAAACCAACAACTAGACCCTTTTCATTCATTCCATCCAATCGACCGATAATTTGCTGACTGAAGCCTACACTTCTGTAACCATTCGTTGGGTTTGTAAATACAAGTCTTGCATCATACAATTGCGGACTAAAGTCATAATTACGGATGTACATTCCATTTGTTACTAAACTCGTGCATCCCATCTTAGGTAATACAACATCATAGCCACTAAATAGAAGTGCCATATCCATATCCACCTCTAGCCCATCTGCAAGACCTTTTATTTCCGCCAGCAAGTTGGGAGAAAACTTTCTTAATAGTCGTTCAGCTTTTCGTATATTCGGAGTTTCGTTTACTTTCCATAGTTGTTTCATTTGTTCCAATAGGGAAGTCTGCTTGATCTCTTTCCCTTGCATTTTTCCAACTTGAAAATAGTCACCTTGCAAATCTACCACTTTCACTGCCAACTTTTTATTCATTCATTATAGCTCCTCTTATGAAAATATTTGATCATCATTCTAATTACTTTTTAAACAACCTTGTGAAAATCCTCGTTCTCTCTTTCGTGCTGACACTTTCCCTCTTCTTCTCCTGCATGTCATTCATCGCTTTCATTAAGTACTCATCCCGCTTCCGTTCATAATCCCTTTGCTCCTTCTCCTGTTCATCCATCTGTTCACTTGGAAAGCTATGCTGCTGTAATAGTAGCTCTTCATACCCATTCATCCGCTCATGCATATGATGCAGCATCGCTAACAACTGTTGATTCTGTTCCCCCAAATTCTGTAGCTCCTCCATCATCTCTTTATGAATTGGGGGCTCGTTTACCAAAGACTCTTCTGTTTCCGCTCTTTTCGCCGGTACATGAGAATCAGCTGTATCATCTAACAAGTGCTTCACCTGTCCATGCTGATGACCTTGTTCTAATAAGGAGCGGATTTCCTTTATCGTTGCAAACGAACTTTCATGGATGAGATATGCCTTTTTCTCACCTCTTTTTATAGTCAAGAAATCTCTGTACTGTCTTGCATATCTTCTTACTGTTTCTGGAGGTATATTCACTTGTTCGGAGACACTCGCAACCGGAAACCATTTATTATCACTGTTCATGATACCCATCCTCCATTCATGTCTATTTAATCTGTTACTTATATCAATACAACTTTTCAATCGTTAATTCCTTCTTGATTATCCATCTTTTCATCGTAAAAATTCGACAAATTATGTACCTAAGATTCATTTGGCAGACACCCCCGCAAATGGTATACTAATCCTTTATCCAATTAGAAAGCAGGCATACTTATGACTCTATCGGCATCAAAACAAACAACAATTATCATTAGCAGTTTCGTGCTATTCTTGCTCCTTGCGATATTCAGAGAGCAGTTTATACATATGGACGAAGCCATCTATGCATGGCTGACAGCATACGAATCATCAGGTATCTTTTCAATAATGGAGGGTCTTACAGATATTGGATCCGGTGAAATGATTTTAATTATTACTTTCATTATCGCAGCTATTCTTGCGTTCAAACGGCTGTGGAGCTATGCCTTATTTTCACTTGTTGTTACATTCGGTGGCCTTTTCATCAATTTAGCTTTAAAAAGGACGATTCAGCGCGGCAGACCTGGAGAATCAAGAGACCTGGAAGTGTTCGGCCATTCGCTTGATGTGACTTCTTATAGTTTTCCAAGTGGTCACTCGATGCGGATTGTTCTTCTATCTCTTCTATTAATCTTTCTAGCTGTTCATTTCGTAAAATCACGCACGTGGAAAGCAAGCATGGTTATCTTATTAATTGTCCTGCCCGTACTTGTGTGTCTAAGCCGGATTATGATTGGCTTGCATTATTTCACAGATGTCTTAGCGGCTACATTTGCTGCGATTTTTTGGTTTCAGATTTGTTACTTTTTCTTTAATAGAAAACTCTTTTCTAAAACAAAAGAACAGCAAAAAAGGATGCCCGTCTAACCGAGGCATCCATCTTCATCTACATACATTTAACTCGCCGTAACCTCTTCCTCATGTTTCGTCTTCTTACTATCCAACTGCACCTGTTCAGGCTTCACTACGAAAATACTAATCAATGCCCCAATAGAAAACATCGCCATCACGACATACAGCACCGCATCAAACGACCCTGTCTTTTCCAGCACAAAGGCACTTAATTGATTACCCGTAAGCCCGGCAAACGCCCATGCCGACAAGGTTAATCCATGAACAGTAGATATACTATCTAACCCGAACCTGTCTGATAACAATGGTGGTAAGGATGAGAATCCACCGCCATAACCTGCATTCACAATACAAAGAACAGCAATAACCAGGATTGAGATTGAATGATTCATCGCATCCATCCCGACTGCTAGTAAAATAATGGCAATCGATGAAGCATAAATGATTTTATAAATGGAATTCCTGTCCTTCACCCGGTCTCCCCAAGCGGAAAAGACAATCCTGCCCCCGGCATTAAATACCGCGGTTAACGAACTAACTAGACCAATCGCACCGAAACTGATGAAAGCTAACATTCCTTTTTCCTGTGCAATCAGGGCAAGTCCCGCTGTAATATTGATATAAAACATGAGCCAAATTCCGATAAATGTTTTATTTGTCAACACTTTTATATAACGGAATCCCTCAGTCTGTGCGCTTTCTTTTTCATATCCTGCTGGTTTCTTTAATGCAAGATGCCCGATAACCATCATCACGAAATAAATACCTGCCAAAATATAAAACATCATGTAAATGTTTGTAGGATTCACAAGCAGGCCTTCATCTGTCCTTGCTCCAAGTAACTTTTCCATTAACGGACTTGCTATCACCTTTGCTAAGCCAAAGCCTGCCACCGCAAGCCCCGTCGCTAAACCTTTCTGTTCCTGAAACCATAGCATTAATGTTTTTACCGGAGTTAAATATCCGATACCAAGGCCAATTCCCATCACAATTCCGTAAGAAAAGTAAATACCGAACAAGGACTTTTCATAAATAAAGAAACCTGTCCCAACCATTCCTGCAACAAAAAACAATGCGGAAAGCAATGATGATTTATGGATATCTTTTTCAACTAATTTCCCGCCAAAAGCCGCCGATATCCCAAGAACAAAAATGGCTAAACTAAATGCCCACTCCACCTCACCGACAGATTTTCCAATAAAGACGGCAATATCTGCTTTAAATAATGACCAACAATACACCGTACCGATGCTGCAATGAATGAGTAATGCCGGAAGTACAGCACGAAACCATTTGTTATTAAAAATATCCACCTCTAACCTCCGTTCACAAATTCGCCTCAGAAATAAAAGGCGTATGTTTGAATTACTTAACAACTCTATGTTTGTGTTTTAGTTAATAAAAATCAAAAAATGTTATTATTTATATAAATAATACACAATTTACGAACATTATCAGGTTTAGTATATATCATTATCCGGAATAAATAAACAGCTATTTTGTCAAAATCTCAATCATCTACTGTAATAAAGAAAACGGTAAACTCTACCACTTGCATTAGAAAGCGCAAACACCTATAATGGAAATAGTTCTAGGATTGTTACTGGCTAGCAGGCAAAACCTGAACGAGTTAGAATAAGGGGCGAAGTGTCCCCATTTCAACTTGTTCGGGTTTTTTAATACTTCATTTAGGACAGTGATCACTGTGAAAATAAAGAAAGTATTTAATAACAATGTCGCCTTGACAGAAGATGCGAACCAGACTGAAATGGTTGTTATGGGTAAAGGTCTTGCGTTTCAAAAGAAAATTGGCGACACGATTGATATGGAAAAAATAGAAAAGACGTTTGTCGTACCTTCGCAAGGTTTCACGGATAAGTTCTCTGCCTTACTCGATGAAATTCCGCATGAGATCCTTGTCATATCAAGAGATATTGTCGATATTGCGATGAAAGAACTGCAGACTGATTTAAATGATTCGCTCTACCTATCGCTTGCAGATCATATCGACTTTGCCATTACCCGAACGAAGGAAGGACTTCCAATTAAAAATCCGCTCGCTTGGGAAGTGCGGAAGTTTTACCGAAAAGAGTACGATATTGCACGAAACGTTCTTGACCTAATTGAGGAAAGAATGGGGATTCGTCTCCCTGAGGACGAGGCGGCATCGATTGCACTCCATCTATTCAATGCCAAACAAGGTGACACTGGAATGGAAGAAACGATGACAATGACGCAAATCGTTACGGACATTACAGACATTGTGAAATATCATTTTGGGATTGAATTTGATATGGATTCGATGAATTACAGCAGATTTATTACGCATTTACGCTATTTTGCTTATCGGATGCTGCGAAAAGAGCTCCATAAAGATGATCGAGAAAGCAGCTTGTTTGAACAAGTAAAAAGCGAATATCCTGAAGCATATGCGTGTACACAGAAAGTCCAAGCTTATTTAAATAGACAATATGGAGTGGAAATGACGAAGGATGAAGCAACTTATTTCATGATTCATATCCATCGCGTCTCCCACCGAGAAAAAAATAATTAACAGTCAGGATTGTTACTGGTTAGGCAGGCAAAACCTGGGAAAGATACATAAGTAGACTAATTTTAAGTCGATTTATGTATCTTTCCCAGGTTTTTATTTTTGAAAAAATAAGGAGTGAATATCGTGGACAATAAACAATTAGCAGAAAAAATCATTGAACATGTCGGGGGTGAAGAAAATGTAAACTCTCTCGTACACTGCGCGACGAGGTTGCGCTTTACACTTGCTGATTCCCAGAAGGCGGATAACAAAGCGCTACAGGAAATTCCGGACGTCCTGACCGTCGTAGAAAAAGGTGGCCAATACCAGGTCGTTGTCGGAAATAAAGTGGGTAAAGTTTATACAGAAATTATGAAACATCACAACATCCAAGCTGGAGATACGGAGAAAACGGATGGTGGAGATGATCAGGAAAAAGCCGGTGTGGTCTCTAAGATATTTAAATATATTTCCGGAACCCTAACACCGCTTATTCCAGCCTTAGCAGGTGCCGGGATGATCAAAGCACTGCTTGCCGTCCTTTCCATGTTGAATTGGATTAATGCGGAAGGCACTACATATGCAGTACTCGATGCGGCATCAGGTGGTCTATTTTACTTCTTGCCTATCTTCATCGGTATTTCGGCTGCGAGGCATTTAAATGCCAATCCTTTTGTCGGTGGTACCATTGCCGCTGGGTTAATGGCGCCTAGCTTTACAGCCCTTATGGAGTACGCGGGTGATGTAGACTTCCTAGGAATCCCGCTCATCGTTTCCGATTATTCATCGACAGTTTTTCCGCTTTTACTAGCGATGGCCATCTATGCGCCTCTTGAACGACTGATCAAAAGGTATACACCAGATACGATTCAATTATTCTTTGTGCCAATGATCGGGATTTTAGTTATGGTGCCTTTAACCGCACTCGTATTTGGCCCGTTTGGTGAGTACTTAAGTGCAGGTATTGCAGCTGGAGTTCTATGGTTATCCGACTTTTCAGCCATCCTGACAGGACTTATTATCGCAAGTGCTTGGCCATTCCTCGTTATTCTAGGAATACACTGGGGCGTTGTACCAATCATGATTGATAACTTCGATGTCGGAGATATTATTAATCCAATCACAGGAGCAGCGGTATTTGCTCAGATCGGGATTGCCTTTGGTATTTTCCTCCGTTCCAGACAGAATAAAGACTTACGATCTTTATCCCTTGCAGCAACATTATCTGGATTGTTCGCCGGAGTTACAGAGCCCGCTCTCTATGGCTTGATTTTAAGATACCGTAGACTAATGCCGCTCGTATTAATTTCCGGTGCTGTCGGCGGAATCATTGTTGCGCTATTTAATGTCAAGCTCTATACCTTTGTATTTAACAGTATATTTTCTATCCCGGCTTATTCACCGATGGTTGGTTACGCAATAGGGATTGGAACTGCCTTTGCAATCGGAACTATATTAGCATTTATCTTCGGTACAGAAGGTAAAAAGAAAGAAGTAGAAACAGAAGAAACAAAAGAAGAAATGAAAATGGAAGAAACGCCTGCAATTACCGAGAAGGAAGAAAAAGGAAGAGTAACGTTAACTACTCCATTAGCAGGGGAAATGATTCCATTAGAAGATGTGGACGACCCAGTATTCTCAAGCGGAGCAATGGGTAAAGGTGTTGGAGTTGAACCGAGCGATGGCGTTGTTGTCGCACCATTTGACGGGAAAGTAGTTACCCTCTTCCCCACGAAACATGCGATTGGCTTAGAAAGTGAGGACGGTGTAGAAGTATTAATTCACATTGGCCTTGACACAGTTCAATTGGATGGAAAACACTTTGAAGCGCATGTTGACGCAGAAGCAACAATTAAAAAGGGACAGAAGTTAATTTCCTTTGATATTGAAGGAATTAAAAATGAGGGTTACCAAACGACAACTCCTGTCATTATTACGAATACAGCTGATTATTTAGATATTATTCCAGAAAAATCAAGATATGTTGGGTTAGATGATGACATATTAACTGTCGTGAAATAACTTTAAGAGACGACAGCTAATTATAAATAATATAAAATGAAGGAGAGATAGAATGGCTACATTCAAATCACAATTTCCAGAAGGCTTCTATTGGGGTGGTGCAACGGCGGCCAACCAAATCGAGGGTGCTTTTGATGAAGATGGCAAAGGATTATCGGCAGCGGACTTTGTTGAATATATCCCTAGGGAAGAGCGGAAGCGAGATAATGCGATGGAAATTACATCCGAACAAATCCGGAAAACATTAAGCGGTGAATCGACTGCCCGCCATCCAAAACGAGAAGGAATCGATTTTTACCATCGTTATAAAGAAGATATTGCACTTCTTGCTGAGATGGGCTTTAAAGCATTTCGACTTTCCATTCACTGGTCAAGAATTTTCCCGAACGGTTATGATGAGACGCCAAATGAAGCTGGATTGCAGTTTTATGACAATGTGTTCGATGAGTTAGCGAAATATAATATCGAACCAGTTGTGACCTTGTCTCACTACGAAACTCCTTATGGTTTAACAGAAAAATATAACGCCTGGGTTTCACGTGAAACAATTGATCATTTCGTACGTTACGCAGAGACAGTATTTACCCGTTATAAAGATAAAGTTAAATATTGGATGACCTTTAACGAAATCAATATGATTACAATCAGCCCGTATACCGGTGGTGGAATCTTATCTGATAAAGAAGAAAACCCGGTGCAAGCAAAATTCCAAGGACTGCATCATCAATTCGTAGCGAGTTCCCTTGCAACGAAGAAACTTCATGAAATTATTCCAGATGGAAAAATGGGTTGTATGCTTGCAAGAATGAGCCACTATCCGAACACACCAAACCCTGAAGACGTGCTCAAAGCGCAACAGGATAACCAGGAAAACCTTTTCTTTGCAGATGTTCATGCTCGCGGTGAGTACCCGAAATATCTGGACCGTTTCTTCGTAGAAAATGATATTGAAATTGTGAAGGAAACTGGCGATGATGAGATTTTAAAACAATACCCTGTCGACTACATTTCATTCAGCTATTATATGTCGATGGTATCTTCTAACTCCCCTGAAGGCGAGCGCACGGAAGGTAATCTCATGAACACATTGAAAAACCCTTACCTCGAAGCATCAGAGTGGGGCTGGCAAATTGACCCAGTTGGTTTACGGGTAGTGTTAAACGAGCTGTACGACCGTTATCAACTGCCGCTCTTCCTTGTTGAAAATGGCTTAGGAGCCTATGATAGAGTCGAGGAAGATGGCTCGATCCATGATGACTATCGTATCGATTATATGAGAAAACATATCGAACAAATGAAAGAAGCAATCGGTGATGGCGTTGATTTAATGGGTTACCTCGCCTGGGGACCGATTGATCTCGTATCGATGTCAACAAGCGAAATGTCGAAGCGTTACGGCATGATCTACGTTGACAAGGATGATGAAGGTAATGGTACACTGGAAAGAAGCAAGAAAGATTCCTTCTACTGGTATAAGAAAGTCATTGAAAGTAACGGCGAAGAACTATAAGCTATAGTTTTAATAAATAAATATTGGAGATGAGATAAATGGTAGAAAAAAAGTTTACAGTTATTGATAAAGTAGGAATTCATGCACGTCCAGCATCAGCCTTAGTACAGGCTGCTGGACAGTTTACATCAGACGTTCAGTTAGAATACAACGGAAAATCCGTTAACCTAAAATCCATCATGGGGATCATGTCACTCGGAATTGGCCAAGACGCTGAAATTATCATTCGTGCTGAAGGTGACGATGAACAAGCAGCATTGGAAAAACTAGAAGAGACAATGAGTAAGGAAGGATTAGCAGAATAATGACGCTATTAAAAGGTA
The DNA here is from genome assembly GCF_021556485.1 of Oceanobacillus alkalisoli. GTDB lineage: Bacteria > Bacillota > Bacilli > Bacillales > Amphibacillaceae > Oceanobacillus > Oceanobacillus alkalisoli. The sequence continues at coordinate 40,963 of NZ_JAKGBW010000015.1, read as the reverse complement.
TCGCGGCTTCAAGTGGCATCGTACTTGCTAAAGCTTACCGTTTAATCGAACCCGATCTTTCCTTTGAAAAAAGAAAAGTGGAAGACACGGCAAAGGAAGTCGAACGGTTCCAAGTTGCCCTTAGTGTATCGAAGGATGAACTTGAAGCAATTCGTGAAAAGGCAAAAGTTGAATTGGGCGAGGATAATGCTGCAATATTTGAGGCACACTTACTCGTATTAAGTGACCCGGAGTTAATCTCGCCTATTGAGGATAAGATTAAAAATGAACAAGTGAATGCAGAATATGCCCTGAAAGAAACGGCTGATATGTTCATTACAATGTTCGAACAAATGGATAATGACTATATGAAAGAACGTGCCGCAGACATCCGCGATGTGACGAAACGCCTTCATGCCCATTTACTTGGTGTGCAACTCCCGAACCCGAGCATGATTTCAGAAGAAGTAATTATTGTCGCAGAAGACTTGACACCATCCGACACCGCGCAATTGAACCGTCAATTTGTCAAAGGCTTTACAACGGATATCGGCGGCCGGACTTCCCACTCTGCAATCATGGCTCGCTCCATGGAAATCCCTGCAATAGTCGGGACAAAAACGGTGACAGAAGATGTTAAGGATGGCGATTTCCTTATTATTGACGGGCTTAAAGGTGAAGTTCATATTAACCCGACAGAGGAAACAATCGCTTCTTATAAAGAAGAACAGATTCGTTATGAAGAGAAAAAAGCGGAATGGGCCAAGCTTGTTAATGAGAAGACCGTAACGGCAGACGGCGAACACGTTGAATTAGCTGCTAATATCGGAACACCGGATGATTTGGAAGGTGTGAAGAATAATGGCGGGGAAGCTGTTGGGCTTTACCGTACTGAATTCCTTTATATGGGACGCGACCAATTGCCGACAGAGGAAGAACAATTCGATGCATATAAAGCAGTCCTAGAAGGCATGGACGGAAAACCTGTCGTCGTTCGTACGCTAGATATCGGCGGAGATAAGGAACTACCTTATTTAGATTTACCAAAAGAAATGAACCCGTTCCTTGGATTCCGTGCGATTCGTCTTTGTTTAGAGGAACAAGATATTTTCCGTGTGCAACTACGCGCATTGCTTCGAGCAAGTGTCTTTGGCAACTTAAAAATTATGTTCCCAATGATCGCGACCCTTGCAGAATTTAGAGAAGCGAAAGCAATTTTAGAGCAAGAAAAAGAAATATTGGTAGCAGCAGGTACACCGGTTTCTGATGAAATCGAAGTTGGAATCATGGTAGAAATCCCTTCTACTGCTGTACTCGCAGACCAATTCGCAAAAGAAGTGGATTTCTTCAGTATTGGAACGAATGATTTAATTCAATACACTATGGCTGCTGACCGCATGAACGAACAAGTCTCTTACCTTTACCAGCCATACAATCCAGCCATTTTACGTCTTGTAAAAATGGTAATCGACGCCTCACACCGTGAAGGTAAATGGACAGGTATGTGTGGTGAAATGGCCGGCGATGAGCTAGCTATTCCACTCCTGCTTGGACTCGGACTAGATGAGTTCTCCATGAGTGCGACATCTATCCTACAAGCCAGATCACAAATTCGTGGATTGAGTAAGCGGGATATGGTGGAACTTGCTGAGAAGGCTCTAGAAATGAGAACCGCAGAAGAGGTCGTTGCGGAAGTGAAGAGAGTAACGGAAGAGAAGTAAATGTAATGAGCAGCATCTTTAGGCGGTTAATTCCTCTTCAAGATGCTGCTTTTTCCTACACGAAAAGAAGGATTTGATAGTGATTAAATTAGAATCACTCCTCCCTAATAGATTGGGACTTAAAATCATTCAAGATCTAGAAGAAATGGGCATAGGGCACACGATTATTGCATGCACAAGAGATTTATGCAGCTATACAAAAAGACATCTCCCCGGAAGGGAAAAAAATTGTAAGAGGATCATACGCAGAAGTGAAAGAAGTAACAGATTTCCTGGAAATCTCAGATGATTTCATAAAAATTACCTCAGGAGTGATTGGGATGCCGACTAATCGGATGATGCAGATATTAAAAGAGCTAATGTCCACTAAAACTCCAATTACCAGTAATGATTTAGCTAACAATATTCAAGTAACATCAAGAACGATTCGAAATGATATAAAGGAACTTAATGAGATCCTATTACATAGTGGTGGATGCATTAAGTCAACCAGAGGAATTGGCTATGTACTGGAAGTAAAAGACACTGATACATTCAAATTGTTTTTGCAAAGGCTGTTTAAAAACTCGGATACTCTAGCAAACCAATCACCAAATACACCGGAAGAGCGCGTTAGCTATATTATTCGAAAACTTTTATTAGCAAATGGTTACATAAAATTAGACGATATTGCTGAAGAACTATATATAAGCAAATCAACTCTACAAAATGATTTAATTGAAGTAAGAAAAATAATAAAAAGTTTTAAACTAGAGATAGAAAGTAAACCATATTATGGTGTGAAGGTTACAGGGAGTGAAATGAATTTTCGCTTTTGCTTGTCGGAGTATTTATTGAATAGAGAAAGTATTACATTCGATATGCCAATCCCCCCGGATTCCCTATTTTCAAAAAAAGAATTTAATAAAATTCAAGCTATCATTTTGGGAGAAATTCAAAAGAATGAGATTTATCTATCTGATATTGAGTTAAATAATTTAAGTATTCACTTCGCTATTGCTTGTAAACGAATTCGCGATGAAAATTATATCCTTCTCCCACCTGAGGACTTTGAAGGAATATACACAAAAAAAGAATACAAAGTGGCGGAAAAAATAGTAAAAAAAGTTGAATCGTCTTTTGACGTTTGTTTTCCTGCGCAGGAAATTGCATATATTGCGATTCATCTCTTAGGGATGAATAAAATTGCAACAACTAATTTAAGTCAACAAGAGTTTGAAACATTTGTAGATAATGAATTAAGAGATATAATCAATGAGATTATTATGAAAATAGATGAACGATTAAAATTACAATTAAAAAACGATAAAGAACTGTTTATCGCGTTAGGATTGCATTTGAGACCAGCAATAAATCGTCTACGCTATGGAATGAATATGCGAAACCCATTGTTTGATGAGATTAAAGCAAAATATCCACTTGCATTTGATGCTGCGATTTTAGCAAGCAAAGTTTTAAAAAATAGATTAGAGATTGAAATTGATGAGCACGAAATTGGCTATATTGCGTTACATATAAAGGTCGCCATGTACAGACAACAAATGAATCAAGATGTAAAGCGTTGTATTATCGTTTGTGCATCTGGCTCGGGTAGCGCCATGTTACTTAAGTATAAATTGCAAGCTAAGTATTTTAATCAATTAATAGTTGTAGATACAATCGATTATTATCGTTTAAATCAAACTACTCTAGAACAAATTGATTTTGTTATTACAACTATCCCAATTGAAAGCAAGTTACCTGTGCCAGTAATATTCGTAAATACAATATTAGGTACAAAAGATATTGAACAAATAGAAGATTGTTTACAAGATAGGGATAAAGATAAGGTCGTCTATGTGAAAGAGGAACTAATCTTTCTTCATCAAGAACTCGAGACAAAAGAAAGCACTATTCAATTTTTAGTGAATGAACTAGAGTCGGCAGGCTATGTTGATGACTCATTTGGTAAGTCAGTACTTGAGAGAGAACGATTATCGCCAACTAGTTTCGGAAACTTGGTTGCCATCCCCCACCCCATGAGTCCGCACACAGATGAAACAATTTGGGCGATATGCACGTTGAAAAAGCCTATTAATTGGGGAGAGAATCGTGTACAATTTGTTTGTTTATTAAGTCTAGGGAAGAATAAAACTCCTAATATAGAGGGGATGTATGATTATTTAATTGGAATGATTGATAACGAAAAAAAGGTCAAACAGCTGATAAATTGTGAGAACAAGAAAGAATTTTTGGAGATACTAAACAATATAGATTAAAGCAATATATAGAAAATTCCGGGTTGATATTACCCGGTCTTTTTTATTGTGTAAATATAGATTAATTTCCATGTAATCTTTTCCTTAGCGTTAAGGAAAAACTATGGATTCAATTGAAAGCGATTTCACATTATTATATATATGTAAGCAGAGTCAAATGAATAGATTGTATTGACTTAAGGGGGCAAAGCAGCATTGGATATAGAAGAAGTAAGCTTTCAAATCATATTACATGGCGGAAACGCTCGAAACTTGGCAATGGAAGCAATCCGGCATGCTAAAGTAAGAGAATTTGAAGCAGCTAATCAAAAAATCCAGGAAGCAAATGAAGAAATGAGTAAAGCGCATCGGTTCCAAACGGATCTGATCCAAGGAGAAGCTCGTGGTGAAAAAATAGAGATTCGTTTGTTACTTATACATGCACAAGACCATCTCATGAATGCAATGACAGTTGTTGATTTAGCTGAAGAAGTAATTGAACTTCATAATAAAATTAAATAATTGGAAAGGGGATTATTATGTCTAATCATAAGTTGAAAGTGGCTACAATTGGTGGAGGTTCAAGTTATACACCAGAATTAGTCGAGGGCTTTATTAAACGATATGATGAATTTCCATTGACCGAATTGTGGTTGGCTGATATTGAAGAGGGTAAAGAGAAGCTTGAGATTGTAGGTAACCTTGCTAAACGAATGATTGAAAATGCAGGTCTCCCGATTGATGTTCACTTAACACTTGATCGAAGAGCCGCACTAAAAGATGCCGACTTTGTCACAACTCAATTCCGTGTCGGTTTGCTCAATGCACGTGCAAAAGATGAACGTATCCCACTTAAATATGGTGTACTTGGTCAAGAAACGAACGGCCCAGGGGGGTTATTTAAAGGTTTACGTACGATCCCAGTCATCTTAGATATTGCCAAAGAAATGGAGGAACTTTGTCCAAATGCGTGGTTAATCAACTTTACAAATCCTGCTGGGATGGTAACAGAGGCAGTTCTTCGTTACTCCAATATTGATAAAGTTATCGGTCTGTGTAATGTACCTATTGGAATGGAGATGGGGATTGCTAAATTACTAGACGTAGAACACTCCCGAGTTCGTATTGATTTTACCGGGCTAAACCATATGGTATATGGGTTAGATGTATATGTTGATGGAGTTAGTGTCAAAGATGAAGTAATTGAGAAGTTATCCGATCCGGCAAATAGTAGTTTTGTCAAAAATATAGATGGTATGGGTTGGGAGCCAGCGTTTATTCAATCTTTAAATGCTCTTACGTGCCCCTATCATATGTACTACTATAAATCAAAAGAGATGTTAGATAAAGCAATAGAAAGTGCTGAGAAAGAAGGAACTCGTGCAGAGGTTGTTCAGAAATTAGAAGAAGAGTTATTTGAGTTATATAAAGATGAAAATCTAAATATTAAGCCGCCACAACTCGAAGAACGTGGAGGAGCGTATTATTCCGATGCAGCTGTTCGTTTGATCACTTCCATCTATAAAGATAAGCGTGATATTCAACCAGTTAACACAAGGAATAATGGCGCGATCGCAAGTATTCCCGCAGATTCAGCTGTGGAAGTAAGTAGTATTATTACAAAGGACGGTCCAATTCCATTAACAATGGGGGATATTCCTGTAGCAGCACGTGGACTAGTTCAACAAATTAAATCATTTGAACGGACTGCGGCAGAAGCAGCTGTGACAGGAGATTATAATAAAGCAGTTCTCGCATTAGCAATTAACCCGCTTACGCCTTCTGATACGATTGCAAAGAAAATTGTGGATGAGATGTTGGAAGCGCATAAAGAATATTTACCACAATTTTTCCAAACTGAAACAGTAAATTAATTTGAATATGGTTCTGGAGAAAACATTTCCGGAACCGTAAGAGGACTTATTGGATTCATAATTAAGGAGGGACTAGTACAGTGTTACACAAAAAACTTAAACCATTTCCGACGGATTTCTTATGGGGAGCCGCTTCAGCTGCATATCAAGTAGAGGGTGCATGGGATACAGATGGAAAAGGAAAGTCCAATTGGGACGAATTCGTCCGTATTCCTGGGAAAACATTCAAAGATACCAACGGCGATGTAGCTGTTGATCATTACCATCGCTACAAAGAAGATATAGCATTAATGGCTGAAATGGGCTTGAAAACCTATCGATTCTCTGTAGCATGGACACGTATCTTTCCAAATGGAAAAGGAGAAGTAAATCAAAAAGGTATAGATTTTTACAATCGTTTAATTGATGAGTTGGCCAAGCATGGTATTGAACCAATATTAACCATTTATCATTGGGATTTACCACAAGCTCTTCAAGATGAGTATGGTGGCTGGGAATCAAGGCAAATTGTCGAGGACTTTAGAAATTATAGTATTACATTATTCAAGGAGTTCGGAGACCGTGTGAAATATTGGGTTTCATTAAATGAACAAAATATATTCACTAGACTGGGCTATCAAACAGGTATGCACCCACCCGGGGTAAAAGATGACAAACTATTCTATCAAGTGAACCACCATGCTAATTTAGCAAATGCGATTGCTATTAAGGAATTTCGTAACTATGTTCCTGATGGAAAAATTGGACCAAGTTTTGCATACTCACCAGCCTATGCAGCCACATCAAAACCAGCAGACATATTAGCTGCAGAAAACGCGGAAGAGTTAACAAACCACTGGTGGATGGATGTCTACACATGGGGTGAGTATCCAAAAGCAACTTGGAATTACCTCAAGCGTAGAGGTATTGCTCCACAAGTAAAAGAGAGCGATTTCACACTATTGAAAGAAGGAAAGCCTGACTTCATGGGAGTGAACTATTATCAAACGACTACTTATGAAAAAAATCCGTTGGATGGCGCTACACTGGATGGTCACTTCAACACCACAGGTAAAAAAGGTACAATGGAGAGCACTGGTATACAAGGACTCTTTAAAACTGTTGCCAATGAAAACCTAGAGACAACAAACTGGGATTGGAACATTGACCCACAAGGATTACGGATTGGTCTTCGTCGAATAACGAACCGCTACGGATTACCAATCTTAATCAGCGAAAATGGTCTTGGTGAATACGATACCGTTGAAGCGGATGGTACGATAAACGACGACTACCGCATCGAGTATATTCACACTCATTTAAAGGCTATTCAGGAAGCAATTACAGACGGTGTTGACATGATTGGTTATTGTGTGTGGTCCTTTACTGATCTTCTCAGCTGGTTAAATGGATTCCAGAAACGCTATGGGTTTGTATATGTTAATCAGAGTGAAGACGGAAAACACGACCTTCGACGTATCAAAAAGAAGAGCTTTTATTGGTACAAGGAAGTCATTGATAATAATGGAGAAAATATTTAAGCAAATGTAAGCGCTGTCGTTAAGGTGTCTCGGTACTTGGATTAACGATAGCCTCTAAATAGCGAAATTATATTTCTATGGAGGGATGTAAAATGAAAAAGGCGTTAATTATTTGTGCAGGTGGTATGTCATCTTCTTTAATGGCTAAGAAAACAACAGAGTTTCTTAAAAAGGAGGGTCATGATATTGAATTAGAAGCAACAGGAGCTAATGAAGGTCAAAAACTGATTGAAAAAGGTGATTTTGATTTATTTTTGGTAAGTCCTCAAACAAAAATGTACTATAAAAGGCTTAAAGATGCCGGGGATCGTTCAGGCAAACCAGTTGTAAACATCCCACCTCAGGCATATGTTCCGATTCCTATGGGGATTGAAAAGTTAGCGAATGTGATTTTACAAGAGTTTCCGGATGAATGATCTGCTCTTAGATTAAGTCCAATTGAGTGGAAATAAGGCACGCTTATTAATAAACAGCTTCCCCGCTACTAAACGCTAGTAGCGAGAGCTGGATTAATAGAAGAGGGATTTAAATGAAAAAAGATGAAATGGCACAGATAGTACAAAACAGAAAAAAGTTAAGTGTAAAATCAATGTATTTTAATCGATATTTACTTGTAAGATATGTATCCGCGTCATTCTTTTTTACAAATTTTTATTGGTTAATCTCATTATTGATGAGTGATTCGTCACTATTCTTTATCCCATTGGTATTAATCATCGTATTTGTTGTGAGTGCTGCCGAACAGGTAAAAATATTTAGCAGTCATACTAATAATGCAACACACACAAAATTCTATTTTAAAATTCAACTTGTGATAAATATTATATTGTTATTACCAACTTATTTTTCTTCTTCCTTTACCCAGTTATACCCTTTCCTAATTGAAAAAGGGTCGTCTAAACTATTTATTTTAGCGATATTAATGTTAGGAATAATATTAAGTGCGATCACTCTCAAGCGTTTACATTCGATTAAACATAATGAGGATAAACATTTTGAACGCATCAAGGAATATGAACAAGCTATTAATTAATAATTAGATAGGGGAAATTACAATGGAAAGTGAAAATAAAGTATTTGCTCTCTTAGAAAAATATCTAATGGGTCCAATGGGTAAAATTGCGTCCTTCCGTATAGTGCGTGCCATAATGGCTGCAGGGATGGCTTCTATTCCGTTTGTAATTGTAGGATCGATGTTCTTAGTCTTGAACGTACTACCAGAGACATTTACTTTTTTAGAGGGCTTTTTTGATAATACATTTTTCAGAATTAGTGATTTGTATATGTTAGCAAACAAAACAACGATGGGAATATTAGCGTTATATTTTGGCCTCGTTATTGGGTATGAGTATACAAAAATATTTGCTGAAGAAGAAGAGCTAAACCTAAACCCGTTAAATGGTGCTTTACTATCTTTGTTTGCATTTTTTATGACTGTTCCTCAGTTAGTTATCGAGAATGGGAAAATGACTCTCGTACATCTAATTGATGAAGACAATACAATTGTCCATGGGTGGGAAATGGTTGCAGATGGGGTAAGTCGCTTAGGAGCGACAGGAATATTCACAGCAATCATCATGTCCGTTATAGCGGTGCAAGTCTATAGATTGTGTGTTAAACAAAATTGGGTTATTAAAATGCCTGAGGCCGTTCCAGAGGGTGTGTCCAGGTCATTCACAGCCCTAATTCCGGCATTTCTAGTAGCTTTTGTTGTTTTATTAATCAATGGTATTCTAGTTGCACTGGGGACTGATATCTTTAAGATTGTTGCAATTCCTTTTGGCTTTGTTGTTAATTTAACAAGTAGCTGGGTAGGTATTTTAATTATTTACTTCTTAATCTCCGCTCTTTGGATTGTAGGTATTCATGGGGCAACTATTATTTCAGGCTTCTTGACACCAATCGTTCTAACAAACTTGCAATCTAACATAGATGGAGCAAACATTCCATTTGCAGGCGAATTCCAAAATGCATTTGTTTATATGGGGGGGTCGGGGGCTACTTTAGGCTTATGTATTTTCATTGCATTTTTAGCTAAATCAAAGCAATTAAAGGTTCTAGGCAAAGCCGCTCTTGCTCCTGGTATTTTTAATATTAACGAGCCGCTAATATTCGGATTACCAATTGTCTATAATCCCTTTTTAGCAATCCCATTTTTCCTAGCACCAATGGTATCAGCATCAATAGGTTATTGGGCGATCAAACTAAAAATTATAGGTCCTGTCATCGCACAACTTCCTTGGCCTACTCCAATTGGTGCCGGAGCTTTCTTGAGTACAGGTGGGGACTACTTGGCAATCATTGTTGCATTGGTTTCTGCTCTTGCAGCATTTATAGTTTGGCTGCCCTTCATTAAGATGTATGACAATAAGTTAGTTAAGCAAGAAGAAGGTGGAGAATCGCTAATTTAAACTAAATTATAAGTTGCAATCCTGAATAACTAGATTAAGGCGGCGTATTAGAAGGATAGATCCCTTCTGATATTGCTGCTTTTTTATTCAAAACCGTTTACTCTTGTTTCATAGTAAAGCGTTTATTTTTCAATATATATTGCTCAAGTGCCCCCAATTGGATCAACAATCCAATATTCAGGAATATTAAAATATGCATATGAAACTAACTTGTTCGTTTTATCTTGTTTCAAGGAGAAGGAGGAATGATTTCAATTACAAGATCCGGTGAGCCTTCAATGCCACGGTCTGTCAAAATCTCCACGCGCTGACGCGAAACCATAACAAGGTCAGGCTGACGGACCTCTGTTTGAGAAAGAATAACATCGGCTGGGGCATAAAAAAATAAAGAAGTTAGACATACAACCTTTCGCATAGTTGATTATAAATCTCTGCGTTTATCAGTTGATCAGTCGTTGAAGGAGATGGACTTATCAGTTCCAGTTTCCCTCCCGCTAATTCATAGCGCTCCTGATCATTCATTGAAGCATAGTTCTGATAAGTTAGATGACTTCCTTTCATAACGTTATGTTTCTTCGCACTTTTCTATCTTTAATCTCAAAGCCTCCTTCGTACTTCAATAACTAGCGGTGTACCATTTTTTAAATCATTATATCACTTACCAGCACGAAATTAAACAAATTCAGGAACGTTAGTTCCCACCATGTAAACATACACAAAGATAATCAGCTTGCTGAAATGCCTATACTTTAGATCTAGCAAAATCATCGAAGTATGCATACTCCTTGAGTATTAACAACAAATGCTTAATAATTAGTGCAAATGCTTTATTTTTGCTATCCATTTGAGAATAACCTCAATCGCCTTCATATCAAAGAGATAAAAGAGCGAGATGGTAGCGACAACTAGGAGGAGGAGATTATCTTGAACAAATTACAAGGGGAAACAGCAATCGTTACAGGGGCCAGTGCTGGAATTGGTGCTGCTATTGCTAAGGAATTAGCAAGTAAAGGGGCAAATATCGTCCTCGCCGCCCGCCGAATGGATAAGTTGAACGAAGTAAAGAATGAAATTACGGAAATAACAAATGGAAAAGTGAAAGTCATTGCTGTCCAGGCGGATGTATCCGCTAAGAATGACGTTAATCAACTCGTGGAACAGGCACAAACGGAGCTAGGAAATGTGGACATTCTTGTCAATAATGCTGGACAAATGCTAACAGCAACCGTACAATCTGGCAAGGTGGAAGAATGGGAAAAAATGATTGACGTGAATGTGAAAGGCACGCTTTACAGCATCGATGCTGTCTTACCTTCTATGGTATCCCGGTCGGCTGGCCATATTATCAATATTGCTTCCGTTTCCGGTCTTGAAGTAACAAAAACAAATACCGTTTATAGCGCTACAAAACATGCGGTCCGGGTCATCTCTCAAGGATTAGAAAAAGAACTCGCTAGAACAGGTGTAAGAATAACCAATATTTCACCGGGCATGGTCGATACGAACTTAAGCAGTGACAACAGCTGGAATGGCCGTAAAAAGCTTGAACCAACTGATATTGCAAAGGCTGTCGTCTATGCTGTTACCCAGCCTAATTATGTAAATGTTAATGAAATCACGGTTCGACCGGTGTAAAAATAGGAAGGGTCTATCCAAGGATCCCTCCTTTAGCTTATTTTTTATTGTAGCTGTTATAATAACTCCTTTATAGGGAAATAGCCGCAAATAATAGATTCGTCTTTTCAAAAAGGAGGAACTAAAATGGCAGAACAAATGAAACACAAAGTATTCACCTTTTACAATGAGATACCCCTTTTGGACGATATGGCTAAATTTCTTTCACCTAAAGAAGAGGTTCAATTTTGTGTGAAAACAATAAGAGATATTGCCGTATTCACAGACAAGCGAATCCTGATTGCAGATAAGCAAGGAATTACTGGGAAAAAAGTAGAATATTTCTCTATACCGTTTAAAAATATCATCACGTATTCTATTGAGACTGCTGGTAGATTAGATTTAGATTCAGAAATCAAGCTATTCTTATCTGGTGGTTTACGTGTGGAATTACGATTCATGAAAGATAAAAACATGGATCAATTGCTGTTAAAAGTATATCAGCTCATTAATGAATATATTATTTAATGAATTTCATAATACGTATTTAATGCTTCACCATCACCATATGTAGTTGAGTTAGTTCGTTCCCAACTACATATGGTAATGGAAAAGCCGACTTTGGTAATTATGAAATTCATTCTATTAATTAAAATAGAGATTGGGCAAAACACTCAGGTTAAATTCAACACTGAGTGTTTTATTTGATTACAAGACTAATATTATCGATATCTCTAGTTTATTCGTATTGATTTACAGACTTCTTACAGCAAATATCCTCCCTCATCATCTCCTCCACCAACTCCCGATTCCGCTTCTGAAAAAGATCATTATGTGAGGACACCATCGCATATTCATCGGCCTGCGGTTGAATAAATTGCTTCGCCCGGTTCACAGCATTTGCGGCATCTTGAAAACAGCCAGCAATCAAATTCAGTTTCCCATCGAAAGTTAAAATATCTCCAGCACCGTACAGGCCGGGAACGGATGATTCACAGTGGGCATTACCCGCAATAAAAAAGTCATTCGCCATTTTGTAAGTAGTTCAGTTTTGGAGTACAAAAAGTGAAAATGTAAACCTAAATGAGTATCAAATTGCAACTGAATTTGATACTCGTTTTTTATTGTTAAATCAACGTTTGTTGTTAATTTACACCACAAAATGTAAGTTAAAATGTATATAAAAATGCGAACGTGAAATAATTATTGTAGGAATGCAAATTGGTGTGTTAAAATGGTTACAATTTACTAAGCAAAAAGGGGTGCATTTTCCTATGCAATTTCTTGAGCCAAAAAATAAGAACGCTAAGTCTGTGGATTGGGAAATATCAGAGCAAGTAAGGGTGATAGTTAAGCAATACGCTGAATATGCAGAGCGTACTGAAAGCGAAGCAGTGGATGAATTCTTATTGAACATTTTAGACGATAAGAAGTTTATTGAATGGATTGCCAACAAGCGAAGTAATAAGCGGATTGTTGAAAAAATGGGTATCAAAGATAGAGTGGGTTGATAGACAATGACCAAGCTTAAAAGATTAGCCACGAAGGAAGATGAAATTGTAGATGTTAAAATTCCGATTTCAAACGAAGAATTAAAAGATAGGGCTAAACAATATGATTTATTAACTCCAAAACGATTTGCAACAAGGTATAACAAAATGTTGTTCTTGCCAACGTCTTTTAAATGGAACGGTTCTGAATATCCCATTCAATATAATTACTGCATCAATCCGTTTTGTTGTAATTTTGGGAAAGAACAGCACAAATTCAAAGATGTAAAAGGGAAACCAAGTCGATATAAAATGACTGGTAGTTCCAAAGATAAAGGTCATAAAGGTATGTACTGCAATGACAATCCTATTGGCAGAGGTGTATCGCAAAACTGTACAGTAACCCCTTTATCTAATTGGTCTGTTGTTGAAGAAATTAAACGCCTTATAGAAATCAATAGCATCCAAGATGTTGAGCCAGATTATCAATTTCATAAAGAAGGCTGCTCGGAAGAAGAATCAACCCCATTCAATGAGCCGAAGCAATTTTACAAAAGGGGGAAAAGTAGGGGCAAATCTCAACGCTATCAATGTAAGGCGTGTAAGAAGTTCACTAATGTTCTACCAAAAAGAGAAGAAACCACTACTTATCACCAACAAAAGAACACCATTCTTCCAATGTTCGCTAAGATGGTTGTTGGAAGGGTTTCAGTCAGTCGTACTTGTGATATTTTAGGAATTGGAGTTGGAACCTACTATCATAAGCTGGAGTGGCTGTATAGGCGTTGTTTGGAGTTTTTAGAACGATATGAGACACAACCCCTTCAAACAAAGAAATTTAACGAGATGTGGCTTAATACGGACAAGATGCACTACTACCTAAATAACGTCCGTAAGAAAGGACAAGGTTCAAAGAAATATACGGGGTTTGAAGACCTTAATATGCAAACGTATATAGTTGTATCTGCTGAGGTCTTATCAAGATATGTGTTCCGTTCTGATGTTGCCTATGATTGGAATATTTCAATGGATGAATTAAATGAAGATACAAGAAAATTCAAAGAAGACCATCTCAATACTTTTAGTCGTAAAAATGATAGGTTAGATTGGTCTTATTATCCACAAGAACCATCCGCTAACGATAGCGAAAATAGGAATGCTTATCTTCACGAATTAGGGAAAATTACTAATAGGAGTAGATTTGTCGATGGTTTAAATGTTGATGCTCCTTATACTACAACTGCTCACTATTGGTTAATTAAACAAATGGTTAATGCCGACGAATGGCGAATGATTAGTGATGATGACTTCTCTATTAGAAACGCCTTTTATAGAGTATTCACGAAAGAATTAAGGTTGAGCGATGCACATCATTTTATTTGCCAAGTTAACAAGACGAAAAGCAGAAAACAATGCTTAAAAGAATTCGGACAAGCAAAAGCAGAACTGCTCGATTGGGGAGATATCAGAGGATTCAAAACAAAGTTTCTACGGACTTTGGCATCTCATTATCTAACTGAATTACTAACAAGTCATCAATTCCACGAAGAGGCTATTAGTAAAGATGGAGAAAGATATCGCAAATATGCCGATAACCCTATCAAACATCCATTAGCCACTAAGGATAAAGGATTTTATTCAGTTGATTGTAGAACGGATTTATCTGCTCTGGAACCAAACGAAATCGCAAAGATGCTATTAAATGTTAATGACCATTCGACCAATAGCTTTATTCAACAGATAAGACGTTATATATCATCTCTTGAAAGACCATTAACAACAGCTCGTGGTGATAAGAAGAGCTATATTTACGCTAACTTCAATCCGAAGTATGCTCAATTTGCGATTACAATTCTAAGAACTTACTACAACTTTTGTCGCCCTTTTAAATCAGCGGATAAAAAGGTTTTGACACCTGCTCAAAGATTAGGGATTACAGATAAACAATTTGATTGGAAAGATATAATTTATTTCAAATGACAAAAAGAGCTTGGAGTAATCCCAAGCTCTTGTGCTTTATCTTTACTGTTCTTCTTCAATTAACGCACCCGTTAACTCAATAAGTTTTTTCTTTCATATACATGAAAATAGTAGTTATACGGATTTTTATCATTCTTTATCCCTTTTTGGGCAAATACCTCATTCCATTCCTCATAATTCACTTCTGGAAAAAAAGTATCTCCTTCGAATTCATGATGTATTTTTGTGATGTACATTTTCTCAACATAAGGGAAAAACAAATTATAAATCTGTTCTCCTCCGAAAATAAAAATTTCTTCTTCGTTTTTACATAACTCAAAAACATCTTCTATTGAATGAACAATTTCACAACCATTAAAGGTAAACCCCTTATCTCTCGTCAGAATAATATTTCTTCTGTCAGGTAAGGCTCTTCCGATTGATTCAAGGTTCTTCCTACCTAATATTATCGGATGTCCCTTTGTAGTATTTTTAACATATTCCCAGTCCTTGGGAATCCTCCAAGGAATGTCATTCTCTTTGCCAATCACTCTATTCTTATCCATCGCAGCAATCAAAGAAACTTTCATTTATAACACAGCCTTTTTAACTAATTTACCATCTAATTTCTTATTTCTATCAAAAAACCTTTTCTCATTATCCTGCCCGTTAGTTGAATAAGCAATTTTTTCTATAAGTTATATTATCATAATACCACAAAATCACAAATTTTCATTCAATTATCATTTTCAATTGCATTTTATAAATCATTTTGTATGTAATTTGGTATGTAAGTTAAAATGAAAAAAGTAGTCCATTTTGAAGTACATTTTGTCATTTTGTACTCCAAAACTGAACTACTTAGCCATTTTGATATTTAATTTACTTTTTTGTAGTAAACTCGCATCCTGTTCATACCCGTGATTAACGATCACATCTTCAACAGCAACTTCAATTTTCTCCCCAGTCACCTGATTTGTTATCTCAACCGATTCTATTTTCTTATCGTTCTCACAAGCAACTAATTTCGTAATCATCGTTTGCGGAAGACACTTCACAGAGCTGTTTCGCAGTTTAGTAACTTGCGCCTCATGACCAGTCGGTTCATTCTTTCTATATGTCATATATACTTTTTCCGCAATCGGCTCGAGTTCATTCGCCCAGTCAATTGCCGTATTCCCGCCCCCTGAAATAAGCACGGTTTTGCCCCTGAATCGTTTAAGTGACGTGACTGCGTAATGGATATTCGCAACTTCAAATCGCTCTGCCCCTTCAATCTCCAGTCTTTTCGGATTTAAAATCCCCGCTCCAACTGCGACAATCACTGTTCTTGAAAAATGCCTTTCGCCTGAAGCCGCCCGCAATATAAAATGTCCTGCTTCATTACGGGAAATCCCTTCTATTTTCTCATTGAGCACAACGGTTGGCTCAAAAATCAACGCTTGATCGACTAATTGCTCCATGAGCTTTTCCCCTGGAACGGGCGGCACCCCACCGACATCCCAAATCATTTTCTCTGGATAAACTTGGATTTTCCCGCCGAGACGCGGCTGGTATTCAATCAGCTTCGTCTTCATTTCCCGTAAACCGCTATAGAAAGTGGAATAAAGCCCGGCCGGACCTCCACCAATAATCGTTACATCAAACAGTTCCTCTTGTTTCATCCTCATCCACTCCAACCCCAAATTATTATAATTTTGAATAGACATTGACACATTGAAAATTTAACTATATATTAACATATATAATTGAAATTGATAATCATTATCAGTTAAATGTCACTAATTTAGGATGGAGGTAATATAAATGACCCGCCTTTCTGGTGAAGATTTATATATTGGCTATGGGGATCACTCAATCGTTAAAAATCTCAGTTTAACCATTCCAGATAAGAAAATTACAACGATCATCGGATCCAACGGTTGTGGAAAATCTACTTTATTGAAGGCTATTACACGGATTATCCCTCACCAAGGAGGCTCCGTCCTGTTAGATGGGAAAGATATTGTAAAAGAAAACACAAAAACGCTCGCAAGAAAAATGGCAATACTTCCTCAAACTCCTGAAAGTGCCGATGGGCTAACGGTTGGAGAGCTAGTATCCTACGGGCGATTCCCCTATCAAACTGGTTTCGGACGTTTAACGAAAAAGGATTTGGAAGTCATCGATTGGGCACTTGAAGTTACAGGTATAGCAGATTTTAAATACCGCCCGATCAGTTCTCTTTCCGGCGGTCAGCGCCAACGAGTTTGGATTGCCATGACGCTCGCACAAGAAACGGAAATTATCTTTCTGGACGAACCAACGACTTATTTAGACATGGCGCACCAGCTCGAGGTCTTAGAGTTATTACAGAAATTAAATGAAGAACATAACCGTACGATTATTATGGTGTTGCATGACTTAAATCAAGCGGCCAGGTTCGCTGATTATATCATTGCGCTAAAGAAAGGAGAGATCGTGAAAGCCGGGACTTGTGAAGAAATTATAAATTCGGAAGTGCTCCGGGAAGTTTTTCAAATCGATGCCGTTATCGGACGAGATCCGCGCACGAATAAACCAATGTGTATGACATATAACCTACTGAAAGGAGAACACGAATATGAAGAAACGAATCATCCCATTTTTGCTGCTGCTCATTCTCATTAGCGCCTGCGGTAATTCCAATGCAACGGAAGAAACAAGTAACACAACAGAAGACAAAGGTGAAACCATTACATACGAATCGGAGACAGGTCCGATTGAGGTCCCCGCCAATCCTAAACGGGTCGTCATCCTCTCCGGTTATACAGGAAATGTCATCCATTTAGGAGTGAACGTTGTTGGTGTGGATGTCTGGTCTAAAGACAATCCGACCTTTGCAGAAGAATTGAAAGATGTAGCAGAAGTTTCAGAAGATGACTTGGAAGGGATCTTGGAATTGGAACCAGACCTAATTATTGCGTTATCAACGGTGAACAATCTTGAAAAGTTAGAAGAAATTGCACCAACTGTAACCTTTACATGGGGCAAAGTAGATTATTTAACCCAACATATCGAAATTGGCAAACTCCTTGGGAAAGCGGAAGAAGCGACAGAATGGGTGGAAGACTTTAAACAGCGCGCAGAGCAAATCGGTGAAGACGTCCGTGCCAAGATTGGCGAGGATGCAACCGTATCGGTTATGGAAGCCTATGGCAAAGACCTTTATGTTTACGGCGAAGACTTTGCCCGTGGAACAGAAATCTTATATGATTCAATGAAACTTAAAATGCCTGAAAAAGTAAAGGAACACGCATCCGAATCAGGTTATTATACATTATCGGCAGAAGTGCTCCCAGAATTTGCAGGTGATTATATCGTGCTAAGTAAATATTCCGAGGCAGACACCGCCTTCCAGGAAACGGACACCTACAAGAATATACCGGCTGTGAAGAGTGGTAATGTAATTGATATGCAAGGGGAAGGTGCATCATTCAGCGACCCGGTTACATTGGAAAAGCAGCTCACACTCTTTGAAGAAGGATTTTTAGGAAAATAAAGTTATGAAGGAAAAAGCTTTAGCATTTAGATTTATACTAGCCATTCCCGTCTTTATCTGCATGTTTTTCCTTGCGATGAGCTTTGGGGCAGCGGAAATTTCGGTTCAAGATGTGTGGCTCGCACTCACAACTTCTGAGTCGAATGACGCAATTTCCATTATCCGTGAAATTCGCTTGCCCCGGGAAGTTGCTGCGATAGCTGTCGGAGCAGCGCTTGCTGTATCTGGTGCGATCATGCAAGGCTTAACCCGCAACCCGCTCGCCGATCCTGGGCTCCTCGGCTTAACGGCCGGTGCGAATGCGGCTTTAGCAATTACGATTGCCCTTCTCCCTACAGCCAACTATTTTCTCACGATGGTTGCCTGTTTGGTCGGAGCGGCAATCGGAGCCGGATTAGTATTTGGTATTAGTTCGATGAAAAAGAGCGGGTTTTCTCCCTTTCACATCGTACTCGCTGGAGCTGCGGTCTCCGCATTTCTAGTTGCCATTGCTGAGGGGATTGGGATTTATTTTAAAATATCAAAAGATGTCTCCATGTGGACAGCAGGCGGAATGATCGGTACGAATTGGAAGCAACTGCAAATTATCTTGCCCTTTATCCTGATCGGAATTGTACTGGCGATTTTCCTTTCCAAGCAGCTGACGATTCTCAGTTTGAATGAAGAGGTAGCGATTGGTCTTGGGCAAAATATTTTCAAAGTTAAAATCCTGCTTTTTATCGTCATTATTATCCTCGCAGGCGCATCCGTTGCCCTCGTAGGGAATTTGACGTTTATTGGACTGATGATTCCGCATATCGTCAGATCCTTTGTTGGGACGGATTACCGGTTTATCTTGCCAATGGCTGCGATTGCAGGAGCTGCCTTCATGCTGTTCGCTGATACAGTTGGACGCACGTTGAATGCACCATTTGAAACACCTGTTGTCGCCATCATATCCGTGATCGGCTTACCTTTTTTCCTCCTCATCGTTCGTAAAGGAGGAAGAGCATTCGTATGATACATCCGGCATTAATTAAAAAACAGCGCATCATTTTAATCATTTCATTATTACTTATTATATCGACGGTTATAATAGGCATGGGCATCGGTTCATCCAGCTTAACCTTTGACCGACTCATCCAGACGCTCCTCGGGTCTGGCAGTAGAAATGAAGAATTCATCTTATATTCAATTCGCTTGCCACGGATAGTGATTACCCTTCTAGCTGGGATGGCTTTGGCTTTATCTGGAGCAATCCTGCAAGGAATTACGAGAAATGATTTGGCTGATCCCGGCATTATCGGTATTAATTCCGGGGCAGGAGTCGCCATTGCCGTTTTCTTTTTATTTTTCCCGATTGAAGCAGGAAGTTTTGTTTACATGATTCCAGTTGTTGGATTTCTCGGCGCAGTTATGACAGGCTTCCTTATTTATCTATTTGCCTATAGTAGAAAAAGTGGCTTGCAACCTGTAAATCTTGTGCTCATCGGGATTGGATTTTCTGCGGCACTCTCAGGTGCAATGATCGTAATTATTTCCTCTGCCAAGCGGGAGAAAGTAGATTTTATCGCCAAATGGATCGCGGGAAACATCTGGGGAACAGACTGGCCATTTATTGTCGCTCTCCTTCCCTGGCTCATCATTTTGATTCCATTTACCTTATATAGAGCGAACCGGTTAAACCTGCTCGGATTAAGTGAACCTGTTGCGGTTGGTGTTGGGGTTTCTATTGAAAGAGAGCGCGTCACACTACTATTAACAGCTGTTGCATTAGCAGCTGCTGCCGTTTCGGTCACAGGGGGAATCAGCTTCATCGGACTGATTGCACCACATCTTGCAAAATCACTAGTCGGACCAAGGAATCAACTGTTTATCCCGATTGCAATTTTACTTGGTGGCTGGTTGTTGCTGGTTGCGGATACGGTTGGAAGAAATTTGATTGATACGACGATTCCAGCTGGGATTATGGTTGCTTTGATTGGGGCCCCATATTTTATTTATTTGTTGATAAGGGATTGAAGAAGTAGCGACTTAGAGCAAAAATATGACTGCAAATTGTGATTCATTTGCAGTCATTCCATCTTCTGTTATTCCGCACCTCGATTTTTATCGAATTCCTTGTTACTACCTTTTTGAAGTTCCATATCTGATTCAGAACCACCCTCATCATTTTCAGTCGGCTCGTTATCTCTTATATGATCCTCGTTAAAATAACGAAGCTCATCATGCACCACTGCAAAATCACTTAACTTCCTATCTTTCCCACTATAGAATTTGCCTTATTATTAAATATGAATAAACCGCAAATTCCTTTTATAGGAAAACAACCAAGGCTTATCATATACATTATCTAAGTGGTAATATTTAACCATGTCATTCATCACGATATATTAGCCATTGAATAATAATATCATTTCAGTTATACTGATAAAGGATTTTACAAAATATAAAGAAACCCTCTGATACAGACACATTTAAATGTCTTATTAGAGGGTTTTATTTAGATTACACATATAGTTATAAAGGAGCATTTTTATGTTAAAATCACTTTTAAAAAAGAAAACAGCTAAAGATTCCATACCAATTGACCTATGGGAAGAGAAATTCACGTATATTAAAAAGAAATGGCAAGGGACACCTGCCAACATCCAAACTTACATATTTCCGAATATGAAGCGATTTAAAGCAGAATTCCCAAAAAGTACACCGAATAAAAATGATCTATTTATCGGAGTAATACATTGGCCCGCTAATAACTGTGATATTGTTGCTATCACAAAAGGGAATACTTGCTTAGAGTATCCGCTTATCAATCAATACTTTGAGGATTTAGACGATACGTTCCTCAACACTGTGGGAATACTACCTAGTAATGATAATACCTGTCAATACTGTAATGAATTCGCAACGTTTATAAATACAGAGGGAAGTTGTCAGGAGTGTAAATAAAGCGCTTAAAACCTTTACATAGATTGGTGGGTAGGGGCATTCGGCCAATGACTTTACCCGTCAATCTTATCATATAAGCAATCGAATGAATTTCATAATTACCAAAGTCGGCTTTTCCATCACCATATGTAGTTGGGAACGAACCAACTCAACTACATATGGTGATGGTGAAGCATTAAATACGTATTATGAAATTCATTAAATCATGTTTATTTTAAAATATCCATGATTGAATAGAAAAGAGTGACATAATGCAGCCAACAATACATCATTTCTTACCATTCATTGAAACATTACCCCTCGATAGATAGATGCTACAACATTTTTAAAACAACCGGAAAATGGCGGTTATTATGATGTTTGGTCAGGTAAAGATACATATGAAAAAGGCCATATTCCTGGTGCTGTTTACGCTGACCTACTTGAAGAGCTTTCCGATCCCGATTCAACATTCAAATTCACAGTTCCACCAAGGGAATTGTTTGTGGAAAAAATTAGCGATCTGGGCGTTGGTGATGGTACGTATGTTGTCGTATATGATCAGGGATTTGCAACAGTTGGAGCACCAATCATCGCTTCAGACTGGGCATCACGTCTCGCTTGGCAATTGAATTACGAAGGTTTTGACAATGTTGCAGTTCTTGATGGAGGATTTCCGAAATGGCAGGAAGAGGGGCGTAGGTAACGACTTTTGAATTTTAGGTGCCTGGTTCTTCGACAAAATATGGAAAATGGCAACCCTATTTGAATCAAAGAATTAAAATAACTCAAAGGAAATCCCACTGTTAAGTGTGAATACTCCTTTGGGTTACTTTTTTGTTAATAGGTCGAACATCAATACTAACACGCTAACCTACATTCACACCTCCTCGACCAAAATACCCGCTCTCTCCAACTCCCGACAAGCCTCCTCAATCTTTTCCAAAGAATCCGCCTCCAATGTATGCAAATGCAATCCATTTGTAAGAGATGACAAATGCGCAACATTCGGCACCCGCAAATTCTGATAGAAGAGATCAACTTCCTTTCGATTACTCACGCGAATCGAAGCCGTAATATCCCCATAAACCGGATGATCCACACTCACATCCTTCACCGTCACCCCATGGTCGACCATAATATACAATTCCGCTAACGTCTGTTCCGGTGTATGATTCACAACAATTGTCTTTCGTACCATATTATCTTCCGCTTGATCACTTATATAAATATAACCTTGACTCGTTGCGACAACTGGTTCATTTTTTGCTTTTAAAATCGACACATCTTGCACAATCACTTGTCTTGATACATTCGATTTTTCCGCAAATACAGAAGCGGTAATTGGCTCTTTTGACTTTTTGAGCTCCCTTATAATCAGCTTCTGACGCTCACTGGATGACATTTTTTCTTTACCTTGCATGTGCTTTATCCCCTTATTTGTATAGATTTTTATAATAAGTGCTTGATATTATATTAATTTTATGTAAATATAGATGTCATGACACCCACCCTAGATTATCTCATCCAGCTTATTTTTATGCAATACATGTGAAGTAATTAACAATCAAACTCTTAATAAATATGAAAATGGAGCGTACATACAATGAATCAAATCAAACTACGAAAAATGTTAGAAGACTTTTTTCTAGAAGATATTGGAGATAAGGACCTGACAAGTCATGCGATCTTCCCAGCGAAGCAAAATGGAAGCGGTATTTTTATAGCGAAGGAATCTGGAGTTATTGCAGGCCTAGACATTATTCAACAAGCTTATCATTTACTAGATTCAAAGTTAGAAGTCTCTCTTTACTATACGGACGGAGAATATGTGCAAAGGGGCGAGAAAATTGCGGAAGTCCGCGGTTCAGTTCGGAATATCTTAACTGGGGAACGGGTTATTTTAAATCTACTCCAGCGCATGAGTGGGATTGCGACCTTGACGAATCAATGTGTAGGAACGTTGAATGACTCTTCCATTCAAATTTGTGATACAAGAAAAACGACACCGGGCTTACGTATGATCGAGAAATATGCAGTGACGGTCGGTGGTGGTAAGAATCATCGGAACGGATTATATGATGGTGTAATGATTAAAGATAACCATATTTCCTATTCAGGGTCGATTACAAAAGCTGTCGAAAAAGCCCGAGAAGCACTTGGACATATGGTGAAGATTGAAGTCGAAACAGAAAGTAAAGCAGGGGTAATCGAAGCTGTGGAAGCAAAAGCTGATGTGATCATGTTTGATAACCGGACTCCGGAAGAAGTGAAGGAATTTGCGAAGCTCGTGCCGCCCCCGATTATCACGGAGGCGTCTGGTGGAATCAACCTTGAAACCCTAGCAACATATGCAGGAACAGGTGTGCACTATATTTCACTAGGTGCGTTAACCCACTCGGTGAAAGCATTGGATATTAGTTTGCTTGTAAAAGAAGAACAGGAAAATAACTAAGGTTCCGGCAAGGAGATGCAAGATGAGAAACGTTTGGAAACTGTCAATAATCTTACTTAGCTTCACATTATTAGTCGCATGTGGAAGCGAAACAAATTCTGAACCAGCCGATGGGCAAAATACGCAGCTTTCAACAACAATCAAAGGCGGACGAACTGGTGGTGCTTGGGCGGTGTTTACGGAAGGGATTGCGGAATCGATTCGCCGGGAGAATGGTGGATCGTTTATAACGGTCGAGCCTGGAAGCATTATTGAGAATCCATTAATGGTTGGAACAGGAAAAGTTCCCTATGGCCTGTCCTATTCGATGACAGCTTATGCTGCTTATAGAGGACTAGAACCGTACAACCAAGCCTTTAAAGATATCCGTGCCGTCAGTGTCGTTGTCCCCGCAAACTATTATCAGCTTTTTACTAGAGAAGAGCTTGGGGTCACCTCGATTGCGGACTTATTAGAAAGTAATGATCCACTCCGCATATCAGTGAACCAACAAGGTTCAGCAGGCGAAGTTATTACCCGGGAAATTTTAAAATTTTATGGGGTGAGCTATGAAGAGATCATTTCTGAAGGTGGTTCAGTTGATTTCCTCTCTGGTTCGATGGCTTTTGAACTCATGGCTGACGGTAGGCTTGATGCTGCGGGGAATGCTGAATCCGCTCCTTCCAGTAACATTATCGAAGCAGCAACTACGACAAATTTGAATATGATTTCCTTTGAAAAAGAAGTGATCCAGACTATTGCCAAAAACCTAGGAATGGAGCCGAACATCATTCCAGCTGGAACCTATGATTTTCTCGCAGAAGACGTTCATACGGTGAGCACACCGGCAATTCTCATGGTTCATAAAGATGTCTCTGATGAAGAAGTCTATGCTGTCACAAATAGTATTTATAATAATTTGAATTATTTAGATACCGTTCATGAAGAATTTAAAGCATTAACGAAAAGAAATATGAGCAATGTTGGAGAACTCCCCCTGCATCCGGGAGCGGAGAAGTTTTTTAAAGAAAAAGGGCTGCTTGAAAAATAATCCAAAGGTGGACGGAGCTTAGCCTCCGATAAAGGAGTTTGTTCAATGGTGAACCTAAAAACACGTATAACCGGCTGGTTCGGGTATGGGTACCGTCGCCAGCTGTCATCCTATCATTTACATATCTTTAGACTGCTTGCTTGTATTCTAGCAGTCTATCAAATCTGGTCGGTCATTTGGGGGAAATTAGATCCGCTGAATCAAATGGCATTGCATTTATCCGGTATTCTTGCAATCGCCTTTTTGCTATATGGTTATTCCAGGAAAGCCCACGCAGGTAAAACAACGGAAAATCCGACTTGGATCGATTATACAGCGGTACTCCTCGTCATTCTAGCTGGCATTTATTTTTCGCTGCATGCGGAGCGCATAGCGGTAAGAATTCCAATTATGGACCCGCTCACGACTCTCGATTTATTTTTCGGGCTTGTGTTTATCTTGTTAGCAATTGAAGCCGCACGCCGCACGATGGGTTTTCCAATTATTGCGATTCTGCTCGTTGGTTTTAGTTATATTTTCTTCGGGCATTATTTACCGGGAATCTGGCAACACCGGGAGTTTTCTTTTATAGAGGTCATTCATGAGCTCGCCTTCAGTTATAACGGATTATGGGGTTCTCCGATTTCAGTAGCGGCAACTTTCGTGTTTATGTTCCTCTTGTTTGGCGCATTTTTAAAGCAAGCTGGGACAGGTGAATTTTTCTTTCAATTATCGACTGCGATTGCTGGGAGAACACGAGGCGGAGCTGCCAAAGTAGCTGTATTAACGAGCGCCTTTTTCGGTTCAATTTCCGGAAGTCCAACTGCGAATGTCGTTGCGACAGGATCCTTTACGATTCCAGTGAGTAAAAAAAATGGCTATAAACCATCTGTTGCTGCAGGAATTGAAGCTGTAGCGTCAACTGGCGGAAGCATTCTGCCTCCGATTATGGGTTCGTCTGCCTTCTTAATGGCCGCGGTAACCCAAATCCCATATGGAATGATTGCCCTTGCTGCTACGATTCCAGCTATTCTCTATTATGTTTCCTTGCTGTTGATGGTTCATTTAGAGGCAGTGCGTTCTGATATACCTCGGCCGAAAGCAGAGAATATACCAGACATTAAAAAGGTGTTAAAGGAAGGATGGTTCCATTTCATCCCTTTCATTGTGCTTATGTATTTTCTTATTCAAGGTTACAGTGCATCGCGAACAGGGTTTTACGCCATTATTGCCATTATCGTCGTAAGCTGGTTTCGCAGGGAAACTCGTATTGGAGTTAAAGCGACATTTCAAGCGCTGGTGGACGGGGCAAGATCATCCATTCCTGTTACGGCGGCTTGTGCTGTTGCAGGCTTGATCATTACAGCCATCATGTCTACAGGGCTCGGAGGAAAATTAACGAGTATCGTGCTTGGCTTAACGGGCGGACTTTTTATCCCTACATTGCTGCTTGTAATGGTCATTTGTATTGTATTAGGAATGGGCATGCCAGTAGCTGCTGCGTATATTTTAACTGCGATGCTTGCTGCCCCTACATTAATTGAATTAGGTATTCAGCCAATGGCAGCACATTTATTTATCGTTTATTTCTCCATTTTTTCAGCAATCACACCACCTGTTGCCGTAGCAGCGTATGCAGCTGCTGGAATTGCCGACGAAAATCCGAACCGAGTGGGCTTAGAGGCAGTGAAATTCGGAATCGTTGGGTTCTTTATTCCATTTATGTTCGTGTTGGAACCGGCATTATTGCTGGAGGGTTCAATTGGAGAAATCGTGCTAGCTGTTCTTACTGCTTTACTAGGTATTACTGCACTTACTGGAGCGATGATTGGCTGGCTTGTAACGAATGCGACCGCGCTCGACCGGTTACTTTTACTTGGTGGTGGCTGTTTATTCATCTTCCCGGGTGTCATCTGGAATATAGCTGGCCTTGCACTCGTTCTCGTTGTTTTCTTCATGCAAAAAGGGTCAAGAGAGCAAATTTCACCGATTCATTCGATAAGAGAAGCGGAGTAAATGGCCGCTTCTCTTATTTGGTTGTTGCATTTAGTTGCAACTGGGATTTGTCAGTTAACGATTGATCAGTGCGCCTGAGTTGGGCTTTAAGCAATTTTGTCAGTGACTAATTTAACAAAAAGCAACCGGGTCGGGTGGTGAGCGGCACCATTAACGACCAAATAAGCAAAAAAACGCCCCACACCAGCGTGGAGCAACCTTTGGACGCCCGCTTACCCACAAATCACCGCTTGCTTCAAAACTTCCTTCTCCAATAAAGCAACCCCAACTTCAATATCTTCTTCCTCCGTAAATTCATCAGGATGATGACTCAATCCATCGACAGAAGGAACGAACACCAGGGTAGTCGGCCAGCTGGAAGCGGTGTTCATCGCATCATGACCTGCACCACTTGCCATGAACATATAAGAAACTCCGGCCTCTTCACATGTCTCCGCAAACGCCTGCGCTAATTCCTCATCCATCATGACCGGGTCATCATTTTGGATGACTTCCATTGAAATGGGTGTCGCACGCTTCCTCTCGATTTGCTCCGCTTTTTCCTTTATCCGTTCAAGCACCCGTTCACGGGAATCGGCATATATACTGCGGATATCGACCTTGATTGATGCACTCCCGGGCACAACGTTCATGGCCCTTGGCGTTATATCCAGTACACCGACCGTTGCGACTGTTTCATGTTCATCTTCAAAAAGACCTGCTTCTTCTACAGCAAGCGCTAACTCAGCTGCAGCAAGCAATGCATCTCGTCGATTCTTCATCCCAGTCGTTCCAGAGTGGGAACTCTTTCCGGAAATATGAATTGCCAATCGAAGCGGTGCCGCAATTCCTGTCACAATACCGATTTGTTTATTCTCCTGGATCAACTTTGGCCCTTGTTCAATATGCAATTCATAAAATGCTTTTACACGTCTATCACTTTGGTCTGCCTGTGGGAACTGATCCAACTCAAGTCCCTGTTCCTTTACCGCATCCCTTAGCGATATTCCATTTCTATCCTTCAATGTTTCCAATGTCGCAAGGTTCACCTTATTCATCATCACCTTACTACCAAGCGTCGCAAAGTTAAAACGTGACGATTCCTCACAAGTAAAACCGATTAATTCAATCGGATGCTGCGTCTGGGTTCCTGCTTCTTTTATCGAGCGGATAATTTCAAATCCAGCTACAACACCAAGCAGACCATCATACTTCCCACCTTGATAAATCGTATCTAAATGAGACCCAATAATGACAGGGGGAAGCGAGTTGTCTGCACCAGGCAGGCGGACGATAACATTCCCCGCTGCATCAATTTCTGTTCCAAGCCCAAGCAAGGTCCCTTCCCTCATCAAATATTGCTTCGCGAGATATTCTTCGGATGTATAGGCAATCCGCTCAATCCCTCTATCCGCCTCACCTAATTCATTCAATCTATCTAACGTTTTCATTAAGCGCTCGATTTTCATATGGTCCATCCCCATTACTTTAGCATTATGTATAGTTATAACTTACCGCATATTCCGTAATAACTCCAGACATTTTAAGATCTTAGCGTACATACAAAAAGGGTCAAGGGAACAAGTCCCTTGACCGCATCAATATCACAAACTTAATTGTTTCCTCTTATTTCCCATGCAGCTTCCAGTGCAGTTCCCGTACTTGTTCCGCAAGTTCCGGAACTGGTCCATCAACTACTGCGTCCCGAATCACGTCTTGGATTGGCAGACTTCGAACAGGCGACGGAGCAACTCCCAGCTCACTCATCCACTCGGCAAGCTGCTCCGACGAACTTGCGTACACAATCCGGCCTAAACCAACCCAGCCATGAGCCGCTGAACACATCGGACAATGTTCACCTGAAGTATAAACAGTCGCCTCTCTTCTATCTTCCGGCTTCATGTTCTCCGCTGCCCAGCGCGCGATAGCGAATTCCGGATGTTGCGTATGATCTCCGCCCGCAACATGATTATGGTCTTCAAATAGTACCTTTCCATCCGCTGAGACAAGGACAGAACCGAAAGGCTCATCACCTTTCTCAAGAGCGGTTTTTGCCAGTTCCACACAACGGCGTAAATGTTTTCTATCTGTCTCTGTTATCATATTGTAATCCTCCTTCATTCATGTACCCATATTCTATCGATGTACCTATTCACTTTACAAGCTTTCCGATTCCTTGAGGGCAACCTCTTTCAGGTTCTTACTAGAATTTCATAAAATAACAAAACCTAGACATAAAAAAGCTTATTCATGTCTAGGCTCTATTGTTAAAATATATATTCCAATATTTATAATCTAAATATGAGGAGGCGAGATGTATGTAACCTAACTCGGGTGAAAATGGTCAGGAGCCTAGATGAAGAACTAGAGAGCCTCTTGTTCTGCCATTTGTTGTACAGCTTGAGGAGATGAACGTTTCGATGTAAATGGGCGCATATTAAATATCATATTTAACACAATTGCTGTTACGCTCCCTGCAACAATCCCGTTATTCGTTAAAATTTGTATACCAGTTGGTAATACAGAGAATAGGTCGGGTACGACGGTTACGCCAAGTCCCATTCCTACCGAACAAGCAATAATCATCGAATTTTCCGGAGACTCACTGATTACTTTTCCTAGCATCTTGATTCCTTGGGATACCACCATGCCAAACATGGCAAGCATGGCACCACCTAATACGGCAGTTGGAATAATCGTTGTTAAGGCAGCAATTTTAGGAACTAAACCAAAAATAATTAAGATAATTCCTGCCACAAGGATAACGCTGCGTTTTTTCACACCGGTTAATTGTACGAGACCAACGTTTTGAGAGAATGCCGTATATTGAAAGGCGTTAAAAATTCCCCCTAGTAATACCGCAATCCCTTCCGCGCGATAACCTTTTGCTAAATCGTTTTCCGATAACTTTCTATCTGTAATATCACCGAGCGCAAGATAAACACCCGTTGATTCGACTAAGGATACCATGGCGACAAGACACATCGTAATCACAGCGGAAATTTCAAATGTCGGCATACCAAAGTAGAAAAGTTGCGGCATATGGAAATAAGAAGCTTCCGCAACGGCACTAAAATTAACCTTACCTAGAACAGCTGCTACTAGAGTACCGGCAAAAAGACCGATGATTATTGATATCGAGCGAACAAATCCTTTCGAAAAGCGATACATTAAAATGATGAACGTTAACGTACCGAATCCTAATAATAGATTGGTCGATGAACCAAAGTCACTAGCGCCTTGTCCTCCAGCCAAATTATTGATGGCAACAGGGATGAGGGTTAATCCGATGATTGTAACAACACTTCCCGTCACAATCGGAGGGAAAAAGCGAACTAACTTCCCAAATATCGTGCTGATCAAAATGATAAAAATTCCCGAAGCAATAATTGAACCGTATATTGCTGAGATACCGAATTCTCCGCCAATCGCAATAATTGGACCTACCGCTGTAAAAGTACAGCCAAGCACGACCGGAAGTCCAATTCCAAAGAAACGGTTGCTGACTATTTGCAGAAGCGTTGCTACTCCGCACATAAAGATATCAATCGCAACGAGATACGTGAGATGTTCCGTTGTTAGCCCTAGTGCACCCCCAATTATAAGTGGAACTAAAATCGCGCCTGCATACATTGCAAGTACATGTTGCATTCCTAATGCCGCTGTTTTCATCTAGGTTAATCCTCCTTAAAGGTTACTTTCCCATGTTCTAACGAAGAAACAATCGCCAGTGATTCTACTCGAATTTCTTTTTCCTCGATCAGCTTTCTGCCATTTTGAAAACCTTTTTCAATAACGATTCCAACCCCTGCTAATGCTGCTCCAGATTGTTTTACCATATCGATTAAACCGAGTGCAGCTTGTCCATTAGCGAGAAAGTCATCCATAATTAACACAACATCATCACTTGTGATGTAATCTTTCGATATAGAAATGGTGTTTGATTCTTGTTTCGTATAGGAATAAACTTCAGCGCTATACAAGTGATCAATTAAGGTTAGCGATTTACGTTTCCGGGCAAATACCGTCGGAACACCCAACCGTAACGCAGCCATGACCGATGGAGCAATTCCTGATGACTCCAGTGTTAGTACTTTTGTTATTCCTTTATCTTGAAAGCGGGAAGCAAATTCCTCACCAACTTCCTGCATTAATACGGGATCGATCTGATGGTTTAAAAACGAATCAACCTTCAATACAGAATCAGACAATACCTTACCTTCATTTATAATCTTTTGCTTTAATCGTTCCATAACGATCTCCTTTCAAATTAAAAAGCTCGAAAATGATTGCTTCGACAACTATGAAGAAGCAATCATTTCCGAGCAGAGAATCTCGAAATAAAAAGAGGAATTTTAGCCACAATGGCAAAATTATTCTTTTGCTACTTTTCATAGTCGATTTATTTACGGTAAACCGGTAGAAACTTGCAGGCCATATTCCTGCTATTATATGAAAATAATATTCACTTTAAATGTTACAAGTATAGCATGAAATCGACATATTACAAGATGTTTTGCAGATGTAAAACCTTTCGAATAATTTGGACATGGGAGCTTGATTCCTCCGCTAACGTCACGTTTGCTTATGATATATGTTTTGTCATTTTTTATAAAGGATATTAGACTTATAATGAATAGGGAAACAATAGGATATAATGAAGGTGTATTGTTTGAAAGAACCATGAGCGAGGATAGTATATTGCGACATGTCATTATTGGCGGAGTAGTCGCAGGAATGAGTGCAGCTATGGAAATTTATCGAACAGATCATGCAGCTGAAATTACTGTCTTGGAGCGTGGAGAAGATTATTCGTACGGACAATGCGGCTTACCTTATGTCAGCAATTAGCTAGAATCTTTGATAAAGAGTTGACCGAGCACATCCAAAAAGAGGCAGTACAGCAAGGAAGGCAGGATTATCTTAAGTTAAATTTGGCCGGTTCTCCACATAAGTGCTAATTTCATTTTTAATCTCCAACGTCATCATCGTTTCCCGACAGGGGCAAAGGAAGGAAACAGTACTTCTTCCCTTTCTTAATGAAACGATTGAAAAATATACCTGTCCATTGATTTAAAAAAAAGTCCAAATTCCTCTCTTCATTAGGAGGTGTTTGGACTTTTTTTCAACTAAAAAACCTAACATATGGATCACATTCAATCATGAAATTATTTAATCGTACCGCTGATAACCTCATTCTTATGTGCCATAAAGGCATCAAGCACTTCATTCTTTTCCCTGTCAGGCACATCAAAATGGTCAAGGGTTTCAGCTAAGAGTTGACCTGCCGCATCAAACTCTTCCTCTGTAAGCTTCATATCATAGTGTGTCGGTTCTAAATCAAGGGAATCCTGATTAGGTTCTGTACTGACATAATGATAGGGTCCGCCAGCTTTTTCACTAACCCACAAGGTAGTTAAAACTTTGAAACCTGCTCCCCGCCAACTTTTGTTTGCATACCAATCCTTCAGAAAAGAATTCGCGGAATTTTCCCCAACAATCGGGTCATTAGCTAATGCATCACCAAAATGATCGACAACAGCTGCAATCGTATAAATGCCACCTAGACGTTCGTATAATGATTGCTCAGCCATAATGTACCCCTTTCCATTAGATAGTTATTTCATTTTACCCTTAACAATTGACTGTAAAACATGGAAATAGAAGTATAATATAGTTAGACTTCATTCAACTATCTGTTCTAAATTAATACATTAAAGCCTGACTAGCCCCTTCTAAAGCAAGTTTGCAAAAATGAATGAAGTTGTTACATCAATCCGCTCAATATATCCAAGAGACGATGAGAGCAGCCGGAACTGCAAAAGAGTAAGTTCAACATACATAAGACAGGTCCTCGCCCCTATACTGATACACAATCAGGCGATAGACCTGTCTTTATGTTTCTCACTATTGAAACGAAAGGAAGGGTATTAGAGTAAAAACACTGCCACAATTGTCATCACCATCAAGCCAATCATGACAGGAAAGAAATTTTTACGCACCAAATCCATGACAGACACTCCACAGAATCCTGCAATTGCAATTAACGAGGACCACGCAATAATCGTCCCGCCACCTGTCCAAATTGCCCCCATTTGACCAATCGCTGCTAACGTCGCCGCATCAATGGAAGATGCTTCTAATGAAGCTGCAAGTGCCCCTGTGAGCGGTAATCCGGAGAACCCGGATCCATCAAGTCCAGTGATAATACCAATAACCAACAAACTGAATGCCGCGAGTATTGCACTCTGTGGCAAGTATTCCTGTGTAGCAGTAACAAGGTCAAATAAAAGTGCTGGACCTTCCTCTACACCTAAAATATTCCCTGAAAAATCAGGACTTCCTAAAAAGAAAAAACCTGCAATTGGAATAACTGGTCCCATTGCTTTAAAAGCAAAGACAAAACCATCTGTAATGTGATTACTAATATAATCGAGAGCATGATGCTTCCCAAAAGCAACGGTCGATAATAATAAGAGGATTACCGCAACGCCGCCTACGAATGCAGCGCCGTCTCCGCCAACCAAATCACCGCTTCCCGAGAATAGCTTATTATACATCATGTAAATGACGACAATCAGAAGCGTTAAAGGGACCAATACAGCAAAAACTTTACTCCACGTCGTCAAATGGGCGGTTCTTACCTTATTTGTAGAGTTTTCAGAAGTTTGTAGTGTCTGCATCTCCATTTCATTTAATGGATCATCTTTCGAACGGATCGATTTCCTGTTAAATAAGTAAGCTAACAAAATAGCTATTCCACCAGCAATTAGTGACATTACCAGTGCTTTATCAGCTACCGATTCAGCATCAATACCAGCTGAAGCGGCAGATAAACTAGGTGCAACTTGCACAATATAGTCAGAGGATAACGCCATTCCCTGCCCAGCAAGCGCAATCGCAACGGCAGCTATCATAGCTGGTAATCCAGATCGTACCGCAGCAGGAACAAGTAACGCACATATTAATGGAACAGCAGGTGTCGGCCAGAAAAATAAAGAAATAATATAGGTTACCGCTACCAAGACAAAAAAGGAAACATGCCCATTCACCATTAGTTTCTGGATTGGCTGGATCATTCGCTTATCCGCACCTAAATCACGTAAAGAATGAAGGAGCGCCAGCATAAACGTAATAATTAAAAAGATACTAAATAGTTCCTGTGCAGCAACTAAATTGGCATTAAAGATAGACGTAAATCCATCCACAATATTCCCTTTATACACCCATGCAATGACAAATGTTCCAACTAAGGTTGGCAAAACAACCCCTTTACGGAAAACCATTGTCATAATAATTAAGACTGTAAACAAGCCGTATAGTAAATGAGAAAGACTTAAGTCCAATCGTTCACTTCCTCTCCTGGAACATGCTTTAGCCTATGCATGAATTGGAGGGGATGCTACTTCAGATTCCTATGGTTTATCAACTTCTTACAACTTTCTTTCATCACTTCCATGGTTCTTATTGTTAATTTCTAATCTCCACTCCGCCTAGGATCGTCAGGCAGTTAACTTTTAAGACGGGAACTTCTTCCGTTTGTCTTCTGACCCTCGTTTTATCCTCCCAACCGCCAAGAATGGGGATCCCATATATTTCAACTTGGACATCATCCGGAACTTTCAATTCCACCCCGCCAAGGACAGTCGTTAAATCAATGGAAGCTCCATCGATAATTTGTGCATCACGAAGATCTATTTCTGCTCCTCCTAAAATCGTCGTCACCGTTCCACCTTGGAAGGTTTGTGATTGACTGTTAATATCCGCACCGGAAAATAGCACGAATGTGTCTAAATCATCTGCTATATGGATATTTTTTTCTCGTTTTATCCTCGTAAAAATAATGACAATACCAATAATAATAAATAGAAGTGGCAAAATATAGGCTTTGAGGTTCAAATCAAACCAGCGGTTCATTAGAAATAAAAGACCGATTAATAAGAACAAAAGACCTGAACTTGCTGAAGAATGCTTCCGACTAATCAGCAGGACCATGCCGATCATCATTAATAGGAGCGGCCACCAATTAGAGAACAACTGCGACAAATCAATGATGTTTGCTTGATGCAGGAGAAAACCTAAACCAAATAAGAGAAACAGCACACCTAACCAAATTCTCCCGGACATGACATACCTCCTTCATTTACGTTATATGATAGTTCTTATTATTTGAAAGGAGAATTTATTCCTTTAAGAAAGAGGTTATTAAGAAATGAGACTATTTCATTTGTCTACTTGACTTAGTAAATTAGAAAGAGGGCTTGCTATATATACACCCGTTGTAAGGACATCGATAAATTGAACAACTTTGTTAGTGTGAAGGTGTTTCTTCTCTTGCAAAAAATGGGCTGCCCTATACAGTGGGCAACCCAATATTTCAAACTTAACGATTTAACTTATATACTCTTGCTTCATATGGCTTTAACGTAAACTCACTAACGCCTTCCCTTTCATCCACTTCATAATTAGACAGACATAGTTCATAAGAAGATGTGTTTAGCTCTGACGGCATCGTGAACTTTACGTCTTCAGCAAAGAGGTTCGTTATGATTAACATCAAGTCATCACCCTGTGATCTTGTATAAGCATAGATCTTATCATGATCAGGTAGAATCAAGTTGTAATGTCCATAAACCAGTACGTCGTTTTGTTTTCTTAAATTGATTAGCCCTTTGTAATAATGATAAACGGAATGTGGGTCCTGCAATGAATCTTCAACATTAATATCTTTATAATTAGGATTTATTTTTATCCAAGGCGTTCCTGTTGTAAACCCTGCATTTTCCTCATTATTCCATTGCATTGGAGTTCTGGAATTGTCCCGTCCAGTATTCCAGATAATTTCCATGATTTCCTGATGTGTTTTCCCAGCTTCTTTTTCACTTTGATAAAGATTTTTGGTCGACACATCGCGGTAATCATCAATTGAATCGAATTGCACGTTCGTCATGCCAATTTCCTGCCCTTGATAAATAAAAGGAGTCCCTTGCATGAGAAAATACATTGTAGCTAAGCATTTTGCGGATTCAACTCTATACTTTTCATCATCTGCCCAAGAGGACACAGAACGGGGCTGATCATGATTCTCAAGAAATAGGGCATTCCAGCCAACCCCATCCAGGCCATTTTGCCATCTTGTCAGTGTTTCTTTTAATGAATGAATATCAAGCCCGCCTGTGATGCTTTTCCCCCAGAGATCAAGATGTTCGAATTGGAAAACCATATTAAATTTACCTTTTTCTTCGCCTACCCATTCGTCTGCTTGATCTGCACTAACACCATTTGCTTCTCCAACAGTCATAATATCGTATTTATCAAATGTTTCCTTTTTTAGTTCTTCCAAGAACGTTTGGATACCATCTTGATTCATATGTTTATCAAAAGATGAAACATATTTTAAGTTGTCTGGATTCGGCATATCAGGGAAATTAGGAGCCTTTTTAATATGGGAGATTGCATCAACTCGGAAGCCATCAATCCCTTTATCTAGCCACCAATTAACCATTTCATATAAATCCTCACGCACTTTTGGATTTTCCCAATTTAAGTCTGGCTGCTTTCTTGAGAAGACATGCAGGAAGTATTCATCTGTCTTTTCATCATATTCCCAGGCAGACCCACCGAAGATCGATTCCCAATTATTCGGTTCCTTTCCATCTTTTCCAGAACGCCAAATATAATAGTCCCGATATGGGTTATCTTTAGATGATCTCGACTCAATGAACCATGGATGTTCATCAGATGTATGGTTAATCACAAGGTCCATAATAAGTTTCATACCACGGGAATGTGTTTCCTCTAATAACTGGTCAAAGTCTTCCATGGTCCCAAATTCACTCATAATATCTTGATAGTCGCTTATATCGTATCCATTATCATCGTTTGGAGATTTATAAATGGGACTAATCCATATCACATCAATACCAAGATCCTTTATATAGTCCAGTTTGGAAATGATTCCTTGTATATCTCCAATTCCATCTCCATTCGAATCCATAAAGCTTCGCGGATAGACTTGATATGCTACCGCTTCTTTCCACCATTTTCTTTCCATTTCTATTCCTCCTTGACGAACAAGACCATCATTCGGTATTTTTTTATTTTAAAGAAAGTCTGGCCTAATTAATCCAATATTTTCCCTGTTATTTAAGGTAGCGTTGATTTTATTTCCACAATAATAGTTGAATGAATTTCATAATTACCAAAGTCGGCTTTTCCATCACCATATGTAGATGGGAACGAACTAACTCAACTACATATGGTGATGGTGAAGCATTAAATACGTATTATGAAATTCATTAAGTTGGGATAATAATACGATTCTTAAACCGGGATGGATTTTTTATTTCTTTCATGAAACATCTTGCTGATTCATAGCTTGATTGGAAGATCTGTGAATCAGCAGATGTCAAAGCTTGATACGTAAAATTTATCAACTGTGTATGATTGAAATTAACGAGGCGTACATGAGTCCGCATCTTTTTTTAATAATCATACAAAAGTTAGTTAGCCTATGCATGCCTAAATTTATATTTAATAGAACTTCATTAATTGGCACTTGTTTCTTTAATGATAGAAACGGAAAGTGCACCAATAACAAGCAGAATACCTGAAATTAAAATCATGGCTGGCATAGATGAGCCTATAGCTGGGAACAAAATAAAACTTAAACAAGAAGCAATTATTTGCGGTAAACAGATACTGCCATTGAATAGTCCGAGATACGTTCCCATTTTTTCACCAGTTAAGGCGTTTGTAAGAATAGTAAAAGGAAAAGTCATCATTGCCGCCCAAGCGATACCAATTAAGATAAATGAAACAATAAGAGCCCATTGATTATGAATAAAGAATACAGAACCAAATCCAATGCCCCCAAGAGCTAAACTTAAAGCATATGCAGGTTTACGCTTGTCCCTCTGTACGCGGGACAAGACGAGTGACCATAATACCGCTCCAATTGCCTGCACAGCTGATAGCACACCAAACCAGTTACCAGCACTTTGGTAAGCAGCTGTTGTGGGATCCGACGTATTCCAAACATTTGCAGAAATTGCACCTGTCCCATATGTCCATAAATATTGAAAGCCCATCCAACAGAAGAATTGCACAACCGTAATCGTCCAAAATACTTTCGGAGCATTACGAAGCAATTGGAATATGCCTACTTTCTCTTTATTCGACCCCTCTGTAATACCGTGATATGCAGCATATTCAGCTGGTGGATATTCTTTAACCTTAATTACTGTAAACACACTACAAATAATCAGGATAATTGCTCCTGCATAAAAAGAAATGACTACAGATGGTGGTATAACTCCCTTTGGCGCGCTATTAGCAACCCCCATGATCGTCAGGATAAAAGGAAAAATACTAGCTAATACCGCACCACTGTTTGAGAGAAAACTTTGAATGGAATAGGCAAACCCTTTTTGTTTTTCGTTAACCATATCACCAACCATCATTTTAAATGGCTGCATGGCAACATTAGATGATAAATCCATAAAAAGAATAGCAACTGCACCAAAGGTCAGAGCCATCAATGATCCGAAACCAAACCCAAAACTACCGGCATTTGGGAGCAGGCACATAACAATGACCGCCACAATCGTACCCACAATTAAATATGGAAGACGACGACCTATTTTTGGAATCCACGTACGATCAGATAAATACCCCACAATCGGCTGGACAATTAAGCCTGCGAGTGGTGGCAGAATAAAGAAAAATCCTAATTGAGTCGGATCGGCACCAAGCGTCTGAAAAATACGACCCATATTTGCACTTTGCAATGAGAATGCCATTTGCACACCTAAAAATCCAAAGCTAATCATCCATATTGTAGTAATTGGTAAATTAGGTAGTGATTGTTTTGACTCTTCTCCGTGATTGTCTACCGGCTTTGCTTCAAGCATAATGTTTACCTCCTGTAACCTAAAAAGCGAGAATTTTTTGGCCATCTCTGTCTTTCTGAGCGACAGCCCGAGTTAGAACTTGTACAGGCAGAATGTTTCAAACCTGCGAATAAATGGTCTAAAATTCAACATAACCTCTATTGATTTTCTATCATCGTGATGCAATCGTTTGCATAGCGAAAAGAAATTGAATCTTTAGTATACCAATTATGTGTGAACAGCTTAATATTACCTCCAAAAATTTAGTAGTTCAATAGTAACTATTATATATCAATACACAAGTTCGCGCAAACGTTTGCACCAAATAAAGAAGGAAACTGTCATACATGAAGATGTGGATGCTTTAAATGAATATGATGGGGAAGTAATCGACGTAAACAAAGCAGGTGAAATATTTGACCTTTCCATTAATGTACATAACTATTACGTAACAGATACTCACGTACGAGTGATCGCTACTTAAAAACAATAACCAAATACCGATAAGGAATTTATAGTTATGTATCTTGAGGTTACCAATAACTCTGGAGAAGAATCAAGGATCCCCTATATAATTAATGTCGTTACAGACAATCAAATAGTCCGCTATTATGGATAGAGTAGGAGATGACTCTTTCAAAAAGAATTTCGGCTCCCTTGGTTTCTTTTCTGATCAATTAATTTATAAAGGTAAATCAGAAGACCATCCTGCTATGGAGGTTCCTAAAGATAGTAATAATTTAACACTTCGCGTAGAACAATCCTGTACATGTGAAAATCCTGACACAGTTGATATACCGTTATAATTTAATTTTCCATGAATACTTTACATAATACCTATGATATTTAGGTACAATTATTAATTAAGTTTAATAATGATGATAGCGTAAAAAATAGAATTACCATTCAAATCCGATTGGTAATTCTATTTTTTATTGCCTATAACGGTTCTTTGAATAAATTCCCTAGATTGAAAATGCCTTCTTCAACCTTTAAAGCAAATTAATTTATTTTTTCTAACCCGAATGAATTTCATAATACGTATTTAATGTTTCATCATCACCATATGTAGTTGAGTTGGTTCGTTCCCAACTACATAATAAAAATTTCGCTCTTCTATTTTCCGCCATTTGTGATACAATTCTCCCTGACGTATCTAAATGCGGTCTTTTTAATGCCTATCTTAACTTCAATCAGTAATCAAAGGAATTCTTATCTTCCATCTCTGTTAAACTCGTTTTCCTTTGTTTTACTGATACAGAGATTTATTTAGTATTTCTTTTACCCTTCCGACAGTTTTATCCTCTAACATCACTTTAATGCCGTGTGGGTGTGTAGCCGAATTAGTGAGGATCTTAGCGACAACCCCTTCCGTTAACTCTCCGGAACGCTGATCTTTTTTTTGCACGACCCTAACTCTTTTGCCAATTTGAATATCTTCTCTCTTATTTCCATCCATCCATCTCACTCCTATATGTTGTTAGTCTTCATTAAAACATAACTTGAAGCGCCAAACCACCACTAGTAAATGTTAATTGAAACAGTACCCTATACCTCTTGAATCCCTACTGCTTCAAAAAATTTACGTGTTCAAAGTAAATCTCCTCTTTTGGAAGATAAATAAATAATCCAATCCTGCCCCTCGATAGTAAAACACGATATATATTTCTTATTGTCTGTTCTCCTCTTTTATATTCTTTTAAAGCATTAATACTCCACATACCATCTTGTAAAATAAAATCCCTCGCAAAGTATACGATAGGTTTAGTTCAAGACCTTGATGTATTTTGCAAAACAAAAATACACAAGATTGCAATTGCAATTACATAATGTTGCAACTTGACTTTGAGCCTCTGCGGGCATGAGTACAAAGCCATGAAGCCAGCCGTAGCAAGGGCTGACTTTGCCAATGAAGGCTATCATGCCCGCCTCTCAAAGTAAAGTTGTAACGCTAAAATCCTTTGCAATACTCTGCACCTTTATTTTGCACTATACACTTGACACACAAATTCGCTTGCAGCGAGATCTAAATTAGAAGAACTTCTAAAAAACCAAGAATCAATATTCTCTTTTGGATCGGTTTGATTGATCATTATTGCATTATTTAAATATATCCTTTTTTAGCATGACTAATGTTTGATGAAGTTATTAATCCATAGAAATTGTCTCCCGTTTCTTGAGCATTTTTTCTAGATAATACTTTGCTATATTTAAGTCATCAACCATAAATAGAAGAACCAACATTGGAAGAATGTAACCGTCAAGTAGAATTAAGCAGTTTTTCACAATTAACACTCAACAGGTTTCCCCAATTAAGATTCAACACCTGTTTCTTGAAACAAAGCACGTCTGTACTTCATTCTGATGCTGTCTTGGTT
>NZ_JAKGBW010000074.1 GCF_021556485.1 Oceanobacillus alkalisoli | reverse complement strand
ACAACAACAAACACCCTCAAGACATTAATTTTATATAAAGAAAAAGTATTCTTTCACTGTTAACAAAATTAACAAAAAGTTCACTCTGCATTATTCGACAAGAATTTCACCTCAGATTGCACTGGAAATATCAATGAATTCAGAAATAGCTACTTGTGGAAGGATCTTTCTTTTCAAGTTTAAGTGTTGATACGTCAACACATGGGTGCAGAAGGGGAAAAAAAATGAAGACATTTATTTATTGGCATACTTGAAAAATATTTAACTTAGAGA
The DNA here is from genome assembly GCF_021556485.1 of Oceanobacillus alkalisoli. Lineage (GTDB taxonomy): Bacteria > Bacillota > Bacilli > Bacillales > Amphibacillaceae > Oceanobacillus > Oceanobacillus alkalisoli. Next base: position 16 of record NZ_JAKGBW010000074.1, on the reverse strand, counting down.
TCTTCTCTGCTACATT
>NZ_JAKGBW010000014.1 GCF_021556485.1 Oceanobacillus alkalisoli | reverse complement strand
ATGGTTCAAGTAAAACTCGACTGCTTGCATCTTCAATTCTTTAGGGTACGTTTTCGGGCTCGTTGATTCTTTTAAGCCCTCTACACCATGTAGTTGATATTTGCGCATCCAAGCATGAATGGTAGTGGGGCTAACATTGTATTTTTTTGCAACAACACTATCGGGCATTTTTCCCTCAATCACGTACAATACAGCTTGAATCTTTTCATCTAATGTGTGTTTCATTACTCGCTTAGACATAATAAATGCTCCCTTTATAGTAATAGAGATTTTTTATTATTTCTCTGTCTACTATAAAGGGAGCATATCAATATATAAGCGTCCCATTCTTTTCTTTTTTAATCGCTCTGTCGTAAATTCGTTCGGGTAAGCCCGCTCTAATGTCTTCTTAACAGCCTCCGTGAAGATAGAAGTTTCGTCGTATGTCATGCTTCCCGCCTTGATCGGGATATATACTTGCATTCCTTTGTTTCCGGATGTTTTCACAAAAGAATCAAGACCTAAACATCTAGGATCTGCTTTATTAATTGCGCGGCTTTTATGGCTTGGGAAAAATGCTTTCGATCAGGCGGATCCAAGTCAAATGCAATTTCTAACGGTGTAACTTGCCTGGCACGCTCGAAGGGAACATGATATTCGATTGTTCCGTGATTTGCTAACCATATGAGCCCTTCTAAATGATTGCATACAATCAAGTCTTCGGTGCTTCAGATGACAAAAATCCCGGTGCATAATCTGGAAGACTTTTTTGAAAAAAGGATTCTTTATCAATTCCATCCGGGCATCGGATAATGGTTAAGGCACGCTGTTTTAAAAATGGCAGCATCCAGGGTGATATTTCTATCATATACGTGAGGAGATCTTTCTTTTTAAAAAAAGCCGGCCATAAAAATTTATCTGTGTTCGTCACTTCAATTGGAAGCTGGAACACTAGCCCTCAGAGGGCTTGTTTGTTTAAAGGGTACAAGTATTTATCACTGATTATAGAGGTGGTACAATGATTAGAAATCTATCCAGTATATTTGGTTTTATTATTATTTTATTGACTATTTATCATGACTTTACAGTTAGGAAAATGTTGAGCGGTATAAAAGATGAACTGAGTTGATGAGTAAAGATGTGTTTCCTTGATCGAGAAGGGGATGCATCTTTTTTTGCGCTTGAATGGGGTGATCTTTGGATGTGGATTTTAAGCCAGGAGAATAGGGTGCAATTTAATTAATAATACAGGGTTCCATATCTCGGATTGCCGCGGTGAACAGGGGCAGCTTGTTCTTTAACGTATCTCCCCTTATATAATCTATCAATATCATCTGAATCAAAAAACTCTTTATCCATCTATTACCAGGTAATTCAGGGAGGAAATTTTTGTACTTTCCTAAGTTTAGAATATTAAATAATTAATAGAGTTTATATTCACTGTATTGTAAGCTGGGGCATGAACGTGGATTAATAAACTTTCAGCCATATTAATTTCATCCTCCCAGATATTCTTGGTTGGAGTGTTTGAAGCCCTTAATCTCCCGACATATATGGAATAGTCATTTTCAAACAGGAGTGGGTCAGGATCAAGAACGGATGAGAGAGCTGATTCTGTATGAGGAGAACCGAAATGATAAACTGACTAGTGACTTTCTCAATCGGCTTCTCAGTGATTTAAATTCGACTTTGAATGCTTGCGGCTTAACGATGAACAACGTTTTTGTGGAAAGGCACGTGAATCGCTTAAAATAATAAAACGGAAGATGTATGGACAGGTCAATCTTGAGTTGCTATGCCAGTGAGTCCTTTATTATCAATAAAAATACTGAAGTTGTGCGGAATCAACATATGGTATTATTCAACTAATGTACGTAAGAGCAATTATTAGTTTGTCATATACACCTGAGGATACTGCGAATACGATAGAAACAATTACGTTTACACGCAAAGAGCGAGATCGTCGGGATGATAAGTTTGAAAACCTGCCTACTGAAACGATTGAATATCGTTTATCAGCTGAGGAACAGGTCTTTTTGTGTTGCGCTGGGTCTCTGCATGAAATGAGTAAGCAAGTACGCAGAGAAGTAGAAGTCATCCCGGCACAAATAAACTGAAGGAACATGTACAGTATGTATATGGTTGCCGTCATTATGAACGGAATGAAATAGAGACTCTCATTGTCACATCTAAAATGCCAGCTCCTGTTTTTCCAAAAAACTGGTATGTCAACACTAAACTAAACAATTTATTTAAGGACGTAGATCCATTACTTTGCGAAAGTTGAGTTATTAAAAAAGAGACTAACTCCCAAAAATACAATTCTTGGGTTAGTCTTTTTTTAATCTATTTAACTCACGTTTAATAAACCTCCAAAATCTTACAAAGCATTTATTATTTTCACTGGGATTCTCGCCTGACTCGTCATAATAGAAGCATAAAGGTCTATAATCTCTAAAGTATTAAATAATATTTATTGAAAACGCAGCATATAATACATTCAACAATGTTGAATACTTCGAATAGGGGCGATTGTATGGTAACACGAATTTCGGGTTTCTATAAAAATTCACCTGAAGAAAGACTGGAAATCATTGCGAAACAATTGAATCTTTCTACAGAAGAAAAAAATACTCTACTTGGTAACGCAGGACTTTCAGTGAATGTAGCTGATCATATGGTGGAGAATGCTATTGGATCTTTTCCTATTCCATTAGGTATCGCTGTTAACTTTAAGGTGAACGAAAAAGACGCTTTTGTGCCTATGGCAACGGAAGAGCCATCTGTCATAGCAGCTGCAAGTAATGCTGCAAAGCAAAGTGCAAAGGGTTTTTTCACTTCTTATACTGGATCAATCATGCGGGGACAAATCCAGTTAACGAATGTGATCGATCCCTATGGTGCACTTGCTCGTATATATGAAAATAAAGAGGAAATTCTCCATCGATGTAATGCCCAAGACCCTACACTTGTATCACTTGGCGGGGGAGCAAAGGATTTGGATGTACACGTTATTGATGGAGTGGCAGAGAAAATGGTCGTTACCCATCTGCTGGTTGATACGAAAGATGCGATGGGAGCAAATGCTGTGAATACGATGGCGGAAGCTGTTGCTCCTTTCATTGAGAAAATTACTGGTGGCAAAGCTATTCTGAGAATATTATCCAATCTCGCTGACCAGCGTATTGTGCGTGCGCGTGGTGTATTTGAAAATCCTTTCTCAGGAGATAAAAATGTTCAAGAAAAATTCATTCGTGCCGCGGAACTTGCCGAAGCCGACCCCTATCGTGCCGCAACGCATAATAAGGGAATTATGAATGGAATTACAGCAGTAGCTTTAGCAACAGGGAATGATACGCGAGCAGTGGAGGCTGGTGCACATGCCTATGCAGCCATAACGGGAAGGTACCGCCCCCTGTCTCACTGGGAAATTGGTGAGGATGATTCAATGATTGGAAGTATTGAACTTCCCATGCCTGTTGGTTTGGTTGGTGGTGTGACAGCATCTCATCCTGTTGCCAAAGTGGCAATAAAAATTCTTGATGTGGAATCAGTGGAAGAACTAGCGGGAATAATTGCATCAGTGGGACTTGCGCAAAACTTCGCTGCACTGAAGGCACTTGCAGGAGAAGGAATACAAGAAGGTCACATGAAGTTACATGCTAGAAATATAGCTATGCAGTTAGGTGCAAAAAATGATGAAATGGATAAGGTTGTAGAATTAGCAATGAAACAAGGAAAAATAAGTTACGATAAAATAAAGGAAATTTTATTATCATTGCAAAAAAATAACAGTAATCATTAATTACTTGCTTGAATGTTTCAATAGATTACTAATGACTTTAAAGTGGTACCAATCCATGCTATACCATAATGAAAACGGTTCTGAATGATCGTATACAAGCATAGCCTATTCGAAACGGCAACATTTCATTACTAGATACAAAAACTTGTAGAAATCCATATACCCAAATAAAAGAAAGGGCCCGGTGGTGATTCATTGTGCAAAATTAAAAATATATTTCAGGAGGAGGGTTACTATGGAAGGCGATAACAAGGAGCGAGGAAATTTAGTTGAGATATGGGAAGATAATGTTGATATCAAAGATTTACTTATTGCAATGATTTTTTGTGTTGGTTTTTCACTCGGTGGTTATGTAGTGGCATTCGGTGAGACACCACCATTAATATTTGGTCTTGGTGGTGGCGTAATTGGATTTATTATCTCTAGTATTCTTATTAAACCTAAAAGAAAATTAACTATGTTGAAAGAGGGTGAGGAATAATGGATCCGACCATCATTATGCAGATGATTCTTGCGGGTGTTCTTGGAGCTATATTATATACGATAATCGGTATTGCACCCGGTACGGATGAAACCGCCGTACTTGCCCCAGTAACCATTGCACTTGCACTTCTTGGATTATCTCCCCATGTTATTCTAGCCTTTTTTATTTCAGCAATTGTAGCTAAAAAACTTACGGACTCCATCCCTGTTGCTATAGCGGGAATACCTGGAGGTGTAATGGCTGCTCCGATGGTAGAGCATGCCATGGTACTGAAACAGCATGGATTACCAGATGTAAGTATTCGAAAAATGGCATCGGGATCTGTGATAGGCACACTAGTGTCCCTCCCTGTCAGCTTACTAATCGCCTATTTGATTTTACCAGTTGCAGATACAGTAGCCGAGTACGCTGGGTTAATTTTCACATTAGGAGCGATTTTCCTAGCATTATTAACAAGAAATAAAATATTATCACTTGCTATCATTGTCCCATTCGCAATGCTTATCATGGGACTACGTCATCTATACTGGGGACTTGGCATCGTTCCGGAAGATACCAATGTTTTTGTATCATTCTTTTTAGGAATTACAATTGGACCGATTGCCTTTACACTGTTTGAACTATTAAATAAAAAGATGCGCAAAAATATGCCTCGTGTAGGATATAAGGAAATTGATATGAGAAAAACGGGGAAGGAAAAGGGATTCCCTAATCCATTTAAAATTTTAACGAAAAAAGAATCGATAACCTCAGCAATCGGAAGTTTATTTGGAACGATAACATTTTTTCTTACCCCTGTCGGTATGACGGTTTTCTGGGGAGAATTAATCACAAGGCATATTAAGGATCCTGTTCAACGCGCCTCTAGAGCAATATCGACGATGGATGGCCTTACAAATGCAACTTATATTGCGGGAACATTAATTCCTTTGATTGCAATTGGGCTACCGTTATCACCAATGGCGATTGGTCCTGCTGCAGGTCTCTTTAATGCACCGCCGGTATTTACTCCGGAACATAATATTCATCATTTACTATCCATTGGAGAGATTATGACAGCAACGATTATAGGCGCAGCAATTGCACTTGCGATAACCTTTTTTATTACGATTAAGTTTTCTACGCAAATCTGTGCGGTTGTTTTTAAATATATTCCCCATGAAGCATTAATTGGATTATTTGCAGGTCTTGTTGTTATGCTTGCCTACATGGATGCTGGTGTTATGAATATTTTCGGTACTATTCTTGTCGCACTTGTAGCTGGTTTACTGTATAGAAATGGTGTTAATTACGGTGTTATGTTTATGGTTTTATATGCTGCGCCATGGATGCTTGGATTGTTTTAAAATAAATGTAAAAGATGTACTTCAAGCAATGGAAGGCCATTATATTAGAGGGTATGGAGATAGAATGTGAGGCGCAGAGATTGATTTATTAGCTGGTGCGGCAGAAGAAGCGGAGCAATTTTAGCAACAAATGATGACACTCTTTCTCTGTCCAAGAGGATCTTGTCGGGATATTCCAGTAAGTCAATACCATAAACAAAAAGAGAGCATATTATAAAAAAATAGGCTCTCTTTCTTTATATTTATCGAACTAAAAAGCGTTCCATTTCTTGTTTATTTAATTTATCAGGAGTAACCCCTTTTATTTTCTCCAGGGTCGGTACTCCAAAGTAAGGCAGGCCTCTCCGCAAGTAGTTTTAAACGGGCGCGGACGGAGCTTGTGGATGCAGGATATATTAAAGTAGCGTCACGGGGGAGAAACAAAGCTCCAATTTTCCGATAACTAGGTTGAATTAAGACAATTCAATTTATCAAGAAAGTTGCACCCGATGGGGATGCGTATGGAACCTGCAGAAGATAATGAATACGGCTATACATTTGAGGTTGGGAGTGAATTGGATTGTGACCAGCAGGTACTATTCGAACAAAATGTTTACGTTGTCCAATTTCTGTACGAGAAATAATATCCATCAACGTATGCTGTTTGAAGTTGCCCTAATTGAATTCTTTTAAAATATGGCTATGAACAAGAGGGTGAGCTGCTACTCAATTCGTAGCTACTTCTTTTAGTTGTATATTGTATATGTTAAAATGAGCATAGAAGGTAACGGATGAGGTGGCAAGTATGCCGAAGAGTAAACTATTATACCATATCACACATATTAACAACTTAGAGTCGATTTTTAGGCAAGATAGTTTGTTACCTCATGCACACATTAAAAAATGTATAATAAATTATAAAGATGTTGCAAATCAAGATATACAATCACGTAGAGAGCGTACCATAATACCAGTAGGTGCGGGTGGCTATTTACATGACTATGTACCATTCTATTTTGCACCCCGCTCACCTATGTTGTATGTACTAAAAATGCAACCAATTCTTCAAGATGATATTGTTTACTTTATGACAAATATAGAATCCATTCAACAGCATTCTTTATCTTATGTTTTTACCGATGCACATGCAATCCGAAGACTAACAAATTTTTATACGAACTTGGAAAACATTAGCCAAATTGATTGGGATGTCATGCAAGCGTCAGTATGGACCGATACAGATGATGACCCCAATAGAAAAGCTAGAAGACAAGCTGAATTTTTAGTACATAAGGAAGTTCCATTATCAGCATGTTTAGGGTTTGCGGTATATAGTGATCAAACGAAACAAAGGGTTAAAGAAATGCTTGAAATTGCTGGTCTAACGGTACCAGTTGCTGTTCGTCGTCATTTTTATTTCTAAAGGGAGGTGGATGAAATGATTCAATCAGTAAAAGGAAACCTGCTTGAAGATTCAGCTGAAGCATATGTAAATACAGTGAATACAGTGGGCGTTATGGGGAAAGGAATTGCACTTCAATTTAAGCAAGCATTCCCTGATGTATTTGACCAATATGTGAAAGATTGTAAAAAAGGGCTTGTACAAATAGGGGTAATGCATGTAGCGGAAGTACAAGGGTTAGCCGCACCAAAGTACGTGATTAACTTTCCCACAAAAGAACATTGGCGTCATCCATCAAAGCTTGAATATATTCAAAAAGGTTTAATCGATTTAGTAAAAGTTGTCCGGAATTTAGAAATTAAATCGATAGCATTACCTCCTCTTGGATGTGGAAATGGCGGCCTGGAATGGAGTGAAGTACGTCCGTTGATTTTAGAGGCATTTCAACCATTAAAGGTAGAAGTACATTTATATGAACCAGCGGGTGCACCACCATTAGATAAAATGATCGTTCGAACAAAAAAACCAAAAATGACAATGGGTAGAGCTTTATTATTAGCAGCAATGTCTCGTTATGCTGGTCCTGGCTATCGAATGTCATTATTAGAAGTACAAAAGATTGCTTATTTCTTGTATGAAATTGGCGCATTACCAAAACTGAAATATAAGAAAGGCAAATTTGGACCATATGCGGACAATTTAAATCATGTACTTCAAGCAATGGAAGGCCATTATATTAGAGGGTATGGAGATAGAACGCAAGGTGCAGAGATTTATTTATTAGATGGTGCGGCAGAAGAAGCGGAGCAATTTTTATCAACGGATGATGAAGCGAAAAGTTACTTGCAGCAAGTAGCCGATTTGATGTACGGATTCGAAACCCCTTATGATCTAGAGTTGCTGTCTACAGTTGGATGGATTCTAAAAGAAGAACCAACGAAAGTAGACAATAAACATTTTGTAGTAGAGTCGGTAATGAATTGGAATGAAAGAAAGAAAAGAATATTTCCAGAAGATCATATCATGCAGGTCTGGGACTATCTTGTACATGAAGTGAATTTTACATGGTGAAAAATGAGTGATCGTCTTCAATCGACGGTCACTTTTTCTCTGTCCAAAAGGGTTTTAGGTACGCTTACATCAATTATTATTATATTTGGTACCTTTTTCGCTCACATTATAACAATGTTACCTTTGAAACGGATTAAGTTCTCCAAAATGGAAATGGAATTCGACTCTCATTCAACTAGGGAGAAAGAAATAGCTAATCAATTTCTTTATTCATCGACAATGTTACATAATCACACGGAAAATGTTAGGTATTTATGAACTAATAACTTTTTTGAACTGAAAGAGGTGTTGCAATTTCTTACCGACAGTTAGAAAGCTAACACGCTTGAGTATAGTAATAAACTAGCTCTAACAATTGATATTGTAGAACCATCTGAGTTAAGAGGAAGAGAAGAAAGGAAACTTTGTAAATTACTAAGTCAACAGGAGGTCGTTAAATCAAGAACTGCTTATATTGATCGGTTAATAAGAGGAGAAAATATCCTTCTCGGAATTGTTCCAGTGACAGATTCAGATGAAGCTGTCGTGGTGGTTCGTAGAGAATATGATCAACCATTTGAGCAATGAAAGTTAGATTACAGATTAAAGAGGTATAATAAATACAAAAGGGAGATAGAAATCTATGGACTTATGCTGGATGCTGAAGAGAAGGTTTATACGCGGGTTGTGTGTAGTAGGGATTAATGATAGAAATATCTTGATTATCAGGTTGTCTAAGTAACCTATCTCACCGTAGATGATTGATTACAACCATCCGAATAAACAGATGCGTCATCTAATACTGCTAATGACGGACACTTCCAAGGTTAAGGACAGTGGATTGATCCTATGATCGTCAGGGTAAAAAAGTCCACACCTAAAAGGTGCAGACTTTTTTCCTTTACTTTATACCCACCAAGCTTCTGCAGCTGGTTCATTGATACTTACGGATTTTAAATTTTTGACTGCTTGGCTAAATCCTTCATTTATAGACATGATTGGATCTTCGTGTTCAATGCTAACTACATAATCATAGCCGTTGATTCTAAGGGCGCTTATAATATCAGACCACTCTTTTATGCTATGTCCATAGCCAACTGAACGAAATGACCATGCTCTCGTCTTTATATCTGTATAATTTTGCATATCTGTAAGCCCATACATATTTACATTTTCTTGGTCAATGTACGTATCCTTTGCATGGAAATGATGTATTGCATTTTCTTTACCTAAAATTTTAATGGCCGCAATTGGATCAATACCCTGCCACCATAGATGGCTTGGGTCTAAGTTTGCACCTATTGCATCATTCGTTGCATTTCTTAATTTTAGCATTGTATAGGGTGTGTGGACAGAGAATCCGGCATGTAGCTCTAAACCGATTTTTACTCCATGGTCTTTTGCAAAACTCCCCATTTCTTTCCAATAAGGAATCAATTTTTGTTCCCATTGCCATTCGTATATATCTGAGTATTCTGTTGGCCATGGTGTTACAGGCCAATTTGGATATTTTGAATGTTCCCCTGATCCGGGTATTCCAGAAAAAGTATTAACCACTGGAACATTCATTAATTCCGCTAATCTAATTGTTTTTCTTAACGTTTCTGTAGCCTGTTTAGCATGTTCAGCATCTGGCGAAATTGGGTTATCATGGCAACTGAATGCACTTATCATTAGTCCACTCGATTCAATTTCATGTAAATAAGATTTACGTTTATCCTCGTTTTCTAGTAATTCATCTAAATTACAATGATGATTACCTGGATGTCCTCCGGTTCCAATTTCGATAGCATCTAGCCCGGACTTGGAAACGATTTCAAGCATGTCCTTAAATTTCTTATCCGCAAATAAAACTGTAAAAACGCCTAATTTCATATGATATCCTCCCGATGAATTATTTTCAAACTGATAAAATTAAAAAAATGTAATCCATTACATTTCAATATAGTTAGTATAAAAGGAAAAATCAAGTTAATTTAAAGATTCTTTTTTAATGTTGACAAATAATCCTAATTAAATTATCATAGATTTTGTAATCGATTACAAATGGTGAGGATGTCAAAATGGCTAATATTCAAGATGTTGCTCAAGCGGCAGGAGTATCCGTAGCAACTGTTTCAAGATTTTTCAATGATAGAAGTGCTGTTTCCCTTAAATCAAGAAAAAAGGTAGATGAGGCAATTAAGCAATTAAATTATGAACCTAGCGTTTTGGCTAGAAATTTAAGGAAAACGGAAAGTAGGTTATTGCTCGTATTAATACCTAAAATTTCAAATCCTTTTTATTCGGAAATCATAAATGGAATCCAAGATGTCGCAATAAATAATCGTTATAATATTCTACTTTGCGAAACAGATTCTAATCCAGAGAGGGAGGATATTTATTTTAACCTAGTCAGGAACAAGATGGCAGATGGAATTATTACAATGGATCCAGCTGTTCAAGTAGATTCTTTAATTGAATTGGCTGCATCACATCCGATTATTCAATGTAGTGAATATGCAGTGGAAAGTGGTATCCCGTATGTCACGATTGATCATGAGGAAGCAGCTTATCAGGCGGTTCGACATTTAATTCAGCTCGGGCACAAAGAAATAGCATTAATTAATTCCCACGAGAAGTTTCTATATTCAAGAAAACGAGAGAACGGATATAAGAGAGCGCTTGAAAAAGATAATTTACCGTTTAACGAGGAATGGATAATCAGATGTGAGGAATTAGAATTTATTAATGGACAATTAGCTATGAGAAAAATATTAGGCGGTAACAACCGGCCAACTGCAGTGTTTGCCGTTTCTGATTTACTTGCAATAGGCGCATTAAAAGAGTTACATCATGCCGAATTAAATGTTCCAAATGACGTTGCGTTGGTTGGATTCGATAAAATAGCATTTTCTAATATGACATATCCAGCATTAACCACTGTTGCTCAACCGATGTATGAAATGGGTAAATTATCAGCAAAAATGCTTATTGACAAGATTAAAGGTAAGGAAGTAGAAAATGTCACACTTGATTTTGAGTTAGTAATAAGGGAGTCAACACTTGGAAGATAGGATGGAGGTTAGTACTAGGCTCTTAAATGTGAATTTAAGAGTCAAGTAGTGGCTGGTTTGTAATCGATTACATCCAAGTCCATTAAAATAAAAGGGGGGTATCCTTTTTACTATATAAATTATTATTAAATCGTTTATAGGAGTAGGATTTTATAGAAGCGCTCATTTATTAAATTACTGAAAAACCAAATTACGGAAAGGCGGTCACAATTATGAAATTAGCTTGCTTAACGAATGGTTGGGGCAGTGTATGGGGTACACCTGGAGGAGTTACTTCTATCAAAGATAGTTATTATATGTCTAGTGGATCAACAGAAGAAGCCATCAAAGAAATTAGTAAATTAGGTTATAGCGGGATTGAAATATTTGAGGGGAACTTAATGGAGTTTGAAGAAGAAGAATTTAGGAACCTTATGAAGAAATACGATTTAGAATTGGTGGGAGTATACACCGGAGCTAATTTTATTTACTCAGAAATATGGGAAGAAGAAAAGTCTAAAATTGAAAGTGTTATCAAACGGGCCTCCAGCTTAAATTGCCTGAACCTTGTAATCGGCGGCGGGGCGATAAGAAGTACAGGTATACTGGATGAGGATTACAAAATTCTTGGAGAGAGGTTAGATGTAATCAATGACTTGGCGGCACAACACGGCTTGGTATCCCATTATCATCCACATTTAGGATCGATGGTTGAATCACCAGAACAAATAGAGAAGTTATTTAAGCACACTTCTATAAATCTATGCCCTGATACTGCCCATCTGGAGGCGGGTGGTGGTGATCCAGTAGAAATAGTAAATACTTATGCTGATCAAGTAAAATATATTCACTTAAAAGACTTTAAAGATGGAAAATTTTTACCTTTAGGTGAAGGTCACCAAGATTTTGATAGTATCCTAACTAAGTTGAAAAGCCTCGAAGATTATTCCGGTTGGATAACCGTAGAATTTGATTCTTTTGAGGATGCAGAATATGCAGCTCGTGTAGGCAAGGAGTTCTTAGATAATAAGTTAAGTTAAATTTATAAGGGGGGGACATGAAATGAAAAGACTATTAATCATGTTGTTAGCATTAACAAGCATCCTAGTTTTGGCAGCTTGTGGAAGCGGAAACGATTCAACAAATGGTGAAGGTGGAAGTGAAAGTGGGGACACAAATTTTACTGGCTCTATAAAGATAAATGAAAATATCTCGGAAGAAGTAGAAATTAAAAGTGAAGGACCAAAAGGAGAAGTAGCAACATCTGCAACTAGTTTAGAATTGACTGAAGAAGAAGTAAAGGAGATTCAAGAAGGAGATTATACAGCAGCGATAGCTATGCACTATGCGGGTAATGACTGGGCAAGGGCTCAAATTGAAGGACTAGAAGCTACTTTTGAAAAAATGGGAATTGAAGTTCTTGCAGTAACAGATGGTCAATTTAGTGTAGAAAAACAAATGGCAGACATTGAAACTATTTTGGCGAGACAACCTGATATTCTAGTTAGTATTCCAGTTGATCCTGTATCTTCAGCAGGTGCCTATAGACAAGCTGTACAAGAAGGGGTTCATGTTGTATTTATGGATAACGTGCCAGAAGGTTTTGAGCCGGGCGATGATTATGTAAGCGTGGTTTCAGCAGACAATTATGGAAATGGAGTTCTTGCTGCGGAAATATTGGCAGAGGAATTAGGTGAGGAAGGCGACATTGGAGTTATCTATCACGACGCGGACTTTTTCGTAACAGGACAACGAGTAGAAGCTTTTGAGAAGACGATTGAGGAAAACTATCCAAACATTAATATTCAAGCGCGTAATGGTATTGCTAATCCGGAAGACGGTGAAAGTGTAGCTTCAGCAATGTTAACAAAGGATTCGGATCTTGATGGTATGTTTGTTGTTTGGGATGTACCAGCAGAAGGAGCGCTTGCTGCAATTCGGAGTGCAGGTCAAGATGATATGAAAGTAACTACGATTGATCTTGGAACTAACGTAGCAATTGACATAGCCGGTGAAGGCAATATTGTCGGATTAGGTGCCCAGCTTCCATATGAGCAAGGAGTAGCGGAAGCAATTTTAGCCGGATACTCTTTACTTGGAAAAGAGGCGCCATCTTACGTAGCGGTTCCAGCAACACGGGTGACCAGAGACAATCTGCTCGAAACTTGGGAGCTTGTTTATAACCAGGAAGCACCTAGCGAAGTCAAAAGCAAGATGGAATAAAAAAACAGGAGGAGATTTAAAATGAAAAGATTAAACATTGGTATGATTGGCGGAGGATTTATGGCAAAAGCACATTCTATGGCATATGCATCTGTACCTATGTTCTTCTGGCCGACAGAAATAATTCCTTATCGTAAGACTGTAGTAGAGGTGAATGAAGAATTAGCAAAAAATGCCGCAGAGCGCTTTGGTTTCGAAAACTATTCAACAGACTGGCGTACATTACTTGATGACCCGGAAATTGATGTCATCGATATTGTTACACCAAACCATCTACATGCAGAAATGGCAATTGCTGCAGCTAAAGCCGGTAAGCATATTATTTCAGAAAAGCCATTGGGAAGAAATGCTAAAGAAACAGAAAAAATGCTTAAAGCAGTTAAAGAAGCTGGGGTTAAACATATGGTTGCTTTCAATTACCGTAAAACGCCTGCGATTGCTTTAGCGAAGAAATTTATTGAAGAAGGAAAGATTGGGAAAATCCTTAATTTTAGAGGTACATATTTACAGGATTGGTCAGCAGACCCTGAGTCACCGTTATCATGGAGATTCAACAAAGAAAAAGCAGGGTCTGGTGCACTGGGAGACATCGGAACGCATGTGATTGATCTCGCACGTTATCTAGTGAGCGATATCAGTGAAGTCATGGCTTTAAGTAAAACGTATATTAAAGAAAGACCCATCTCTTCGGGTCCGCTTGATAATTTAGGCACCGTAAAAAGTGAAAATACGGAAATGGGCACGGTAGATGTAGATGATGAAATCTCTACTCTAGTCCGTTTTGATAGCGGTGCCATTGGTAGTATTGAAGCTACTAGAAATGCATGGGGGCGTAATAACTTTATTACATTTGAAATCCATGGTGAGGAAGGCTCTATTTACTTTAATTACGAGAGACGTGATGAATTACAAGTTTGCTTTGCTAACGATAGTGCAGAAGAAAAAGGATTCAGAACAATTTACACTGGCCCAGCACATCCAAACGGTGAGTTTTTATGGCCAATACCTGCGCTTGGTATAGGATATAGCGAAACGAAAATTATCGAAGTAAATGACTTTATTCAAGCGATTGCTAATGATACAGAATGTGAGCCGAGTTTTGAGGATGGTCACCGAATTGCATTGATCAGTGATGCAATCCTAGAATCTGCTGAGAAAGACGAGTGGGTTAAAATAGAGGGGTAATAGATAAAATTACGGACCCTTTTTAAAAAAAGGGTCCCTCTTTAAAAGGAGGATAGCCATGTCACAGATAGCTTTACAAATGAAGGGAATTAATAAAGCATTTTCCGGTGTAAAAGTCCTGAAAAAAGTAAACTTCGAGGTGGGAAAAGGCGAAACTCACGCTCTCATGGGAGGTAATGGGGCTGGAAAATCTACTTTAATGAAGATCCTTACAGGAGTTTATACACTGGATAGTGGCGAGATTATCATAGATGGTAAATCTGTTGAAATAAATAATCCAAACGATTCAAATCAAGCTGGTGTGGCTATGATTTTTCAAGAGTTTAGTTTAATTCCGAAGTTAACCGTAGCTCAGAATATCTATTTAAATAGAGAGCCCCGGACGAATCTTGGTTTTATCGATGACAGCAAAATGAATGCAGAAACGCAGAGATTATTAGATGAATTAGACCTTCATATCAAAGCAACGGATCTGGTTGAGGATATCAGTGTCGGTTATTGGCAAATGACAGAGATTGTAAAAGCAATATCGAACAATGCAAAGATCGTGATTATGGATGAACCTACTTCCACCCTTTCTTTAAAAGAAACAGAAAAGCTATTTGACATGATTGATAATTTAAGAAAGAAAGGGATCACCATTATTTATATTTCACACCGCATGGATGAGATATTTAAAGTCTGTGACCGGATTACCATTCTCCGCGATGGTGAAAACGTCATAACGGAACGCTTGAGCGAACTGACAATGGATGATGTTGTTCAGCACATCATCGGCGGGAAATTAAAGCGGACTTTCGTATGGGAACCAAGAGAAGTTGATTATACTAAACCCCCGCTGCTGGAAGTTAGAAATCTTCAGTCCGGAGATAAAGTAAAGAATGTTTCCTTTGATTTATATAGAGGAGAGATTCTAGGGTTTGCAGGTCTAATGGGGAGCGGGCGTTCGGAGACCGTCCGTGCTTTATTCGGTATTGATAAGATTAGACAAGGAACTGTCTGTATCGATGGGAAAGAGATTGTTGTCAATAATCCGATGGATGCGATGAAGTTGGGATTGGCTTTAGTGCCAGAAGACAGACGTGAGCAAGGTTTAATATTGGAACATTCTGTTAAGGAAAACATGATTTTACCGATATTAAAGAAAGTCAGTAATAAATTCTTTGTCCAAGAGAGAAAGGTAAGTGAAGTTGTAAAAGATTATATTCAGCGGTTAAATATAAAAACCGATAACGAGGATAAAATTATATCCTTATTATCAGGCGGGAATCAGCAAAAGGTTGTATTATCCAAATGGTTAGCAAATAGCCCGGATATTTTAATTTTGGACGAACCAACGAGCGGAGTGGACATTGGAGCTAAGAGTGAGATTCTTAAGGTTATCAGGGAATTAGCTGATCAAGGAAAGTCCGTTATTGTTATTTCTTCTGAGATTACGGAATTATTAGCCGTCAGTGACCGTTTAATTATTTATCATCAAGGAACGATTGCGAATTCTATCCCGCGGGAAAATCTTAAAGCAGAGGAGGATGTTGAAATTGCCATCCAAAATGTCTAACTTCTTTCGTAATATGAGTTGGAGAAATTACATCGTTTATATAGCGTTTATTTTTGTGTTTATCTTTTTTTCAATCTATTTATCGGATGCAGGATTTCTAACTGCTGGTAATTTAATGAGTATTGCCCGTCAAACAGCGATGATCACTATTATGGCGGTGGCCATGACATTTGTAATTAGTACAGGGGAAATCGACCTTTCCGTTGGTTCCACTGCAGCATTATCGGCAATGACAACCGCACTGACTCTGCAAGCTGGGATGGGCATCGTTGCAGCTGTTATTGTGGGCTTAGCGACCGGGTTTATCATTGGAGCAATAAATGGATTGTTAGTGTCGAAAGTTCTAATTCCTTCATTTTTAGTAACGCTAGCAATGATGGAAGTAGGCCGCGGAATAGCAATGTGGATTACTGGTACAGCACCAGTGCCGATTTTGCATGATACGTATATCTTTTTATTCGGCTCCGGTGATATTTTGGGTATTCCTGTTCTGCTCATTTGGACAATAATCATTGCGGTTATAGGATTCATCTTGCTGAATAAAACACCATTTGGCAGGCAAACCCTTGCAACAGGAGGAAATGAAAAAGCAGCTTTATTTACTGGAATAAAGACAGCGCGGATCAAATTATCTGTATTTATATTCACTGGAACAATGGCGGGTTTAGCTGGTATGTTATACGCAGGCAGACTTGAGGCGGGACGCTATACGTTTGGTCAGGGTGATGAATTATCTGTTATTACTGCCGTTATTTTGGGTGGTACAAGTCTTGCTGGCGGTGTAGGGAGTGTAATTGGTACTGTAATTGGGTCGATTATGATCGGCACGATTAACAACGGGCTGATTTTAATGGGGTTAGATGTTAGCCAGCAGATGATTGTTTTAGGTATTATTTTAATACTGGCAGTTACTTTTGGTAAAAAGTCTAAGTCAACTTAAGTTAAGTACTGATATAGGAGGATATAAATTGAAATATAAGGTAGGAATTGTCGGGTGCGGCTCTATTACAAAGTTTCGTCATGCGCCAGAATATAAGGCAAACCCTTATATAAAAGAAATTGTTTTTTATGATAGAAATATAGAAAGAGCTGAAGCGTTGGCAGAGGAATTTGGTGGTAGTGTAGCTGAAACGTTTGAGGAGCTAATAGAAGACCCATCGATTGATATGATTAGTGATTGTTCATCGAATGAAAATCATAGTTATTTCACTAGTAAAGCACTAGCTCATGGAAAGCATGTGTTATGTGAAAAACCGATAGCTTTAACAATCGAAGAAGCGGAGCAGATGATTGCTGCACAAAAAAAATCAAAGAAGAAACTGATGATCGATCATAATCAGAGATTTACTCCAGCTCATCAGAAGGCAAGAGAAATTATACAACAAGAGGAACTGGGTAAAGTATTATCATTTAAAACCTCATTCGGGCATAAAGGACCTGAATATTGGGGTGTAAATAAATCAAATTCTACTTGGTTCTTTAAAAAAGAAAGGTCAAAGCTCGGTGTCTTGGGTGATCTCGGTATTCATAAAGTAGATTTGATTCACTATTTGCTTGATGATCAAATTGAGCAAGTTAGCGCATTTCATGGTGCACTGCACAAGAAAGATGAAAGTGGCGATCCGATTGAGGTTTCAGATAATGTGGTTAGTAATTTAAGGACAAGGAAAGGTGTTCTCGGAAATGCGGCCTTCTCTTGGACTTATTATGGTGAAGAGGACAATAGTACTATTATTTATTGTGAAAGAGGAATTATAAAGATTTACCACGATACAGAATACCAGATTGTTATTACAACTATGGATGAACAAGAAGTGAATTATAAGTTAGAAACAATTCAAACGAATGATAATCAGACAAATACCGGTGTTATAGATGCATTCGTAGAAAGTGTTCATCATGATCAAACTCCTCTTGTAACTGGGGAAGACGCATTATTAGCTCTGAAAGTTTCTTTAGCACTACAGGAGGCTGCTGAAACACATCGTGTAATCACTATTTAATGAATTTCATAATACGTATTTAATGCTTCACCATCACCATATGTAGTTGAGTTGGTTCGTTCCCAACTACATATGGTGATGGAATAGCCGACAATATTAATAAAAAACCAGGAGGAGCTACTAGATGGAAAAGCTTGTAATTGGTTTAGATATCGGTGGAACAACAGTAAAAATAGGGTTCCTTACAAGCGATGGGAAAATCCTCAAGAAAACAGAAATTCCTACGAATAAGGAGGGAAATGGAAAATATATCGTTAAAGAAGTATGGAACAAGATATTGCTCACATTAGATTCAATGAATATGGATTGCAAGGATATCTTAAGTATCACTGCCGGTGCTCCTGGTTTTATTAATAGAAGGTCCAAGAATATATACGAGGCTATCAACATTGGATGGAAAAATTACCATTTGGGGGATGAGTTAGAAGCATTAGCGAATGTTCCAGTTTTTATCGAGAATGATGCTAATTTAGCTGCATTAGGAGAAAACTGGAAAGGAGCGGGAACCGAAGCGGAGAATATGATTCACGTTACCCTTGGCACTGGGGTAGGCGGAGGTATTATTCTGAATGGAGAAATTGTATCTGGTGTCAACGGAACTGCTGGGGAAATTGGGCATATAACAGTTGAAAAAAATGGTTCTCTTTGCAACTGTGGAAGATTTGGCTGCTTAGAAACGGTTGCTTCCGCTACTGGTATTGTTCGTCAGGCACATGAAATAATAAAAGGAAATCGCTCAACAGAGCTATTTCGGCTTATAAACGAGAGAGGGAACATAACTGCGAAGGATATCTTTAATTTAGCAGATCAGGGAGAGCCGCTCTCAAAGCAAATAATTAAAAAAAGTGCCTCTACGCTTGGATTCGCTCTCGCTAACTTATCTGTAGCCCTTAATCCATCCATTATTACGATAGGCGGCGGCCTATCGAAAGCTGGGGAAGGATTGATTTATGCAATTGAAAAAAGCTTTAGAGCCAATGCACTTCCCAGAATCAGCAATAGTTGTGAAATCAAGGTTGCCAAGTTAGGAAATGATGCAGGAATTATAGGAGCCGTTCGGGCAAGTCAGCTTTATCTTGGGATGGAGAAGTAGGTCCTCACCTTCATTATGGATGTAATGGGGGGGAGGGCTTTTTTTGTGCAGGGGGTGTATCAGCGTATTCGGTAGGTTAAGCTTATTTAGTGAAGAGGAAACCAATTATTCAGCATACTTTCTTCAATAAGTGGATTATTGCGGATGGATTGCATGGTTGAATACGGTTAAGGAAGCTGCTATGTCACACAAGTTAGGGGAATTACAGTCAATCCAGGTCTTATACATAACGTGTCAGATGACTTCGGGATGGTGGCTATTTAATTGGTGAGCTTGTCCGGGAGAAGGATGCGGTACAGGTTTGTTTGTTGAGTGCAGAAGTCGCAACTTATTATAAGGCTAATAATAAGAGGTTGTATGAAGGAGTAATGGAGCTATATGAGACATATGGCTATTATCGTGAGGATTTGGTTTCTTTAACATTGAAGGGTAAAGATGGAGTGCAGCAGATTGCTGCCGTCTTAAGCGATTTTCGTAGTAACCCGCTGAATAAAATCGCGGGGAGAACTGTGTTGAAAGAATTACTAGGTACATATTGAAATGTCGGTCTACAAGTTCTCTTATAAAAAGTGAGTATTGCGGACATGAGCAAGTGGGTAAGTGCTGAGTGGGGAGGCACTAGAACTAAAGCATAAAATTATTGCATAATGCGGACGTATATACCCTGCTGTTGGTATTTTATATTATTCTGATTATATAATCTATTAAATTCATTGTCAATATTTTTTCGATATTATATGTATCTTTAGTTACTGTTTAATAGACTAATCGAGAAGAGCGCGCGACATTTGAATTGGCGATCCGCTGCGGGAAAGAATATGAATCGCTTTGGAAAAAAGAGTACGATCAAAAGGGGAGCGTTGTTGAAATAATTGGTGAAAAAGGAGAGGCCCTTAGGCAGTATAGAGGTTATCCTTGGTACAGGGAATGACCCTGTTCCTTTTTTTAGTGTAAAAAATCTAAAAGCAAAAAACTCTCATCCAAAATTGATGTGCATTTTTTGCTTTTATGTTCTTACTTAGCGCTGGCTCTAATCAAATAGTCCGAATCACCTGCAACAGCGATAGAAACTCCAGCCTTTGTTACGATTATGTCAACTCACTTTGTATCCAAAGGAATATCAATTGTATCCAAAGTGAATTCCGCTATAATTAAAAACGCTGATATTATTTAAATTTACCTATTGAAATAATTAGAAAAAAGTGTTATTCTCTAAATAATGTATCCAAAATAAAGGGAGGTGGATACAAGGTTGGTTATTTCAAATGATAGCAAATCGACGGTTGTCAGCTATGTAACGAAGATGATCCGGAAAGAGATACTACGAGGTACATTGAAAAAAGGCGACCGTTTGATTCAAGAAGAGTGGGCTGAAAAACTGAATGTCAGCAGAATGCCTGTTCGTGAAGCGTTCGTGCGGCTACAGGAGGAACGCCTCGTAGAAATCATCCCGCATAGGGGGACGGTTGTTACTCCGATTACTCGAGATGATGTAGAAGAAATTTATCAAACCCGAGTATTATTGGAAGGGCTTGCAGTTTCGAAATCACTTCCATTCCTCTTGGATGAAGATAAAAAGCAATTGCATGAGATATTGATCCAAATGGAAGAGCTTCGAATTTCTGATGAAACAGATGAACAATATATCCAATTAAATAGGGAATTCCATGGCCTCCTTAGAAAAGGATGTCCTTGGCCAAGGCTGAAGAAGATGGTGGAGACACTTGGAATTTCACCAATCGCACCTAGCCTTCTCAAAGACCATTATTCCGAAACCCAGAAGGAGCATAGGAATATTTATAACGCTGCTTTACGTGGAGATCCTAATGAGCTTCGGGCTGCGGTGGAATATCATATTTTGCGGACGAAGAATAATTTAATAAATTACATGGAACTGCTTCATTGCAATGATCCAGAATAAAAGAGGGTGTGTGAATCATGTATGATTTTGCGGTCATAGGTGGGGGCATCGTCGGGCTGTCGACGGGAATGTCCATTTGTAAGCGTTATCCGGATAGTAAAGTTGCTATTATTGAGAAAGAGTCCAGTCTTGCGGAACATCAGACGGGACATAATAGCGGGGTAATTCATTCAGGCATTTATTACAAACCGGGAAGCTTTAAAGCGCGGTTTGCGCGTCAAGGGAGCCAGTCGATGACGGAGTTCTGTCAAACACATGGAATTGATCATGATATTTGCGGGAAAGTAATTGTTGCGACAAAGGAAGAGGAATTACCGCTCCTTGATAACCTGTATAATCGAGGGCTAGAAAACAAACTTGCTATAAGAAAAATCGGCACTGAGGAATTGAATGAAATAGAGCCTCATGTTGCGGGGCTCGGTGCCATACATGTCCCTCAGGCAGGAATCGTCAATTACAAACAAGTTAGCGGGAAGTTTGCCGAAATTATCGAGCAGAATGGCGGAGAAATTCATTTACATACGGAAGTTATGAAAATCCATGAAGAATCGGATCGAGTCATTATTGAAACGAACAAGGGCACATTCGAGGCTGGTGTTGTAATTAATTGTGCCGGTTTACATAGTGATCGGGTGGCTAAGGCGGCAGGATATAAAACGGATATGAAAATCATGCCTTTTAGAGGGGAGTATTTTAAATTAAAGCCGGAAAAGCGTCACCTTGTGAAGCATTTGATTTATCCAGTGCCAAATCCAAAGTTTCCCTTCCTTGGCGTTCACTTTACACGCATGATAAACGGGGAAGTCGATGCAGGCCCGAATGCTGTACTTAGCTTCAAGCGAGAAGGGTATAAAATGACGGATTTCAGTGCGAAGGATTTGGCTGAGTCGTTGACCTATCCAGGATTATGGAAAATGGCAAGGAAATTTGTGAAAGAAGGAATCGATGAATATGTCCGTTCTTTCAGTAAAAAGCACTTCACCAAAAGCCTTCAGCAGTTAATTCCGGAAATTGGGGAAGACGACTTAATTCCAGCGCCGGCTGGTGTCCGAGCCCAAGCTATAGGTAGTGATGGCGCGATGGTCGATGATTTTCATATTATCATGGGTAAACGAACGGTACACGTTTGTAATGCGCCGTCACCTGCAGCGACTGCAGCTATCGAAATAGGGGAATCAATCGTTGACAAACTTGCAGAGCAACCAGTTTCTAAAGAGGCAATCATTAGTTAGTCAAATTAAACTTTTTAACTCAATTTGACTGAATTTTATTTTTAGAAAGAATAAAAGCGCTTTCGATAAGCTTTATTTAACATCAATTAGGGAGAATTGGAAAAGGAGAGATAACAAATGAATGAATTAGGTTTCTTTAAAAATCCCACTCAAATTACTTATGGAATGGGTGCTATCCAGCGAGGATTAAGAGGGATTATCGACGGGAATCAATTTAAAAATGTCCTCATCATTACGGATAAAGGAATTTTAAAAGCCGGCCTGGTTGATCAGATTACAAACCAATTAGGGGATTTGAATTATGCCATTTACGACGAAACCCAATCGAACCCGACGGTAAAAAATTGTGAAGAAGCAAAAACTAATTTAATGGAAATAAATGCAGATGTGGTAGTCGCAATCGGGGGAGGAAGCTCCATCGATGTAGCGAAAGCCGTATGCTTATTAGCTACAAATGATGGCTCCATTAATGATTATGAAGGGATCGATCAATTTAAAAATGATCTGTTGCCACTTGTTGCCATTCCAACGACAGCAGGAACTGCAAGCGAGGTTACGAACTTCACCGTGATTACTGATGAAGAACGTCAATACAAGCTGACAGTCGGTGGAGTCAGATTATCTCCCAAGTGGGCATTAGTCGACCCGCTCGTAACAAAATCTCTTCCTCCTAGCATTACTGCCGAAACGGGCCTCGATGCATTGGTTCATGCAATTGAATCGTATACATCGAAAATGGCAACTCCGATTTCTAAGACACTTGCAAGGGAAGCAATAAGAAAAATCAGTGCAAATTTAAGGCAGGCTGTCTTCAACGGAGACAATCTGGTCGCTAGGGACAACATGTTAATGGGAAGTCTATTGGCGGGTCTCGCTTTTAACAATACACGATTAGGAAATTGCCATGCATTAAGCCATCCAATCAGTGCGATTTATGGAGTGGCCCATGGGGTGACTAACTCCATTCTAATTCCACATATCATGGAATTCAATGCGCCTGCAGTTCCAGAACTGTTCAGCGATATTGCTGAAGATATGGGAGAAAACATGGAAGGCTTAACCTTGATGGAGCGAGCTGAAGCTGCCGTGCAAGCAGTGAAGAAATTATCAAAGGATATTAAGATACCAAGTGACTTCAGTTCTTTCAATATGGATGAAAGTCAGATAGACCGAATGGCAATCGACGCAATGAAGAGCGGCAATATTGCCGTTAATCCGAGGATTACAAGGTATGAGGACGTAGTGAATTTATACAAGAAGGCGATAGGAGGTGCCGAGCTTGCTAGGGTTTGATCTCACGGGGAAGACGGCACTCGTAACAGGTGGTGGCCGGGGGATCGGTGAGTCAATTGCCCTCGCGTTAGCTAAAGCCGGTGCGAATGTGGCCGTAATTAGCAGGACCGAAAGTGAGTTGGAGAAAGTTGCTGATCAAATTACAGCACTTTCGAGAAAAGTATATTTTAAATCTGTAGATATCACTGATAAGGCAGCGATTCAATCGTTTGTGAAAGAACTTGTCGAACAAGAAGGGAAGATTGATATTCTTGTTAATGGGGCAGGGACGAATAAAAGATCTCCATTTCTTGAAGTTACGGAAGAGGAATGGGATTCTATTATGGCAATTAATTTGAAAAGCGTCGTCTTCGCTTCTCAGGCAGTCATTCCCTATATGCAGAAACAAGGCTACGGAAAAATCATCAATATTGCTTCATTGACAAGTGAGATAGGTATGAAAAACCTGACTACTTATAGCGCTAGTAAAGGGGGCGTATCCCAAATTACGAAAGCCTTAGCAGTTGAGTTTGCAGAAGATGGAATCTTTGTGAATGCGGTAGGACCAGGATACTTTAAAACAAAAATGACAGCATCGTTATTTGAAGATAAACAAAAAGTGGGCTGGATGGAATCCCGTATTCCTCTCAAAAGAACCGGAAATACAGAAGATGTTCAAGGTGCAGCAGTGTTCTTAGCATCTGAAGCTTCCAATTATGTTACGGGGCAAACCATCTACGTTGACGGTGGTTGGTTAATTTCTTAAAAGACTTCAAAATATATGTCACTAACGGATGTGACAAAAAACAACACCTTTGAAAGGCAGGTGTATGAATGTTAGCAGCGGTAAAAACAGAGAACTCCAAAGAGATTTTGTTGGAGGATAAGCCGATTCCTGAGCTAGAGGAAGATGAGCTTCTCATAAAAGTGCAAGCCTGTGGTATCTGTGGGAGTGATCTCCATGCATTTGTCCACAGCAGGGGCTATGAGTTTGTTGATAAGCCAATTATCCTTGGTCACGAAATTGCTGGGGAAGTGGTAGGCAGCGGTGAGGGGCTTCAAGACTCGTTCATCGGCAAAGGAGTAATTGTAGAGTCCATGCATTATTGTGGGAGATGTGAGAATTGCAACTCCGGTCGATTTTCTATTTGTGAAACTAATAAAGTGATCGGTCTCCATTTTAATGGCGGAATGTCCGAATATGTAAAAACAAAAAGAAAATATGTAAAAGAGATTCCAGATGGCCTGCCAGCGACATTGGCCAGCCTAAGTGAACCGATGGCAGTAGCGGTCCATGCGGTAGAAAAGGCAGGGGAAATCAAAGAAAATCAGCTCATTCTCGTACAAGGTCCGGGAATCATCGGTTTCTTTATCGGATTAGTTTGTTTGGCAAAAGGTGCAAGGGTTATCCTTTCCGGACTTGAAAAAGACTATTCTACCAGATTGTCCAAAGCGGAAGAGTTTGGGATGATTCCTCACCGGACGAATGTGGATGTCTTACCGGAAAAAGTAGATTTATTATTTGAATGTTCCGGCTCGCCTGCAGCTGTTACAGAGGGCTTCAAGCAGTTGAAAAAAGGCGGGAAAGCAGTCTTCGTCGCGCTGTATGAACAGACAGTAGAATTGTTTTTAACTGATTTAGTCCGCAATGAGTGGCCGATCATCACAAGTTATGGATGTAACCCAAGCGACTATGAAACTGCATTGGAGGTGCTTAAAAGAAATCAACATGAACTTCAGGAAATTATTTCTTATTATCCGCTGGGGCAGATTAATGAGGCATTCAAGGATAGTTTAAGCCAAAGTGTATTGAAAGCAGTACTGGAAATATAAGCTTCATATAAAAGAAGATCCGATTAATTCTATACAACGATTAGGAGGAAGGAACATGAACAAACTGAAAGAGATTTCATTAATCGATTTAGAAGATATTAAACTATTCATTAACGGAAAATGGGTGACGGCAAGTTCTAATTCCCATTTCACGTTGAACAATCCATCTACCGGAGAAGTCGTTACAGAGGTGCCAAGAGGCGGGAGAGAAGAGGCAAAGCAAGCGATTGAAGCTGCGAATGAAGCGTTTCCGGCATGGTCGAAGCTTACCGCCTATGAGCGTGCGGATTATTTATTAAAATTGAGAGATTTGATGCTGGAGCATGACAAGGAACTCGCTTCCATCATGAGTTTTGAAATGGGGAAAGCATATACTGAAGCTGTCGGTGAAGTAAGTTATGCTGCCTCCTTCCTTACTTGGTATGCGGAAGAAGGGAAACGATTGTACGGAGAAACGATTCCTGGTTCTGCTTCCAATAAGCGTTTATTTGTAGTGAAACAACCGGTTGGAGTAGTTGCTGCTATCACTCCATGGAACTTCCCGTTAGCGATGATGACAAGAAAGCTCGGTCCTGCTATGGCTGCTGGATGTACAAGCGTGGTAAAACCAGCTAGTCAATCACCTCTATCTGCATTGGCTTTCGCTAAGTTAGTTGAAATGGCTGGAATTCCAGCAGGGGTCGTCAATATCGTCGCAGGTGCTACAAGGGAGATATCGGATGAGATCTTTGAAAATCCAATTGTTAAAAAGGTTTCCTTTACAGGTTCAACTGAAGTTGGGAGGAAGTTGGTGGAACAATCCGCAGCACAACTTAAGAAGCTTTCCTTGGAATTGGGAGGACATGCGCCATTCATCATCTTTGAAGACGCCGATTTGGAGTTAGCCGCTGAAGGTGCTTTAGCAAGTAAATTCAGAAATGCTGGACAAACCTGTGTCTGTGCGAACCGGATTTATGTACATGAAACTGTAATCGATGAGTTTTCCGAGATTTTCCGTTCGAAGGTGAAAGAGTTGAAAGTTGGAAACAGCTTGGATGAAAGCGTGCAAGTTGGACCAGTAGTCAATGAAGAAGGTTTAAACAAAGTGGAACAACATGTGGAAGATGCCGTGCAAAAAGGAGCAAAAGTGCTGCACGGTGGAAGCAGAGTCGAAGGGGATGGCTTTTTCTATCAACCAACTGTCCTCTCTAATGTGACAGATGACATGTTGATTATGGAAGAAGAGACGTTCGGGCCGGTTGCTCCGCTTACAGCGTTTTCTGATGTAGATGAAGTGATTTGTAAAGCGAATGATACGGAATATGGATTGGCCGCTTACATTTACACCCAGGATATCTCCCTTTCCGTAAAAGTAGCGGAAGCAGTGGACTTTGGTGTAATCGGATTGAATGATGCGATGCCTGGTGTTGCTCAAGCTCCATTTGGAGGTAATAAACATAGTGGCTACGGACGAGAAGGTGGAAAAGAAGGAATCAAGGAATATCTTAACGTAAAATACATTTCACTGGGACTGTAATTCCAGGGGGATAGATATTACAAGACTCAAGTCATATAGTTGATATTTCAAATCTAACACAGGGGCTTACCCGAGCTCCTGTGTTATTTACACCAAATGTAATCGGTTACTTTGACAAGGAAGGTGATTCTATGAAAATCCTATCATGGAAATCTATAGCTATGCTTCTAATATTGACAGTATTACTAGTCGGTTGTGGAATAAGCAGTGCGCAAAAAGGAATGGGTGACGACGAAGTGATTGAGCTTAGAGTCGGTACGGGTGTCCCTACCACACATATTATCAATCAGGCTTATTTTACCCCGTGGCTTGAAGCGGTCGAAAAGGAAACGAATGGGAAAGTCCAGTTTGAAACGCATTACGGTGGAAGCCTTGTTGCGATGGGTCGAGAATACGATGCGCTGGAATCCGGAATCGTCGACATTGTCCTCCCGATGTTTCAAATGTATGACCCAGTCCGCTTTCCATTGTCGGAAGTCAGTATGCTGCCGGTGATGGAATCTGATGTATATATCGCAACGAAAGCGTATGAAGAACTCGTGTTGGGTGATTACGTATTTGAAAATGGCAAGACGTTTTATGAAATGGAACATGGAAGTAAAGGGTTGAAGCAATGGACGAGCCCAACGACAGAAGGGTATAAGTTCAGTTATGCAGATATTAGCGAACCCCAAACAATAAGCGAATTCGCTAACGTGACATTCAGGAGTTCTGGGCGCATGTCCGAGATATTCTCTAAGAATATAGGGATAAATGCGATTTCGATTCCGGCAGGGGATATCTATGACTCCTTATCGAGGGGGTCCATCGATGGATTGTATTTCTCGATTCCGGACTGGCCGAGTTATGGGATAGGGGGGCTCTTTAATTATACGATTGATGGAGTGAACCTGGGGCATTTCAGCCATACGTATGGGATGACACAGGAAACATGGGATTCCCTTCCAAAAGAAGTTCAACAAATAATGGATGAGCAGGCTAGGAAACTGTTGCATGATCCTGATACGTATGAAATTTATGAGGAACGGACAGAAGATTCCTTACGCACGATGGAAGCAGCTGGTGGAATGATTGCAATGATTGACGAGCAACCACAAGAAATTCAAGAAGCAGTTGACCGAGCCATCGTCGATACATGGAAGGATTGGATTGAAATGAACGAGGAAAAGGGCTTTCCGGGGAAAGAAACGGCATTATTGTGGAGAGACCTGATCATAAAACATGGCGGAAGTGTCCCGACAGAAATTGAAGAAATGAAATAATATCTATAGCAAAATATGACTAAAGTTGCAAAGAGGTGGAACAATGGATGGAACCTTAGCTTTTCTTATAGTAATTGTACTCTTTGCCGTCCTTTTGGCATTAGGGATGCATATAGGAACGGTGTTGATCGTCTCTGGGATTGTAGGAGCAATCCTAATTGATGGATTTGCTTCATTGCCTGGAGTTGTGCAGGATTCTAGTTTTTACAGTGTAGCTACATATTCGTTAACGACCATTCCATTATTTATATTAATGGCACAATTCATCGTACGATCGAATATCATAGGTCTTCTATACAATTTTGTATTCCAGATATCAAGACAGAACGGCGGCATGCTCGGGGTATTCACCATGATGCTGGGAGGATTTTTAGGTGCCCTATCAGGGTCCCCGACTGCGATTAGTGCTGCACTCGCACAAATCTCACTGCCGCAACTAAGAATGCATGGATATAATAAGTACTTTGCCACAGCGACGATTGCTATGGCAGGATCTTTATCGACGATTATCCCTCCTTCCATTATTTTAATCGTTTATGGGACAGCAACGATGACATCTATTGGAGAGCTATTTATCGCGATGGTAGTTCCCGTTATACTAATCTTAGTAACCGTTTCTATAGCTGTCTTTGTCATGTATCGTATTACTTATGTAAAAGATGACACGACAGTAGGAATGATGGAAGTGGCTCCTGCAGAAGAAGAACTAGGGATGGAGCCGAATAAGAAAAACTATATTATTTCAATTGGAAGTCTCTTGATCATTATCGGAACGATTTTCATTGGAATATTCCTTGGAATCTTTACACCGACGGAAGCAGGAGCCATTGGAGCGTTCTTAAGCTTAATCATGGCTGCATTGCTGAAGCGAGTGGACGTACAATTTTTGAAAGATTCATTAATTGGTACAATCAATATATCTGCGATGGTCATGTTTATCATATTAGGAGCTAGTATTTTTGGTAAATTCGTAACCATCTCACTTATACCGATAAATGTCATTAATTGGATTTCTCCATTAATGGATACACCGATTCTACTGATGGCGATTCTATTAGTTATTTATTTCTTCTTATTTATGATTATAGAAGGTACAGCGGTGATTTTAATGACGGTTAGTATTGCTCTGCCAATCGTAACGGAAGCAGGTTTTGACCCAATTGTTTTCGGTGTGTTGCTCACGATTGTATGTGCTGCGGGACTGTTGACTCCGCCGGTTGGTTTAAGTGTATTCAGTGCAGCCGGGGTAGCACGTATCCCTTCTCAAAAAGTATTCTTTTACGGCACGATTTATGCGTTTATCATTGTCCTAGTCACGGTACCAATTCTTCTATTGTTCCCAGAACTGGTGACGTGGTTACCGGATAGGATGTAATGATTTTTGAAATGAAAGGGGGAAATATGTATGAAACAACATCCAAATCAACCAAAAACATTCATTGTTGGCATGTATGTTGGCGGTCTTGCGGTTCTTCTCATGATGCTGCTGACCGTAGTGGACGTTATACTGAAGAACTTATTTAATTCTGCTATTCCAGGCAACTATTTATATATACAAAATTACCTGATGCCGATTGCTATTTTCTGTGGGATACCATATGCCCTTTATTCAGGCATCTTCCCGAGACTGGATATGCTGATCAATCGGTGGAAGCATTCAACACGTCTAAAGGTAGTAGTGGCAATACTGATTATCGAGGTTATCTCGTTCATCATCATACTCTACTATAGTTTCCTGTATGGGGTATTCGGTGCCACAACTAATATTACGTTTTTAGCCGGAATAAACAGTCTGCCTCTGTATCCGATGTTCTTCCTAGTCAGCCTTTCCTTTGGTTTGCCGTCATATTATTTGATTCGTACGATTATAAGTTGCGTTCGGGAGAAAAAGGAACCAGCGTTCTTCGCGGAAGCTGAATAAAGTTAGTGGTGTTCAGAAATGCGATTAGTTTATGAGGGGGGTGGATCCTTTTTTGTGCTTTTTCTAATTTCTTCAAGATTATCTTTCAATTCTTCCGCTGTACCGGAGAACTGCTGGGGTGAGAGTAATTTTATATTGTTCATTGGTGGGAGCACTTCCTTTATTTAGAGTTTGTGATGACTGGATGGGTTTATTGGGCTTATATTTGTAGTTTATCATAGATGGTTGGAGATATTTTGGCTTGGAAAGATCTAGAACGAGTAAGAAGGAGTAAGAAGGATGTAAATATGTGTAAAGCATATTGCCATTATGATTACAAAACGAAATCCATAAGTAGTAAGCACCAATCGATTAATAATGAAGAATAAGTTGAATGTATATTGAAACAGACAACACGAGCGATGGAGAAGGCCGGTGTTGTCTGTTTTTTTAATCGGAATTAGCAGTGCTGGTATAGTATTGAAAGAGTATTATGAAGCTCCTAATTCTCCAGTAACCTCAATATTTATAGTAGCCTTCATTCCCATTGCTTCCATTACGGATTCAATTTTCTCTGCGGTAGCCCCGTAATATTCGTGTCTCTCATCTCTTGATATTTGAGAGTTACTAACCCCTAATTTTTCAGCTAATTCAGCCTGTGTCATTCCTGTATATATCCTGTATGCAATAAGGGTTTTTCCAATATCAGTGAATTTATAAATTGGATTAAATGAACCACGTTTTATCTTTTCGTAATGCTCGACTTCTTCTTTCAATTGTTCATGAAATGATAGTAAAGGATCTATTGCCATTTTAATTTGATCAGAGTTTAAACCCATTTCTTTGAAGCGTTTTTTTTCACTGGCAATAAACTTTTGATCCTCTTTTAATTTGTCGACAGCTTTTTGATATGCAGATTCATTTTTAATCATTATTCCCACTCCTTACTTGATTATTTGAATAATCCCTTTTGGAAGGAATGTATCACGGGTTTTTCTAAATGCAGCTGGAAACTTTTGTTCATTTCCATATTCATCTAAAATTCCAGTTCCCTGCCCTACATGAGGGTATAGCTCTACCCGGTATCGATGCCACATTGGTAATTGAGCTTTTGCTGAATTACGATCATAAATTCTGTCATTCCAGTCCCAAGTCCATACTTTATGCGGATCTATTTTATTTAATTCTGTTACTATATCTGGAAGTTTATTGGGGTCAGTAACAAAATAACCATCAATATCGCTAGGATTGGCCTTATCTTCAACAAAGGAACCGTCAATAAAGATTTCATCAATTCCCACTGTGTATAGTTGATTTACTAAAACATCCAAATTATTCACTAACATTAAACGCATTTGCGAATTCCATGGAGAATCTTCTCCTGGCCCATGTACCAATAATGAGTTTTTTTATTGTTCGATTGTCATTGGATAATCTTGAGGGGGTAAGACCCCATTGTCATTAAATTGTAGCGACATTTATTACACTCTCCCTGATAATGTAAACTATACGCTCTAATTAAGTTAACAATATAGTTGTGTTAACATATAAGTTAATTATATAATGTGCGATATTCTTCATTTTGTCAACGGGTAGTTAATAAAATAAGGCTTAACACTCGGTGGATTTTAACTTTTCTAATAAAGTTAAAATAATTAATTGTATTTTATTTCTCAATCAGAATCAAGAAAATTAGAGGGATGAATGAATTTCATAATTCTTACCGCTTGTCTCCCAACAGTTTTGAGAGATGAAAAAAGAAGCACCTCCCCAAATCTTGTATAATGGTAGTTGACTATACAACCATAAAAAGACTGAAGGAGTGCTTCTTATAACCATTATACGACAACCAAGCCTATTTGGCATCCAGGAATTATATGACATGGAACCTACCGAAAAGTACGATGCGATTATTTCGGCGATAGATTTGGACGCAATTTATTATGCAGTAACTAAGAAATCACGTCTTGGCGCACCTGAAGAGCTAAATTATGCCGCTATGATTATTTCCTGTTTTGTGAGATACGTTGAATGAATTCCAACCATTAAAGATCTGATTAAACGACTCCACAAGGATATTGCTTTTAAACTAAATTGCGGATTCCTTGTATCGGACTCCATTCCTTCAGAAGCCTCTTACTCTCGGCTTGTGACGAAATTACTGGAATGCGACATATTGGAGAAACAAAAAGAAAAGGTTGTGCTTCAAGCCATAGAAGGGGGCTTTATCACAGACGATACAGCTGCCATGGATGCCACTCACTTTGAAGCTCGTGATCAAGCGCCACCGAAAGAAGAAAAGCCAAAGCCTGAGCCGAAAAAACGTGGGCGCAAAACAAAAGAAGAACGGGAACAATGGCTAAAAGACCAGGTCGAAAAGGAAGAGAATATGCCTTTATATGAAAAGAAAATAGAAGCACAATTGGATGTTCCTTTAGCTGCGTTACGTTCCGAAGTTCCCACAGATCCAAAATGGGGTGTAAAGAAGAACTCGGAAGGAAAAAATGTTTTTTGGTTTGGCTACAAGGCTCATTTAATCGTTGGCACATCCAGTCAATATATTTTGGATTCCCTTTTTTCATCAGGCAATCTAAATGATGGGAAGGCTGCCATCCCGTTGCTTAAGGGCGTTCATGAACGCTTTCCTGAGCTGAATTTACGTCATCAGACAGCGGATGCAGGTTATGACTTTGAACCGATTTACGAACAAGTCCACCGGATGGGCCAACAATCTGTGATTGCATACAACAAACGTAATGAAGGAGAACTTCTGGGTTACGATAAACACTTTGCCCCAACCTGTTTTCGTGAGCATTCGTATCGTTATGATAGCTTTGATTCCAAATATGAGACATTAAAATATACCAGGCCAAAAGAATGTAGTGACTGCCCTTTAGCGAATGAAGGTATCTGTCAAAAGGTTTACAAACAAAAAATCACGCATGATTTACGAAAATACACCGCACCAGCACGAGGATCCGTAGCATGGAAAAATATTTACAAACGCCGTACTGCCGTAGAGCGTGTGAATGCCTATCTCAAGGAATTTTTTCAACTCAACAATGTCCGATATCGTACTGGCGAACGTGCGAAAGTCCATTTTGACATGGTAACACTTGTTTATAACGCTTCAAAACTAACTGCAGACCGGATCAATGCACAATTAAATCAGGAACAAGTCGCATAATTTCTGTTTTTTAAAATTCAATTTTAAAATTCTGTAGATCTTTGGATTTTTAAAAAGAGCAATTATGAAATTGACTCTAGTAAATAAATTTAATTATTGACATAAATGTGAAGGGTTGCTAAACTTTGAGGTAGGTAACCGTTTACATATAGTTTGAAGGAGGGAGACTTCTAATTATAGAACAGTAGTCTATTGCAAAGATTAGCTGAACAGGAGGAATAAAAGTAATGTGCACAGGAATTAAATTGGTAACAGAAGAAAATGAAGTTTTCTGGGGAAGAACCCAAGACTTTGAACAGGATTTCGATTATGCTGGAATAAAAATCCCTAGGAATTGGGATTTTAAAACTGCCTATACTCCTTTTGAAACCAAGTATGCAGTAATGGGTATTGTATGGGCCGAGCATGATGTGAAGGAAAATCCAGTTGTTTTAGACGGAATCAATGAACATGGATTATGCGGAGGTTCATTCTATTTTGATCATTTCTATAAGTATGTTCCAGCTGATGAAGTAGAAAGATCTGGAAAGATTGGATTAAGAGGCGAGGAAGTTGTAACTTGGATTTTAACGAATTATAAAGATCTAGACGAAGTTAAGGAAAATTTGAATAAAGATGTTGGCGTAGTTTCTGAAAGTGGTCCAATGATGGGCAAGTCAGTTCCCCAACATTCCGTCTTTCAAGATAAGTCTGGACGTTCCATTGTTGTTGAGCCTACTCGTGAAAATGGGTTTGATATTTACGAGAACACGGTTGGCGTCTTTACAAATGAACCTGGTTTTGACTGGCATGTAACCAATTTAAAAACACATTTAGAAAGGAGTTCACGTAGAAAATACAAATATACAATTGAGGAGCCAATCGAACCATTTAAACTTGATGAATTTAATACAGGTTTATCAGGGGTTCCCTCTGGTTTGAGTCCTGACGCAAGGTTTTTACGGGCTGCTTATCACAAGCTTTTATCTGTCGATGTAACACGTGATGATGCCCTTCATCAACTTATACATTTACTCGGAGCGGTAACAAACCCCAAAGGATCCCTGCGTTTGTTGAAGGAAAATAAAGTCGTGCTGCCTTGGACGCAATATACATCATATTATGATGTGAGTGAAATGACGTTTTATATTAAATTGTATGAAAATACGAACTTACAAAAGTTAGAGTTTAATCCAGAAGACGTTGATCGGAAAGAAGTTCAATATTATTCATTCCGTAAAGATGAAGTGATTGTCGATCTACTTCCGGAAAATTAGCAGATTAACAGATATATAGTTGTATGTATTTCCAAATAAATGTTACTTTACTAAAAAAGTGTAATATCTCTATTTGACATATTCTTTTCAATATATTACTATACGTTATGTAACCCTTTACATATCCGAATGTTAGGTACCTTGGGAATTACCGGTATCTTTATGCGGTATCTTTATGTTCAATGTGTAACCGGTTACCTAAAATAAAAAAGGAGTTGAATTCATTGAAAGTTCTTTTTATCGGAGATTCCTGGACAATTCATATGATTCATACGAAAGGTTTTGATAGTTTCGAGAGTACGAAATATGAGGAGGGAGCGACACACCTGCTAGACTGTTTACGTGAGGGCGGGGTTGATGTTGACTATATGCCTGCCCATGAAGTACAAGTGCGATTCCCTAGAAGCGTTAGTGAGTTAGAAAAATACGATGCTATTGTAATGAGTGATATAGGAGCGAATACATTTTTACTGCAAAACGCAACCTTTTATGAAATGGAGTCCATTCCAAATGCTCTATCTCTCATAGAAGAGTATGTTGAAAAAGGTGGCGGACTATTAATGGTTGGTGGCTATCTATCCTTTAGTGGAATAGAAGGAAAAGCCAATTATAGCAACACGGTAATCGCAGACATACTACCTGTCATTATGAAAGAAGGAGACGACCGGGTTGAAACGCCGGAGGGAGTAAGTCCACGTAATACAGATACGAAACATTTTATAACAGAAAATATAGACCAGTGGCCAGCTTTCCTAGGTTACAACCGGTTTAAAGCAAAGCCAGATGCAGAGGTCTTAGTTGAAACGGAGAATGATCCATTTTTAGTTTTAGGAGAATATAAGGGTGGAAAAACTGCTTGTTTTGCAAGTGACTGTGCTCCGCATTGGTGGCCTAAGGAGTCTTTAGAGTGGGAACATTATAAAGACTTATGGGTCAATATTCTTAAGTATGTGGCGGATGCTAATTAATTAGAGAACTTTTAGATTAATGTATCGGGAGGTCTCAAAACCATGAGTTTTAAGACCTCTCACAACTATCGGTCTCTATTAGGAATTTGTTATAACAAGAATTATGATTCTTGTGTTTCAGGAAGTATTCTGTTAGATTGACGTGAATGCAGTGATAACGAAGATTGCATTTCATTTTTGTATAACATGTAACCGGTTACTGAAATAGATTGGAAGCAATTTTTAAAAATATATTGTTCATTAGTTATTGTCAAGAAACACAGGATGAAATATCAGCTTCGTTTAATACTTATCCCTTTAGCCAAAAGAAGCTTTAAAACCATATTATATAAGAAGGGAAGATTTATTAATGACTGTAGAAACGGTTCAGGGGCCAATTTCTATTGAAAAATTAGGAATCACTTTAATGCATGAACACTTATTTACCGATCGATCCAGATTGTGGAAGGATCCGGTAGGTCCTGAAAAAGACTTTGCTAATAAAAAAGTACAAATGGATATCCTTGGTAAACTGCGCTTAGATCCTTATGGTAATTATGACAATATGTTAATGATCGATAAAGATTTAGCTTGTGAAGAAGTTTCCTATTTTTATAACCAAGGCGGAAACACAATCGTTGATGTAACGCCTATAGGAATTGGGAGAGACCCGAAAGCCTTATTGGAAGTATCCAGAAGAACAAACCTCAACATTATTATGGGCTGCGGATTTTACCTGCATGATACGATTCCAACTTATGTTGAATCGATGTCAATTGATGAAATAAAGGAAATTATTGTTCGTGATTTAACGGAAGGAGTAGAGAATACCGGAATTAAAGCTGGGATAATCGGTGAAATAGGGATTGGCCCAAATATGACAGACTTGGAGGTTAAAGTTCTAAGAGGGGCTGCTCGAGCTCAAAAAGAAACTGGAAAGGTCTTATCAATCCATACTCCTGGATGGGAGAGGTATTGTCATAAGATTTTAGATATTGTGGAAGAAGAGGGAGGAAATTTACAGAAGACAATCTTATGCCATATGAATCCAAGTATGGTAGATATGGATTATCAATTGTCTCTAGCAAAACGGGGATGCTATTTAGAATATGACATGATTGGTATAGAAGTCAAGTTTCCAGAAGGTCAGTCCCCATCTGATGAAGATAATGCAAATGCGCTTGTTCGACTCTTGGATAAGGGGTTAAAAGATCAGTTACTTTTATCACAAGATGTATTTATAAAAATGTTACTGAAAAGATACGGTGGCTATGGTTATTCACATATCTTGGAAAACTTTGTCCCTAGGTTACGTGAAAAAGGAGTTAGCGTGGAAGATATAGATTGTCTACTAAAGAATAATCCAAAGAGAATATTTAGCTAATCAATCTTCCTCTTATCTGTCTTTGCTTCATTTTGGAATAATTATTGTACTATATCGTTTGGAGGATTAAGAGATACAAATAGAAGAGCTAGAATTTTGGACAACCTTTTATATAAAAAAATGATAAGGGTGAGAAACTTGTTAAATATACTGTGGGGTCTACTAGGCGTAGTCAGTATCTTAGGATTCGGTTTTATTTTAAGTAAAGATAGAAAGAACATTCATAAAAGGACAATTATCATTGGTTTAATCATTCAATTTGTGTTCGCTTACATTGTTTTGAAGTCTACGATTGGTCGAACTGTATTAACAGAACTATCATTAGGTGTCCAAAGTATTATCTCGTTCGTAAATGAAGGAATTGACTTTCTATTTGGCCCAATCGTCCAAAATGCTTCTGATACGATCTTTGTGCTAGAAGTGTTAACGGTAATTGTGTTCTTCTCTTCCTTAATTTCTATTTTGTATTATTTAGGAATTATGCAGTGGATTATTAATGTTATTGGAGGCTTTTTATCTAAGCTATTGCATACATCGAAGCCAGAATCCATCTCAGCTGCAGGGAATATATTTATTGGGCATACGGAAGCACCATTATTGGTCAGGCCATTCATTAATAAGATGAGTAACTCGGAAATATTCGCAGTAATGGTCGGGGGTATGGCATCTACTTCTGGTGCAGTGCTAGTTGGGTATTCCTTATTAGGAATTCCACTCGAATACTTGTTGGCGGCAAGTTTTATGGCAGCGCCTTCCGGTCTCATCATGTCAAAAATAATGCTGCCACATACAAAAGAAAAAATGGAAGAAATACTAAATGGGTCGGATCATGAAGATGCAAAAGCGGGAGATGGAATATTTGGAGAAGAAAAACCATCTAACATTATTGATGCTGCTGCTAGTGGTGCTGCGACAGGAATGAATATTATCATCTCTGTTACAGCGATGTTGTTGGCTTTTATCTCCCTCATTGCTTTAATTAATGCCGGATTTGGTTTAGTAGGAAATATATTCGGTATTGAAAACTTAACGATGGACACGATCTTAGGGTTTATTCTTGCCCCATTCGCCTTTCTTTTAGGAGTGCCGTGGGAAGAAGCGGTACTAGCCGGACAATTTATCGGGCAAAAAATCGTGATTAATGAATTTGTTGCATTTGCTGGACTAGGTCCAATGTTTGATGATATTTCAGCTAAAACTGGGATGATTCTGAGTTTCGCAATAGCTGGTTACGGTAACTTTGGGTCTATAGCTATTCAAATCGGAACAATTGGCGGACTCGCTAAGGAACGTAGAAAAGATGCTTCAAAGTTAGGGATGAGAGCTATGATTGCAGGTAGTTTAGCAACTTGTTTAAATGGTGCGATTGCAGGTATGTTTCTTTTTTAAGAGAAACAATTGCACCATAGCTAGGCGAAAAGTATTTTGTCTTTTTAAGTCATACTCTGACACAATCTTAAAAACCAAACTTACCCAGTGAGTGAATTGTACGGTTTTAACAAATCCCTATCACTACCTAATCAAAGTGATAGGGATTATCACTCAAAACATGAAAAGAAATTTAAATATATCTTGAATCAAAACGTATTCATAAGATAGAGAATTGCAATAATGTTTTATAATTATATATAGCTTATAATAGAGGATAAACAATGACCCTATTTTACTTCATGTATATGCAGGGTCAAGCTAAGTGGGGGTTTGTATGGTTACTATAAAAGAAGTGGCAGAAGAAGCGGGTGTTTCTGTAGCAACTGTTTCCAGGGTCATTAATCAGAATGGTTATGTTAGTGAAGAAACATTGAAAAAAGTAAAAGGTGTAATTGAAAAGTTAAATTATAAACCTAATTCGATAGCAAGATCGCTTTATCATAAAACTTCAAATATGATTGGTCTTATTGTTCCTGATATAACTAACCCTTTTTTTCCGGAATTGGCAAGGGCTGTGGAAGATGTTGCGATGATGTATGGATTCCGAGTTGTACTTTGCAATTCAGACCAAGAGCCGGAAAAAGAAATGAAATATATTGATTTGTTTAAAGAAAAATATGTAGATGGCATTATTATTGCTACACAGTCCCATGAGTCCCAGTTTTATTCCGATCTAAACATACCAATCGTTGCTCTGGACCGTGTTGGAGATACGTCCATTCCTTCCGTAGTTTCAAATAATTATAACGGGGCTAAGAAATTGACTGAATTATTATTGCAAAAGGGTGTAAAAAATATTGCCCATATTAGAGGTCCTAAAAACATATCTTCTTCTGAAGCGCGTTATCAGGGATTTGTTGATGCCGTGGAAGGGAAGAGTGTTAACTATACGATAAGTGAAGCGGATTTTCAGCTGAAAGATGCTGAAAGAAAAGCCGAGCAGTTCTTTGAAACGCATACGGGTGTAGATGGAATTTTTTGTAGTAATGATACGATTGCAGCTGGATTTTTAAAGGTAGCTTTAAAAAAAGGAATTAAGGTACCTGAGGAGCTGCAAATTGCCGGATTCGATGGTTCGTTTTTTGGAGAATTTATATATCCAGAATTAACAACGGTATCCCAGCCTATCTATGACATGGGGGCAGTAGCTGCTCGATTATTAATAAAAATAATTCAAGGTAATAAACCGGAAAAATTATTATATGAAATGCCAACGACAATTATGGAAAGAGGTACGACTAGATCGTAATGGAGGAGATTTATCATGAAGAAACCAGTAGTTTCAGTAGTTGGAAGTATAAATATGGATTTGGTGGTGAGTGCTTATAAACGCCCCGCTGCCGGTGAAACAATCTTAGGAAAAGACTTTCAAATTATTCCAGGTGGGAAAGGTGCTAACCAAGCTGTTGCTACCTCGCGTCTTGGTGCAGAGGTTCACATGATTGGAAGGGTTGGAGAAGATACATTTGGTTCCAATTTATTAAAATTTCTAGAGAAAGAAAATGTTGTATTAGATGGGGTAGAACCGTTACTCGATATTTCTTCAGGTGTAGCAGTAGTTACTTTAGCGGACCAAGACAATGATATTATTGTTGTGCAAGGGGCCAATAAATATGTAACGCCTGATTATATACGAAAGTTCGAAAAACAAATTTCTGAAAGTGACGTTGTGCTTGCCCAACTAGAGATTCCTGTTGAATCTGTAGTCGAAACTGCTAGACTTTGTCATAAACATGGTACTACATTTATCCTAGATCCAGCTCCCGCTCAAGAACTTCCCTCTTCATTAGTTGAACATGCGGATTATATTACACCTAATCAATCAGAGCTTTCTCAGTTATTATCAGATGGAAAAATGAGTTTAGAACAATATCCTCAGAAACTAATCGTAACAGAAGGAAAAAATGGAGTTCTCTATTTTGATGGAAATGATACGATTAAAATATCTAGTTACCCGGTTAAAGCTGTAG
The DNA here is from genome assembly GCF_021556485.1 of Oceanobacillus alkalisoli. Taxonomy (GTDB): domain Bacteria; phylum Bacillota; class Bacilli; order Bacillales; family Amphibacillaceae; genus Oceanobacillus; species Oceanobacillus alkalisoli. The sequence continues at coordinate 69,496 of NZ_JAKGBW010000014.1, read as the reverse complement.
ATACAACCGGTGCCGGTGATACGTTTAACGGAGCATTGGGTTATGCAATAAGTCAAAAATATGATTTGCAAACGGCTTGTGAATTTGCAAATGCAGCAGCAGCCTTGTCTGTTACAAAGCTAGGGGCACAAGGTGGAATGCCAACTATCGATGAGATCAGAAACTTTCTTTATAAAAACGGAAAACAGGATATAGTAATTGCTTGAAATGCTTATAGTCCATCTAAATTAATGAAATGAAAGTATTAAAAATGTAGGATCTAAGTCTTGTATTTACATAGCATTTCTATTATTATACATTAAACTATGGAAGAGCGTAGTTGTTTAGCACATGTAAAGTAGTCCAAAGCTTTTTATCATAAAGGTTGATAAGAACAGCCCTATGCGATAAAACTTTACTTTCTTAAGTGACTTCATTATTAACGAATAACGATGATTCGAAAGATAAAAAACCAACACCAGTAGTCTTAACCGATTCCTAGTGTTGGTTTTTTATATAGAGTTACCTAAACAAGCTCCGGCTCCAGGGCAACCGTAAATACATACCTGTAGAAAACTTAAGATTGAAAAGAACATCGTGAAGGAAATCTATTTTGAAGGAATCATATTATTGAAGATGAAATTAGACAAATTCTGAGGGTAAAAGTTATTTGGAATTTCTTCTTATTTAAATTATGGGAATTATAAGTAAATATAGATTGACGGAGCGAGAAAAAATGTTAATAATAGATGTATAGAAGGAGCTGGGCATCGGAGCCGAGCTCCCTTTTTATATTTAGCGGTATATAAGGGGCGGGAAAATCTGCCTATACCAGCTATAAATGAAACAAATACTTAACTGAGGAGGGCTTCTACGCTATGGACTTCCAGATAGTAACACCTATGTTTGTGATAATAGAAAAGGTAGTGATGAACTTAATAATTACATGGTAAAAGGATTTACTGGCTATAAATAATGAATATTCCGAAGAGGAGGAGTTTAAATTATGTTATCAAAACACTTACAGTCAATTAATGACTTTGGATTAATTCTAATAGATATGAAAGGTGAGATTATATATGCTAATGATTTTAGCATTGAACATTTCAATATAACTAAGACCTATAAATCTATAAGATATTATTTTCCTAGTAGCACAATATTATCGACTACCGAAACATTTAAAACGGGATTTGTCTCTTATGAAGAGTATTCTAATTTTGTATTCTACGAGTGTTATTTTGATAATAATCGTGGTCTGATAATAATTTTTCCATTATCGGATATGCAGCGTTTTTTAGCAAGTAATTCTAAACAATTAATAGTAGAACAAGAATTAGAAGCGGTTATGAATTTAAGTGGAGAATTAGTAACTATTATTAACAAAGAAGGAATTATTCAAAGGGTAAGTAATGCGTGTGAAAAAATTATGGGAATGAAGAAAGAAGAATTTGTGGGTAAAAGTGTATATAATCTCGAAAAAGAAGGGATTGTTAGCTTTTCTTCCAGTGTTAGAGTGCTAACTGAAAAGAAAAGAGTGACCGTTCAACAAGTTACGAAGTCAGATAGGAGTCTTATCGTGAATGGATATCCTATTTTAGATAAAAATGGTGAGATTGAAAAGGTGGTTAATTTTTCCAAAGATATAACAGAAGTATCCGATTTAAAGGAGAAATTGAAGGATACAAAAAGTCTTCTTCTTTATTATCAAGAAGAGCTAAACAAACAGAAAGAAAATAACAATCGAATGGTTTTTAAGTCGAGATCCATGGAAAAAGTACTTGAAATAGTGAAGAGAGTTTCAAAATTTGATACGACGGTTCTTATTCAGGGTGATACAGGTGTGGGTAAAGAAGTGTTGGCCCAGAAAATACATGAAATGAGTAATCGACGCAAGTCCCCTTTTTTGAGGGTTAATTGCGGGGCCATACCTGAAAGTCTGATTGAATCGGAATTCTTTGGATATTCTAAGGGGGCTTTCACTGGAGCCCAAAAAGAAGGAAAAAAAGGTCTCATACAAGCAGCCGATTCAGGAACGCTTTTTTTAGATGAAATTGGTGAATTACCATTGAATTTACAGACAAAGTTATTAGAGGTGTTGCAAGAGAAGGAGTTCATCCCCATAGGAGAAACTAAACCAGTAAATGTCGACGTCCGATTTATTGCTGCGACAAATCGTGAACTCGAAAAGATGGTCAAGGCTGGGGATTTCCGTCAAGACTTGTTTTATCGATTATATATTATTCCAATAACCATTCCCCCTCTCACGGAACGAAAAGAGGATATCCCATTTTTAATCAATCATTTTTTGGAGGAATTTAATCATAAATATGGACAATCAAAAACAATTAGTAAAGATGTGATCGATTTATTTGTTGAGTTTGAATGGCCGGGTAACGTTAGGGAATTACAAAATCTTTTGGAAAGATTAGTTATTACCGTACCCGATTCTGAAATAACGTTTACGGATATTCCAAGCTATATTAAAAAAGTCAATCCATTTCCAACTCTAAAAGAAGTGGGTGAATTAAAATCTGCTGTAGATGAGTACGAGAAAAGTTTAATTTTAGAGGCGATTAAAGATAGTGAAAATCTAAAAGAAGCAAGTATTAAATTAGGCATCCACCCCTCCACACTCGGTCGTAAAGTCAAAAAACTTAATATAAAGTTGTGATACTGCAATAGCATTGCGATTTCGCAATTTATTATGAAGTTGATTGAAATATGCGCTCAGCAGGTGGGTCTATCATTCTTTGTAAAACAGGATAAATCGATTAATTGTCTGAAAAATGCATTATTGCAATTTGTTTGATTGAACCTTTCCCTTTATAGCAAACTTTTAAAGTTGGCATGGATATTGCATCTAATACGTGAGGCCATTAATATTGCTACCTTCTTAATCGGAAAGCCACGCACTTCAAAATAAACCGGTAGGAGGAAGTGATATTAAAATAAACGTACAGGAGGGTAATATGCTGAAAGTCGGAAGGGTAAATAAAAAAAGGGTTTTTTCCAGAATTAAAAAATTGAGTCAAATAGGAAAGACTGATTCGGGTGGAGTAACGAGAGTAGCATTAAGTAAGGAAGACAAAAAAGCGCAAGAACTGGTAAAAAAATGGATGACAGAAGCAGGCCTTGTAGTCAGACACGATAACTTCGGAAACATGATAGGGCGTAAAGAAGGGGCAATTCCTGACCTTCCTGCTGTTATGTTGGGTTCACACATTGACTCTGTACGAAATGGAGGGTCGTTTGACGGTGTGATCGGGGTCTTAGCTGGAATTGAAGTTGTTCATGTTATGAAAGAGAAAGGAATCCTCCATGATCACCCGATTGAGGTGGTGGCCTTTTGTGAAGAGGAAGGCTCTAGATTCAATGATATTCTTTACGGAAGTAGAGGAATGGTCGGAAATCTTGACGATTCAAGCTTATCCAAGAAGGATCATGCAGGAATAACCCGATATGACGCGCTAAAGCAATTTGGTTTTGGAATTGACCCCGATAAGATGAATGAATCTATTCGATATCCAGAGGAGATACGTGTTTTCCTTGAAATGCATATCGAGCAAGGTCCTTTTTTGGATAGCAATGATAATCCTATAGGAATTGTTACGGCTATTGCAGGTCCCAGATCGTCAACTTTCCGTATTAAAGGGATTCCTGGACATGCAGGTACAGTCCCGATGTATTTGCGTAAGGATCCAATGACGGGAGCGAGTGAAATAATTTCTGAAATTGAAAGGGTTTGCAAGGAGGATCCCGATTCCAAGATAGTTGGTACGATCGGTAAAATCAGCTCATTTCCCGGTGGAAGCAATATCATACCTGCGGAAGTGGAGTTTACACTGGATTTAAGGGATGAAAATCTCAGTAGAAGAGAAAATTCTTATCAGAGAATTATTGATAGAGCAAAAGATATTTGTGAAAAAAGAGACTTGACGTTTGAGGTGCTAAGTGAAATAAAGATTGATCCAGTACCGTGTTCCAAGGATGTTGTCGAAAAGATTCATGAAGTATGCAACGCTATGGAAATTGAGGCACCATACATGATAAGCGGCGCAGGACACGATGCCATGACTATGGCGGAAATTACGGATATAGGAATGATTTTTGTCCGTTGTAAGGATGGGATCAGTCATCAACCAGATGAATCTGCAAGCGAAGAAGATATATCATTGGGAACAGAAGTGTTATTGGAAACAGTACTTCGTTATGTTTAAGATCTTCAAGATCCCTCGATGATTGGATAATGTAAATTTATTGGTTTATTTTTCTTTAGTTTTAAATAAAGTGTTGGAGGAGTTTGAGTCGGGGGATCAAAAAAACCCTATGTCTATTCACACTTAGGTTATTTAGATGGTAAGACTCCCGATTAAAATGACTGAAAGTTATCTCATTAAAGCGGAGAAAATCGAGGGGGATGTGTTATTATCAGTTAAATTTGCCAATTGATATTTTTTATTAATTAATTAAATAATATTAGGGGGAAATAATTATGACTAAACTTATTAAAAATGGAACAATTGTTACTGCGGTAGATGAGTTTGTAGGGGATGTGCTCATTGAAAATGGGAAAATAGCGGCAGTAGGAAAAGATCTATCTATTAATGCAGATACTATTATTGATGCAACAGGTAAGTATATACTTCCAGGTGGAGTAGATCAGCACGTTCATTATTCTTTTGATTATAAGGGCGAAAGAGTACGAGGGTTTGAAACTTCAAATGCTGCAATAGTAGGGGGGACTACGACAGTTGTAGAATTTGTAAATCAAGAACAAGGAAAAGGTATGGCCGAGACAATAGAAAAATTTGATAAAGAAGAGGCTTCAAAATTTGCAATGGTGGATTATTCATTCCATGGGGTAGTATGTGATCCTACTGAGGCATTATTCAAAGAGATTCCAACTCTTCCTGACAAAGGTATTTCCACAATTAAGCTTTTCATGGCTTATAAAGGATTACCTTTCCATAGTGATGATGAAGCTGTTTTTAAAGCTTTAAAGGCTTCTAAAGATGCTGGCGTTACAGTCATGGTTCATGCGGAGAATGCAGATGTAATCGATGCGCTACAAAAGGAAAGTATTGAAAAAGGAAATACATCACCATACTACCATGCGGAAACTAGACCAGTTTTAGTTGAAAAGGAAGCCACGCAAAGGGCAATTAACTTAGCAAAAATGGCCGACTCGCCAATTTATATTGTTCATGTAAGCGCCAAAGAAGTCATGGAAACGATTCGAACAGCTTATAACGAAGGGGTACCGGTTTACGGAGAGTCTTGTACTCAATATTTTGTATTAGATAAGGAAGATCTAGCAAGACCTAATTTTGAAGGAGCGAAATATGTACTCTCACCTGCTCTTCGTACAGAAGAAGACAGGGAAGCTTTATGGGAAGCAATTAATAAAGGATGGCTAAATGCAGTTAGCTCTGACCATTGCGGTTTTAATTGGGAATACCAAAAGCATATGGGTAAAGATGACTTTACTAATATTCCTAATGGTGCCCCAGGAGTACAGGATAGATTGTCGATTCTTTGGTCGTATGGTGTCAACACTGGCAAGATTTCAAAACAGCGACTGGTGGATGTCTTTGCAACTTCTCCTGCGAAAATCAATGGACTGGATCATAAAAAGGGTCATATTGGGGTAGGGCTTGATGCAGACCTGGTTATTTTTAACCCAGAAGTTGAGTGGACAATCTCTAACGAAACTAGTCTACATGGTGTAGATTATAACTGTTATGAAAATATGCCAGCAAAAGGAAAAGTGGAGCAAGTATTCTTGAGAGGGAAACTAATGGTAGATAAAGGGGAGTTTATCGGACAACAAGGAGACGGTGAATTTGTTCCAGCTCTTCCTTTTGGATCATGCTACGAGGGCATTAAAATAGAAGAAACAAAAGTAAATATTTAAGTTAGCTTTATTGTTTTAGAACAGGCCTGGAGAAAAAATGTTTTTTCTCCGTCTGTTCTATTGAATATACAAATGCTCGTGGTGTTTTATAAAAAAACTGAATATTTTTTAAGTATTAGTAATTCAGTCTTGAACATTAATTTAACAAAGCATTGTAACCTTGATGATAGGTTTAGTGTCTGCACTTCTGGAGTGGGAATCAAATAAAAATAAGAGGTGAAATGGATGGCATCTAATTCAACGGTCTTAAAAAAAGATTCGAGACGCGATTCTTTAAAACCGGTTTCTAACAATGACCGAATTTTTGGCTTTTGGAGTTATTTTACATTTTGGATTTCTTCTACTATCGTAATCCAATTATTTATTGTAGGTCAAGGTTTTGTCCCTCCAATCGGTCAATTAAATATATTACAAGCAACTGTAGCGAGTGTTGTCTCTACCTTGATCGTGGCATTAATGTACATCATAAATTCTGATGCTGGTTTAAGGTATGGTATTCCTTTTATTGTACATGCAAGGTCTGCCTTTGGCTTTCATGGTGCAAGGATTGCTTCACTAATTCGAGTGCTTCCAGCTGTTATATGGTATGGAATTGGTTCATGGATTGGTGCAGATGCAGCTGGCTATATTGTAAATTTAATTTGGGGAGTTGAAATGACTGGTATATTATTTGTTGGCTTCGTGGTTTTACAGATAGGGCTCACCTATTATGGGATTGAAACAGCAAAATGGTTTAATTCATCCTTATCGGTTGTTGTGTTAGGTTTCCTCATTTACCTTATATCTCGATATGTATCTGTCGGTGGTGCAGACATATTAAATCATGTAGGAAGTGGTGGAACTTGGGGAATGCCATTTTTTGCTGCAATTACCGCAGCTGTAGGTATTCTTTTAACAGGGGCAGTAAACATCGCTGATTTAACTCGCTATTTGAAACCAACAAAGCTAAATAATTGGGGCGGTCATATGCTAGGAATCGTACCAATGTATTTATTGCTTCTATTTTCTGGAATGTTTGCCACAATAGTAACAGAAATTAGCAATCCTATTGCGGCAATGGTATATGTAATTCCTAATGATTTTGTAGCAATTGTGTTTTTGTTATTCATAATAGTTGCTCAAGTGACGACGAATTTAACATTGAATATAATCCCGCCTGCTGTTGTCCTTATGGAAACTTTTAATGTGAGATGGGGATTAGCTGCTATCATTGTAGGATTATTGGGTGTCGTTACGTTTCCATGGCTATTGATTGATAATGCTGCATTTAACGCCTTAATAGGTATTTATTCGGCATTTTTAGGCCCTTTATTTGGTGTGATGTTAGCTGATTATTTTCTTGTAAGAAAAACTAAATTAAATATAGATGAATTATATGATCCAAACATCAAGTATAAATGGCTTGGTTTTGTCGCATTAATAATAGGTGGAATTTTCGGGATAATGTTCCTCTCTATTTCATGGATGGTAGGTCTACCAATAAGTGCACTTGCCTATTGGGTGGGGAATAAAATATTTCCACAAGTTCAACATGATACTTTAGAAAAAGCACAGTAAGGAATATACATCAATCTTTTAAGCGCAAAAAGGTAGTTTCAAGCAACTCTCTAATAAAAATATCAGTAATAACCTTTTAGGCTTGACATGGGCTTCATGCGGGTGTGATTTCTACGCTAGGAAGGCCAGTTTTCCAAAAAAGCTAAACATTTCTAGCCACGCTAACATACCCGCAAAACTATGTAAAGATTTGAATACAGTGTTACCCTATACTGGATTAACTTTGATTTCACCTTTTAGTTTTATAATCAATGTTGCTATTTATTCTTTTTGATTACACTAGCCTTCAATATTTTGAAAAAATAACATCTAAGTCAGAATAGGCAAGTAAAGAAGATATTGTGAAAGGAACTGAATTACTTTTAAAAGTAATTCAAAAAAATGTATTAGTAAACTCAATAATACAAGGAGGGCCACTATGCGACTGCTCGGAATTGATGTAGGTGGTACATTTACCGACATATTTTACAATGATACAGAGGAAAAACAGTCCTTTATTCATAAAACACCGACTACCACAGAAGACCCATCGATTGGTATTTTAACAGGAATTTCTGAACTGGCTCAATCGAATAACTTAGTAATAGAAGATATTGAACATATTTTTCATGGTACTACAATAGGGACGAACTCTATTTTGGAATTTGATGGTTCTATTATAGGAATGATTACAACGAAGGGCTATCGCGATATTATCCACATTGGCCGGCACCAAAGACCAGAGAATTATTCGATTATGCAAGATATACCATGGCAAGCTCGTCCATTAGTAAAGAGAAGATATCGGAAAACGGTAACGGAACGTATGGGGCCGAAGAAAGGTGAGGTTATAGAACCATTAAATGAAGATGAAGTAAGAACTGCAATAAATGAATTAAAAGAGCAAGGTGTTGAATCTATTGTAGTAGGTTTACTTTTTTCTTATATAAATCCAGAGCATGAAGAAAGGATTGTTGAGTTAATCAAAGAAGAATATCCTGAGGCGTTTATAACGAACTCATCTGATATATCCCCTCAATATCGAGAGTTTGAGAGATTTACTACCGCAAGCATTAACGGGTTTATAGGGCCAAAAGTTAAAAGTTATATTAATAAACTATCATCACGGTTAAAAGAAATAAATATGAAAGCTGATTTGCACATTATGTGCTCAAATGGAGGAGTTGGTACTCCTGAAAGTGTTGCATCAAAGCCGGTTAACACTTTAGTGTCTGGACCAGCAGCAGGTGTATTAGGCGGTGCATTTGCTGGGTCGTTATCCAATAAAAACAACCTAATCACCTTTGACATCGGTGGAACAAGCGCAGATATCGGTATTGTTATGGAAGGTAAGTTTGGTGAGACCTCCGCACGGGATACATGGATAGCTGGCTATCCCGTAATGGTGCCTATGATTGATATTCATACGATAGGGGCGGGTGGGGGAAGTATAGCACATGTTGATGAAGGTGGTTTTTTTAAAGTTGGTCCCCAAAGTGCTGGGTCTTTTCCTGGTCCCGCATGCTACGGACGTGGTGGGAAATTACCAACCGTGAGCGATGCAAATGTTGTATTGGGAAGGTTGGATAGTGATAATTTCCTGGGTGGAGAGATGGCGTTTTATGAGGATGCTTCACACAAAGTAATTGAAGAACTGGCTCAGGAATTGGATATGGAAAAAGATGAGGCTGCTGAAGGTGTTTTAAGAGTTGTGAATAATAATATGGCGAATACTATAAGAGAAAAAACAATTCAAAAAGGAATTGATCCAAGAGAATTCTCATTGGTTGCATTTGGGGGAGCAGGTCCACTTCATGCAGTAGATGTGGCAAAAGAGTTACAAATACCTGAAGTAATAGTTCCGCCTTATCCTGGAATTAATTCTGCAACTGGTTTATTAACTACAGATTTGAAATATGATGTTGTAAAAACTCAGTTTATGTTAAGTAATTCATTAAATCTTGAAATGTTAAATCAAGATATTCAAGAACTAGAAAAAGAATTAAGTGATCAATTGAAGAAAGATAATATGAAAAATGAATCCATTCATATGAATCGATTTGCGGAATGTAGATACAAAGGGCAGGGTTATGAATTGCGAGTCCCCCTACCTGACGAAGATTTGAATAATGAAAATATGAATGAGGTTTTGAAGTTGTTTCATGAAATGCACAAAAAGGAATATGGGCACGCCTTTGAAGAAGCGATAATAGAAATTGTTAATATTCGTGTTACGGGTGTAGGGAAAATGCCGAAATTGGAAAAAGAAAAAATAGAAAGAAGTGAAAGATTAGATGATGCGAAAATAAGTAGTAAGGAAGTGGTATTTCGAAGTAAGGGAAAACTTCAGAAGATAGATACAGTACATTACCAACGAGAATTAATACCTGTAGGAAAAGCGCTTGACGGACCAGCAATCATCATCCAAAAAGATACAACTATTGTAGTGCCCCCAGGCTCACAAGCCGTCGTCGAAAAGTTTGGGAATTTATTAATTAAGGTGGGTGAATAATAGTGACAACTAAAACAAAATCTATTGATCCAGTCACCATGCAGGTGGTATTAGGCGCCTTGGAAAGTGTCGCTGTTGAAATGGGACACAAATTCGGACGAATGTCGTATTCAAGCATTATTCGAGAATCAGAGGATTATGGTTGTGCACTAGTGGATATACGTGGTCAACAGCTATGTGAATCCTCCCATAGCACACCACTTCAATCGGGTCCAATACCAGGATACGTCAAAGGAATTAGAGAAATAATGGAGGAAAGAGGCGATAAATTTTATCCTGGAGATGTGATTTTGCATAATTCGGCATATCATGGAGCCTCTCATGGACCGGATTTTGGTATTTGTGTTCCAGTATTTCGCGAAGGGCGGCTTATCGGTTTTTCGGTGATTACTGCACATCATTTAGATGTTGGTGCATCGACACCCGGAAGTAGTGGGATAATTGATGCTGTAGATGCTTATGCAGAAGGGCTTCAATTTAAAGCAATTAAACTTTATGAAAAGGGGAAAGAAAATAAGTTCTTATGGAATGTTCTAAAAGATAATATAAGATCCTCTGATATGGTAGTAGGTGATATTAGGGCACAGGTTGCGACAACTAAAATGGGAGCGGAAAGATATCTGGAAATCGTTGAAAAATATGGACTTGACACTGTCAAAGCAACAGCGGAAGGGTTAATGGATTATTCGGAAAAAATGATGAGGAATGCGATAAGTAAACTTCCGAATGGCACTTATCGTGCGGAAGGATTAATGGATGGTTTCCTAGATAGTTCTGACCCGCAGGAGAAAGATCTAAAAATTGTAGTGTCACTAACTGTAGCTGATGATGACTTGACTGTGGATTTAACAGGAACATCTCCACAGCTTGATAATAGACCTATTAATATGCCTTTTATTGGTACAGTGGATATTGCAGTTTATCTCACATTACGCTCGATATTACTGGACTCTGAAAAGTTTGGGCATTTTCCACATAATTCAGGTTTAATACGTCCGATAAAAATTATAGCACCAAAGGGTTCTTTATGTAATCCGATATTTCCTGCCCCAACAATTGCTAGATTTGTACCTGGAAATGTTGTAGCCGATACATTAATGAGGGCGTTAGCTCAGGCTATACCTAGACAGGTAAGTGCAGGTATAGGGAATTTAAAAGCTTTGGCGCTAAGTGGGAAAAGAGAAGGTGATTATTGGGTTTATATGGATATTATGGAAGGTAGCTATGGTGGGCGTTTTGGAAAAGATGGCATGGATGCAGTAGATACACTATACGCAAATACAAGAAATAATCCTATAGAAGATATTGAGTCACACTATCCCTTGCGTGTTACAAAGTATGAATTAAGAAATAATGCCTGTTCTCCGGGGAAATGGCGCGGAGGTATTGGTTCAATAAGGGAGATTACTTTTCTAGCAGATGGTAGCTTTTCATTAGAAGGAGATGGAAATAAATACGAACCATGGGGCTTTGATGGAGGGGAAGATGGAAAGGTGGGCTCTATTCTAATTAGTTCTCCTAATGGAACAAACACGGTGTTACCCTCTAAAATTCCTAATATGGTTGTCAAGAAAGGAAGTACTATAAAAATGAAAGGTCCATGCGGTGGTGGCTACGGCAATCCGTTAGAAAGAGATCCAGAAGCTGTCTACGAAGATTACTTAGATGGTTATGTTAAATTAGAACAGGTTCTAGACCAATATGGAGTTGTTTTGAATGATGCTAATGAAATTAATTATTTCAAGACGGAGGAAATAAGAGATTCTCTATCAAATAAACAATAAGGATACTTGTAGGATAATAATCTAAAAAAGTTTTATTGATTATAAAAACTATTTACCTGAATCATTCATAAAACCAAACCAATACTTTTATTGATGATAATTTCCAAAAATCAAGCTGTATCCTTTGCTTGGTTTTTGGAAATTTTGCATACTTCATAATAAACCCCCGTTATTGATTATATTTGCTTTGCAGGCTTTTTAAAAAGGGAATACGTATCCATAGGACTATAAATATAAATTTAAACTTCTGAGAATGCTGTTTTAATTGCCAGGAAAATACCAGCAATTCTTGTATTTGCTGTAGGGCACTAAAAATGGATCTTTGAATTAGGATATAATCCCGTTTCCAGTAAATACTTCGCCTTATTTATTCTTAACGTCTGTTGATATTCTGTCATTGTCCTTCCCGTCTCTTCTTTGAATCTTCGCGCTAAGTGATTGGGATGGGTGAAGGTAATCTGTGCTAATTCCTCTACATCTATTTTTTTGTTATAAAAACTAATGATGTGCTCCAGGGCAGTCTGAATTAATATGGAATATTTGTTTAAAGGAAATGAGTTGACTAAATCACAATATTCTTCAACCATCTCATCCCCTAGTTGATTAAACCTTTCCAATTGGTTTGTAGCCTCCAATTTAAAAGCAAATTTTTCAGAAAGGCGGTGAATAAAAATGGGGGGACACCACCCTGTAGGGCTGCTGTTCGAAATAACGTATTTTTGATAACCGCCAGATGTTTTAACGTCCTCATAGTTTGAATTGGAAAGTAATATGAAAAAGAAAACGACAATTTATTGTCATTTAACAACCCTTAGGCTGTTTCTTTATTTCCATTTTGGATAGCTTGAATAAAATCCCTCTCGATTTTATACCTTGATTTGATCAATTTGGCATCCTGATTTTTATTCAATCTATCATTGTTATTCTCTTCATCGGGATGATCAACGGTTTCAATAATCATGGGATCGTATTCCGTTCCCATCATCCTATCGAATAACTGGAGGATTGTAGAATAACTTCTTATCTTATCGATGGGCAATATGTGGATTTGGTCACAGACAAGTTTTAAATCTTCTCTTTGATTGTGACTGAGGTTGCATTTATTGGATAACCTCACATAAAATCAGTTGATAATTAAAAAAAGGTCCAATGGTTACCGTAAAAGCCTTATGATCATGCAGGAAAGAATACCCTATAAAATTCAGTCCCCATTCATTTTTATAAAAGTAAAGTTGGGCATCAGAAACCATTTGTTCCAAAAACGATAAAATGTCCGAATCCGCAGAACCTGGCATAAAAGCTGGTATATTGATCAGCAATGGGTGGAGCTGGCCAAGTTGGTGCAGCACTAGCGATCTATGTGAAAACAAAGAACAAACGCTTGCGGAATATTATTAAAGGAAGTACACCCGTTGGATTCCTTGGGATTGGTGAACCGTTAATGTAGGGGGTAATCTTACCATTAGGTAGACCGTTCCTAACAGCTTGTATGGGTGCTTCCGTTAGGGGAGCGTTTCAAGCAATTATGAGTACGGCGTCTTTTGGCATTGGTGTTTCTGGTTTGTCCTTAATTCCATTCATCACAAATGGACAATATCTCTCGTATTTCCTAGGTTTAGTTATCTCATATGCATTTGGTTTCCTATTCGTATACATTTGGTTTCAAGGAAAACATGGCAGACAATATTTAATGAACTTTAAAAAGAGTTGGGGGTTAATTTCTGACCTCCTTCTCTTTATTTATCGGGGGTATAACGATGTTAGGAATTTCTATTTATTTAGGAAGTGAACCAATTGCTAAGCAAATCCCTTATATTCGCAACATGCGAGAAATGGGATTTGAATCGATTTTTACTTCGCTCCACATCCCAGAGGAAGATCAATCCATCTATAGGGAACAGCTCCAGGCACTTGGAAAAGTAGCTACAATTCTGCGTCGGATAAAGGGGAATCAGAAGTTTCGGATTGTGTGGGTGTAAGTATGGCCTTTAAAATCTAGTGAAATAAATCAGGTGTAGTCTATAGAGTGAGAGTCCTGAGCGGCTAATATCCGATCCGAGGAACAAGTCGTAAGTAATTATTTTTTTCTGAAAAAATGAACTCCCATATCAAGAAAACCAAAGGAAGCAGCACAGAGGATCATTCTAATCATGACTCCCTGAACCCCTATATGTAATGCTTGTGGACATAAAAAAAGTTATTTTTTTATTTCTTTCCAATTCTATCCAAGTGCATGATAGAGTTATAATGATAGAAAGTGACATAAAGAAATTACAAAGGAGAAGTATCTTGAAGAAAAAACGAAATGTAACGATAGTATTAGCACTTCTGGTTACATTAGCGGCTGTATGGTTTTTTTCAACCAATAAAAATGCCGAGCAATCAGGAGAGGAAATGGAAACAGAGCAGTCGGAAAAGCTTGGGCAAGAACAAAATAATAAAGGAGATGAAAAAAGAACCATCCGTTATGAGAACGGGGATTATGTCTTCCTTCCAACAGATGAGGATATCGTTTATGACCGTGAAGAAAGATTAACGTATTATAAAAATATATTGGATGTTTTCCTTGTTGGGGAACTATCGGATAAGGATGCAGAGGAGCTAGCTCATTTAGTAGAAGGGAATATGGGTGGAAGATTACAGGGAGCGATGAATACCCTTCAACTTCAGGTAGAAGCGGATTCCTATCATGAGCTTCAGCAGTTGGCAGATCGTCTAATGGATGAGGAGTCGGTGAAATATGCTGGGCTATCAACACCAATCTTTCCTTCTGACTTAAATTCGGAAGATTCCCAGACAGGCGGCATCAATAAGGTAGAATATGAAGAAGACGATCGTAAATGGTGGCTTGATTCCATTCATGCTTATTCTGCGTGGGATTATATGGATCGTAACCATAAGGAATTTGAAAGAGTCCGAGTGGATGTAGTGGAATTGGGTAATCTAGATAAAAATGATCCTGCTTTAGAGAAAGTCGAGGTAAAGTCTCCGTCCGAAAGTGCATCCAACAGTACGCATGCAGAAGTTGTTACTAAAATTATAGGAGGAGATATGCACTCACAGGGAATCCGTGGAGTTGCTGCTGGAGCAGTGGATGTTGCATTTTGGAGTATGAACGATGCATTTGAAAGGGACGCACGTTCCGATGCAGTCGTTAACCACGAAGTTATTGCAGGGCTTAAATACATTGTTGAGGATGGCGCGAAAATCATCAATAATTCATGGGGAGAACGACCGGTAAGTGAGTTGAACTTTGAAAAGACAAATGACTCTTCTTACGAAACTTATGACGCGTACTTGGAAGCAATTCAAAAGAAAAATGATTTAAATTCAGCAGCTCTCATTGTGGCATTAGATAGTCTTCTGGATTCTGGCTATGACTTTTTGTTTGTCCAAAGTGCTGGGAATGGTTTTAAACCGTATAAGGAGGGTGAAGAGGATAACGAGGAGAAACCATCTGAAAAAAGTCAAGCTGCAGCAGAATATACTGGTTTTTTTGCTAATATCAATCCGGATACATTTGATAAAGTAGATGGTAAATTGAATCATCGTTTAGAAGATATACGAAGCCACATTATCGTTGTCGGAGGTGCTGAAAAGTTAGGTAACAGGTATGAATCACCAGTGAATCGTGGGTATGGAAATTCGGTGGATATCGCTGCTCCTTCTGAAGAGATCAATATGGAGCTAAAGGAAAATTATGGGGAACCAGCGGAAAATAAACCATGGTCTGGCACATCCTTTGCCGCACCGATGGTATCTGGAGCGGCTGCGCTTGTTTGGTCTCACAATCCGGACTTTACTGCTGATCAAGTGAAGGAACGTTTAATTGAAAGTACAACACATATCGTCATAGAGCAGAAAGGGGAAAAGGATTCTTATCCGCTATTAAATGTAGCCAACTCGTTAAATCCCGTTCTATTTACGAGTGACATCCCTCCCTATTATAACGAATTGGTGGAGACGTATCGGACAGCCATCGATGAGCAATGGAATCCGTCTGATTTAGAAAAAGAGGGGAATTTAGGACCAAATCAATACGAGCCAAGTCCTCTTCCACTTGACTATGGATATGTTTTTGCCGATTTAAATGGCGATGGGTTCGAGGAAATGATTGTAGGCACGCATTCCAATGAAAAGCCGTGGATCCAAGAAATCTATACGATTACGGATAAGAAGTCAAAACCGTATAAGGCCGAAGAAAGCGCAATACGGCGTTCGCTCTCCATTTATAAAAATGGCACGATTGAAGTTTTCGAATCGTATGAAGCTGGAAGAATGATTTCTACAACATTTTATGACGTGGACAAGGATCGGTTTAAAGATGGTTATGTAGAGGATTTGGCAACAGAAACCTATGCAAGCTTACTAGATACCGGTCATTCTTTTGAACCGGGTGATGAATTAAGTGAAGAAGCTGTAAATGATATACGAGCAGGATTCGGAGAGCTCGCAGAATTTACGTTTACAAAATTTGTTGATACAGAGGAATGATTTGGTGTTAGATGCCCGCTGCGTTAGTGAGAGAGTGCACGATGTGGCGGGTTTTTATTTGGGTTTCGTGCTTTCGTTAGCGAAAACATATGGTTTTAAACTTTTGTTTGTCTAGTAATTTACCATGTTTATTATAAGTCTTTCGAATTAAATAAAATGACCTAGGTAAAAACGCGAATTATGGTATGATTTAGTTTGAAAGGATTAAATATTGAACTGTTTCTAGTAAAGAAGGGAGAAAGGAACGGAATGAGTCATTCACGAGAGGTTTTGTTACATAATCTGGCGAGTTTAAAGAAGGACGGGAAAGTGCTGGATAGGAATAATAAGAAAATCAGCCGCTTGCACCGGAAAATGATGGATAGAACGAGCTCTCATTTACGGTTATTCTTTTTGCTTATCACGTTAGGCCCTGTATTTTTATTGTTTTTTATTGAATCGCAAAGGATTCCGATTTTAGATCCAATCCTTTTTGGTCTTTTACCGAATCTCATCCCAGGATATAGCATATTATTACGGCTATTTATTCTAGGATTAATCATCTTATTTTTCTATAGCATGTTTACGTTAGGTAAGGAAGACTCTTTTCTGAGAAGGCTTGGTTTCGTGGAACAAAGGGTTGTAAAGACGCAATCTCGCTTCCAGCAAAAAATAGGGGAGTTGGAGGATGAGAATAATCATATTGTCAACGCTAGTAATCTCGGTATCCTCCCTCGGAAATATAGACGTTCACGAGCCATCAATAAAATCTACACATATCTTGAAAATCTGCAGGCCGATACGTTACCCGAAGCAATCAGATTGTACGAAATAGAGGAAGCTCAAATGAGGCAAGCGAGAGCAAGTGCGATGTTGGATAGCTTTGCTGCATCAGATAGGAGGCGGGCGGCGGAAGAACAAAACAGAAAACTTCAATCGATGGAGCGAAAGGTTAAAGAAATACAAAACTCGTTGCCCCGCAGACGTTATTAGGCTATTAGATAAGTAGTCTTAGGGTATTTTATATGAAAAGGGAAAGCAAGTTCATGCTGTGTTTAGTGATGAACTTGCTTTTTTTTGTTAGTGAGCGTAAAATAGGTTCTCCTTATTTTTACTAAGGGATTAGGTTAGTTATGTAGCGAAGAAACTAATGAGGTCATCTTTCACTTTCTTCAAAAAATGGGAAGCATAGAAAGAAGTTAAAATGCCACTGTGATTAGGATTTTTTTGTTATGCTAAAATATCTCCTTTAAACAATTTAAAGAAAAAGATTAAATATCGTCGTTAGAAAAACGTAAAAATTCCTTTAACACAATTGCACTTGCTCCAATAACTCCACTATTTTCTTCAATACTTGGTTTTACAAGCTTATAAGAAGTTTTTAATGGTGCCCAAACGTAATTTTCTGCAATTTTTTCAATATCTTTTGTAATTTGTGGGTACTGTCTAACCATCGGTCCTGTGATTAAAATTGCTTCAGGATTATATATACAGCTTATATTAGATATAGCCAGACCTATATATAGCCGAGCCTGGTTGATTAATCGTACAGCCCAATCTTCTCTTAATTCATATGCTGTAAAAATTTCTCGGAGTGGTTTTTGAGCTTTTTTTTCTAAACTTGAGGAACAAAAAAACGTTTGCAAACATCCAAGTCTTCCACAATCGCATAAGTCCCCATTTGGATCAATTGTTATATGACCAATTTCTCCTAACATATTGTCATGACCACGCACGAGTTCTCCGTTAACCATTACAGCACTTCCGACACCACTCCCTATATAGAGACATACAGCATTTTCATAATTTGTTAAGCCTCCATATAGATGCTCTGCTAAAAGCTCTGTTCTAGTATCAGTATCAATGTACACAACAAAATTCAATTCTTTTTCAATATATTCCTTAATATTCACTTCTCTCCAATGAAATTGCGGGACAACAAGCACTTTCCCTTCAGGCCATGTAATTAGTCCGGGGAGATTAACACCAATTGCTAAAATTTTATCAAAGAGATCAGTACTCATTTCGGAAATTATTTCCTTAGTTTCTAAAATAATTACATTTAGGACTGTTTCTGGAGATTGATTTGCATTAAGGTTTAAAATTCTACGTTTTACGATTGTTCCGTTTAACGAAACAACAGCTATTTCTGAGTGATCTAGATTAATTTCTACTCCGATAATATAAGCGCCTTCTGAATTGATTTTTAATAAAGTTGCTCTCCTTCCTAAATCGCCAACTACTTGCCCTACCTCTTTTACTAATCCATCTTCCAAAAGCTCTTTTATAATTTTTCCAACAGTGGTGTTACTCATATTTGTAATCTTAGCCAACTCAGTTCTAGACATTTTTTTGTGCTTTTGAATCAAACTCAGCAATAAGAAATAATGATATTTTCTAATTCTTTTTTGATCATAACGCATGTTAAACATGAAATCACCTTCTAATCCATTGAATTTATGATGTTTAGTAGTTGAAATATTACTTCTTATGAGAAGAATGTATTTCGCAATTGAATTTTGAGTCACTTCGCAATTAAAATTGAGCCACTAAAATTTAGTGCATTTCACAAACTATAGTGGTATCACTTTTCATCTGCGTTGGCTTAACATGGAGCCTCTGTGGGCATGACTACTTAGCGAAAACGTGCGATATTAAGGGATTTCGCACCCTGATGAGGATATCATGCCCACCTCTCCATGTAAAGCCGTTAAAAGGTAGTGTGAAAAATTACTTCACAAAGTATAAGTGGCTCAATTTTAAGTTGTTATATGGCTCACTTTTCATGTGCGATTAACAGAAGAATTAAATTCGCGATTTTGCTTTATATAATAGCATAATTTGCACATTTATTGTAACAGCTTGATTGCAGCCATCGAATCGATATTGTTGTGTTTTACCTATCTTAAGAAAACTAATCCACTTATGCATACTTGAAAACGAAACTAAACCAGGTAATAAATATGAGGAACTTAACCATTTTATATATCTACCTTTAAGGAGTTACTCGAAAGGCCTATTACTCTAACTCTTGCTTACCTAACTAAACTACTATTAATTATTGTTAAGACAAACGAAATAGCGCTGTACCTATCTACACGTAACCATCTTTTTTCTTTTTCATTTACGCAATCTAATGAATTTCATAATACGTATTTAATGCTTCACCATCACCATATGTAGTTGAGTTGGTTCGTTCCCAACTACATATGGTGATGGAAAAGCCGACTTTGGTAATTATGAAATTCATTCAATCTATAAAAAAATAAAATATAACATAATAATACACAACAGAACAAACCATTATATTAAGAGATGAAGAATTTTACTAGTATTCTTAAATAATAGTTAGAAATGTATTGCATTTCCTTCAGTTAGGTGATAAGTTATTATTAAACCTAGTTTAATAATAGAGTGAAAAAAACTCGATATATATATTTAATGTATATTAAAGCGATCACATTATAATTATAGTTAAACTAAGTTTATTAATGAGGCTATTATCTTAAATTTAGAGGGAGGAAATTTAGAATGAAAGTTATTCAGGTTAAAGATTATGAAGCATTATCAAAGGAAGCTTATTCAGTTATTGCTGAAACCTTACAGGAAAATCCAAAGGCGGTAATCAACACAACAACAGGTGCAAGTTATGATGGGACATTTGAATTACTAGTTAAAGCAATTAATTCGGGGAAGGTTAATATTCAAGAATCGGTTTTCACCAATTTAGATGAGTATGTAGCTGAAAGGAATAAATCGTTTACTGTTTTTTCTTATATGCACAAAAACTTCTATGACTTAATTGATACCAAACCAAGATATGTTGGATTATTGGATGGTAGTGGAAGCGTAACGGATCTTGAAAAGGAATTAGAACGATATAAAGAGGTTTTAAATAAATATCCAAGAGACTTACAAATTGTGGGATTAGGAGTAAATGCACACTTAGCTGCGAATGAGCCTGGAACACCTTTTGATTCCCGCCTCTTTTTGGCTGATAGTGATCAATCAACTATTGATAGTACAATGGGGTATCATAATCTATCTAAAGAAGAAGCTCCAACCCAAATGTTAACGATGGGGTTAGCTGACATTATGGATAGTAAACATATTTTAGTTGCCTCCTCCGGAAAACGTAAAGCTCAAGCAGTAAAAGAAACGTTAGAGGGACCTATTTCCGAAGAATGTCCAGCTTCCATTTTAAGAACCCATCCCAATGTAACTTTTATTATGGATGAAGATGCGGCCTCTTTATTAGAGAAGAAGTATTAAAATAAGTGCGCAGAAATTAAGAGAAGGATGACAGTGAGATGGGCAATAAGCTAATTGGAATTGATATAGGGGGCACATCCGTAAAAATTGGTGTTTTGGATATCAATGGGTCTATTATTCAAAAATGGGAAATTAAAACAAGGAAGGAAAATAAAGGGATAAACGTTGTGAGTGATATTTGGAAATCTATAAACGCTGAACTAACGTGGAATGAAATTAACAACGAAGTAATAGGAATCGGCGTTGGTGCTCCTGGTTTTGTTAGTCAACAAACCGGGATGGTTTATGAAGCTGTAAATATAGGTTGGAAGAATTACAGGTTAAAAGAAAAATTACAAAGTCTAACGAATTTACCAGTATTTGTTGAGAATGATGCAAATTTGGCGGCGTTAGGGGAGAATTGGAAAGGAGCTGGTAATAATACTAATGATATCATTGTTATCACTTTAGGAACGGGTGTTGGTAGTGGAATTATTGCTAATGGAGAACTCCTTAGTGGAATCAATGGAACAGCTGGAGAAATAGGTCACATCATTGTCGATCGAAATGGATTGCCTTGTAATTGTAGAAGAAGAGGATGTCTGGACACAATTGCTTCAGGTCCGGGTGTGGTTTATAAAGCGATGAAAGTGATTGAAAAATATCCAACAAGTGACCTGGCAAAATTTTATGAATCTGAAGGAGATATAACATCCAAAGATGTTTTTCAATTAGCAAGAAAAGGAAATCAATTATGCCAAGGTATAGTAAAGGATATAACAGATATTCTAGGTTATGCAATTGCAGCAGTATCTTCAGTCACCAATCCTTCTAAGATATTGATAGGAGGAGGATTGTCGAATTCAGAAGAACAATTATTAGATGCAGTAAATATATCATTCGAAAAATACTCATTACCACGGGTTTTTCAAAGTTGTAAATTAGAAATAGCTAAATTAGGAAATGATGCGGGAATTATAGGTGCAGCTTATTTGGTTAAAAAACTTAAACAATCTTCAACCTAATGCCTTGTTAGAGTGAAAAGTAAGTTGTGCGTAAAACACAATAAATTTATAGAAACGGAGTAATTGCTATGAGTATCGAAGTTAAACCAATCAATGAATCATGGAAATTAATTAAATTAAGAAATAAAAATAATGTATCAGTTGATATCTTAAACTACGGTGGGATTATTACTAATCTAACGGTTCCAGATAAAAATGGTAATATGGAAAACGTTGTATTAAGTTATGCGGATTTTGATAGTTATAAAAATGATCCAAATTACTTTGGTGCAACAATAGGGAGAGTAGCAGGTAGGATAGCAAACTCAAAATTTGACTTGGAAGGAACCAGCTATTCGTTAGAATCCAATGAATCCAATCATCACCTACATGGCGGGACACGTGGTTTTCACCAAATGTTATGGGATTATAAAGTATTTGAGACTGATTCAGATGTCGGTGTTGAGCTTCAAAATGAAATATCTGAAAGCGTGGACGGGTATCCAGGAAATCTTAAAGTGAGTGTGACCTTTAAACTTAAAGATAATGACGAGCTTATTATAGACTATCGCGCTATTTCGGATAAAACTACAGTATTAACATTAACGAATCATTCTTATTTCAATTTAAATGGTAATTTAAAACAACCAATAAATAATCATATTATTACACTAAATAGTAGCTACTTTATTGAATTAGATAAAGAGCTGATACCAACTGGGGATAAAGTAGATGTAAGCGGTACACCTTTTGACTTTCGTGAAGGGAAAGTGTTAGGAGAAGGAATTGAAAATCCTATTAGTCAAAATGAGTATGCCAAAAATGGTTTTGATCACTATTTTATTTTTGATAATCAAAATGAAGATAGTGTAATTTTAGAGGAACCAAATAGCGGAAGGGTAATGACTATTAAAACAGACCAGCCTGGGATTGTAATTTATACTGGGAATAATTTAGATAACAATTTTGAACTTGCTGAAGGGAAATCAGAAAAATATTTAGGTGTTACCCTTGAAACCCAATCCTCTCCAGCTTCTTTAGAATTTGAAGGATTCCCAAGCATTGTTTTAAAAGCTAACGAACCTTATCAAAAGCAGACTTCGTATAAATTCAGTATTGTAGATAATTAATGGATAGAAAGTTCACTGTTCCACTAATCTTATAAACTCATAAAACAGCAGGAGGAGAAAAAATGCAACAAAAAGAAAAGGTTTTTGCGAGAATTGATGAAAAAAGAGATGAAATTGTTGAACTAGTTAGAAGTTTAATTAGAACTAAGCCTATAAATCCCGCTTATAATGATGATACAAACGAGCGGAAAGCCCAACAAATCATTACTGACAGACTCAAGAAGATTGAGAATATGAAGATTGATCATTTTGATGTGGAACTCGATAAACTAGAAAAATACCGTGATCTGCCAGGATTTATAACGGGGTATACTGACAAATTACCTTGGGAAGATCGACCAAATATTTTAGCGCGTTTATCTGGTAAGAATCCTGAAAAAGGACGTTCACTGATTTTAACGGGCCATACTGATGTAGTAGCAGCTGACGATGTTTCAGAATGGGCACATCCTCCATTTGATGCAGTGGTTGAAAATGGAATACTGTATGGGCGTGGTTCTGTTGATATGCTAAGTGGGGTTGGCGCTATGTTGGCGGCTTTAGAGGCAATATTTGAAAGCGGTATCAAGTTAGATGGTGATCTTTGGTTTTCCAGTTCCGTGGGTGAAGAAGCAGGTGGAACAGGTTTCCTTGCGACTGCAGATTATATTAATAAGAATGGTATTAAGATAGATGCTGGAATCATGACTGAGCCTACTAATCTTGACTTGAGTTTACTATGTCGCGGAATAATTTGGGGGGAAGTAATTATTAAGGGACGTACTGGTCATTTAGAAGTTACTCAACCCCACTGGTCAAGAGGCGGTGCGGTTGATGCTATAGAAAAAGCACGATATATTATGGATGCAATCGACGAGTTAAATAAGGAATGGTCTGCGAGGCCGGATAAGAACCATCCTTTACTAACTGAATCAAATCAAATTAAAGTTGCAATGATTGAAGGCGGCCATCATTTCTCTAGCTACTCTGACCATTGCAAACTATCTTTCAATATACAAGTACTACCACAAGAGTCAGATGAAAATGGTTTAGGAACTGGTTCTCGTAAAGAATTTGAAGATTTCATACAAAGAGTAGCGGAGTCAGATGATTGGCTCAGGGAAAATCCTCCTAAGGTTAATTGGGTATTAGAAGCAGACTGTGCAGAAGTTAAGGAAGATCATCCATTTGTAGATGTATTTAAAAAGTCTGCAAAGGATCTTAATCCATTAATGAACACTGTGGGATCCGGGTTTCATACTGATACAGGATCGCTGGATAGGATAAGTAATATTCCTACCGTAAATTTTGGACCAGGTGATCAGAAGTTAGCCCATATAACAAATGAACATTGTAAAGTAGAAGATATTATAACAGCTACAAAAGTGATAGCAGCAACTTGTTTAGAATGGTGCAATGAAGAATAGTCTCATCACAGGAAGTGACTTACAAAGGATACAACTTGTCTATTTTTGGTGCTAGGTGTTTAACCACTGTTTTTAGCACCAAAAATAGATTAAAGAGGATACCAAAATTTGACGAAAAATACGCCGATGTAAATGTGAAATACCCTTAAATTCAGAATATTAACAATCGGATTGACTTAATTAATGTAACCGCATACAGAAAAGGGAGGAAAAGAAATATGTCTTTACCACAAACTGCTGATAAATCACCTAAATCGAATGGTAAAATCGGGTTTACCGAGAAAGTTGGGTATGGACTAGGAGATTTAGCTACTAACTTTGCTTGGGCGTCCATGAGTATGTTTATTGTATACTTTTATACAGATGTTGTAGGAATTTCAGCTGGTATAATAGGAACAATAATTCTCCTATCCCGGTTTTTAGATGGCGTTTCTGATATTGCGATGGGAGGTATTATAGATAAAACCAAGTCTAAACACGGAAAGGCTAGACCTTGGATACTGTGGTTAACTATCCCATTTGTTGTTGTGATGGTTTTACTCTTTACGGTTCCAGGTGTCAGTGATTTAGGGAAAATAATCTATGTTGCAATCACTTATAACCTAGTAATATTATTGTATACGGGTGTTGTAATTCCTTATGGAACACTTAATACTCTGATGACCCCAGATCAAAATGAACGTGGAGTATTAAATGTCTATAGAATGTTTTTTGCTACTATAGGTATAATTGTAGTTGGTAACTTAGTGCTTCCAATGGTTAATTTTTTTGGCGGTGGTCAAGTCGGCTGGATTGGAGCATATTCCGTACTTGCACTAGTTGCGGCGATTATGTATATGGTTACATTTTTTACTTCCAAAGAAAGAACGGCATATCTAAATAAAGACGTTAATAAAGAACCATTCTGGATTGGTTTTAAAGCTTTAGTAAAAAACAAGTACTGGATTATGGTACTCTTTATGTTTATTTTATACTATGTTAATGATGCCCTATATAATGGTGGGACGATTTACTATGCTGAGTATATCTTAGGAAATCCCGCTCTCGTTGGATTATTAACATTATGTATACAACTGCCTGCCCTATTACTCATTCCATTTCTTGCTCCATTAATGAAGAAATTTGGAAAAACTAAGCTTATGATAGGTGGAACGCTATTATTTATTGCGGGTTCAATTCTAATTATAATAAATCCAACAAGCTTAACGGTTGTTATAATAGGTTCTATCCTTCGAGGTATCGGAAGAGTACCATTATTCGGTTTAATATTTGCTTTGCTACCAGATACGGTAGAATATGGCGAATGGAAAACGGGAGTTAGAAGGGAAGGACTCGTATATAGTGGAGGAAGCATGGGTACAAAAATCGGTACTGGGATCGGTGCTGCATCCGTAGGGTGGATTTTAAGTTTCGGAGGATATGTAGGAGGTCAAGCTATACAATCTGATACCGCAATATTCGCTATAAACGCTTTATTCCTGTATTTACCAATAGTAACTTTTGTATTATTAGTTTTATTATTATCGTTTTATAAATTAGATAAAGAATATCCTCAAATTATTAATGATTTGAGAGCAAGAAAAGGTTTGTTATAAATTAGTGTTTACTTAGTAATTATGAAAACCAAATGAAAAGGTTCTGCTGAGATCTAATCAGGATAGGAAGTTTATCTATTAATAGTATTCCGAATAATACATTAAGAGGGAATCACTAAGGTTACCCCTATTGTTGTGAAACAATTTATAGTTAAGCTAGGACGGATGAACAATAGCGTTGAACCGTCCTAGCTTGTTGTGCGTCCGGCATGGGTGTATTCTATATAAAAGAACAAAACAAACACCAAGTAAAACAATCAAATCTAGAAGCACTCCAATTCGATATAAAATAAATCTAAGACATATTTTAAATTCGATGAACGAAATGTATAAAAAGGTGGTATGTCATGTTTATGCTATTTCGATCAAAGAAGAAAGAAAATATAAGAAGAATCGAAAGTGAATTATTTGTTTTAGTGGAAAGAAAAGAGAGGAAAGATCAAGAAATGGATGAGCACGGAAGATCAATTGTGCTGGCTTTACAGGAATACCTGCAAGGTGATAGGAGCGGGGGAAAGTATAAGAGCCTGATGAAGCAAGCCAAGCGTTATATCAAAATGAATCAAGACTTTTTTTAATTTCTTTCATAAAATATAAAAGCAGTGAATGCTTAAATAGAATGAACTTTTAATATTGTAATCTAAACGGTGTAAGTAGAAAAGCGTACGGTTTCTACTTGCCAGTTTAGATTATTTTATTTTAGCCTGGTTCCTGTCTGCTACAAAGGCAGAAGTAGCGGGTGGTTACAAAGAACACGAAGACTTTGTTTGAGTATAACAATAGAAGGAATAATATAGAGTAGATACTATCTATGATTCCAGTTCAGGCTGCATAATCAACCGTTTCCAAGCGGATATGATAAGAAAAAGAGAGCATATTATTAAAAATAAGCTCTCTTTTTACATCAATCACTTTTCCACGACTCAACACCCCCAGGATGCAGGGCTTGTCCATCGCTCCATAAAATTCCATCTGTAAGCACTTGCAAAAATTGTATATACAAGTTAAACTACTATAGTTGGAGATGACATGTATATACAAGTGTGCTCTAACATTCGTTTTATCGGAAATCTTATATTGTCTTCACACCACTGCTGTTAGTGTGTTCGTGTTGGTAGCAGAGGGTATATATGAATAATTAATAGAGATATGAAAAGGAGTGGACATCAATGGCTTTACAAGGGAATGAAAAGGAAATCATTATTGCACCGCTGAGTGGAAAAGTTACAGCGCTTGAAAATGTTCCGGACCCGACGTTTGCTAAGAAAATGATGGGTGATGGGCTAGCAATTGAACCGACGGATGGTAAAGTTGTATCTCCTGTAAACGGAGAAGTAGTCGTCACTTTTCCGACAAAACATGCGATTGGTTTAAAAACAGAATCAGGAATTGAAATACTGATTCATGTTGGTCTTGAAACCGTTCACATGGACGGGGAAGGTTTTGAAGTGCATGTGGAACAAGGGGAGCAAGTAAAAGTCGGCGATCCTTTGATTACATTCGATTTGCAGTTAATTAAAGAAAGAGCAGCGAGCCATATTACACCGATTATCATCACGGCTGGAGATTCGGTTGAGCATTACGGAAAAACGAGTGATGACACGGTTATTGCGGGAGAATCCAACTTACTTGAGCTTACTCTAAAAGGGGCAAGGGAAACAAATGCCAATCCAGTTGAAAAGCGAGATGGAACGAATCAGGATTCAGAATATAAGGAAACGGCAAAGAAAATTGTGGAAGCAGTAGGGGGTCTTGAAAACATCCATGCAGCAACCCACTGTGTTACAAGATTGCGTTTTGCACTAGATAATGAAGATGCGGTAGACAAAGATGCACTGGAGGATTTAGATGTTGTCAAAGGAACTTTCTCAACAAATGGACAATATCAAATCGTTATAGGACAAGGGACTGTTGATAAGGTATATCAATCCATGGTCAAAGAAACCGGTTTAAAAGAAGCATCTAAAGATGATGTGAAGGCTGCCGGTGGGAAGAAACTCAACCCGCTGCAGCGTGGCATTAAAGTACTGGCAGATATTTTTATTCCGATTTTGCCAGCGATTGTAACTGCTGGTTTATTGCTTGGATTAAATAATATTTTAGTCAATCCGATTTTCACGGATCAATCGATTATCGAGATGTTCCCATCCTGGGCCGGTATGGCAGATATGATTAATGTCATTGCTGTTACGGCATTTACGTTCTTGCCGGCTTTGATCGGCTGGTCTGCAGTGAAACGGTTTGGGGGCAATCCATTATTGGGTATTGTTCTTGGATTGATTCTCGTTCATCCAGCATTAATGCCTGCGGGTGATTATGCCATCGCTGCTGCGAATGGTGAGGCACCGACATGGAACCTATTCGGATTAGAAGTGAATATGATGGGATACCAAGGACAAGTGCTGCCAGTTCTCGTTGCTGCATGGGTTCTAGCAAGCATTGAAAAATGGCTGAAGAAGCGGGTTATTGATTCCTTGCAATTATTAATCGTTGCACCAATCGCCCTGCTTCTGACTGGTTTTTTATCCTTTATCCTGATCGGGCCGGTTACATTTACAATCGGTAACTGGATTACATCCGGATTAATTGCTGTTTTTGATGCGGCACCACTGCTTGGTGGTCTCATCTACGGGGCGCTGTATGCACCGCTCGTTATTACAGGAATGCACCACACTTTTCTTGCGGTTGACTTACAATTGATCGGCAGTACGGGATCAACATTCCTGTGGCCGATTCTAGCACTATCTAATATCGCCCAAGGATCCGCGGTGTTTGCCATATTCCTAGCGGCAAAAAATGAAAAACTGAAAGGATTGGCAGGCACTTCCGGGATTTCTGCTTGGTTAGGTGTGACAGAACCGGCATTGTTCGGTGTTAATTTACAGTATCGCTATCCGTTCGTTGCAGCGATAATCGGAACGGCGATTGCAGGGGCATTCATCACGGTTGGCGGTGTACAAGCTTCATCCGTTGGTGTCGGAGGGGTCCCGGCATTCTTATCCATCGCAAATAGCATGGGGGCATTTTTCCTAGGCATGCTCATCGTTATCATTGTTCCATTTATCATTACATTTGCGATTGCAAAACGGAAACTGAAAAACTAAAGTGACATGCAATTCTTCGTGGACGAAACGTTTAACATAAGAACTTCGGTAACAACAGGACTGCTTTTGAGTGGACTTCCTGTTACCGATCATTTATAAATACCAATAGGAGAGGAGCCTTCAACATGAGTGAGGCATGGTGGAAAAAATCCACAGTATATCAAATTTATCCGAAAAGCTTTTATGATACGACAGGGACAGGAACTGGTGATATCCAAGGTATTATTCAGAAGCTGGACTATATTAAAAAACTTGGGGTGGACGTCATTTGGCTGACCCCGGTCTATAAATCCCCTCAAAACGACAACGGCTATGATATTAGTGATTATTATGCGATTGATCCATCCTATGGCACGATGGAAGATTTCGACGAATTACTTTCAGAGACACATCAGCGCGGTATGAAACTGATTATGGACCTCGTTGTGAACCATACTTCGACAGAACATGAGTGGTTCCAGCAGGCGGCTTCATCTAAGGATAATCCGTTCCGTAACTTCTATGTTTGGAAGGACGGAAAAGACGGCGAGATACCGAATAATTGGCAATCCAAATTCGGTGGCTCGACATGGGAATGGGATGAAAAAACAGAGCAATATTATTTGCATTTATTCGACGTGACACAAGCCGATTTAAACTGGGAGAATGAAGCGTTGCGTGAGAAGATTTTTGAAATGATGCGCTTTTGGGCGGAGAAAGGTATTGATGGCTTCCGTCTGGATGTCGTTAACCTTCTTTCCAAAAATCAAGATTTTCCAGATGATGATATCGGTGACGGGCGCAGATTTTACACAGACGGTCCGAGAATTCATGAGTATTTGCAAGCGATGAACCAGAACGTGTTCCAGGAGTACGATATGCTCACTGTTGGAGAGATGTCCTCAACGACCTTGGAAAGCTGTATCCTTTACACGCAGCCGAAACGCGAGGAATTATCGATGACTTTCCAATTCCATCATTTAAAAGTCGATTATCCGAATGGAGAGAAATGGACAAATGCGCCATTCGACTTCTTGGAGTTAAAACAAATACTCTCCGATTGGCAAATTGGCATGCATGAGGGGGGCGGCTGGAATGCTCTGTTCTTATGCAACCATGACCAACCACGCTCCGTTTCTCGTTTCGGGGATGATGGTAAATATCATAAAGAATCCGCTAAAATGCTCGCAACAACCCTGCATATGATGAAAGGTACACCGTATATTTATCAAGGGGAAGAAATCGGTATGACAAACCCCAACTTTTCCACGATTGAGGAATACCGTGATGTTGAGTCATTAAATGCGTATAAAAACTTACAAAAAGAAGGAAAAACCGAAGAAGAAATCATCGGTATCTTACAGAAAAAATCCCGTGATAATGGGCGAACACCAATGCAATGGTCGGCAAAAGACCAGGCCGGCTTTACAACGGGCACGCCTTGGATAGATGTAGCGGCTAACTATCCGGAAATTAATACAGAAAACGCACTAGAAGACCCGGATTCTATTTTTTATCATTATCAGCAGTTAATCGCGTTAAGGAAAAAGTATGACTGTATTACAAATGGAGATTACCAACTTCTTTTGGAAGACGACCCGCAAATTTTTGCCTTTACAAGAAATTGGAACGAGGAAAGAATCCTTGTCGTCAGTAATTTCTACGGGAAAGACGCAACGGTTGATTTGCAGTTAGAAAAGGCACAAGCGGCTCCGGAAATCTTGTTGTCCAACTATGAAGATTCACCGCAAAACCTGGAACAATTACAATTACGCCCATATGAGTCGATTGTTTATTATTGGAAGTGATGCACCTTGCAGAAGAAATATTTAATCATATACAACGATTTAGTTAGGAAAATCCAGGAAAGTGGATGGGCGATTGGGAACCTCTTGCCGTCAGAAAATGAGTTAGCTCGGGAATATGAAGCGTCCCGTGAAACGATTCGCAAGGCACTGGATCTTTTATCACAAAATGGCTATATTCAGAAAATCCAAGGAAAAGGATCGGTTGTTATTGATCGAAACAAGTTATCCTTCCCAGTCTCCGGAATTCAAAGTTATTCCGAACTGGCGGAGAAGTTAAATTTAAACAGCAGAACAATCGTGCACACCCTCAAGCGTCTGAAACCGGAAGACCAAAGGGAATCGGCTAAATTTTTAAAGACGGACCCGACGGAATCGATTTGGAATGTTATTCGTACCCGGGAAATCGACGGGGAGAAGGTCATCCTTGATAAAGATTATTTCAATGAAACATACGTGCCGATGTTATCTGAGGAGATTTGCGAGACTTCCATCTATAACCATATTGAGAAGGAATTGAATCTGATGATCGGTTTTGCCAAGAAAGAAATTGTCGTTGAAACGCCGACAAAAGAAGACCACGAATTGTTAGACCTGGAAGGTTTCACAAATGTTGTAGTCATCCGAAGTCAGGTCCATTTAGAGGATACGAATCTATTTCAATTCACAGAGTCTAGGCACCGTCCGGATAAGTTCCGATTTGTAGATTTTGCAAGAAGGGTAAAGGATTAGGGGGAAGCTTGAAAGAAGCTAGACGTCGTACAATCCTGCCCAATAGCCTGGGAGGTAGGGGGCGGTCTTATTTGAAAAAGCAGCACAACGTTCTTATTCCCCTCGTTGTGCTGCTTTTTAAGTATTACGGGAAAAGGAGTTATGTTAATGAAAACAGAAAAAGAGAAAATGCTGGCGGGAGAAATGTATGATCCCGAAGATCCTGAATTAGTGAAAGATCGATTAGAAGCACGCCGCAACGTAAGGATCTATAACGAGACACTGGAAACCGAAATCGAAGAGCGAAAGGAATTATTAAAGGAATTGCTCGGCTCGACAGGTAAAGAAATCTATATGGAGCCCAACATCCGTTTTGATTACGGATATAATACATATGTAGGAGAAAACTTTTACGCAAATTTCGACTGTACGATTTTAGATGTTTGCGAAGTCCGGATTGGGGATAATTGCATGCTGGCCCCCGGCGTACAACTTTATACAGCGACACATCCGATTCAGCCAACGGAGCGAAATTCCGGAATGGAGTACGGAAAGCCGATTACGATTGGCGATAACGTCTGGATCGGTGGACGCTCCATTATCAATCCTGGGGTGACTGTAGGGGACAATGTTGTTATTGCCTCTGGTGCAGTAGTGACGAAGGATGTGCCGGACAATGTCGTTGTAGGAGGAAATCCCGCAAGCATTATCAAGCGAGTTTAAACAGTTGAGGCGCTTGGGGGCTTGTCCTTGCTCGCCCTACACGGCTGTTATTACCCAGTTACTTCCAACACTGAATGAAGTTTCGCATTATAAACGATGAGTCATAAAGGGAGTAAAAAACAAATACATAAGAAAAGGAACAATCGTCCGGATATTGCTTGTAAGAAGTAATCGGTGTTTACCCAGAGCCAAAAGTGAAGTAACCATTTATTTTACGGATATTGACTATATAAAGATATCTGAAGTTTCCTTTCAAAAAATCTTCGAGATTGTTTTATATAACAAGGAAGAGTATTTTTATCAACTGTCTTTTCATAATAAACCGGGTAATATAAAGTATCCTGTAAATTTAGTTTTCATGGGCTTTGCAAGTATATTAATCAAGTTTATAACTCATTAATAATCAAAACCTCTTGACAATTCAAATATCTGTATCTATAATTTATTCTAATTGAATGAAATCTTATCGAGAGAGGTGGAGGGACTGACCCTTTGAAGCCTCAGCAACCAGCAATTTTTTGTATGGTGCTAATTTCAGAAGAATACCTGGGTATTCTAAAGATGAGTTAAGCGTATTGGTATAGGATACATCATTGCCCTTCTCTCATCTTTTGATGGGAGGAGGGCTTTTTATATGGAAGGAGTGGAAAGATTTAACCCTAAAACCAAGTAAAACAATTAGAATAATTATATTTGAGGAGAGATGAATATGTCAGTGGACAAAACAAGTTCAATCAATACGAATCTAAGAAATGTTAAAGCAAGCAGCGAACGAATTGGTGTGTTAAAAAATGTTAATACAGTAAGAAAATTTTCTTTTACAATTGATGAACCGGTTAAATTAGGAGGGACTGATGAAGCGCCTACTCCAATGGAATATATTTTAGGTTCCTTTAACGGCTGTATCTTGATTGTTATCGAAACCATCGCAAAAGAAATTGATTTTGCATTTCATCGATTGAAGTCTGATTCGATTGGGACGATTGATCGTCGCGGAATGAAAGGGATAGATAATGTTAGTCCTCATTTCCAAGAGGTGATTAATACGATTTGGTTTGAAACCGACGAGAGCGAGCATCGAATAGAGGAATTGAAAGAAAAGGTGAAGGATAGATGTCCTGCCTACAATTTATTTAAGGATACAGGAATTCCGATATCATTAAACTGGATTAAGATAAAAGAAGGTGTAACCGAATGACTTCCTATGGTTTATGGTTAATTTTCTTTGCACTTGCTTATACAGCATTTTTATTGATAGCAGGACAAGTTTCCAGGAAAAAAGCTAACGCAACTGGGTATTTTGTTGGTGGGCGTACATTCAATAAGTGGATTGTAGCTTTTTGTATTACCGGGTTATTCTCGGGTTCTGCATTTATTTCTATTGTTGAACTTTCCTATCTTACAGGGATATCGGCAGTTTGGTATGGTGTCGCCGAAACGGTGCAAATATTAATTATTGCTTTTGTCATTATTGGACCATTTCGTGAAAAATTAGTCGTTACGGTATCTGGTTTAATTGGGGAGCGATATGGAAGAGCGGCGCTTGGAATTAGTGGAGCAATTACAGCTTTTGCATTTCCAATGTGGTCTGTCGCAACAGCGATTGCCTTTGCTTCGGCAGTCCACGTCTTTACAGGAATTACCTTATCTTTATCGATTGCATTTACGGCATTCCTTTTGTATCTATATTTGAAAGCTGGGGGGATGTGGTCCATTGCTTTTACGCAAACAATGAATTTCTTTGTTTTCATTATAATGTTCGCAATCGGTATCCTAGCATTCTTCATTAATCCTGGTTTAGATGGTTTGCGCGCTTTTGCGGTAACGAACCCGGAAATGTTTCAGTTGGGTGGAGCTGGAATACAAGTGATTGTGGCATGGTTCGGTACATTTCTCGTCAACGTCATCTTAGCACAGGCGGCTTTTCAAATGGCGTTATCATGTCGTACACCGGAAGAAGGACAAAAAGGATTGAAGATGGCAGCCGTTTTTGGGATTCCTTTTATTTTGCTTGGTGTCCTATTCGGTATTTCCGCAGCAATTGTGATACCGGACACGACCCTCGGGTTAGTAGCATTACCGCAGTATTTGATGCAAGTTCTCCCTGCGCCGCTCGTTGGATTATTTTTCCTTGGGATATGGGCTTGTGCTTTGAGTTGGGGTGCACCATGCCAATTTTCCGGAGCAACGAGCTTAGGGAAAGACGTTGGCCAAGCGATTTATCCGCACGCGACTCCAGAACAATTAGTCAAGTATACGCAGCGATCCTTATTGTTATTAACTGTGTTAATGATTGGATTTGGATTGCTCCGGACGGAACAAGCTGCATGGTGGAATATTTTAGCTTGGACGATGAGGAATTCTGCAACATTTGCACCAGTAGTAGCAGTCTTATTTTGGAGATTAGCAACAAAAGAAGCTGTAATAGGTTCTATGATTCTCGGATTTTTGTCCGGAATCTCATGGTACCATCTAGGCGGCTGGGCACCAAATGAATTTTATTATAATATCCATCCTGTTTGGATTGGAATGTCAGTTAATCTTAGTACATTAACGATTATCACATTATTGCAAAAGGCAAAGACACTTGAAGTGAAATTTACCTCTGTATCGAGGAAAGGGCTTTATGCTTTAATTGCGGGAGCATTCCTTTCAATAGGTCTACTGACGAATTATCAAGCGATTTACGATTATGGTTTACTGGGGATTTTCTTGTTTTCGATTCTTTTATGTTTATTTATCGCGACCATTATATTTATACCGTCGTCAAGAGATGAGTTGGAAGTAGGGAAATTAGCTCGGGCGAAGTAGATTTAGGATTTGCGTACTTGTTGCTGTTTAAAAGGGGGAAAACAGGTCATTGAATTTTTTCAAGGGCTTGTTTTCTCATTGAATAGATTTCATGACCCCTCGAATCCATTTCTTCGATAATTTAAATGCCATTCTTGTATCGTTTTAGCTGCAACCTTTCGTTCTCCATAATAGGGTACCTGATGTACTGTTCCTTCCAGCTCTTAAAAATACTCTTTTGGTTCTCTTTGCTTATTAAAGAGCGGCGCAATCAAACCATAACGAGATAAAGCAATTTCTTCCCGCGTTTTTTCATCCATTGGATATGCCTCCTTTTTAGTAGAAGGACAACCTAATGAATTTCATAATACGTATTTAATGCCTCACCATCACCATATGTAGTTGGTTCGTTCCCAACTACATATGGTGATGAAAAAGCCGACTTTGGTAATGATGAAATTCATTCAACCGGTTATCCATTGCTTTTATTCTACTTTCTACACCAATATCTGCATAGGAGAAAAGTTATGTGGGAACCATATTAATTGACAATTTAACGTTACTTCAGTACTATCATATATAATCTAACTACAAATTGAATAGAAGATCTCTTATCTAGAGTAGCGGAGGGACTGGCCCGATGAAGCTCAGCAACCATTCATGTCACGGCATGAAGAGGTGCTAATTCCTGCAAGTATTTTTTTGCGAGATAAGGGGGAGAATTTACATCTGTTAAGCGAACCTCCTATCTTAGGTGGTTTTTTTATTGGGAAAATTCATTTATTCAATCCACGTAGTTAGGAAAACATAGAATAATAGGGGGAAGCAAGTAAAATGAGAAAGTTATTATTGTTATTCATTACAGTGCTTGTCATTGGCGTGCTCGCTGCATGTGGAAGTGAAAGCGGAGAAGATGCAGACGCAGACGTTGGAACAGATGCTACAGCAGAGGTGGAAGCGAGTGAGGAGACAGAAACTGATGAGAAGAGAGAAAATCAATTAAGTGATGAAAAATTAGTAGTGGGCGTAACTTCTGGTCCGCATGAGGAAATCTTTGAAGTGATTCAAGAATTGGCTGCAGAAGATGGACTGGAAATCGAAATTAAAGTATTCACGGATTATATTATTCCAAATACAGCTCTAGCGGAAGGCGACCTAGATGTAAACAGTTACCAGCATCAGCCATTCATGGAGCAATTTAATGAAGACCATGGAACAAATCTAGCGGCAATTGCATCAACTACATTAAGTCCAATCGGTGTCTATTCGGAGGAAGTTACAGATATTAATGATGTTCCGGAAGGCGGAGTCATTGGAATTCCAAATGACCCAACAAACGGTGCACGTGCATTAATTATGTTTGAAGAAGCGGGCTTAATCAAACTTGGAGATGATGTGAACAAAGAGACAGCATCCGTTCTAGACATCGAAGAAAATGAAAGAAATCTTGAGTTTAAAGAGTTAGAAGCAGCACAAATCCCAAATCTTTTATCGGAAGTTGATTTAGGTGTTGTTAATGGTAACTTTGCGGTAGAAAATGGCTTAGATCCAGCGACAGATGCCATTTTTTCCGAATCTAAAGATACCCCATTTGTAAACCAACTCGTTGTTCGAGACGAAAATAAAGATGATCCCGTATTAGAAAAGTTAGTAGAACTATATTACTCGCCAGAAGTAACAGAGTTCGTATTAGACCACTTTGACGGCGTTATTTTACCGAGTTGGGATTATTAATTATTAAAAGCCAATACCAGTAATCTCGTGTGATTACTGGTATTGGCTTTTTATCTATTAAATCTTACACCTCTTATGGGAAGCAGTCCCCCGTTGTGTTAGGATGCAGAGCCCTTGTGAAAAAATTATAGTTAAGCTAGGATGGGTGAACAAGCGTGTTCATTTGTCCTAGCTTATTTGCATCTGATAAGGGTTAGTCTATAGGGCGGGAATCCTGATCCAAGAAGGGGAAAGTGGTTTTAGCTCTACATTATGGCATAAAAGCCTAGAAAGATAGCCGGGCGAATAATCAAGGAGGCTCTATCGGGAATGTCGGTGGACATACACCGGGAAGCTAAGTTGTAGCTGTAACAATGAAAAAAAGAGGTAGTTGCGCTGCCTGCCGATGTCATTCCTAAATATGATAATTGGAATTATGACTGGCCAGACCCTGCCGGAGCCATATGGAATCTGACGGAATTAGTGTAGGCGCATCAGTTGTTAAGGCAGAAAGCGGATATTGTGGTGCCGGAGTAAGGTTGGGGTGTTTGGGATGTTTTTGAGGATGGGGTTATTGTGTGAGGTGGAGAGGTAATTGAAATGGGAAAAGCTGTTGGGTTGTGCTTCGGAAGTGAGCATAACCTGGCGGCTTTTTTGTTTTAGTAAATGAAATTTTCTTATCATGCTGTTTACTTGCTTAAAACAGAAAACCATCAAGCAACTAGAACACTTGTAGGATAGTACACAGAATTTAGATGATTTTGTTCTTACAATATACCATTCAAGACAAAATGTTTTATTGGTAAATCATTTAATCCTCTTGAATATCCATTTGGTTGAATAATGATGTTCTATTTATAAAGACACACTCTATTATAGATAGAGTTGGATTACGATTAGTTATTCTCATCTACGTTTAAGTCTGTTTTTTGAAATAAACTAAAAACTTTAAATAAATAGTATTGACAAAAAAATGCTTCTCTAGTATTATGACATTAATCCATTATACGTACAAACCGAATTTAGATAATTTAATTAATATATAAAATTAAATTTACAAAGTAGTGGATTGTATCTAGTAAAAAAATAACATAAGGAGTGGGTGACAAAGTGGGAAAATCATTACGACTATCCCGGATTTTTAGGAAAGACACTGGTAACACGCTTGTATTGCCGGTAGATCACGGGATAGGTGGAAGTATGGAGGGTTTAGAAGATCCGGTTAAGACTCTCAGGGAATTGCAAACCCCTGGTGTCGATGCAGTATTATTAAATGACGGAGTTGCCAGGCAAGCCAGTGAAGTATTTCAGGGGAAAGGTGCACCTGGGCGTATGTTGAATGCGGATGTCTTTAGTTATGAAGTAAAAAATGAAAGAATGGAGCATCAATTAACGTTTAGTCCAGAGACAGCAGTTCGAAGGGGATACGATTGTATGAAACTCGTCCTATTTTGGGATCGCCCTGCTGCTGAAAGAATGCGTTCTATTAAATTGATTGCTTCAGTTATCGAAGAGGCCGAAAAATGGGAGATGCCTGTGTTGGTTGAACCACTTACTTCAAAGCCGATAGAAGATCCTGAGGAACGTGCAAATGTTTTAACTGACGCGAATCGGGTCGCCTTTGAATTGGGAGCAGATATCTTGAAAGTAGCTCATCCTGGAGACACGAAGACACTAGAAAGTTGGGTTAAATATTTCAACGTTCCAATTATTTTGCTAGGTGGAAGTAAGAGTGGGTCTACGGAAGACTTAGTTAAAATGGTGGATGAAGCTGTGGATGTAGGGGTGAATGGCGTGGCGATTGGTAGAAATGTGTGGCAACGCCCTCCGGAAGAAGCGAAAGAGTTATTAGAAAGGTTTGCTAATATTATTCATAAACCTTGAGATTAAACACTGTTTGTTATCTTAAGCAAGATATTATTTGGGAGGAACTATAATCATGACAAAAAGAAAATTTGCCGTTTTAACTAGAGTGAAAAATGCAGAAGTACATGAAGGACAAGTTCCGAAAGTTGGTGATAACCAAGTATTAATCAAGCAAGAAACCTGTAATATTTGTACAACAGATTTTGGTCAATGGTTGGGATTAAGAGAACATCAGCCTTATCCAATGGCTGGCGGTCATGAGGGTTCTGGTGTCATAGTTGAAAAAGGGAAGAATGTAAGAAATGAATTAAGTATTGGAGATCATGTTGCGGTTGCTTATGATTACTGTGGAGAGTGTTCTGCTTGTCAAGTAGGAAGGACAAGTGAATGTACGGAAGTATTAAACCCTTTTAAAGACCAAAATAAAGAGGGATATTATGGGCATTTGGGATTTGCAACCTATGATGTTAAAGACGCAAATGCAGTAATTAAAATGAATCCCAAATTACCTTTTAATGAAGCCGGCTTTTTGGAACCGCTTGCAACTGTTGTTGGTGGCTTAAGAAGATTAAGAATTACTGCTATGGAGCGAGTTGTTGTGATTGGCGCTGGAACGATGGGTGTATTAAATGCGCTAGCAGCAAAAGCATATGGTGCAGATGTCATCGTTACCGAAATGATGGATAAAAAGATTGAAGCAGCAAGGGCGATGGGGTTAAATGTGATTGATGTAAAAGAACATGACCCAGTAGAGAGGGTGAAAGAGTTAACTGATGGTGAAGGTGCAGATGCTATTATACTTGCGGTTGGAAATACAAAAGCAAATGATCAGGCCCTTGAAATGGTTAAAAATCTAAACGGTAAATTATTATTATTTGCGGCTGGATATCCAGCTCCGAAGTTAAATGTAGACTCAAATTTAGTTCATTACAGAAAGATGGAGCTGATAGGTACATACGGAGCTGATATCCTTGATTTTAATATATCTGCAAGCTTATTAAATGAAGGAAGAGTTAATGTTTCTAAGCTGGTCGAAACGAATATTCTCTTAGAAGATATTCAAAAAGCTTACGAAATTGCTAGTACACAAGGAAGTTACCGTGTTAGTGTGTTGTTACGATAAGAGTCTAAATAGTTATTAAGGAATTGGTTATATTATTATATCTTAGTTAATGGAAGGGGGATTATGTATAAGTCCCCCAATTGCAAGATAGCAAACAACCAAGGAATGTGTTGCCATGCATTTGATTGAAGATATTATATTATCTGGCTTTTGACTATTATTATTGAAAATAATAAAGAGGGGGTCAAAATGTGGCGTTTATCGTTGATTTTGCGGAAACGTTTGTAGGTTTTTTTGAATTTG
Source organism: Oceanobacillus alkalisoli (assembly GCF_021556485.1). Taxonomy (GTDB): domain Bacteria; phylum Bacillota; class Bacilli; order Bacillales; family Amphibacillaceae; genus Oceanobacillus; species Oceanobacillus alkalisoli. Next base: position 29,852 of record NZ_JAKGBW010000014.1, on the reverse strand, counting down.
TAGGGGAGACATTTGTAGGCATGTTTACAGGTATAGTTCCTATCCTTATAGGAATGTTAACATTGATTCAATTCTTGGTAAATATTGTAGGTGAGGGTCGAATCGAAAAAATGGGTCAATTTTTAGCTAAAAACCCTATATTAAAGTATTCTATATTCCCTGTATTCGCTCAGTTCTTCCTTGGAAGTCCAGCTAGTGGTACTTTAGGTAGATTTCTACCAGAAAGATCAAAGCCAGGAATGTTAGAAGCATTATTCAGAATCGGACATCCATTAACAAGCTTATTCCCCCACGCAAATCCGGCAGAATTGTTTGTTTGGCTAGGAGTGGCCCAAGGTATTGAACAACTTGGTTTGCCTGTTGGTGCATTAGCTATCCGCTATATTATTACCGGTATAGTTGTAGGCCTCATAAGTGCAATTATTTTAGAAATAGTATTTACTATTATTGCGAAAAGGAACAATTATCAAGTTTAATAGGGGGGGTAAATCATGAATAAAATGGTTAAGGTTGAAAAAGGAAGTAGCGGTTGGGGAGGACCACTGTTTTTAAAGTGTGAGGGTAAAAAAAATAAGGTTTTATCAATGACAGGCGGCGGAGTTCATGAATTAGCTATCTATATTGCAGATACTATAGGTGCAGAAGTAGTAAATGGCTTTAAAGAAGTACCGAATGATGAGGAGATTGTTTGTGCAATTATTAACTGTGGTGGCACATTAAGATGTGGCATTTATCCACAGAAAGGCATAGATACAATTAATTTATATTCGATTGGTCCTTCTGGCCCGTTGGCCGATCATATAGTAAAAGATTTATATGTATCTGGCGTTAAAAAAGAAAATATTAAAATCGTTAAAGAAGCAGACCCAGTAGATGTTGAAATTAGAACTGTGGAGGAAACGGCATCTGAAATAGAGCTTGAAAAAATGGATGAAAAACAGGAGGAAGAAAAAGGTAATTCCGTATTTAATCTATTATCAAAAATCGGATCATCTGTAGGCTCGATAGTTTCTATGTTTTTAGATGCTGGTAGAAAGACTGTTGATCTTTTATTAAAAACAATTATACCCTTTATGGCGTTTGTCAGTATTTTAGTCGCTGCAGTACAGTATACTGGTGTTGGGGAATGGATTGCAAATGCTCTAACTCCCCTTGGATCATCACTTTGGGGATTATTAATTATCTCGATTATCTGTAGCTTTCCGTTTTTATCTCCTGTGCTAGGTCCAGGAGCAGCTGTTGCCCAAGTCGTAGGTGTCCTAGTAGGAACTCAAATTGCAGCGGGATCAATTCCACCAGAGTTTGCCTTGCCAGCTTTATTTGCTATTAACGCCCAAGTAGGTGGGGATTTTTTTCCAGTTGGTATGTCTATAATGCAAGCGAAACCAAAAACTATTCAATATGGGACACCGGCGTTTCTAATTGCTAGACAAATTTCAGCCCCTCTAGCGGTAGTAATTGCTTATCTATTCAGTATTGGTCTCTATTCTTAATAAATATAAAACTATCAAACTTTATAATTTCAAAATAGATATGCGTACTGAAAGGTTGCTAGGAGAAGAGAGCGAGGTTTAATCTATCGATAAATTCCGTTATGAAAAATAACGTAGACATCGCCCGATGTATTCTCAGCTCTCTATATTTTTAATTCTGTTAAAACTAGGTAATATAATTTATGAGCGAAACAATAAGTGTAAAAAGAAATAAAATAAATATATATTATTAATAAAGGTTGAAATTTAGGAGGTTTAAGAGTGAAATATAACGTGGAAATTATTGAAATCGGCGCTAATGTAGATGAGATGTTACAGACTGGTTTATTGATTTTATTTAATCAAAGCGCACCACAAGATTTAAGAGCTTATTGTGTAATCACCGAAGAAAACCAAGAAGAAGGACTAATTGAGGTGGGAGATAGTGTGAAGATTATTGATCAAATTTATACTATTACAGCTGTTGGAGCAGTAGTTAGTGAAAATCTTTATTCACTTGGTCATGTTTCATTGTGTTTTGATAATGCTAAAGAGGCGAAATTGCCAGGACATATCCATTTAACCCCAAGTTTTAAAAGTGACTTATCACAGCCTGGAAATATTACAATAAAATAGGTGAAGATATGAAAATTCTATTTTTATTTTTTATTATTCTGGTTATTATTCAATGGTATTTTAAAACAAAACAAACAAAAGAATTTCTTGGACATTACAATAATTTTTTACAAAATGGAAATGTATTAGTGGAGAGAAGTAAAGGTGTGTTTTCTGGTGCTATTATTCTAATTCAATTAGATGAAGAAGCAAATATTAAAGGTTGTCTTTTATTGACAGGTGCAACTTTTTTTTCGTCATGGTGCAGGTGTGAGGAATTAATTAGTAAGAATTTGCTGCATTTAGAACTAGAAGACTTTGATAATTATAAAAAGCCTGTAAGAAAAGTAATTGCTAAAGCTATACAAAGTTATCAAATTGACAGCGGAGTCGAACTAAATAGCAAAATGGTTTAATAATTTATTAAGAAGATGGTATTTATATTTCATTTTTATGGTAGTGAGGACTAATTCGATCGGAGGTATTTTATAGAATGACGTTAAAATGATTAAGAAATGGTGTTCTCATGCCACGTGTAGGACTAGGAGTTTTTAAAATGTCCGAACCAAAAGTTACTGTAAATGCTGTATTAGAAGCATTAAGGGCAGGTTATCGGGCAATAGATACAGCGAGCTATTATAAAAATGAAAAAGAAGTGGGGGAAGCAATTCGGTTATCGGAGGTTCCTAGAGAAGAGCTGTTTATTACTACTAAAGTATGGAATGATGAGCAAGGTTATGATGAAACGTTACGTGCATTTGAAAAGTCTCTTCGGACTCTTGGTCTTGACTATATTGATTTATATTTAACTGGCCACTTCCGGATATATTTGTCGATACTTATCGAGCGATTGAAAGATTATATGAAGAGAAGCTAATTCGTGTGCCGGGAGTATCTAATCACCATGAAAAGCACCTTTTGCAACTTGAAAATAAAGTGAATACTCATCCGATGATTAACCAAGTAGAATGTCATCCCTACCTACAACAAAGGGATTTGAAAGAATTTTGCGAGGAAAGACAAATCGCTGTAACAGCATGGTCTCCTCTGGGTAAAGGCAATATATTACAAGATGAACTCGTTAAAAGCCTTGCACAAAAACATGCAAAGACACCAGCTCAGATCATTTTAAGGTGGCATTTAGAACGGAATACAATTGTTATTCCGAAATCAGTTACCGCATCAAGGATAAAAGAAAACTTTGATTTATTTAATTTTAGGCTTGAGGAAAAAGACATGGAAAAAATGTCGAAGCTTGATTGCAATGGCCGACTTGGGATTGATCCAGAAATAGAAGATTTTAGGTTTCTCTAGAATGAAATGGTTACAAAATCTTTTTTCTGATTGAATACGGAGTTATAGTGATCATTAATGCGCTACCAATATAGTCATCAAAATTTTTATTTTCCTTTGATTATTTAGTCATTGTAATGAATATGTTGATCTGAATAATTAGCCTCTATATTCAAATGAATCAAAAATGCTTCGACAGTAGACTTTAGTGTCTGATTATTATCGAAATAAATGAAATAGAAATTTGACTTTGATAAAAATTATTTAACAAAAGATTATGAGGGAGGGTGTTTAACGTATTTATATTTAGTTAGCTTCTTTTGTCTTAAATCGAATATTTAAAAATAGTAATTATTTTGGAAAGGGAAATAAAATTAATGATTAATAACATTGGAAAAAGTAATTATTCAGAGGACCGCAAAGAATTACCAGAAGCAGTAAGAACGGCTGTTAAAAATATTGATCGTAATAATCCGTTACCTTTATACCAACAATTATTTGATGCTCTATATAAAGTAATTATTGATAAAAATCTAGAGCAGGGAAGCTTTTTCGCCACTGAAAGTTTACTGTTAAGAGAAACGCAAATGAGTCGTTCTACGATTCGTAAAGCATTAGAAGAGTTAGTTAGACAAAAATATTTGATAAGAATTACGGGAAAAGGAACATTTGTATCTATAGATGTTCCTAAGGTGGCTATTGATTTACCGAGATTAAAAAGTATGAGTCAAGAATTAACTGAAAAGGGGATGGAACCTGGAAGCATAATATTACAAGCTAAAAAAATAAAACCACATCAAGAAATAGCTGAAAAACTACATCTAAACCCATCTGATGATGTTCTTTTTATAGAACGGATACGAACTGGTAATAAAATACCCATTCTTTATATAAGGGGCTATATACCGTTTAATATAGTAGAACATACCGATTTAAACAATATACCTAATTCTTTATATCAATTGATAAAAGATTGTGGGAGAACAGTTCATAGTGCTATACACGTTATTAATGCATCAATTATGCCAACAAAAGTCGCCAAACTTTTAGGAGTGGAAAAATCAACTGCTGGATTAGCGATAGAGAGAACTACTTTTGATACACAACAAGTTCCAGTAATCTATGAGGAAGGTATTTTCCGAAGTGATCTATTTAATTATACATTGAAAATGCAAGATATTACTTTGTAATGCTTAATAAACCATAAGGAATGTGACCTTTTCTTATTTATCAAAGAATGCTGATCGGCAAAGGCTTTAGTATGTGAAAATCACTCCAATTTATAGAATTTTTTAATTCAGGTAATCTTATTAGCGCTATCTGAAATTTAATAATAGTAGACGTGTTTATCCATATAATCATATTTACTATTATCAGAAGTAGAGCAGTTGTAAAGCAGATTATCTTTATTGATTTAAAAGTGAATACATAGAGATAACAAATATATGAGGAGGAATAAAATGGCTTATATAAATGGAAGATGGATTGAAACAGCATCCCAACTCGAGGTGATAAACCCAGCAACTAATGAAATCATTGGAAAGGTGCCAGTCGTTGGAAAAACAGAGACTATCGAAGCAATAGAAAGTGCAAAAGAGGCATTCAAGAGTTGGAAAAAAACCACTTTCCCAGAAAGGGTGTATTACCTTGAAAAGGTAGTAACATTATTAAGAGAACAGCATGAAGAAATAGCTCAATTAATTACTAAGGAAAATGGAAAACCTATAGGAGATTCAAGAGATGAAGTCGAAAGTGGGATAGCATACATTGAATGGTATGCGGAAGAAGCAAAAAGAATTTATGGAGACGTTCTTCCCGCTTCTAGTCAGAATAAACATCTGATAGTAAAGAGGCAACCTATAGGAGTGTGCGCTGCTATTACACCATGGAATTTTCCTTTTTCAATGATTACTAGAAAAATTGCACCGGCTTTAGCAACTGGGTGTACAGTGGTACTAAAACCTGCATCGGCGACCCCATTATCGGCTGTTAAGGTATTTGAATGTTTCGATAAGGCGGGTCTGCCAGAAGGGGTGATTAATCTAGTTATTGGAAGTGCCCAGGAGATAGGTAATGAAATGACAAAGAGCGAGGATGTTCGTAAGATTAGCTTCACCGGCTCTACTGCCGTAGGAAAGTTACTATTCAGAGATTCTGCTGACACAGTAAAAGCAATTTCTATGGAACTTGGAGGACATGCCCCATTCATTGTATTTGATGACTCTGATGTAAATATAGCGGTGGAAGGGATATTAAATACAAAATTCGGCAATTCTGGGCAAACGTGTGTAAGTACAAATAGAATTTATGTACAATCGGGCATTGCCGAAAAGTTTACAAAAGCTTTAACTAAAAAAGTTTCAAAACTTAAGGTTGGAAATGGATTAGATGAAGATGTAGACGTTGGCCCTATTATTGACCAAAAGTCATTTGATAAAATAATGGAGCAAATAGAAGATGTTCGAGATAAAAAAGGTAAGATTATATGTGGAGGAAAGCAATATGCTAATAACACTGGGGGCAAATTTATTCAGCCTACGATTATTACTGAGGCGAATGAAAAAATGCTAATAGCGACTGAGGAAACATTTGGGCCTGTTGTTCCAATATTCACTTTTGAAACTGAAGAGGAAATTATAGAGAAAGCTAATCACAAACATTATGGATTAGCAGGGTATTGTTATACAAGTGATCTGGGAAGGGCTTTTAGAGTATCGGAAGAACTTGAATATGGAATGATTGGAGTAAATGATTCTTCTCCATTCGTTATTCAAGCGCCATTTGGAGGTATCAAGGAAAGTGGTCTTGGTCAAGAAGGTGGAAAGTATGGTCTAGAAGGGTACTTAATTACAAAATATATATCATTTAATGCGAATTATTAGTACTCAGAATAAAATACTTTTTTATTATAGGGGTTGCATGGAAATCGCATAGCAACCCTTATACTTATGCTGAACAAAATACTGTAAGTTTGACAAGTTTATCGTAAGCACTATTTATATTGTTGTTAAATCTTAACAATTACTATCTTAATCAGGGGGACACTTTATTTGGATGAGCATTTAGCACAAAGAAATACAAGCGGAGATACTAGAGCTCAAATAATATTAATAGTAGGAGTCATTTTATTAGCGATCAATTTAAGACCAGCACTTACTGCTGTGGGACCTGTTATTGGTATTATTAGAAATGAAATAGGCTTTTCTAACTGGAGTATAGCTATGTTAACTAGCCTACCGTTAGTGGTTTTCGCTATCATGTCGACAGTTACGCCCCAACTCGCGCGAAAATTTAAGAATGAAAGAATAATAATGTTTGGTTTAATTTCTTTAACGATTGGTATAATTCTTCGATCTACATCAACAGTAATACTTTTACTTTTTGGAACATTATTCATTGGTGTTGGAATAGCTATTTGTAATGTCCTTATACCAGGAATAATAAAACAGGAATTCCCAACAAAATTAATGTTAATGACAGGAGTTTATTCAACTGTTATGGGGATTTCTGCAACAAGTGCATCTGCTCTAAGCGTTCCTATTGCTGAAAGTTTAGGGCTAGGTTGGAGAATTTCCCTCCTAATATGGGTAATACCCGCAATTATTGCATTAATATACTTGAGTTTTATTATTATATCGAAATCTAAGCAGTCTATTAAGAATCAATCAGTTTCTGAAAAGGCCACTAATATTTGGAAATCCCCCCTTGCCTGGAAAATTGCCTTTTTTATGGGATGTCATTCTCTATTATTTTATATTATCATTTCCTGGCTACCAGAAATATTTATCAGTTTTGGATTAGATAAAACAACTTCCGGATTTTTATTATCTTACTTACAGTTAATAGGGATACCTGCTAGTTTGCTAATACCATTAATTGCAAATAAGTTAAAGAGCCAAGCTTGGTTAGTAGTTATTTTAAATGCTTTTTTAATTTTAGGATTACTACTGCTATTGGCATATAACGGTAAAGTTGTATACTTTATTTCATCCGCTCTGATCGGTTTTTCAATAAATGGTAACTTTACATTAGCTTTATTATTCCTATCTATTCGGTCAAGAGACTCTAACCAGGCTACTTCTTTGTCTGGAATGGCACAAACTATTGGTTATACTTTAGCGGCATTTGGTCCAATGATTATAGGACTGATACACGACATTACTTTTGAATGGAAAATACCTTTATTAATTCTTATTTTTTTAGGATTATGTAGTTCATTATTAGGCCTAAAAGTTGGGCAAAATAGATATGTATTTAATCAAGATTAGAGGGAAACTTAGATGTCTATCAAATTAGTTGTATTTGATATGGATGGCTTACTCTTGAATGATAATTATTCCGTTACTGCTTATACAAAAAGTGTCATGCAAAAATTAATAAATAAAGATGTGGAAATCGTGTTATGTACTGGTAGGTCAATATCATATTGTTATCAGTATATTGAAGAACTGAATTTAAACTCTTATATCGTTGTGGCTAATGCTGCGCAAATTTGGTACGTAAGTAAAAAGCTATTAGATCAATACTTAATGGTTACTTATCTAATTGAATCTATTTGGGATCACGGGCATGTAAACAACTTTTTTATGATGTTAGCTTCGGCTAATCTGAAACAAATTAACTTTAGTAAAGCCCAACTTTTAGTAGGTTAGTTTAATTGATGAATATAATAATACATTGATCGGTAAGGCTGTTTTTTTTATCTAACAAACAGTTTTATCGATTTTTTTATTTTAATTTTAACCCTGTAATGCCCCTGTTATCTTGTACAGCTGAAAATAAAGGGTGAATATAGCTGGGGAAATTTTATGCTTTTTTGATAAAAGGTCATAATAGTGAAGAAAAGCAATATACTCTAATAACCTACAATTTTAATTTTGGGGGTTAAAACTTTTGTAGTATAAAACAAATGGAGGATTGGAACTTTGAAGTTAGAAAATGACCTAATTAAACAAGATGAGTTACAGTTAATGATCAAAATAGCACATTTACATTATCAAGAAGGCTGGCTTCAACGTCATATTAGTAATGAATTAGGATTAAGTGCTGCAAAAGTGAGCACCTTACTGAACAAAGCTTTAGAAAAGGGTTTTGTAGAAATTAGAATTCGCGATCCATTTGCTCCGCTAAGTGAACTTGAGGAGAGGATAAGAACAGAATACGGATTAACTTTCGTCAAGGTTGTTCCAGGCCCATTTCCGTCTAACATTGCTTTGAAGTCAAAATTAGGGTTGCATGCTGCTCTATTTTTACAAAAAATAGTTAGGAAAGAAAATATCGTCGGAATTACTGGTGGCAGTACAATTAATGGCATGGTCACAGCTGATGTATTTAACACGCATATTCCTGTTATGGTTGTCCCTATCAATGGTGGTGTAAGTCAATCGGATTACCACTATACCGGAAATACCCATGCAGAAAAATTAGCAAAACAACTAGGAGGCTCTTACCTACAAGTCCCTTTTCCTACTTTTGTTAGTTCGCCAGATACCAAATCAGCAGTTATGAAAGATAAAAGTGCAGAGGTACTGCTAAAGCAAGCTGGAAAAGCAGATATTATGGTGCTTGGTATAGGTACAGTGTGTACATCTTTATTGACTTTACCACATATTTCAAGAGAAATTGAAATAAAGAAGTTGAAAGATAAAGGGGTAGTTGCCGAAGTTGGCGGACATTTTTTAGATAAGGATGGAGAGTTCGTGCAAACGGATTTTATGGAGAGATTAATAGGTATTGAATTTGAAAAAATAAAGCAAGCACCCATGGTAATGGCTATTGCAGGTGGGATAAAGAAATCAAATGCTATACACTCAGCTTTATTATCTGAAGTGATTAATGCGTTAATTATCGATGACCCAACTGCTAATAGACTTATCAATAGCTAATCAAAAATAATTGAAAAAGAAAAAAATGGGGGTTTTTAATATGAAAGTAGAAAATGCTTTAAAAGAATTATCGCTTATTAATTTAGATGACTTAAGATGCTTTATTAATGGAGAGTGGAAGAAAGCTGAGGATTGTTCAACGATTGAAATTATAAACCCATCTAATGAAGAATTATTGGCAAAAGTTCCAAATGCAAGTCGTTCAGACGCAAACGAAGCGATTGAAGCAGCCGCTAACGCCTTTCCAAAATGGTCAGGATTAACAGCAAATGAACGTGGAAGTTTTTTATTGAAACTGCGGGATCTTTTACTCAAATATGAACAGGAATTAGCATCCATTATAAGCTTGGAAATGGGCAAAGTAAAAGGCCAGGCGCTGGGTGAAGTTCAACAGGCATCAAGTTTCCTTACTTGGTATGCTGAAGAAGGCCGACGTATTTATGGTGAAACAATCCCAGCATCTAGCTCGAACAAACGTCTTTTTGTAATTAAGCAACCTATTGGGGTTGTGGCCGCTATTACACCGTGGAACTTTCCGCTTTCCATGTTAACAAGAAAGCTAGCCCCTGCTTTGGCGGCTGGTTGTGCAACAATCTTAAAGCCAGCGGAACAAGGGTCCTTAACGGCATTAGCCTTTGCTAAATTAGTAGAATTGGCGAAGTTCCCACAAGGTGTCATTAACATTGTAACTGGTATGCCCGAGTCAATTTCAGATGAAATTTTTGAAAACCCGATTGTTAAAAAGGTTTCATTTACTGGTTCAACTCGTGTGGGAAGGATTCTAGTTAAGAAATCTGCGCAGCAATTGAAAAAGTTATCACTTGAGCTGGGAGGGCATGCGCCATTTATTGTTTTTGAGGATGCAGATATTCAGAAAGCAGTCGAAGGAGCAATTGAGAGTAAATATCGCAATGTAGGTCAAACCTGTATTTGTGCTAATCGTATTTATGTACATGAAAAAGTAAAGCAAGAGTTCACAGAATTATTTGTGTCTCGGATTAAACAGTTAAGCATAGGAAGTGGTCTAGATGAGGGTATAGAAATTGGTCCACTCGTGAATGAAAGCGCTTTAAATAAAGTCAGTAGTCACGTTAAAGATTCTGTTGAAAAGGGTGCCACTATTATACAAGGTGGAGAACGTTGTTTTAAAAAGAAAGGCTACTACTTTGAGCCAACAGTTTTAACTGGTGTAACAAACGATATGCTAATTATGTCTGAAGAGACTTTCGGTCCTGTTGCACCAATCATTCATTTTAACAATATAGAGGATGTGATAGCTGAAGCTAATAATACTGACTATGGCCTAGCTGCCTACGTCTATACCTCAAATATGGAGAAAGCTGTTCGAACAGCAGAGGCATTACAATTTGGGATCATTGGTTTAAATGATTCTTCCCCCGCCGTAGCACAAGCGCCCTTTGGTGGGATAAAACAGAGTGGTTTTGGTAGGGAAGGTGGACATCAGGGAATTGCGAATTTTCTCGAGGAGAAGTTTATTTCTTTAAAAGTTTAATGAATTTCATAATACGTACTTAATGCTTCACCATCACCATATGTAGTTGAGTTGGTTCGTTCCCAACTACATATGGTGATGGGAAAGCCGACTTCGGTAATTATGAAATTCATTCAGTTTAGAAAGGGGAGGGAATTTGGCATGATAGGTATTTTAATTGTTACCCATGGCAAGTTTAGCACAGAGCTTCTCAATTCAGCTGAATTGATTGTCGGGAAGCAGGTTAGTGTAAATGCGTTAAATTTAAATGCGGATGACGATATTCATTTATTGAAAAAGGAAGTTGAATTAGAAGCCACAAAATTAGATACCGGAGAGGGGGTTTTAGTGTTAACCGATTTATATGGTGGAAGTCCGTTTAATGTAACGGCAGCAAATATGAAACAACGTAATATGGAATGCCTTACAGGTGTCAATTTGCCTATGCTGATCGAAGCACTCAGTTTAAGGGGAAATAGCAACCTCCAGGAGGTAACGAATGGGTGCTGCAAGGCAGGGATTGAAGGAATTAAAAATGTTCGTCAAGAATTATTTTAATGAATTTCATAATACGTATTTAATGCATCACCATCACCATATGTACTTGAGTTGGTTCGTTCCCAACTACATATGGTGATGGGAAAGCCGACTTTGGTAATTATGAAATTCAGTCATTTAATAAAGTTAATAAATAATTGTTTAAGAAAGGGGTTGTTGGAATGGCAAATATAAAATTAATTCGGATAGACACTCGTTTAATTCATGGGCAGGTAATTACTAAGTGGCTGAAGGTGGCGGGTGCCAATCGGATTGTAATTATCGATGATGATTTATCGGAAGACGATTTTATGGCGGACATCTATGTTGCGGCAGCACCTACAGGAATTTCAATTGAAATACTCAGCGTCAATGAAGCAACACAATTATGGAAAGAAAATGAATTAGGTGTGGGAAATATATTGCTGCTCTTTAAAGATGTTGAAAGTTGTTATAACTGCTATAAACAGGGTTTCCCTATACAATATTTGCAAATTGGTGGATTGGCAAGTGCGCCAGGGAGGGTGACAGTTTTGAGGGCAGTTTCATTTGACAAGAAAGATGTCGAACAATTACAGGAAATGGAAGAAGGAGGTTCTGATATTTACCTCCATATCATCCCCGAAGAACAAAAAGTAAAGCTAGAAAATGCAATTAAAAAATTTAATTTCTAGGGGGGCTCATTATGTCCATTGGACTAGCAACTTTTACCGCTTTATTACACTGGTTAGCTATGGGAAAGCTAGGTTACACCTTTCAAGCGGTATTACGCCAGCCTATCGTTATGGCACTTCCCATTGGTTTAATTATGGGGGATTTATCAAGTGCGATGAAGATTGGTGCGGCTATTAATATACTTTATATAGGTATGGTTGCCGCTGGCTCAAATTTGCCAGCAGATGAGGGTTTTGCAGGTGTAATCGCAATCCCTATTGCAGTACAAAGTGGGATGGATCCAGCTATGGCAGTAACTTTGGCTGTTCCTTTCGGTGTACTTGGGGTATTCCTTGATCAGATTAGGCGAACAATTAATGCGGGATTTGCCCACAGGGCAGATAAGCATGCATTAGATGCCAATATAAAAGGTATTTGGTATTGTGCAGTACTATATCCTTTGATATTGACCTTTTTCCTTAGATTTCCACCCGTGTTTATAGCAAATTTGTATGGGGCTTCAGTGGTAGAACGGTTTATCGATACAATGCCTGAATGGATTCTTCATGGTCTGAGCGTAGTAGGTGGGGTTTTACCCGCACTTGGTTTTGCAATAACCGTGTTTGTTATTGGAAGAGCTAATCTTATTCCTTTCTTCATTATAGGGTTTTTTGTAGTCCAATATTTTGCAATTGATGTGATGGCTGCTGCTATATTTGGAACTTGTATTGCTCTGCTAGTTGTGCTTATGAAAAAAGAGAAAGGAGCTGGGACTACAACATGACAAATGAATCCATAGGAGTTACTAATGAAATGGATAAAACGAATGAAACTGGCATTAGGCTAACTAAAAGGGACATTAATAAATCCTTTATTCTTTGGTGGCTCATATGCGAAATTTCGAATTCATATGAACGAATGCAATCAGTTGCTTTTTGTGCAAGCCTTTCTCCAATCTTACGTAAGCTCTATCGAACTAAAGAAGAATTAAGTCAAGCGTTGACAAGGCATTTGAACTTTTTCAACTCACAGGGCACTTGGGGAAGTCTTATTCATGGGATAACCATTGCTATGGAAGAACAAAAAGCAAACAATGGAAAAATCCCAGAAAATGCAATTACTGGAATCAAAACAGGTTTGATGGGGCCATTTGCAGGAATTGGAGATACGATTGACTGGGGAACATTAAAACCAATAATTTTTGCATTAGCTTGTTCTTTCGGTGCAACTGGAAGTGTCTTTGGTGCCTTCATTCCCTTCCTATTTACAATAGTAACAGTTATAGAGGGTTACTATTTATGGAACTTTGGCTATTCTGTAGGGAAAGAATCAGTAAAATCCATCTTACAAAGTGGGTGGGTAAAAGAATTAATTACAGGTGCTAGCATTCTCGGTTTATTCATGATGGGGGCTTTAGCAGCTAGCTTTGTTAAATTGGATATCCCCCTTACAATTAACATTGAAGGCGGAGAACCATTAAAAGTCCAGGCGTTATTAGACAGTATCGCACCAGGTATCTTACCATTACTAGTTACATTTTCCATATACTGGTACCTGAAAAAGAGGGGACAAAACTTCACCATCATTTTATTATCTATTCTCATCCTTAGTTTAGCAGGTTCATATATCGGTTTATTCTAGCAATCTAGTATGTTTTAGTAAATCAGCAAACTAATAATAAGGGAGTATGATCATGCTTATACCGATGAAAGACTTACTGGATGACGCAAAAAAGAGAAGATATGGGATAGCTGCACCAAATGTTTTTAATTTGGAGTCAGTTGAGGCTGCGTTTCAGGCAGCTAGAGAATTAAATGCACCAATTATATTGGACTGTGCACCAGCTCATGGTATTGAAGAAGTGAGTGCAATTGCTCACTTCTTTGCTAGCAAATATAGAGACGTTAGTGCAGCTCTCAATCTAGATCATGGAGATACTTTTGAGGCTGCTATACGGGCAATTCGTTCTGGATTCACATCAGTCATGGTAGATAGATCAACATTGCCCTACAAAGATAATGTAGATCAGGTAACAGAAATTACCAAAATAGCGCATGCCGTTGGAGTATCCGTTGAAGCAGAATTGGGACACGTCGGTGTTGGGTTGAATTATAATGAAACACGAGATAAAGGTCTTACCAATCCAGATCAAGCAGCAGACTTTGTGAAGAAAACAAATATTGATTGTCTAGCTGTGGCAGTAGGGACCTCACATGGTAATTACAAGGGGGAACCTTATCTTGAGTTTGATTTAATAGAAACTATAGAAAGAAATGTCAATATTCCGTTAGTACTTCATGGCGGATCTGGTACTGGTGATATCAATCTTCAAAGAGCCATTGCCCTTGGAATCCAAAAGATTAACTTATTTACAGATCTCAATAAAGAAGGAATGGAGCAATTAAAAAGCTATGTAGCAAAAGAAGTACCAGATAATATTGATGGAGATAATGATGATGAATTTTCGGAAGGGGTTATGAAGCTAAATATACGAGAAGCTTCGCAAGAATCTATGAAAGGTTATAAAACAGCGCTCAAGTATTACATGAAATTATTTGGCTCTGCCAATAAAGTATGATTTAAAGAAGATAAATTTAAGGAGAGAAGATAAATATGTCAGATGAAATGAAGTTTGCTGTATTAACAAAAGTCAAGAACGCTGAAGTTCATACTCGCGCCTTACCTAACTTTGGAGAATATGAGCTAGTTATTCAACAACAGGCATGCAATATTTGTACAACGGATTACGGACAATGGTTGGGATTAAGGGAACATCAACCCTATCCGATGGCTGGCGGCCACGAAGTTTCCGGAGTTATTGTTAAAAGAGGCCAAAAAGTTCGTGAGGATTTACAAATTGGCGATTATGTAGCAGTTACACACAGCTTTTGTGGTAGATGTGAGCAATGTCTATTAGGATTTACTAGCGATTGCGAACAAAAGAAAAAGACAATGAATAAAATACCCTCAAGTGATGGGTATTATGGAAACTTCGGTTTTTCTAATTACTCTGTAAGGGACGAAAAATTTCTAGTGAAAATGAATCCAAATTTATCAGCAAGTGAAGCGGGCTTTTTAGAACCAGCAGCAACAGTAGTAAAGGGAATAAGAAAGTTAAGAGTCACCCCTATGGAGAAAGTTGTGGTTATCGGTGCGGGAACCATGGGTTTACTCAACGCACTTATTGCCCGGGCATATGGAGCACAGGTGATAATAACTGAAATAATGCAAAAAAAAATTGCAATAGCCCGTTCTATGGGATTTGAAGTTATTGATGCTAGTAAAAATAATCCTGTAAAATCCATAAAAGAATTAACGAATGGAAAGGGTGTCGACGCGGTTATTGTTGCTGTGGGGGTTACAATAGCGAATCAACAGGCTCTTGAGATGGTAAAACAATACGAAGGACGTATATCATTTTTTGCGGCGGGATACCCAAATCCCAAACTGGAAATCGATTCGAACATAATTCATTATCGAAAAATAGAATTGATAGGCACATATGGTGCAGATATAGCAGACTTTTATCATGCAGGGCGATTGTTAAATGAAAGAATCATAAATATATCACCATTGATCGAAGAAAAAGTCCCATTGGATAATATTCAGAAGGCCTTTGAAAAAGCTAGTACCCTTGGTAATTATCGAATTAGTGTACTCCTCACTTAAGTATGGGGTTGGATAGCATAGAGGGGGCATACAAATGGGATTTGTTTTTGCTTTTATGACAGCATTCCTTTATGCAGTAAGTAATATTTTAATAAAAAGGGGAATGAAGTTCTCCAAGAACAATAATGGAACATTTAACACTGCTTTTGTTAATGTGGCTATATTGGGATTGGTATTGATCATTTATCGGATGGTCGAACACCATCCCGATCCCATTAACGTTACGGGCTTTCTATTGTTTATACTTGCTGGTTTATCGACAACATTGATTGGACGGAGTATGCATTTTTTAGGCATTAGGAAAATTGGTTCTGCAAAAGCTTCGGTTATCAAGAATTCAGCCCCTATTTTTACTTTGCTTTTCGCGCTATTAATTTTGAAAGAAACAATTGGAGGATGGCCATGGTTAGGATTAGGCTTAATATTACTTGGCTTAATGACCCACGATACAGAGATATTTAAAAAGTCAACTGAAAGCATAAATCGATGGGGCGCACTCATTACCTTGTTAGGCGCAATAGGTTTTGGAATAGGCCAGGGTGTCAGAAAGCAAGCCCTCTTTCATTTTAATGATCCATTTGCTGGTGCTTTTATTGGGGCCTCCGTTGCATTATTAGGTTTTTTCTTTATTGAAGCTAAAAATAAATCTTTGATCTCATCCGTAAAAGAGATAATTTTATTGCAAAATAAATATTACTTAGTTGCTGGAATAGCAACTAGTTTTGCCTTATTGTTTTTCTTTATTTCACTTTGGTTTATACAGGTCGCTTATGTTGCTGCAATTGTAGCTATTGAACCTGTATTGTGTGTTGTATTAAGCAAGTTATTTTTAGCAAGTGAAGAAGTAATAACCCCAAAAGTTTTAATATCTGCAAGTTTTATTTTTAGTGGCGCAGGGATTATTGCTGTTATGGGATAATCTAAATCGATTACACCTTAATTTCTTATTCTTCATACCTTGATTATAATAAAATGAGCGAGCGGCCTGTTTTCTTAATGATAAATAGAGGTTATATCTTACTAAGCAGTTCGGCACGCAATCCCTGGCAGTTTCTGTTAGAGGACTTGCACTCGGAACAATTGATATGAAAGATTTGTGGCGCATGATGAGGAAAGAATTTTCAACCGGCTTTTTAATCGGATTGATTTGTATGATGCTCATTACCATCTTGATCCTTCTCTTTTATGGGAACATCATGCTAGGCGTAGTGGTTGGACTATCCATTCTTGTTACATTAAGTATATCGGCAGTTGTCGGATTAATTTTCCCATTAGTTCTTAATAAATTAAAATTTGATCCTGCTATTGCTTCCGGTCCATTTATAACGACGATTAATGATATTATCGGATTGATGATTTACTTTTCCATCGCTACAATATTGATGAATTATTTATAAGTGATCAGACGGATAAATAGAAAGTGATGACTTGTATGACTTCAACTCAGAAAATGATAAAAAAAGTGGCACTTCCATTTGATTGTGAAGTGCCACTCCTTCGTTATTGGAAGGTTATTTCATCTACTATATCATGTTCCATGTTTAGAATTTGGATGGTGCTCGGTCTATTTTCTTTGGCTAATTTTTCTGCTGCCTCCATTGCTTCTTCCTCAGAGTTGTATTGTTCTTCTGGTGCCACATCCTCCAGTTTGACCAACCATCCTGTTGCTTTCGGATTCGGAACGACACTATACATGTTCATGGTACCAACTCCTTTTCATTATCTTTGTTTAGCTTTTTCCCTGGATGAGAAGTAGTGAAACGTGCTGAGCGATAGAGAAGGAGATCGGGAGACTCGGAGTAAATTGCTTTTGAAATAAGGATGGGTCTAGAAAGGATTCAGTCAATGGGGTGGATCGTGTTTTTGAGTTGGATACGTGTTGTTTTGATAATGAAGGATATGGTGGGAGTGTCCTATATTTTTGGGAAATTGCTTGTAGTTCTTGATAGATGAATGACGGTGAAATTTAAAGGAATAAAATGGACGTGTACAGTTAGTCAAAACTTCTATTCGCGACTGTTAACAAAGCTAAGTGAATCGAGCGTTCTAGAAATAGTGTTATTGCTTTTCTGAAATGGATTCATTATAGAAGAAAATTTCTTATATATGAATGAATTTCATAATTACCAAAGTCGGCTTTTCCATCACCATATGTAGTTGGGAACAAACCAACTCAACTACATATGGTGATGGTGAAGCATTAAATACGTATTATGAAATTCATTAATATGATATAATAATTATATCATCTTTGCTAGACAAAAATACGAAAATGGCTACCAGAAAGGGGTGAGCATTCGTTGTCTCAGCCTAAAATTAAGGATGTTGCACGAGCGGCAGGTGTCTCAACTGCTACTGTTTCTCATGTAATTAATAAAACCAGGTATGTGTCGGAGGAGACAACTGTACGGGTTTTACAGGCAATGGAGGAATTAAATTATCGTCCAAATCATGCAGCTCGTAGTTTAAGAAGTGCAAAAACATACACAATCGGTCTTATCATTCCATTCCGAAAAGAAGATACGTCAAAGAGCTTTTTTATGTCCATTGCAGAAGGAATAGAAGAGACCCTTAGAGAATACGGTTATCACTTAATTATTAGTAATTCCAAGGAAGATTTAGAGCAAGAAATAGAACAGTTACAACTATTAAATGACCAAATTACGGATGGCATTATTCTTGCATCTACTTACAGTGAGTATCAAACACTTGAGAAACATATTCTTAAGGATCATCCTCTTGTTTTAATTGATCGAATACCAGAAGAAAACCAACGAGATTCCGTATCTATTGATTCCTATCAAGGCGTCTATGATGCAATAAAATACTTAAAGAAAAAGGGTTATAAACGCATTGGTTACGCTGGTGCGAATTTAACGATAAGTACAGCAAAACAACGATTAGCTGGATATCAAGATGCTCAAAAAGATGAACCTGATGTAGAAAATATTGTATTTATTGGAGAACCTACATATGAAAGCGGTTATGAAATGGCTGCTCAACTCCTATTACATGATTTAGACGCTATATTTATAGCGAACAATGAGGTAGCTACAGGAATCATCTATTATTTTATTGAAAATAAGATAACTATTCCGGACGATATTGCTGTCATTGTATTCGATAATTTTAAATGGACAAGAATTGTTTCTCCTCCATTGACCGTAGTGGACCAGCCGGCATATGAAATGGGAATAGAGGCAGCTCATATGATTCTTTCACGAATTCAATCTCCTGATAAAAAGATGAAAAAGGTTGTTTTACAACCCATGCTAATAGAACGAGGATCCACATAAAGAAAGCAGACAGTTCAAGGTTATAGACTGTCTGCTCTTATCAACTAAATATTTACTTTTTTAGTTCCCATACATTGAGTTCTTTCACAGCTACATTTTCTTCCCCGAAAAACTCAATTTGATTACTTGTGTTTTTTGGATATACTCTGTTTGTAATAACCTTTTCTCCATTGTTAATAAATAATTCCACGGAACATCGGTCAATATAAATATGAAGCAACAATTCTTCACTTGGTTCTACCTCTGCTGATGCAATACCTGAAACATGTCCTGCCTTGTTTAAATCAACAGTGACTTTACTTGTCTTGGCATCGTATTTTATTTCAGTAAATTCTTCCCCGTCATCCGATTTTAAAACTTTTAATCCGAATGTTTCACTGTTTGTCGTAGAAAGATCAAAACTTGATTTGATTTCGATAGACTGACCTTTTGTCTCAGGTGAAAACGACTTCGTAAAGTTCAATTCATGATATTGTTCTTCTTTTGCTCGTAACATCTTTAATTCTTCTACTGGTTGGAACCGAACGTTACCTTCATTGTTTAATTTTATTTCTCTTGGTATCGTCATCGCCCCGGCCCAGCCTTCTTCTTTTGTTGGGAATTTAGAGGCCCAATGATCCATCCAAGCAATTAAAATACGACGCCCTTTTTCATCAAGAAATGTTTGAGGTGCATAAAGATCAAATCCTTGATCAATTTCCACATCATAATCTTTTGTAAAACGTTTGGTGTCGTAATCCATATCTCCGACTTGAATCAGAGCTTTACCATGCCCCTCATCTTTCATAGGTGAGAAAATTAGCGCATGTTTATTTTGGATGGGGAATAGGTCAGGACACTCCCACATATCCCCTAAAGTACCATCACTTTTAGCAACTGGGCCACAATACTCCCAGTTTATTAAATCATCTGATTGAAATAAAGCTGCTGCACCATCCCCATTGTGACTTGTTCCAACTACCATATACCATGTATCTTCATATGACCATACCTTAGGATCACGAAAATCATTACTCAATGAATGCGGTGGTTTATCTATAATAGGATTATTAGGATGTTTCTCAAAGTGTATTCCATCTTGTGTTGTCGCTAGACATTGTACTTCTTTTGGATTTTTGCTATCAATATGTCCTGTGTATAAGAGGAATAAATCACCGTCTTTTACTACAGCGCTACCGGAGAAGCAGCCATACCCTTCGCCAGGATTACCTAAATCATAGTCCTCTGAAGGAGCAAGTGCTACGGGTTGATGTTCCCAATGAACTAAATCACTGCTGGTTGCATGCCCCCAATGCATCGGTCCCCAATCCGCCGAGTAAGGATGAAATTGATAGAATAAATGATAGATACCTTTATGTTGAATTAAACCATTTGGGTCATTCAACCAGCCAACCGGAGCAGTAAAATGATAAGTAGGTTGGTAATCCCTTTCTTTTTGATTCGAATTTTCTTTTATAAATGTATTTGCTTTCTCAATTTGTCTCTCATGATTATTCATTATAAAATCTCTCCTAACTTATATTATGATACAAATCAGTTTCTCTATTACCTGAAATAGCCTTCTTATCCTTGCTGAGCGTAAACATTGCTGTAATAACAAACAATGCGACAATTGATCCTAATACATAGAAAGTGGTTTCATAACTTGTCAGATCATATAAACGACCTACAAGTGTTGAGAATACAATAACTCCAATCTCACTCGAAACTTTAAATCCAACAAGATACACTGTTGCGGATAATCTTGAATCAAAATGCAGGCCAATGTACTTAAATGAAGCAATCAAAAGAAGCGGAACTTCAACCGCATGAAGCATTTTCATAAATGAAATCCCAATTCCACTTGACACATAGGCGGAACCTACGATGCGAAAGAACATAACCCCACCAGCTAGTAATAAGGATCGCTTCACCCCGACTTTACTGACAATAGACGGTGCAAGGAATAAAAACAACGCTTCCACAAATACTTGGATGGAATTCAAATAACCATAAACTTGGTTACCTGTTGCCTGATCAGCAAAGAGTTCTACAAAATATACAGGGAATAATTGCTGATCATATACAGTGTAGATACAGACGGTACCAAATAAGAAAATAACTAGAAACCAAAATACTTTATTTTTAAAAAGCCCCATGATGTCTTCTTTTGAAAGATTACTTGTTTCTTTCTCTTCTTTTTCTGATACATCTATCTTAAAGAAACAGTTTAATATAAAGAACAGAACTCCAGCAGCAGAAGCGAGCCAGAAGTTAAGATGTGGATTGATACTTAGCAGTGTACCAGCACCAAATGCAGCGACTGCGTATCCTAAAGATCCCCACATTCTTGCCTTACCGAATTCAAAGTTGTATTTTCTACTAATCTTTTCCGTATATGATTCTAAAAACCCGGCCCCCGCAACGAAACCTAGACCTAGATAAATTGAACCCAATATAGCACCTATGTAAAAGTTAGAAATTAGTAATGGTTCATATACATAGATGAGAAAAGGTCCGATGAAAACTAGAACAATGCTTTGGAACCATACTAAATGCTTTTTCGTTCCTAATTTGTCTTGGATGACCCCATAAAATAACATGAACAGCAAGGCGAAAAATGAATTTAAAGAGTATATGGTTCCAACTTGTGTACCACTCAAACCGAGGGTGTTATTTAGCCAAATTGCATAAAAGGACCACCAGATGGACCAAGTGACAAAGAATAGGAATAAATAACCTGATGAAAACCAATACTTACTGTTTTTATAAGTATGCATGTCTTCCCTCCATTTTCTTATTTATAGTAAAATAAAAGGTAATCGTTT
Organism: Oceanobacillus alkalisoli; assembly: GCF_021556485.1. GTDB lineage: Bacteria > Bacillota > Bacilli > Bacillales > Amphibacillaceae > Oceanobacillus > Oceanobacillus alkalisoli. The sequence goes on along the minus strand of NZ_JAKGBW010000014.1, from coordinate 8,132 downwards.
ACGTAATCGATTACATAATATGTTAAACGGTTCTTAAGAAAAAGTCAATGACAACTTAATAAATGAAACAATGGTTTGATAGACAAGCCTAACATTTAGCAAAATTATTCATGGAAAATATACTGGAAGAGAGAGCTGAATAGAATTGGACTTTCATGAAATGAATTTGACATTTTTAAACTTATTAGTATATCGTAGTACATACGTAATCGATTACCTTTAGTGAAGAAGGATGAAATATCTAAGCGTATGAAAAGGGGGAGCTGAGCCAAGCAAAATCAATTGTAGAAAAAGTATCATAAATGATTACTACTGAATGGAACAACGGGTATATGATATCCGTAAAAAAAGGAAGCGCTATTATATATAGGCTTCTATTTCATATAAAATGAGGTGGCACAATGACAGGAATTAATGTAGCTTGTATCGGAGAGCTATTAATAGACATGTATTGTATCGATGTAGATGTAAGTTTAAAAGATGGGGATAACTTCAAAAAAATGGCAGGTGGTGCACCCGCTAATGTCTCTGCAACGATTGCTAGACTGGGTGGAAAAGCCTCGATGATAGGAAAAGTTGGAAATGACAGTTTTGGTGATTTTTTAGTCGAAACGTTGGAAGATTACCAAGTAGATACTTCGATGGTGGTAAGAGATAAAAGTCTACCAACCACGATGGCACTTGTTTCCTTGGTAACGGGGGGCGAACGTGACTTTCAATTTTATCGTGGAGCGGATAAAAATCTTAGGATGACAGATTTCTCCCTTACCGATGTAATGGAATCGAAGGTCATTCACTTTGGTTCAGCCACTGCTTTACTGGAAGCACCGCTAAGAGAGACGTATTTTTCCCTGATTAAAAGAGCTTATAATGAAAAGAAATTCATCTCATTTGATCCAAACTTCCGAGAGGATTTATGGAAAGGAAATGAAAACGAATTTATAGAATTGTCAAGGGAAATCCTGGCTTATACGGACTTTATTAAAGTAAGTGATGAAGAATTAGTTATTTTGACAAATGAGGATGAAGTTTCCAATGGAATAGCTAAACTTCATCAATTCGGAGCAAAAATAGTTGCTGTTACAATTGGTGAAGAAGGCTCGATTATATCAAATGGAGAAAAATATGAAGTTGTTCCGAGTAAAAGTATAGAAGCAATTGATACAACCGGTGCGGGGGATGCCTTTGTTGGAGCAGTACTTTATCAGTTTTCAAATAGGCTAAACGAAGAAAAAGCGATTTCAGTTTCTGATTTTGACTATTTAAAAGAAGTAACCCGCTTTGCAAATTATCTCAGCGCGGAAGTATGTACAAAAGTAGGTTCATTAACAGCTTTAGCATCTATTGAAGAAGTAAGTATTTCTTAATTCTTAAAATGCCATAATTCAAAAAGACAGGTGCTACTTTCTTATGAAAACAGAAATGGAGAAGATGTTAGCTGGGGAGGTTTATAATCCTTCTGACCCAGTCTTATTAAAGAAACGTGAAGAAGCTAGGCGCAAGGTTAGAATATATAATCAAACTCTGGAAACGGAAGAGGAAAAACGCACACCATTATTAATGGATTTACTTGGATCTGTGGGAGAAAATGTATATATGGAACCAAATATCCGATTTGACTATGGGTTTAATACATATGTAGGAGATAACTTCTTCGCAAACTTTGACTGTACCATTTTAGATGTCTGTGAAGTACGATTTGGAGATAATTGTATGCTCGGTCCTGGTGTGCAAATTTACACGGCAACCCATCCACTTGATCCAACCGAACGTAATTCAGGAAAAGAATATGCCAAGCCAATCTCTATTGGAGATAATGTATGGGTTGGCGGAAATGCCATAATAAACCCCGGCGTAACGATAGGGAATAATGTTGTCATCGCTTCAGGTGCGATAGTTACGAAAGATGTGCCGGATAATTTGGTAGTAGGCGGGGTGCCTGCCAGGATAATAAAACGGGTGGAAGATTGAATTTCTGAGATTGCGAACTCAGCAGATATTAAATTTGGATTGATTAGCTGAAGGCTAGGGATGCGTTCCTATCAAATAACTGAAATCAAGATGAAGAGGGAGCTGGGCGTTAAAGTCAAGCTCCCTTTTTGTTTTCGTGGAGAGTACAAACTATTGGAGAAGCCGACCAAACGTAAAAAATTTGCAATTGGAAAATGGAAATAGAAGTTGGATCTTAAAGTCATATAATGGTGTCGATACTGCTGTGAAATATCAAAGCATGAAGTTTAAAATGGAGGGTATAGCTGTGGTCGAAGTCATCATGACAAACAATAGCTCCTTACCGATTTCCGTTTTGTTATTGGTCAAACCAATAGATATTATAATTAGCCCCCTATCGTAGGTAAAGGACCAAGACACTATCAAAATAACTCATTCCTACCACTAGACTTTTATATTGCCCCAAAGGTTATTTAACTTGTGTCAGTCGGCAATACTATGATATACAATAGAAAAAGAAAGGGCAGTGCCTATGTTATTTATTGTATTTACTTGGTTGATTGTAATATTCGTATTGCTGTGTTCCACGCCCGCTTTTGCAGTATTCGCAGGTGATGTGCAATTCCAGCTTAGCCAAGAACCAAGCTGGCTCAACTTCTTTCATGGAGAATTCAGCCATATCGAGTTTGCGGGTCATTTTTTCCTGTTTTTTGCATTGGCAGCACTGCTGCGGCAAGTGATTAAAAATATGAGAATGGTATTTTTACTCGCATTTTTATATGGATTTGTCATTGAATTCGTGCAGCCGTTTTTTGGACGTGGTGCTGAATTAATAGACGTTGCGGCAAATGTTGTGGGGATTGTTAGTTTTATTATGTTACATTTTTTATGCTCGCTTATTCCTCGTACACTGTCTGATGCGGCAGAGAAATGATTCGTGCAGGAGAAAGTATAAGAAACTGATGAAGCAAGCCAAGCGTTATATCAAAAATAATCAAGACTTTTTTTGATTTGGTTTTTATCCCGGTGTAACCGTCCGTAAAACTCCCACTGGTTGAAGTTTTACTTTATAAAATAAGAGGTAATAATTATTGCATGTAAGAGGAGGGTTTTCGCAGTATTCCCCCAAGCAAAGTTGTAAAGCTTAGGTATTACAACCATCACCTGACCTATCTAGAACAAAAACTCATAGACAGCATAAAGACGAAAAGAATCACATGTTGATCCTCTTCGTCTTTTGTCGATTTTTTGTGTAGAAAGCAGCAACTTACACACTCACCCAATTATTTCGTATTGCAGCAAGTACAGCGTGCATCCGATTTTTCACCTTCAATTTTTTTATAATGGAAGATACATGATTTTTCACTGTCTTATCAGAAATGCTATATTGATTTGCGATTTCCTCATTTTGCCAGCCTTTGGACATCCCCTCCAAAACTTCCCATTCTCTATTGGTCAGTAAATCAGAAGGCCTCGTCACGGATTGATTCGTTATCCGTGCATATTCATGAAGAATCATAGATGAAAAATACGTATGAATATATTTATTCCCTTTTAAAATATCGAGAATGGCTGATTGGAATTGGTTTAGGTCAAGGTCACCATAATAATAACCATCAATGCCTTTTTTCATTAAGTCTGCGATTTGTTCTCGATGGACTTCTGAAAATGTCCAAACTGCCATTTTAATATTTCTGTTTTGATATTTTTCATAGATTTCATCCTGACTCGTTTGAGTGTTTAATTCAAGAATTAACAAATCCGTGTAATAATGAATCCTTGTTTCCCCTGAAAGTACCTCTTTATAATTATATAAATGAAAGGTATGTTCTGGTATCTCTTCGTTCAGAATATGAACGATTCCCTTCATATACAAACTGTTATCATGTATAAATGCAATATTACTCAACCCTCGTTCATCCCCTATAATCCAATACTTCTATAATTTAAATCGTTGTACAATATCATTCAGTTCCTCAGCAGTTTTTGCCAGCTGTTCGGAACTTCCCGCTATTTCCTCCATTGAACTGCTTGTTTGCTGGGAGGATGCAGCGGTTTCTTCAATTCCCGCTGCAGATTCTTCTGATATGGAAGCAATCTCTTCAATTGTTCCGTTCATTTCTTGGGTGTTTGCCGTAATGTCGGAAAGGTTTTCTGTTATCTGTGTTATATGCCCTACTACATCTCTGGTGGCATCCTTGATGCTTTCCAGTTTTTCTCTCGTTGTTTCGATTTGACTTGTACCTGCCATCACTTCTTTGTATCCACCTTGCAGTGATTCCGTCACGATTTTTGATTCGTTCTGGATAGCGTCTGCGATAGCTGTTACATCCAATACCGATATGGAGACTTGTTCCGCAAGCTTTCCAACTTCATCTGCAACAACAGCAAATCCTTTCCCATGCTCACCAGCTCTTGCTGCTTCAATGGCAGCATTTAATGCGAGTAAATTCGTTTGATCCGCAACATTGTTAATAACGGTTACCAATTTCGAGATCTCTTTCGCTTGTTCATCTAAATGCTGTATCTTTTGAACGCCATCTTGAATGATTTGATCGATTTTCTCCATTTGTGCTACGGAGTTCTCCATCAGCTGATTTCCCTCATTCGTCAAATGCAGCACATGCTTCGAATGCCCATCGACCGCTTCTCCCTTTTCATTTGCATCCATGACTTTCGTTGTAAAAGAATTCATAGCAGATGCTAGTTCACTCACACGATCTGCCTGTGTTTCTGATCCGGAGGCCAATTCCTGCATCGTAGCAGAGACTTGTTCGGTTCCTGTCATGACTTCATTCGCTGATTGGGCTAACTCTTCACTGTTGCTGGCAACGATGTTGGAGGTGTCCGAAATATTCTCTAGCACTTTTCTGAAATCAGATTGCAATCGATTGACTGAGTCGACTAATATTTTTGTTTCATCGGTTGAATTCACTTTAATAGGATCCAGACTTAAATCCCTCTGCGCTAGCTCATCCATTCTTTCAGTCGCTAGTAGAAGCGGTTTGGTTATCCGGTTGACAAAGAACCAAGTCATCGTAATTCCTGCGAGTAATGCAAGAACACTTGTAATTAATATGGCCTTTAGTATTTCATTAGCGGACTGATTAAAGTCATTCATATATGTACCAGCACTTACAACCCAATCCCATTCTGGAAAATAACTGGAGTATACAACCTTTTCCGCTATTTGATTTTCATTATTAGGGAGCGGATATTCATAGAATGTAAAACCTCCACCATTCATTCCTTTATCGATATACTCCTGTACAAACTTGCTTCCTTCCGAATCTACAAGTTCCCAAGAATTATCACCCTCGTTGGCTGGGTTAGCAACGGAAAGCCCATCGCTCGTATTTGCAAATATGTATCCGTTTTCCCCAAGGTCAATATTTGCATTTATAGAACGTGTTCCATCCGTATTTTTTTTCACCTAAAACAATTTCCTTCACATTTTCCTGGGCATCTTCTAAAGACATATTTCCTTTTTCAACTTCCGCATCGTACGTTTGGATCAGTTCAAGTGTAAATTCCACGCTGGTATGGAATACACAGCCCTGTGGTGCATCAAGAGGAGACGGTACCTCTCCCTCTAGTTCGATCCGCTCCCGTTTTACTTTTGACCTTTGTATTTGCAGTTGCAATTATTACAGAAGCAGCATTAAGCTTCCTAGGAGCTGGAATTCCTGCACCAAACCCAAGTCTGGGGAACATTTTATTTGATGGAAAGAACGTCATTTATAATGCTTGGTGGATGACCGTATTTCCTGGTATAACGATTATTCTGCTTGTACTTGGTTTAAATACAGTAGGTGACGGATTAAGAGATGCTTTAGACCCGAAAATAATGAATACAAAGAGAAAAAGAAAATCGATAAAGGTTGGAGGGAGGAAAAGAGCATGAATAGCGAGAAGAAACTACTCGATATGAAGCAATTAAATGTTTCCTTCTGGACTGAAAATGGGCGGGTTACTAAACGCCCATTTAAAACAGAGGGTGACTATGCATATGGTCCAGGTGTAATTGATATGAAGGGTAGTCACGTGACGACATATTATGCAATAAAAGCTTTAATTGAAAGTGAAGAAGAGGCATATAAAGATATAGTACTTATCTTAAACAGTGATGAGGAAATTGGATCAGTCGGTTCGCGTCCATTAATTGAAGAAGTTGCTAAAGATAAAAAGTATTCTTTAATCTTAGAACCCGCTCAAAAAGGTAATCTCGTCAGCCGAAGAAAAGGCGGGGGAAAATACTTCCTGAAGGTGACTGGGATAGCTGCACATGCTGGAATGAATCCGGAGAGTGGAATCAGTGCGATTGAAGAACTGGCAGGGAAAATTTTGCAGCTCCATCAGCTGGCAAGACATGAGGAAGGCTTGTATGTGAACGTGGGAGTAATTAAAGGTGGTACTTCTGTAAACACTATTGCACCATTTGCTGAAGCTGCAATAGACGTTCGGATTGATACGGAAGAACAGGGAATTGCCATTGACCAGGCTATTAAAGTAGTTACTAGTAGATCCGATGTGCCTGGAACGACACTCGAGTTAACAGGTAAGATTACAAGACCTGCGTGGGAATTAACAGAAGAAGCGGAGAAACTCATCGAGAAGATTGTGGAAGAAGGCGACAAGCTGGGCCTTACGTTAAAACATGAAAAAAGCGGTGGTGGCTCTGACGGAAACCTGACCAGTCATCTTGGTGTACCAACGGTTGATGGTATGGGCCCTAACGGAGGAGGAGCGCATTCTGAATCTGAGTTTCTATATATCCCTTCTTTAACAGAGAGAACACTTTTACTGGCAAATGTATTAAAAAAATTAACCAAGTGAAGGGGAATGTATGATGTCAAAAATTTATATTTTACATGAAAATGATGAATGGACAAATCATTTAACAAAACGTTTGGATGAATTGGAACTGCCATTCGAAACATGGCATCTTGATCAGGGAATCGTTGATCTAACAGCAGAACCACCTGAAGGCGTTTTTTATAATCGGATGAGTGCATCCTCCCACACGAGGAATCACCGTTTTGCACCGGAGCTTGCTGGTGGTGTTTTATCCTGGCTTGAACTGTATGGTCGTACAGTGTTTAACGGATCACGCGCATTGAATCTCGAAATAAGTAAAGTAAATCAATACACCGCTTTAGAAAGAAATGGGATTCAAACGCCAAAGACTATTGGTGCAGTTGGTAGGGAAAATATTATCGAAGCAGCGAAAAGGTTAGGGAATATACCATTTATTACAAAACATAATCGAGCTGGCAAGGGCTTAGGTGTTCAGTTATTCTATTCCATTGAGGGACTTGAAGAGTATATAAATGGCCCGGATTTTGAAGAACCTGTTGACGGAATTACACTTATTCAGCAGTACATTCAGGCACCTGAGCCATTCATCACACGAGCGGAATTCGTTGGAGGAAAATTCGTCTATGCGGTGAAAGTAGACACTTCTGAAGGATTTGAGTTATGTCCTGCAGATGCATGCCGTATTGATGATTTGTATTGCCCGGTCGGTGAGGAATCTGGGGAGGCTCCGATGTTTGAGATTTTAAATGAAAGTGAAATAGATAAGGAACAAATTAGCCGTTATGAAGCATTCCTCAAGGATAGCGGAATTGATGTTGCCGGAATTGAATTTATTCGAGATGTAAATGGTGAAGTTTATACGTATGATGTAAATACCAACACCAATTACAATTCAGATGCTGAAGCTAAAGCTGAAAAATATGGCATGCTCGAGCTCGCTAAATTCCTGGGAAATGCTTTGGAAGAAACGAAAAAAATAATGAATTAATTTAAGAATTTGGGGACAGGCACCTTCTCCGGCTTTAAAACCGAGCAAGGTGCCTGTCCCCATAGCGATTGAGTGAAAGAATGAAATAAGACAAAATAATCACCTCGACTCTGTTAAATTCTCATAATGTCTTCGATGGCTTAAAAAAAGGCATGACAAGAGGCTGGGACAAAACCCCAGTAAATAGAAAATCGCTTCGCGCAAAAAGCGTGAAGCGATTTTCTATTTACTCTTATTTTACTCAACAAAAACAAAAAGGACACCTTTTGATAAAATTAAAGTTACCACAGCAATAATTCATCACAAAAGAGGTGTCCTTATGTTTAAACATTATAACATGAATCAAGTTGTTTTGCCGCTAGATTTAGAAATGAAA
>NZ_JAKGBW010000013.1 GCF_021556485.1 Oceanobacillus alkalisoli | reverse complement strand
ATATGGAATTTTATAATGAAGAACGATACCAAACGAAATTAAACAGCCTAACACCGTTAGAATATCGGTACCAGGCTGCGGCATAGATTTTTATTTTTTTACTGTCCACTTGACAGGGCGCAGTTCAATGATTTCTCCATCTATCCCATTTTTATTTTGCTTCAATATTATAAACGTTAAATGCATTTTTCGTCGTCGCTTCAGCAACTTCTTCTAATGTTATTTCTCGAAGCTCCGCAATTTTCTCTGCTACAAATTTGACGTAAGCAGGCTCGTTGCGTTTCCCGCGATTTGGATGTGGTGCAAGATACGGGGCATCGGTTTCAATCAATAAGCGATCCAGTGGCACTTCCTTTGCCACTTCTTTTGGCAGCGGGGCATTTTTAAATGTGACCGGACCACCTAAAGAAATATAAAAATTCATATCTAAACAGCGCTGGACATATTGTACCGAATCATTGTAACAGTGCATAATTCCGCCAACCGTATGGGCTTTTTCTTCTTCAAGAATTTGAATAATATCTTCCGTCGCTTCCCGGTTATGGATTATAATCGGCATGTCCAACCTTTTCGCCAAGCGAATCTGTTCCCGGAACACGTCAGCCTGAACGTCTTTCGGTGATTTATCCCAGTGATAATCAAGCCCCATTTCACCGATTGCAACGACTTTCGGATGCTCGGACAACTCTTCTATCCAAGCTAATTCTTTATCCGTCATATCAATCGCGTCAACTGGATGCCAGCCGATTGCCGCATAAATCGTCTCATATTGTTCCGCTATTTCAATCGCAAGAGGAATCGTTTCATGGTCAAAGCCAACAACGGTCATATGCGTAACCCCTGCATCAAAGGAACGCTGGATCGTTTCTTCGCGGTCTTCTTTAAATTGCCAAGCATTCATGTGGACATGTGTATCAAATAACATTTGTTCAGCTCCTTCATATATAAAGAAAACCCTGCTCCATATAGCAGGGTAATTCTTTTTTATCCGTTTACGAAATTAATGAACCATTCGGCACGTCTTGCGGTGCTTCAACAACTGTAAGTTTTCCATCAGATTCTGCAGATAGAATCATACCTTGGCTCACTTCTCCGCGCATCTTACGTGGTTTTAAGTTCGCGACAATTACTACCTTTTTACCAATTAATTCTTCCGGATTCGGATAATGCTCCGCAATCCCAGAAAGAATCTGACGATGTGCTTTATCGCCCGCATCGAGTCGGAATTTCAGCAATTTATCCGCACCTTCCACTTTAGAGCATTCGATCACTTCCGCAACCTTCAGTTCCACGCGGTCAAATTGGTCAATTTTAATCTGTTTCTCTTTACTGGAAACGAGTTCGGTTTCTTCTGGGTTCCATTCTTCTTCACTAGCAGCGCCCCCAGCCATTTGGGAACGAATGTATTCTGCTTCTTCCTCTGCTTCAAGACGCGGGAAGATTGGAGTACCCTTCTTAACGACTGTAACATTTTCAGGGAAGTTCCCAAATTGAACATCTTCCCAGTTCCCCGCCATATCTGTATCTAGGCCGAGTTGTTCGAAAATTTTCTTCGGTGCATGTGTTAGGAACGGTTGCAGTAGGGATGCAGCAATCCGCAAGCTTTCTGCCAAATGTACCATAATACTTGCAAGTTCTGCTTGTTTGTCTTCCTCTTTCGCAATCTTCCATGGCTCGGTTTCATCAATATATTTATTCGCTCGAGAGATGAGGCGCCATACATGCGTGAGTGCACTACTAAATTGCATTTTCTCCATTTCTTTCTGGTAATCTGTAATCGTTTCTGCAGCTGTTTGTTTTAAGTCCTCATCAAAAGCCGTAACATTTCCTTTGTAGCTTGGAACTTGTCCGTCTAAATATTTATTAATCATGGCGACTGTACGATTCAGTAAGTTTCCGAGGTCATTTGCCAAGTCAAAGTTAACACGGGAGACGAAATCTTCCGGAGTAAAGACGCCATCGCTTCCGAACGCAACTTCACGCATTAAGTAGTAGCGCAATGCATCTAAACCATAGCGTTCAACAAGCATTTCCGGATAGACGACATTTCCTTTCGACTTCGACATTTTTCCGTCTTTCATTAAGAGCCAGCCATGACCAAAAATTTTCTTCGGCAGTGGCAAATCAAGAGCTATTAGCATAATCGGCCAGTAAATGGTATGGAAGCGTACAATTTCCTTCCCAACCATATGGACATCTGCCGGCCAGTATTTATTGAACAACTCATCATTTTCCGTACCGTAACCAAGTGCGGTAATATAGTTCGCCAGAGCGTCAATCCATACATACACAACATGCTTCGGATTGCTCGGTACTGGAATCCCCCAAGAAAATACAGTACGAGAGACTGCTAAGTCTTCCAGTCCCGGTTTAATGAAGTTATTAATCATTTCATTTTTACGGGATTCTGGTTGGATGAATTCAGGATGTGTTTCGTAATGTTCAAGTAAACGATCTGCATACTTGCTCATCTTGAAGAAGTACGATTCCTCTTTGATCAGTTCTACTGGATGTCCACTGTCTGGGGATTTACCAGCAATAACATTCCCGTTTTTATCATGTTCTACATCGACTAATTGTGTTTCTGTATAGAACGTTTCATCCGGAATCGAATACCAGCCTTCATACTCATCAAGATAAATATCACCTTGTTCAAGGAAACGTTCAAAGATATCCTGAACAATTTTTTTGTGAGTCGGCTCGGTCGTACGGATGAATTTATCATTGCTAATTTCGAGCAGCTTCCAAAGCTTCTTCATTCCTTCTGCCATTTCGTCCACGTAGGCTTGCGGCGAAACATTCAACTCTTCCGCTTTCTGCTCAATCTTTTGCCCGTGTTCATCACTTCCTGTAAGATAGAACACATCATAGCCGGTCATTCGTTTATACCGCGCCATAACGTCACAGGCAATCGTGGAATAAGCGTTACCGATATGTAGCTTTCCACTTGGATAATAAATGGGTGTTGTTATATAAAAGGTGTTTTTCGAATTACCCATGGTGAACCTCCTCATTAGTATCATTATACCTAAAATCTATTGTAACGATTATATAAGAATTTGCCAAATGGAACAAAAGCGTAAGCTCCCGTTTAGCGACGTACGGACTGTGCCTCCCAGGTCGGGAGGTAGTTCGATGTTGCCACAGGACGTGGCGATCTTAATCGAACTTCCTATTTTCCCGTAGGAGATAAAGGAAACACAGCGACCAAAGGGAGCTGATGTTGACTTATCGCACGGAGGTGAAGGAAGTCTCGCTGGGCGCTGGAGCTGGACGTGATTATCAAGCTATTATGATAGCTAAACTTTATGGCGTTATAACTTTCTTTAGCATGTGAGAGATTGTTTTCGACAAATTGAATCATTAATTTTCTAACTAATTAATATTTTGAGAAATAAAATTGACATTATTTAGTGATGTTGTTATTCTATTGCTAAGTAGATGTTATGAATTGCATTTTAAAATTTAACTTAAGTTATCAGTAATTGCGGAATATATAGACAAATATAAAACATCTGCAATTATTTAGATAAAGAAAAACAAGGAAATTGGCAGCATACATATAAAGAGTGCCGTTTCCAACATTATCTGGGGAGGATAAAAAATATGAAATCTACTGGAATTGTTCGCAAAGTCGATGAACTTGGGAGAGTCGTAATCCCAATTGAATTAAGACGCACACTGGACATCCACGAGAAAGATCCAATTGAAATTTATGTGGATGATGACAAAATTATTTTACGGAAGTATGAATCTCGGATGGCATGCCATATTACTGGTGAAGTATCCGATGATAACTTACTTCTCGCAGGTGGCAAGCTCATCCTTAGTAAAGACGGTGCTGCTGCGTTAATTCAAGAAATTGAATCCCGCTTAGTAAATTAATTGTTCACCCAACATGGGAGATAGTTTCACCATAACTCTAAAATTAAATGAACTGGGTTGAATCATGCACCCAGTTTTATTTTTGTGTGGCGCTAATTCCGAATATGATAATTTTGGTAGACCTCCCGTTTCGGAACACCGCGATCCACCGCCGTTTGCTTAATAGCCTCTTTACTTGATAATCCTTCCTGATCCATATAATGCTCTACATGTTCCTTCATCTCGAGATCAATCCACCAATCAGCAGTAGCTTGCGCGTCATCTTCATTTGCTCCTTCAACAACAATGACAAACTCACCCTTCAATTCATTTGTTTCCACCCAAGTGAGCACCTCTTCTATTGTTCCGCGGATATATTCTTCAAAGCGTTTCGTAAGTTCGCGGGCTAATGTGATCTTCCGGTCGCCTAATGTTTCATGTAGAACATTTACAGTATCCTTTACACGGAACGGTGATTCGTAGAAGAGAAGCGACGCCGGAATGGACTTTAACCTGTCCAAAACCTCGACCTTTTCTTTCTTTTTCCGTGGCAAAAATCCGTAAAAGTAAAACTCATCTGTCGAGAGGCCGGAACCAACAAGGGCACTAAGGGCGGCGTTTGCTCCTGGCAGGACAATGACTTTGATATCCCGTTCTAATGCAGCCTTGACAATATCTGTACCGGGATCAGAAATGGCCGGCATACCTGCATCACTTACAACAGCGATTTGTGCTCCACTTTCCGCTTTGTTAATCAGCTTTTCTATTTTCTCATTTCTAGTATGCTCGTGATAGCTTGTTAATGGGGTCGTAATTTCAAAGTAATTTAAAAGTTTCTTCGTATTCCGCGTATCTTCTGCCGCAATGACAGTCGCTGTCTTTAACGTATTTAACGCACGATACGTAATATCCTCCAGATTCCCGATCGGTGTCGGAACGAGAATAATGGCGCCTTCTGTTTCATTTGCAAAGCTCTTTTGGATCATCATTTCCGCACACACTTCTTTCTTTTAGCCCCGATTAATTCTTCCTTTTCAGCACGCGAGAGCTGCTTGATTTCATATTCACGTCGTAACGCTTCTTCCTTTGTCGGAAAATCTTCTATATGGACAACTTCAAATGGACCCCGGCCGCGGGTATACTTTGCTCCTTTCCCCGATTCATGCATCATGACCCGGTGGGAAAGATTATTTGTATAACCTGTATATAATGTATTATCCTTACATTTCAACATATAAACAAGATGCGTGTTAGCCATAGATAATGCTCCTAGCTTCCTCCGTATAGCTCCCGTCACCACGGTAAATATATAGAGGAGGAAGAATTTTGATGTCCGACTTCCCGTCACGTATTCCTTCAACTAACAGCATGTTCGCTTCTTTCCCATGCTTTGGGTAAACAAACTGGATTCGCTTTGGTTCTATTTTATTTTGCCGGAAGAGCGTAATGATATCAACAAGCCTTCCCGGCCGGTGAACCATTGCTACCTTCCCGCCTGGACGGACGTGCAGTTTACACGCTTTAACAACATCTTCTAACGTACAGTAGACTTCATGTCTGGCAATCGTAAGGTATTCATTTTCATTATGCTCTGTTGCTTTCGGAGAACGGAAATAAGGCGGGTTACACGTTACAACGTCAAAGCTACTATGACCGAGCACCGGCAGCATTTCTTTTAAATCACCGTGAATAACGGAAAGCTGCTCCCCGAGATTATTGAATTTGATACTGCGCTCTGCCATTTGAAAAATCCGTTCTTGGATTTCCACTCCTGTAATTTTCGCATTACTCCGCTTCGACATGAGTAAAGGAATCACTGCATTTCCCGTGCACAAATCAAGGATTGTACCACGCTTAAGTGGGATACTAGCAAAATGAGCGAGCAATACCGCATCAAGCGAAAAGGCAAATGCTGTCGGGCTTTGGATAATTTTCATCGACTCGTCGGCTAATAAGTAATCGAGCCGTTCATCATCGTATAGTTTTACCATGTTGGAATCCTTTCTATACTAACACCTTAATAAAGTGAAACTTCATTCAGCAAGGGTTTTCTTTCCTTCCCCTACTGAATGTTAGTTGAACAGAATCAGGGATTTACGGACTGTATATTACAGACTGTTAATCCGTGAGAAAACTGCCCTATTTTTATAATAGGACAGTTTTTGGCTAGTACACTATTTTCTATTTGCAAAGAAATCCAGACAAAAAATACAATCTTCATTCTGCCGCGGACTTCCAAACTCTAAATTACAAATGTGAAAACCTTCATCATAAAGCCTTGCAAGGTTATCACGGCCTTCTCCTGGTAAGTATTCTTTCGTATCATCATCTTTACTGTTTTTCTTTTGTTTTTCTTTTTCTTGATTCGTTTGCTCCAAATGGTTGCGCAAATTGTGATTCTCTACTTGCAGGCGATGGTTTTCTTCAAGGACACTGCTTAGCTGCCCTTTTAATTCGCCAAGTCGTTCATATAGTTCACCAATTTGCTTTTCCATATCGGCAACCTGGTCAAATATTTCCCTATTATTCACGCCCACTCACCTCTTCACTACTTTGTGGCCTGCGCTAACATTCCTTCTTCGATCATTTCATCTAATGTATATTCAATCGTACGTTCTTGTTCTTTTAATTCAATTTGTACGAGTTTTTCCAGGATATTTAAGCCGACAACTTTACCTTTACCGTGTGGCGTCTTAATCGCTTCACCAAAGTCAGGCAGTTCTCTTTTAGCTTCTTCATAATGGTCATTTTCATACTTCAGGCAACACATCAAGCGACCGCATAATCCGGAAATCTTCGCTGGATTAAGAGACAAGTTCTGATCTTTTGCCATTTTAATCGATACAGGCTCAAAGTCACCTAAAAATGTCGAGCAGCAAAGCATCCGACCACATGGACCAATACCACCAAGCATTTTCGCTTCGTCACGGACACCTATTTGCCGTAGTTCGATTCTTGTCTTGAACATGGATGCAAGGTCTTTCACAAGATTACGGAAATCAATCCGGCCGTCTGCAGTGAAGTAGAAGATGATTTTATTCCGGTCAAATGTATATTCTACATCCACCATATTCATCTCGAGTTCATGTTCTATCACCTTTATAGAACAGGCTTCCATTGCTTTTTGAGCTTGCTTCTGATTCTCAACAACCGTACGTTTATCTTCATCGGTTGCTACTCGAATCACTTTCTTAAGCGGAAGTACAACATCTTCCTCATCCACCTGCTTGCTTGCAATAACGACTTTCCCAAATTCAATGCCACGGATTGTTTCCACAATCACATAGCTGTCCGGTGTAATCTGTTCTATCCCTGGATCAAAATAATATATTTTACCCGCCTTTTTAAAGCGGACACCAATTACTTCTATCATTCTATTTTTTTCACCTCTTCATTTGCAGTACGAGCTGCTCCATTACTAATGTAGGCTGGACATTTTGTGAGAGTTTCCGTTTTGCCTGGATGATGTAATCAAGCAGTTTCGATAAATGATGTTGTGAAAATTTCATCGAGCTCTTCTCGAGTAATGCATCCGCCGGTTTGAAAACGGTCATCGCACCCTCATTCCCAATATGGTAATAAAGGACGTCACGCAGGGCGAGGAGTAAGATATCAAGCCCTCGGTCGTGATCCTCTCTCTCTTTAAAATGTGTGAGCCATTTACTGTGGAGATAGAGATAAACATTATCATGATTGGTTGTGAGCATTTCTATTAATTGTAACACTAGCTTTCTTGCTTCCACAAACCATTCGTCTTGCACAACCTGAAACGCATCATCTAAATTATTCGTCAGCGCGCTCATCAAGGTTGCATCTTGCTCTCGCATTCCCTCTGTAACCAATTGCTTCTGAAACTGCAGGGGGTTCAGCGGCTTTAAGTCTATAACCTGACAACGAGAGCGGATTGTTGCAAGAATCGCCCCACTGTTTTCCGTAAGCATCATTGCTGTCGTCTGCTTACTCGGTTCTTCTAAAAATTTCAGGAGACTGTTCGCTGCATTTACCGTCATCCGGTCCGCATGTTTAACAACATACACCTTTTGATTGGATTCCATCCCAGAATAGGAGAATTCCTTCTGTAAATGCTGCACTTGCTCCTTTGATATGGATAAACCTTCTGGCTCGATCCAATGAACGTCCGGATGGTTGCCAGAAGTGATTCGTTTGCAGTTATTACAGGTGTTACACGGCTCTGTCTCTTGTCTATTTTCACAGAAGAGACTCTTCGCCATGACGAGGGCAATCTGCTCTTTCCCAGTTCCCCGTTCACCTTGTAAAAGATACGCATGAGAAATTCGGCCTTTTGTTATACTGTTTGTGAGAATCTGAGTTGCCAGAGGCTGTATTTCTACTAATTCAGACCAGTTGTTCATGGGTATCCTTCCTTATCTTCTAGCGCTTCCGCCTTTAAGATTACGTATATATGTTAATCAGTAACCCCTTAATTTCACCAATGAGGTCAAGGATGTCTACTGTCTTCTTTTCTTGATTCATCACTTCATCTGTCAGTTCGAGTAACTTATCATCTAGTTCCTTAATGATGGTGAGCTTACGACTGCTGCCATCAAAACTGAATGAGTGTCCGTGTTGCAGTTTATAACCGATCGAAACCGTTTCTTGTAAAAAACCTTTGATCATTCGTTTGAATTTCACAACTTCTCGCATGGTACGGTAATGTGCTAATTTTTCGCCTTGTTTTGAGATGTTTTGTATTAATTGCTGCAGTTCTTGCTGTTTCAGATTCTGAGATTCGGATTGAACTAATTTTTGGAAGGACTGGGTCTCGGTATGAATCGGCCTCGGTATATTCATTTCTGTACGTGATTTCATTTCCTGGCTGATTTTCATGCATTCTCCACTCCTTCCATGTTTGTTTCCTGTTAGTTAAGGAACTTTAATATAAAATGCTGTGGATTAGTAAAATGGCTAGCAATGGCCACGTCCAGCTCCATCGCCCAGCAACTATTAAATTTCACACTCTTCCAATCGATAAAGAAGGCTTAGCCGTTTGGTTTTTGTGAGGCTTATTCGCCCTTATACCCTTGCGGTGAAAGTCAACATCAACTCACTATCATCGCCTGAATTTCCTTTACCTCAAAGAGAAGAGTAGAAGTTTGTACGTTGCTGCGACTACTGGATGTGCTAGTACAGGCGTTGCGAAGACGATCGCGTACTTAGCCTGTAAGGGCGTTTCCGCTTTTGTGCTTTAAAATTGGATAAATGATTCAATTGGTACGACAAAGACCGTTGCGCCACCGACTTCAACTTTAACAGGCTTGGGGATATATGAATCGGCGCTTCCTCCCATTGGTGAAATTGGAGCAACCATCTGTTCACGCTGGGAGCAATTTTCTTTAATGATAGCTAAAGCTGTATCCACTTCATCATCATTACAACCAATCATTAAAGTCGTATTACCTTCTTTTAAAAATCCTCCTGTTGAAGCAAGTTTTGTCGTTTTGAAGTCTTCTTCCGCCAGCGCATTAACGAGTCGGGTGGAATCTTTGTCTTGAAGCACAGCAAAAATTAATTTCATTGGTTTACTCTCCCTTCTTATTTTAAATAAGCTAAAATACAATCCAATGCACTTCTCTCAACATCTTGGAAGGCTTGGTCGGCATTGATTTTTTTAATGCGGTTTGGATACTGCTCCTGAAGCAATTGATAACCTTCATATACTTTTTCATGGAAGGCTATTGTCTCCAAATCCAAACGGTTCTTCTCTCTATTCTTATTCGCTGCAATTCGCTCTAATCCCTTTTTTGGAGTGATATCAAATAATAAAGTTAAATTCGGCATCACGCCCTGAATGGCAAATTGATTAATCTGATATACTTCCTCCATTCCAAGGCCTCGGGCATGTCCTTGGTAAGCGAGGCTGGAATCGATAAAACGATCACAGAGCACAACTTTTCCTTCGTCAAGTGCAGGAAGGACTTTCTCTACCAGATGCTGTCTGCGGGCGGCTGCATAGAGTAATGCTTCTGTACGTTCCTCCATCGACGTATTCGCATGGTCATGGAGGATTGAGCGGATTTGTTCCGCTATATCAATGCCACCCGGTTCTCTTGTTGCTACAACTTGATAGCCCAAGTCAATTAATTTATCAGTTAATGCATGGAGAACGGATGTCTTTCCCGCTCCTTCCACACCTTCAAATGTTATGAATTTTCCCTTCACTGCTTTTTCTCCTTCAGGTTATTGCTTAAAAATACGGATACCTTCATTCCGCTGCTGAATCCGTACACCACGGACGGTAAGCTGTCTGATTGCTCGTATATGCTCGTGGGTCACCATTTCCCCTTTTAATATGAAAGGGATTCCCGGCGGATAAGGAATGACTGCCTCTGCGGCAATTTCCCCGTTACTTGCTTCAAGGGGTATGAGTTTCTGTTCCAATCCTTCCATCTTTCTATAGGACAAAGCTAATTCTTGCCTTTTGCTAGTAAATAAATTTACTACCTCTATTGTAGCATGATTTGGCTCGTTTTTTAATTTTTCATTGACAGAATCGAGGACTTTTTTCAAGCGGTTCCATTCAGTGAATGAAGCAAGACCGAAAATAAAAAGAATTTGCCGCTCCGTCACAAGCTCTGGGTAGATGCCTTGCGCTTCAAAAAGCGTGGCAGCTTCTTTTGCAGTATACCCATCTTTCAGCTGGATAGTTAATTTAATTGGGTCATTGGACGGGACAAGTTCCCATTTATCATATGTTTCAGCTGCGAATAGTGCTTTAATTTCTTGCACGTCCGTGAGTGCTTGCTGGATCGATTCTTCCGTTTGGTTAGCAAGAAAATAGCGAGCGATATCCAGGGAAGCCATGAGCGGGTAGGATGGACTGCTTGATTGCAGCATTTGTAATCTGTAAGCTAAGCATTCTTTCGTAACACGTGTTGACTTTATATGTAAATAAGAAGCCATCGTCATTGCTGGAGCCGTTTTATGGGCGGAGTGAACAACGACGTCTGCACCGAGTGTTAAGGAAGACGACGGAAATGGATTTCCTAGAGAAAAGTGAACTCCATGTGCTTCATCGACGAGAACAGGGATGTTGTTTTTGTGGGCGAGTTCAATCATTGCTTTTATATTATACGTCCGCCCGAAATAATCTGGGTACGTCAAGATAACAGCTGCTGCATCCGGATGCTCCGAAAGTGCGTCTGCGAAAGTTTTGAGCGCTGGACTTGTAAATCTCTGAACTTTGGCATCGTAATCCGGTGCAATAAAGATGGGACGTACACCGGCAAGTTCAAGTCCATTCATAATGGACTTATGACAATTGCGCTGCACGATGACCTTATCTCCTTGCTTGCAGGTTGCTAGAATCATCGCAAGGTTGCCCACCGTACTTCCGTTAATCAAGAAAAAAGTATGATCAGATTGGAAAAATTTAGTAGCGAGCTTTTCCGCTTCAGCGATGGAGCCTTGAGGAGCATGCAAATCATCTAAACCCGGAAGCTCGGTTACATCAAGCTTCAGGATGTGCTCATAATATGTCTGTGCTTGCTCAGGAAAAATTGTACCATTTTTATGTCCCGGAACGTGGAAAGAAAGTGGGTTCTTTTTAGTAAATTTATCTAGCATTTTTAAAATAGGGATGTTTTTCTGCTTCATTGGCGGGTACCTCCTGTTAAGTATAGTTTAACATAGAGTGGGACTGGGGTGGAAAGTGCTTGGTAGAACAGAAAGTGGAAGAGGAAGGATAATCAACGGGACCTTACCTTTATTTAATTATCATTCTATCCGTACTAACAGATGAGAATCCTGCATAACAACGAAAAATCCCCTGTTTAGAAAACTATCTAAAAGGGGAAGTCCACTTCTTAATAAATATGTTCAACCTTATAACCATCTTCTTCAATTAACGAAACAATGCTCGGATCCTCCACCATATGCATTGCACCAACAAAGACAAAATACGTTTGACCGCTATCTTCTGTAAGTATTTCAAGAATCGTATCTGCCATTCCGATATTACGGTTTGTATTCATTTCTTCCATATATTCTTCATAACCCTCAATGCTTTCCTCATCCTCACCAGAGGCACTTAATTCGTCTGTTGCTCCATTTAACCAATAAGCGGTGATTTCATCCAAATCTTCCACCATCTCATCATAATTCAAAATTGCATCTTCCAGCATTTCAAGTTGTAATTCCTCGGAGAATCCTGATAGCACCATGAGCTGATCTTCATATGTTTCCAGCTCACGTATTTCTTTTTCATCTTCATCCGCTCGGTCTAGAAAATATTGATCCACCGCATATTCCGGACTATACTCTGATTCTTCAAGCGCAAATTGCATCAGCAACATTTCCATGAACCAAGGTTTGAACTGCTGAACCATTTCGATGCCCATATCATTCTCTTTAAGGATTTCCTCCAAAGCAACAAACGTATCTTCCGTTAAATCATCAGCTAGTGTCTGACCCTCTTCATACATGGCGAGATCCATCATCAAGGATTGGGACTCCATGACATCGAGTTCATTTAAATTAATTTCAGGCAAAACAACATCAGATTCCTCATAAGCATCTTCTATTTGTTCGTTTAACGGGAAAAAATCTTCGTTCCCTACATGAATAGTACCTTGTAAATAAACGGTTGTATCCTCATTTTCTACTTTCCAGAGAAAACCGCCATCATTCCGCTCTTCAGTGGCGCTGTTCTGACATCCGAAAAGTACGGTAATTATAATTATCAACGTAATTAAAATTTTCCTCATCGACTCACCCCATTTTCATGCGGACATATCAATTATTATTATTCCAAAAGTTAAAAATAACACTTTCACCCAGAATATCATGCTGGTAACTAACTTGCAAAAACTTTCTGTTTATAGATATGGACAAAATAAAAAGCCTTTGCGAAAACAAAGACTCTAGGAAAATAACTGTTGCTGGTTTACATTTTTTAGTTTTTTCACATAGTAACGGTATTTCTCTTCGCGTGGCTCGGTATGAATCATATTATACTCACATTCTCTGCAAATGAACATCGTATATAAATGAATACCTTGCCCTTTCTCTTCCTCACAGATTCCGCAATGTTTCAGCGCCTTTGCTTCCATTTCCCCACCTCCATGAGCATAGTATCTCCTAATCTCATGTATCTTATTCATGGAAGATGAAAAATGCTATTTTCATAATGAAAATGGGCATATTGGTGGCCTGAAGGAAGAGAAATATCGAGCTAAAGTGGGACAAATGCTCTGTGATCCCATGTTGTCCCTCGTTTCATAGAATAAAAAGGTGAATCGCGACGAGGGATCCAACACCAAATATTCCGAGCAATCCGGAGACAAGTGCGGTGAATAGATTGATTGGGACATGGATACCAAAGTTTGCACCGAATACATTAACAAAAAATAATAATAAAGCTCCGATTACTAGTTTGACAGCCCCTTGTCCAAGTATTTTCATTGGTTTGACGGGCGCACCGATAGTGAGTAGTAAGACGATAACGGAAATCATAATGATAATGATTAAAGTTGAACTCATGTTTAGACACTCCCCCGACACTGAAATTATTGCTTGAAGTGGGACAGTTACTCTGACCCCATGTCCCAGTCATCTTATATATATGCGTTGAAAAAAGATATAGAAGTTAAAGGTGTAGAGAGTATTCCAATTATTGTATTAAGATGGTATTCTTAGGGTGTCGGATGATGAAAAAGGGGGATTTTCTTGAATTTTGAGGAGATTAGAAGTGAATTATCGATCAGGGGAAAGAATGGGCTTGGATTTCTATTAGCAGGGGTAGTTGTTTGGATTATTATATCCGTTATTTTTTTCACGAATCTCGAGATATATTATAAAACGATAGGTATGTTGTTTGCGACGGGGATTATGTTTCCATTATCAATTGCTTTTAATGGACTTCTTAAAGCGGATTGGAAACTAGAGGGGAATCCTTTAAGCTCATTAGGATTGATTTTGAATTTCGCCCAATTTATCTATTTTCCTATTCTGATTTGGGCAATTGGGACAAACACGGAATTAGCTGTTTTTATTTTTGCAATTATTACAGGGGCACATTTCTTTCCTTATGGCTGGTTTTATCAGTCAAAAGCTTATTACATCATGTCACCGGTTCTTTCTATCGCTGTTATGGTAATTGGCTGGAATTTGGCAGTAGAAAACTTATGGATCATACCACTCACGACGGTAATCTTACTTTCTATTTTAGTCATTTGGCTGTATCAAGAATATCGCGCTAAACTAAATAGACTGTCCCGCTCTTAGTGGGATTACAATAAAAAAACAGACGTCCAGGCGTCTGTTCTATTTTTTTACACGTGTAATGCATTCAATTTACGACGTCTTGCTTCGCGCAGTAAGTATAAGTATTTCGCCTGGGCGGCTTGCTCTGCAGCTCTGCTTTCCAAGGTACGGTCAATACTTCTCGTCCCAAGCTCACGAATCTGCTTCCATTCCCTTTCTAAAGCAAAAATACTATCAAGTAATTCCGCATCCACATGCTTCTTCTTCAACTTCCTTGCCATGTTCTTCACCCAAATCTTATAAATCTCTTCTTCCTTCTAATGCTCTTGATAGTGTCACTTCATCCGCATATTCCAAGTCTCCGCCTACCGGAAGTCCGTGGGCGATTCTCGTCGTACGAATGCCAGAAGGTTTCACTAATCGGGAAATATACATTGCAGTTGCTTCCCCTTCTATATTGGCATTGGTCGCCAGAATCAGTTCCTCAACCTCTTCATCTTTCAAGCGATTTATTAGATCAGGGACATTGATATCTTCTGGTCCAATTCCATCCATCGGCGAAATTGCACCATGAAGAACATGATATTTGCCATTGTATTCCTTCATTTTTTCCATCGCGATAACGTCTTTTGGATCTTCCACCACACAAATAATCGACCCATCCCGACTTGAATCCGAGCAGACAGCACAGATTTCTTTATCCGTGATATGACCGCAAATCGAGCAGTGGGTCAGTTCGCGTTTCGCATTCACTAATGCGTTCGCGAAGTTCAAGACATCATCGTCTTTCATATTCAACACATAAAAAGCCAGACGAACAGCAGTTTTCGGGCCAATTCCTGGCAGTTTCATAAAGCTGTCCATCAGCTTTGATATCGGTTCTGGGTAATACATTCATTATGCCTCCTAAACGATAAAGGCAAAAAGCACCTGTCCTTCATACAAAGGCGCAAGCGCCCGTTTAGCAACGTTCTTAAAGTTTACTAGCTGCTGGGCGCTTGGCCGAACATGTAAAAGCAAGTACTTCAAGCCGAGAGCGATTCATACGAGTGGAATTACCCGCAGGAACGCGTCCATTAAAACATGCCAGGCATATTTAAGCCTTTTGTAAATTGTCCCATCGTTGCTTCTGTTTTCTCATCGATTTGCTTCAGCACATCATTCGTTGCTGCGATGATTAAATCTTGCAGCATCTCGATATCATCTGGATCGACTACTTCTTCTTTAATTTCTACATCTGCAACTTCTTTCTTACCGTTTGCCGTTACAGTTACCATACCACCACCGGCAGAAGCTTCAAACGTCATCTCGTGTAATTCTTCTTGTGCTTTCATCATTTTCTTTTGCATTTTCTGCATTTGCTTCATCATATTATTCATATTTCCTCTCATGGAAATACCTCCTTATTATCATTTCTCATATTTTTAAAAAAAGAGTCTTACTCTTCTATTTCCAATAAATCATCACCGACAAGTTTTCTCGCTTCTTCAACGAGCGGATCACTTTGTTTTTCTTCATTCTCCTCATGCGCATCCTTTTCATGGTGGGAATTGAGGAATGCCTGCCTGACCTCGAGCCAATTTGCCTCAGGGATTGGAATAATTTGAAGCTGTCTCCCAGCAACACTAGCGAGGACGGATTCAACCAATTCCCGGTTATCGAGGAAGAGGTTACAGTGAATCTCATATTTAAATGCAACAACTAGTGCATCCGGTGAAGCTGCCACCGGCTTACTGTCCTGAATCGTTGCATGGGCCGGGGCATTCGTGCCTTTAAGCCTTTCTAAAAAGTTCGCCCAGTTTCCTTGTACTTGGCGTAACTCCTGCTTCTCCGCTGCCCTTAAAACAGCATAAATCTGCTCGGTTGGAACTTTAAAGCTGCTCTTTGAGCCACGGGATGGGGTGCGTCTTTGCTCCCGCTGTGGTGCTGGCTCGCTTGCAGCGACCGGCGGCTGCTCCTTCATGCGGGCAAGTTGCTTCTCAAGCTGTGCAAGCTTCTCCGTCAACCGAAGCACTTCATCACTTGCCACTGCAGCTTGGTTCCCTGCGGCCCCAGAGCCATTCGTAATCGTTAAAATCGCAATTTCAATATATACTTTCGGACTGTTGCTCCATTTGATTTCCTGCTGGCATGTGTTCAGACGGGTGATTGCTTCTTGAATCCAGTCAATCGGTGTCAGCTCAGCTAATTTCTGGAATGCCTCATCAACCCTGGCCCGTTCAAGCATACCTTCCAAGTCTGGATTACTCTTGTAAAGCAACAGGTCGCGCATGAAGTAGATGAGGTCATATACAAAGCGTCCAGGGTCTTTCCCTTCCTGGATGATCGTATCAAGCAGCTTGATTGCATGCTGCACATCTTTTTCAACCATTACATTTGTAATTTCCGTTAAAATCCCTTGGGAAACCCCACCTGTTACAGCGAGCACATCTTCTAAGGTGACCTCTTCACTGCTATAGGAAATAGCTTGGTCAAGAATACTTAACGCATCACGCATTCCACCTTCTGCCGTCCGAGCAATCGCATCCAGTGCTTCCTCGGTCACGTCCTGTTCATCCGTTTGAACAATTGTTTTCATCCGGTCGACAATAGCTTCATTGGATATTGGTTTAAAATCGAAACGTTGACATCGGGAAATAATCGTCAGTGGAATTTTATGTGGTTCGGTCGTCGCCAAAATAAACACGACATGCTGCGGCGGCTCTTCCAAGGTTTTTAAGAGCGCATTAAATGCATTCACAGAGATCATATGGACCTCATCAATAATATAAACCTTATAGGAAACGGCACTCGGTGCATATTTTACTTTATCACGGATTTCCCGGATATCATCGACACTCGTGTTCGATGCTGCATCAATCTCGATAATATCAGAGATCGATCCATCCTGAATCCCTAGACATGCATTACATTCATTGCATGGCTCTCCATCCGAATTATGTTCACAGTTGATGGTTTTTGCAAAAATCTTCGCTGCACTCGTTTTTCCTGTTCCACGAGGTCCGGTGAATAAATACGCATGGGAAAACTTCTGCTCACGGATAGCATTCTTCAGGGTACGTGTGATATGTGTTTGTCCAACGACGTCCTCAAAGACCTGAGGCCGCCAAACGCGATATAAAGCTTGATAGCTCATGATACAGATTCTCCTCTACATTCTATTTCTAATTATACCCGATATAGGGGGTGAATGTGAACTGATGAAGGATAACAACTTGAAAAACTTAAGGGAGTCTATTCATTTCCTCGCTTTTTCATTCAGAAGGTATTTCGTTGTTCCGGTATTTCGGGTAGACTGAAATTATCAAACATATGAAATCGATTAGATACAAGCGAAAGGAGCCTGTGAAATAGAAATCATCCTCATGTTTGCAGTAGGGGGTATTATCGTGATTATCGCTGTACTTGGCATCATAGGAGGATGGACTCAACGTATGAAAAAGCCGACAGATGAGTTACGGGAAAGGATTGCGGAATTGGAAAATAGAGTCCGTGCATTGGAGAATAAGGAACAATAAACGGAGGTGGTTCGGTGGATTCTTCTATTATAGCTGTATTAATTATCATCTTCATAGCCGTGATGGGAGTAAAGTACAGAAAGAAAAAAGATTAAGGACGGAAAATAGCTGCCGGTTCTTTTACTCAGTCTAAGGAGAAGGTCAAAACAGAATTTGTAAATTCAGTTCTAAGGAGCTAGCTTATAATAGAAAAGAATACAGAGCAACAGATTAATGAATTTCATAATACGTATTTAATGCTTCACCATCACCATATGTAGTTGAGTTGGTTCGTTCCCAACTACATATGGTGATGGAAAAGCCGACTTTGGTAATTATGAAATTCATTCAGATACTAGAAGAATTAAAAACCATCAATAAATCAATCCAAGAAATAAATAGCAAGATTGATGATTTAGATAGGAATGGTAAGCCCATTTCAATCCTTTGGGGCATGCTGAAGTCGTTTGTGATTGGCATTCTAATTGTTGGACCGGTTATTGCGATAGTAATTATATTAATCCAGATAATAGGAAACTGGACATTTAATTAATTTATGCGGGGAAGAGATAAACGTGATTAAAGCAGTAATTTTTGACTTGGATGGAACACTATTAAACAGGGATGAATCAGTAAGTCAATTCATAGATAAACAATACGAGCGTTTAAATAAGTCGTTGCGCCACATTCCAAAAGATAAATACATAAATCGATTCAAAGCACTCGATAATACGGGGTACACCTGGAAGGATAAAGTTTATCAACAATTGGTAACGAATCCACAATTACAACTTTCATCTTTAGAAATTTAAATGAAATAAATAATAGGTGAATGAACATGACTGCTAAAATAATCTTTGCATCACAAAAGCTTGGTACTATACATCCTACCCAGCTTCAAGCAATGCTTAATAAATTTAGTTTAGGCACTCTCCTTTCATCCAGAAAAACAGAACAAGGCGCAATGGGACAAACGATGCTCGTTTCCTCTACAAATGGGGATTTTATTTTGAAAGGAAATCCTCTTTATCCTGGGCAGTTGAAAGAGGAAAAGTTCTTTATTGAAAATATCGAGAAAAGGACAGATACGCCGGTTCCAATCCCTTATATCATTGATGAATCGGAGGAGATTTTTGGTTGGAGTTACGCCCTTATGCCATGCCTAACGGGAGAGCATATCGATTCTGAACTGCTGAAAAATACACTCACGAATGAAAATAAATTACAAATTGCTGAATCAATTGTAAGTACGTTGTCTGCTTTACACAAATGGAAAGTAGCTGACTTCGGTGAACTTAACACAGATACAATGGAAAGCATTCCTTTCAAGCCTAGCTATACCGACTGGCTTTTCGAGCGGATAATGTTTTGGCTGGAAGATGCGAATAAGTATTCAACAATCACTCCTGAAGATATGGAGTGGGCTCGAACATTGCTAAATGAATCTAGAGAATCCTTTCATCGACTGGATTCACCAACTTTTGTAATGGGAGATTTTAAGCCAGGAAACTTCCTTGTAAATAAAGAGAAAAACGGCTGGGGCATTAGTGGCGTCTTTGATTTTACGAATTCTTATTTTGCAGACCCCGTTTTGGATTTAATTAAAATGGTGACCTATTACCTCAATCATGATGAATTGGAGATTGCCAGGCACATGCTAAACAAATATTTTGAAGGATGGACAGATAAAGGTTTCATAAAGAGTCGTTTAATAGTTCATATGCTGCATCAGAGAGTTTTGGATTGGGGCAATGGAAAGGCAACGAAAACGGCTACTTGGGATGATTCTTTAGCCTTTTCTGAATGGGCAGCAACTTATACGGAATTAATAGCTAGTCTTGTAGATTAAGATGATATAGATAAAAGGAGAACAGTCTATGGCTGTAACGAATAACAATCTAAAAATCACTGTCAGAACAGGAAAACTAGAAGATGGGATTTGTCGAAGAAGGAAGGAAAATAAAAGAAATTAAATGAAATGAAATGGAATATGCGGATGATATTCTTATGTTTAAATTGGTTTAAGACTTTTTAATGGAATGCATAACCGATTAAATGAAATTGTTGCATAGAAAGGTGATTACACATGAATAACTTTTTATACGCTATATATGCTGTGATATTAGCAGCACTATCAATATTTACTGGAGAAATCGTCACATTTGTTATGCTCGGGTTTATTTTGATAAGTTTGCAAAATATCCATTCGACTTTAAAAGATATACTGAAAGCAAAATCAGAGGATTAACTTTAGGGAGTACATAACGCTATCTAAAAGTCAAGAAACATAGATATTAGGCAAGCGTTTTATATCAATAAGTAATAAAATAGCACAACAAGTGAATTAAAATATTTGTTGTGCCTCTTCTACTCTTTATAGCTTTATATACATAATCTATTCGGTAAAATTCAAATGTTATCTCCTTTTCTAGTCTTCTCAATTGCTGCAAGTATCTTCTCCAACTGCTCGTCTTATTCAATTAAATTTTATTTCCTTTTATATTTTGTTTTTGTTAGCTAGAAATTAAGTAAATATCAAGTTTCTTTATTAGAATCACTTACTCTACGCTTCCGCTTTCTCACTAGATACCAAAACAAAGAAACACCAATTATAGATAATAAACAACTAATTCCAAAGTACGGTGGCAGGTAAACCATTTTTATATCATTCATTCCCTCTTCTAAAGGAATTCCAATAAAAGCATAGTTTACCTTTTCCATTGGAACATACTTCCCATTTATTTGTAAATGCCAGCCTTTTTCGTATGGAATAGGTGTGACAATTAATTCATCTTTTTCCTCGCTCACGACATCGCCTTCTACCCGACCATTGTTCCATTTGATGGATAGGCGCTCATCAGCGTATTCGATATAGGCATTTTTTAAATACTGATAGTCCTCATGAAAAATATGGAAGTCTTCGAGCTGGTATGTTCCTTTTGGCAGCTTGATTTGAATTTTGTCACTTGCGGTTACACGTAGCGTCAAGTCGTTGTAGCCAGTTCTGTAAATCGAATCCGCTTCTTTCCTAATGGTTTGAAACTCATTTACTTTTAACACGTATTTATCGTTATTCTTAATCCCTTCCAAATAGAATGAAAGATAAAGATCTCCAGCTTCTACTGAATCGGTCAGCGTGATTTCAACACCACCGTTTTCTTCTTTTACTTCTAATGCTTTATCATCATAATTTGCATTGATTAACTTGATATTATAATCCGTAATTTCTTTTGAATCTGGTAATTTATCAGTTGATTTTTGCTTGTCAACAATTGCCCCTTTAAGCATGGCATGTTCTTTTGTCAGAATCGGCTGATTTATAAATTCCTCCTCTGAAAATAAAGTATTAGTTTTTCGAAAATTAGGAAGTAACCATTCATTTTCATAAACATGGTAGTTTTCACTTTCTAGAATCTTATTAAATCCATAAGGAACTTTTTCAATCGCTTTATCCCGCATATAAAACTGTCCATTTAATATACTTAATAAATTCGTTCGATCTCCCATCCCATCATATCTGCTAACACTTTCTTCTTCCATACTAATCTGTAATCGATCATAGTAAAAAAATAATAGGTTCTGATTCAAAATACTAGAGTAAATACTAAATCCATCATAATCTTGCACAATAGGAGTGTTATTTCTTGTTGGAACCATCCAATCAATGCGAAAGTTCTCTATATCTGTCCTCTGTTCCAAATTCTCAAGTATATTACGCTGCTCTTTAGAATTATAATGTCCGGATTGCATGACAGCCTCACTTGCCAATACTTTATCCTTTGGCGGAATCATCAGTCTAGCGGATTGGAATGTATTAGCGATAAGCATCATGAATAGCGTTACACTAACAAAAAATATCCTTTTTTGTTTAGTAGACGAAAACCTTTTCATCCCCAATAAAATGATTACCATCATAAAAGATAGAATTGGAATAACAAATCGGATCGGACGATCAAATTCAAAATCATCCCACCAAACGATTCCGATTGACACGAATAGATAGAGGCCGACTCCAATACTAATATGTCGTAACTTTATTTGTTTTATATAGTGGAATGTGAACGCAGTTATCCCTCCATATGCAAGTCCTACGATATGTTCCCAGCGGTTTTGTGGTGCAGAAAATCCGTTAAACATACTGCCTACAGCAGGAATGAAGTGTAGTATTGTTCCAATTATGGAAGTGATTGCAAAGAATCGGAAGATGGGATGCTTATAAAATTTCCGAATACAAACAAGAATGATAATAAAAATAGGCAGAAACATTACCCGACTATTAAACAGGATATTATCCGTTAGTGTAAACAATGGGATTGAGTCGGAAAATTCCGGTCGATAATTATCCAAATACCCCATAACAGCTGGGATAAAAGCAAAGGAACTAATCAAAAATCCAATAATACCTAAGGATATATAGCGAATAAGCTGCTTTGACACTTTCTCTTCATCATTAAAAAATCGGATAGGAAAACGCAGTAAGATATAAAACAATGCCAAAATAAAATTTATGTAAGAAAAATAAAAATTGGTAATCAAATTACAAACAACCGCAATTACAAATAGCTTTCCCGACTTTTTCTGAATGATTTTTTCTATTCCGATTAACAGAAGAATAAACCAAACAAAAGCATCACTGAAAAAATCCCAATACATGGTATGGCGAAAATAGAGTACATTTACCGCGTACACAACTGCACCTAAAAAAGAGGCTAAAAATCCAAATTTTATTTGTCTGAAGTAGTATATAGTAACAATTAAAGCAATAGTTATTTTAAAAATGCTCATTGGTAAAATAGCGTTTGCCCAAAAGGTAATATCAGGATGTTCGATTACCCCTAGTATTTCTAAAAGAAATATGATTACAACATAGAATAGAAAGAATAAATTGGTAGAATAATAATAGCCTAGTTGGGAGTAGATGCCCCCACCAAGGCCAAAGGAGTCGGAATAAAAGAAATTCCCACTCGTATATGCATCATAAATAAACTTCTTAAATGGAATCATCTGACTTAAGCCATCATTAAAGCCAGCCATGAGGATGCCGTCACTCTTTTGATAGATAAAATAGAGATGACTTAAGATTGCAATGATGAGAGATCCAACGATTACTAGAAGCCAAATTTTCTTGGTTGAAAGTTGATTCTTTTTGTAATCACCCATTTAGTTTAAAACTCTCCTTGTTATAACAAAAGTAATCGGCACTGTGAGAATAATTGCAATGAATGGAGCGATAACACTGGAAATCCCAATAAATTCTACAAATACAGCCAAGAAAATGGCCTGAACAATCATATTGACCACCTGTGTCAACGGGAACATAAAGAAAGATTTCCAAGATGGCTTGGTTTTATAAGTGAAGTAAACGTTCAAAAAGTAGGAAATAACCATACTAATGAGTGTCGCGACCCAATGACTTATAAAATAATGAATATTAGCTAACTCAAGAAAAAATAGATATAGAATATAATAATTTATGGTATTGCAGATTCCCACTAACGCAAAACGGAGAAATTCCTTTTGCGTGTGCAGCTTTTCCAAAATTCTAATCACTAAAACCCAACCTTCTCTTTTTTCTCAGTTCTGGTTGTTCCCTGTGGGTATATTTTACTTGGGTAAGGATACGCGGTGACCTCCGTTTTGAGTTCTGTTGCATTACTTTCATTCACAATATAATGCGGACGCTTCTTTGTTTCATTATAAATCCGTCCAATGTACTCACCGATAATACCAATTGAAAGCAATTGCACACCACCAAGAAATAGAACAGAAGATATAATCGTGAAATAGCCGGGTACATTGATTCCATTTATTATAATAGAGATAAACATATACAACACATAAATAAAAGATAAAAATAAACTTACCGTACCTAAGTAAAAACAAAGACGTAATGGTTTGGTATTGAAAGACAGAATCCCGTCAAGAGCATAGGTAATTAGGGAAGAGAAAGACCATTTGCTTTTGCCGCTTTCTCTTTGTACATTTTGATAGGTAATTGTTTTTTGTGATAAACCAATCCATGAGTAAAGTCCTTTGGAAAATCGGTTTCCTTCACTTAATTGCAACAACGCATCCACTGCTTTTCTACTAAGTAAGCGAAAGTCCCCTTCCCCATCATTTAAATTCACATCGCTCACTTTATTCATTAAGCGATAAAAAGTGCTCGTCATAAATTTATGGAATCTTGTTTCCCCTCTTCGGTCTCTTTTAGTAATGACTTGGTGATATCCCGCCTCATAGCCCCGAACTAACTCTGGGATGAGAGAAGGTGGATGCTGCAAATCCGTATCCATAAGGATTACAGCCTCCCCTTTCGCATGCTGTAATCCGGCATATATGGCAGCCTCTTTACCGAAGTTACGGGAAAAAGAAATATATTTAACGTGATTAGAAAAACGAGCTAGATTCTTAACTTTTTCAAGCGTATTGTCTTTGCTTCCATCGTCAATAAAAAGAAACTCCACAAGATAAGGCAATTGTTTGGTTATCTTCATTAATTCATCATAGAGATAATCTATATTTTCGCTTTCATTGTATGCAGGTAATAATAATGTAATTAGACCTTTCATAATCTACTTCACTCCATTGTATACGAATGCTTTAATGATAGACCGTTGCGCGAAAGAGAAGACCAACAGAATAATATAACATGTGGTGCATTCCCAACTGTAATATCTCCCTTGTTTTAATCGTCGTATTGGTTAGGTAGAATACCTTTTTATTCAGGCTCTTCGTTCGAGAACTTTCATCCCCGATTGCAAGCCATACAAAAAACCCTTTATAGGCACTATAAAGTAAACCAAACCATGTTGGTTGGGATTTTCATAATGTCTATGAAAGGATTCTTTCAACTTTTCTCCACTCCGAATTTTTGCTTACCTAATCTTCCTTATAAATTTCATTATAGAGCAGGAGTATGAAGTGAGTATAAATCTAATGTTAGATTATTGTAAATTAACTTGAGTTTAATAAATGAATGTTATACTTTACATACGTTATAGTTGAAAAGGGGGTTGATAAGTAATGACAACTATTTAACCGACCTTAAGAAAGAACCAAATACTCGCGGGCATGTACACCTAATAATTTAGAAATCGCACACGATACAAAGGTAAGTGGAATTATTTTAATGGATAGGAAACTAAACTTTTTTCAGAGAATGTCCCGGCACTAAAAGAGTGTCCAAAACCGTTATTTGTCCATGCCGACCTTATTAGAGGCTTTTCTCACGATAGAGAATCGGTGCATTTTATTGCAAAGCATATTAAATCCGCTGGAATCGTCTCTACGAAGGACTCGATAATTCGTCTAACAAGGAAAGAGGGCATCCTCTTTATTATGCGAGTTTGTTTAATCGATAGGAGGAAATATTTTGAGAATTGCAGTGTTTGGAGATCTACATTACCCGGAGTTGCCTTTTCAAGATAAACAAATGGAGCAAATACGTAATCAATTTTACGAGCAATTCTTCCAAAGGCTCTTTCAAATCGAAGCAGATTACTATGTTTCAATAGGGGATTTAACAAATTATGGAACAAATAGGGAACTAGAAGATGTATACCATTTCATTCGTAAATATGATAAACATTTTATTCATGTCTTGGGAAATCATGATGTGTATGGGAATAGAAAAGAGGATGTCTTAACGATTACTGGACAAACACGTTATCAAGCTATTTCCACTAATCATGCCACACTGGCTTTTCTTGATACAACTAGGGATCAGGATTTGGAGAATTGGGGAGGAACCCTTGAAACCAATCAATTAACTTGGTTAGAAAATGTGGTGAAAGATTCTGGTTTACTTCCCCTTCTTATATTTGGTCATCATCCAGTTCACCAAACGACCAAAAACTCAGAAAGACCCTATCTATCCATTGATGCTGAAATTCCAATTCAGGAAGTTTTACAAAAGAAAACAGGAACAGGAATATATATTAATGGGCATAACCACTCTAATTCTATTATAGAAAAGGATCAATGGACGTTTGTACAGCTCGCTGCTGTCCTAGACCAGCAAGCAGTTAGGGTTTTTGATATTAATGATTCAGAAATTAATATTAACACAATTAATCTATCCACCGAAGATATGAAACAGCAAGCCCAAATAATTGGGGGTAACATCACCGGTTTTTCTTTAGCACCTCAACAACTTGGAACAGCAAAAGATTTATCTCGTTCTATTATACTCAAACAACAGGTTTAAGTAGTTATAAAAAGTATAAAAGCTTACCTCCTAATCAGCACTTGGTTAGAGGTAAGCTTTTTATCGATAAAATAATAATCGTTCCCAGTCCTACGATTATTGTCGATGCCTAACGATTGATAAATCAATCTCTGCTATCTTTTTGATCCACCGTTGCTAAGACAGTTCCCGTGTGTTTATCCTATATACAGCAACACTCCCACCACCCTTGACCTTATTTGTGTTCGTGGTAGTGGATATTGATAGCGGATAGCGAAAGGATCTCCATCCGCATTGGAATTTTTTAATACAAGATACCAAGTATTATCGTTACAACGAATTAGTCTTCGTTTGAATGGAGGTAATCCAAAGCTATATTTGTTGTGATATTGTAACACCCACGATTCAATAAATCTTTGATTAGCAATGAATCATCAACAGTCCAAACACACAATTTTAATTTCATTTCATTAAGCAAGTGGAGCAATTCATCAAATACTGCAGTATATGGTAATTGTATTTTACGAATCCCTTTAGAATAAAGATCCTGTAGAAGATCACGTAATTCTGAAATATCCATAGAACTCAACTTACTAATATCTATTAGATTTTCCAAGTTAAAGAATAACTGATTTCTATCAGCAGGATTAATATCAGATATGTTGATTTTCCCAGATATAACAATCTGATCGAAAACGCCAAATTCCTTCGCTTTATTTATAGCATACAAAGGGATAGAATCTTGTTTGCAGTCTACATTTAAGATTATTTTGGTATAATTACTATCTATTAATAATTGATAAACATCTATAAGTGATAATGCTTCGGAATAATCATCTAAGGGATCATGACTAAGATAAACCTCTGATTTAGATGACATTTGACAATCAATCTCAAGTGCATCAACATTAGAATCTAACATTGACTGAATAAATTCATAACTGTTTGGTTTGTATCCGTCGCTTCCCGCATGTGCTGTAATCACTGTATTACTTCCTTTCATTTAATATTTGAATCGACATTTACGCCTGTGAATACTTTCAAAATTTTATCGTCCACCTGAATAAGTAAATGCTTTAATTATATGTCTTTGAGCAAACAAATAGATAATAAGAATCGGAATAACAAGCAGTACATTACTCGCCATCATCGTATGATAATTTGTTCCATCTTCCGCATTAATCATCGCTACAATACCTACAGGTAAGGTGCGGGCGTCGTTATTCGTAGTCAATACTAATGGCCAAAAGTATTCATTCCAAGTTCCAATAAATGTTAATAACCCCAATGTAACAAGGGTAGGTATTGCCATAGGCAACATGACTTTTCTTATAACTGTGAATTCAGTCGCATTATCTAGTTTGGCTGCTTCAATAATCTCATTAGGAATACTACGAAATGTTTGACGTAACATAAAAATACCAAATGCACTTATCGCAAATGGCAAAATTAAAGTTGGCAACGTATTAATAATCTCCCATTCAGCGAACATAACAAAAATTGTTAGGAATGTTAACTGTCCCGGAACCATCATACTAACCATAACTAATCCGAACATAACCTTTTCTCCCACAAATCTATAACGGGCAAAAGCATATGCTGCTGTTATCGTAGTTATAAATTGAAGTATGATAGTGGTGAGAGTTACAATAAGTGAGTTTGTTAAAAAGTTCCAAAATGGCATAGATTGTATTGCATCTACATAGTTTAACCATTGCCAGTCCTCAGGAAATAATGTTGGAGGAAATTGCAATGTTTCCCCCAACGTTTTTAGTGACGAAGAAAACATCCAAAGAAAAGGAAAAAAGAACACTATAAATATAAATAAGCTTAAAATTAAATGGGAACTTTTTTTTACTATTTTCATTATTTACCTTCCTATTCTTATGCTATTGATATTGGACACGTTTAGATTGTGTTTTAAAGTATATTATTGTCAAAATAGCCAAAATTACTAATAATACTACTCCCATTGCAGATGCATAGCCAACATTGAAGAATAAAGTCCCCTCTTCATAAATTTCATAAACAATTGTTCTTGTTGAGTTTAAAGGGCCGCCTCGTGTCAATATCTGTACAGTTTCAAATATCTTAAAGGAATTGATTATGTTTATAATTGTTATGAAAAATAAAGTTGGTGATATCATTGGCAGTGTAATTTTCCTGAAAAATTGAAATGAGCCGGAATTATCTAATATCGCAGCCTCATATATATATTTTGGAATTCTTTGTAAAGCAGATATGAAAATTAAAACATTGAACCCTACCGATTTCCAAACTGATATAAGTATGATAGAATTCATTGCCAAACCCGGACTCCCAAGCCAGTCTTGTGATGTAATACCGAAAAATGAAATGACATAATTCAGTAATCCATAGTCTTTGTTCATAATCCAGGACCATAGTAGGGATACAGATGCCAGAGAGACGACATAAGGGAAAAAGGAGATTGATTGTAAAAATCTGTTGAATCTAGTATTCTTTTGCAAAAATACTGCTAACAATAAACCCAAACCTGTACATAAAAGAACATTCCAAAATACAAAATAGAATGTGTTACCTAGTGATTGTAAAAACACTTTATCTGAAGCTAGTTTTATAAAATTATCGAATCCAATAAATTGCATATCATTTATCATGTTCCATTGATGGAAACTTTGATATAACATCCTTAAAATTGGGTATACATTAAAAAGAATGATTACAATCATCGTTGGTAAAACCAAAAAGTAGGGAAATAGTTTTCTTTTCATTTTAAATATGCACCCTCTTCCCTTCCTCATCAAAGTAAAATAATTTTTGTTCAGGAAGGTACAGTGTTATTTCATTTTCGTCCGACATATCTTCCTTTTGAAATGTTTTAAAATATACTTTTCCAAAGCCGCTTTCACAATTATATATAATTTCTGAACCTAAATATTCACGAGTGATAATCTTCACCTTTATGATCAAATCATTTTTGTTCATTTTTTCAGATGTACTATTTAGAATAACTTCTGCTGCAGATGGTCTAAATCCTACATATTTGGCTTCAGGAATGGGGGGATTATAGTCAGGTATTTCATTTATTTCATACGTATTCATAGATGGTGATCCAATAAATTCTGCAGTAAATAAGTTAGCCGGATCTTCATATAACTTTTCAGGAGTATCATGTTGTTGAATTGCTCCATCATTCATTAAAATAATATTAGTTGCCATTGACATTGCTTCCGTTTGGTCGTGAGTAACATATACAAATGTCGTATTCATTTTTTGATGCAATTCACTTAATTCAATGCGCATCTGTGCTCTTAGTTTTGCATCTAGGTTTGATAGTGGTTCATCCATAATAAACACCTTTGGCTTTTTGACCATGGCTCTAGCTAAGGCAACTCTTTGGCGCTGACCACCTGATAATTCACCAGGCTTTTTTTGAAGAAAATCTTCTAAGCCAACTATTTCTGCAATTTCTGTAACAAGTTTGTCACGTTCTTCTTTTTTGACTTTGTTATTAATTAATCCAAACTCTATATTTTCTCTTACGTTCATTGTTGGGTAAAGTGCATAGTTCTGAAAAACCATTGCTATATCTCTATCACCAGGTTCTACTTTTTCCATCGATTTATCATCAATATATACTTCTCCACTAGTAGGTTCTTCAAGGCCAACAATTAGTCTCAGAGTAGTTGTTTTCCCGCACCCACTTGGTCCAATCAATACGGTAAAACTACCATCTGGAATTTTTAAGTTTAAATCTTCTATTACATTCTTTTTATTGTCATAAGACTTTGTGATATTTTTCAATTCTATTGATCCCATAATATCCTTATATCCTCCATCTATATACTTTGATTATCTTCAAAATACTCCTGACACCTCAGAATTACTCAAACTTTCTTTTTGGAAATCTTTAGCTTCAGAATAAAACGTAGCGACTGTGATGATTTCAAGACCTTTGCTATTCATCATTTCTTAGCTCTTGTGGAATACTTTTCACGATTTCAATAATTTCGTTTGTGAACTGTTATTATTAAGTTCGTATTGATCTGGTAAGATAAGCTGTGTATTTCTTTTCTCGCAACTTGATTCCTTCCCGTAAATCCGTGAACATACCGGTGAGAATGTTGAGTACAGAACATCTCCGGTGCTTTACGATCTGTGTGACATGTGTAAATATCTTGTTTAGGATAATGTTCCTATCTTTTATTTCTATATTCAATTGTGTTTTCTAACTCGTCAGAAGCAAATATATTGACGCCTAGGTCTACTGCAATATTTATATCTTCTGTAGTATCAATCGGTACTAATGTCATTTGTAAGTCTTGATTTTTAGCAAAAGATACCTCTTCTTCAGTAACATCGTTTTTAAATAAACCTACACAATTTAACAAATCATAGTAATTATCTTCATTCTCCGGTTTGTTCTTCATCTTAGAAAACAAAAAGCCCTGGGTAAACATTTTCTTATTATGCGCTGCAACGATAACAGGATAGTCAAAACTAGTTAGTAGTGTTCGACTAAGTAGACTC
This sequence comes from Oceanobacillus alkalisoli, assembly GCF_021556485.1. Lineage (GTDB taxonomy): Bacteria > Bacillota > Bacilli > Bacillales > Amphibacillaceae > Oceanobacillus > Oceanobacillus alkalisoli. The sequence continues at coordinate 83,587 of NZ_JAKGBW010000013.1, read as the reverse complement.
CTCTCTTTTAACATGAGATAAACTTCCTCTAGTAAATCTACACTATCTTTTTGTTCTTTTATTTCAACGAAATGGTATAAGCTGTCGTAGTTCTTAGTCAAATTGAGGTATTCTTCAAAAGTAGGTATCGTTTCATTTGATTCCGTATTATCAGGGTTTAATAATTTATATTCCCGTAACTCTTCAAGAGTTAAATCTTCTACTCTCCCACTACCATTTGTCATTCGATCAATTGATTCATCATGGAAAATTACAATTTTTTGATCTTTTGTGTAATGAAGATCCATTTCTATAGCATCCACATTTAAATCTAGTGCCTTTTGAAATGCTAGCAAAGAATTTTCCGGGAACTTTGACATATATCCTCTATGTGCACAAACATAAATCGTATGATTGTTTTTTAATATTTCCATTTTTCATCACATCTTTTCAATAATAATGTTAGATAATGTTTAATTTTTTAAGATAATGGGTAATAGTATTGTAGTCTTAACAACTACAAGACTATTAAGGAATCAAATTCAAAAGAATTTATTAACGATTTTCTTCTAAAACTGCATTGGCTTCATCTTCGTATGATTCCAATGTCGGCATAATTTCAACATCTGTTGTAAGTAGTTCAGTAATCATATTAGAGACAAGGGCAACAACTTCAGCATATCCTGGTGCATTAGGTTCAATACCAGCATGGTCTAATTGGTCTAAAGCAGTTTGATATTGTGGATTTTCTTCATTAATCGCAACAACATCTGGATGTTCTCCTAAACTTTGACGTGTAGGTAAATATCCTGTGTTAACATGTGATTTTGCAGCTTGGTCAGGTGCTGTTAACCAATTCATAAATACAGCTGAAGCTTCTTTTTCTTCTTCAGATTGTCCAGCTACCATTACAATGTTTGCTCCTCCTGTAGGAACATTACGGATATCATCTTTAGTTGGAATAAAAGCTGTGCCGATTTCAAAACCAGCGTCTTCTGCTATTGTTAAAGTATTAGCTAAACTACCAGTTGAAGCGAGCCAAATACCTAATCCCTGGTTTGCAATAGCAGTTGTTTGATCATCACCACTTTGATAGAAATCAAAGTTTTCTTCTTCCATATTTTCACGAAGGAATTCGAATAGTTCTACTGTAGATTCAGATGCAAATATTGCTTCGGTCATATCTTCATTCATTATTCCACCACCACTTTGGCGCATCAAAGCATCAAAATGCCACTGGTCTGGTATGAAGCCCATACCTGTATAGCCATTTTCATTTAAAATTTCAGATGCTGCCTTAACATCATCAAATGTCTCTAAGTTTTCATCAATTCCGAGTTCTTCAAATAATGTTTTGTTGTAATACATTAGAGGAGTACTTCTTAAATAAGGTAATCCATATTGAACATCGTCATAATAACTATTTAATAATAATCCTGGATAGAAATCATCCAAAGATTCATTGCTAATAAAATCACCAATCGGTTCTAACATGTCATTTTTAGCAAATTGGAGTACCCCAAGTGAGTTAATAACTGAAATGTTCGGTACTTCACCGGCCACAAATCCACTTTGTAATTTCGAATAAATATCATTATAGTCGCCCTGGAACTCCGCATTTACATGAATACCTTCATCGGCGCCTACTGTTTCGTTAAATTCTTCAGTCAAAGATTCGTTACTTTCACCAACTGCATCACCAAAAGCATACCAAAAAGTAATTTCTGTAACTTCTCCATTTTCCTGCTGAGTTTCAGAGTCATTTTCTGAGTCGCTCGCTTGAGTAGTTTCATCTGATGATGAACCACATGCTACTAATATCATTGAAATACTAATTATGAAAAGTGATAATAGTATTCCTTTCATTGACTTTCTATTCATTATTTTTCCTCCTAGTTTTAGATAAATAATTACATTTAAAAACTATATTATTTAATAGATTTTTATAAAACTCATACCACCTTTCAAAGTAAATTGTCGACTGTAATTTTACTAAAAAACATCTAACGAAAGATTGATATCTTTCATACAGTTTTTATATTATCATTTTTTTCTTCAAAAAAAGGCGGGTTAATGTAATCTTTACAATTCTTTACCCTAAGAAAACAATCCTGAATTATACCTGTATTCAGGTTTTTAAGTATATTATAATTATCTCAAATGTGTTTTTAAGACAGTTGAGGGGGTTCCATTTCCTTTAGTTGTTTCAAAGGAATATAAGAACTAAACTATGAGAGGTTTACTTGTATTTCACCAGAATAATGCTTAAATACTCCTTTTCTGAATAGGAGTAAGGGATAGTAAAACGACACCGCAAATACGAATCATTTGAAAATCGTCTTTTAATTTACGAACCTGTCGAATATTGGAGTCATTGTCTTTAAAGTTATATTTAATTTGTATTTCTAATGGAAAATCAATGTTTTCAATCATATCTAAGATATATTGACTACCATCAACTGAAACAATCAAATCCCCAAGTTATATGTTACTCTAAAGGGTAGGGAGAGGAATAACGGGAAGGGATGTTGATAGATTGAAGTTTGTGAGGTTAAATATTATTAGTATCTTATACGCTCTAATTCTATTTGTTCCAGTTGAATTTATGTTGAATGTGACAAATATTAGCAATTTAACTGGGGAACAGACGAGATTAGTGAACATCATGGCGACCATTACATTTCTAGTTATTGTCCTAGGTGCCGGACTGACCTTATTATTTCCAACTAAAAAATGGTTCGGACAGGACAAGATGAAGTCCTGGGCAGCACTCCTTTGGATACCGTATTTTGCTTTATTTGTTTTTATCTTTACCCAAGCATTTCCTGCCATTGCCGCTCCGATACCAACTAACCAAACTATCTTATGGGTTTTAGCAGGAACTTTAATTTTCTATCCATTTTATATTTTAATCATTAACCACTTCAGTACAAGATAGAAAAGGAATAAGATGAGAGAGAAAGCTTCTTACTTTAGGGCATCGTACATACTTTAACCCTTGTTCTGCTATTGTGATACAAGGGTGCTTTATAAAGAGACGGAATTTTTAAATATTGGGAGTGAAGAATCTTGAAGGCAATTGGCTGGGCCGGAATAATGCATGTTTCCATTCTAATCATTTGGATGGTTATCCATATTTTATTTAATCAATTAAACCCGGTGGTCATCAATGATGAGGCTAAGATGGCACAGACAGGTATCGAATTTTACAGTAATTTCCCTGGACTTTTAGGTTTTGACCACGGGAGTAAAGCCTTCGTTATGTTACTATCCGTCCTACTGCCAATTGGTCTGTACATCCATTTTAAAAAATTGAAGATTTTTCGATTAAAAAATACCATCGCATTAGTTGCAGGTTGTTCTGGATTTACTTTATATGGCTTATCCCTAATGCTCCAAGCAGTGACCGTTGAATATGCGTTTAACTTGTACCGTACCACGGAAGATACGGTAGCTCATTCTTTTGCTGTCTTGCTATATGATTGGGCCATGCTAGAAGGCGGGCTTTCAGTCAGTATGTATATTCTAGCGAACCTTTGCTTAAGCTGTTGGGTTATAATTCATTCAATCGGTCTATTTTCATTTAATTCTTTTAAAAAGATTGGTATATTTGGGTGTATTGTAGGAGCCATACAAATTATCGGTTCCTTTCTCGCTTGGTTCTTTTTAATGCAGGCAAAACAAAATATGCACGATTTTAACGAAGCGATCGGATTGCTATTTACAATCTGGATTGCGATGATTAGTTTTCAAATGATTCGGGGAAAAATCACGATAAAAGAAGATAGGAGTAGAATTTTATAATGACAATCCATTTACAATCATGCAGCAGAGAGCATCTGCAAGAGCTTCGAGTAATTAGTTAAAACACATTCAATGAGACATTTAAAGATCAAAATGCACCGGAAAATATGAAAGCTTATATGGAACGGGCATATCACCCGGCACAATTGGAAAAAGAACTGTCTAATCCCTCTTCCCAATTCCTTTTTCTTTATTTTCATGGGGAGCTTGCCGGATTTTTAAAGGTGAATATCGGTGATGCCCAGGCAGAGGAAATGGGTGAAGATGCCCTTGAAATTGAGCGGATTTACATACAAAAGGCTTTTCACAAAAATGGCCTAGGAAAATACTTATTCAATAAAGCTTTAGAAATCGCGGAATCCCTTCATAAAAAGAAAATCTGGTTGGGTGTATGGGAAAAGAATGAAAATGCGATTATGAAAGGTTTTTTTATTCTGTACATGATTATACTTATCGATTTTCAAGCCTTTTTGGAATGGAAGTATTTAAAGAACTCCAAACAATATATCACAACGGTTGTCATTCTCGTTCTCGCCGTACTTTTTATTTACAATCTAGAGAAACTCTTCTGGTTTTTATGAAAAAGTGAATAACAATCGAACTTAGGTAAGCCTGCAAACCTGTTTCTAGCGGAGAGACAGGGTTTTTGATTTTTCTTCTCATGAATGGTATTTGCTCTTACTTGTCAGAAAGCTTATACTTCTAGCAACTAAGATTTTCGAAAGATAAAGGAGGGATGTCTTTTGAGCAATAATAAAAGAATCGAATCAAAGGGGGTTGTTGTTGTCATTATAACAGCAGCCTTTTTATTTACATTCAGCCAATTCTTGCTCATCACCGCTTATCCGACCATCATGCGGGAATTCGATCTGAACGCTACCCAAGTCCAGTGGCTGACGACTGCATTTTTGCTTACGACAATTATTTTTATTCCAATGACTGGGTATTTATCCAATCGATTTACTTCAAAATCGCTCGTTGTCTTTTCTCTTTCCTGCCTACTTGTTGGAACAATTATTGGTGGATTTGCTCCAGACTTTTATACATTAACATTTGCCCGGGTTGTCCAAGCAATTGGAGCAGGAATTATTCTGCCACTCGTACAGACGATTTTGCTTACTGTGTTTCCTTATGAACGAAGAGGATTTGCGATGGGCTTACTCGGTGCAGTCGTAAACGTAGCGCCTGCAAGTGCACCATCTATTTCGGGAATTATTATTGATTTCTTCAGTTGGCGTTCCTTACACTGGATGCTGCTCCCGATAGTACTTCTCACGTTAATCCTAGCGATATTTCTGATGGAGGATGTGCTGGAAAAACAGGATTCAAAGCTGGATTTTCCGTCCATCATTTTATCTGCTATCGGTTTTTCATTTTTCATTTTCGGTTTAAGCAATATTAGTGTACTCGGATTTTGGGATGTGTTGGTGCTTGCACCGATAGGGATTGGATTAGTTGCGCTTATATTCTTTATCACGCGACAATTTCGCTTACCCCTACCGATTCTTGACTTGAGATTGTTCGGTCATTCCACATTCCGACTCATTATGATTCTTGTCTTCATCAATCTGATGCTGTTATTATCTGCAGAGACGATTCTCCCGATGTTCGCGCAGGATGTGCTCGGGACAAATGCATTTGTATCCGGGTTCATCCTTGTACCGGGAACGATTATATTGTCGATTATTAACATTATTTCAGGGAATCTATTTGACCGGTACGGAGCAAAACGGATTGCTGTAATCGGCTTTGCTTTTATCTCTGTTTCGCTCCTATTACTCAATACGGTAACAATGGAAAGCTCGCCTTATTGGATTATGCTATACTTCTGTTTATTCATGGCCGGATTCGGGTTAAACCTTATGCCACTTGTAACATTAAGCATGAATGTACTTAATAATAAAGATATGGCTCATGGATCTGCTATCGTTAATACAGTACGGCAATTCGGAATGGTGTTTGGAATTATCGTGCTTTCGACTATTATTAGTGTCACGACCTCTGTTATGGATGCGCCGTTTAAAGTCGGAACATACTGGGGAACGACTTTTGCGCTTCTCGTGATGGCTGGAATCGCTATCTTTGGTACGGTGCTTTCCGTATTTATACAGGAAGAAAAATAAGGGGAACGAAAAAGGATGTTTAAAAAAGGGTAGCATCTTTTTTCGTTGAATATATATAGTAGAGGAGACATTACTGACAAAATTGTCCCATGTGGAACAATTGGAGGATAATCATGCAAAAACTATTTACTAGTGTATCGATTATTTGTTTTCTTTTTGCATTTTTTATGTTCTGGTATCTTTCCTTAAACATATCCATTCCTTTTATCGACCATTTATATAATATAAGTATCTTTATCCCAGTTATCATCAGCATCTTAGGTGGAATCAGTGTTTTCTTTGGACTGAAGGGGTTTCCACGGAAAACACTGCTTGTTATGCATGTTTCGCTGATTATTCTGCTTAGTTTTTTTATATTTATCGCTATGTTCGGGTTCCAGGAACCATAGAAGGAAAGGATGATTGTAATGGGCTATGTTTTAATATTATCGGCATCATAGTTTTCAATATTTAGATGTGCTCGAAAAAACGTTTCTTGCAAGAGATCCTCTGCCGTATGATGATTATGACAAAGGGAAAGAAGGAAGCGATATAGATCAAAAAAATACATCTGATAAATGTTGTCTAAGTTAATCCCCACGTCAAATACTCCCCCTCTATCTATAACACGAATTAGAAAGGAAAAAGTTACACCAAAAATAAAAAAGCACCGCTCTATAGCAGTGCTTGCCTATTTTAAAATCTCCTTTAATTTCTCACCGAAGCTGGAAAATAACGATTCTTCAACCTTGTCGAAGCCATCTCCAGCACAATCGCAATAATAAGAATGGCATAAGTGATAAAGCCAACTTCCCTTAAATCGAAATAAAATCCAGATGCCATAAAGAGTTCGAAACCAATTCCTCCCGCTCCAGCTGCGGCTCCCATTGCAACTGCAACACCGAAGTTGATTTCAAAACGTAAGAACGTCCACGATAATAAATAAGTAAATGTAGAAGGTAGCACACCGTGCGTAACGATATGCCACCAGTTAGACCCAGTTGCACGCATCGCTTCTAAAATTCCATTATCCACCTCTTCAAAGGCTTCTGAAAATGCTTTGACAAGATAGGCAATCGAGTGGAATAGCATTCCCAGTACCGCTGCTTCACTCCCTAACCCGGCAGCAATTGCAAAAATAAGGACCCATAACACCGTCGGAACAGCACGGATAAATGCCATGACCATCCGGACAGTTTTTGATACCCAAGGTTTGGACAAGTTTTCCGCCGCCATAAATGAGAGGAATAAAGCAATAACTGCTCCAATGACAGTGGCTAACACGCCTAAACCTACTGTTACCCCAATCTGATACATTGCCTCTCCCCAGCTAAAATGGCTCAGGGAGGGTTCCAGAAACATCGTCTTTAAATTATGCCATGTCTCCGGTATCGCACGCTCAAGGCTCAACCCGGTATAATCAAAGAAAAAGAAAGCTAGAACCGTGAGAAGAGTCAATACAGCAATCGTCCATTTCGTGACGAGATCAATCTTATTCCCTGATTTAATATTGATTTTGCCGTTCTTTGCCCGTTTTATGTAAAGTTGTTCGAGTGGAATTTTCTCCCTGAATGCTTCCATTATAAAATCACCTTCCTTATCCGGTTGGATATCAGTTCAATTATAATGACAGTGATGACGATGGTGAAGGTGACAAGGGCAACAGCATTATAATTCAGTGATTTATAATACATATCAAAAGTGTAACCAATTCCCGTCCCTGTTAAAATACCTACGAGTGTCGCACTCCGGATATTCGTCTCAATCATAAAAAGAATCCAGCTGAGCATCTGTGGTAAGCTTTGCGGCAGTACTGCTTTGCTTACAATATGAGAATACGTTGCCCCTGTAGCTTGCAATGCCTCTACTGCACTGTGCCCGGCCTCATCAATCGTTTCGATAAAAGCTCGTGTTAGAAATCCAAGTGTGCCAACGAATAACGCGAGGAATCCAGTGAGTGAATTTTGCCCAAAGGAAATAAGTAAAATAAGGGACCAAGCTACAACTGGTATATTTCTTGAAAATGAAGCGATGAAGCGAGCAATGACACTAAAGATATTATTGACTTTTGTCGTTTGGGAGCCCATTAATCCTAAAAATAAGGAGATGACTGCTGCTAAGGTCGTTGCTGCAATGGACATGAAAATTGTTTCATTCAGTTTTGTCAGAATTGCTGGCAGTCTTTCCCATGTTTCAGCAGTAATCCACAGATTGGAAGCTATCCAGCTGATAGCAGCGGGGAAGGTTAAGGCACCTTCAATAAAGTTAAAATCCGTTATCACTGCTGAAAAATAGGTCACCCCAATAATGATGATAAAGGCGATAGTTGTCATCCATCTGCTTTTTCGAATTGTTTTTTCCTTCACACTTGTTTGCTCCTTAAACCGTGATTAATTCCCGTTGTTTCGTACCATAAATATGATTAATCTGCTCTTCAAGAAGCAAAGCACTCCTTCCATCAAAAACAACCTCACCTTTTCTAAGACCAATAATCCGGTCCGAATAACTTTGTGCAACTTCTACTTGGTGCAAGTTAACGATACACGTAATACCCAATTCTTTTGTGATCGATTGTAAATGATCCATAATGACTGTAGAGGAGTTCGGATCTAATGAGGCGATTGGTTCATCACAAAGAATTAATTTCGGGTCTTGAATTAGCGCACGGCATATACCGACACGCTGCTGCTGGCCACCACTTAATTGATCACAGCGCTTATAAGCATGTTCCGCAATCCCAAGCTTGTCTAGTAAGTAAAAAGCCTGTTCCTTTTCTTCTTCTGTAAAACGTCCGAGAACACCTTGAACCGTATTTTTATAACCAAAGCGACCATGAAGCACATTTTCAATGACAGTTAAGCGAGGAACTAAATTATAGTGCTGGAACACCATACCGATATCTGTCCGTAACTTACGTAAATCTTTCTTCTTCAACGAACCGACATCACGCTCATCAAATAGAATCTTTCCATGATTAATCTCGACCATTCGATTGATACAGCGCAGTAAGGTTGATTTACCTGCTCCGGATGGTCCGATTACCGAGACAAACTCGCCAGCTTCCACCGTAAAGCTTACGTCTTTCAACACCTGTGTCTGTGAATCATAGGACTTCCCAAGCTTCGCAACCTGTAATAATGTCATTTTTTGAACTCCTTTTTTATTAACAGGATAGAGCATGCAGTCTTGCACACTCCATCCCGTATTGTTTTTACTTAGTTTTGCAGTTCACGGATTGGATTGAACCACTCATCTTCTACTGGGACAAAACGTTCATCAGCCGATTTATAGAATAAACCGGACGCATCGGAGTCTTCTGGTACAAAAATTTTTTCGTTATTTGCGATTTCGTCAGAGGCGAACAGTTCCTGAATCGTTTCATAATCTTCTTCACCGATCACTTCTAAGTTGGCAGCAAATGGAGCATTCAGTACTGGAGTCACACTAATTAGTGTGAATTCTTTCCCTGTAACGGTGTTGAATGGTTCTGCAGCATCGTCTTTCACTTGGTAGACTGCTCCAGGTGAATTTGCATCACCTTCTGCTAATTCAACATAACTCTCAACACAAGTATCACAGAATGCTGCAACTTCAACGGAATTGTTCAAGAGGTTAACCGCTGAACCTTGGTGCGATCCACCGAATAACACTTGAGAGAAGAATGGTCCGCCTTCCATCAGATCTTCCTGTGTTAAATCGCCGTATTCCTCATGATCGGCAAAATAATCAACGATACCAGAGGATGGCACCACAAAGCCTGATGTTGAGCTGTTTGATACAAAGGAAAATGACTTATCTACAATCGTATCCAGTGAAAACTCACCGTCTACTTTGAAATTATCTTGTTCATCGACATTTACCGCTAACCAGCTATGGTAGATCGCGTCATCCAATGTGCCGGATGGCCCTGATGGTACGACGATAGGCTCAACTGCATCATTGCCATTCTTAGCTTCTATGTATCCTACCGCTCCCATGAAAGCTAGGTCTGCATTGTTGTTTACAAGCGTTTCGATTGCGATGGCGTAATCTGTCGTTAAGTGATGCTCAACGGTTTTACCAGTTGCTTCTTCAATAACACTGCCGATTTCGTCTCGAGAAGATTTCATATCATTACCGGATTCGTTCGGATACCACACGATATCAATGACGTCATCCACCTCACCACTTTCTGCTGAACTATCCGAACAAGCAGCGAGTAACAGAATACTTGCAAACAGCATTGCTAACACACACCATTTCTTCTTCATGAAATTTGTTCCCCTCCATTTTTAATTTCGAAAAATTGTGGTCGAGCTTCATTTCAACCTATCTCCATCGCCTATTAAACCACAATTTATTAGAAAAAATAGCGTTTTTACAAGTTTTTAACCGTAACTTTATAAAATTAAAACTATCTAAACAATGGATTAAATGGACTTAGAACCGCGCCAATTTCAATCTTTGAGCCAAAGGAGCCATGATGATCTGTCCCGCCAGTCATAAAGAGGCCAAAACTCTCTGCCAAGGCTTCTACTTTGTCCCGGTCTAATTCTGTGTGATCCGGATGATGCAGTTCGATTCCAGCTAAACCGACTTCGACAAGCTCTGGAATGAGTTCATAAGAATCAAGTTGTCCCGGATGAGCAACAACAGGAAGTCCACCATCTGCAACAATTGCTTCGACTGCATCAAATGCATCGATATAAATAATGTCTCCAGCAGCTGGACCCTCTCCTTTAAAAAGCTTCCGGTACAGCGTTTGATAAGTATTGGAATCATAAGCTGCATCTGTAAGCTGAGCCATCACATGCTGTTTATAAATAGTTGTACTAGGCTTTGCTGCTTCTAACACTCGTTCCACATGGAACCTGTATCCTGCCCGTTTAATCTGCTCGATTTGCCATAACGTGTGCTCGTGTCTTCGTTCGAAGAGAGGGGTGCAGAGCCGGGTGATATGCCGTGCATGCTGGTCATAGTTATAACCAAGAATATGAACTTTACGATCCCGTTCAAAATCATAGGCAGAGATTTCAATTCCAGGGATGGCGGTAACATCATACTCTTTTTCTAATCGTTTCGCTTCAGCCAACCCAGCCACCGTATCATGATCAACAAAGCTAAGATGAGTGACACCATTTCGCTTTGCTTCCTGGAACACTTCTTTCATTGTGAGCGAGCTATCGGAGTAAGAACTGTGCACGTGCAAATCAGCCTTCACTGGCGATCGCCACCTCCTGCGTAACTTTTCGCGTCCGCATATCGTACACCTTGTCACAGACGCCTTCCATAAATTCAATATCATGAAAGATTCCGAGCAAGGTCGTTCCATTTGCTTTCAGCTTTTCAATGATTTCCCGCACCTTCATTTTCGATGCGTAGTCTAAGCTTGCGGTTGGTTCATCGAGCAGGAGAAGTCTTGGTTTCTTTACGGTTGCGATCGCAATATTCAATCTCAACTTCTCCCCGCCGGAAAACGTATTTGGATACGTATCCCAAAGGGCTTCATCCAGTTCAAAGTGATCCAATGCCTTTTCCGCTTCGCAGCGTGCTGCTTCTTCTGTTTCACCCATTTCCAATAACGCCTTCTCCACTAATTCTCTTGAAGTTGTCCGCGGCATGACATTTAAAAACTGTGAAACATAGCCAATTTCATATTTTCTAAGGTAGAGCATCTCGCGTTCCGTTGCTTTTGCGAGATTCACTTTTCCATATCTGGCAGAATCATAAAGAATTGCACCTGCGTCCGATAAATAGGAACGGTAGATACTTTTTAAAACTGTTGATTTACCACTCCCGCTCCTCCCGACAATTCCAAGAAACTCTCCTTCTTCAATGGAAAAATTCACTCCCTCAACGGCTTGGATTGTTTTTTCTAGATGGTGGATTGTAAATTGCTTTCCAAAATTTCGGATGTCTAGCATTGTCATAGGAATCTCCTCCTTTAATTCAAGCGATAATTCGTTGTCGTAATCACAACTCCATTCACCATCGTCATCGTAAGCATCGGATAGCCATCATCCATCTTTTCAATCAAAAGAAGATCTGCCTTTTTTCCTGGCTGGATGGAACCGACCTCATGATCTAACCGAACTGCTCTTGCCGGATTGATGCTGACCATTTGGACCATGTCCTCGAGCGGATAACCGTACTCCTCATGTAAATTAAATACAGCATGAAGCAGGGCGGCGGGATAATAATCACTGCAAAGAATATCAATACAGCCATGCGCAATTGCTTCAGCAGCTGATAAATTACCAGAGTGGGAGCCGCCAAGCAGCACATTCGGAGCACCTGCGACTGTTTGTAAACCCGCTTCTTTCGCTTTTTTAGCAACTTCGAGTGTAATCGGGAATTCACTAATCGTCGTGCCGAAAGATTTCACTAAATCAACTTTTGCAAGATGGTCATCATCATGCGATGCGACAGCAATTCCTTTTCGGATAGCAATATCTGCAACTTCTTTTATTTTTTGCGTGGTGAGAAAGGTGCCATTTTGCCGTTCTTTAATAATCGTTTGGACGTCCGAATCTGTCAGGTCCCGATAACCTTTCAACGTCTCACTGTACACTTCCAGATCCCGGTATTGTCCTTGACCAGGTGTATGATCCATAAAGGACAAGAGATGAACTTTTCCAGCTTCAATGTTTTCAATTAGCGAATCAACTTCATCGATATTATCCACTTCAAAACGGGCATGGAGCCTGTGACGGATCAAATGTAATTCATGGTGCGTCCTGGCAATTGCATCAACGAGCCGCTGCACGTTATGCGGATAACGCATCGGCTTATGCGTGAATGCATCCTCGCGGTAAAAAGAAAGGGAGTGGAACATCGTCGTAATACCATGACTAATTAAGATTTTCTCTGCTTCTCGTAAGCTAATATCCATATCCATCATGCTCGTCGGACGCGGGGAAACAATGCCTTCAATATAATCAGAATGGATATCAATGAAACCCGGTGCAATGAAGCCGCCATTTGCATCGATTTTATTAGCACGAGGGAAATGTGCGATTTTTTCTTCAGGAATGATTTCCTTTATTTTTTCATTTTCTACGACAACGGCATGATTCTCCAAGATTTCTTGTTCCAATATAACTTTTCCATTATGAATGATATACAAGTTTGCTTCCTCCTTCGTTTACAGTAGGGAATATACTAATTGCTGGGTGTAGGCATGCTGCGGGTCTTCAAGGATCTGGTCTGTCAACCCATCTTCAATAATCGACCCGTTCAGCATGACAATCGTCCGGTCGGCAAGCATCCGAATCACCGCTAAGTCATGCGAAACGACAATCATGCTAATTCCAAGATCACGTTGAATGCCTTTAATCAAATCAAGCACATTCGCTTGCACCGATAAATCGAGTCCAGTCGTCACTTCATCTAAAAATAATATCGGTGGGTTATTCGAGAGAGCTTTGGCAATCTGAACTCGTTGCTGCATTCCACCAGAGAAATTCCTTGGCTCCTCTTTCATTCGAAATAATGGAATGTGAACATGCTCAAGTAGGCTCTTACTCACCGCTTCCATGTCACCAACATGCCGGTTACCTGCTGCAATTAATTTCTCCGCGATATTACCGACGGAGGAAAAATCCATTTTTAACCCGCGAATCGGATTTTGATAAACCATGCCATATTGCTGATTGCGGATGGCACGCTTCTGCTGGGAAGAGAGCGCGAACACATTTTTCCCTGCTAGAGCCGGGATATGATCGAGATAGACGGCACCGGATGTGACCTCTGAATCGAAATAGAGGCACTGCATCATCGACGATTTTCCGCTCCCACTTTCCCCGACAATGCCCAGAATCTCACCGGGATATAAATCAAAGGAAATGTTTTGACAGGCATATACCGTTCCACACGTTGGACAATAGTTTTTTTCCAAGTTCTCTCCACCATCACAGGATGAACAAGCTTCTCCAAATTGCTTTGTTAAATCTCTTACACGTAGTAAAGGTGCTTCATGCATACGTCTTCCTTACCTCCGCTTCCTCATTCTCGTTTAACCGTTCTAAGCAATAACTTGTGTCATTGCATTGGTAGATTGTTTCATTCGTGACAGGGTCCTCGAGTTCATCCAAAAATACATTCTCTGCTCCACATAAATGACAGTTTTCCCCAGCAAAGGACTCCACTTGAAACGGATAGTCATCAAAAGCAAGGGAAGATACATCGGCATAAGGTGGGACGGCGTAAATCTTCTTCTCTCGCCCAGCACCAAAGAGAATAAGTGCGTCTGATTGATGAAGCTTCGGATTATCAAATCTCGGAATCGGACTCGGGGCCATAATATAGCGACCATTTACATAAACGGGGTGATCTGCACCTGTTGCTGTCTTTCCATATTTCATAACTTGTTCGAATAATTGAAGCCACGCGCCACTGTAATCCTCTTCCGAATGAAGGATTTTCGTTTGATATTCACTTGCCTCAACTCCGCGTAATGGTTCCGGCATGGGAACTTGCAGAACAAGGATTTGATTTTTCGTAAGCGGCACTTCAGGAATCCGGTGCCGTGATTGAATGAGTGTCGCATCCTCGGTTCGTTCCACGAGTCTGACACCAGTCGTCTTAGAAATGAGTTTTTTAATACTCACCGCATTTACCGATTCATCTGCCCCTTGGTCTATTACTTTCAGCACGTCCTGTTTACCAATGAGAGAAAGGGTGATTTGCAGCCCTCCAGTACCCCATCCCCGGGCAATCGGCATTTCCCTTGAGGCAAAGGGAACCTGGTAACCAGGAATTGCAACTGCTTTTAAGAGGGCTCTTCTAATTTCCTTTTTCGATCCTTCATCAAAAAATGCAAAATGGGTTTTAGCTTTCATCGTCGCTCACTCCTCGTTTAATCTGCCGCACGCTATCGAGTTTCGATTGGAAAGTGACATAATGCGGTAACTTCAGATGGGAAATAAATCCTGTCGCTTCAACGGAATCAATATGAAGAAGCACGAACTCCTCATCATGCGTCGGGAAATCTCCCTCGGGATGATCAAGACATTGATCCAGAATGCTCATCGCAATCGCCTTCGTTTCATTTTGCCCGTAACAAATCCCGTAGCCAATCTCAAATTCTAACTTTTCCTCATTCCTGCCGTTCTTTTTCGTGATCGGTACGAAGGATTCAATCTCAGTTACGCGAATTTCACCAATATAAAAGTCATCTTCCGGGTTGCCGCTTCCCTCTACTGGATGAGCGGTATGAATTGGCAGCCTGCCAACTCGAACTTCTCCGACCGTCGGATGCACTTGACCGTAACCTCTTAATGATGCATAACCGAGTGCAGTAACTGCTCCGGTTTGTCCTCTCGTGAGCACTTGTAATCTTGCACTTCTTGATGCCGGAAAGCTAAGACTTTCTTTTGTAATATCAATCGGTGCCGTATCATTTAACGGGTACGTTTCAAATAAACCTTCTTCCCTCAAGTAATCAACGACTTTAGGAAAGTAAGTAACTTTTCCTTCCGTTTGCTCAAGATTGTTTTCAAAGTTTTTCAGCCACGTTGTGATTTGTGTTTTATCTTCTTCCAGTAAATTAAAATCAAGTAAGCGGTGGGTGTAATCTTTCGTTGCACCGAGTAATTGACCACCAGGGATATCTTTAAAACTCGCTGAAATTCGGCGTTCGACAAACATCGTCTCCGGCTCCACTGTTTCACTCGTATAAAGTCTTGGTAAAGTCGAACGATGAGCACGCAGAAGAAAGACGGCTTCCTCCATACTGCCTTCCGCTTGTTTAATCGCAAGCGCTGCAAGAAATGGGGAGTATAGGCTGCTTTCTGACATCACTTGGTCGATTAGACTTTTCATTGTAGCCATAATCGTTTCGACTTCGATAATTTCCTGCTCTTTCAGGCGTTCGTATGTCAACCGTTCCATCGAAGCTTCAATTGCCTTTGTGCCACCTTTTACCGCGACATAGCCCATTTATTCCACCTCCATAACTTCGACATTCGTTGTTCGTGGTACACATGCGAGTTGCATATTGCTATCCGTTAAAATGAGGTCAACACCTAATGGGAACTCTGTGACTGTTGTATTTCTTGCTTCCCAGATGTTGTTCGATAATGTATGTAACATCGTTTGCTCTTTAATGCCAGGGCCAGTTAAACGGACCGTTATATTCCGTTCTGTAAAATCAGTGTCGATAATGAATGTTGCTGCACGATGGGGAGCGATTAGTGTGCCTTTCTTACATATTTCCAGTGCTTCTGTTATTTCCGCCTCTGTGGCATCAGGAAGCACAATGATAAAATCTGCTTTAGCAAGTGTTGTGTGGGACGCAAGGGTGTAAGCTGATATTTTACCAGCAACTTGATTTTCCGCACGAGGCAAGACATGAAAGCTAACCTCTGCATCAAATAGTGTGAGCAACGTAAAAAGAGTCGCATCATGTAGCGGTAAATCAAGGTCATTCTTTCCTTCGAGTTTGCGCAACGATTGAATTTCACCTGGACGTGACATTGTATGTAAAATTTCACGGAAAACAAACTGCAAATCATGTACTTCATCAATTGCCATATTATCTCTCCTGTTCGTTTTTATTCGTTAACTGTCCATTTCCATCGTTTGGAAGTCCACTTTTGTTTCAAAGAGTTTGGTCTGTTCCAACGCTTTTTGTTCATTAATCCTTACTTCTTCTAATAAAAGATCTGCTCCCCATCCTTGAGTTTCTGGTAAGTTTGCGTTGTAAGCTGCATCAATTATTGCTAACTGGCGTGCAATCTGCTCCTTCATTCCTTCGACAATACCAATGCCGATTGCTCCATTGATTTCTATTTTTGCTTCGGTAATAAGCACCTCACCGATATAAAAAAGTGAATTTTTAGCAGACTCCCGCATTTTCACCATCGTAAGTCCGTAGTGCGGGGCAATAATTTCCTTCCACTCATAGGTTGCTGTTATTGTTTCAGATAATCTTTTGGCCAAAATAGGGTTTCCTTCGATAAGAATTCTCGTCCGTCTCCGTCTTTTCATTTTTCCGCCCAACCTCCTTCACAATTTAAGCTTAACTTGTCGCCAAGTCGGGTGTGTTAAGCTAGTGTTTAGTTTCTGTAAAAAGTGGGACAAGGGGTCCGTACATTTGTCCCAGTAAAAAAAGAGGTTGAGACATAACCTAAACTTATCGTTATGTCCCAACCTCTTCATTTAATGGTCTTTCCAATCACTCACTTAGAAAAAATCTGTGAAGTACGTCTGTTTTCTCGGAATAATATATTCTAACAGTTCAATTGCTTCAGTGTCTCCACTAATCAGTTCCAATTGATATAAATCTTCCGGTCGCTGGTAACCTAGCAGCATCGTAGTAAGTTGTTGCACCGTGCAGCTTATCACAGGACCTTTTATATTATTCATTACTGACTCGTAGACGATATCAATCTTACCATCTGCCTCATGAAGTGTGTATATCCCCGTATTCTCTTCTATAAAAGGATCTTCAACCCTAATAGATAATGAACCGAAGGCTGTAGAGATACTACTCATATACTCCTTTAAAAAAGCTTCCACATCCACAATCCTTGCCATAAAATATGGCATGATCTTTTGCTTGAAGCGCGGTTCATGCACGAGTAATGGCAATAAATCATTTTCTGGAACAACCATTTCTACCTTTTCAGCCATGGAGTCATGATTGGCGATAAATTGCATGAATACCTTAAGTGCATTCGTCGTATTGTAAACAAACTCATCTACCTTGAACAACCGGTCTTTTAGCTGATAAATAATATATCCTTCCGCCTGGTTCTCTTCATCATAGGCGACTGCAATCATATGCTGATCTTTAAGTACTCGCTGTTTCCACCATTTTTCATCTCGCAATAAAGCACCATTGTAATTTTTGATATACTTGCGGTATATGGAATCCAGTAAAGGGATGTCGCTATTCACTCTTCTGACATAGCCTTTCCCGTTCCAATTCTGCTTTACATTTTTCATTGGGATCTCATAATGTTTTTCTGCAAAAGCCACCTCCCAGCCATATTGGCGGTAGAATGGAACAGAAAATGGATGAAGGAATGAAATCGTCTGTCCTTGTGCTTTCATGGTCTGCAATGCATGACGCAGCAGCTCCTTTACCATTCCTTTTCTCCGGTATTCAGGCCACGTCGCAACCGAAGCTATCCCTCCCATCTCAAACGGGATACCATTAATAGATACAGCTAATGGAATCAAATGCAGCTTAGCAGCGATTCTTTCTCCATCCATCATCCCCCAAATAGCATATCTTTCTGCTTCTTCTTTTTTCTTATGTAATTCCTCTTCTGTTAGTTCATATTGAAATGCAAATTGGGATAATGAAAATATCTCGTCATAGTGACTTTGATTTAATTCAATGATTTTCCCCATTTTCGATACCTCCCTATGTTAACCTGCAGTGATGTCATAAGTGAATTTATCACTGCGATATAAAATTTTCGTGTATTCTATTACTTCCTTCGTCTCCATGTCCAGACAATTCGTTTCAACGACTAGGAGAGGAACGAGGCTTTGGCAGGAGAGGAGTTCTTGCTCTTTTGCGGTAGGAAACGTAATGCTAAGTATTGTTTCGCTACTGGAAAAATGATTGTATCCAAGTTTGCGGTAATAAGCGAACATTGACGTAATCTGCGGACCGTCTTCCTTTATCTTGGGAAAGTGCGCTTTCCTAACAAAGGAATGATGAATTGCAATCGGTTCATTATCAATGAAGCGCAGCCGGCCGATTTGGTAGACTGCATCCGTTTCTTCAGCTTGAAGTGCATCATAAATTTTCTCGTCAAAATTGATTTTTTCACAGTACCGGTTTTCAGTTTTTAAATCATAACCGAGTTGCTGCATCTTTTCCGTAAAACTTGTTTTTCCCGTAAGCGACAATTGAATTTGCTTCGTTTTTTCCTGTAAATACCGTCCTTTTCCTTGGACAGAGTAGACGAGTCCTCTCTCTTCTAATTTCGTTAGGGCACTGCGCACAGTCATTCTTGGAACATGGTATCTATCGGCAAGTTCATTTTCCGAAGGTAGTTTTGTCCCTGGAGTGATTTTTTTCGAAACGATTTGCTGCATGATATCATCCATAATATCCGTATCGGTAAAAGACATGAGGAGCGCCTCCTTTAATCTCTCTTAACTACTGTTAGTTTATCACGTTACAATTGAAAAATAAAAAACGACTCTAGACAACACCATTTTGTGATGTCTAAAGTCGTTGCTCACGAAATATGTATACCGTGCACCTCACGTCGATACGACGTCCCTATGCGCTTCTTAGCTTCATGGCTCGGCCAAGGCTTCCCTGCGGCACACAAGAATGACCACTTACTGCTGCTTCCTTCCGGACCTGACAGGGTTCATGGGTTCCTGTTGCGCAGGACCCGAGCGTCAACACCAATTCACTAAGGCTGACCATACAGTCGCCGTACCTCGGCAAGGGATTCGGCCTCGCTATAGCGGATTGCGAGTACAGGGCACCGCTACCTCCCCGCTTAGCACGGTAAATACCATTATAACGTTTTCCGTTACTGTTTGCAATGGAAAACATTTCATAAACGGAAGCGGGAGTTTACTTATTTTTTTCGCTGCCTTAGCGTCTTAAAAAAATCAGTAAGTAAACTGGCACATTCTTCCTGTAAGACACCGCTTGTTACTTCTACTTGGTGATTGAACCTCGGTTCCTCCAGCAAATTGAATAACGTTCCCGCACAACCGGCTTTCGGATCCGGTGCCCCGTAGACAACACGTTTAATCCGTGATTGCACGATAGCTCCAGCGCACATCGGGCATGGCTCTAAGGTGATGTATAACGTACAGTCCTCAAGGCGCCAGCTGCCGACTTTTTCATTGGCCGCTTCGATAGCGAGAAGTTCAGCATGCGAGAGAGTCTGTTGCGATGTTTCCCGAAGATTATATCCGCTCGCAATGACTTCACCATCCTGAACGATGACTGCACCGATCGGCACTTCATTTCGCCCTCTTGCTTTTATTGCTTCACTGATCGCTGCTTGCATAAATTTTTCATCAGACATAAGATAACCCACATTTCTATAGAAGTTTGAAATCATAAGATTAGGAAATAACTAATAAGACATTTATTTTAGATATAATATCCACAAAGGAGCGAATACGATGCAGAACTTGAAAGATACAGCCGTTGTTTTCATTGATATCATCAACGATTTCAATTTTCCCGGTGGGGATAAATTATTAAGAAATACAGAGAAGATTTTGCCAAATTTAATCAAGCTAAAAGAATTTGCAAAAGAAAATAACCTGCCAGTCATCTATGTTAATGACCATTATGGATTATGGCAAGCTGACTTTGATAAAATTATTAAACAGTGCACGAATCATAGCAGTAAAGAAATAATTGAAGCGATGAAACCAGATGATGATGATTATTTCTTTATTAAACCACAACATTCCGCCTTTTTCCAGACGCCGCTCCATTCGCTGCTGACTGATTTGAATCGGTATTCGCTCATTCTTGCGGGAATAGCAGGGGATATTTGTATTTTATTCACAGCGAAGGATGCTTATATGTATAAAATGGACCTGCACATACCAGAGAACTGTATGGCTTCAGAGGAAAAGAATACAAATGACTATGCGCTATATTTAATGCGCTCCGTCATGAAAGCAAATATTGATCCCGTTTGAACCTCTCATGACTGAAGTCACGAGTGTTCTTGTTTATTTATAAAACTTGAAAAACACTCTCTCAAGAATAGACTTGAGAGAGTGTTCCACTTATTTCAATACATTCAGTGATTCTCGGGTAAATGCTGGAATATCGTCTGGCTGCCGGCTCGTAACGAGTTGGTTCTGGCAAACGACTACTTCTTCATCTCTAACCTTCGCTCCAGCATACTCCATATCTACTTGAATTGATTTATAACCTGTTGCATCACGGCCTTCGAGCGTTTTTGCTGTAATGAGTAACTGTGGACCATGGCAAATCGCGAATACCGGTTTTTTCTCGTCCATGAAATGTTTGGCAAATTCTACAAATCGGTCATCCGCCCGCAATTGGTCTGGTGAAAAACCACCTGGGATAAAGAGAGCGTCAAAATCGTTCGGATCCACGTCATCAATTCCATATTCAATCGGAACCTTGGCGTCCTTCTGTTTCCCGATGACTGTTTCACCTTTTTTTGCACCGATTGTAACTACTTCATGTCCGGCATCTTCAAATTCCTTTGCCGGCTCTGTATATTCCGAGTCCTCAAATAGGTCTGTAATGACTGTAGCAATTTTTTTACCCATCAATAGCAACTCCTTTATTAATGATTATACATAATGAAGTGTTCCCATTTTATGATTTCTAAAACATAAATATCTACCGGTACAATGTATTTTCGAAGCTTGCGATCTTTTCGAGACGACGATAAATTGCACCAGGCATCACAAATTTTTTAAAAGACTTTCTTTTTCCTATCTGTAATAAATCCACTCGTCCTTCTGTGCCATAGTAAAAGGCTTGCCAGGTGAATTTGGAGCAATAATTAGCTTCCAGCCGGGTTAAATCGCGTACATACGTATAGCGTTGCACATTGTCATAATACTGCATTGCCCATTTTGCTGCTTGACTCGCTTCCTGTTCATTGGAATGGCGGAGAATGGTGATTTTTTCTTCCTCCCGGTGACGCGAAAGATAGATTGGCATACTATCAGCGTGACCGAACTCCTTCCAGCGATTCACATGATAAATACGGTAATTCGTACCGACAATTCCGGTGTGTCCGACTAAAAATGAAGAAAGGGCATACTTATGGGAATAGAGCACATCACCAGGCTGCATTCTAATAGTTGTTCCTGGGTAGTAATGGATAATAGCTGTTTCTTCATCGTTAGTTGTACAATTCATGTGTATCTTCCTTTTTCATCCACCGTTTAATATTTTATAAACTGTTATGCATCATGGTACACAAAATCCGCCAATTGCACTGGATTTTCCGTTTCCAGATAATAATATTCAAATCCTGCACTCTTATGCATGCAGGATTTTTTAACTTCAATTAATTTTCCAATGTTGATGTGTCTCCAGTTGGCAGCCCGAGCTCCCATGACTTCAAGAGGCGGCGCATAATTTTTCCGCTTCTCGTTTTTGGTATCGTATCCTTGATTTCAATTTCCCTTGGTGCAGCATGCGCACTTAAACCAGTTTTGACAAATTTGCGGATGTCTTGAAGTAAATCCTCTGATTCCTCATATCCATCATTTAGTGTAATAAATGCTTTAATAATTTCTCCACGTTCTGGGTCGGGTTTCCCAATAACACCAGCTTCCGCAACAGCAGGGTGTTCAATCAATTTCGATTCAACTTCAAATGGACCAACCCGCTCTCCAGATGTATTAATCACGTCATCCAGACGCCCCTGGAACCAAAAATAACCATCTTCATCCCGGTAAGCACTGTCTCCAGAAATATACCAGCCATTGATAAAATAACTTTCAAATTTACCCGGGTTATTCCAAATCTGGCGCATCATTGCTGGCCAGCCCGCTTTAATTGCAAGATTACCCATCTGATTTGGCGGCAGTTCATTTCCTTCGTGGTCAATGATGGATGCTTCAATTCCAGGAATTGGTTTCCCCATAGATCCTGGTCGGATTTCATTACACTGGAGATTCACAATCAGTTGTGCACCTGTTTCTGTCATCCACCATGTATCATGAATCCGTAAATCAAAGGCACGCAATCCCCATGTAATCACTTCCGGATTGAGCGGCTCACCGACACTTAAAATATGACGTAATGCGGATAAATCATACTGCTTCACTTTATCTTCCCCGTGACTCACAAGCATGCGTAAGGCCGTTGGAGCAGTATACCAAACTGTGACTTTGTATTTTTCAAGTGTTTCATACCAGGATTCCGGTGTAAATCTTCCACCGCGGACAACATTCGTCACCCCGTTCAGCCAAGGGGCAAATATACCATAGCTTGTCCCGGTCACCCAGCCTGGGTCTGCCGTGCACCAATACACATCATCCGGCTTCAGATCAAGGACCCACTCTCCGGTCGCATAATGCTGGATCATGGCGTTATGCACATGATAGACCCCTTTAGGCCTGCCAGTGGAACCAGACGTATAATGCAGCAGCATCCCGTCCTCTAAGTCAACCCATTCCATTTCAAATTCATCTGACGCAGCTTCCATCTCTTCTTCAAAACTAATGAAAGCTCCTTCCTTATCCGAATCCTCGCCAACGATTATGATATTTTCCAAATTGGGGAGTTCCGTATAAGGAACACGCTCCAATAATTCAGCTGTTGTAATGAGCACACTTGCTTCACTATCTTTTAACCGGTCTCTTACGGCCTGCTCCATGAATGCTTCAAAGAGGGGACCAGCAACGGCACCGGTTTTTAAAACTCCAAAAAAGGCGGCATAAAATTCCGGACTGCGCGGCATGAAAAGAAAGACGCGGTCTCCTTTACGTACATTATATTTTCGAAGTACATTCGCAAACTTGTTACTGCGTTTACTCAGTTCAAGAAATGTGAATGCTTCCTCTCGGTCAGGACTCGAATAGATTAATGCAAGCTTGTCCTTTTTCTCCGGGTCTTCTGCATGGCGATCCAATGCTTCATACGCCATATTCACCTTTCCCGTCTGCTGCATACTGAGATGCTGCAACACATTCCCCCAGGAAAAATTCTCCCTGTATGAATCATAATCCTGTAAGTTATAGTCCCCATCTCTTGCGGGAATTGGCTTCATATCCATCATTCACCTCTCCTTTTTTGTAACCGTTAACATTTCTAACTACATGAAATAATGTAAATCTTGTACGAACTTAAATCTATTTTAGAACATTTTGTGACACTTTAAAAGTAATTTAGCTGAAAAGTTTCGGAAACGTTTTTTATTAAAAGAGCAAAGCACAGAGATAAAGTCTGCCTGTGCTTTTAATAAATGAGCATTATTATTCTTTAAATAGATAAGACAAATCAATCTGAATACCACCAAAAAGCTTTGATGTAACTTTTCCATGATCTGTTTTCATATCGGATTGTTCATACATATTTTCACGATTAAGCGAATAAATTGTAATGGTATTCAACATCGGATTAGCAATCCAATATTCCTTGACACCATAATCCATATAGATGTTCAACTTGGTGACTAAATCATGCGACTGACGACCTCGTCAAGATACCGATTCATTTCATTACCTCCCTAGGATAGGTTTAATGTAATACATTTTAAGAGATGTGACCAGTCAAAAAATAAAAAAATCATTTATCCACATGTGGATAAATGATTTTTTAAGCGGCCCCGGCAGGATTCGAACCTGCGACGCATAGTTTAGGAAACTAACGCTCTATCCCCTGAGCTACGGAGCCATAGTGGGGAAGATAGGTAACATTACTATTATACAAAAATTAAGAAGAAAAACCAAGAGCAGAAAGGAAAGACAGGGCAGTTTTTCCCCGCCTTTTTTCTCTGCTTAAAACGTTTTTCCCAAATCGATGGAACGAAGCCGGGCACTTTCGATACAAGCGATAATAATTTCCTCAAAATCATTTGATTTAAGCGTTTGTAGTCCTGCTGCAGTTGTTCCACCTTCACTCGTAATATTTTCCCTTAAAGTGGAAGCTGGTTGCCCTGACTGCTCCAGCATTTTCCCAGCACCGATAATTGTCTGGGTAATCAGCGCATCAGCCGTAGAAGCTTCCATTCCGGCTTCTAGAGCCGCTTTTGTCATCGCTTCAACAAAATAGTAGACGAATGCTGGACCGCTCCCAGAAACGGCTGTCACCGTATGCATATCCGCTTCATTCACTACCTTCGTTATTCCAATCGATTGGAATAATTTCTTCGTAAAATTGATTTTTTCTTCATCGACATATTTGCCGCCTGCGATTGCAGTGGCTGAATAACCAATTTGTGCTGATGTATTTGGCATCGCTCGAATGACAGCATTCCTTTTTCCAATTATTTTCTCAATTGTTTCCGTCATGATGCCTGCAATAATAGAAATGACGAGTTGATCTTCTCTTATAAATGAGCGGATTTCACTTATTGAATCCGTTAAATCTTTTGGCTTCATTGCTAAGATAACGACATCTGCCAGGTCTAACAGCTCTTCTTTATCATAAGATGTCTGCACGCCATACATAGCTGCTATATCATTCAATCGTTCCTCATCTTGTTTATTTGTTACATAAATATCATTTTTATCTACTGTCTTCGTCTGCAGTATGCCGGCCATGATTGCTTCTGCCATCGAGCCGCACCCTACAAACACAATACGTTTACGCAATTCGAACACCTCTTCTTTTCTTTTTCACAACTAAAAAAGCTGATTCCATCCCTGCAACAAGGACGGAATCAGCTCCGCGGTACCACCTATTTTTGGCAATAAATTGCCCTCTCTGCATTGATAACACAGTTTCCTGCGGTTAGTTTATCGCTAACGACTCCCAGGTAGGTTCATACAAGCTTGTGCGCAGGGATCTCTCAGCCGGTGAATCCCATTTTCTGTCGGACAGTTCGCGTATTACTAGTCTGATCATCGTCTAAAGTGTATGTTATTTCTGTTAATAGTAGAATGAATTGTGTTCTTTGTCAAGTGGGGATTTCGAAAATGGGTACTATTAGGTGAGTAGTTCGGTATTTTATTATGAGAATGAGAGCGGGTTTAACTTAAACTTGAGCATGTATGTTGTAAAGAACAAAAAACGCTCCATTCAATAAGAATAAGCGTTTTAAAGGATTCATGATTTATAAATATGGAGGAGGTAGAGGGATTCGAACCCCCGCGCGGTTTGACCCGCCTTTCGGTTTTCAAGACCGACCCCTTCAGCCAGACTTGGGTATACCTCCATAGTCACAAGATATAATATACCATAAATAATTTATGCTTGTCAATCTATTTCAGAGAAACTTATGAAAAAAAACCAGCTGGCGACATTTTCTACAACCAGCTGGTTAACATGCTCTATTTAATAACTTTTTTTCCACCCATATAAGGAATAAGTGCTTTCGGTACGACAACAGAACCGTCTTCCTGCTGGTTATTCTCTAGTATAGCGGCGACTGTACGACCGACTGCAAGACCAGAACCGTTCAATGTATGCACGAATTCAGGCTTCGCATTCGTATCACGACGAAAACGTATGCCAGCACGTCTTGCTTGGAAATCCTCAAAGTTAGAGCAAGAAGAAATCTCCCGGTACGTGTCCTGGCTTGGAATCCATACTTCAATATCGTATTTTTTTGCAGCAGTAAATCCTAAATCACCAGTACACATGCTCATCACACGGTATGGTAACTCTAATTCCTGCAGGATTTTCTCCGCGTGACCTGTTAATGTCTCCAATGTCTCATAAGAATCCTCAGGCTTTGCAAAGTGGACGAGCTCGACTTTGTTAAATTGATGCTGCCGAATCAAACCTCTCGTATCACGTCCAGCAGAGCCAGCTTCAGAACGGAAGTTGGCACTGTACGCAACATACCGCTTCGGTAAATCAAGCATGATCTCATCACGGTGATAGTTCGTGACGGGTACTTCTGAAGTCGGAATCAAATAATAATCCCAGTCCTCGAGTTTAAAGGCATCCTCCGCAAATTTCGGAAGCTGTCCTGTACCGGTCATACTCATGCGATTCACGATATATGGCGGTAGGATTTCCGTATAACCGTGATGATCTGCATGATAGTCCATCATGAAGTTCAATAAAGCACGCTCAAGCCTTGCACCAAGTCCCGTATAGAAAACAAAGCGGCTACCGGTAACTTTAGCTGCACGTTCGAAATCTAAAATGTTCAAGTTTGTTGCGATATCCCAATGCGGTTGCACTTCAAAAGAGAATTCCGGCTGCTCTCCCCACGTGCGATGGACGACGTTATCTTCTTCATCCTCACCAATTGGCACACTCTCATGTGGAATGTTCGGGATGGCATACATGACCTGTTCAAGTCTTGCTTCCACTTCTTTCAATTCTTTATCAAGCTTGGAAATCTCCTCACCGACTTGACGCATTTCCTGAATCGCAACATCCGCATCCTGCTTCTCTTTCTTCAACTTCGCAATTTCTTGTGTCGCAGCATTTCTTTTCGCTTTCAACTGCTCTGTCTCAGCGATCAATTTCCGGCGTTTCTCATCGAGTTCACCAAATGTATCGAGCTCGGATAAGTCTTCACCCCGGTGCTGAAGTTTCGCTTTCACTTCTTCATAATTGTTCCGTAAAAATTTCATGTCCAACATTTGCATTTCCTCCTTTTATTAGAAAAATTATATTTTAAAATCAAAAAACTCCCATCCCTAATAATAGGGACGAGAGTTGATATTCCCGCGTTGCCACCCTTGTTGAAAAGAAAATCTCTTCCGGCTCGATCTGCTTTAACGGTGCAGAGACCCCGGGTTTATTTACTCTGGAACAAGTCCTGTTCGATAAACCAGTTCAAGGATGGATTCACAGCTTTTCAACGTCGATTCGCACCAACCATCGACTCTCTTTAGAAGAACGAACTGCTACTATTTCCTGTCAATACCTTTAATTCATCTGATTTGCTACCATCATAGCCGATTCACTTAAAAAAAGCAAGCATGCTTTAGCTAATATTTCATTGCTACTTTTGTTTTATTCTTTATATAGCGAAAATCAATGCTTAAATATATTCATTTGGCTATGATTCCTATTAGAACAGATTAAAACAATCCTTTAATCCAATCTACTGCTGTTGTGAAGACATTGCCGAAGAAGTCACCGATTGCACCTATCGTAAGCATAAACCAGTTTGCTTTTTCAACTGCTTCATCACTGACCACATCAACAACGACGGATTCCTGGTCGAATATATAACCATGATCGGTTGCTTCTCCTTGATATACAAGCGTTGCAGTACCAAGCTTTTCACCTTTTTCAATTGGTGCGACAATTTCGTTGTTATCATTCAGCTTCTCTTCATCAATATTATATTCCAAACTGTATAATTCCGTTTCTTCAGATTGGATTGGAATCGCAATGCCCTCACTAATAGAGACACTAACTTCATTTTCTTTACCTTTAGCTACAGGGAGAGTTCCCTCGTCTTCCAGCTGATGACCAGCCGGGAATAATTCTTCAGATGCGAAATTATTGAAACCATAATCAAGTAATTTCGCTGTTTCTTTGAAACGCTCTTCTTTTGAACCAGTTTTCATCACAACGGTAATGAGACGAGTTCCATCCCGTTCCGCTGTTCCAGTAAACGTGAATCCAGCAAGCTCTGTATTACCTGTCTTCAGTCCGTCCATTCCTTCATAATGGAATGACTGTAGATATGTCGCTTCATGGGGAAGCATCCAATTTAAGTTTTCTACTTTGTGCTCATCAAATTCTACTTCTGTCTGGCTGGAAATTTCTAGAGCTTCCGGGTAATCATTAACTAAATGATAGGCAAGCTGAGCGGCAGAGCGTGCAGACAAAAGGTTACTCGCATTCGGATCGGTTCCTTCTGGCATGTCATCGCCTAGGGAATCATTATCAAGACCCGAACTATTTACAAATTTATATTCGGAAAGGCCTAATTCCTCAGCCTTGTCATTCATCATTTTTACAAATTCCGTTTCAGAACCTGCAATTAATTCAGCAAGTGCAATGGTTGTCGCATTATCAGAGAAGACAGCCATCGCATTATATAAATCACGTACGGCATAATCTTTATTTTGTGTTAAACCTATTCCTGAAAACAGGACATTAGCAGAAATCTTATATGCATAATCGCTGATTTGTGTTGTTGTATCCCAGTCGATTTTTTCTTCATCGATTGCTTCAAGAACAAGATATTCCGTCATCATTTTCGTCATACTTGCTGGAGGAAGGGCAATATCTGCGTTTTTCGCATAAAGAACTTTTCCAGTCCCCGCATCAACTAAGATGGCAGACTCTGCATTTAAATCAAGGGTACTTTCTGCATGTATCGTGAGTGGCTGTATCATTAACGATGTAATCAGTAATACAAATGCAAGTATTCCTGATACAGTTTTTTTAGTAACTTGAATCAACTTATTTTACCTCCAACATGATTAAAAAATTTATAGTGCAGCACCTAAATATTCTATCACATTTTCATCAAAAAAAATAGAAGGAGCTAAGTCCTGATTCTAGTAATTTCCCTATCTATTCACCCCCGTTCATTTTACCTGCTTAAAGGATAAAAAAACACCTATTTTTCTATCAGGTTTGCGTGTAACCTGGGGAAAAATAGGTGTTTATTTTAATAAAGTGAAACTTCATTCGGTAGGCATATTACAGACCGTTAATGCGTGATACAACCTACTGTACCGAATAGTTCGGAGCTTCTTTTGTGATCTGCACATCATGTGGATGGCTTTCACGGAGGCCGGCATTCGTGATTTTAACGAATTGTCCGTTCTTACGTAAGTCTTCAATCGTTGCCGTTCCACAGTATCCCATACCAGAACGTAAACCACCGATTAATTGATGCGAGATATCTGAAAGTGCGCCTTTATAAGGAACACGTCCTTCAATTCCTTCTGGTACAAGTTTCTTCGCATCATCGGTATCTCCTTGGAAATAGCGATCCTTGGAACCTGCTTTCATTGCGCCGAGGGATCCCATTCCACGATAAACTTTATATTTTCTGCCTTGGTAAATTTCGGTTTCCCCAGGGCTTTCCGTAGTACCTGCGAACATACTACCAAGCATGACCGCATGTGCTCCTGCAGCAATAGCTTTTACAATATCACCGGAATATTTGATTCCACCGTCGGCAATAACAGGTACATTGTATTCTTGTGCTGCTTTTGCACATTCATAGACAGCTGAAATTTGCGGTACACCAACACCAGCTACAACGCGGGTTGTACAAATAGAACCTGGCCCAATTCCGACTTTGACTACCGTTGCACCTGCTTCAATTAAAGCTACCGTTCCTTCTGCAGTTGCGACATTCCCTGCAATAATATCAAGATCCGGATAAGCGGCTCGCACCTTTTTCAATTGATTCAATACACCATCTGAGTGACCATGGGCTGTATCAATTACAATGGCGTCAACGCCAGCTTCGACGAGCTTCTCAATACGGCTCATTGCGTCTCCGGTTATACCGACTGCAGCTGCTACGAGTAATCTACCTTGGGAATCCTTTGCAGAGTTCGGGAACTCGATGACTTTCTCAATGTCTTTAATCGTGATAAGACCTTTTAAGATATCATTTTCATCAACGAGGGGAAGCTTTTCAATCTTATGCTGCTGCAGTAACTTTTCCGCTTCATTCAATGTTGTACCTACCGGGGCAGTGACAAGATTCTCACTCGTCATTACTTCAGATATCTGGATGGAATAATCCTGGATAAAGCGCAAGTCACGGTTCGTTAAAATACCGACAAGCTTTTGCTCCTCGATATCATTTACAATCGGCACACCAGAAATCCGGAATTTACCCATAAGATGTTCAGCATCATATACTTGGTGCTCTGGCGTTAAGAAAAACGGATTCGTAATAACACCACTTTCAGAACGTTTTACCCGGTCGACCATTTCCGCCTGTTCTTCAATGGACATATTCTTATGGATTACTCCGAAACCACCTTGACGTGCCATCGCAATTGCCATTTTTGCTTCTGTAACGGTATCCATCCCGGCACTAATAAAAGGGGACTTCAACTTCAACTTTTCGGATAACTGTGTTCCAAGTTCCACTTCATTCGGCAGTACATTTGACTGGGCAGGAATAAGCAATACATCATCAAATGTTAAGCCTTCTTTCCCAAATTTATCTTCACGCATGTTTGTTCTGGCCTCCTAATATATTCTGTAACCAATCTCGTCTTGTTTAGCTATTTTTATTTACTTTACGCCAATTGTTGACGTTTTTCAACCAGTTCGAATTTAATAGGAATAGTAAATAGATTCTAAATCTTTACAGTTGGTAGTTCATCCTTTTTCTAGAAAAAATCCCCAGGCATACTGGGGATTTTACCATTTATTGTTTTTATATTTCCGATAATAGTTAAATTGTCTAAGCAGCATATAGAATTTACGCTTAAAGCTCTTATCCTTTTTATAAAAGAGGGGGTTACCCCATTTTTTTTGTTTAATAAGCCGATTCACATCTTGCTTCACTGCATCATTTTCGACAAAGTTGTTTAACACAATCCGTGGCACAACGGAAAACAGATATTCTTCATTCAGATAGGTAGTTGACTTTTCCTTATCATGAAGTACATCATCGACAATGTACTTTGCCATATTGTGCCCAAGTGCCGTTACATAATAGCTGGAGCGGCCTTGGCGGATATTGACTTCAAAGATTTTAAATTTCCCATCACGTTCATCATATTTCATATCGAAGTTAGCAAAGCCGACATAGCCGACTGTCTCTAGAAATTGCTGTAGCTTTTTCATCATTTCTTCGTTGTAACGAGTTAGGACGGATGTATAGTTACCAATCGCTGTTGCGGTATGCTCCTGCAAAACAACTTGTCCGAAAGTAACAAGTTCCGTTTTACTTTTCGAATTCAAATAGAGGACGGAATCCCACATGTACGTGTCGTCTCCCGGTATATAATCTTGCATAATCAGTTCATCCCGGTAGCCGCTTTCCTTAATCATCTTAATGACCTTATCTGTTTCTTCCGGTGTATTTACCCTGTATACCTTTTCTTGACCAGTGAACGGGTGTTTATAATATTCAATTCCGTTACTTGGTTTGATAATAATTGGATAGGTCATTTCTTCCGTGAACGGAGCATCGTCATTACAGTCATAGAAAGATGTCGCCGGTGTATCAATTCCGTATTCACGGCAAAGTTTATAGAAATTTGCTTTCTTCTGGAGCTGATTCATCAGATCCTCGGAAATATAGGTGAAACGGTAATAATTTTTTAATTCTTCATCGTGTTCGATGATCAAACGGACATACGCATCGTTCGTGCCAACAAGGATTAATGGGTGATTGCGGTTCTGTAAGCTTTCTGCGAGTTCTTTTAAAATCGGAACAAATCTCCCTTTATCCGTTAAGTCAGGATGAATGTCGATCCGTTCAGGAATCGTGCTAAAGCTAGTAAATCCCATTTCCTGCTTTCCGACAAGAATAGGATGAATATCGTAGGCTTCATGGAAGGAAATCGCCATATTATAGGCATTGATATCCGTTCCAATGATAACTGGGGTAAAAGATTGATTATTCATAATGCCTCCTGTTTCTTTCGTAAAGAATTCTATCTGTATTGGATTTTAATCGTTTGAATATAAAGTTTAATCTACTGAAATGAGGTTTAATTAGTTACTTGATTAGGGGAGTGTTAGGCTGGCAGTTACGATTTTCGGTTCATTAGAAGCCCTGTAAATGACCGAAAGAATATCACAGCCGACGGATCATTAGAGCCCTATATACAACCGAAGCTCTACTAAACAACTACCTTCAGGCATTTAATCCCTGCCAAACGCTAAACCCACTTAATCTAATATAATCTCCTCAATATGTAAATTAGGATTCATTTGCAAGCCGATAATCTCACCTGTCTCGTGTAATTTCACTAATGGGGACGCTGGGTGATCATCATCAAAGTAAACAATTTCCCCTGTCTTATGATTCGATAGGTGGACGGTTTTTCCGACGGCTCGCCTGGCTAAACTCTCAATAAAGGATTGAACAATCTGTGGATCAAGCTTCGTATATCGTTCCTGGAAAAGTTCTTCCAGCGCTTTAAAAACAGATTGCTTCTCCAAACGGTCACTCGTCATCGCATAGTATGTGTCACAGACAGCAAGGATCCGGGCAAATGTATTGATCTGTTCATTCCGTATGCCTAGTGGATACCCGCTCCCGTCCATCCGTTCATGGTGCTGCAAAATGGCAATTTTTCCTGCCTTTGATAAACCGGTCACTTTTTCAACCATCCGGTAAGAGTAAGTTGAATGATTTCTCATATCGTTTTCTTCGGGTTCGGTTAGGGGAGATCCTTTTGTAATTATACCAAAATCAATCCGTGTCATCCCAGCATCTGCAAGGTAGGCGGCTAAGCCAATCTGAATCCATTCCCCTTTACGGTAGCCTAGCTCCTTTCCTAAAAATGCAGAAAGGAGACTGACTGCAACACCATGGTAGTAAATATAATCTTCTCGTGTTCCGTATTGATGGAGCGTGAAAATTTCCATATCCAATTCCTCAATCCGTTCAAGCAGGGGAAGAATAGACTGCCTTACCTTTACCATATCAATAGGAACATTGTTATTCCATTCGGTGAAAAGTTGTTTATAATCCCGCACCGCTTCCATGTAATGGGCAGGGAAGGAGCGATCCTCTTCAGGTTCCAAGTAAATTTTCTTCTGCACAGGTTTCGGCTTTTCTACACGTTTTGGCTGTTCTTTCGCAATAAATGTTTCACCGTTTTCCAGTTTAGTCGAAACTTCTACGGATTCAATGAGAAATTTATGTAGGACGGTAATATGTTCATTTGTTAGGACTGTTCGCTCATTTATAATCGGATGACCGGATTTACCCAATACATCCAGTAAAAGCACGGTACCTGCAACTAATTGTGATGGATGAACACGCATACTTCTACCTCCAAGGAAAAATTAGGAAAAGTGACCCGCCTTAAACGCTTAACCGTTTATTCCGGGTCACTTCGAATATAATTATTCTTCTATATCTTCGTCATCATCTGTTTCATCTGCTTCCGGTGATTCTTGGATGTTACTGTTAGGCTCACGATCATTTGTATTTTCTGTTTCTGTTACTTCTGACGAATCTTCTTCAATTTCCAGTTCCTCTTCATCATCAATCTTAGCAACAGTTGAAACTTGTTCTTCGTCCTGTAGGCGAATGAGGCGGACACCCATTGCATTTCTTCCTGTTTCAGAAATTTCTTCCACCGGGATACGGATAAGAACACCAGCAATTGTAATGAGCATCAGATCTTCTTTGCCTGTCACTGTTTTCACTTTCACGACTTTTCCGGTTTTATCCGTAATTCGGCACGTCAAGACACCTTTACCGCCACGGTTAATCCTGCGGTATTCTTCTTCAGGCGTCTGTTTCCCGTAACCATTTTCCGTCACATGAAGAATGTTCGCTCCAGGCTCTATGATTTCCATCGAGACAACTTCATCCTCATCCCGTAAAGAAATACCTTTCACCCCGGCTGCTGTTCTTCCCATCGGACGAATTTGGTCCTCCTCAAAACGAATTAGATAGCCATCTTTCGTTGCAATCATTACATCCTTTTTCCCGTCCGTTAAGCGAACGGAGATAAGTTCATCTTCGTCGCGTAAATGAACAGCAATCAAGCCGCCTCGTCGAATATTCGTAAACATGGAAAGCGATGTGCGTTTAGCAATTCCATACTTCGTCGTAAAGAGAAGATATGCTTCTTCATCATATTCTTCAACAGCAATAACTGCGTTGATCCACTCATCACTTTCAACTTGCAATAAGTTGATGATTGGGATTCCCTTTGCAGTACGACTGAATTCCGGGATTTCATAACCCTTCAAGCGATAAACCTTTCCACGGTTTGTGAAAAAGAGTATCGTATCATGGGTTGAGCAGGAGACGAGTTGTTCGACAAAGTCATCTTCATTCGTTCCCATTCCTTGAATTCCGCGGCCGCCCCGGCGCTGTGTACGATACGTAGAAGCCGGCAATCGTTTAATATAGCCATTGTGGGTGAGCGTAATGACAATGTTTTCTTCCGGAATCAAATCCTCATCCTCGAAGAATCCAGCCCCTCCAACAACAATCTCCGTACGACGCTCGTTACTGAAACGCTCTTTAATTTCAATTAATTCTTCGCGGATGATTTCGAGTACTTTCTCTTCATCAGCAAGAATTGCTTTCAGTTCAGCAATTAGTGCGAGTAATTCATTATATTCATTTTCAATCTTTTCACGCTCTAAACCAGTTAAACGCTGAAGTCGCATGTCTAGAATAGCTTGAGCCTGTTTTTCTGATAGACTGAACTGTGTCATTAAGCCTTCACGGGCAATTTCAGTTGTTTTCGAATTACGAATCAAGCTAATGACAGCATCGAGGTTATCAAGTGCAATCCGTAATCCTTCTAAAATATGAGCACGAGCCTCTGCTTTCTTCAGTTCAAAAGCAGTACGTCTTTCAATGACTTCAACCTGGTGCGTGAGATAATGCTCCAGGCATTGTTTAATATTTAAAATTCGCGGTTGCCCGTCGACTAGTGCTAATGTGTTCACACCGAATGTTGTTTGCAGAGCCGTATATTTATATAAATTATTTAAAATAACGTTCGCATTAGCGTCACGGCGGATTTCCATTACAATACGCATGCCATCACGGCTCGATTCGTCACGCAGATCGGTAATCCCGTCAATTCGCTTATCCCGGACGAGTTCAGCAATCTTTTCTACCAGTCTTGCTTTATTCACTTGGAATGGCAATTCGGTTACGATAATCGTTGATTTCCCATTCGCATGTTCTTCAATATCAACCTTCGCCCGCATCGTAATCGAGCCTCTACCTGTTTCATAGGCTTTTCTTATGCCGCTTCTACCAATGATGATTCCCGCCGTCGGGAAGTCTGGTCCTGGGAGATACTCCATTAATTCCTCGACTGTAATCTCTTCATCTTTTGATAGAGCAAGAACAGCATCAATCGTCTCACCTAAGTTGTGAGGCGGGATATTTGTCGCCATTCCGACTGCAATTCCTGACGTTCCATTCACAAGCAAGTTAGGAAAACGGGCAGGAAAAACAGCTGGTTCTCGCTCTGAACCATCATAGTTATCGCTGAAATCAACTGTATCTTTATTCAGATCCCGGACTAATTCCATCGATATTCTTGATAATCTCGCTTCGGTATAACGCATTGCTGCAGCTTGGTCACCATCGACAGAACCAAAGTTTCCGTGACCATCAACAAGCATATGGCGATAACTGAAATCTTGTGCCATTCGCACCATCGTGTCATAAACGGCAGAGTCACCATGCGGATGATACTTACCGATTACTTCCCCGACAATACGGGCGGATTTTTTATATGCTTTATCCGGCGTCATACCTAAATCATTCATCGCATAAATGATTCTGCGGTGAACTGGCTTCATACCGTCACGTACATCGGGTAAAGCCCTTGATACAATAACACTCATAGAATAATCAAGGAAAGATGTCCGCATTTCCTGACTAATATTTATTTCCTGTACATTCCTGCGTTCTTCGGCCATTTCTGTTACCTCCTAGTCGGGAAACTCCTTTTCCCCGTACACAAGAAATGAAAGAGGGGAGCGATATCGCCCAAGTCCTCTTCATTTCCACATTCTATATATCCAAGTTTTGGACGTATTTTGCATTTTGCTCAATATAGTCACGGCGCGGTTCTACTTTATCGCCCATGAGCATATCAAAGACTTGATCCGCTTCAATCGCATCCGTCAGCTGAACTTGAAGCAAGGTGCGGTTCTCTGGACTCATCGTTGTGTCCCAAAGTTGATCAGCATCCATTTCACCAAGTCCCTTGTAACGCTGGATGACTGGCTTTGGTGCTTCTGGCAGTTCAGCTAAGGATGCCTGTAATTCCTCATCACTATAAACATATTGCACGTTTTTCCCTTGTTTAATTTGGAATAGCGGTGGCTGTGCAATATAGATATATCCGTAATCAATTAATGGACGCATATACCGGAAAAAGAATGTAAGCAGCAAGGTGCGGATATGAGCACCATCGACATCGGCGTCCGTCATAATTACGATTTTATGATAACGTGCTTTTTCTATATCAAATTCTTCACCGATTCCCGTTCCTATCGCAGTAATCATCGAACGAATTTCCGCGTTAGATAGGATTCGGTCGAGTCTTGCCTTTTCCACGTTCAGAATCTTACCTCGAAGCGGCAAAATTGCCTGGAAATGCCTATCTCTACCAGCTTTAGCAGAACCGCCGGCAGAGTTCCCCTCTACGATATACAGTTCACTAATAGAAGCATCTTTCGAGGAACAGTCAGCGAGTTTACCTGGTAAGTTCGAGATTTCCAGCGCACTTTTTCTTCTCGTTAGCTCTCTTGCCTTTTTCGCAGCGACTCTTGCGCGGGAAGCCATTAGTCCTTTATCGACAATAATGCGGCCAACCGTTGGATTTTCAAGGAGAAATGTTTGGAACGTTTCACTGAAAACTTGGTCGGTAACCGTACGAACTTCACTGTTTCCCAGTTTCGTTTTCGTCTGACCTTCAAATTGCGGGTCCGGATGCTTGATAGAGACAATTGCGGTCATTCCTTCTCGTACATCATCCCCAGTTAAGTTTGTTTCATTTTCTTTTAATAATCCGCTTCTACGGGCATATTCATTAATTACACGGGTTAAAGCACTACGGAATCCAAATTCATGGGTACCACCCTCATACGTGTGAATATTATTAGCGAAAGAATAAAGGTTAGAGGCAAAGCCGTCATTGTACTGAACTGATATTTCAACTTCAATACCTTGCGATGTGCCGTTTGCATAAAACGGTTCATGAAGCACTTCTTTATTCTGGTTAATATACTCAACATACGAATTGATTCCGCCTTCGTAGTAATAGCTGACAGGCTCTGCATCTTCCCGTTTATCTTCAATTGTGATGGTAAGACCTTTGTTTAAAAAGGCGAGCTCACGGAGACGCTGCTCTAATATGTCAAATTCGAATTCCGTCGTTTCCGTGAAAATTTCCGGATCCGGTGTGAAATGGATTTCTGTTCCTTGAATCTCTGTTTCACCGATGACACCGAGTTCTTTTACTACTTTACCTTGTTCAAAGGCAATCGAGTGAATTTTCCCTTCACGGTGTACGTACACTTCGAGACCGCTGGAAAGAGCATTTACAACGGATGCACCAACTCCGTGGAGTCCACCGGAAACTTTATAACCGCCACCACCGAATTTACCGCCGGCATGAAGAACCGTCATAATAACTTCGACTGCTGGCCGACCTGTTTTCTTTTGGATGTCGACAGGGATACCACGACCGTTATCTTTTACGGTGATGCTGTTGTCTTTTTCGATGATGACTTGGATATGATCACAGTAACCAGCAAGGGCTTCGTCGATACTGTTGTCAACGATTTCCCAGACGAGATGGTGGAGTCCTCTTGAACTTGTGGATCCGATGTACATTCCTGGACGTTTGCGAACAGCTTCGAGGCCTTCCAAGACTTGAATTTGTTCCGCGTCATAGGATTGATTGTTAGATACATTTTCTGCCATAAATCGCTCACTCATTTCTATTTTCTATCCAGGGTTCGCAGTCCAAATACCTCTTTCTTTCCGCGGGCAATGAAGAATTGCAGTTCATTCTTCTCTGCTGGTAAGCCTCCTCGGGCTGACGCTCTGTGGGGTCTCACCTAGCCTATCCTCCCGCAGGAGTTTCAAGGTATTTGGACTGCTCCCAGGAAAAACTTATATTTCATTCTTTCAACAAAATAAATACTATAATCAGTCTGGATAAATCTCAGTAATCATAGAATTACTCATAATAGTCTTCCATGTGTTTGATGGTTGCTTTGATGCTTGTGCGTTTTTTTAGGGTTGCTACGGATAGGGTGCTGACGTAGGTTCCTTTTGTCGTGACCATCATGGATTTTGCTTGGACGGTTGGTCCTTTTAATGTTTTTTCTTGTTTGGCTTGGTCTACCATTTCTTGTAAAAGCACAGATGAGGAGATAAGCTCGTAATCAATTATTGCAATAATTGTTGAGGATTGTATGACATTCCCATTCCCAATATCGATAAACATAAGGTAAGTAACGACCTCCTTTAGTGTTTTTCTACAGATACGGTTCCATTTGTCACCCGGAACAATTCTGCCTCTTTCAATGTTTCATGATGAATACCATCAACGCTTGTTGTCGAAACAAAGGTCTGTACTTTTCCTTGAATGGTATTTAACAAATGGGATTGTCTAAAATCATCCAGCTCACTTAATACATCATCCAACAATAAAATTGGGTATTCGCCGACTTCATGATGGATCAGTTCAATTTCTGCGAGTTTCAAGGAAAGGGCGGTAGTCCGTTGCTGGCCTTGAGAACCATAGGTCTGAACATCCATCCCGTTTACGTAAAAGGTTAAATCATCACGGTGGGGACCGATGAGACTTGTTCCTCGTTCTATCTCCTTCTCTTGAATCTCTTCGAATTTATGCCGAAAAGCCGTTTCGATTTCTTCTTCGCCGTCCTGCTCAGATACATCGACACTAGCATCGTATTTAATTTCCAGCTCTTCCAGTTCTTGACTGATTTGATGATGAAGGGGTGCTGCCCATTTTCGTAGCAGTTTCAAAAAGCTGAACCGTTTTGCTAGAATGATGGCAGCATGCTGGATTAACTGTTCGGTAAGAACTTCAAGCATCGTTACTTGATTCCCACCCTGACGTTGTAATTGTTTCAGAAGAGAATTTCGCTGTTTTAATATTTTCTGATACTGTGCCAAATGATAAATATATGTCGCTTGAATCTGCCCGAGCTCCATATCAATAAACCGTCTCCGGGCTTGAGGGGGTCCTTTTACAAGTGTCAGATCCTCCGGGGCAAACATGACGACATTTAATGCACCAATGAAATCACTTAATCTGCGTTGTTCCAAATGATTTAGTTTTGCCTTCTTTCCTTTCGTGGAAATAATCATCTCAAGGGGAAGTGCCTGGTTTTTCTTTTTTACTCTACCTTCTATTTTAGCATATTCTTTGTCCCATTGAATAAGTTCTTTTTCTTTTGTTGTCCGGTGAGATTTGGTAAATGCAAGACAATAGATTGCTTCCATCAAATTTGTCTTGCCTTGTGCATTCTCCCCGATAATGACATTCACTCTATCGTCAAAGGTGAGCGTAAGTGCGTCATAATTTCTAAAGTTTTTAAGGACTAGCTGTTCGATATGCATATACCTTAGTCCTCAGCACTTACGATATAAGCGTTACCTTCGACTTCTACTATGTCACCTGGATATAACTTGCGACCGCGGCGATGTTCGACTTCTCCATTTACATTTGCCCCTACATCTTGTAGATAAGCTTTCACCATGCCGCCAGATTCAAGGATATTAAGAACTTTAATCAATTGACCCAGCGTTATATACTCCGTTGTTATGTTTACTTTTTCCTGCATATCATTCATCACCAAGTTTCCTTTTAGTCTCTTTTAAAAAAATAAAATATATTTTTTCCCGTAAAAGACATGTTAGTTTTAGTATTTACCGTTAAAAACTCTATAAACCTATTTTACTAAAGTTTTTGCTATTTTGAAAGGTAATCCACTGGGGAAGGGCAAAAACTTCTCAAAATGGCTTATTTTTAGTTTTAGATATAACAAAGGCGGAAGCGCCCTTGCA
Source organism: Oceanobacillus alkalisoli (assembly GCF_021556485.1). Lineage (GTDB taxonomy): Bacteria > Bacillota > Bacilli > Bacillales > Amphibacillaceae > Oceanobacillus > Oceanobacillus alkalisoli. The sequence continues at coordinate 43,440 of NZ_JAKGBW010000013.1, read as the reverse complement.
GGTTAAAAACGCGATCGTCTTCGCAACACCTGCACTAGCACATCCAGTAGTCGCAGCAACGTACAAACTGTGCCTCCCAGGATGGGAGGTAGTTCGATGTTGCCCGAGGAAGGGGCGAGCTTAATCGAACCTCCTTTTTACCGGAAGGGAGAAAAAGGAAACTCAGGCGACGAGAGTGAGTTGATGTTGATGTTGATGTTGACTTTCACCACAAGGGTATAAGTGCGGCTAAGCCTCTGGCTGAAGCCAATCGGCAAGTCTTCTTTATCGATTGAAGGAGTGTGAAGTTTGATAGTTGCTGGGCGCAGAGCGGACATGGATAGCGCTAGCAACTTTAATTATATACAACCTTCCTATTTTTTTAGTTCCCTAAGTAAGTAGAAAACACTTACCCACATGTGGATAAGTGTTTTCTTTATGAGTTTTTATAAAATTAATATGTTCGTACTGGTAAAATTAATTGTAAAATCGAATCGTCCTCTTTTGGAATGAGTACAAACGGGCGCATTGCTCCAGTAAAGTCGATGATTACTTCATCATATTCCATGGATTTTAGTGCATCCATCATATATTTCGAACTGAAAGAGATCTTCAATTCTTCACCTTCAATCGTTTCTACTACAATTTCTTCGTGTACATTTCCAACTTCTGGTGAGTTACTTGTAATTTCTACGATGGAACTCTCTTGAGTCGTCAATTTAACGACATTATTCCTTTCTTCTCGTGCAAGCAAGGAAGCCCGGTCAATCGTATTTAGTAATTCTTTTGTGTTGACGACGATTCTTGTTTTTCTTTCTTCCGGGATCAGTCTTGAAGTTTCCGGATAATTTCCGTCGAGTAGACGAGAGAGAAAGCTTAAATGCTTTGTGCGGAAGAGAATTTGGTTATTCGTAACATTAATTTCAACCGTTTCTTCCGTATCATCCAATATTTTATTTAACTCATTTAAACTCTTTCCAGGAACAACCACATTATGAAACTCAATTCCGACTGCCTCAATAGCCGTTTTCCGCATTGCTAAACGGTGGCTGTCAGTTGCAGTGAAAGTAAGTTCATTATTCTCCAGTTTAATATTTACACCAGTTAAGATCGGACGTGTTTCCATTGTTGATACAGCAAATACGGTCTGTTTGATCATATTTTTAAATAATGGAATTGGCATTTCAAAGCTTGTTTCTGCTTCAAGCCTTGGTAAGTGCGGATATTCTTCTGCGCTTTGACCAACAAGGGTAAATTCAGATTTTCCAGAGCTGATTTTTACTTGATGATTTTCTTCTACAATGAAATCCACTGTATCTTGCGGTAATTTCCTTACAATATCAGGGAAATATCTTGCTTGAAGTACAATCGTTCCAGGTTCAATATTTTCTACATTTACATTTCCATTGTCTTCACTAGGAATAAAAGATTCGATCGAAATATCAGAATCACTTCCTGATAATGTAATACCATGAATGCTTGCTTCAACTTTCATTCCAGAAAGAATTGGAATGACTGGCCTTGGAGTGATTGCTTTCATTACATCTTGAACAGCAGTTATTAATAAATCTCGTTTGATTGTAAATTTCATGAATTTGTCCTCCTAGCGGAAGTTCTATATATATATATATTATTTATTATAAAAAACAGTAATAATAGTAATAAGGCCTGTTGATATGTGGATAAGTACCTTGATATCTTGTCAGGAGAAGTTTTACACACGTTGATAATCTGTTAATATCTATGAAAGCTTATGAACAGTATACACAGGCAATCCTTTAAATTGATTTGATCGTTTCTATAATTTCATCGATTTCCTGACTGAAAGAAGCATCATCTGCAATCATTTTTGAGATCTTTTCATGAGCATGTATAACAGTTGTATGATCTCGTCCCCCAAATTCATCGCCAATCTTCGGCAATGAAAGGTCGGTCATTTCCCTTGAGAGGTACATGGCAATCTGTCTTGGGAAGGCGATTGATTTCGTCCGTTTCTTGGCAGCGAAGTCTTCCATACGAATATTATATTTTCTTGAAACGATTTCTTGGATTCCTTCCACGGTAATTTCCTTTGGCTTATTGCTCGGAATAATATCTTTCAATGCCTCTGCGGCAAGGGAAGCATCAATATCTTGATTGACTAGCGAAGAATAGGCAACTACGCGAATAAGTGCCCCTTCTAACTCACGAATGTTCGTATTGATTTGATTTGCAATATAAAGCATGACTTCATTTGGAATCTCAAGTCCTTCTGCTTTAGCCTTTTTATTTAAAATTGCGATTCTCGTTTCCAGATCAGGCGGCGTAATATCTGTTATAAGACCCCATTCAAAGCGCGAACGCAATCTATCTTCTAATGTCGGAATTTCTTTTGGCGGACGGTCACTAGAGATGATAATTTGTTTACTTTCTTCATGTAATGCATTAAATGTATGGAAAAATTCTTCCTGGGTTGATTCTTTTCCAGCTATGAATTGAATATCATCAATTAATAGGACATCTATATTCCGGTATTTATTGCGAAACGCATTGGATTTATTTTCCATGATTGCGTTAATGAATTCATTCGTAAATTTCTCAGAAGTAACGTAAGCAACTTTCGCTTCCGGGTTATGTTCTCTTACATAATGACCAATTGCATGCATCAAATGGGTTTTACCAAGGCCAACTCCCCCATAGATAAACAGCGGGTTATAAGCTTTTGCGGGAGCCTCAGCAACAGCGAGGGAAGCAGCATGTGCGAATCGGTTTCCAGCTCCAATGACAAACGTATCAAATGTATATTTTTCATTTAGCATCGATTTAGGAAAATCATTATGATTCACTGGTGAATTTGTTTCTAGTTTGTCTTGTTTTACTTCCTCTACAGCTGGCGAAGGATCGGGAATAATGAATTTCGTATCAAGTCTGGATCCGGTCACTTCTTCCAGTACTTCATTGATGACATTCGTATATTGGTTTTCCAACCAATCTCTCGCAAATTCATTCGGTGCAGATACAATCAATGTTGTTTGGTTTATTTCTACAGCTTCTGTATTTTTTAACCATGTATCGTAGCTTGGTTTACTAACCTTTTCTTCAATCTTTTCTAAAGCGGCTTGCCACAGCTCTTCAATATTTTCCAATCGGGAATTCACTCCTTTCTGAATGTAGATTGTAACGCGGTAGTTTTTGTAGACAGGTTAAAATAGCCTCCCTTAATTGCCCAATTGGCAGTAAAAAAGGAGGTGAATGCCAAGTTTTCTAATAAAAAGGCTGTGGATGAATGAATATGTAGTCCTTAAAGTTTAGCATGATTTATAAACTATATCCACAAATCTGTGGAAAAAATAATTAAGAAGCTGTGAATGACTATCCACAACGTTGTCCACAACCTGTGTATAAAAATAATAAGCAATTAGTTTTCCACAGGAGAAAACATACTAATAATAGCAAATAAAAGCTTGTAATGCAAGGGGTTTTCAAAAGTTATCCACAAAATTCCCGGCGTGTTTACAAAAAAGTATCAACATACGTTTATCGTGTGAGTAAATTGTCGATAGCAGTCGAATAATCTGGATGTTAAAAAATAGTGGGCGTGTATAAGTTGTTGATAAGTTTATAGCGCTTTTCTGGTGTTATACAACAAGAGAAGATGAAGAGGTGAAACTTTTAAAAAAATTGTAGTTGACATGGGGGATAGGTTTTACGTATAATTATTGAGACTGTCTACTGGATTAGTTAATGATTAAACTTTAGATATTAGAATCCCTAGGAGGTGCAGTAATAATGAAAAGAACATTTCAACCAAGTAACCGTAAGCGTAAAAAGGTACATGGCTTCCGTGCACGTATGGCTACGAAAAATGGACGTAAAGTATTAGCACGTCGTCGTCGTAAAGGAAGAAAAGTATTATCCGCATAAGCCACTGATCAGTCAGTGGTTTTTTTATTAGAAAAGTGGAAGCGCTCGTTTAGGGCGCTGAAACTAGACATATTAAAATAAGTGCTTTATCAATTTGGGTAAGCTAGAGAGTAATAAAGGTGAAGTGAATGAAAAAAGCATATCGGATTAAAAAAAATAACGAATTTCAATACATATTCAAGCACGGAAAATCATTCGCAAACCGTCAGCTTGTCATTTATTATGCCGAAAAAGCGGAGCAGGAGCATTTCCGAATCGGCCTTTCTGTCGGAAAAAAAATTGGAAATGCTGTGAAAAGAAATCAGATTAAACGCTATCTCCGTCAGGCCTTTCATGAAATGGAAGCAGATATTAAACCGACAGTAGATATGATTATTATTGCAAGGCAACCTACGAAGAATATGGGATTTCACGAAATGAAAAAAAGTTTAAGTCATTTATTATATAAGCAGCGTCTTTTTAAAAATAAATAAAAAACAAGTTAAACATAGAATCTTATCTGCAATTAGGATAAAATAGCAGATAGAGTTTCACGTTCACGCTAAGGAGGAAAAATGTTGCGCAAAAAATATATATTGCTATTTGCAATGATCGGCCTTGCATTGCTGCTTGCAGGATGTACGGAGATCAATGAGCCGATTACTGCAGAGAGTGAAGGGATTTGGAACACTATTTTTGTGTACCCGCTCTCCTGGGTTATTACAAAAATAGCTCATATTTTCAATAATAGTTTTGGATTATCTATTGTTATCGTTACGGTTGTTATTCGTCTCTTAATTTTACCACTAAGTATAAAACAGATTAAAAGTTCTAAAGCTATGCAGGCTATTCAGCCGAAATTGCAAGAAATCCAGAAGAAATACAGCTCGAAAGATGCGAACACTCAACAAAAGTTACAGCAAGAAACAATGGAACTTTTCCAGCGAAATGGTGTAAATCCATTGGCAGGATGTTTACCGATTTTTGTCCAAATGCCTGTCTTAATCGCAATGTACCATGCGATTATGCGGACGACAGAAATCAGTCAATATAATTTCTTGTGGTTCGAACTTGGTTCACCGGACTATGTGTTGCCGTTTCTTGTTGCTGGATTCACATTCCTGCAGCAAAAACTCATGATGTCTACAAATACATCAGCATCCCAGAATCCACAGATGGCAATGCAAATGAATTTAATGCTTTATATGATGCCGATTATGATTGGTGTCATGTCGTTCTTCTTCCCAGCAGCTCTTGCGTTGTACTGGGTAACAGGTAATATCTTTATGGTTTTCCAAACATTACTAATCAATAAACCAATGATGACGAATACCGATACTGGAGGAGACAAAAAGTGAGAGAAATAACTGCTAGCGGTTCAACAGTTGAAGAAGCTGTACAATCAGCTCTACAGCAGTTAAACACGACTGAGGACCGTGTTGAAATTGAGGTTATCGATGAAGGTAAAAAAGGAATACTCGGTTTAATTGGAGCGAAACGGGCCATTGTAAAGGTCAGTGAAAAAAAAGACCCAATTAAAGAAACGGAAAATTTCTTGAAAGAAGTTACAAAGAATATGAACGTCGACGTTGAAATTAAAACAACGATAGAAGACAATCATGTAACCTTTGAAATGGGTGGCGAAAATATCGCCATTCTTATCGGAAAACGCGGACAAACACTCAATGCCTTACAGTATTTAGCTCATCTAGCGATCAACAAACAGAAAGAAATCTATTACACCGTAACCTTGGATGCGGAAGGGTACCGGGGACGCAGACGCGAAACGCTTGTATCACTTGCCCATAAGATGGCAGATAAAGCAAAACGCTTAAATAAAAAAGTTGCACTCGAACCGATGCCTGCCTTTGAAAGAAAAATCATCCATAACGCACTCCAGGATTCGACTGAAATTACAACCTATTCCGATGGACAAGAACCCCACCGGCATATTGTAATCAAACCATAATAAATAGAAACTTTAAAAATCACCCTTTAAAATCGGGTGATTTTTTTTATGCTTAAAGAATCTGGGGCAAGGGGGTCAGTGTGTTTATCCTAACTTGACTATCCACATGTGGATAAAATGCAATGACAAAAAAGGTATGACAATCTAAGAAAGTTAATGTGGATAACTTTATTTTCTCGCCGATTTATGTTATTCTTTTTTGTTAGTGACGTTTACTGGAAAACGTGCTAATTTAACGATAGAACAAGTTGGAGGTGTAGCAATGTCGACAGATACAATTACTGCGATTTCAACACCAGTTGGAGAAGGTGCAATTGCAATCGTGCGTTTGAGCGGGCCGGATGCAATTACTATTACAAATGAACTTTTTACAGGTAAGGATCTTCATGAAGCAGCAACCCATACGATAAATTATGGGAGGATTATCGACCCTGAGACGAACGATATTGCAGATGAAGTAATGGTTTCTGTTATGCGGGCACCGAAAACATTCACGCGTGAAGATATAGTAGAAATCAATTGCCATGGTGGAATGGTAGCAGTCAATAAAGTATTAGATATCATATTGTCGAAAGGAGCACGTCTGGCAGAACCCGGAGAATTTACAAAACGTGCTTTTCTTAATGGAAGAATAGATTTATCACAAGCGGAAGCCGTCATGGACCTGATTCGTGCAAAAACAGATAAAGCAATGTCTGTTGCTGTGAAACAAATGGACGGGCGCCTATCAAAACTCATTACCGAATTACGTCAGGAACTTCTCGAAACCGTTGCTCATGTTGAGGTAAATATTGATTATCCGGAATATGATGACGTCGAAGAGATGAGTCATGAAATGATGCGGACAAAATCAAGAGAGGTTCATAAGCGGATCAAAGAGTTGCTTGAAGTGGCCAACCAGGGGAAAATTCTCCGTGAAGGGATCGCTACTGCAATTATCGGCCGTCCAAACGTTGGAAAATCCTCTCTGATGAATACCCTCGTACAGGAAAATAAAGCAATTGTCACCGATATTCCAGGAACAACCCGTGATATTATTGAAGAATATGTGAATGTCCGTGGTGTGCCGCTTCGTCTTGTTGATACTGCAGGTATTAGGGAGACTGAAGACATCGTTGAAAAGATCGGTGTGGAGCGCTCGCGGCAAGTACTGCAAGAATCCGATTTGATTCTCTTCGTTTTAAACTTTAATGAAGATTTAACGGAAGAGGATAGGAAACTATTCGAAGCCGTACAAGGACTTGATTATATTGTCATCGTCAATAAGATGGATTTAGAACAAAAAATCGATCTCGAAAAGGTGAGGGAACTTGCTGGAGAACGTCCGGTAATTACGACATCTTTACTAGTAGAAGAAGGAGTAGAACAGCTGGAAAGGTCAATTGCTTCAACCTTTTTTGAAGGTGAGATCGATACAGGAGACATGACTTATGTTTCGAATATCCGTCATATCCAGCTCCTTAAGCAAGCAAAACAGGCACTTGAGGATGCGATGGAAGGCATTGAACTAGGAATGCCACTTGATATCGTTCAGATTGATGTAACCCGAACGTGGGAGCTTTTAGGTGAAATTATTGGGGATACGGCAAGCGACAGTCTTATCGATCAGCTGTTTTCTCAATTCTGTTTAGGAAAATAAAACTTTTAATGAATTTCATAATACGTATTTAATGCTTCACCATCACCATATGTAGTTGGCTCGTTCCCAACTACATACGGTGATGGGAAAGCCGACTTTGGTAATTATGAAATTCATTCCTTTGTTTAAATAAAATAAAAAAAATATACATGTTCAATTGTGGATGTAAGTATGGTGGTCCGCGTTCACTTCCAGCGCCCAGCGGATAAGCAAGTGCGCTTCCACTTTTGATCATATGAAAGGGTGAATGAAATGACTTTTAATGCAGGAAATTACGATATCATCGTTGTGGGGGCAGGACATGCCGGTATTGAAGCGGCTGTCGCTGCAGCAAAAAGAGGCGCAAAAACGCTGATGCTGACTCTTAACATCGATATGCTCGCATTTATGCCATGTAATCCTTCTATCGGCGGACCAGCAAAAGGAATTGTTGTCCGTGAAATTGACGCTCTTGGTGGTGTCATGGGGAAGGTGATTGATAAAGCATCGATTCAAATGCGTATGTTAAATACAAGAAAAGGACCTGCTGTACAAGCGTTACGTGCACAAGCTGACAAAACAGTCTACATGCAAGAAATGAGAAAATTAGTGGAGAACCAAGAAAATCTGACACTTCGTCAAGGAATGGTTGACTCCCTGATTATGGAAGACGGCGTTTGTAAAGGGGTTGTGACAGAGACGGAAGCGGAATACCGTGCTGAAGCAGTTATCATCACAACAGGAACCTTTATGCGTGGAAAAGTATTAATGGGTCATTTAGAATATGAAAGTGGTCCAAACAATCAGCGTGTTTCGGTTAATCTTTCCGAAAATCTGGAGGAACTTGGGTTTAACCTGAAACGATTCAAAACAGGTACACCTCCACGTGTAAATAGTCAAACAATCGATTATTCGAAAACGGAAATTCAACCAGGAGATGAAAATCCGCGTAATTTCTCCTATGAAACAACGACCAAAATTATCGATCAGCTGCCATGCTGGTTGACACACACAAATGAATTTACACATGGAATTATTAACAATAACTTAGAGCTTTCTTCCATGTATTCTGGAGTGAAGCGGGGGACAGGTGCCCGTTATTGCCCGTCCATTGAGGATAAAATTGTTCGCTTTGATGATAAGCCGCGTCATCAAATTTTCCTTGAGCCTGAGGGAAGAAATACGGAAGAAGTTTATGTTCAAGGACTATCGACTTCACTTCCAGAGAACATTCAATATGAAATGATTAAAACAATCCCAGGACTGGAGAAAGCAGAAATAATGCGTCCGGGCTATGCAATTGAGTATGATGTCGTAGCGCCAACACAATTATGGCCGACACTGGAAACGAAAAGTATCCCAGGTCTCTTTACTGCAGGACAAATTAACGGTACATCCGGATATGAAGAAGCTGCTGGTCAAGGAATTATGGCAGGAATTAATGCTGCATCAAAGGTCCTTGGAAAAGAGCCCGTTATTCTCGACCGTTCGCAAGGCTATATCGGCGTACTGATAGATGATCTTGTAACGAAAGGGACGAATGAACCTTACCGTTTATTAACATCCCGTGCTGAATACCGTTTGCTTCTTCGCCATGATAATGCGGACATGCGATTAACGGAAATCGGCTATGAAATCGGCTTGATTTCTGAAGAACGCTACAACAAATTAGTAGAAAAGAAACGACTTGTAGAAGAAGAGATAAAAAGACTGAAGAAAATTATCATTAAACCGGAACAAGCGAATCATCTCCTTGAGACAATCAATTCAACAGCCTTAAAAGACGCAACGAATGCATATGACTTGTTGAAACGACCGGAAGTAAACTATAACTTTATCGATCAAATGATTGAATCAAACGAAGCATTGGATGAAGAAGCACGTGAACAGGTTTATATCCAAGTCAAATATGAAGGATATATTAAAAAGTCGAATGAACAAGTCGAGCGAATGATGAAGATGGAAGATAAGAAAATCCCGGAAGATATCGATTATGACGGAATCAATGGCCTTGCTTCTGAAGCGAAAGAGAAGCTAAAGAGAATTCGTCCATTGTCCGTTGGGCAAGCGTCTCGGATATCTGGTGTGAATCCGGCTGATGTTTCTATTCTGCTTGTTTATATTGAACAAGGAAATATAGCAAGGGTTGCCAATTAAACAAGTACGTTAACATAAGCATAAAGGAGCGTTATCTTTAGATGAATCCAGAACAGTTTCGACAAGCTCTCTCGGAGCAGGGGATTGAATTAACCGATGAACAAATGAATCAGTTCGCTATTTATTACGAGACCTTGGTAGAATGGAATGAAAAAGTAAACCTTACAGCAATTACAGCTGAAGAGGATGTTTACTTGAAGCATTTTTATGATTCCATAACACCTGCATTTCATCATGATTTTACCGGCGAACAAACAATTTGTGATGTAGGCGCTGGTGCAGGATTTCCCAGTATTCCATTAAAAATTTGCTTTCCGGAGTTAAAAGTAACAATTGTGGACTCCTTGCAAAAACGGATTGTCTTCCTGAATCATCTTGCTACTGCTTTAGATCTCGCAGGCGTATCCTTTTATCATGACCGAGCGGAGAGTTTTGGCAAAAATGTGAAGTTCCGCGAAACATATGATATTGTTACGGCTCGTGCTGTGGCGAGAATGTCGGTATTAAGTGAACTTTGCTTACCATTAGTGAAGAAAAACGGCATATTCCTTGCTCTAAAAGGAGCCCAGGCTGAAGAGGAATTAGAAAATGCCAAAAATGCAATAGAATTATTTGGTGGCAAGACGATTGGTCAAAAAACATTCACACTGCCACAAGAAGATAGCGAAAGAACAATCTATTGGATTGAAAAACGTAGAAAAACACCAAAAAAATATCCGCGCAAACCTGGTACACCGAATAAAAATCCAATCGAATAACAATTCTGCCCGCTAATGAATATTAGTGGGCAATTCTTTTTTTTTAAATAAAAGGTGATCCTCATGCACTTTCAGAATGAACCACGCATGAAATATATTGCTAAATAGGTCCTTTTATTACGTAATTATGGTAGAATATTATAAGATAGAGAGAACAGAGACTCATAGAGTAAGATAAAATGTTTCACGTGGAACATTTTATCATCATGCACTAATTTAGCGTAAAAGTATGTAAGGTGGTGTCAACTAGTGGTGAGTCCTTTTAATCGGCTTTTTGGAATAGGGGATAAATCGAATTCGGAGGCTCAAGAAACAGAATTCCTTCCGAATGAGGTCGTCGAATTGGAAGTTAAAAAAATTGAGCCCAATCGATTTCAACCTAGAACAATTTTCGATGATGAGAAGATACAAGAATTAGCGCAAACCATTCATACACATGGCATGATACAGCCAATTGTTGTAAGAAAGTTGGATGAGGATCGCTTCGAACTCATTGCTGGTGAGCGCAGATGGCGAGCTGTAACTTCCCTGGAGTGGGAGCAAATACCAGCGATCATTCGTGAAATGTCCGATACAGAAACAGCTTCTGTAGCCTTAATCGAGAACCTTCAGCGTGAAGAGTTGACAGTTATTGAAGAAGCTAGGGCATATTCCCAATTATTGGAGCTTCATTCTTTGACACAAGAAGCACTTGCGCAACGTTTAGGTAAGAATCAATCTACAATCGCAAACAAATTAAGGTTATTAAAATTACCAGAACCTGTTCAAGAAGCGCTGTTACAAAAAGAAATAACGGAAAGACATGCGCGGGCGCTTATTAAATTAAAAGATGAAACGAAGCAATTGGAAATTCTGCAGTTGATCATCGATCAAGAACTTAATGTGAAACAGACAGAAGAAAGAATCGCTGCATTGAATGTGAAAGAAGAAGCTCCAAAGCGGAAGCGAGCACAATTAAAAGGAATAAACAAAGACATTCGCATTGCAATGAATACGATTCGGCAATCCCTTTCCATGGTCTCTGATACTGGAGTTAAAGTAGAGTCGGATGAGCAGGAGATGGATGATTATTATCAAATTACGATTAAAATACCAAAAAACAACCAGTAATAATCATCAGATATGGATTATATCCATTTAAAATACCCATCTTTTCACGTGAGATGGGTATTTCTGCAAGATTTTAAACAACATATATTTTTGTGTTATTTACTAGTAAGTTTGAATCAATTTATATTAGATTACTAAAAAAATAGTCTAACTCTAGTATTTAATGATAAAATAAATAGTATATTTTTTAGGTAGGTGTCAACATGGTAAAAATAATGTCCATCGCAAATCAAAAGGGTGGCGTCGGGAAAACAACATCATCAGTTAACCTGAGTGCAGGACTGGCTTCATTAGGAAATAAAGTCCTTTTGATCGACACGGATCCACAAGGAAATGCAACAAGCGGAGTAGGGATTAATAAAGCAGATGTACCGTACTGTATCTACAACGTACTTGTTGAAGAAGTTCCTGCAGAAGATGTGATTGTTTCCACAGATATGGTCAACTTAGATATAATACCTGCAACGATTCAACTTGCTGGGGCGGAAATAGAGTTAGTACAAATTATGTCGAGGGAAATGCGGCTGAGTAAAGCATTAGAACAACTTCAAGAGGAATATGATTATATTATTATCGATTGTCCACCATCATTAGGTCTTCTTACGCTTAACGCATTAACCGCCTCCAACTCCGTCATCATTCCAGTACAATGTGAATATTACGCTTTAGAAGGATTAAGTCAGCTCTTAAACACCATCAGACTTGTTCAGAAGCATTTAAATAAACATTTGATGATTGAAGGTGTTTTACTAACAATGCTTGATGCACGAACGAATCTTGGAATTGAAGTCGTAGCCGAAGTAAAAAAATATTTCCAGGAAAAGGTGTATAAATCGATTATTCCACGGAATATACGATTAAGTGAAGCACCGAGTCACGGTCAGCCAATCATTAACTATGATCCTAAGTCAAAGGGAGCAGAAGTGTATCTTGAATTAGCAAAGGAAGTGATGCAGAGTGGCGAAAGGGTTGGGTAGAGGTCTAGAAGTGTACTTTCCCGACATGGGAGAGCAGGATGAACAGATGGTTGAAGAAGTAGCAATCAATGAATGTCGCCCAAATCCGTATCAACCAAGAAAAACATTTCATGCGGATGCGATTGAAGAGTTAAAAACAAGTATTCTAGAATACGGAATTATCCAGCCTTTAATTGTACGAAAAAGCATCAAAGGTTATGAAATTGTAGTAGGGGAGAGACGATTCCGCGCAGCAAAAGAAGCAGGATTAGAGACAGTTCCGGTTGTTATAAAAGAGCTTTCCGATGAACGGATGATGGAGCTTGCTTTACTAGAGAACTTGCAACGGGAAGATTTGACTCCAATTGAAGAAGCGCATGCTTATCGTAATCTAATGCATGAGCTCAAAATTACTCAAGAAGAATTATCAAAGCGTCTTGGAAAGAGCAGATCCCACATTGCAAATACTGTTCGGTTGTTATCTTTGCCGGATCAAATTGTTGCCTATATTAATAATGGTGAGTTATCTATGGGACACGGGAAAGCGTTAATCGGATTAAAGGATAAGGCAAAATTGATTCCACTTGTTGATAAAATCCGCAAAGAAAAGTTGAATGTTAGACAAGTAGAGAAGCTTGTTGTTGAATTGAATGAGAAAAAACCGGTGCGTCAGGAAAAAACGAAAAAGAATGTATTCATACAAGAACGTGAAGCAATTTTACGTGACCGATTAGGCACTTCTGTCACGATAAAGCAAGGAAAGAAAAAAGGTAGAATCGAAATTGAATTTTACAATGATGATGACCTTCAACGCATCATCGAATTTCTTGAAAAATAAGAAGAAGGACCAACGATTTATTTGTTGGTCCTTCTTTATCACATTAACGGTCTGTAATATCCCAGCTCTAAGCGTGAGGAAAAACCAACATGTGAAGGTGTGGGATAAACAGTCCGTAAATCCCTGAATCTGTTCAACTAACACGCAGTGGGGAAAAAAAAGCCCCCCACTGCGTGAAGTTTCACTTTATCAATTTAGAATGGAATACATATTACATGAAAATGTTTCACGTGGAACATTGAAAAAAATTTGATTATATGTGTTGTTCCACGTGGAACACGAAAGGGAATACGAAGGTGTAAATGATGGTCTTATTTGGAACAATTGTAAATGCGTTATTAATTGTTGCAGGCAGTATTATTGGGATGTTTTTCACTCGTATCCCAGATAAATATAAAGAAACAGTGATGCATGGGATAGGACTTGCTGTTATATTAATCGGTCTACAAATGGCTTTTTCCACAGAGAATATTGTCATTGTACTCATTTCTTTATTGTTTGGTGCGATAATCGGGGAGTTCATGCGGATAGAAGATGCTTTAAATCGATTAGGGATGTGGCTGGGAAGCAAGTTTACGACAAAAGATGATACGATTAGCGTTTCGCAAGGGTTTATTACAGGGACGATGATCTTCTGTATCGGCGCAATGGCAATCATTGGTGCATTAGATAGTGGAATAAGAGGGGACCATGAAGTTCTCATTACAAAAGGGATAATTGACGGTTTTACAGCCCTTGTATTGACGACTACCTTAGGGTTCGGGGTTGTTTTTTCGGTTATCCCACTCATCCTTTATCAAGGGGCGATTACGTTATTCGCTACTCAAATTGAAAAGTGGGTTCCGGAAGCGATGCTAAATGGATTAATACTTGAAATAACATCGGTCGGTGGTTTACTAATTGTCGCTATTGGGTTGAATTTATTGAAAATAAAAGAAATCCGTATTGCCAACCTAATGCCTGCCTTATTCCTCGTTGTACTGATTTATTTTATTTTCCAGATGTTTTAGCCATATAAAAATAGAGTCACTATAAAAAGTGGCTCTATTTTAAGCTATCTACATATTTCTTTGCATCAATTAATGACAGGCCTTTTTCCATACGCACATATTTCACTGCCTTTACATCACCAACCGTAGCAATCTTTTCTTTTACCAATTGCATAAATTCTTCATCATTCTCTAAATGGAGTGGTTGCTTGTTCCGTTCTGCCAGCCGATTGATTCGTTTCGTTTGTCCATAAATAATCAAAAGAAGAACTCCATTTAAAAATAATGAAGCGATGAATAGCCACTCTATATCGATGAATAAAACCTCCAGTTAGAGTCGTTTCATCACGCATTAACGGTCTGTAATCCCCCTTTGAACGTGAGGGAAGCCCAAAATGTGAAGGTGGGAGAGAAACAGTCCGTAAATCCCTGATTCTGTTCAACTAACATTCAGTGGAGGTACCTTTCCCTCCACTGAATGAAGTTTCACTTTATAGAATAAGATTTTCTATAATCTATCACTCTAACAAAAGCATACCAAATAATGGGAAGGGAACACAAGAAAATATAAAGAATCAATTTAATGAATTTTATAATACGTAATTAATGCATCACCATCACCAATGTAGTTGAGTTGGTTCGTTCCCAACTACATATGGTGATGGAAAAGCCGACTTTGGTAATGATGAAAATCATTCAATTGTTAAATCATTTCGTTTCTTTCCGGGTAATGACGCAGAACAGCAGGCCGGATAAAACTTGGACTTAATTGTTGATCGATACGATCCAGTAATTCAGCGAACGTTTCGGCCATATCCATCACCATTGATAATCTAGTGCTTTGCAAAACAGCATGATCCATAAAACCACCTGAATTTACAACTCCTGTAAGATGAATTTCTCCAATCTCCGGAAGTGCCTTCTTTAAGGCAGCACCAGGCTTCAAAGGGCCAATTCCTGTTATTAAATGACCGATGGAAGCATGTCTCCCTAAGCAAGCATCAACTGCAATGATAAATGGATGCCTATGTTTATGTTTAATATCACTGATATATTCTGTTAAATTTGTTGCGTGAACCGGTTGATGGAGGGTGCCGTAGATGTTTAAATGCCTCGGTTTTTTTGCAGTAAGTAATGTGCCGGTTAAAGGTCCAAGCGCATCTCCTGTCGAACGATCGGTTCCAATACAGACGACGATGTACTCACGTGGCAATCGCGGGAACCAGGAAATAATCTTTTCGCTCACCCTTTCGATAGCTTGTTCTTCATTGTAATGGATTCGAAAGTTGGAATTCTCTTGTTCTGACGTTTTCTGATTCATAGCTTATCCTCCAAAAACATATTGGTATAGTATATGGCTTTTTTCTGAAAACTATACATCATGAGCGGAGGAATAAGCATGATTCGTGCAGGGATAAAGAATATGTTTTTAATAACAGGTGCAATAATGGGGGCGGGTTATGCGTCAGGGAGGGAGATATGGCAATTTTTTGGTGCGGGAAGTGGACTGGCAATTCTTTTGTTCACGGTTTTCTTTATTGTCTGTACAACAACAATTTTAAATATCAGTTATGAATTGCAGAGCACGAATTATGTTCCAGTACTTCATCGGTTGACGGGAAAGAAATTAGCATTGGTTTACGATTATTTAATCTTCATTTATCTTTTTAGTGTAACGGTCGTGATGATTGCGGGTAGTGGGGCAACGTTCGAGTCATTTGGAATCCCATTTTGGTGGGGAATTATCTTTATTATTGCAGGACTATTAATTATTTTTAGTAAAGGAATTAGTGAATTATTAAATATCAATCAATTACTAATGCCATTGTTAATCATAGCTCTTGTTGTAATTCTTCTCGTTTTTATGAAAGACGGGGATATATCATTCCATCGTAATTGGGAAAAACAGGACAATTGGACTGCTGCTTTTCCATTTACTGCATTAAACATTTTACCGTTAATTGCTGTATTGGGGGCAATAGGGAATCGGATAAAATCCAAAGGTGAAATATATATCGCCTCCGTTTCAAGCGGTCTCATACTCGGTATTATCACATTTATATACAATACAAACTTAATGGAGCTTGCTGAACAAGTAGAGTTACCTGCCATCCCGCTATATTTAATTATTAATAATTATGGACAAACTGTAATTGTCGTTATGATGCTGATGCTTTGGCTTGCTATTTACACAACGGCTGCAGCAACTTTGCTAGGGATGGTTACTAGAGTAAATAAAAAACTCAATCTATCATTATTAAAAGCAGCTGCGATTATGTTGACGATTATGCTGCCATTCAGTCTTATCAGTTTTACTCAATTAGTTGCATTTATTTACCCATTATATGGAATATTGAATCTATATATATTAGTCAAACTACTTCTTTATCCGGTATGGAAGAATAATAGGTGAATTTTAATTGTAACAGAGGCACAAACACAGGTATAATAAGGAAAGAGCACATTTGCGTTGTAAGATCTATCAAAGGAGGAATCAGATTGGCGGATAAAGAATTTACTTTAAATGATATTGTTGAAATGAAAAAACCACATCCTTGTGGAGAAAACCGCTGGAAAATCATCCGCATGGGCATGGATATCCGTATCAAATGCCAAGGCTGCGACCACAGTGTCATGATCCCTCGTCGGGAGTTCACGAAAAAACTTAAAAAAGTCCTCGAAAAAGCGGAATAAATTTGGATAGAGGGTTTGAACGATATTAATACAAAAGGCTCTAAAAACAGCTAACAGTCAATTTTGTTAGCTGTTTTAGTGTCTATACGGTTTAAATAGCATATTATTTTTTCTTTTCATTCGAACTAATGGAAGGCTTGGTTCTTGTAATGTGTTGTTTTAAAACCTTTTATAAATCATCTATATTTGATAAACATCCCAAAAAGATAGTATGATAATAGAGGAGTAGTCAAGGAAAACGTAAATATGGCATGCAAATGACAAAAGTAGGTACAAACTTGTTACCTATTTTTCTTTTTTTAGTTTTTTCTTTTTCCGATTACTTATACTATAATTGGAGTAACGAACGCGTTCGTGACGAAAGAAATCCTTAAGGAGTGGAATTTTAATGAGCCTTACAGCAGGAATCGTTGGGCTTCCGAACGTTGGAAAATCTACATTATTCAACGCAATTACACAGGCAGGGGTCGAAGCTGCAAACTATCCGTTCGCAACAATCGATCCAAACGTCGGTGTAGTGGAAGTACCTGATGAGCGTCTAGATAAATTAACCGAACTTGTAAAACCAAAGAAGACGGTACCGACAGCTTTTGAATTTACCGATATCGCAGGAATTGTAAAAGGGGCAAGTAAAGGAGAAGGACTTGGTAACCAATTCCTTTCCCATATTCGTCAAGTGGACGCCATTTGCCAGGTCGTCCGCTGTTTTGAAGATGAGAACATTACTCACGTGTCTGGAAAAGTTGATCCGATTGATGATATCGAAATCATTAATCTGGAGTTGATTTTAGCAGACTTGGAAACAGTAGAGAAACGTTATCAGCGTGTGGAAAAGCTGGCAAGACAGAAAGATAAGGATTCTTTACAGGAATTAGAAGTGTTAACAAAGCTGAAAGAAGCACTCGAAAATGACAAGCCAGCACGTACAGTCGAATTCAATGAAGACCAGGATAAAATTGTGAAAGGGCTGCATCTCCTTACAAATAAACCGATCCTTTATGTTGCGAATGTGAGTGAAGATGAAGTTGCTGATTCTGATGCGAATGAATTTGTGCAGAAGGTAAAAGATTATGCGGCAGAGGAAAATGCGGAGGTAATTGTCGTTTGTGCAAAAATTGAAGAAGAGATTGCTGAACTGGAGCCCGACGAGAAAAATATGTTCCTGGAAGAGCTAGGTATTGCAGAATCAGGCCTTGATAAACTGATTAAAGCCTCGTACAACTTATTAGGCTTTGGAACATATTTCACTGCAGGTGAGCAGGAAGTGCGCGCCTGGACATTTAGAAAAGGAATTAAAGCACCACAAGCAGCTGGAATTATCCATACGGACTTTGAGAGAGGGTTTATCCGTGCTGAAACGGTATCCTATGATGATTTGCTAGAAGCAGGTTCAATGGCAGTAGCTAGAGAAAAAGGAAGAATTCGTTTAGAAGGGAAAGATTATATCGTTCAGGACGGCGATGTTATCCATTTCCGCTTTAATGTATAAAATTCCGTGAATAAACGTAAAAAAAGGGATCTCGAAACCTTGTTTAAAGTAGAATAGTTTGTTATAATATCTTATTGTGAGTAATTATATTTTATAAATTGCTCCTTGCTCCCAGAAAATTACTGGAAGCCGCTAAGACCAAAAGGAGGTGTAACGGATGAACAAATATGAAATTATGTATATCATCCGCCCAGATATCGAAGAAGAGGCGCAAACAAACCTAATTGAGCGTTTCAACAAAATTCTAACTGATAATGGCGCGGAAATCACAAAAGTTGATGAGAAGGGCAAGCGTCGTCTTGCTTATGAAATCAATGAATATCGTGATGGATACTATGTTGTCATTAACTTCACTGGCGGTGAAGAAGCAGTTAACGAATTCGACCGTCTAGCTAAGTTCTCTGATGATATTGTCCGTCATATGGTAATTCGAGATGAACAATAATAAGGAGTGGTTCTGATGTTAAATCGTGTCGTATTAGTAGGCAGGTTAACAAGGGATCCTGATTTACGTTATACACCAAACGGAATAGCAGTGGCTAACTTCACTGTCGCAGTGAATCGTCCTTTTTCTAATCAGCAGGGAGAACGTGAAGCAGATTTCATTAATGGTGTCGTATGGCGCCGCCAAGCGGAAAACCTTGCAAACTTTATGAGAAAGGGTAGTTTGATCGGTGTCGATGGTCGTTTGCAAACACGTACGTATGAAGGTCAGGATGGTAAGACCGTTTTTGTAACAGAAGTTGTTGCAGATAGCATCCAATTCCTGGAGTCAAAAAATGCTTCTCAAGATAGAGGCGGTGGTGCACCAGGATACCAGCCGAACCAGAACCAATTTCAAAATCAAAACCAGAATCAGTTTGGTGGACAAGGCCAGTTCCAACCAAGCCCGAACCAAAACCAAGGCCAAGGTCAGAGTCAAGGTCAAGCAACGGAAGATCCATTCCGCAATAATGGAGAACCGATTGACATTTCAGATGATGACTTACCATTCTAACATTGGTTAGAATGGCTAATAAAGAGTTAACTTAACTGTTCGTAATGAACAATCGATTATATAATTTACATTTAAGAGAAGGAGGTAATCGCTCATGGCAGCTCGTCGCGGACGTGGTGGTAGACGCCGTAAAGTATGTTACTTCACAGCTAACGGTATTACCTATATCGATTATAAAGATGTTGATTTATTAAGACGTTTCATTTCCGAACGTGGAAAAATTCTTCCTCGTCGTGTAACTGGAACATCTGCAAAATATCAGCGTAAACTTACAGTAGCTATTAAACGTGCTCGCCAAATGGCACTTCTGCCATTTGTTGCGGAGTAATACAAAAACACCTCAAAACGTTATTCTTTCGTTTTGAGGTGTCTTTGTTTTTTCTTTTCTAATTACTGCTACTCACTTCCATGTTTCGAATACGAATCAGCCGGTTATACACATCCATTAAAAATCCGAGTCCAAACATAAAGAATAAAGTACCAATACCAATCCCGGACATTTCAGATCGATATAAAATAATACCAATACTAATGAATAATGGCACAGCCGTAAATAAAATATTTCCGACTGTATAATTTTTCATCAACTTACCGAATGCTTTCAATAAATAGTCCGTCGGTAAGTAAATCGAGCCAGCTTGGAAATAAATACTGACGCCGATGGCAATAAAATTAAGGCCAACAAACAAATACAAACCGCGTATGAACGTATCACCTGGAATGTAGATTGATTGATGGAGGTATAAGAATAAATCAATAAAACCTCCAAAAATAAAGGCGAGAATGAGACTTTGTCCAATCATTTTTAAACTAAGTCTTACGTTCATCAAATAACTAAGCAGAAAAGAAAACATATGTAAAATAATGACACAAACTCCAACGGAAAATGGTAAGATATATGCTAAGTTTTCCCCTGCAGAAGTCCACGGTGCACTTCCGAAGTTCGCTACAATCATGAAACTATTACCTAACGCATTTAATGAGACTGAAAGAATATAGATGAATAATTGTTTCGTATGAATTTTACTGATACCTCCATTTGAAAAAATTACCACACATCAACGGTCTGTAATCCCCTAGCTCTAAACATGAGAGGAACTCAAATGTGAAAGTGGGAGATAACAGTCCGTAAATCCCTGATTCTGTTCAACTGACACTCTGTGGGGAAGTAAGGAACCCCCAGAGTGAAGTTTCACTTTATTTGTTCTTCTTCCGTACTCTCCGCTTCGGATACTTCAAGATCATTAAAATTAATAGAACGAGAGAATAGATAATCGCAAGGAACAAATATTTATCAGAGATTGGTAAAAATGATGCGAGCAGCATATATGCGAAGAAAGGAATCGTCGTTGTGAAAGCAAGCAGCTTCCAAATGATCTGATACCTTAACTTTCTCTTCATCAGTTTCGCCATTCCGATTCCAACATACGCCATTACAGAAATAAACAAGAATACAGCGATTGTTAATGGCAGATAATAGAACATAAAGAAATAAATCAATTTTAAAATCACAGGTAACCCGCCAGCGAGCCCCTCTGTGCTCCGGAGCTGAAGGACGAGATGTGGAATAGAGACGATAAAAATTAAAATAAATAAGTAAAAAACAACGATATCCATACTGATCCGGTTTAGCTTGAACATCGCATTTTTATTAGGCAATTTTAGACTATTAATAAATGCATCTATGAGAATCATGGGCTCCATCCTTATGTAAACATACTTATACATTATAATTATAGATGATATCCCAAATAAATGCTTTGATTGTGGCTGAAATTTCAACAGGGAAATCACCAATTGAATTGGATAATTCAGTAATCTGAATGAATTTCATAATTACCAATGTCGGCTTTCCCATCACCATATGTAGTTGGGAACGAACCAACTCAACTACATATGGTGATGGTGAAGCATTAAATACATATTATGAAATTCATTAATCTGCTAAAAAATATTACCCGGGAAATAATTTCGGGAAATTTCGACAAGCAATAAGTAGAGAGTCATTTCGAAATGATTAATTCCTAGAGCATATCGTGACAGGCAGTACATTCTCTTGAAGGATTTCACGAACGTTAACCACGAAATAATAGAGGCTTTCATGTTAAGATAAGAGGACAATATAAATTAAAAAAACAGAGGTGCATGCAAGAAATGAACGATACAAAAAAACTGACAGAAGGAGCACTCATTACAGGAGTTTACCTTATTCTCCTGTTTGTTACATTAGTACCGATTTTATCAGCTTTTGTGATGATTCTGCTCCCGCTGCCTTTTGTCATTTACACATCAAGACATGGAATTAAGCCAGGATTGCTTGTCGTAGCAATAGCTTCTCTTATTAGTATGATTCTAACGATTATATACTTACCACTTACCCTTATGATGGGAGCAGTAGGGTTGTTAATTGGTCATGCGATTAACAAAAAACGTACCGCTTATGAAACATGGGCTTATGGAACGCTTGGTTTTATCGGAGGCCTGTTATTTACGCTTGCTTTCACGCAAGTTCTTCTTGGAGTGAGTTTTGTTCAAGAAATCGAAACGATTGCAACGGAGCAAGTCGATTGGTATATTTCTCTTATGGAAGGAGTAGGTCTCGAGTCCGAAGAATCCGTAGACATGGAAGCATTATTTATAGAGCAAATTCATTACTTTGTTAACCTGATGCCAGCTTTCGTTGCTATTATTGCGGTATTTTTAGCGTTTCTTGTACAGTGGGTTAGTTATAAAGTATTGAACCGGATGGAAGATAAAAAACTATACTTTCCACCATTTCGTAATTTAAAATTACCAACGTCTATCATCTGGCTTTATTTAATCGTCATTATTGCATCCTTTATCACGCTTGATCCGAACGGTGTTATGTTTATTGGTGTGCAAAATGCACTGATTATTTTAGAAATGTTACTCGTTATTCAAGGATTCTCATTCATCTTCTTCTTTACGCATTATAAGAAGTGGTCGAAGGTAATTCCTATTGCAAGTATCGTGCTAACTATCCTGTTTCCAATATTTCTCCTTTATTTCGCTAGGATCTTAGGTATAATTGATATAGGATTAAATTTGAGGGCTCGCCTTCAAAAAAATAAATAATTTTTAACGGAAGCAAAATTGGAGTGAACAGTTATGCCGGAGATAAAAAGGAAGCGATTATTAGAAAATCATATTTGGATTATCTATATTCTATCCGCCATTTTGCTTGCCATCCTTTTTTATTATGAGTGGAAAGTTGGAATAGCAGGCACCATTCTACTGCTCACTTCATTAGCTTATAGTATGCATAAAGAAAATAAGCGTATAGAAGAGCTGCAAAATGAAATCAAGCTAATTTCAACCCGCGTCAAGATGGTAGGGAAAGAGGCTTTAAGTGAGCTTCCTTTTGGAATTGTGCTTTACGATGAGAATTATAAAATTGAATGGGCAAATCCGTATATGCGACAATTTAATTCAGATGAAGCAGAAGTGATTGGTTCCTCCCTTAATTTCTTGTCGGAAGAATTGATTACAGATATTAAAGAAGATCGAGATGATACGATTATTCCATTGGATGAATATTATTTTCACACGAAGATTAATAAGAATGAGCGGTTAATTTACTTTATTGATGAAACCGAACGAGAACAATTACGCATCCTTTATGAAAACGATCAGACGGTTTTATTTGTTATTTTCCTTGATAATTATGAAGATATCACGTTGCCAATGGATGACACGTCAAAAAGTCAGCTCAATTCAGAAGTTACTGCCCTAATTAATGATTGGGCGAAGCGGAACGGTCTTTATGTGAAGCGGACTTCTCAGGAACGTTTTCTCGCGATCGGAACGAGGGAGATCTTAAGACAAATAGAAGAAGTGAAATTCGATATTTTGGATGAAATTCGGGAAATCACCGGGGATCAGAGTACGAATGTCACGCTAAGTATCGGAGTTGGCCAAGGGGACGTGCCTTTACCACAGCTTGGTGAACTTGCCCAATCGAGTCTGGACTTAGCGCTTGGCCGAGGTGGGGACCAAGTGGCGATTCGGGATGAGGCCGGCAAGGTTCGTTTTTATGGTGGAAAGACAAATCCGATGGAAAAACGGACCCGCGTCCGTGCCCGAGTTATTTCTCATGCAATGACAGACCTTGTGAAAGTGAGCGATAATGTCATTATTATGGGACATAAATCACCGGATATGGATTCAGTTGGTGCAGCGATTGGGATTTTAAATATTGCAAAAGCCAATGGTGTGGATGGTTATATTGTATTTGACCCAGATGATGTGGATACAGGTGTACAGCGTTTAATCGATGCGATTCAGGCTGACGAGGAGCTCTGGGCACGATTTATCGAACCAGACCAGGCAGAGGATATTATGACGAGCCAGAGTTTAATTGTTATCGTTGATACACATAAACCATCAATGGTCGCTGAACCTGCTTTACTTTCAAAGACAGAATATAAAGTGGTGATTGACCATCATCGCCGCGGTGAAGAGTTTATTGATAACCCTACACTTGTTTATATGGAGCCATATGCGTCTTCAACCGCTGAACTCGTGACAGAGTTATTGGAATACCAGCCAAAAACAATCAAGTTAAGAATGCTCGAAGCAACCGCTCTGTTATCTGGTATTATAGTAGATACGAAAAGCTTTACGTTAAGGACAGGTTCCCGTACCTTTGATGCAGCCTCTTACTTAAGGGCGAAGGGTGCAGATACTGTACTTGTTCAGCAGTTATTAAAAGAAGACCTCAGTATTTACTTGCAGCGCAGCAGATTAATCGAGCGAACGGAAATATACCGAGAAAAAATCGCCATTGTTGCTGCAGAGCCAGGGGACACGTACGGGCCTGTATTGATTGCCCAAGCCGCTGATACACTTCTAACGATGACAGGAGTGACCGCCTCCTTTGTAATCTCTGAGCGCGATGACGGTCGGGTTGGTGTCAGTGCCCGTTCGCTTGGACAAATTAATGTCCAGATTATAATGGAACGAATGAACGGCGGTGGACATTTAACGAACGCTGCAACTCAAATAGAAGATACGACCGTTCATGATGTTGAATTATTATTAAAAGATATCATTGATGAATATTTCGAAGGGAGAGAAACGGAATGAAAGTAATTTTCGTGAAAGATGTAAAAGGTAAAGGAAAGCAAGGAGAAGTAAAAGACGTAGCAGAAGGTTATGCAAGAAACTATCTCCTAAAAAATAAATTGGCGATTGAAGCAACGCCAGGAAACTTAAAAGCGCTCGACGCAAAGAAACGGAAGAGCGCACAGCAAGAACAAGAAGAAAAAGAGGAAGCAATCCAGTTAAAAGATAAACTCGCTGACTTAACAGTGGAATTACAAGCGAAATCAGGGGAAGGCGGCCGCTTATTCGGCTCCATTACAAGCAAACAAATTGCTGAAAAGCTAGCGAAAGATTATGGACATAAAATCGATAGACGTAAAATCGAACTAGATGAACCAATTCGTGCTTTGGGCTACACAACCATACCAATCAAACTCCACCCAGAAGTATCCGGATCCATCAAAGTCCACGTCACCGAACAAAAATAATGGGACATGGGGGTCAGAGCACTTGTCCCAAAATTTGGGGCGTAAGGGAGGGGGCAACTGTCCCAGAAAACCCTGAACAAAGTCGTCCCAGCGACTCACGAATCTCACGTGAGTCCTTTTTTACTTCATGAATCGACATAAGAGAGGAGGAACCACCATGGATCAAGGACTAAATAACCGTACACCACCACATAATATAGAAGCGGAACAATCGGTCATCGGAGCGGTATTTTTGCAGCCGGAAAGCTTTACCAGTGCATCGGAAATTTTGATGCCGGAAGACTTTTACCGGGCGAGTCATCAACGGATCTTCGCTGCAATGTTGCAGCTTGCGGACCGGGGTGAACCAATCGACGTCATTACCGTTACGACTTATTTGAATGATCGGAAGCAGCTAGAAGAAGCAGGCGGGGTTACGTACCTCATGCAAGTCGCTGAAAGTGTGCCGACCGCTGCGAATATTGAATACTATAGCCGGATTGTAGAGGAGAAAGCATTGCTTCGCCGCCTCATTCGTGCCGCAACAGATATCGTCACTTCAGGATTTGAGCGCGAGGATGAAGTCGATGACGTTTTAAATGAAGCGGAGAAGACCATTCTTGAAGTTTCCGGAAGAAAGAACAGTGAAGGTTTTAAAAATATAAAAGACGTACTTATTGACGTTTATGATAAAATCGAGCAGCTTCATGAAAATCAAGGAGACGTAACTGGGGTTCCGACTGGTTACCAAGAACTCGACCGGATTACGAGCGGGTTCCAGCGAAACGATTTGATTATTATCGCCGCCCGTCCTTCCGTCGGTAAGACCGCGTTTGCCTTGAACGTTGCTCAAAACGTTGCCGTAAAGACGAATAATAACGTTGCGATCTTCAGTCTCGAGATGGGAGCGGACCAGCTTGTCCAGCGGATGCTCTGTGCGGAGGGAAATATTGATTCCCAGCGGCTAAGGAGTGGTCAGTTGCAGGCAGATGACTGGGGAAAGCTAACAATGGCAATGGGCTCTTTATCGAATGCTGGGATTTTCATTGATGATACACCAGGTATTCGGGTAAGTGAAATCCGTTCGAAATGCCGCCGGTTAAAACAAGAACATGGCCTTGGAATGATTATGATTGACTATTTACAGCTCATTCAAGGAAGCGCCGGCTCCCAGGAAAATAGACAACAGGAAGTTTCCGAAATATCCCGTTCTCTAAAAGGATTGGCAAGAGAGCTGGAAGTACCGCTTATTGCACTGTCACAGCTCTCTCGTGGCGTTGAATCACGTCAAGATAAGCGCCCAATGATGTCCGACCTTCGGGAATCGGGAAGTATTGAGCAGGATGCTGATATTGTTGGTTTCCTGTACCGTGATGATTACTATGATTCCGAATCGGAAAAGCAAAACATTATTGAAATCATTATATCCAAGCAACGTAACGGTCCAACCGGTACCGTCGAACTTGCCTTTGTGAAAGAATATAACAAATTCGTTGACTTGGACTATCGCTACAGCGAACAAGACATCCCACAAGCACCCATCCAAGCATAAAGCACGAGCACAAACCTCGTGCTTTTTTGAATTGGTGCGGGACTTGGGGTCAGACCAAATAGGTACAGACAGATTGGCAAAAGTACGTTAAAATAGAGGTAAGCGTTACATGAAAAGGATGTGGCAAAATTGAATCAGAAAATATTAGTTGTAGATGATGAACAACCAATTGCAGATATATTAAAATTTAATTTAGAAAAAGAAGGATACCAAGTTATTGTTGCAAACGACGGTGACGAGGCAATCCGGATGGCGGAAGAGGAGGATCCTGATCTAATTCTCCTCGATATTATGTTGCCGAATAAAGATGGAAATGAAGTCCTGCGTGAAGTGCGTAAAACAAAGAGCATGCCAATTATTATGCTGACCGCAAAGGATTCAGAAATTGATAAGGTGCTCGGCCTTGAGCTTGGTGCGGATGACTATGTGACCAAGCCATTCAGTAACCGTGAGCTCATTGCCCGGGTAAAAGCGAATTTGCGCAGGCAGCAGCTGCCAGAGGAAACAGAGAAACCGACGAAAAACATCGTCATTGGAAATCTTACTGTTTTCCCGGATGCTTACGTTGTTTCCCGTGACGGGGAGCAAATCGAACTAACCCACCGTGAGTTCGAATTATTACATTACCTTGCTCGTCATATCGGACAAGTCATGACCCGGGAGCATCTCCTTGAAACCGTTTGGGGCTATGACTATTTCGGGGACGTTCGTACTGTTGACGTAACGGTAAGAAGGCTGCGTGAGAAAATAGAGGAGAACCCGAGTAACCCAGCATGGATTGTAACCAGGCGCGGGGTTGGTTATTATTTACGTAATCCTGATCAGGAGTAGTTGCGATGCATAAAGTCGGATTTTTTCGTTCGATACAATTAAAATTCATTATCATTTATATTCTCTTATTAATTTTAGCTGTTCAGCTTATCGGAGCATTCTTTACCGGACAGCTTTCCAATAACCTGGAAGAGAGCTTTAAAGATAACGTCTCCAGTCGAATGGAGCTTCTTAGCTATAACTTGGAGCTTGTCTTTAATCGAGAACGTACAGAAACAGAAGAAGGAATCAGTTTGGAGTCAGAAGTGCAAGATATTGTAAATGAACTCAGCACCGATGAACTGACAAACGTAATTGTTGTAAACAATCAAAGTATCATTATTGGTACGAATAACAATTTGCTGGAAATCAATCAGCGGATTACAAGAGATATTATCCAACAGGTACTTTTTTTCGATACGACAAATGAAGATGATTTCATTAATGAAAGCGGTGAATACGTCTATGTCCGTGTAGACCCGATTTTTGATAATGAAAATAAAGTAGTCGGTGCGATTTACATGGAATCCTCATTAGAAGGCGTATACAATCAATTGGATGAAATTAATAAAATCTTCCTGCAAGGAGCCCTGCTTGCGATTGCCATTTCCGCCATTATCGGTGTGCTTGTTGCCCGTTCAATTACAAAGCCGATCAAAGAAATGCGCAGGCAAGCACAAGCAATGGCGAAAGGCGACTTTACACAAAAGGTCAAGATATACGGGAAAGACGAAATTGGCCAGCTGTCAGAAGCGTTTAATGACTTGAACAGCAGGCTGAGACATTCTTATGCAACGATTGAAGAAGAACGCTTTAAGCTCAGTTCCGTTCTCTCCAACATGTCAGACGGAGTAATAGCAACTGACCAGGAAGGCTCGATTACATTAATCAACGAAGCTGCCGGAGTTTTATTAGGAAAAAATCCGGACGATTTGATTGGCGATGATTTACTGGATGTTTTACAACTTGATGAAAAACTTGTCGATATATCGGAACTACGGGAAAATAGTTCGATGATTATTGATTTCAGTGATGATAACCAGCCATTCCTCATTCGGACAAATTTCTCCACGGTGAAAGATGACCAGGATGCGGTGAATGGATTCATTACGGTGTTAAATGATGTGACAGAAGATGAAAAAGTCGAACAAGAGCGCAGGGATTTTGTATCCAACGTTTCCCATGAGCTAAGAACCCCGCTTACGACAATGAAAAGCTATCTCGAAGCATTGGCGGACGGAGCATGGGAAGATAAGGAAATCGCACCGAAATTCCTCGAAGTTACGCAAAATGAAACAGACAGGATGATTCGGATGGTAAATGATCTTCTTCAGCTTTCCAGAATGGACGCAGAGGAATATTCGCTCCACAAAGAGGAAACAGATTTTATCCATTATTTCCATCAGATTATTGACCGGTTTGAAATGAATTTGCCGGAGACGATGACAATTAAACGGGAATTGCCGAATAAGAAATATCAAGTATGGATTGATAAAGATAAGATGACACAAGTTCTCGATAACATCATATCAAATGCGATTAAGTATTCTCCAGAGGGTGGCAGAATTTTCTTTCGAGCAGAGAATAAACGCCATTACTTACTCATCTCCGTTCAAGATGAAGGGATGGGAATACCTTATGATCGATTGGAAAAAATCTTTGACCGCTTTTACCGGACAGACCGGGCAAGAACGAGGAAGCTGGGCGGAACAGGTCTAGGACTTGCAATTACAAAAGAACTCGTCGAAGCTCACCATGGTCGAATCTGGGCAAAAAGCAGAGAAGGCCACGGAACGACCATTTACTTTACACTCCCGCTTATTAAGAGGAAGCGGAGGGATATCCGATGAAATTTGAAACGATAAAAACGTTTATACTCACTGTATTGATAGGAATTAGTATTCTCCTGTCTTTCACATTATGGAGTTATCAGCCGAACTCGAACCAGGTAATCAGCAGCGAGAGTGGAAATAGAGAGGTTGATGCAGGAGGGTCGGGGGAGGAAACGAAGCAGAGTCTCATAAAGCCGACAGATATTATTTTTCACACTGCTTCAGGTTATTATGGGTTTAACGACCCAACAGCACAGGATCAGCTGTATCAGCAAATACAAGAATGGAGCATTTCAAATTATGAAGTGTTGGATAGTGATGAGACGGTCGAACGGTCTAAAGAGATGATTGAGCTCATATTTGGAGATGAAATTCCGACAAAAATACTCGACCCACTATTTAATTTTGGACCAGATGATATTATTTTCCCGAATTCGTCAATGAAGCGGTTGTATATTAGCTTCGTACACGATAGTAAGTCCTTGCAGCTTGAGTTTGTCTCGGATGAATCGAATCAGCGCGCGGTAGCATTAGTTAATGATATGAATATTTATGAGCAATTGTCGGTTATGATGACGGAGATGGATGAAGATGCTTATCGGGAATATCTAGTGATGAATGAGCAAACGAACCCAATTTATGTTCCATCGGGTAAGGTGAGCTTGAGCTCTTATTCCATTACACCAACACAAATTGAGCCAACATTATTCGTCAATATTCTATTCCCCAACCCCGGAGTTGTTCGCGTAACGAATTCGCAGACGATTGGGGAAGCTTATTTTACGGATAACCGGCAAATGAGTGTTTATCAGAACGGGAAGCGAATGGAATATATTAGCCATATTTCACCGTCAACTGATGAACCGGATCGTGTTATCAATGAAGCAGACTTGCTTGACCGGAGTATCAGTAATATTAATAATCATAGTGGGTGGACCTATGAATTGCGCTTGGATCAAGATTATCGCTTGGATGATGTCAATTTGAATACAAACCAAGTGACGTATCAGATGCATTATAAGAGCTATCCTGTTTTTAATATTCATAAGCTCGCCACCATCCAGCAAAGATGGAGTGTTTATCAGAACAGCATGCAGCTCGTTGAATATGATCGACCACTTTATTTATTTGATAGTGAATTCGAACTTCGGGAAATTGCACTTTCATCAGGAGAAAGTATTATTAGTTCTTTAGAAACGGATACGGATGTTTCGATGGAAAATATTCAAGATGTTAGAATAGGTTATGAGTTGAACTACCAGCGGGATGATCAGAACAGTGAATACTTTGAGATGATTCCAGCTTGGTATAAGAAAGAAAACAATTCATGGCAAAAAATCGTGTTTGATGAAGAAACTCAAGGGAGAGGAGGGAACTAAGGATGCAATGGGGAAATATTAAAACATTATTTATCCTTAGCTTTCTCATCCTCAATATTTATTTGGTCTCTGCTTTCATCGACAGGCAGCAAGATGTCGGCTTTCTCGACAATCAAGAATTGCCGATTGAGGATCAGCTCGCTTCGGAACAAATAACGAATGACGCCGATCCAGTAGATGTGACCGAAGCGGCCTATATATCGGTCATCCAACGGGAATTGTCAGATGAGGACCTTGAGGAACTGGATGAATTAGAAGAACAGACGACAGAAGTTTTTAATAATAATATGATTATCAGTGAATGGAATAGCCCGATTCAGCTTTCAAAAGATATGACTAATGAAGGGCTGGAAACAGCGATACTTCCCCACGTGCTTTACGGAAACGAATATACGATTTCAGAGTGGAATGAAGAATTGAATATATTGATGTTTTTCCAAGTGAAGGAAAAAAGCCCCATTTATTATAATGAGAACGGTTTGTTGCTCGTGTATTTAAATGATGATAATGAAGCGACCCATTATAGCCAGACGATTCTTGGGGAAGTCGAAGTTGAGGATGGCCCTGTGCAGTTGAATCAGCCTACGCAAGTGATCGGTCAACTCTTCAAAGCAAATTATTTACAACGCGGGGATAATGTGTCGCGTATACAGATTGGCTACTATTCGCGGATTTCTGCAGAAGGTATTCAAGTATTTGCACCAACATGGAAAGTGACGGTAAATGAGAGCCGAGATCATTTCGTCAATGCGATTGAAGGTCTCATTTATGAAAGTAATGAGACAGAGTTTTTACTGAATATCATTGGTGAACACACTATCCGGATGAATATGTTAGATGAAGAAAATGAGCTAAGGGAAAATTTCTTACCTCTTTTAGAGGATAGATTAGAGATGGATAATCGGAGTGAAACAGAATGAGTTTACGTTTTAGTGTACTCGCATCAGGGAGTACAGGGAATGCTTTTTATATAGAATCGAAAAAAGAAAAGATACTTGTCGATGCGGGGTTGAGCGGGAAACAGATTGATTTACTATTTGAAAAAGCTCACCTTGACCCGAGCGAGCTTTCCCGCATCTTAGTGACGCATGAACATAGTGATCATATAAAAGGGCTTGGTATTATTGCGCGGAAGTATAATTTGCCGATTTATGCAAATGAAAAAACATGGAAAGCGATGGAACATTCGATTGGAAAGCTTACCGTTGATCAGAAGTTTGTTTTTAACCGAGAAGAGGTACAAACCTTTGGCGATATGGATATCGAATCCTTTGGTGTCTCTCATGACGCTGCGGAACCACAGTTTTATACATTTTATAGTGGCGGGAAAAAAGTTGCACTCGTGACCGATTTAGGTTATGTATCAGACCGGATTAAGAAAACAGTGGAAGACGCAGATGCTTATATTTTTGAGGCGAATCATGACGTGGATATGCTTCGGATGGGAAGGTATCCGTGGAATGTGAAGCAGCGTATTTTAGGTGATTCCGGGCATGTATCCAATGAAGATTCTGGACTTGCTCTCGCTGACGTCATTAATAATAATACGCAGCGGATTTACCTAGCGCATCTAAGCTTGGACAATAACATGAAAGACCTTGCCCGCATGTCCGTGTCACGTGTACTCGAAGAACGCGGTATTAATATTGAATTATGTGACACCGATCCAAAAGAACCAACCTTATTATATGATGTTGTTTAACAGGCCAATCAGGAAATTCCTGGTTGACCTGTTTTTTTGTGCTCTGACCCCAATATCCCGCTCTAAAAGCGTTATGAATATAAGACTTTTGGTAATACTAGCTTTAAGAAGATAGTAATGGAGGAGGTTAGTGAATGGGCTATTATAAACGGAGAGTGCACAGGAAATTTTACTGGCTCACTCCCCTGCTTTTAGGTGTTATTATCGGTGTTTTAATTGTCTCTGTTGCGATTCCAGAACTAATGAAAGCGAATGTTATCCCCCAAGCAACAACAGACGGAACGAGCGAAACAATTCATAACGGATTAAATAAACCACTGCAGAACACTTCGGTGAGTGTCGATGTATCCACACAAGTAACCGATGTTGTCGAACGAGTTACTCCAACTGTTGTCGGCGTAACGAATATCCAACGCCAGAATGATTTTTGGCGGGAGAAAGGCTCAATCGAGGCTGGAACCGGTTCAGGAGTGATTTATAAAATAGAAGATGGGAATGCTTATGTCGTAACCAATCATCATGTCATCGAAGGAGCGGATCAGATTGAAGTCGTTCTTTATGATGATACACATGTTGAAGCAGAAATGATTGGAAGTGATCTGTTTAGTGACCTTGCTGTCATCCGGATGCCGAGTAATACTGTAAATGATGTGATAGAAATTGGTTCTTCTAGCAATGTGAAGGTCGGTGAACCAGCAATCGCGATCGGCAACCCGCTCGGTCTCATGTTTTCGAGCTCGGTTACGCAAGGTGTGATTAGCGGTACGGAACGAACAATTCCGCAAGATTTTGATATGGATGGTCGTCCTGATTGGCAGGCAGAAGTTATCCAAACCGATGCTGCCATCAATCCAGGAAATAGTGGCGGTGCCCTGATCAATATCTACGGTCAGCTTATCGGTATTAATTCAATGAAAATTAATGAAGCAGCGGTAGAAGGCTTGGGATTTGCAATTCCAGTTGATCATGCCCTGCCGATTATGCAAGAACTTGAAACAAACGGCGTGGTAGAGCGGCCATTCCTAGGAGTTGAAGTCTATTCTTTAGATGAAATTCCACACCAAGAATGGGAAGATACATTAGCTTTACCAGCTGAGGTAACTGGCGGGGTCTATATTTGGAGTGTCCAGCCTTTATCGCCTGCTGACCAAGGTGGTCTGGAACGATTCGATGTCATTGTCGAACTGGACGGTAAGCCGATTACGAACGTCATTGATTTAAGACAAATTCTTTTCCATGAAAAGGAAATCGGCGACACCCTACCAATCACCTATTACCGTAACGGAGAGATTCATGAAACCGAAGCAACTCTTACTGCTCAATAGTGGGACATGGGGTCAGAGCATTTGTCACAGTAAAAGGTGCAGTATGTTAGATGCTGCACCTTATCCACTGAACTTTCAAACAAATGAACCCTATTATCCACAGCAAAAGCGAACTTATTAACATTCCGTGGATAAGATTTCACGTGATTTCTATATATAGTAGTGAAAAATCGTTCCATAACAAAATAAGTAGGAACACTTGTGCATATGTGGATAACTTTGGGGATAATCACAGCGTTTCAACAGAAAAAAACCCTTATCCACGATTTATCCACGGATAAATACTCCACAACGTGAATAACATTCCACATGTTTTCACTTATTCACAATCAAACAAACCTTCCCTCTTGAATCTACTCCCAACAAAGCATATAATTTCTAGTAGACTTTAAAAAAGGAAAAGGAAGTGCATCACGTTGATACGTCGTTTTTTCTCTTATTATAAGCCACATAAACGGCTATTTATTGTCGATTTCTCGGCAGCAATAATTGTGGCAATTCTTGAACTTGCTTTTCCACTCGCTGTTCAGTGGTTTATCGATGATCTCTTAATGGGTGACGACTGGAATATTATTTTAACAGTAGGTGCGTTACTCTTAATTGTGTATATCATAAGCACCCTGCTCCAATATGTTGTAACTTATTTCGGACACAAATTAGGGGTAAATATTGAAACCGATATGCGGAACGAATTATTCCATCACGTGCAAAAACAGTCTTTCCGTTTTTTCGATAATACGAAGACCGGTCATATGATTAGTCGAATTACGAATGATCTCTTTGATCTCGGCGAGCTTGCCCACCATGGTCCCGAAGACTTTTTCATTTCCATCATGACATTTCTAGGTGCTTTCCTTATTATGTTTACAATCAATCCAATGCTTGCACTTGTTGTGTTAATCGCCATTCCGATTCTTATTTTCCTTATTTCATACGGAAATATTCGCATGAACCGTTCGTGGAAAAAGATGTATGAAGATATTGCCGATGTAAATGCCCGAGTGGAAGATGCAGTTTCTGGTGTACGTGTCGTTCAAGCGTTCACGAATGAGCAGTTTGAAATGAACCAATTCAATGAGAATAATAAAAAGTTCCGCCGAGCGAAACTCGGAGCGTATCGCGTTATGGCGACGGTTCACTCGAGTATTTATCTGCTTATGCGGCTTATGACATTGTTTGTGCTTGTATTCGGTGCTTGGCTCACCTTCAATAACCGACTAACATACGGGGAACTTGTCAGTTTTATTCTTCTTATGAATGTGCTTACGAACCCGATCAATAAAATTACGGCCCTACTCGAGCTATATCCAAAAGGGATGGCCGGGTTTAAGCGATTTACTGAAATGCTCGATGTGGATCCAGACGTAAAAGATAGACCAGACGCAGTGGACGTGGGCAACCTCAAAGGGAATATTGAATTTAAAAATGTTACATTTGGTTATGAGGAAAATAAGCAACCCGTGCTCGATAATCTGAATTTAAACGTTCAGTCTGGGGAAACAGTGGCTTTTGTTGGTCCGTCCGGTGCCGGTAAAACGACCATTTCTTCTCTGATTCCGCGATTTTATGATGTGGACGATGGCAGTATTTTTATTGATGGTATGGATATTCGCGATATGAAAAAAGCTTCTCTCCGCAAAAATATCGGAGTCGTCCAGCAGGATGTCTTCCTCTTTACAGGGACACTCAAAGAAAATATCGCTTACGGTAATCTTGATGCGACTGATGAGGAAATTTATGAAGCGGCTCGCCGTGCGCATATGGAAGAATTTATTGCAGAACTTCCGAATGGCTACGAAACGCAAATCGGTGAGCGCGGCCTTAAGCTTTCAGGTGGACAGAAGCAGCGGATTGCGATTGCCCGGATGTTCCTGAAAAACCCGCCAATCCTTATTCTCGATGAAGCGACGTCGGCCCTCGATACAGAGACAGAGCGAATTATTCAAGAATCATTAAATGAACTCGCAGAAAACCGGACAACCCTTGTTATTGCTCACCGTCTTGCAACGATTAAAAATGCTGACCGCATTATGGTCGTTACGAAAAATGGGATTGAGGAACAAGGAACGCATGACGAGTTGATTACACAAAATGGGATCTTCGCAAGACTTCATAATGTGCAAATGAATTAATAAAAAGCATATCCATCTCACTTTAAAAGGAGGTGGACATGCTTTTTCTATTTTTCCTCATAAATATTTTTTAAAAACACAACCTATATAAAAAGGAGCTGATCATGATGGGCAAGTTACTATTCACGATAATCACTATTTCACTTTTCCTCTTTCCAATCGCTGCAACTGCAAATCCAACACAAAATGAACCGAGCACAGAGGAAGAAGCCCCTTCCTACGCCCAATGGGGCCGAATCGCCATGCAAGCAACGAAGGAGAGGTACCCTGAAGCTGCAATCATCGATTATTTACATATCGGTGCGATTACAAGGGACGGAATAACAACGGAAAAGTTTAAATTATGGCTGCGCGGCAAGGAAAAGGAATTTGGCGTCTATATCGATATTCGTTATAACAAAGAAACGGAAGAAATGATCGATATAACATTCCAGGAAACCGACCGATAAGAACAAAATACTCACTCCCATTCAGAGCGAAGCATACCGTAAACGACATGATCTACAAAATGGTCATACAGCCACTCGGACTGTCGGATTGTTCCTTCTTCTTTAAAATTCAGCCGCTCTGGAATCGCCCGACTCTTCCGGTTCCCAACTGCGGCACGAATCTCCATCCGGTTTAAATCAAGCTCATAAAATCCATAATGCACAAGTCCGCTGACTGCCCGGCTCATAATGCCACGCCCGACCATGTCTGTCGCAAGCCAGTAGCCGATATGCCCGACACGATTTGGCCAATCAACTAAATTAAAACCGAGCATTCCGCATAGTTTGCCATTGTAGATAATTCCACAGTTTAACGACTTTTTCGCGTCGTACGCTTCAAGTGAATGCTGAATAAACGCAAGACTATCCCGCTCCGTTTGTGTCCCGTCAACCCATGGCAACCACTCGCGAAGCTCCGCCCGTGATTTTTCCGTCAGCTCGAACAATTCACTGGCATCTGATTCCTGAATAATCCTTAATGTAATCTCTTCATCAAAATCTAATTCAAGCATGTTACTCCCCCTCTTATTTACCGATACCCATTATTAAGCTATCTGTTTATTTTTAATCATACAAAGTTCCTCCTTAAAAAGAAAGTCCTATTTGAAAAAGAATCGAGCAAAAAGCACATTTTATTTTATTTTCACTGGACGCTAGTTTATTATAGAAGTAATAAGCATTTTTAACGGGCCCAAGGATTAATCAAAGGAAGGAATCTATACTTGTGGATAATATAACGCGATTAGAAATAAACGGGAAAGAAATCATTCTGGTCGGAACGGCGCACGTTTCCAAGCAAAGTGCCGAGCAGGTAAAAGATGTTATCGAAGAAGAAAGACCAGATGCTGTCTGTATTGAACTGGACGAGCAACGTTACCAATCGATAACCGACGGAAACAAATGGCAGGAAACTGATATTTTTAAAGTAATCAAGCAAAAGAAAGCATCGTTACTCCTTATGAACCTTGCCATCTCCTCTTTTCAAAAACGAATGGCAAAACAATTTGGTATTAATGCTGGCCAGGAAATGATTCAAGGAATCGAATCGGCGAAAGATGTCGGAGCAGAGCTCGTTCTCGCTGACCGAAATATTCAGGTCACGTTTTCACGAATTTGGGGGAATATCGGACTCAAAGGAAAAGCCACACTGCTCAGCCAAATTATTTTCAGCATCTTCAGTAATGAAACAATTACCGAAGAAGAGCTAGAGAAAATGAAGCAACAGGACACCATCAATGCAATGCTTCAAGAAATAACGGAGAACTTTCCGCGGCTGAAAAAGCCGTTGATTGATGAACGAGACCAATACCTCGCCCAGAAAATTAAAGAAGCACCAGGAGAGAAAATCGTCGCTATTCTAGGAGCGGCCCATGTGCCCGGGATTACAAAAGAAATACATAAGAAGCAAGATTTAAAAGCATTGACGAAGCGGCCGCCCAAGTCAAAAGCACCAAAAGTTATTGGCTGGATGATTCCACTCGTCATTATCGCGCTCATTGCACTAACCTTTTTCCAAAATCCGGATGCTGGGATGCAGCAAATCTGGAGCTGGCTCCTCTGGAACGGTTCTTTAGCGGGTCTCGGAACGATTATTGCGCTTGGTCATCCACTCGCTGTGCTTACAGCAATTGTTGCAGCGCCATTTACATCTTTAAACCCATTTCTTGCAGCTGGCTGGTTTGCGGGATTAGTCCAAGCATGGATGAAAAAGCCACTCGTCCGCGATTTTGAAACATTAGCAGATGACGTGACAAGTGTCAAAGGATTTTGGAATAATAAAGTGACCCGTGTCTTACTCGTTATCGTGTTGGCAAATCTTGGCAGCTCCTTAGGTACATTCGTTGCCGGAGCAGATGTCATTCGCCTATTTATTCAAAACTTATTCTAATTGAAAAGAAAGCACATTCCTTAGGAACGGTGTTTTCTTTTCTTTACCTAGACGTGAACTCAGTATCTTGAAGGAGGAAAAACCAAGTGATCATTGTGATCATCGCTATACTATTCGTTCTATCGATTTTCTTCTCTGTAAGTGAGACAGCGCTCACCTCGTTAAATCCGGTAAAACTGCAAACCCAGGCAAAAAATGAGGACAAAAAAGCACAAAAGCTCTTGCGAATTATCGAAAATCCGAGCGAACTGTATATCGTGAACGTAATCGGCAATAATATCGTGGATCTTTCCATCGTTTCCCTTGTCGTTTATTGGACGTTGGATACAAACTTTAACACGATTTTAGCTGTTACGATTACGATTTTGACGATCATCATTTTTGCGGAAATCATTCCAATAACAATAGCCCGAGCAATCCCGCAAGAAATTGCATCAGCAGTATGCCCCATTATTCAGGGTGTTATCAAAATATTAAAGCCAATTATTTGGCTCCTCGGGAAAATGTCGCTTCTTATCACAAATCGTTTTCATAAGGAGGGAATGGAAGAAGTCTCCGTCTCAAAAGATGAACTGCGAACACTCGTGGAACTTGCGGGGCTCGAAGGAACATTCCGAGCAGATGAATCATACCGGATTAAAGGTGTGCTGGATTTTTACAATTTAAATGTCCGTGATGTTATGAAAACACCCCGGGTAGATATTGTCGCCTTGCCAATCTCGTCCACTTATGAAGAAGTGCGTGATTTTGCGATTGATAACCGATTTACACGCTTCCCTGTTTATGACGAAGATATCGATAATATCGTCGGAATCATGCATACGAAATACTTACTTTCATGGTCTGTGAATCCCAAACGAAAATTGGAGGAATTTATCGATTCCGATCCACTCGTTGTCTATGAATTCCAGCCGATTGAAGAGATTTTCCGCAAGATGACGAAAGAACGGAGACATCTCGCCATCGTGCTAGATGAATATGGCGGGACAGAGGGAATTATCACGCACGAAGATATTATTGAAGGAATGATCGGACTTGAGATCCATGATGAGATGGATGAAGAAAGTGAAGTATTAATTGAAAAACTGACACCAACGAAAGTAATTTGTGATGGAAAAGTTACGTTGCACCGTTTAAATACAATATTCCAAACAGAAATCCCTGAGGAAGAGGACGTTCTCGCCGCCTACTTACTAAGCGAATTCAAGGACTTTCCAAAAACCGGCGACACACTCGAACGAGATAATCTTACTTTTAAAATCCTCACAGTAGAAGACCGCACCATCCGTAAAGTACAGATTGTGAAATGAAAAACGAATCCTTATGCTTTTCATTTTGTCGAATGATGTCGAAAAAAATGCAGGAAAAAACCGAACAATCCATCGTGCTTGTTCGGTTTTTTTAGTTTCTTATGTAGGTTGATTCTTTATCTAGTACATGAACCTTTTTATCCTACGCCGAAATTATTTCTCCTGTTTTCTCTTTTGATTGAGTGTCGCTAATTGATTAAGCAATTGGTCAAGTTCCTGTGAAATATTTATTAGCTTTTCATAAGTGGCATTGTTCGTATAAGCTTCGTACATTTTCAATCGCTTTTTCTCAATCTGGACCACCAATCTATCTCTCTGGTCCGCGATAGATTCCTCACTCCTTTAAAGTGATATTATGTATAATAACCGTTTTGTAAAAAAATAAACAAAATACATTTTTTAAAATAAGAGAACAAACTGCTCTACAGAGGGATTGGAGAGAAGAATCAGGATGAGAATCATTCAAATTGCCGGGTACAAAAATAGTGGAAAAACGACCCTTTCTACCCGAATCATTAAAATGTTTACGGAAGCAGGATTTAAGGTAGGGTCGCTTAAGCATCATGGCCATGGCGGCATTCCACTTGGTTTTAGTGACACGGACAGCGAGCAGCATCGCAAGGCCGGCGCAATGTTTGCAGGGGTCGAGGGAGAAGGAGTTTTTCAGTTTACAGCTCCAAATTTGAAGGTGGAACAGCTTATTGACTTTTATGCTTTTATGAAAATGGATGTCCTTGTGGTGGAAGGATTTAAAGAAAAGCCATTTCCTAAGCTCGTGCTTTTGTCAGAGGAAAAGGAACGAAGGTTGCTTGATAGAGTGGAGAATGTAAAAGCAGTTGTGTCCCCTTTTTCCTTTGGGAGCGCGGCTGTGTTCCCTACCTTTAAGCGTGATGAAACAGCTGCGTTACTAGCTTGGCTGAAACAGGATATGATAGATAATAAAAGTGAATACGAGTGGAAATAGAGAGGAAGAACGAAGATGAAAATAACAATCATATCTGTCGGTAAATTAAAGGAAAAATACCTCAAGCAAGGTATTCAGGAATATCTGAAACGGCTTTCGAGTTATGCCGATGTTTCCATTGTTGAACTGTCCGACGAGAAAGCTCCTGAAACGATGAGTAATGCGGAAATGGAAACCGTGAAACGAAAAGAAGGCGAACGAATTCTAGGAGCGATTAAGCAGGATACGTATGTCATTACATTAGAAATTGAAGGTAAAATGCTGACGTCAGTTGGTCTCGCAGCGAAAATGGATGAGCTTGCAACGTATGGTAAAAGCAAGGTTGCTTTTGTGATTGGCGGGTCGCTTGGGATTAGTGATGAGGTAAGGAAGCGGAGTGATTTTGCCTTGTCGTTTTCGAAGCTGACGTTTCCTCATCAGTTGATGCGGTTGGTATTGTTGGAGCAGGTGTATCGGGGGTTTAGGATTATTAGGGGGGAACCGTATCACAAATAGTGGTAAAACAAAGAGTAGAGATTGTGCTTGAAAATCAGTGGTTAGATAAGTTATTTACTAACATAAAATAAGGAATAAGAGAAGATTAAACATTTAAAAAGCCTCCGGTATACACCAAAGGCTTATATCATCTTTTATGTTAGTTTATTGCATTAACTAGTGCTTTTCCAAATTCTTCGGCGCCATCTGGGCCGTCACCTGTAATAATGTCACTATGTGCAATGACATGTTTCTCGACATATTTTACATCATTTTCTTTCAGTTGGTCTTTTTGTACGTCAACAGGGTAGCAAGTTGCCTCTCTACCTTCAAGTAATCCGGTTTTCACAACAGTGACTGCACCAGCACAAATTCCGGTAACTAGAACATTATCTTTATATGCTTTCTTTAAATAGGTGGATAATTCCTTGTTTTCCCAAAGATGATCATTTGTGCCAGATCCGCCAATGACAGAAATAACGTCAAAGTCGGTTGCTGTAGTATCGGAGAAGACCTTTTCGGAAATTGCCTTACCTTCAAAGTCGCCAATAATTTCGCCAGTTTTTGTGCTTGCAATTGTTACTTCTATTCCTGCATTTTCAAGTGCCTCTTTCGGTTTAAATAATTCATCTTCATTAAATCTTTCGGGTGGTATAATTAAAAGTGCTTTTTTACTCATAATTGCTATTCCTCCTAAAATGGTTTATCTTTAACTCACATATT
Organism: Oceanobacillus alkalisoli; assembly: GCF_021556485.1. Taxonomy (GTDB): domain Bacteria; phylum Bacillota; class Bacilli; order Bacillales; family Amphibacillaceae; genus Oceanobacillus; species Oceanobacillus alkalisoli. The sequence continues at coordinate 1,894 of NZ_JAKGBW010000013.1, read as the reverse complement.
TATATTACAACCTGTTTGTAATTCTGAGAAGAATGCACTTTTTTGTAACAGAGTAACCTTAAAGTAACAATTAAATGCGGAGGCCGAAGATATGTTGGATACACTTAGAGATGAAATTAAAGAGAAGATAATAAATGGTGATTACAACTGTGAAAAAGAACTTACTTTATCGATTATCAGTGGAAAGTGGAAAGTTGTGATTCTATGGCATTTAGGTGTTGAAGGTCCGCACCGCTTTAGTGAATTGCAAAGATTATTTCCTAAAATATCCCACAAAATTTTAACGAATCAATTAAAGGAATTGGTGGAAGACGGCATTGTACATCGAGAGGTTTATCCAGAAGTTCCGCCTAGAGTGGAATACTCAATGACTGAGTTGGGAATGACATTACTTCCAATTGTGGAAATGATGTATGATTGGGGAAAAAAACGAATAGAAGAAATCAAAAGAGAAATAGGGAAATCAAATTAAAAATGATAGAGTGTTTAATTGAAAAGGTATTGTGTATAAAGGAATTACTATTAAAAAGTGATGAGGTAAGAAACCAGAGGACTATTCTGGTCTCCTTTTATTTATATGGAAATTAGGTACGAACATATATATTACCAGTGAATTTAGTTGAACCGTATCACAAATAAATGAGGTAGATAAAAAGAGATTTAAAGTTCTTCCTTTATTAGTTATTTCTTTCATAAATAAATCCCCTACCATTTAAAGGTAGGGGGTAGTAATTAATTATGCATTTCGGACCTGTATGCTTTATTTATTCTAGTCTTCACAAGCTCTCTTCTGGTTTTCAGTGACTGTCAGTTCCCAAAGTTTCCCGTTGACCTTTAGGAAGTATTGAGCATCGAATCTATAGCAAAATTGGTTGAGTTTCTCCAGCGGCATTAAGAGTAAAAAGAATTAGAAGTAATATTCAAAAGTTAGCCATGTATATCCATCTTTACTTACTATTTAGCGCTCATAGTGTGTTGCTACACGACGGATATTGAGTAAGTGTTTAACAGTAATATTATCTGTTGTACTACCACCACCTGCTGTTCCACAGCCTAATGTTAATGAAGGATCAAGTTGAGTAGTCATCCCAATCCCACCCAATATTCCACCTGAATTAACAATAATGCGTGATGCATTAACCGCTACACCGAATTCTTCAATTTTTTCTTGATCTGTTGAATACACGATAGCAGTATGACCGAGTCCTGTAATATCTAGCAGTTGACTAGCTTTTTCTATTCCTTCTGCCCAATCATTTACCGTATATAAAGTGAGTAAAGACGTTAACTTTTCACCTGCAAATGGATTTTCCTTAGAAATGTTCGTTTGTGCTGCAATAAGCAACTTCGCATCTTTAGGAACATCAATATCCGCTAATTGTGCAAGAACGGGTACAGGCTTTCCTACAACCTGAGGATTTAAAGTTCCTTTTTCATTTAGAAGAACTTGGCTTAATTTGTCTTGCTCCACTTCATCTATGAAATATGCTCCTTTATCCTTTAATTTTTGGACAAGCTCTTCTTTTACAGAAGCTTCGACGATAATTGATTCCTCCGATGAACAAATCATTCCATAATCAAACATTTTACTATCCATTATTCGGTCAACAGCTTGTCCGATGTCTGCTGTTTTTTCAATGAGCACTGGTTCCCTGCACCTACGCCAATAGCTGGGTTCCCTGAGGAGTAGGCAGCTTTGACCATACCGCCACCGCCAGTTGCTAGAATTAATGCTGTATCTTCATGCTGCATCATTCCCTGTGTTTCTTTGTAACTGCTAAACTAGACTCAACAGTTTTCCACAAATAAGAGTAAACAGTTTTCACCAATTAAGACTAAACGGTTTACTAATTCCATATCCCTTTCGGTATACTTAAATCGGAGTATGTCGAAG
>NZ_JAKGBW010000073.1 GCF_021556485.1 Oceanobacillus alkalisoli | reverse complement strand
ACACTGCGGGCATGATTTCAGTACAGAACTTCATCTCCAGGGGCTGATATGTTTGTGTATTTCAAACACTTGGAATTATGGGTTGAGTGGGAACCTGGGGATGAAAACACTCTACGAGAGGAATTTAAAGTAGCCAATGTTTTCACTTTGTGAATTGCTGTGAATCATTTCTCAGCACACACACACACACATATATATATATGCTATATATATATATATGCTCTTTTTTTCCCCTAATTCTTCACTCATAGGTATGGAAAATCTTTCACTCCAGAGAAGACCGAGGGCTG
>NZ_JAKGBW010000012.1 GCF_021556485.1 Oceanobacillus alkalisoli | reverse complement strand
GACACCGTCATCTATTCTTAGCTTCAAAAATTGATTCAGGGATAAAAAGCTTTCGTTAGATCAATCCAACGTTTTACTTCTTACCTCTTTTTCATACTGGTTGTTTTGTTCAGTTTTCAAAGAGCAATTGAATTTCTTGTCGTTTTTTGCGACGACTTTTAATTTATCATGTTTCCAATTGGCTGTCAACACTTTTTTTAAATCTTTTTTAATTTTCTTTCAGAACGGTCAAGTAATCGTTCGGATTGACGAACCGCTGAAAATCACAACAGAATTAACTATACCATAGTATTTTTATTCATGCAAGAGAAATTTTACATTTCTTTATTTCATCTTAATAAATGCTGTCACTTAGCCTTTTTTTACACAAACCTCTTGCCGGTAGATAAGGGAGGCACTCTTCTGTGCTAGCTACGCGTAATAAAAGTTGAAAAAGCTTTTCATATCTTTCTCTCATCGATTTCTTTAGTAATGCATCGATACGATTGTCTTCCAAATCCAATAATAGCTCTTCTAATTCTCGTTTGATTAAATACTCGATTTCCTTTTGTTCCATTTCATTTATTAATAATCCCAACATACTGTTCACTCCAAACATATTAACTTCTTCTACTTCCTTCATCTAAAACAAGATACAAGAACAAAACAACTTAACACCTATCATAAATATACGCAGGAAAAGCATAATTCCGTCGGTTATTTATAGATTTTCTGTTTTCATGTTGATTTACTATTCCCGAATTCCATCCATATACAACCTGTTTTTTTAATTTTCTTCTAAACCTATCGCTACTCCAGGATGTTTTTCATTTTTTGAAGTTCTCCCTCATATATATGAAGTAAGGACAAGTTATCCAAGGAGGAACGAAAATGGATCATTTCTATGTATTCAGCTTTAAAAAGAGAAGAAGATATTTTACGCTTAGTCTTATATTGCTATTAGCCGCTGGTTTTTTCATATTCCAATCCAGCATACTTGGCAGTAATGCAAGTGATGATGTTGCACTAACAAGGGGGAGCGTGGAAGAACCGAACATTGCACTTACCTTCAACATCAGTTGGGGAGAGGAGAAAGTACATGATATTCTCGATGCATTGGCAAAAGAAGAAGTACAAGCTACCTTTTTCCTGAGCGGAGAGTGGGCAGAGCGTCATCCGATAATTGTTGAAGAAATAACAGAGGGTGGACATGAAATTGGAATACTTGGGTATAGATACAAAAGTTATGTAGAACAGGATTTGGAAGAAGTGAGAAGGGATTTATTCCTTGCTCAAGAAGCTTTTGAAAAACTCGGATTTGAAGATATCAACTTACTTCGGACTCCTAGTGGGCGGTTTAATGAAGAGATACTAGATTTAGCCGAATCAATGGGCTTTGAAGTCGTGCATTGGAATATTAATCCGAATGATTGGAAAAATCCAGGTACAGAAAATATTGTAAATGTCGTCATGAATGACACGACGAATGGAGATATCATCCTACTTCACGCCTCCGACAGGGTCAAACAGACGGCCGCAGCGCTGGAAACGATTCTGCCAGGATTGAAAGGGAAAGGATTAAACTTTGTGCCAATCAGCGAGTTAATCAGTCAAGCCCATGCCGATATTGAATTGGTGGAATAAGTTTTACAAATACGAGAGCCGGGATAATGAACGATAGTAAAAGTCGTTACGATACCCCGGCTTCTCATATAAAGCACTCCCATATTTCTTCCACTATTTTCTGACATCCCCTTTCTTCTTACTAGAAATTTATTAAACATTTCACTATAATAGTATAAATTAGAACTTACTATATCTGCTGCAAAGACCATACAAATAGGAAGGAGTTTAAAAAATGAGTGAAAATGGGACGAAAAAAAGGAATCCATCCTCTCTAAATTATTAAATGTTATTTCTGGAAGCTTTGCACCTATCAGCGGAGTGCTTGCAGACGCAGGACTATTGAAAGCTGCACTTTCCATTCTCAATTCTGCTCATCCACCGTATTCCCAATCTTCATCGCCATCTTCGTTTATGCTGCCCTGGATAAGCTTTTAAGAAAAATCATTTATAAAGACATCCAGATGTTCATCAATCCTCTCATTTCATTACTTAGTCCCAGTTACTTTCTTGTATATGGACCATTTGGAAACCTGATTGGTGAGGGACTGGGAGCAACGATCAATTTCCTGAGTGACCGAAGCGGACTAAAAGCCGGTGCGGTCGGTGTCTTCATCCGTACAAAAGACAACGCTCTAAAATCACTTGCAGCGAGCGGTATTCTCCCAGGTTCATTAGACAGGACGACAGAGGCGATTTATTACAGGATTTTACTTCGTTTCAGTTATAAGGCTTCTCGTCTAATGCTTTAAGCGGCTTATCTTCTGTGATTTCAAGCTCAAGCAAACCAGGCGTCACATCAACGTAAGTACCTGACTTCGGCTGTTAGAAGAGAAGCGCAATATCTGCTTCTTCATAGTTATCGGTTAACGTAAACTCTTCTAATTCACTAACTGCTTCGGCTGCTTGTTTTCTATACGTTTCAAACATTTCCGTTAGCAACTTCACATTTGCTTCATTAATTCGTCTCTCACTAATCCAGCCATTTTCATATGCTGCTTTTAAGTTCTCGATATCATTCGAATCCGCAACAATATCTGTTCCAGCATTGACAGCTTTCGCAAAACACTCTGGGATACTCATCTCTTCCACGCCCCAGCTCATATTATTCACAATACCGCTGTTACCATTAATATTAGCCTTTAAAATCTAATCGTTCGTTCGCGTAAAATAATCATTTAAGAAATAATAGTTGAAAGCAAAGCCAACTTCTTCAAACGGAATATCTTTCCCTTCGAATTCTTGGACAGTACTCACGGGTTCCTTCCGCCAGCTCATTCATTTTATTAACTCATTCCGCTGTATCGGACGTGCTGAAGTTATCTCATAAAATAAAATGACGAAGATGTCTCTCTTCAATAGTGTGCGTCGTACCGTATACTTTACTCGTCGCAAAGATACTTTCACCTTTTTCTACAATTTCTTCATCAAGGATGCCATCATGGCTTGTCTTACTTTTATCCTCTTGATAAAGCCCCATTCTTCGGGAGTTAATAAGCATCATCCCAATTTTTTCGTCAATATCCATTAATGACACAAGTTTCTGCTCGCTCCTCCGGACTTAGACGCCGGTCTTCATAAGGATCGAACTTTCCATTCCAATATCTTTAAATTGTAATCCGTCTACCTTAATAAGTTGCTTTCTTCTTAATTCCAAATTGGGCTGTTTTACACTTATCTTGACATTCCTCCTTGATATCGTCCTCTTTTTTTCCAGAAAAGACTTACACACGTGGAAAAGCCAGGCTATACTTGTATTAATGAATTGAGACTTCCCTTATAGACTCAGTCTTTTATGCTTTCGTTGTAGCGCTTTGTTTGCCCTTCTTCGGTGTTGCAGTTTCATTTCTTGCTGGGTCTTTCTTGGACTTGCCGTCTACTCGATTTGCGATGCGGTGCAAGCCAATGATCTGGTAGGTGTTACACGCAAGTAGCGGTGCAAACATTAACCAGACGTAATCCGAACCTTCCGCCATGAGTGCTGGTGTCCACTCTAACGTTGTAATCACAATCATAAAAAACAATGTTGGAATAAAGGCAGATGTATTTGTTTCCTTCTGTTTCCACTTGGCGACGAACCAAGAATAAAGGAAGAAGAGTAACGTGCCGAAAATCAACCAATATATTCCTATTCCACCATCTGACCCTCTGTATGGGAAATAAATTAAATCAAATAATATAAATGCAATCAACAGAATCTGCACCGCCGGCCAAAAGGAACGAAATAAGCTAATTCCGAATCGGTGAATATATAAATAAGCAAAATAACCGGTCATACTGACAACGGCAAAGGTAAGGCCTAAACCGACGAAAAACGTCAGTAATCCTAATAATTCCATCCAATTGATGGGATTAAGATAGGCAACATATGTATCCCATTTAATAATAAAGCTAATGATAATACCGGTAGCTCCGCCAATTACGAGCGTATTCCATAAAAACTTAATCAGTTTACGAATATTCACTGTAAATCCTCCTACACTTTCCATGCGTATGATTGTATTTTAACACGAACAGCAGCTTTTTTCCTCATTTTAACTGTATAGTTAGGAAGTTTGTCATACAAATTATAAATAGCAAGAAAGGTGGTGCATCATGAAAAAGCTTTTCTTCTTCATTTTCTTCCTCGTTTTCCTAACAGCTTTAACAGCTTGTGGCGGTAATCAGGCAGGAAAGGAGCAGGCAGATTATGAACAGACAAAAAAAATGGTGGTCGATATCCTGCAAACAGAAGATGGCAAAAAGGCATTGACCGAATTATTCCAAGATGAGAAAGTGAAGCAAGAACTAACCATCCAATCCGATGTCGTGAAATCTGCGATAAATGAAGTTTTAGTAAGTGACAAGGGAAAGGAAATGTGGCAATCACTCTTCAAGGATCCGAGTTTTGTCAAAGGATATACAGAAGCTATTCAAGAAGAGCAAACAAAATGGATGAAGGATTTAATGAATGATGCAGAATATCAAAAACAGATGCTTGAATTACTGCAAAATCCGGAAGTTACGGCATTGATTTTAGCAACATTGAAAAGTCAGCAATTTCGTGCCCACTTGGAAGAAACAATTCAACAAACATTAGAAACACCGCTATTTCAAGCAAGAATCCAAGAGATACTTCTGAAAGCTGCTGAAGAACAAGCAAAACAAAGTGGCGAAGACGAAGAAAGCAGCGGAGGTAGTGGTGAACAGCAAGGTGGCGAAGAACAAAGCGGAGGAAGTGAAGGTGGAGGTGGTGGAGGTGGGTAAAAATAAAAAAGAGCCCTGGGCTCTTTTTACTTACCTACTCCACTTGGGCAACAATTTTTGCAGCAATGCGGCGAAATTCCTGTCCAGTTGGATGGTCTTCCTGATAAACCGACGGTGCAAATTCTTCCTCATCCATGTATGGCTGTTGGAGCGGAAGTTGGCCAAGTACTTTCGTTTTCAGTACTTCGGCTAGCTTTTTCCCGCCGCCTTTACCGAAAACATGTTCTTTTTCGCCAGTCACTTTACTTTCAAAATAGGACATATTTTCCACAACACCAAGAATCTCATGATCCGTCTTCATCGCCATCTGACCAGCACGTGCAGCAACAAATGCTGCAGTCGGGTGCGGGGTGGTGACGATTATTTCTTTACATGTCGGAAGGAGCTCATGCACATCCATTGCAATATCTCCTGTACCCGGTGGTAAGTCGAGCAATAGATAATCCAAGTCACCCCATTCAACCTCTGAGAAGAAACTATTCAGCATCTTACCGAGCATAGGACCACGCCAAATGATCGGCGAGTTATCCTCAACAAAGAATCCCATGGAAATAACCTTTACACCGAACCGTTCTACTGGTATGATTTTCTTGCCACGAACAACTGGACGCTCTTCAATTCCCATCATATCCGGTACACTGAAACCATAAATATCAGCATCAATGACCCCGACTTTTTTTCCGAGTCTTGCGAGAGCTGTTGCAAGGTTAACTGTGACCGTCGATTTACCGACTCCACCTTTTCCGGAAGCTATCGCAATAAAATTCGGATTCGATCCGCCCATGAGAGAGGCTTCTTTTGCTTTTTCAACAGCTGGTTGATGTTTCCGGATGATTTCATCTGGCAGCTGCTCGAAACGGAGCCCCACGGTAGTCGCACCATTTTTCTTTAGAATTCCGACAATTTCCTGTTGCATCTGCATCTGTTCACCGGTATTCATCTTGGAAATTCCGACTTTCACACTGACGTGATTCTTTTCCTCTCTAATGGTAACGCTCTTCACCCCGTCAGTTTCTGCCAAAGTAGTATGTATAAACGGATCTCGCACTGGACCCAAGAGTTCCATCACCTGTTCTTTTGTTAGCAATGTTGTCACCATCCTTATTTGCATTTATGTACATCCTCAAGTATAACACAAATGACTGAAAACCTAAGCGAAATGCATTTTGATGACGGTTTCACTCTTTCTCCTCTGCCGGCTCTGTAATGTAGCGTAATACCCCTCGGTAAATGCTTGCTGCCATTTGTTCCTGATAGTCATCCTGCTTTAACAATTCTCTTTCTTCCTCATTCGATAAGAAGCCAATTTCAACTAATGCTCCTGGTGCTTCAGCGTGTTTCAGAAGATAAATTCCATCTATCTCCAGCGCTTCCCGGTCTGTATTCTCTAGATTACTCCTTATTTCCTCTTGAACCATGCGAGCAAGATGCTCATTTTCATCAAATGATGGATAATAAAAAGCCTGCGCACCCCGCCAACGCTCAGAAGGCAAGGCATTCAAGTGGATCGTTAAAAACAGATCTGCCTGCTTATGCTCAATAAACTGCAGGCGATTTCTGATATCCTCTGATTTTCTTCGTGAGAGTCCCTGTGTATCTTCATCGGCGAGATCCTCGTCCGTTTCGCGGGTTAAATAAACAAGCGCACCTGCCTGCTGTAAATAGCGCTGCAGTTGCTTCGTAACCTTTAGCGCGATATCCTTTTCCACTGTATCATCTCTCCCAACCGCTCCTCCATCTGACCCACCGTGTCCCGGATCAAGTACAATCACTTTCCCAGATAAGGGGAGTGACCAAGACGCCCAAGTCGTATCTGTTTCCTTAATCGGCATCTGAATTAAATATACTAACAGGATCAAGCCAAAGGCCCACGTACCCATTTTAAAAAGACGTTCCATCCCGTCGCCACCTTTACTATGTCACTCAACCTTCGCACCTGAAAAAATTCACTACGAATCACTTTCATTCAGCGTAAGTATCCGAAACCGAAACTCTCTTCTGGAGATCCGCAGTCCAGACACCTCTCGCACTGCTGAGCGAACGTCAAGCCTCCTCGCGCTGAGCACTAAGGGGTCTCGCCAGGCTTACCTCCGAACAGGAAGTTCTAATGCCGGCGTTGGTCACAGGACGTGACCGTTTTTAGCCGGCCTCCCGCAGGAGTCTCGAGGTGTCTGGACTGCTACCAGAAAAGACCAAATCGGGCTCACTATTTAATGTACTGGAAAGAGGCAGGAATAATTTGTATTTAAAATAATCATCCCAACCAGTTCAGTTGCCCGGTGGACGGTGACTTCTGCGGGAACAGCACGAGTCTGGAGACCCCTTAGTGCTCAGCCCGAGGAGCTCCGGCAGTTCCCAAGGATGCGCATCCGTCCACCGGGCAACTGAACGGCGACTAGAGATACTTTCAAGAGAATGAGCAAATACTTACGCTGAATGAATACGACACTCGAGTGTTTTGGACTGTGAAAGTTGAGTATGTTATTAAAATTTTATGGGAGACAGGAGAGGATTATGACTAGGGAAATGTGGTATGCTAAGAAAGGAACGTTTATCACAAAAAGAAATGTGGTATGAAAAATATATAATGATGGAGAGGAGTTTTGTGATGATTTGGGTAGGAATTGGATTAATCATCATCGGAATTGCCCTATTTGCACTAACCGGCATCTTAATTAAACCACTTAATAAAGTAGCTGCTATTCTTTCTGATGTAAAAGAAACGACGAAAGAACTCCCAGAAACGGTCAAGGATATCAGCGGCCAAGCAAATGAAGCACTCCACACTGGTGTAGATACGCTTCAGCAAATAAATGTACAATTAAAGGAGCTCACTCCTATCTTTTACCTTGTTGGAGATGTAGGAAGAGCAACACATGAACTCTCCTCCAATATGGTAAATGCGGTGGAAGAGTTTGAACAGAAAGAAACAGGCACCTTTGCTACAAGGAAAAATTTAGAATCATTATACGGTGCTGCTACCTTAGGGATGATGATTTTTCAGAAGGCAAGAGAGTTCAATAATGAGAGAAATGTAATCGACAATGAATAGTTTTGAAAAAAATGCATGGTAACTGCAAAAAAACAGTTACCATGCATTTTTTTATTTCTTTGCAGCTAAACGTGCATCTTGTTTTATCTTTTCAAGCAGGTCAGCCCGTTTCTCACCGTCCTGATAGAACTTCCTTTCCCACGCTTGCGCCTTTTGGAGTAAGGAAGGGCCACCCGCATGCTCGTCCCGATAATTCGCAAAAACAGCAAGCATCGCGCCACTTACAACGCCACTAGCAATCGAAATAATTAGACTTTTAGTTTCCACCAGTAAATTCCCCTTCAGCATAATCATTTTTCAATTGCTGGCGTCGCTTTAACCAATAATAACCGAGGGCGAAAGAGCCGTATATACCACCTAGTTTATTCGTATCGGCAATACCTTTACCTGTCTCACTCTTCTCTTTCATCGACTCCGTTACATCAACAAGGGACGATGTCAGTTTTCTCGTCGCATTTCCAACATCTCCAACAATATAAAATAATGGACTTAATTGTTCCATTTTCTCATTCACATCCGCTAAGGTCTGATTACTTTCACGAATGATATTTGAGGTTTCATTCAACATATCATCGAGTTGTCCAGGAAGCTGCTGCACCGTCTTATCCACACCATCAAGTACACCGGCTAAATTATTCAACACATGTGCTACGAATACGGCTAATACAAGAAATGCAACTCCAATTAATAATACTCCAACACCTACTAATGTCATATCTATCCCTCTCTCCCTGTTACTTTTACGATATCATGCTTTTCACGAATTTTAAGTTCATTTTTAATCATCAGCTCATTTTTTTGCTTTGGTTGCTGACCTTTCCACGTGCCATATAATTGTACTGCTACCTCACTCCATTTGATCCCTTCAATAAACGGCTTCACTTTACGGTCCATTTCCGCATCCGTTAAATTACCTAGCCCATTTTGCAGAGCAGTATTGGCAGATTGAACAGATTCACCAAGTAATTGGACAGAATCAAACATACTATCCGTTGCTTGGACCTTTTCCGTCACGTCACCGATTAATTCATCTGTCTCTTTTATCGTCTGCGAAAGCACAGGGGTCATTTTCCCGACCTGTTCCTCAGCACTGCCTAATGTAACACTTAATGACCTCATTGTATTCGTCAACCGCTTCAGGACGAAACAAATATAAACTGTTGCAATTAGAAAGGCAATGGCTACAAGTAAAATACTAAGATATATAAGTCCCATATGTACTGTTCCCTCCTTTAGCATCCACATACTCAGGCATCTATTATAGAGATATTATACCACTAGATGGCGTAAATAAAACTTTTAACGTTTTAATGAATTTCATAATACGTATTTAATGCTTCACCATCAGCATATGTAGTTGAGTTGGTTCGTTCCCAACTACATATGGTGATGGAAAAGCTGACTTTGGTAATTATGAAATTCATTCGTTTTACAAAAATATTCTTTCCCATTTTTTAAAAAAGATTAATTTAAAACAAGTAGGGTATATAGTCTGTACAATATCTTGGTAATGTTAGTGGAGGTTAAAGGATAATGGGTAAAATAAAAACAACTGGAAAAGAACTATTAGAAAAATTCAAGGAAGATAACATAACATTTCTGGCAGCTGCTCTAGCTTATTATTTTCTGTTGGCAATTTTCCCGTTATTGATTGTCGGCTTTGCAATCATTCCATATTTTAATATTTCCGCAGATGATGCGCTCGGTTTCTTCTCAAGTGTTTTACCTGGAGAGATTGCAACTTTATTTGAAGAAAATATTATTAATCTGATTGACACTCCAAGGGGCGGGTTACTGACCATCGGGATTATCGGTGCGTTGTGGTCAGCGTCCAATGGAATTGATGCGTTCATCAAGTCATCGAACGAAGCATTTGATGTGGAAGAAACGAGGTCGTTTATCGTCGTTCGTTTAATTTCCCTCGGACTGACAATCGGACTGATTATCTCAGTCATTGTCGCAATTCTATTACCGGTCCTCGGAGATGTTATTTTACAACTTGTTGGATCCATCATTGGAATAACGGCTGGGATGGGAATTTTACTGCATGTCTTGCGCTGGTTGATTAGTATTATTGTGCTCACCACATTTATCATGTTACTATACCGCTTTGCACCGAATAAGAAAATACCTTTTAAGCACATCATTCCCGGAGCTTTACTTGCCAGTTTGCTCTGGCAGGTTATTTCATTCGGTTTTTCAATTTATGTCAGTAACTTTGGTAATTATTCAGCGACGTACGGGACGCTCGGTGGAGTGATTATTCTTATGACATGGTTCTTCTTGACAGGTCTTATCTTAATGCTTGGTGCAAGTATTACGGTTATTTATCATCGCCATAAAATCCAGAACGCTGCAGAGCTACATAAAGCAGCAAATATTTAGAAAAAGAACCTGTGGAGGATTCTCAGGCTGTCGCGAAACCCTCGGCAGCCTATTTATTTCTTTTAATAAAAAAGCTTGTAGTGAAACAACACCTACAAGCTGGCTCAGAGTAAAACGCTTATTTTTATCTTTTTGGTCTATTATTTACTTTTAACAATTAAAGTTCCAATTCCGTACAAACACATATATATAAGTACTATAATCCACAATAAAGATGTAGGAACACTCTCAATACTTAAAAAAGTTGTAATTATCAATGATAGAAAGAGAAGACCTATAAATATTTGAGATGCAAATATCTGAAACTTCAATATGTTTCTTAACGTTCTTTCATCCATATTAGGTGTACTGTCAGATTTTCGTTTAACTTGAATTATATTTACTACAATTAATATTATTGAAACAGGCAACGTCCCTATAAATGGCGCTACTGTGAACCCATCCCCACGAATGACAACTCTTATGAATTGAGCTAGTAAAACTCCTAATAAAATAGCAATTCCGCCATACGCTAATGTCCATTTCCCTTTCATTTCTCATCCTCCTCCAAAATAAAGATCTCATTAAAGTCTAAATTGAAATATTTGGCTATTTTAAGAGCTAATTCTAAACTAGGATTATACTTATTGTTTTCTATCGCAGTAAATGTCTGCCGGGTCACCTGTAATTCTTCGGCTATCGTTAATTGCTTAATACCTCTTTGCTTCCTTATTTTTCGTATGTTGTTTTTAACAGCCACACATTATCCCTCCTCCTATAAAATTTGAAGTTTTATTTAGATTTATATCATATTACAGAAAAAAGTAAAGATGTCTTTACATTTTTCCGTAAAAATAGTAAGAGTATATTAAAATATGGTAAGTATACATTAATTTTTATATTTCCAAGAAATAGAAAAGGGAGATAGTTTAGTTATATATTTTTTTACTAAATAAAAATTATAGGAGAGTGATCTTTTGAACATTTCAAAGAAGGGCCAAAAGAAAATATTCGCTTTAGCCATGATACTGATGTTGTCGATTTCATTTTCTCTAAATTCTGTAAGCGCTAATAATGTTGATAGCAAAAATAAAACTAGTCCAAAAGACGAAATTTTATCTGGTGATGCTATGGAAAAAATATAACTGCTATTGAAGAAAATAAGATTTATAAAGAACTTTCTTCTTCTAAGAAGTTACTCAGAAAAGACGCGAATGGAAATCAAGCTGAGGCTCAAGTAGTTTCTCTCTCGGAAAATGATACCTTTGCTAATGATATTGTAATTGTTCAAACGAAGGTAGATAACTCCAAGGAACACATAGGAATTTTGGGATTAGTTGATAAAGATACTTTAGAAGTATACTCGGTAACAACAATGACTGAAGCAGAAAACTTTTTTGGCAATTTAGTAATTACTGAGTATAATGGTGAATCTGGAGAGATTCTAATGCAGAATACACTAAATGAAAAGGGAGAAGTAGAAGAATCTAATAGTCTAAGCGAAATTGATCGAGACAGCTACTAGTTTAAGGTTATTGCGGTTTGGCAACTAGCGGTTCTTGTTCATTGGGGTGTCTAGCTTTAATTGGTGTACCTGGGGGATATCCAGCATGTACATTACTATGTGGTGCCCTTGCTAGTGGAGCTGCATGCTAATTTTGTGAAAAAGTCTTAACTTGAAGTTGGAACTAAAATATAAGAGTACATTAAAAATAATAAACCAATTTCCTCATTAGCTGGTGAGTGTAAACTAAACTGTGTAAGTAAAAGAGCGTACGAATCTTACTTCACAGTTTAGTTTTTTATTGCCAGACCAATGTTATAACGATTGGGAATTTATTCTATCGACTAAATCAAAGCGAAAAGGAAAACAGCTGAATTAACGAAACAAATTCTAGTAAATGTAGAAGATACGCAGAATGCACCTATAGATATATTTGAGTCCATGTTTGAGTTCGAATAATTGCCACAGATAGAAGGATATTCGGTAATAGTTAAGAAAATATTATCTGGATAATAACCCACTAACAAATGGCTGTAACCAGTCATTCTCCTTCATATGGAATGATTCCTTCGTTACCTGCCTCCATTTCAGCGGGGTAATGTACGTTGCCCCTTCTCTAAGTTGGCGAACAGGTCCTTCAGCTAGTGAGGTATCTACTTCAAGCCCGGAAGTTATTTCAAACTGGTTATCTTCATATAACCCGGTCTCAACGGCTTTCTGTTCCAGCTTCCCAGCACTTGTCATTTGCCATACGCCCCCATTTAATAAAGCACCATCAAAAATAGTCGTCGCATTCATCGATTCTTCCAGCGTAATGGTAAGTGTCCCGTGATAACCTGGTAATAACTCTGATTCCATTTCGGCCCCAGTTTCCTTTTCCGTTTCTGTTTCTTCACCTTCTTCATCTTCCTCTGGCGTATCTTCTGGGAAATTTGCAGTAAATGGGTAAATACTTTCTTTTTCCACATCAAGTTCGACCGGAGAATCATCGAGTGAATCAACAGAACCTTCTAAAAGAACATCTGTCTCTTCTAACTGTAAAATAGCGGGCATACCTGTCTCTACTTCTAATCGCTCTGCTTCACTTAAATCACCTGTTGCGTGAAGATCCGTACTTTCGATAACAATTAAAGGATTACCGAGATCTGTAGAAATCTGCTTTATTTTCCCTGCGAAAGGACTTTCATATGTAATCATGTCACCCGTATCCCGGAGCTCTGACAGTTGATTTTCCACTGTCGTTAATTCCGTCGTTTTCGCAGCTAATTCTTGCTCTTTCTCTGCAATGAATTGTTCTTTCATTAGTTCTGCTTCAACCGGGGATTCTGGAAGTTCAACGAAAATATCTTCTTCCGTAATCAAAACCGAGCTCGCTGGATTAAATTCATCCGCAGGAATATGATATGCCTCCATTTGAGATATCGCTTGTTCAATTGCTGCCATTTCCCCTTGTACACGTTCCATCTGCTGAAGTAAATCTGATTCCGTTTCATAATAATTTTCCACTCGGTAGGTGAATAAACTTGAACCTGGTGTTACTTCTTCCCCAACCGCAACGAGGAACTGCTGGAAGACTCCCTCCGTCCGGTCAAAGTAAATTTCTTCTTCATCTGCAGCCTCTAAGACAACTGGTTTATACAACTCTTTCTTTAAATCAGCAGTCACACTTTCCGACCATTTATTCACGTAAGAAACTCTGTCTACTCGTGCTTCATCGTCTAAATATACAAGAAGTAAATTCAACGCGATGAACACAAGTATCCCTAATTGAATAAAGCGATTCTTTCTCATTCAAACCACCCACTTATCATATAAGAGTCAGCGAATGCTATGGTTCCCGCAAGCACCCAGCCGAGCACATGGAGCAACAAGATAAATGCCCATAACGTCCGGCTTCCGATTTCTGAAAGCGTATGTAAGAACCGGTATTGGAACCAAATAATCCAAAATTGAAACAATGTGATTGCACCAAAGAAATAAATAAACCAATCCATTTCCGTAATATAGGAAGCGATAATCCCAAAGGAGAGCGGTGATGCAAACCAGTCCAGTCCCGCAAATAATGCAAGAGGAATCCACAGTAGTCTTTCGATCAGCATAACCGAGAGCACAACCTGCTGCATAATGACGAGCTTTCCATAAGGTATTTCCGTAATTAAATAGAAAATCAGACTGGGAATGAAAAGAATGAATGCAGCAAATAAAGCACCATAAATCATTCTGCCAATGACAAACCATAATTTACTCGTTTCATATTCAGTTGCACTTAGCTCCGCGGCTCCTCCTGCAAGCATTGAGCTGCCGATTCCCAAATAAGCCATCCACCCGTAAATAAGTACCGCAACGAGAATCAATAGAGTACTAGTTTTTCTTACGTTGGATAGTCTTTCTGCTTGTCTAATCCGAAAGATATGATCATAGATTGATGTGAAAAATTTAAACAACTGGACACGATAGAGCATGATTCGACTTCCTTTTATAGTTTATATGTAGTGAATGAATTTCATAATTACCAAAGTTGGCTTTCCCATCACCGTATGTAGTTGGGAACGAACCAACTCAACTACATATGGTGATGGTGATGCATTAAATACGTATTATGAAATTCATTAGTAGTGACTTACATTTTAACCCATGTACCGAATAATTTCTATGTATATCATTAGAAAACTTGACATTCGTCAATGCTTTACGGCGAATGCTTTAGTAGCGCTGCTGCAAAAGAAAGAATTCCCGCTTATCTATCTCCAAAAAACCGGCAGACGTAATGAACGGTGCCAGTTCTTTTATGCAGCTTCGATTAGATTTCATCAAATAAGACAGTAACAGCATCAGCAAGCTTCTCATACTTCTTATAAACCTTTTGATAAGCTTCGTGATTTTCTTTATTTGCAGTAATCTTCTTCTCCGTCGGCAGATTCTCTTTAATATCTTGGAAAGCCTTCGCTTCACCTGCCGCAACAAGTGCCACCCATGCTGCACCCCACGCTGCATTATGGTGTGTTTCTGAAAAGTATAGATCCTCACCGAAAATATCAGCTAAAATCTGAACCCAGATTTCAGAACGCGTCAGCCCACCGTTCACCGTAATTTTTTTCGGTGCTCCGGCAAGTTTTTCAAGTGATTGGCTAATTTGGTAAATATTAAACGCTATCCCCTCTAATACCGCACGGGTTACTTCTGCTTGTGTATGCTCCACCTGCAGACCATAGAAGTTTCCAGCTGTTTTCTGCACCCATAATGGAGCACGTTCGCCGTTTACATATGGTAAAAAGAGAATGCCATTCGCTCCTGGCTCAACATCTTTTGCTGTTTCAATAATAGCTGTAAAGTTGCCTGGGAATTTAATCAGGTCTTTGAACCATTGCAGAACGATACCACCATTATTCGTCGGTCCGCCAATAATCGACGTATCATTCGAGAAGGCATAAGTAAATGTCTCCATCTTATCGTTAATCGGCGCCCCGTCGATGAACTGACGAATCGCACCACTCGTCCCAACAGAAATATTAACCTCTCCGGGAGACGTTGCCCCACTCCCAAGGTTCGCAAGCTGTCCATCTGCAGAACCGATGATGAATCGATGGTTAGCTGGAACTCCTAGACTTTCCTTCACTTCAGGAATAAGCCCAGTCAACTCATAAGTCGGCTCAACAACGGGAGCGAGCTGGGATTCCTCAACACCTGCAAGTTCTAAGGCTTCCTTATCCCATACCTGGTTCTTCACATCAAACATCCCGGTAGATGATGCCATCGCGTAATCAATCACACGTTCACCAAACCAATGATATACGAGATATTCCTTCATCGTCATAAAACTTTTCGCCTGTTTATAAGCAGGTTCTTCATTTTCCTTCATCCACATTAGCTTCGTAAATGGAGTCATCGGATGAATCGGTGTTCCCGTCCGTGAATAAATCTCATCACCTTTACCACTATCCAGCAATCTTTCTGCCTGTTCGCCCGCACGGCCATCCGACCATATCAGCATTTTTGATAAGGGATTTCCGACTTCATCAACACAGATCAATGAATGCATCGCTGTGCAAAGCCCAGTAGCTACAAGCTCATATTTCTCCTCATCAACCGCAGCGAGTACATCCCGCATTACCTTTCTTGCTGCAGTTTCTACCTCTTTCGGATCCTGCTCCGCGTAACCATACTCCGGATAATGCGTCGTCACCATCTCTTCCGCTTCCGCATACAACTTCCCTTTCGCATCAAAAACAACCGCCTTCGCACTCGTCGTCCCTATATCTAAACCAACCACTAATTTTCCCTTCAAAATCCTCATCCTTTAAGCAATAATTATGGGACACAGGGTCAGAGGCGTTGTCCCATTTTTTAAAAGTATACCATTTCATTAATCATGATTGAACGGAAAAAAGTTTTGAAGGAATACGCTTCCCTCAAAACCTCTTCTCTCTTTCCGGGTCAGGAGCTTGTCTTCCTCCGTGAGAGGAAACCTGTCTCTATCGCTCCCTGTCGTCCGTTAACTCTTATTATATTGTCATGCTTCCATACCCACCGTCAACACGGAGGAATGTACCTGTTACGAAGGAAGATGCTTTATCAGATGCTAGGTAAACCGCTGCACCAATTAACTCTTCCGCTTCACCAAAACGGTTCATTGGTGTATGGCGCATAATATCACTAATTCTTTCATCATCTAAAATTTTACGGTTTTGTTCCGCTGGGAAGAATCCAGGAATAATTGCGTTCACACGAATACCATTTGGCGCGAACTCGCGAGCTAAGTATTGTGTCACACTGTTGATACCCGCTTTAGATGCTGAGTATGTGAATACACGTGATAATGGCGGATCAGAAGATACAGAAGAAATATTAATGATACTTCCCTTTCTCCCTTGATCAACCATTTTCTTAGCAAACAATTGTGTCGTGAACACGATTCCTTTTAAGTTGACATCCATGATACCATCCCATTCTTCCGGGGTAAGTTCAAAAAATGGTGTCGAACTGTTTCTGCCAGGTGCATTCAATAAGATATCCCAGCCGCCTGCCCATTCTTCAATTTCTTCAGCAGCTTTGGAGATTGTGTCGAGCTTAGCTACGTCACCGTAAAATGCTTCTGCTTCCCCACCGTTTGCTTTAATTTCTTCAGCAACTTCTTTAGCTGTGTCCAAGTTACGTCCAACAATCGCTACACGTGCGCCTTGTTCAACTAAACCTTTAGAGATTGCACTTCCTAATGTACTATTCCCGCCAAATGCGACTACTGTTTTACCTGTTAAATCAAATAAATTAGTCAATATAGTCCCCTCACTTTTGTTTTTATGCTACCCTAAAATAAATTACCATTCTCATCAAAATCAAGCTCATATACATCCGATACCTGTTCAAGGTCAGGATGTTTATTCACATGTTCCAAAAGGGTTTCTGAAACTTCAATTTCGCCGAGCTCTAACGTGTTCGTAATCCGAACAACTGTTGCTTTTGTAAAATCAAGAATGTTACACGTCTTGATCGCCGCTTGATAAGCTTGCTTGTCGTTTTCCAATGTTGTGGAAATATGAGTTGGTCCGACGACAGTTGATGTTAGACCATTCGCATATGTTCCGTGTCGATCCATTTTATTAACGAGCCGCTCGGTTGTAAAGTCAGCTGTTCCGACCCCATTAGCATTTCCTTCTGACTCTGACCTTAAGTCAAGAACGGCCATTTTCGATACATCTGGCCCGCCATGAGCATATGGCGTCGGGTATCTCCCCGTAATGTTCGGATCCATCCCATCACCACTAATGTTCTTGCCGATCTCATCAATGATCAATACATCAATTTGATCGAAATGAAGTTTCGGCAACAACTCCTTCGCCCTCTTCTGAAGTTCAATTTCCCGCTCCTCAATGTCTTCAGGCCTCATCACAGCAACTTCTGCTACTTTATCAAATGGATTTTCTACGGTCGCTACTGCAAAAAGAATCGGCATCTTCTCTAATGCAACGCGAGCCATCTTCGGAATATTATCCGCCATGTGCTTAAAGCCCATCTGATGACAAGCTTCCGCACCTTTTTGCTTCCCTAAACCGATACTAATCATCTTCATGATTCCACTTTCAACCGGTCCTCGGAATGCGGTATGCGGTTTAATCCGGTTAATGACAACAATTCCGTCCGCTTCAGAAGCAAGTTTATCGATATAAACTGGCAGACCATTCTCGAGTTCATCGATTTTGATTACTTCCATTGATGAACGGATTTCTGCTCCTACTGTTCCCTCCGTTACACCAAGGTGTTCAAGTACTGCCTTTTGCCCTAGTGCTGTTGCGCCCCCGTGACTTCCCATAGACGGCACGATAAAAGGAGTCGCTCCAAGTTCCTTTAAGAAGTCAACCGTTACTTTTGTAATATCAACAAGTCGGTCAACCCCTCTGCTCCCAACAGCAAGCGCAATTTCCATCCCAGGTTTGACGAATTCTGCAACTTTTTCCTTGTCCAATTCCGCTCGAATTGCTCCCGGCACATCTTCAATTTTTGTGTCATTAAAGGTTTGCCGCACTTTAGCCATCTTTGGAATCGGAATATCCTTTAACAATTCATGGAGAATACTCATCTTTTGTCGCCTCCAATTTTTTATATTCTTTTAACTTGTTATTACTTCATACCCTTATGGCAAACACTTTATAAGGATTCATTGAAATCCCTTTCATTCAGCATGAAAAAAGAAGACTTAATTAGTTTGACGGGTAAATTAATGTCTATCTCTAGAATAACACTTCCTTGTATGGTCGTCAATTTTAAAATTACCCAAGAAAAAGAACAAGCCTAAACATATCGATTCTTATGCTTTAGGCTTGTTAAAACTATTGCTTTTTTCTTTTTTATTTAGGTTCAAAGTTGAAAGTAACGTTTGGCATTTTCATAACTGATATTTCTTACATATGTGCTTAATAATTCCATATCTTTCGGCGCTTTTTCTTCTTCAACCCAAGTTCCGAGAATATTACATAAAATTCTGCGGAAATATTCATGTCTCGGGAAGGATAAGAAGCTTCTGGAATCCGTCAGCATACCGATGAAGTTACTGATTAAACCGAAGTTAGCTAACGTCTTCATCTGATCTTCCATTCCATCAATTGTATCGTTGAACCACCAAGCTGTTCCGAATTGCACCTTTCCTGGTATTTCATCACTCTGAAAATTCCCTGCCGTTGCAGCAATTATATTGTTATCGCGTGCGTTCAAGCTATAAAGAACCGTCTTCGGAAGCTTGTTATTGAGATCCATTGCATCGAGTAAGTTCGATAATTTATTTGCAAGCAGATGATCACCTACAGAGTCAAATCCGGCATCCGGTCCTATTAGTTTAAACATGCGCGTACTGTTGTTACGAAGCGGGTTAATATGGAGCTGCATGACCCAACCTTTATCCGCATAAAGTTCACCTAACACTACCAATGTATATGTTCTAAATTGCTCGACTTCTTTCTCCGTTAATACCTCGCCTTTTAAGCGCTTCGCGAAGATTTGAGCGACTTCATCTTTCGTTGCCTCTTCATAAAACATCACATTAATTCCATGATCCGAGCTGCGGCAGCCATTTTCATCAAAGTAGTTCACACGGTTTTCTAGCGCTTGTAAAAACGCATCATAATTTTCAATCGAACTGTTTGTTACTGCTTCCAGCTTTTCCACCCAAGCTACGAAATCATCATTCTCAATACCTAAACCTTTATCTGGTCGGAAGGAAGGAGACACCATAACAGAGTAATCTGTTTCCGCTAAAGCTTGGTGTGCTTTCAGATCATCTGTCGGGTCATCTGTCGTTCCAACAAATTCGACTTTTTTATTTTTCAGCAAAGCTCTTGTCGATAAATCAGGCGTTTTTAATTTGGCATTCGCTGCTTCCCAAATTGCTGGTGCAGATTTCTCATTTAACAATTCATCGATACCGAAATAACGTAATAATTCAAGGTGGGTCCAGTGGTAGAGCGGGTTTCCAATTGCATGCGGAACCGTTTTAGACCAAGCTAAGAACTTCTCGTAAGCAGGCTTGTCTCCAGTGATATAACTTTCTGAAATCCCATTCGCACGCATTAAACGCCATTTATAATGGTCTTCCCCTAACCAAACATCTGCTAAGTTATCATAATTCTTGTCCTCAAGAATCTCATACTGGTTCAAGTGGTTATGGTAATCGATAATCGGTAAATCCTTGGCCGTGTCATGATATAACTCACTGGCAGTGTCATTGTAAAGTAAAAAGTCGTCTGTGATAAACGTTTTCATTTTTTAACCTACTTTCCTTTATAATTAAGTATTTCTACGCTTTTTAAATAACTTTCATTATTTGTTTGCCAAACAAACAAAAATGCACTATACTTAATAGTGCATGTAAACGCTTTACAATTCAAGTAAAAACCATTAATGAATTTCATAATACGTATTTAATGCTTCACCATCACTATATGTAGTTGAGTTGGTTCGTTCCCAACTACATATGGTGATGGAAAAGCCGACTTTGGTAATTATGAAATTCATTCCCATAATTAATTTTTAACATTTATATTAACCTACGAATTTATTAATATAGACAACACATAACTATCATTAAATCTATCATCGTCTTTTAACGTTCTATAAACGGTTTGATATAATAGATAAGTAAAAGCACAGTAAATTTAAAAGCCTTTACAGTCTATATTGTAAAGCATGTTGGTTTTTATAGTTTGTTCTGTAGACAAACCATTAAAATTCTTCAGCTTATGAAAAAAGTGAGAAGTTTTTATTTATTTAAAAGGGGGAACCGGAATGGTTATTGGGGATGGCGCCTATATTAAAAAATTGAACAGATCGCTGATTTTGCAAAAGATTATTGAACATGAATTTATTTCGCGTGCAGAAATTGCTAAGATAACAGGGTTAAACAAAGCAACAATTTCCGTACAAGTTGCTGATTTGCTGGATGCAAAACTTGTGCAAGAAACACAGCAAGAGCATAATACAGTCGGCAGACGACCAATTATGCTTTCCATTAATGAAAGTGCGGGTTATGTTCTCGGTATTGATCTTGACTTTAAAGAAATTAAATTTCAAATTTCCGATTTACAAGGAAACATAGTAGAAACCAATACAATAGCAATCAATACAGAAGTATATGAAGAAATACTATATATTCTTATCGAAGAAATTCGTGATTATAAAGAAAAGTATTCTACGTGTCATTACGGACTCGTTCAGGCAATTATCGGTGTTCATGGCACAGTAAATAATGATGAATGGATTCAATTCATTCCAAGATTTCACTGGAGCAACAAAGACTTAAAGTCAGATATTGAACGGGAAGTTGATGTTAAAGTTTCAATTGAAAATACAGCGAACCTATCGATTTTCGCTGAAAGAGTTTATAAATATCCAGAAAGTGACAATATGCTCGGTATCGTACTGATCTCGGGAATTGGAGCAGGGATTATTAATGATGGTAAGCTAGTAAAAGGGCATGATGGCTATGCTGGTGAAATTGGTCATATGATTATTTCCCCTTTTGGTCAAGAGTGCCGCTGCGGGAATTCCGGCTGCTGGGAACTTTATGCAGCAGAGCCGGTTGTCTTTTCACAATTAATGGAAAGACTTGACCGACCGAATTTAAGTTATAACGACATTAAGCAATTATTGGCTGTATCGGACCCAACTACTTGCGAAGTTATGAAAACCTTTATCAGTTACGTATCTATCGGCTTGAATAATATGATTAATTCTTATAATCCCGAAACGTTGATTATTAATAGTGAACTATTGAAGGTTTATCCAAACGCGATTGAAGAGATTGAAGAAAACCTTCAATCATCAGTCAGTGTTTACCGACAAATCGTTTTATCTGACCTTGGAAAAGATGCAAGTGTATTAGGGGCCTGTGCGCTTGCTATCCAAAACTTCTTCCAAGTTGAAGAAGTCGTATTTTCTAGAGAAGAAGTGTTAGATTAATTATATGTTTTGGCACAAAAAAACGAAGACATTCTTTTTGAATGTCTCCGTCTTTTTTGATTAGAACCAATTTGTATGGAACGTTCCTTCTTTATCTTTACGCTCATACGTATGAGCACCAAAGTAGTCGCGTTGTGCTTGGATTAAGTTTGCTGGTAAATCTTCCGCACGGTAGCTGTCATAGTAAGCAATTGCGCTTGAGAATGTTGGTACTGCAATACCATGCTCAATTGCAAGTGCAACAACTTCACGCAATGCATCTTGATAGCCTTCCACAATCTCTTTGAAATATGGGTCCAGCATTAAGTTCGCTAAGTTTGCATTGTTATCATACGCATCTTTGATCTTTTGCAAGAAGTCTGCACGGATGATACATCCCCCACGCCAGATCATTGCGATGTCACCATACTGGAGATCCCAATTGTTTTCTTCAGATGCTGCGCGCATTTGTGCGAAACCTTGCGCATATGAAACAATTTTACTCATGTATAGAGCTTTACGTACCTTTTCAATCAATTCTTTACGGTCGCCATCAAACTGGGATGGAGTTGGACCAGATAATACTTTGCTTGCTGCAATACGCTCATCTTTCAAGGAAGAGATGAAGCGAGCAAACACGGACTCTGTAATAAGCGGTAGTGGAACTCCAAGGTCAAGCGCGTTCTTACTTGTCCATTTACCAGTTCCTTTTTGACCAGCTTTATCCATAATTACCTCAACAAGTGCTTTGCCTGTTTCGTCATCTTTCTTCTTGAAAATGTCTGCTGTGATTTCGATTAAGTAACTGTCAAGCTCGCCTTTGTTCCACTCAGCGAATACTTCACTTAATTCGTCAGCTTCCATGCCAAGAACGTGTTTCAGAATGAAATATGATTCACCGATTAATTGCATATCACCATACTCAATTCCGTTATGAACCATCTTCACAAAGTGACCTGCTCCATTCGGTCCAATGTACGTAACACATGGGTCGCCATCTACTTTTGCAGAAATTGCCTCAAAGATCGGGGCAACAAGCTCATACGCTTCCTTCTGTCCGCCGGGCATGAGTGATGGGCCGTTTAATGCACCCTCTTCTCCGCCGGATACACCCGTACCGATGAAGTGGATACCTGTTTCGTCCAACATTTTATTACGACGCATTGTATCTTCATAAAGCGTGTTTCCGCCATCAATTAGAATATCGCCTTCTTCTAAATATGGTTGTAAGGATTCGATTGTTGCGTCCGTAGCTGGACCTGCTTGAACCATCAGCATGATTTTACGTGGCTTTTCAAGAGAGTTTACAAATTCTTCAATTGTTTCTGCACCAACGAAATTTTTGCCTTTTGCTTCGTTTGCTAAGAATTCTTCTGTTCTCGCGTACGTACGGTTATACACCGCAACGGAATAACCTCTGCTCTCAATATTCATTGCAAGGTTCTTACCCATGACTGCTAGGCCAATTACACCAAATTGTTGTGCCATATTAATCCCATTCCTCTCATAGATTGTGGTTTTTTATATCATCAATAAAGCTTTATATAAACATAATTACCATTACTTTAATCGGTATTCAAGATTAAATCGAGAACCAAAAAGGGACGATTTCCCTTCCTATTTATTCAAAAACATAAGGATTCCTTCCTGTCTCTCCCACACCAATTAATTGACTGGTCAAACAAATTAAGTGTTTTATAAATACATCATATCGAACTAGTACAGATTTTACAAGTAATAATGTATGGGAATACAAAGTGAAACTTCATTTAAATGGGGGGATTCCTTACCCCACCAAATGTTAGTTGAACAGAATCAGGAATTTACGGACTGTTTATCCTCCTCCTTCACCTTTTAGGCTTCCCTCATGTTAGAGTTGGGGGGATTACAGACCGTTAATGCGTGACAAATTGTAGAAATTACAGATTCATCATATAATCATTATATCAAATTAACGTTGTATATGGGTATTCAAATAAAGACTGCTACCCCTGTAAATTGTTTACATAAGATAACAGTCTGATTTATCTTTATCTTTTAAAACCCTAATAAATCTAAATGCTTACCAATATGTTTTTCAAGACCGACACGATATTCATCTTCATGTTTAATAAGTTCTGTGAAAAAGTCATCTTTGAATAAGTAAGCATTATTTTCATCTTTCGCAGTTAAAATGAGGCCGTAAGTGACATGGAATACTTGTCTTGCTGCATCGTTATCCATGTAACTCGACAATTCCTCATCTGAAACAGTATCTAACGGTTTAATACTAGTTAGATCTGGGGTCACATGATAATAATTCAATGCCTCATTGAAATTCTCCAGAGCAAATCGATGCATTACTCGATATAATTTTGGATTTGTTTTGGCAATTACGCGAATAGCTTCCAACCAGTTTGTACCTGCTGTTTTTACGTGGAGTACATCACCTGTATACTTTGCAATAATTGGAAACGCCGAGAATTTATCACTGCCCGAGTGGATACTGAGCTTATAGCCGAAGTAATCAGCGATTTTCGCATGTTTCTCTAGTTCCGATTCAAATTGTTCCAAATCTCCAATGTAGTCGATTCCTTTTTGGAATTCACCGCAAAATCTTGGTGCAAGGCTAGTTACTTCTACTCCCTGATCTAACAATTCTTTTGCAACAAAGAAATGTTCTGCTGGTGTGGTGATTGTTTCTGTTTCATCAATTGAAACTTCAAAGTCGATTGCCCTCGTTTTCGTGCGGATATACGCATTATAAACATGCACCATGTAATCAATGGCCTTCTCGTATACAAGAACATTCTTCATTAATTCTGTTTCATCAAATACGATGGAGATACCATCGACATCGAACGTTTTATTTAAATAATTACTTTCAAAATGCTGTCTCGTTTCTACTGATAATGCTTCGTACTTTTGCCGAATCTCACTCTCAGTTAAATTCGAGACTCCATTCACAATAAAATCTGAACAATCTAAGGTGAGCATGGACATGCCAATAGAAAGCGCATGTTTGATATCTTCCTCTTCTTTCAAATGGTCCCCGTCTGCTCCAAATCCGCCTTTATATCCTTCTTGAAAAACTGCAAAACTTGCAGCATCTACAATATCAGTCATTGATCGATTGGTCAGATTCAATTCACGAATACTTTGTTGGGCAAGAATCGGTTTTATATTGCGATTTCTTATCGTCTCGATATGACCGGGCGACGCCAGTCCCAGTCTATCGCCGAGGCCCATTGTTGCTATTTTTTTTCCGAATGCCTGTGGAACCGTGTAATCAAAATAGCGATTTAAAACAAGGCGGTTTTGATGGGATAACGGGCAAACCTTGCCTTTTCCCTCCATAACTTCACCAGATAATTCATCAAACAAGCTTCCTTCACCTGCAGCTAAAAGCTTTTTCCCTTCAGAATCATGTATCATCAACAAGCGTACCTCGTCATATTTTGTAAAAGACTTCTGATATACTTTAACACCTGTAACTTCTAAATCGATATTTTCATTTTTCATTTGCCCAAGAACTGTTTCTAACATTTTCATCTCTACAACTCCTTGTTTAAAGTCTTTCTTACAAAGAAATAATCGTTTTATTCGTTCTGAAATTACCAGCTTTGAAAAATTCCGGTACTTCGTCAAAATCAATCCGATTTGTTACATAAGAATCCTTAATTAAACCTTTTTCCAGACATTCAATCACATATTCAAAATCTGACTTCATCGCATTCCTGCTGCCCATTAAGGTTAATTCCTTTGCATGGAAATCAGGGTCAAAGAAGCTTATCGTGTCCTTCACAAGTCCAACATAAACAAGTTTTCCACCATGGGAAACATATTCAAATGCCTGGGTCATGGATTGTTTATTTCCAGTAGCATCTAACACGATTGATGGGAGTTCTCCATCATTCAACTCAAGAATGTTCTTTAAAGCTGTATCCCCAGCAATTACGGTGTGGTCAGCTCCTGACCAAGCTTTGCATGTTTTTAACCTTTCTTCACTCAAATCCATAATGATTGTTTTGGCACCTGCCAATTTCGCAAACCGAGCAACTCCCATTCCAATTGGTCCAGTACCAATCACGAGCACGGTCTCATCCTCTTTAATATCAGCTCTTCGTACAGCATGCGCCCCTATGCTCAACGGTTCAACAATCGCAGCCTCCTCTAGAGATAAATCATTCACGGCTAAGATGTTTTCCTCTGGAAGCTTGAATAACTCGGTCATCCCTCCATCCCGATGGACACCAATTACTTCCATATTTGTACAACAGTTTGTTTTTCCATTTCTGCATGCGATACATTCCCCGCAATGTACATAAGGGATTACTGTCACGACATCCCCTTTCTTCACAGATTCTACACGCTCCCCCACCTTTTCAACTACCCCGGATAATTCATGTCCCAATACACGAGGATAATCGAAAAATGGCTGATTTCCGCCATAAGCGTGAATATCCGTACCACAAATCCCAATTTTCTTAATTGAAATAAGTACCTCTTTTTCTTTTACTGTATGATCCATATCCTGAGTTATTATTTTCATTTCATTTGGTTCTGCACATACAATCGTTTTCACTTTTTAAAACCTACTTTCTAATTTTGTTAAAGCTCTTTTCATGCCTAATTTATCAATTAATATAAAATAATTAGCGATAGTTTCATAGAGTTCCGGCAATTCCTCATTTGTTGTCAGAAAGTCCCGCTCTATCATTTTTTTTATAGAGTTTACTATTTGATTTCTTGACTGATTTTTCACTTTATAAAACTCTTGAAACGACATAATCGTCCATTCATCATCGGTAATTTTATATTCAACTTCTTCTGCTACGCCTCTATAAAAGTAAAGTAGCGTTGCAAAAGAGAATGTCAGTCGTTGAGGAATTCTTTCATGGTTCTTCATATATGCGTATAAGCTTGGCCAAACCCTTGCTTTATATTTCGAATAGCTGTTTAAGCTAATGTCTGTTAGTTTATGATCCAAATAGGGATTGGAAAAACGATCGTACATTTGCTCGATATATTTTTCCGATATTGCTTCTATTTCAGGATTCAGTGTCACCGCTATCTCTTTCCGAAGTGTTAGATTAATAAATTGGAAAATACCTTTATCCTTCATTCCTTTACTGACTATATCTATACCACACAATATTCCTAGTGGAGCAAGCATGGTATGCGCTCCATTAAGTAACTTCACTTTTAGTTCCCGGTACATATTTATTGAGTCAAACTTTACGTTTAATCCGGCTTCTTTGAGCGGCAGTTTAGACTCCAACTCTTTCTCACCTTCAATCACAAACAAATGATAAGGCTCAGCTACTGTCAGTAAATCATCACGATAACCGAGCTCTTGGTAAATTCCTTCTGCCTTACTCTTTGGATATCCGGGTACAATACGATCAACAAGCGTATTACAGAAACTGCATGCATGATTCAGCCATTTAACAAAATCATCCGGCAAATCCCAATCAGTCGCAATTTGAATACAAATCTGCTTTAGCTTTTTTCCATTATCTTCAATGAGTTCACAAGGAATTATCGTCCAACCTTTAAGCTTATCCCCCTCAAAGTACTTATAGCGATGGTAAAGTAAGGAGGTAACTTTGCCTGGATAAGATTTCGGGCATTGTTTTGGGTCAAACCCCTCTTTCACATAAACAATACCTGCTTCTGTTGTATTCGAGAATAGGAATTCAACCTGTTCCTCTTGAACTAATTTTAAAAGAGACTCCCACTCTTCGTATGGATTAAAACCCTTCGCAATGGAATCTACCAAATGTGTTTCTTTAACAAATTCCCCGTCGACATTACCTTCTAAGAGCAATGTAAATAATCCGTCCTGCCGATTAATGAGTGGAGTTGCCAGGTCACTAGGAAGAGCTTGCACTGTAGCTACCCTTCCATTAAAATCTGTCTTTTGATTCATGACAGAGATCATCCAGTCGATAAATGAGCGAATGAAGTTTCCATCACCTATTTGCAGCACTTTAACAGGATACGCCTCATCTACCCGATCACCTTGTAATCTACCAACTAATTCTTTGTTCAATCTTTTCATTTCACTCATGTTAACACCTCACAAGGATAGTTTAAGACCAATTCGTTAAAACAGCGTTGGTAGCAACAAGGAAATTTGTGGGATATAAGCAATTAATAGACTTGCAATAATTAAAATAATAATAAATGGAATACTCGCCCTTACAAAATCTTCAATTTTCGTTCCCGTTATCGAACTCGTAACAAACATGATCGTACCTACTGGCGGTGTGATTGTACCAATGCTTAATGTCAAAATAAAGAATATCCCAAAGTGTACCGGGTCAATGCCATACTCTGATAACAACGGCAGGAATAAAGGTGTCAAAATAATAATTGCAACGTTCCCCTCAATGAACATCCCTAGAATTAACAGAAATAGTAAAATAACAACAAAGAACACAAATCTTGATGAAATTATTTCTGTTATGGAACCAGCCAACATCTGTGGAACTTGTTCTAACGTGAGCACCCATCCAAATGCAGTACCAGCGGCAATAATCAATAAAATTCCAGCACCGGTATGTACGGTTTCAACAATCGCTTTCTTTAAATCTCTTAATCCCATTTCGCGATAAACAAATAATCCAATGACTAAAGCATATAGAACAGCAATTGCTCCTGCTTCCGTAGCACTGAATATACCAAAACGAATACCACCTATAATAATAATCGGGAAAACGACTGCTAAAGCAGCATCCTTTAAACCAGAAAAGAACTCTTTCGCTGTTGCCTTCTCTTTCTTCTCCGTTTCCAAGTTATGCTTTTTCGCATAGAAATGAACGTAAATCATCAGTAATACAGCAAGTGTAAGTCCAGGAAGAATACCCGCCATAAATAAATCACCAATAGAAACATTCCCAACATATCCATACATAATAAGTGCAATACCCGGCGGAATGATAGGCGTGATAATTGCTGCAGTTGCTGTTAATGCAGTGGAAAAGGCTTTGTCATACCCTTTTTTCACCATGCTCGGCACAAGCATTTTTGACTGCATCGAAGCATCCGCAATATTCGAGCCAGATAGTCCACTCATTAAAACACTAAGCGTTATGTTAACCTGTCCTAAGGCACCCGGCAGTGGCCTTGTAATAATTTCAGCAAAAGCAAGCAGCCGTCTTGTAATTCCTGTATAGTTGAGTAAAATCCCCGAAGCCATAAAGAATATAATCGCCATCAATGGTACAGATTCCAAGCCGCTAATCATTCTCTGCACTAATACCATTGCATTAAAGTCATTGGCAAATATGAAGTAGAGTGCCACACTTGCAATAATTGCAAATGCAACCGGGACATTAATAAAAATTAGAAAGATTAAAGCTACAAGCATAATTGTTAAAGCCATTTATAAGTCCCCTTTCATAGGCAAATCTCTTTGAAAGGATTTGATCAAATGTCTGGTATAATGATACGTAATTAAGACCCCGCCGAGTGGCACAGCAATATCTATCCACGTGTAGCCAATTCTTAAAGTCGGCGTAACTTTAGCCCCTGCATTGGCAGCCAGTTCAAACCCCAAATAAATAAACACATAAAAGAAAACAAAATATAACACCGCTGACCGAAGAATCTTTGTCGCCTTTTTAATCCTTTCAGGCAACTTTCCTACAAAATAATCAATACCTATATGCCCTTGTCTTTTCATCGTTGAACTTGCCCCGACAAAGACTAACCAAACGTATAGTGCTAACGATACTTCTTCTGCCCAAAGAATTGGCATGTTAAATATATAACGGAAGATGACATTGACAATTGTAATACTGATTACTCCTACCAAAGCAATGGAAGCAATGAAATCGTCAACATTATGAATCCATTTTTTCATCATAGAAACCCCCTTATCAGTTGCGTACGAACATTGATGTTATTAATTCTCTTCTAACAACGACTTGACTGTTTCATATAAGCCATCTGACCAACCTGGGAAGGATGTATAAACTGCTTCAGCTTTCTCCCTGAACGGCTCAAGATCTACTTCATGAATTTCAACACCTTGATCTACAAAATCTTCTAACACTTGTTCATTCAATTCTCCCAGAACTTCTCTGCCATACTCTGCCGCTTCAATTCCTGTTTCTTTTAAAATGTCCACCGTTTCTTCTGGTAGCGTATTCATGAACTCTGTACCTGCAATCCACGGACTCAATATTTTCGTGTGCCCTGTCAATGTCAAGTGTTTTGCGACCTCATTTGTTTTTGAACCGGCTAATACAGGCAATGGATTTTCTGCACCATCAATCAGTCCTTGCTGCAACCCCGTATAGGTGTCTGATAAAGGCATAGGCGTTGGTGATGCACCAAGTGCTTCGAACGTATTTATATACATACTATTGTTTGGAACACGAATTTTTTTACCCTTTAAATCCTCTGGAGTATTCACCGGGCGAACAGTCATTAAATGACGCTCCCCATATATCGTAGTCGTGTTAATAATTTCAATGTTTTCCTCGTTTAATTGATTTTCTAAATCAGCGAACCAATCTGTAGTTGTTAAGTTAATAAGCTCATCAAAATCATCTGTTAAATATGGTGCTGTTAAAATTCCTGCATCCGGAACATAATCCATCAGAAAGTCATAACCCGTAAAAATAACAACATTATTCCCCATGATTGCTTGCTCCACAACATCTTTCTCAGAACCTAATTGTGAACTCGGATAAATATTCAACTCCAACATGCCATCACTTTTTTCAGCGGCTAATTCTTTCCATTTTTCCGCCATAAGTGCTATTGGTTCATTTGGATTATTCCCATGTGCAATATTAATTACGATTGGCTCTTCCCCGTCCTTGCTGCTTGCTGAACTAATATTCTCTCCACATCCCGCTATCAACAGGGAACAGGCTGCTAATAAACAAAATAATATACCTCTTTTTATTGAATGCATGATGGCTTCCCCCTCAGATAAATATCATTATTTTGATAAACTAATGAATTTCATAATACGTATTTAATGCTTCACCATCACCATATGTAGTTGAGTTTGTTCGTTCCCAACTACATATGGTGATGGAATAGCCGACTTTGGTGATTATGAAATTCATTCAAACTCGAAGATTTTTACCTAAACTTATTAAACACTTACTTTCCCCTTTGTTATAGAAAATTACTAGTTTATTGAGTTGCTTATCCTCCTATATCTACACGTCAGTTAGCCCTAATAACCCGAATAATTAATCAATATACCGTTTTCATCATTCAAGAAAAGATAGTAGCACTTACGCTTAACAATGATTTATATAAAGCGTCTTCACGCTTTCATCAAATAACAACGTTGTTATTTTAGTGAAAGCGGAATAAAATGTATAGAAAATCAATCTAGTTAATTAAGTAAGTACAACTTTAAATTATATAGAATATAGCGTTTTCAAATCAATTAACAACGTTGTTAATTTTATGGTATACTAGTTTCTAAGAAAATGCAAACATTATTCGTTTGGCATTTTTTTGAATACAGAGATAGGTTATCTAAATGAATTATATCTTTATTTTAAATGGAATTAATAACAATGTGCTATAACTTTAATTATCCTTTTACTAAATTGTGTAGCACCCATCGGAAAAAACATTTATTTTAATGAATTTCATAATACATATTTAATGCTTCATCATCACCATAAGTAGTTGGTTCGTTCCCAACTACATATGGTGATGGAAAAGCCGACTTTGGTAATGAGGAAATTCATTCATTTAATAATATTTTAGAAGCAGGTGAACAAATATGAAGGTTACTATTAAAGATATTGCAGCTGTTGCTGGAGTAAGCTATTCCACCGTTTCGAAAGCATTGAATAACAGTCCCCTTGTTCAGGAGAAAACTAAAAGGAAAATTATCAAACTTTCACAAGAAATGGGGTATAAACCAAACTTTGCGGCTCGAAGCCTGGTATCGAATCAAACAATGGTTATTGGTTTGATCTGGCCGACGATTGATAGAATTGTTTTATCCACATTAGTAACTAAAATAAGCAATGAAATAAGAAATACTGACTACTCGATGGTACTTTCCGTTGATCCTGTTGAAACATCAATTGAAACTTTCAAACGTTTCCAGGTTGATGGCATTATATTATTTGAAGAAAACATCAGTAATCCAATCGAAACCGAATCATTGCCAATATTATCATATGGGGTAATAAATGACGCTAGAAAAAATTACCCGACTATCGATCCGAATTATGAAGAAGCCATGAATAAGGCAGTGAAATACTTATTCGGTTTAGGACACACGAAGATAGCATATATTAGCAATCTTTCATCACCTGATCCGATGCAAATTGAAAAAAATAGAAGCTTCCGTAAAGCGATGCAACTCCATGGTCTTTCCATAAAAGATGAGTATATAATTGATACAGAAGGATTTAACTTTTATGACGGATATACAGCTACAAGTAAATTATTAAATCTGCACGACCGACCTACTGCTATAGTTGGTGGAAGTTATGATTTAAGCTCCGGGATTATCCGAGCCATCTCAGAAAAAAAATTAAGCATCCCTAAAGATATTTCAGTAATCAGCTACGATAATATCCCTGAAATGGAAAATACAGAAGTCCCTTTAACCTGCATAGGAGTTTCTATTGACCAACTAGCAACTGAAATTGTACATTCTATGATTAAGTTCGTGGAGAATAATGTAATATCAAATCCAAAACAATTTAATAAAAAGATGAGCCCTGTGCTTGTTGAAAGAGAATCCTGCGGAACACCAAGTTGACTACTTAACGTATTACCCAATCACATGTAGATAATTCATAGAGTTTTAAAATTATTGATTAAGACTGGAGGGAATGGGTATGAATAACATCATTCTATTTGATGGGGAATGCAACTTTTGTGATGCAAGCGTCCAGTTTATTATAAAAAGAGATCCAAAAGCTGTTTTCTCATTCGCTTCCCTCCAAAGTGATATAGGAAAACAACTTTTAGCTGCATACGAACTCTCTGGGAATATCGACAGCATGGTGCTTATTACAGACGGGAGAGCCCACATCAAATCCAGTGCTGCACTACGGATTGCCAAGGAGTTATCTGGGATATGGAAATTAGCTTACGCCTTCATCTTTGTGCCACATCCCGTTCGAGACTTGTTTTATGATTTTGTCGCGCGAAACAGATATAAATGGTTTGGGAAAAAGGTAATCTGCACAATCCCTTCTCCTGATGTGAGAAAAAGATTTTTATAACAGCTCTTTCGCCAACAACCGATACACATCCAACCGCTTCTCTTGTGAATGCGGGATACTCACAATCATCGCTTCATCAAAACCATATTGCTCCTGCTGCTCCCTTAACGTTGCCGCCACTTCCTTTGCACTACCGACAAGGTGCAATTTACGATTATCCTGAATTTTCATCTTGTCCACTTCTGTTAATGGAAAATCCTTTGCCTCTTCTGGTGTCAAAACTTGCATGTTTTTCCCTTTCATGAAGAGCAGACGCCAAATATCCTGCGGTTTCGCTTCAAACTCCGCTTCTTCCCTCATTTCCGCAGTCGTTACCATATAGCAAACATTAATTTCGGGTTTATCCATGAAACTGGAAGGTTCAAAGCTATTCTTATAGATATCAAATACTTCTTTTTCCATCTCTCCGGTGAAAAACTGAGCGTAAGAATATCCCATACCATTGCGCCCTGCTTGTGTTGCACTGTCACCCGTTGAACCGAGCAACCATGCTTCCGGCAAAGTGACCTGATAAGGTGAAGCAATCATCCGGTGATATAACGGATCGTCCGGCATCTCGTCGTTGATGAGCTGAAGTGCGGTTTCTAATTTCTCATACATATTATGGACCATCGGCTGCCTTCCTTCCGACAACGCGTAAATGGAATAATTATCACCGCCCGGAGCTCTTCCTACTCCGAAGTCAATTCTCCCTGGGGAAAAAGCACTTAATGTTTTAAACACTTCGGCCATCTTCAATGGGGAATAATGCATCATCATGATCCCACCAGTTCCGATTCGGATATTCTTCGTTTTTGCAGCTAAGTGGGCTGCAGTGATTTCCGGTGCGGAGCTTGCGAGCGTGTCCGTATTATGGTGTTCAGCCATCCACATGCGGTGGTACCCTAACTCATCCCCTAAAACAGCCAATTCTTCCGCTTTCTTTAAGGCATCAGGTGCTCGGTTTCCTTTAGTAATTGGAGCCTGATCCAGTATACTTAACTTCATTCAATCGATCCCTTTCCAATATTTCTAGTCTATAACCTAGTATAATACATCACTTTTTCAATGCCATTCATATGCCTACATTAAAAAATCCTAAAGCAGCCGCAAGGACCACTTTAGGATTGCTCTATTAATTCGTAATATAACTCTTTATTCTCCGTATATAATTATGCCGGATGAAAATAAAGTAAATGATTTGAATAAGAGTAAAGCTTCCAAGTACAAGAACAGAACTTTCCAGCATACTATAGTTAAACATGTTTTTAAGTGCGGTTAACGCAACAGCCCCGTGAATGACCGCAGTGATGATAGGGATAAAAAACAGTAATGCCAGCTGTGTTGTTAGTACCTTGGATAACTCCTTATCGGTCAGTCCGATTTTGCTAATCATCGCGAACTTCTGCTGTTCATTTTCTAAATCAGCATACAAGCGGAAGTACAAGAAGCTACCTGCTGCTACGAAAAACACAGCACCAATAAACAATCCGATAAACAGAACTGTACCGTAAGATTGATTGATAACATACCAATCATAACCGAGATTACTAAAGGTAAAGTGCTCCCCGTATCCATTCGTGTCACTTACGCCTAAGTCTTCCAGGAGCTGTTCTCCCATATCCGCTGTTGCCTTCCAGTCATCTACCTGGAAAACATAGAAGGTTTCCTGCTCAAAGTCCGTGATTGCATCGTAAAACGCATCGTCGACAATTAAATAATCGTCAAACGTACGCATCAGAACCGAACCAAATGCCGTTTTCTGATTAATTTCCTTACCAGCAAAGTCAATCGTGCGTACCTCTTCTATATCCTCCGCCTCCATCATCGTACTCTGATAATAAAGGTAAGCCGCCTCCTGCCCATCTAACGCAACCTGCTTCTCGCTCCGTCCGCCTGCTTCTGCAATTGCATTGAATTCCGATTCCGAAATAACACCTGTGAGCGGAACATATTCAGTGGCCAGGCTCGGTATCGAAACATTTTTAATATGAACAGGTAATTTCTGATACGAAAGACCATCTAATTTCTCTTCAATAAGTTGGATATGCTCTCCTTCTTGCTCGTTCTCAACACTGGAGGAATATTCAATTGCAAATGGACGCTCTTCCGCTAAGCTATTCGTAAGCATAAACCGGAAACCGACAAGCGTACCTATCGCCGTAAACGCAACCGTCGATACAATCGCAACAAAGAAGAAGGTTCGCGCATTATCCTTCATCCGGTGTGCCAAATCGGAAAACAATACGAGATTCGTCTTTTTCCAAAACAGTCCTTTTCGTTTTTTCAACCGATTGATGATAAAGACACTTAATTGGGTAAAAAGGAAATAGGTCCCAATAATGACGATAACTGTTACAGGAATCATGGCGAAGACCACTTTATCCCCTTTCACCGTTAAAGCGACACCATAGCCAACCGCAAGTAACACAGCAGCTAATAGCGAGAGCACAACAGAAGCTTTCGGTTCCTTCTTGGGGACAGCACTTCCTTTGATTAAATCAATTAATTTATTCCCTTTTAAGATGAACACTGTAAAAAAGGAAATCACAACAAATAGAAGTAAAAATGCACCACAAGTAAGAATGATCGCTTCCCATGGCATATAAAACGGTAAGGATTCTTTTAATTCCAGGACCGATTCTGCCGTCATCAAGAGAATCTTCGCAAACACAAGCCCGATCCCCACACCGGAAATGGTCGCAATGGAACCGATCAACACATTTTCTAAAAAGACCATCTTACGCAATTGCTTGTTCGTCATTCCGAGCATGACCATTAAGCCGAACTCCTTCTTCCGTGAGTGGAGAAAGGCACTCATCGATACGAGCACAAAAATAAAGGAGAAAACATAAATAATTCCTTCAGCAAAGTGCAGACCTACCGTAACGCTCGGATGTACTTCTTTTAATGCCGGATGAAAGGCAAAGATTCCATAGACAAAGAAAACCATTACCGAGAATAAGCTACTAAGGAAATATGCAGCATAGATCTGTTTATTTCGTAAGACATTATTAAACGCGAATTGACGAAAGGTCACTTGCATCCCCTCCCAACAGCGATAACACGTCAATTATTTTTTGGAAGAAAGTTTGACGATTATCCCCGCGCTGAATTTCGTTATATAACTTCCCGTCCTTAATAAAGACAATCCGCTCCGTGAAACTTGCAGCAATCGGATCATGGGTCACCATCATCATTGTTGTCCGGTCCTCTCGATTAATCTGCTCAAGCATTTCCATTACCGTCCGAGACGCTTTCGAATCAAGGTTACCTGTTGGCTCGTCCGCGAGCACCATTTTCGGCCGGTGGATAATCGCCCGGGCAATTGCCGTCCGTTGTGCCTGTCCGCCGGATATTTCGTAGGTACGGTTTTGTAAAATTTCCGAGATGCCGAGCTTGTCAGCAACTGCTGCGACACGCTTTTCCATTTCCTTGACCTTTGTTCCCTCAAGTGTAAGCGGCAGGACAATATTTTCCTCCACGGTCAATGTCGACAGCAAATTAAAGTCCTGAAACACAAAACCCAATTCCCGGCGGCGGAACTCTGCCATTTCATTATGCTTCATCTCTAGCAGGTTCTTGCCATTAATAAGTATCGACCCTGAAGTCGGCTGATCAATTGTTGCAACCATATTGAGCAATGTCGACTTCCCGCTTCCGGAAGGACCCATGATTCCAACAAACTCTCCTTCTTCAATAACTAAATCAATATCTTCAAGCGCCTTATGCGTAACTTTTCCATCATATATCTTACTTAACTTTTCCGTTTTTAAAATATCCATGTTAAAAACCCCTTTCCTTCTACAACTAGTGTAAAAGAAAAGAGGAATTTTAAACATCGGTATAGCTTTCAATTAGCTTACATTTCTGTAAGGTTCCTTATTTATCGAATATTAATTTGAATAATGTCCCTTTTCCATGCGTGGATTCGATTTCAACCGTGTGGCCCAGTTTGTCACATATATCCCGAACGAGCGAAAGCCCCATCCCGGTCGATTCCCGATAAACCCTTCCATTTTCTCCCGTAAAAAATGGGTCAAACACCCGTTTGATATCTGACTTGGGAATACCGACTCCATCGTCTTCGATCAGTAATTGGACACCTGCTTTCGTTCTAGCTTCGGATATATAAATCTTATCGGATTTGCCTGCTGAGTATTTTACAGCGTTTGTCATGATTTGATTAATAACAAAAGCTAACCATTTTCCATCTGATTCCACGGCAACTTCTGAAAGATTAAGCTCTGGGTAAACTCTGTTCTTAATGAATAAGCGTTTATTATCACGAATCACTTGTTCGACTGCCTGTTTTAACGGAACGAGCTTCACATGAAAGTCTTGTGCAAACACTTCTAGGCGTGCAGCATATAATACCATTTCCAGTCCCTTTTCAAGCTTATCTGTTTCTTCACGGATACTATGGATCTGCTCATCATCATAATCCTGAATAATTAACTCAATGACGGATAATGGCGTCTTCATCTGATGCACCCATTGGTTAATGAATGTCATATGCTCATTTTTCTTACTGTTTGCAACGGCTATTTCCTCGATATATAAACGATGCTGTGCTTTTAAGAGATTGCTTAAGGCAGCAGAAAGTGGTGCAGCGTCGAACGTGTCAAACACTTCCTCCAGCCGGGCGATAGGACTTGTCAAGACTTGATAGAATTTCCGTAATGTGATGTAACGATATACTAAATAGCCTGTTAAGAAAAAGATGCCTAAAAATAAAATATAATAGATTAAGGATACTTCACGAAAGTCGCTTAACCAAAGCACAGTCACGATAACTGCTAGTTGAATAACATTAATTAGAATGAGCGGAAACTGGTCACGAAAAAATAGTTTTATCATGAACCCTGCTCCCAATTCACGATGAGCCGGTAGCCTGCACCCCGGATCGTTTCTATTGCACCTTGAATTCCTAACTCCTGCAATCTTTTTCGGACACGGGTAACATTCACGTTCAGTGTGTTTTCATCAACAAAGGCTTGGTCATCCCACAGCTTTTCAAGAAGTAAATCCCTTGATACGACTCTTGGAGAACGACTCATCAGCACCTCAAGCAGCACAGCTTCTTTCTTGGTGAGCGTAATTACTTCTCCACTCTTCACTAATTCCAGCCGTTCCACGTAAAGAGTTAATCCTTCCAGCTCAATTGTTCGTTCTTCCACTTTTGGTGCATATTCCCCGTAGGCTCTCCGTAAGTTGCTCTTAATTTTCGCAACGACGACTTCGTAGGCGAATGGTTTCGTAATATAATCATCTCCACCATTTTCCAGTGCCATGACTTGATCCATCTCCCCTGAACGAGCGGAAATGAATATGATCGGACAAGTGGAGATTTGTCTAATCTGTCTGCACCAGTAGAAACCATCAAAGCTAGGTAAATTAATATCCAATAATAGAAGATCTGGCTGAATTTGTTGGAACTCTTCCGTTATTGCATCAAATTGCTCTGCAATTACTGCGTCATAGCCATATTTTTGCAAATGGTTCTGCAGAAGGGTGGCAATCTTCGGGTCGTCCTCGATAATTAAGATTTTCGCCATTGGCAATCGTCCTTTTCATCAGATTTTGATTATCTCCAGTATAACGCATGTTTGCAAAATAGGAAAAAGACGCTCTCTCAAAGATAGAGACGAGGGAGTATCCAAGCAACACAAAAAAGCAGTGTTATTATTCACTGCCTTTTTGTAGAGGTTCCATCACTTTCTTAAACTTGTACGTTATTCTATCTTGTCTAGCATGACCAACAGATTCTTATAATTAGATAATGTTTCTTTATCTTCAATTTTAACACCGGAACTAAAATATAATATATCTCCTGTTCCACTGCTCATCTGATTCCTTGCTTCGAGAATTCGTCTCAAGTTTTTCGCCGTACCAATACTTCCAGAAATAATATCGACTTCTTCAGGGAATATGCTCCTCATACTCTTTTGAAAAAACGGGAAATGGGTACACCCAAGCACGACTGTCCCAATCTGTTTTAAATCAAACGAAGCAAGCTCTTCTTTTAAGTATGGTACCACTTTCTCTTCCCGGTATTCGAAGCGCTCCGCAAATTCGACGAGCTTGGGAAGAGGTAGACTCTCCACAATATCCTGATGATCGATTCGCTCTACTAAGTTATGATACTTTTCCTCTTTGAGCGTTAAATTCGTTGCGAGTACTAATACTTTTTTTCGCTTTCCCTCACATCTTTGGACAGCGGGCTTAACGGCTGGTTCAATCCCTAATATAGGGATATCGTACTTTTCACGAAGGTCGTCGACTGCAATACTTGTTGCCGTGTTACAAGCAATCACCAGCGCTTTAATTCCTTGTCCAACCATAAAATCAACAGCATTAAAAATATATTCCTTTACCTCTTCTTTTGATTTTTCACCGTATGGAGCGTTTGAGGTATCTGCGTAATAAATATAATCTTCTTTCGGTAACCATTTCAATATTTGATGAAGAACGGCCAACCCGCCTACTCCAGAATCCAATATGCCTATTCTCACTGTTTTCACTCTTTCTCTCTATTGCACGCCCGAATCAAAAATAGCTCTCTTGCCTCATAAGACTAGAAGCCTTGGAAGTCCCCAAAGATTGGTGTGAAGAGGGAATTAAAAATGGTGAACATATCAAAAAACAATATAATTCCCATCACGATCATGATGCTCCCGCCGACTTTCATGAAGGCACCACTATATTTTTTAATCCACGTAAACTTCGCAATAAAGAATGCCATTAACAGAAACGGAATACTAAAGCCTAAAATATAAGCCCCCATATACCAAATGCCTTGAGACGGATTCGCACCCACAAGTGCTAACGTAGCTGCTAATATCGGTCCCATACAAGGAGTCCAGCCCAGTGCAAAGGTTAAGCCAATCAACACGGTGCCTAGATAACCAGAGGGCTTGTTTTTCACGTTCAGTTTATGGTCTTTCATCAAAAGAGTCGGGTTAAATATCCCAATCGTTACTAGACCAAAAAATACGATGAAGATCGCACCGACTTGACGTATGATATCTCCGTATTGCATATACCACGTCTCGATTAAAGTGGCGCTTCCAGTCGATCCTAGTCCGAGTACAAGATAAATGATTGAAAACCCTAATAAAAAGAATAAGGTATGAAATAACGCTTTACGTTGTCTTCCCACTTTACCGCTTTGTACATCTGACACACTTAATCCAGTAATATAGGATAAAAATGCTGGATAGAGCGGAAATACACAGGGTGACACAAAGGATAATACACCTGCTCCAAATGCTAGAATAATAGAAACTTCCGTCAGCATGCTCCATCTCCTTTGCTTTTCTATTTCATTTCTTTACATTGATTTAATTGATATAGTGCCAATGCAAGTTCTTCTTTAGAATAATTCATAAGCAGCGACTTTATTTGATTTCTTTCTTCTTCAGAAAGCGTCTTTATCGTCTCAGGTGCACACATGTCAATCTTCCCCTTCACAAATGTCTTCGCTAATCCTTATCCTACATAGGATAAGTGTTTGTTATCACGATACACTTGATTGATTGTTCCCCCACCAAGGCATTCTTCTCCTTGATAGAAAACAACTGCTTGTCCCGGGGCTATCGCACGAATTGGCTCATGGAAAATGACTTTAACCTTTGAATCATCCAATCTTTCTACTGTTACTTTATTATCTTGCTGACGATAGCGGAATTTAGCTGTACATTCAAATTTATCCGGAATATCACTGCTTGAAATCCAGCTGACATGATCGGCTATAATGCTATCCGAGTAAAGCAATTCATGATCTGATCCTTGGCCGACATATAGAACATTCCTATCCATGTCTTTTCCAATTACAAACCAAGGTTCGCATCTCCACCGATTGCAAGTCTCCGTCTTTGCCCGATTGTATA
This sequence comes from Oceanobacillus alkalisoli, assembly GCF_021556485.1. Lineage (GTDB taxonomy): Bacteria > Bacillota > Bacilli > Bacillales > Amphibacillaceae > Oceanobacillus > Oceanobacillus alkalisoli. Next base: position 73,743 of record NZ_JAKGBW010000012.1, on the reverse strand, counting down.
ATACATTAAGCCATCATGTTCTCCGACAACCTGACCATCAAATGTTTCAATCGTTCCTTTTTGAGCCGGCAGGTAACTGCTTAGGAACTCCTTGAAGTCGCGTTCACCGATGAAGCAAATGCCTGTACTGTCTTTTTTAGATGCAGACGCGAATCACGTCTTCGCTAGAAAAGGTATGAAGCACTTGACCGCGGATGGCACGTAAATAATCTTCTCGAAGTGCTAGTTGTTCGACCTTTTCGGCTTTTGTCTATCCGGCTTCCCGCACTTTTTTCGCTAATTCATTAATCCTTGGCAACAATTCAATCATCATTTTCACCAACCTTACTCTGTTTCATGATTATTCAATAACATCTGTATGGAAACAACGTACCATATGGTTTATCATTGTTTCTCCTAAATCCGTAAATGTCGCTACGCCACGTTTGTGAATAGCTGTTTTGAAACCTTCTGCATCCGCTCCTGAAACGGTTAAAAAGTCACAAATATCGGTCGTCACTCCAACGGTATGAACCTTTTCCACCCCCGCATTCCTGAAAATTTCGGCAAGACCTGTTTTAAAGAATGCGTTATAGTTTGTCTTTGGTGAATAAATTAGATTTTCATTATCCTTATTCGCTTGGTACCAGTCATTTAATTCTCCATACAGTTGTTGGCCTTCCGTATCCACAATATTATGAGGCGGCCATAATTCAAAGTGAGGGTCATTTGGTTGATGGGCATCCATGGATACAACAACCATCTTTCCTGCTTCTAAAAATTCCGTTGCTAATTCCTTGATGTATGGAACAATTTTCTGTGCTGGTTTTCCGACAGTCAACGGTCCGTCATCTGCTACAAAATCATTACTCATATCAACAATTAATAACGCTTCTTTTACCACTTTAAACCCACTCCTACCTAATATTTTTCAAACTGTGTTTTTTCGCCTCTTCGATATTTCTCATCTTATTATCCCAACACGCCTGACTTAAATCAACCGGGTATTCAGCCGGGTTTAAAGAACGCTTGTATTCCTCCCATAAAAGATCCAATCGCTCCTCAGCGTAAGATTGAATCTCTTCGATTGACGGATTTTCATACACAAGCTTACCGTCCGTAAAGATTTCCTCATGCAAATCCTGCGCAATGAAATTGGTGACAAACGTTCCGATGTACGTATGCACGGGATGGAACATATGAAGTTTAGATTCTTTTTCAGGTTGTTCAAAATCAAGGGCGATATAATCCCCTTCTGATTTATTCGTCAGTTTGTTAATAATGCGGTATACCTTTTTCAAACCTGGTGTTGTAACTTTTTCAGGACTTGAAGAAATTTTGATTCGATCTGTCATCTTTCCACTCTCATCTTCCATGGATACCATCTTATACACAGCGCCTAGAGCTGGTTGATCGAAAGCAGTAATTGCTTTCGTGCCAATTCCCCACGCATCAATTTTCGCTCCTTGGGCGTTTAAATTCATAATGGTATATTCATCAAGATCATTTGAAGCGATGATTTTCGTATCAACAAATCCTGCTTCATCTAACATTTTCCTTGCTTCCTTGGAAAGATAAGCCAGATCTCCGCTGTCTAACCGAATACCTGCAAAATTGATATCGTCACCAAGTTCTTTTGCAACTTTAATCGCTGTTGGAACACCTGATTTTAATGTATCGTAGGTATCCACTAGAAAAACACAATTCTTATCAGATTTTGCATACTTGTGGAATGCGATATATTCATCTTCATATGCTTGAACATAGGAATGGGCATGTGTCCCGGCAACAGGAATACCAAAGCGTTTTCCTGCTCGAACATTACTCGTACCGGAGAATCCGCCGATAAAAGCTGCTCTCGTTCCCCATAGTGCAGCATCAAATTCATGAGCACGTCTCGTACCAAACTCGGAGACAAGCTGGTCCTTTGCAACTTGCTTAATCCGTGAAGCCTTGGTTGCAATAAGGGTCTGGTAGTTCACAATATTTAACAAAGCTGTTTCAATTAACTGCGCTTCGACTAACGGAGCTTCGACACGAAGAATGGCTTCATTACCAAATGCAACCTCTCCTTCCTTCATCGCTCGGACATTCCCTGTAAAGCGTACCGTTCGTAAATAATCAATGAAGTCTTGCTTGTAACCTAGCTCTATTAAATAACTCAAGTCACTTTCAGAAAAATGAAAGGTCTGGAGATAATCGATGATTCGTTCTAACCCAGCAAATATCGCGTACCCATTTCCAAATGGCAGATTCCTGAAATACAATTCAAAAACCGCATTTTTATGATGAATATCATCTTCCCAATAAGCTTTTGCCATATTAATTTGGTACAGGTCGGTATGAAGGGCGAAACTGTCATCAAGATAGCTGTTCATAACAATTTCCTCCTAAGCTTACTACTGTCTTTGTCATTACCATTATAAACCATCTTTACCCTAACTGTTTATCCAATTGTTTCTTCACTTTTTTTGTAAGAGTTCTTTTGCAAACTCAACAAGTTCATGTGCTTCTTTTGTCCGGATAAAATTAACATCTAAACCATCAGAACCCAAGCGGAAACGATCGAGTGCATCCGCATCTTTGAAAATCTGATATAGGAGCACATCACGCTCACTGAGTGTTGAGGATTTTTCAATTTCAGATAAACCTAATGCAGCATCCTAATCATGGTAGGCGGTAATATAGTAGGTCGCTTCATGATAAGGCAGGTCGGACTCGCGGCAATACGTCTTATAGTACTATCAATTCCATATTTATCTGCAAATTCACCAAAGTACTGCTGGAAGGTTTCATCTGCCTCATACCAGTTCAGTCCAGCTGCCGCAGACATCCCTGCCGCTCCGCCAACTATAATCGCCTCAGCTTCTTCGATTTTTTGCAATAAGGTTAGGGTATAACCTTGATATTGTTGATCTTGCATGCTGCGAGTTCATCCAATCGCGTTTTGCAACATAACTTAACATGAATCTAAATGTATTATATAGTTTATATAGATATAATAATAGTATGTACTTTTTTGATACATAGTCTCTAAGAGGTTAGTGTAGAATGGAAATAAATAAGAATCATGTTTTGGACAACCAGGAGCCTGCTTTTGGATATACACTTTCCATCATTAATGGAAAGTGGAAAATGCAAGTTATTTATCACTTATCTCGGAGTGGTGTTATCCGCTACAAAACTCCAACGCAGAATCGGTAAGATCACGCATAAAACACTTAGTACGACGCTAAAAGAAATGATTCGTGACGGGATCATCCACCGTAAAGAGTATCCGCAGATCCCCCCTAAGGTGGAATACAGCCTTACTGAAAAAGGGCACTCCCTCTGGCCTATCATTCAAGAAATGTGTCAATGGGGATTGGATAATCAGCCTTTTGAAGAGTAATTAGTCGATGGTAGCTTCAAACTGTATAAGGAAAGAAAAACCCGGGATGAAGTTTTATCACTTCATCCCGGGTTTTAAGTTTGATTATGATGATCTACATTTCCTACCATTTTACTAATCGTTTAATCCGCGTTAAGATGATGTAAAAGTGTCTTACAAGGGGTGGACTAGATGAATACAATCATCGATGCAATTGGAATAGAAATAGTCGAAGTGAAAAAGGAGAAAGTAACAGCGACAATGCCTGTACACGGACCGACACGCCAGCCTTATGGACTGCTTCACGGCGGAGCATCAGTAGTGCTTGCAGAGACCGTAGCCAGTGTAGGAAGTATGAATCTAGTAGATGCGAAAACGGAAGCAGCCGTTGGACTTGAAATTAATGCGAATCATATCCGCAGTATGCGTGACGGAAAAGTAGTCGCGGTTGGAAAACCACTCCATATCGGGAGAACAACCCATATATGGGAGATTAACATTACAGACGAGGCAACAGGCAAACTGGTCTGTGTATCACGCTGTACGGTTGCAGTCATTAAAAAATAATGGATGAAAATATTGTAATGGAGAAGAAGAGATGGACAGACAGAATAGGAAACTAGGATTTCTCTTAGTTATTATCGGTGCAACACTCTGGGGAGTCGGTGGTACGGTTTCCCAAAAGCTTTTTCAAGATTTCCAAATTGAAGTAGATTGGCTTGTTACCGTCCGGCTGCTTATTTCGGGGGTCTTATTATTAACGATTCAATACCTCTCAAGGGATAAGAAACAAGTATTCGATGTTTGGAAAAATAAACGAAATACGTTCCAGCTCCTTATATTCGGACTTTTTGGTATGCTTGCGGTCCAGTATACATTTATGGCTTCGATTAACCACGGAAACGCAGCGGTTGCCACTCTATTGCAATATCAGGCACCGATTATGATTATCGCCTATTTGTTGATACAAAGGCAGATGAGATTAAGAAGGATGGATTTGATCACCGTCTTCCTCTCCTTAAGCGGTTGTTTCTTATTGCTGACGAATGGTTCCTTATCAGGATTATCTGTCCCTGCTCCAGCAGTCATCTGGGGAATCCTATCTGGAGTCGCTCTCGCTTTTTACACCTTATATGCTGCTTCACTCCTCGCCTATTTCGATTCTCTCGTTATTGTCGGCTGGGCGATGGTCATTGGCGGTGTTACGCTGAGCTTTATTCATCCGCCATGGCAAATGGATTTTGCGAGCCTACCACTAGAAGGGTATCTTTATTTATTGTTCATCGTGATTTTTGGAACGATGATTGCCTTTTGGTTTTTCATTGAGAGTTTAAATAGTCTCTCACCAAAAGAAACGAGCTTGGTTGGAAGCCTTGAACCGCTCGCCGCAGTTTTAACGACCGTGTTTTGGCTGAAAGAACCGTTTGGATCCTTTCAATGGCTTGGAACAGCTTGTGTGATTGCAATGATAGTCTTTATGGCTTTAGCGGATAGTGAGAAAGCTGCATTTGAATAAGGAAAAGACATTCAGGAATATGACTTGGATGTCTTTTTTATGCATCTTAGTAATTTTTACTATCTGCTTGGGTTCATTATACCTTTAATAGGTTACAGGTTGCTTTATGGTATTTTGGGTGTTGTAGTATTAGCTTCGACTGTGCTCTATTTCATTTTATATGGCAGAAAAGAAAAGGAAATGTTAAGAGTAACATAAAAAAATCCGAACAATCTAAGGAAAATTTGGCCTTAGGTTGTTCGGTTTTTTTCTATCGATAAAACACCTTTTTATAAATCATCAAACCCGTTCAAATCACTTACTTTTGTATAGGCACGAGATTTTTGCTCGAAGAAATCTGTCTTTGTTCCATCAAAGTTATCTACATATGCCCGAATCCACTTCATCGGGTTATCGAAGTAGCCATCATAAATTTCACTTAAGCCGAGCATTCTTAGCATCTTGTTCGCCCGGTATTTAATATAGCCTTCCATTTCGTCCAAATCAATTCCCTCGACATTTGCTAATACATATCTGGACCAATTGATCTCCTGTTCCACGGAGTGACGGAACGCCTCATATACCCACTCATTGAATGCTTCCGTATTATATTCAGGATTCTCAGCTAGCGTCGCGCGGAATAATTCGCCAATATATCTCCCGTGCTCAAGCTCGTCCCGGTTAATATAGCTGATCATCGTACTTGTTCCTACCATCTTATTATTTCGTGCTAAGTTATAAAAGAAGGCGAATCCGGAATAGAAAAACATTCCTTCCAGTAGGGAGGTATAGACCATGACTTTTAATATGTTTTCGATTGTCGGATTTTCTGCAAACTCATTATAAACTTCGATAATCCGTTCATTCCGCTGTAGGAGAACGGGATCTGTCCGACCTAACTCAAATGATTTATTCTGTTCATCCAGCGATACGACAGATGATAAAACATACGAGTAGCTTTCATTATGCACGGCCTCTTGTTGAGCAATTACAGCCATAATGGACTGTACAGAGGCGTCTGTCGCATATAAAGATAATAATAAAGCCGTCCGTGTCTGTGGTGCATCTAACGTAGACAGTAATCCAATAATCTTTAAATAGGCATCCTGTTCATCTGCAGTTAACTCCGGAAACTGCCTGATATCAGAAGACATATTGATTTCATCTGCTTGCCAGTAGTTTCCTAGTAACTTTTTGTAAATCTGATACCAGTGGGGATACGCAATATCATTCCAATTTAAAATACCGCTGGATTTCCCCCCAAAGATTCCCGTTGATTTATTAGGATTTTTTGGCTCTAACGTTCTTGCTTTTTTTAAAACTACAGTCATATTTATATTCCCTGCCTCTTTTTATTTTCTATTATCGCTTATCCTATACGCCTGCCGTCATCCAGCTCTTTTGCTCTTTTTCTTTTCTTACACCTTCTATAATTCCGTCTACCCAATTGGTAACTTTCAGCTCTTGGCTTCCCCTTGGAGACTGCTCTACCTTCAAACCTTCCCACGGGCTATTATAAAATTTAGCTAGTTTCGTGACCGCAAGACAAAACATCTCTTCCCCACCAAACTGGGTTTCTCCTGAACCAAATACTGCAATATTATTCGGCTTATACCCGACATCTGCTACAAAGTCTTTTACATCAGCCGGTGTGCTTCCAAGATCCCAAGTAAACGTCCCTAACATAACGACATCATAGTCACTTAACTCGGGAAAATACGCACCTATACCGATTTCATATAACTCCGGTTGATAACCGAAAGATTCAATCCTAGCCTGAATCATTTCTGCCATTTCTTCGGTATTGCCGCTAAAACTATGGTAAGCGATAAGAATTTTCATTTATTTCACCCCTAATTAAAACGTGCGAATCCCTTATCATCGATTTTCGATTGGTTCGGAACAGGGGAGAGCATAACGCTCCCCTATTCATTATTGACACCACTCACACTCTTCAATATCTGTAGAAGATGAACGTACATAGTAAGTTGTTTTCAGTCCGCTCTTCCAAGCTTGTAGATGCAAGTCTAGTAAGACGGAAGCCCGGATGGTGTTCGGCACATAAATATTAAAGGAAACACCTTGGTCCACATGTTTCTGACGCATGGCATTCTGTTTGACCGACCAGCGCTGATCAACAATATAAGCGGAACGTCTGTAGATATGGTAATTATGGTGGTCCATATCTGGTGCGGTTACAGGCATCTTAAAGTCTTTCTTCTCTTCATGATAAAAAGGTTTGAACACTGGGTCGATTCCTGCAGTAGAGCCGGCAATAATCGAAGTAGACGCATTTGGTGCGACAGCCATTAAATAACCATTGCGGATCCCCGTGTTCTTAACCCGCTCCTTCAATGCCATCCACTCTTTGGAATCATCGTATCCTCTGTTATCAAAGTACGCTCCTGTACTCCATTTACTTCCTTCAAATACCTGATAGCTGCCTTTTTCTTCTGCTAAATCTGCTGATGCGGAAATCGCTAAGTAGGCTATTTTTTCATAAATAGCATCGGTATATTCGACAGCTCGCTCTGATTCCCACTCGATTCCTTCTTTTGCAAGCAGGTGGTGGAATCCGAATGTTCCTAGTCCAATCGCTCTGTACTTTTGGTTCGTGAGCGTTGCTTGTAATAATGGTAACGTATTGATATCAATGACATTATCAAGCATGCGCACTTGAATTTTGATAAGGCGTTCCAATACATTATCTGGTACAGCCTTCCCTAAGTTAACGGAACTTAAGTTACAAACAACAAAGTCACCAGGCGTGTATTTTTTCACAACGGTATTTTCTTCCGTGAGATATTGCTCAACAAATTCTGTCGGGGATTGGTTTTGCGTAATTTCCGTACATAAATTGGAGCAATAAATCATTCCAGTATGCGTATTCGCATTCCGGCGGTTCACTTCATCACGGTAAAACATGAATGGTGCTCCTGTTTCCAACTGGGAACGCATAATTCTTTTCATAATTTCAATTGCTGGCACTTTCTTTGCCGAATCTAAATTAGCGTTGATACATGCTTCATACTTCTTGCGCCATTCTCCTTCGCCTTTCTCTTCATCATAGGATTCCTCCAGGGAGAAGCCCATTACCTCACGCACTTCATGAGGGTCAAATAAATACCAGTCGCCCCTTTTTTCTACTTGTTCCATAAACAAATCTGGAATATTAACCCCTGTATAAATATCATGGGCACGCAGGCGGTCATCCCCGTTATTTAGTTTCAAGTCAAGGAATTCTTCAATATCTCTGTGCCATATGTCCAAATAAACTGCTATCGCACCTTTTCTCGTACCGAGTTGATCGACACTTACCGCTGTGTTATTTAACTGTTTAATCCATGGTACAACTCCGCTGGACATCCCTTTAAATCCTTTAATCGAACTGCCTCTAGCACGGATTTTACCCATATAGACACCAATTCCGCCGCCATTTTTCGACAATTGGGCAATATCACTATTACTATCATAAATTCCTTCCAAACTATCGTTTACCGTATCAATAAAACAACTCGACAATTGGCCATGGCTCTTCCCCGCATTAGCTAATGTTGGTGTCGCGACCGTCATATATAAATTACTTAGCGCCCAATAGGCTTCGAGAACATGTTCTTTCCGATTCGCGACCGGTTCTTCTTGCATAAGATGCATGGCAATAACCATCCAGCGTTCCTGCGGCAATTCATAAACATTCTTTTCATGGTCCATTGCGAGATAACGAGTTGCCAATGTATAAATTCCCGGATACGTAAATAATAAATCCCTTTCCTGTTCAAGCGACGAACCGAAATAATCGATTTCCTCTTTCGTGTAGCTTGAAAGAAGATGAGGAGAATAAATTCCTTTATCGGTCAATTGCTTTAATAAATCGTAGAAAGGACCATACGAAAGAGCAGTGTCATAGCCCCTATTTTCTGCAGCCTTTTGATAGAGTTCATGCAAATAAATCCGTGTTGCAAAATAAGTCCAGTCTGGTGTTACTTCGTCTATATTTTCAAGTGCATGGTTAATTAAAGCATTATATAAGTCGTCTTTTGCTTCTTGTGTTACCAAAAGCGGCTCAACTTTTTCTTTATATTTATCTGTTTGAATATTTAATCCATCGGCCCACTCATTGATTAATTCCATCCCTTTAGGGCTTTTTGTTTGATTCATTATTTGCATTTTATTTCCTCCCTTTATGTATAAGCATTAAAAAAACCGTTCACTTTCGGGATGAACGGCAAGAAAAAACGACAAAAAAGCATAATAATATTACATACTACAACTTCTTATCATTTTTCCTTTCTCACACCCCGAAGAAACAAAAAACTACAAGTTATGGCAGGTCTCCTGGCTCGTGCTCTTCCTTCTATAGCCCTTCCCATATCGACACCTTACAGCAAGCGATACGGTGGTTTGCTAAGTCGTACACACGTACAGTTGCGGGGGCAGCTCCAGTTTTTAACTGGATTCCCTTTTAAACAGATAAACTGTCACCATTACTCATATACTACATTTAGTATTAAATTGTATTGTCAATCACTATATATTGAATTCTATCATAGAGTATACCCGTTTTCAACAATTAATAACGAACGAAAAATGATTCATTATCTGGAAGGAAATTTACTCAAATATTCATCCTAAACTATAACCTCAGGTATTGCAATATATAGGACTTGTCTCTATCTAGTAGTAGCTTACATCTACGAACATACAAAAACTGCATGGAACAAGGATTTGTTAAAACCCTAGATTCCATGCAGTTCATCCTACATATCGCTTTTTATCCTCCCGCTTGATTCAATCACTTATTTTCAAATATTGATTAGCGGGACATGGCGGTCAGTGCATTTATCCCAGTTTAATATTATTACTGAATTACTATCGTTTTAATCTTGTGTTTTTCCCATTATAAGTAGATACTAAAGAGTATAAACAAAACTGGCTATCCTGCTTCACACAGCATAAGAGAGGAAATATGATATGGAATCAATCGTCGACTTTTTCCGAAAAACAGGAGTAAAACGCATTATTATTTTTAGTTTAATCATTCTAATTCTTTACAGTGTAAGAAGTTTAATAAATATTATCCTCCTTACTTTTATTTTTTCATTCTTAATGAATGGGCTAGTTGAATTCACGGTGAAACGGATCAAATTCAATCGAACGATTCTCGTATTACTGTTATATTCGGTAATCGTCAGCTTATTAACGGTAGGTGCTGTGAGGTACTTGCCAATTATTACGATGGAAATCAGTCAAGTCATTAAGCAGATTTCAACTTTCTCTTTCGAATCGTATGATAACCCATTTTTTAGTTTTATTGAGCCGATCATTTCAAGCGAGCAAATCACGGGCTACATAGAAAACGGCTTTTCATTTCTCTTAAAATCGATTACAGATATTAGTACGGTGAGTGTACAGGTATTAATTTCGTTAGTACTCAGTTTATTCTTCCTGCTCGAAAAACCTCGCCTGCTCGCATTTACGAGTAAGTTCAAAAAAAGTAAAGTTGCACCGTTCTACCGGGAGATCGAGTACTTCGGCAGAAAATTTTCACGCACTTTTGGTAAAGTAATCGAAGCACAATTCATGATTGCCCTGATTAACACATTTCTTACGATGATTGTATTAATGATCCTTGGATTTCCGCAGATCTTTGGATTATCCATTATGGTCTTTTTCCTAGGACTTATCCCTGTTGCTGGAGTGATTATCTCACTTATCCCGTTATCTCTCATTGCCTATACAATCGGAGGATTTTTAACTGTTCTTTATCTGCTCATCGCAATTATGATTATCCATGCAATCGAAGCGTATATTCTCAATCCAAAATTGATGTCTTCTAAAACAGATTTACCAGTGTTTTATACATTTATTGTCTTGATTTTTTCGCAGCATTTCTTTGGTGTCTGGGGATTGATTATCGGAATTCCAGTGTTTGTATTCCTGCTCGATATCCTGGATGTGACGAATAATGATACACACGAGCAAGTAAAGTAAAGATTAGGCTTTAACTAGTAATAGATTTAGATAATAGAACACAAACAGCCGCTATTAGAATATCTTACACATTCTACTGGCGGCTAAACATTAACCAAAAACCCGTATCGAGATTTTTTTCTCCCCACACTTACTAGCTTGTAAAAAAAGCAGGGACAGTGCTTGATTATTTATTGTGACATATACGGACAATGAATAACTCTCTTCCCGCGATCCTTCATTCATGCACGACCCATGTATCACCAAGCATATCGTGAATCCCTTGTTTTTTGGTATCAAAGGCAACGACAAGATACAGTAATTGTGCAATGAATAAAAAGCGATAGAAGAAGCGTCCGACCAACTCTCTAAAAATAATATCGCTCCATTGCAGAGGCTCGAGGTCTTTGCGAATCACTTTTAATCCAAATATCATTTTTCCGATTGTCTGTCCATAAAACTTTGTCATTAAAATAAAGTATAGATACAATACGAGAAGGCTCAGAATTCCTGCGACCGTCCAATAACCAATCTCGATTGGTTTTCCTTCGTTCATAAATTTTAATGGACTAAGCACAATACCATTTATACTAAACACGATGACTAAGTCGGCTAAATATGCCCAAAATCGCATCCAAAATCCGGCATACCTTCTTGTTTCCGTAGGCGATGCTGTATATGCAACTAAATCTTCACTCATGGCAATCTAGCCTCCTCATCTTGAATATAAATACATGGCTCTAGGAGCATTTGCTTCTCGCAGCATATTATTTACTGCAAGTAACTCTGACCCTTTGCCAAACTTATCCTGCAGCGTCATGCCTAAAAATTTATTGAATTCAAAACCGCTTGTATACTCAATCACGGCAGCATCTTCCAGATTATAATCCTCTTTCATCATCGCAATGGTATCATCCAGCGTTCCAATTTCATCGACTAAGCCATTTTCTTTTGCTTGCGCTCCAGTATAAATGCGACCATCACCCAGTTCTCGAACAGTTTCCTCAGACATGCCACGTCCATCTACAATGACTTGAACAAAGTCACCGTAGAGTTCATCAATCATCGTTTGCAGCATTGCTCTTTCCTCTTCCGTCATCTCACGTGAACCAGACATAATATCTTTGAATTCGCCACTCTTTATCGTGTTAAAATCAATGCCTAGATTATCAGCAAGCTCGGTATAATTCAACGACTCCATAATGACACCAATTGAACCAGTTAATGTGGCGGAATGAGCGACAATTTTATCGGCTGGAGCAGAGATGTAGTAACCGCCAGATGCTGCTGTATTCCCCATCGAAATATAAACAGGTTTTTCATAGTTTTGCTGAATGTTTAGTATCTTTTCATGAATCTCTGCACTTTCTACAACACCACCACCCGGTGTATTTACGTCTAAAATAATAGCCTCTACATTTCCATCCTCAGCAGCGTGATCAAGTAAATCCAAAAACCTTTGATGCCTATATGTAACACCGCTTAATAAACTTCCTGCACTATCTTCCATAATAATTCCATTTAGCTCGAGCACAGCAATTTTCTCGAAGCTAGTTCCTTGTTCGATTACTTCTTCACTAAACTCATCATTAAAGCTTTCAAAAAGTGTAGCGGAATCCGTCGAAGCAATGCTTGTGCTAATTTGTGATACAATCGAGACAACGAATAAACCAATTGCGATTATTAATGCGATCCAACGCTTTTTATCCAATATGTATACACCCCAAGTCCATAGTTTTTAATGGAAAATATCAATTCTCATTTTGATTTAACTTTACTCTAACTTATTTCGATACACAACTCTAGTGCTACAAATGATATCATGTAATGCTCTCTTCTCCTTATTCCAGCCGGCCATCATGTAACCAATCATAATTGGAATAGCTGAAACGATATAAGCAAACACTCTACCAAGTGATTTCCAAAAACTGATCTGTGTCATGTCTGGATTTACAACCTCAATGCGACAAATCATTTTCCCCGGACTACCTTTAAACTTGCTCGCTGTAAATATAATTACGAAAATGACCGTATAAATCAAATTCGAAATGGTTTCCGATGTACTTAGTCCATACAATTCATCCGAAAAAATATCAAACGTATTAAAATACCTCTCGTCATTAATTAGCGTAGCGATAATCCAAGTTAAAATTCCAGTTAAAACACCATCGATTAGACTTGCTAGAAATCTTATCCAAATCCTGCTGGTTTATGACTTCCCATTTTAAACAACCTCCTATTTTTAACTAGGATACCAGAATTCATTACATTATATCATTGATTATAAAGTTTTCTATACTTATTTTTAGGCTTGTACAATTTGATAGATTATAAAAAAACGCCCGTTTGGAAAAGTCCAAACAGGCGTGTTTTTGATATAATAAACGCTTAACGTTTTGAGTTTTATCGGCTATCAATTTATGTATAGTCTATCCGTCTGAATCCCGTTGTATCAATATCTTCATTTGGATAAATTGGATTGATAGGGATGTAAATGGATTCGTATGGATTTGGTTTCCATCTTTTTGCATCATTATAAAGATGATTATTAGTATGACACTTAACTTTTATCATTTCTCACACAAAACAAAAATCCTAATTTTGTTCCTTCTCTTTAAATGATTTTATTAACCTTTTCTAAATCCTTTCAAGAACTTCATGTTTAAATCACTAATTTCTGAAAAATGCCATTCAAACGTTGTAAGTATTCGATGAAATTCAAACAGCATTACTTCAATTTTATCTCCATCATTTTCATCCAAGGAATTAAAATCATTTAATAAATCTTCTAACTCACGTGTTAACAACCTAAATTCATCTATGTTCTTGGTTCCCTGTCTATTATAAAATATGCTACGGAGCATTAAAGCCAGATAATATGAATAATCCGCAATGAAAGAAGCAATTTTTGCCAAGGAAACACTCGTACTAAAGATTATCAAAAAGGACAAACTTTAAAATATAAATTTGTCCTTTCTGATTTTAATTTAGTTATTCTACTTCTAGGAATATCGCATTATTTTTAATACGACCTATTATTTAAACTTGCCTTAAAATCTTTTGAAACTCTGCTTCCTCCTCATCTTCATAGCCTCGGAATATAATATCGATAATATCTGAATGATTGAACACTAAGTGTGTTCCTCGTCCATGTAGCCTTCGGGATAAAAGACTCCTAAATAATCATACATAGATTGTTCTGGTATCTTTTCGCCTCTAGCTTGAATCTCTTCCATTCCCTCTTCTGTAATGATTTGTTTTCTTCCATAAATCATTAAACGTTTATTTCCACCTCTCAATAAAACAATTGATCCGTTCGGTAATAGTTTTTCCATTATTTTATTTCCACTCCTTGTTTGATAAGTTTTTCCTTTTTCTTATTTCCATGTGGTTGATAGATGACATATTTCATATTGGCTTTCATGAAAAAATAACGATGCAAAAATTTTGCTGCAGTGTAGCTACAAATAATAGCAAAGAAATATATACTAACCATTGAAATAATATCTTCTAACATCGTATTTTTTTCTATTAATACATAAAATAAGTATCCTATCCCCGGAGAGGCGGTTACCAATCCCATATACTTATACTGATTACTTTCTTTTCTTTCTTTTATCGGATCACCGGAATATTTATGTAATTGATATTTCACTAAAATATAGACCAATACAATTGTCACTATAGCTATAATAATATAAAATACCGTGGAGGTAATTTGAAGCACATGAAATATCACCCACACAAAGGTTATGAATAAAGATATTCCTCCAAGCGCTCCCCAAACACCCATAAATAATATCACCTCTAATTGAGTAGAATATGGATTTTTTATCATCAGTCTTATCCACCACAAATGAATAATAAGGACAAATGGTAAAACGATCCATAAAAGTTCTATCTTTAACAACATTGAAAATCCTAAAAGTAAAGGGGCATCATATATTATCAAAACTAGTACAGCCACACTCCATTTAACATCACCAACATAAATAAATTCCAAATGATCTTTAACATATAAAGCCAAATCCTCATATCTCGTTTCGGGATCTATTTTCACTATTTTCCATCCCCCTGTACTATTAAAATATTACGAATATAGATTTTTTAAACCAACCGGCTACTGTTTTTCCGAAACCTTTCACAGCATTAGTACCAGCTTGTACTAAGTCTTTTCCATGATCCCTTAGACTTTGGCTAGTCCCCCAGTTAGAATCAATAATTTTTCCTACTGTCTAAGATGCCACTAACCCTACTCCAGCACCTGCTAATAATGGTAAACCTACTGTTCCAACTACCGCTGCAGTAGCTGCCCCGGCTACTGCCATTGTCCCAATACCAGCCACCACATCAACCGTTGCATCTCCAACTATCCTTTGAGTAGATTCTCCTTCTTGGATATTGTCTTTTATATTAAATCCAGCATCAATCACTATACCTGCCCACCCTAGGACTGCTTTTTTTGCTTCGAATTGCGATGTTTCTTTAGGTATATAGGAATCAACCGTTGCTTGCTTCAAATCATGTGTAACTCGTTCAAATGTGGCAATAAATCGCTTTTCTTTTAGTCTTTCTCTTTCTTCTTTTGTTGGTACGCTTAGTTCTTCTAATAACTGTTGATCCATACAATGTTTACATGCTCCCGCTATGCCTTTAGGAGTTTCATATAATTTATATAGACTTCCACATTGCTCACATTCTTTTTCATGATGTTCTTTGAAAGGAATTGATTTTTTAAGAACTGATCCAATAGCTTCCACTGATAGCACCTCCTAGAATCTATCTCTATTCGGATCGTAATCTATTTGGTTTACAGCTTGCTTATTTCGGTTTTTGTGATTCTTATCGATTTCTTCAACGGTTAGTAAGGATTCGTTTTGCCAGTTTCTTAAGATGCCTTCCGTATATTTAAGTCGTCTAGCATCATTTTCACAAGCAATATTTAATGCCTTTAAAATGACTTCACTGGGATCCTTAAATGATGAATCATCCAACCACAGCAACAACTGTTTTTTTGCATGAATGTTATTCACACCAAATCCGTTTTTATCCCAAAATTTAATAATCTGCGCTACGTCTTTATCTTGTTCTATTTCTATATCTTGTTCTTTATCTCTTTCTAGTTCTTCTTCTGTACCGTCACGTGACGTCACGCTAACGTCATCTGTTTTATCTTCTAGTAATTGCTGTTTCTTTCTTTCGCGATACCTTTTGTTACGCTCTGCATTCAACTTCCTTACACGGTCCATTCCTTCAACATTTTGATGCTTTTCCCAATTTGAAATTCGAATAAAAGAATCGTCATCAATGTGAATCATCCCGAACTCTTTTAGTGTTTTTAAAGCGAGCCTCACTGTATTGAGCGACCTATCGAATATCGTTGCCAGCATCTCTTCTGTATAAGGGACATTTTCGTTCAAATAAATATAACCGTTGGCATTTGTTCTCCCGGCCTGTGAAAGTAGTTTAATCCAAATGATTAGAATGGTATCAGCCTCTGGAAGCTTCTCTATAAGTTTTATTTTTTCATCATCAAACATGGCAGTACTTAACTTAATCCATTTAATGTTGCTCATTTTTTACCTCCAGAATTAAACAGGTTTAAATAATTTCAGGCAATTTAGATGCTTACTTCCCCTCCTACATACTCTTTGAGTAACTTTGGTGAAATATGGTATGTCCATTTACTAGACATTTGAATTGCAATACCAATTGGTAAAATATCCCGTTGTAATCCAATTCGCACAAATTGTTCAGATTTCCCCAAGATCTTTGCTGCCTCAGAAACTTTGATATTCATGCTTTCTTTCTCATCAATACTTGTTTCCAAATCAATCCCTCCAAACGAATTGTTTTATCTTTTATTCAGTTGACAATACTTTTGTCATAGTAAAATACTTCATCGAAACTTAAATCGTTAAAGCTCCGCAGAACACCTGCAATAAACTTACCTCCCGGATTTCTCTTGCCATTCATAATTCGGTTAACAGTAGTTTGCGTAACTCCTACCTTATCCGCAAATTGACTTTGAGAAATATCCTTGTCTTTCAAATACGCCTTCAAAAAGTCTAAATTAATTAAAATGACATTTACATCTTTCAAATGAACCCTCCTTTTACCTTTTGGTAATTACCTTATGGTAATACCTTAACATTAACAATTACCATTTGGCAATACTTTTTTATATTTTCCTTAAATAAATTTCCTTTTGGTAATTATTTTTAGTAATATAAGTGTAGAAGGGTATCAGTGTTTAGGAGAGAAAACTATGACCAATCAATTTGGAGAGTATCTAAAAGCAAAAAGGGATGAAAAAGGTTACACCATCAATCAACTTTCTTTGTATTCAGGTATTAGTGCTGCTCAATTGTCCAGAATCGAAAATGGAAAAAGAGGCATTCCCAAAGCTGAGAATATCCAAAAACTTGCGGAAGCACTATCCATTCCTTATGATGAAATAATGAGGGTGGCTGGTTATTACAAACCAAACAACACCAAGCAAGAGGAAGATCTTCCTGAGCTGTCAGATAAGGAAGAGCGTGATATAGCTAAGGATCTAGAAAAAATGATAAATAACTTATCTAATGATGATGCATACTCACAATTCGATGGAAGGGCGATAGATGAAATGGATAAGGAAGATAGAGAACTACTAATTGCTTCATTGGAAAATTCACTTCGCATGGCTAAACGAATGGCAAAACAAAAGTTTACCCCCAACAAATATAAAAAATAAGGTATTCTATGGCGCATTTAATGCCTAGGAATACAGCAATAAAACTTATTGATAAATATGGAACAAATTGCCCTTTTGAAATAGCAGAGCGTAAAGGCATCATCATTATTTTTGAATCTCTGGGGGATCTTTGGGATACTACACGTGCTACAAAAGGATTCAATCTATCCATATTAATGATAATATAGATGAGACATTGCAAAGGTTTGTCTGCGCTCATGAATTAGGCCATTCGTTATTGCATAAAAGTGAAAATGCACCTTTTTTAAAAAATAACACCTTTTTCTCTACTAATAAAAATGAGGTAGAGGCTAATACATTTGCAGTTGAATTGCTTATTCCAGATAAATGTATTTATGAATTTAAAGATACAAGCGTTACCATAAATGAAGTAGCTCAAACGTATGGCGTTCCAGAAGAAATGTGCAATCTGAAAAAAATTGATCATATAAAGTAGGTATGCAAATATTGCATTCTTTTTTTTAACACATATATAGAACATATATTCTCACATGTCTATCCTGCTGATATGAAAGGTGGTAAGGAAATTGAAAAATCCAAATGGATACGGCTCCGTATGCAAATTATCCGGTAAACGAAGAAAACCATTCGCGGTCATAGTCACTACTGGATGGAATGACGAAGGAAAACAAAGACGGGAGTATCTAGGATATTATAAAAGTAGAAAAGAGGCAATGGTAGCATTAGCTGATTACAATAATAACCCATATGATTTATCAGCTGGCAAGCTCACATTTAAAGAAGTATATGAACGCTTAATAAAAGAACGTTTCCCTAAAATTTCAAAATCAAATCAACTTGGCTATGAAATGGCTTTTAGAAGATCAGAACCTTTACACGATATAAAATTTAATGAAGTCAGGAAAGCTCACCTGCAATCTGTGATTGATAACTGTGATAAATCATGGGGTACAAAGAAAAAAATAAAAGTATTATTTAATCAAATGTATAAACATGCTTTAGAAAACGATTTAACACATAAAGATTATGCTAGATTTGTCGAGCTTCCAAAAAATGATACAAAGAATTCCAGAAAACCATTTACTTTGGATGAGATTAATATTCTTTGGGAAAACATCGACCGCTTCGATGATATAGATTCGATTTTAATTATGATTTACAGTGGATTGCGTCCTGGGGAACTTGTGGAAGTGAAAAATAAAAATATTCAATTGGATGAAAGGTATTTTCGGGGTGGCTTCAAAACGGAAGCTGGGACGAATAGGGTCATACCTATTCATAAAAAAGTCCATAAATTAATTGAAAATCGTATGGATCCCAATAATGAATATCTGATTACAAACTTTGAGGGAAACAAACTGAGTTATTATGTTTATTATCATGAGAAATTCAAGAAGATTATGCAACAACTAGAATTGAATCATAGACCACACGATTGCAGACATACCTTCGCAACCCTTATGGATAATGCTGATGCAAATAAATTATCAATCAAACGGATCATGGGTCACGCAGCTAAAGATATCACTGATAAAGTTTATACGCATAAAGATATCAAGCAGCTTCTTATGGCAATTGACAGGCTATAAGAAAGCTGCTTTTTGTAGCTTTGAAACAAAGTTTGATCAGAAAGACATGACAAGCCTGGATAATACCCTAATCAAGACGAATCCATTTTGAAAAAAGGATTGATCAAAATGGATTCTCTCTTTGTGAAATGATATACATTTTTTAGAAAAAGGTTTGACCATTTTCCTCCTTTTGGTGTTAAACAAACGCGCCCGATTGTTGTATTGTATTTTTTGATTTTTTCATGAGATAACATTTAAATACTAGTCAATATTATTGACAAAATAATTTAATTGTGCTATAATTTACAGTTATTATATTTTCGTATATAATAAGATTCTCCTGGCCAGGGGAATCTTATTTTTATTATATGGGGGAATCAATGTATGGAGAAAAATGAATCCAGTTTAACTTCCTTAATTTCAGCTTTTGGTCGAGCATACCATAGTAAATATGACACACCAAAGATTTTTGATGATTATATTGCAAAAGATTTAATTACCCAAAAGGAATTTGAAGATATTCGTAAAAACATGATTCAAGGAATTCAATTTTTTAATCATGAAATTGCTATAAAATTTCAAGATCAACCCGATGAAATATTAAAATGGATTACACAAGTTCAACTCTCACCAACTCCATTAGCACGTGCTGCCTATTGTGAAAAAGTATTATTCCATGAGATAGTACTAGGAGCTGAACAATATGTCATTCTAGGAGCTGGATTGGATACATTTTGTTTTCGGAACCCAGAATTAGACCCTAAGTTGGAAATATTTGAAGTTGATTATCCGTCTACACAAGATTTTAAAAGGAATAGGCTAGCCAAATCTAATTATCAAATTCCTTATAATTTTCACTTTGTTCCAATGGATTTCACCAAAGATATTATCCTACAAAACCTTATTGATGAGGGTTTTCAACCAAACAAAAAAACCTTTTATAGTCTCTTAGGTGTTTCCTATTACTTAACAAAAGAAGAAATTTCAAATTTAATTAAAGAATTATTTGCAGAGATTCCATTGGGAAGTTCCATCGTTTTTGATTATGCAGATGATAAACTATTTGAAGAAAAAGGATTGTCTAACCGAGTTCAGAATATGGTGCAAATGGCATCCGCTAGTGGCGAACCAATGAAATCATGTTTTACTTATGACGAAATAGAAATATTGTTAGAAGATGCAGGATTACTTATTTACGAACATTTATCACCCGATGTTATAAATAATAAATTCTTTAGCGATCGTTCGGATTATTTAAAAGCCTTTGAAACGATTCATTACATCCATGCTGTAAAAAAATAATTATTTGTTTAATATCAGCTTACCCCTTAATCCTCTATTTGATTGAGGGGTAGGCTTATTATTAATTATTACACAATCTGGCCCTTTAACGGCGCAATGCTTATTCAACAACTGCGCCCGATTGCAGTACACATTTATTGATTATCCAAGACATCTTTTAATACCTCTGTACCTTCAGGTGATATATCAAAACCGTTGTTTTCGTGACCAACATACATTACTCTACTTTTTTCTCCTGCATTACCAAGCACAAGATGTAATCCGTGGGTTTCCCCATTTTCATAGCGAATTAAAATATCATAATCAGGCTTTTCAGTATCGACATTAACCTTCTGTTCCCTAGCTTCTGCATTTTCCAAAGACTCTTCAAACCTTGATATGGTTGAGTCTTTATCAATTGTTGCAATATAATTTTCGTTTATTCCACCATAGCCACTAGATTTGGAAATGGAAATCGATGAAATATCATCTAACATAGTCATTTCCTTTTCTTGAGATTGGCAAGCAAATAAAAGTAAAGCACAAAAAAACAAAGTAAGTGATAAAGTAATTTTCTTCAAAAATATCTCCCCTAATCAAATTTACCAGCTAATTTTATGCTACAAAATGGCCCGTTTGTTGCACTATCCCAATCCATCTTATTAATGTAATTGTATCAAACTTAATTTCAAAATCACAGCTTCTTTTTCTCTAAATTATTTGTCTGCTACTTGTATGTTACGTGTATGCTACGTGTGAATTTTCCCCTGTTTTTCAAGCACCGCATATACAGTAAAATCCCCCAACCACACGTGGTTGAGGGATTTGCAAATGTTGATTTATTAACGTTTTGAGAATTGTGGCGCGCGACGTGCAGATTTAAGACCGTATTTCTTACGTTCTTTCATTCTTGGGTCACGAGTTAAGTAGCCTTCGCGTTTTAATGTAGCACGATATTCTGGATCAGCTTGTAAAAGCGCACGAGCTACTCCATGACGAATTGCACCAGCTTGACCAGTGAATCCACCACCGTGAACATTAACTAAAACGTCATATGTTCCATCAGTTTCTGTCGCAACTAATGGCTGGTTTAGAATAAGAAGTTGTGTTTCATATGGGAAATATTCTCTTGCTTCACGACCATTGATTGTAATGTTACCTGAACCTGGTACTAAACGTACACGTGCAGTTGATTTTTTACGACGTCCTGTGCCGTAGTATTGTACTTGTGCCAATGAATTTACCTCCTTTAATTACCCACGAAGCTCGTATACTTCTGGTTTTTGTGCTTGATATTTATGCTCTGGACCTGCAACAACGTGTAATTTCTTATACATCTTACTGCCTAATGCACCTTTAGGAAGCATGCCTTTTACCGCAAGCTCAATCATGCGTTCAGGATGCTTTGCACGTAAATCTGCTGCATTTCGCTCTTTGAGTCCACCTGGATGGTTGGAGTGACGATAATACATTTTGTCGTTCTCTTTGTTCCCAGTTAATTCGATTTTCTCTGCGTTGATGACGATGACATAGTCTCCTGTGTCTGCATGCGGAGTGTAAGTTGGTTTGTTCTTTCCACGAAGGATTGTAGCAACTTCACTCGCAAGACGACCTAGACGCTGGCCTTCTGCATCAACAACAAGCCATTTGCGTTCAATGTTCGCTTCATTTGCCATGAATGTTGTGCGCATGTTAGATTTCCCTCCATATATATAAAATCCGTTTCATTTTTTGTATTTTAAGTTTCTTAAAACATAATTAGATTCCGGGGCTAATCATGGTTTAGAAATAAAATGCCATAAATCATAATATAACACAATGGGTAGGTTTGTCAAGGTTTCTCTTCATTTTTCTTTTAAATTAATACCTAAATTAATATTATTTCATTCATAGATGACTCGCATTAAATATAAACCTTCCGGGCCGATCGTTTTACCTACTTTACTGCGGTCCTTTGCAGCAAATAAAACAGGGATGTCCTCTGGCTCCCATTTGCCTTGGCCAACATCCAGAAGAAATCCAGCAAGGATGCGGACCATATTATAAAGAAAGCCATCACCATAAAATATGAAGCGAAGACCAGACTCATCTTCTTCACACGTCACCGTATACAATGTCCTCACTTTACTCCCTTTAACGCTTGTTTTCACCGAAGAAAATGTAGTAAAGTCATGTTTTCCCTTGACATAGTCACATGCTTCCTTGATTTTTCCTATGTTGAGTGCATGCGGGAAGTAATAGGCATACTTTCGGCTGAATACATCCCTTTCCGGCGATGTTTCCACGATGTAATGGTATTCCTTAGCTATGGCACTGAAACGCGCATGGAAGGCTTCTGTGACGATTTCCGTATTTGATAGATGGATGTCCCCGGGGAGTAGTGCATTTAAGGCTTTTTTCCAATTTTCTGCTGGAAGATGAAGCGGCGTATCAAAATGGATTACTTGTCCTTTCGCGTGCACCCCTGTATCCGTTCGGCCGGAACCATGCACGCGAACCACTTTGCCCTTATGCATTTTCTGTAAACACTTTTCCAGTTCTCCTGCTACAGTCCGCTTATCCGGCTGGATTTGGAAACCAGAAAATCCAGATCCATCATAAGCTAACGTACATTTTATTCGTGGCATTTTATCACACTCACCCGTAAGTTCTTGTTAAAAATAGAATCGCTACAACAAGGATAAAAATAAGGTAGCCCATGATATCAAGCTTGGTAACCTTCAATTCACGGAGTTTCGTACGATTATCTCCACCTTGATAGCCGCGAGCCTCCATCGCCATTGCCAACTCCTCCGCCCGCTTAAATGCACTGATAAATAAAGGGACTAGGAGCGGAACAACCGCCTTCACACGTTCTTTTAAAGGTCCCGTGCGGAAATCAACTCCACGAGAGGCTTGTGCTTTCGAAATTTTATCCGTTTCCTGCATAAGCGTCGGGATAAAGCGTAAAGAAATCGACATCATCAGTGCAAGTTCGTGTACAGGGAATTTAAATCGCTTCAATGGGTGCAGCATATCCTCAATTCCGTCTGTTATCTCGATCGGCGTCGTCGTTAATGTCAGAAGGGAAGTGACAAGTATTAAAAGGAAGAAACGGATTGAAATAGCAAATCCTTGAATAATTCCTCCAGAATAAAACTTGAAGATCCCTAATTCAAAAACTACTGTCCCCTCTTTTGTAACAAACAAATGAAGAATAAAGGTGAATATAATCAAAAACCAAACAGGTGTCAGACCCTTCATGATAAAACGAACTGGAACCTTACTCGTAAGCATTGCCGTTAATGCAAACGCAACTAAAATCCCGTAGCTTAGTACATTATTTGCGAAAAAAACGATAAAGACAAAGAAAAAGATAATTGTTATTTTTGTCCGAGGATCAAGGCGGTGAATCAGTGAATTACCCGGTACATATTGACCGATGATTAAGGAGTTATTCATGTTCATCCACTCCTTTTACAACTTGCCGAATTTCTTCTGCAAGTTCTTTCATCGATTGATTATGGAATGGAATTTGTTTGCCGATTTTTTTCTCGAACTTAATCAGGAATTCGACGACTTCTGGAACATCGAGCTGCACACTTTGCAATGCCTCTCTTTGACTGAACACGTCAACAGCCGTTCCTTCCATAAACTTCTTCCCTTTATTTAAAATCAGGATATGATCCGCATATTTCAATGCATCTTCCATGCTATGGGTTACAAGAATAGTCGTCAGTCCTTCTTGCTGATGCAATTCATAGAACATATCCATGATTTCCTTCTGTCCACGAGGATCAAGTCCTGCAGTCGGTTCATCGAGTACGAGGACTTCCGGCTGAATCGCCAATACGCCAGCTATTGCAACCCGTCGTTTCTGACCACCACTCAAATCAAATGGGGAGCGGTCTAACAATTCTTCCGGTAAATGCACCTGACGGATAACTTCCTTCGTCCGTCTTTCTATTTCCTTTTGATCGACGCCGAAGTTTTCTGGACCGAAAGCAATATCTTTTGCGATTGTTTCTTCAAACAGCTGGTGCTCCGGGTACTGGAACACCACACCGACACGACTTCTTAGTTCTTTCATATTTTTCGGTTTCTCTTCATTTGTCAGCTTGAAGTCACCGATATGAACTTCGCCTTCACTTGGAGCAGTAAGCCCATTCAAATGTTGGATTAAGGTCGATTTACCCGAACCAGTATGGCCAATAATTGCCACGAATGAACCAGATGGAATATGGAACGATAAGCCATCGACCGCTTTATGCTCAAAGGGTGAATTACGCTGATAAATATACGTTACGTTTTTGAATGTAATATCCATAGTTCCTCCAGTAGTTCTTCTTGATTTAATGGTTCTTTAGTAAGCTTTAGATCGACCTGTTTTAACCCCTCTGCCAAGATCGCGACAAATGGGACGTCCAGACCAATATCTCTCAGTTCATTACGCTTTGAAAAAATCTCTCTTGGAGTAGCTTCCTCCCATATTTCACCCTGATTCATCACGATGACCCGTTCTGCTTGAACGACTTCTGCAAGATCATGGGTAATCGTAATGAGCGATAATCCGCGCTGTTCACTCAGTTCCGAAACAGTCCCCATAATTTCTTTTCTTCCTTTTGGATCGAGCATAGCAGTCGCCTCATCTAGTATGAGTACTTTCGGCGAAATAGCTAATACGCTCGCGATTGCTACCCGCTGCTTCTGGCCACCGGAAAGTCGATGTGGCTCCGTTAGACGATAATCCGACATCTGAACAGCTTGTAGCGTTTCTTCAATTCGTTTAACCATTTCTTCTCGAGGAATACCACGGTTCTCCATTCCGAAGGCCACATCGTCCTGCACGGTTGCACCAACAAATTGGTTATCTGGATTCTGGAATACCATTCCAACTTCCCTGCGGATATCCCAAATTGTCTCTTCATTCACGATAATGCCATTTATTAAAATCTCCCCTTCTTGGGGAAATAATAAGCCATTTACTAGCTTTGCGATGGTTGACTTACCTGAGCCATTATGTCCGATAATCGCAACAAATTCACCTTCATATATGGTAAATGACAAGTCTTTCAGCACCCAGGGTGATTGCTCGTCATAGCGAAACGAAACATTCCGAAACTCAATTAACTCTCTTCTCATCTAATCGCCTCCTCCGCTCCAATTACGGACCTTTCTATATCTATGTAATAGTATATCTCAATCCAGATAGAGAATCAGCATCTAAATCTCCTGTCAAAGATTTGCACGAAGAAAGGTACTCCACTCTTCTCTACTAATTATAATCCTGATTTAACTTAATTTAGTTTTATTTTATGAATAGTCTAGTTCACATAAATCTCAAGCAGTTCTATCAGCTACCCAAACATATGAAACAGAGATAATTCGGGAACTGAAAAAGGTCTATAACGGCCTAAACACATAAAACAACAGCCATTTGGGAGTTGAAATGCCTCTTCAACGACCGATACTACAAAAACAAAATCCAGTCGGTCGTTGAGGAGCCTCCTCAACACCCTAGCAATAAGAAACTAGCTTCATTCGGGCATTGATCACGAACCCTATCTTTAAAAACTTAGCAGCCAGAAACAGCAGCAATAGCTTATAAACAATTAAAAACTATTGAATGCTTTCATTCAACGTAAGTGTGCGTAACTCCGAAACTTTCTACTGGAAGTCCGCAGTCCAGACACCCCTCGCACCTGCTGAGCGGCCGGCAAGCCTCCTCGCGCTAACGCGCTGCGGAATCTCGCCAGGCCTATCCTCCCGCAGGAGTCTCGAGGTGTCTGGACTGCTACCAGGAAAGGCCGAATTTGAATCCTTGTTTAATGTTCTGGAGAAGTATACTACTTATCGTGACAGAGTAATTTCTATTTAAAATAACCATCTTACCAGTTCAGTTGCCCGGTGGACGGTGACTCCTGCGGGAACAGCACGAGCCTGGAGACCCCGCAGGGCGGAAGCCCGAGGAGCTCTAGCAGTGCCCAAGGATGCGCATCCGTCCACCGGGCAACTGAACGGCGATTAGAGAGCGAACCATGAGAACGTGCAAATCACTTACGCTGAATGAAAACGATACATACTTCACTGACTAGAAATTCTTGCTGAGGTTGCATATAAAACAAAAAAGGGCTTGGATTCACCTCTTTGGAGAGATTTCGTCCTGCCCTTGCCGTTTTTTGATTAAACTAATTCAATGATTGCCATGGGCGCTCCATCACCTTGGCGCTCACCTAGTTTAAGTACGCGCGTATAGCCGCCTTGTCTGTCTTCATAGCGTTTTGCGACATCATCGAAAAGCTTTTGAATTACCGAGTTATCATCTTCTGTTTCTTTATTATAAAGAAAAGCTGCTGCTTGGCGACGTGCATGAAGATCGCCACGCTTTCCGAGTGTAATCATTTTATCGACTACAGATCTAAGCTCTTTCGCTTTTGCTTCTGTAACTTCCAGGCGTTCATGAATAATTAAATCAGATGCAAGGTTACGAAGTAGTGCCATACGATGATCTGTGGTACGTCCTAACTTTCTAGTCATGGACTATCCCTCCTTTTCCCAAAATCTAAAGGTGACTGCTTTAATCATCATTTCGTAAACCTAAATCAAGATCAGATAGTTTTTGTTTTACCTCATCTAAAGATTTACGACCTAAGTTACGTACTTTCATCATGTCCTCTTCGGTCTTCGTTGTAAGTTCCTGAACAGTATTGATGCCTGCACGCTTCAAGCAGTTATATGATCTTACAGAAAGATCAAGTTCTTCAATCGTCATTTCCATTACTTTTTCTTTTTGGTCTTCCTCTTTTTCAACCATGATTTCGACGTTTTGAGCTTCGTCTGTCAACCCGATAAAGATGTTCAGATGTTCGGAAATCACCTTTGCACCTAAAGAAATAGCTTCTTCAGGGCGGATGCTTCCGTCTGTTGAAACTTCAAATGTCAACTTATCATAATCAACAACTTGCCCAACACGTGTATTTTCAACTTGGTAAGTTACACGTTCCACTGGTGTGAAAATCGAATCGACTGGAATGACTCCAATTGGTTGTTCTTCATGTTTATTTTCCTCAGCCGGGCGATAGCCGCGACCGCGTTCAGCAGTCATTTTCATGTACAAGCGACCTTTGCCGTTAACCGTTGCAATGTGAAGATCTGGGTTCATTACTTCAACGTCACTGTCATAAGTCAAATCTGCAGCAGTCACAGTAGCTTTACCCTGGATATCTAATTCTAATGTTTTTGGTTCATCAGAGTAGATTTTAAGTGCGAGCTTTTTTAGATTCAAAATGATCGTTGTTACATCCTCAACCACGCCATCAACCGTGGAAAATTCATGCAATGCTCCATCAATCTGAACTGAAGTAATAGCAGCACCCGGAAGTGAGGACAGTAAAATACGACGCAAGGAGTTTCCAAGAGTGGCACCATATCCACGCTCAAGAGGTTCAACTACGAATTTTCCAAATGTAGCATCATCACTAATTTCAACCGTTTCAATCTTTGGTTTCTCAATTTCAATCATTCAATAAAACCCTCCTTAAAAACGTCAAAACCCCGGTTAGACAGGCGAGTCTAACCGAAATTCCTCAAGTAGGCAGCCCGTGCATTCTTGCACTACCTGTCTTTCCTTTGTACAAACTATCTATCGTTAATAAACGTTGCAGAGTATAATTTTACCATTATAACCCAGTATAGACAGGTTGACAAAATCTATACGATGTTATCCAAAAAGCTAACGAATCAGCCCTTAAATAACCGAACTACAGTGAATTATACACGACGACGTTTTGGTGGGCGACAACCATTATGAGGAACCGGTGTTACGTCAACAATTGCCGTTACTTCTAAGCCTGCTGCCTGAAGGGAACGAATTGCTGCTTCACGTCCTGCTCCGGGTCCTTTAACAGTTACTTCAAGACTTTTCATACCATTTTCAACTGCTGTTTTAGCTGCAGTTTCAGCTGCCATTTGAGCTGCAAAAGGAGTGGATTTACGAGATCCTTTGAAACCTAATGCACCTGCTGAGCTCCAAGATACGGCATTACCTTTTTCATCCGTAATCGTTACAATTGTGTTGTTGAATGTAGAACGGATATGTGCAATCCCAACTTCTACTTGCTTTCTGACACGACGTTTGCGTGTGTTTGTATTACGAGCCATCTAAAATGTGCCTCCTTTCAATTATTACTGTTTCTTGTTAGCCATTGTTTTACGTGGGCCTTTACGCGTACGAGAGTTGTTCTTTGTTTTTTGACCACGAACTGGTAAACCGCGACGGTGACGTACACCTCTGTAAGATCCGATTTCGATCAGACGCTTAATGTTGAGGGATACTTCACGACGTAGGTCCCCTTCAATCGTAACAGACTCAACTGCCCGGCGGATACGTCCGAGTTCATCTTCCGTTAGATCGCGTACACGAGTATCTTCAGAAACGTTTGCTTCTTTAAGAATTTGCTTTGCAGTCGTTTTGCCGACTCCGTAGATGTACGTTAATGAGATAACGACTCGTTTATCACGTGGAATATCAATACCTGAAATACGTGCCAAGATCATGCACCTCCTATTTTAGCCTTGTTTTTGTTTATGTTTTGGATTTTCGCAAATCACCATTACTTTACCTTTTCGCTTAATTACTTTACATTTTTCGCAAATCGGTTTTACAGATGCTCTTACTTTCATCCTTATTACCTCCTTTAATATCGGAGCATTATTTATAACGGTACGTAATTCGACCTCTTGTTAAATCATACGGAGAAAGTTCAACTGTAACCTTGTCACCTGGTAAAATTCGGATATAGTGCATACGAATCTTACCGGACACATGCGCTAAAACGGTATGACCGTTCTCGAGTTCGACATGAAACATTGCGTTCGGCAGTGTTTCCGTTACAGTACCTTCTACTTCAATAACATCATCTTTTGCCATTCGTTTGATCTCCTTCCTTTAAATCAGTCACAAGCCCAAGTAATTGTTAGGATGGTAAATCGCAATTTCCCAATTGTGACATGATCAGTTTCTAGAAGGCTATTGGGATATCTGGAGAAAAGCTTTGAGCTCTATGCCATAATAGCCTTGAGCTACATTTGCTTCGATTTACTCCATCCGCTAATAAGATGTACCAATCATCCACAAAAGTGGGATCTGTGTACGTTACGTTTAAGCTTTCAGATGAGCTTTAAAGTTATAGCTATCTGTAAGTTACTACGCCCTTCATTATAACGTCAGAAAGCCAGAATTGCACCTAATCTGGTCATTCCATGTTACGCTTTGTTATCCAGTATTTCCCGAATTCCCTGGAAAACAATCTCAATGTCTTGATCTCCATTTACTCGAGCGAGATATCCTTTATTCTCGTAGAAATCGAGTAATGGTTGCATTTGTTCGAGGTTTACAGCTAAACGATTTTTCACCGTTTCTGGTTTATCATCATCACGCTGGATTAATGCTGAACCATCTTTATCACAAATTCCTTCCTCTTTCGGAGGGTTGAATTTCACGTGATAAGCTGTTCCACAAGTTGGACAAATTCGCCTGCCAGATAAACGCTCCACTAAGTTTTCTGCTGGAACATCTACATGTAATACGAAATCGATCGATTCATTTAATTCGGAGAGTATCTCTTCCAAACTTTCTGCCTGGGCAATCGTTCTTGGAAAGCCGTCTAAAAGAAATCCATCTTTACAGTCGTCTTTCATTAGACGTTCTCTCACAATTCCAGTCGTTACTTCATCTGGAACAAGTGCACCTTGATCCATAAATTCTTTTGCTTTTTTCCCCAGGTCTGTACCTTCTTTAATTGCTGCTCGGAACATATCCCCTGTAGAAATATGAGGGATGTTATATTTTTCATTTATTTTCTCTGCCTGTGTACCTTTACCAGCACCAGGTAGACCCATTAAAATCAAATTCAATTAGTTTCCCCTCGCTTCTTCAATGTCGGCAGGATATTACTTAATAAATCCTTTGTAGTGACGTTTCACTAGTTGGCCTTCAAGCTGCTTCATTGTTGTCAATGCGACCCCTACAACGATTAGTAAGCTCGTTCCGCCGATTTGTACGGATTGTGGCAAGTTCGCAATACTTCCTAATATAATAGGCAGGATGGAAACAGCAGCTAGGAAAAGCGCTCCTACAAATGTCAGACGCTTCATTACGCGGGATAAATAATTTTCCGTATTATGTCCTGGACGGATGCCCGGAATATATCCACCTTGTTTCTGCAGATTCTCTGCCATCTGCTCTGGGTTCACCTGAACAAATGTATAGAAGTAGGTGAACGCAATAATTAGCGCTGTATAGATAACCATTCCGATCGGTTGCGTATAATCAAAAATCATCATAATCGTACTTGCAAAAGAATTCCCTTCATAAAAACCAGCGACTGTCGTTGGTGCTACCATGAAAGCAACTGCAAAGATGACCGGAATTACCCCGGCAGCATTCACTTTAATCGGTAGATGAGTAGACTGACCTCCAACCGGTGAACGGTTAACGAGTCGTTTTGCGTATTGTACTGGGATTTTTCTCAGTGCCTGATTGACGTAAATGACACCAACAGTTACTGCGATGATGACAAGTACAATGATAGATACGATAATAATGTTGATGAATAAGTCATCCCCGGCATTTACGAAATACTGGCTGAATAGTTGGTTAACCCCGTTTGGTACAGCTGCAACAATTCCTGCGAAGATTAGGATGGAAATTCCATTTCCTACTCCGTGGGCAGTAATCTGTTCACCTACCCACATCAAGAATGCTGTTCCCGCTGTTAATGTCAGGGCAATTATCAGGAATTTCACAAAATCTGGGTCTTGGATTAGTAAGCCGCCTGCCATAGCATTGAAACCAATTGACATGACGATAGCTTGAATGAATGCAAGCCCAACTGTACCATAGCGTGTGACTTGAGCAATTTTCTTACGGCCCATTTCTCCTTGTTTCTTCCACTCTGTAAACTTCGGTACAACATCCATTTGCAGAAGCTGCATAATGATAGATGCCGTGATGTAAGGCATAATCCCCATTGCGAATATAGAGAAGTTCTGTAATGCCCCTCCACCGAATGTATTCAGAAATCCGAATACGTTTTGCTGATCTGACATGAATTCAAGTGCTGCTCGATCTGTGAATGGTACAGGAATAAATGTGCCTAGACGGAAAACAATGAGCATCGCAAGCGTGAAAAGTATTTTCCGTCTAATGTCAGCAACACGCCAAAAGTTGGAGATTGTGCGAAACATTAGATCACCTCAGTTTTACCGCCCGCAGTCTCAATCGCTTCTTTTGCAACTTGAGAAAACTTATGAGCTTTTACTGTGAGCTTTTTCTCAATCGTGCCATTACCAAGTACTTTAATACCTGCATTTAATTTGCTTACGACACCTTCTTCAAGTAATAGCTCAGGTGTAACTTCAGTGCCTTCTTCAAATTGATTTAACTTATCTAAGTTTACAATTGTATAATCTTTACGGTTGATATTTGTAAAGCCACGTTTAGGTAAACGTTGGAATAAAGGTGTTTGTCCACCCTCAAATCCTGGACGTGTGCCACCGCCGGTACGAGCTTTTTGCCCTTTCTGTCCGCGGCCGGAAGTTTTTCCGTTTCCTGAAGACATTCCGCGGCCAACACGGTTTCTTTCTTTACGAGTACCTTCGTTTGCTTTTAGTTCATGAAGTTTCATCGGAGCACCTCCTTATCTTTAGTATTTCTTACGCTTCATTAACGTCTAATAAGTGGGATACTCTATTAATCATACCACGGGTTACTGGTGTGTCTTCAAGTACCACTGTTTGACGGATTTTCTTTAAGCCGAGTGCTTCAACAGTTCTGCGTTGTACTTCAGTTCCGCCAATAACACTGCGTTTGAGGGTGATTTCTAATTTGTTAGACATATTGTTTCCCTCCTTATCCTAACAGTTCTTCAACAGACTTTCCACGTAGTTTCGCTACTTCTTCTGCTGTTTTCAGATTTTCTAACCCATTGATCGTTGCACGAATCACATTAATTGGAGTGCTTGCTCCGTGTGATTTTGTAAGAATATCGCCTACACCTGCAAGTTCTAAGACCGCACGAACTGGTCCACCGGAGATAACTCCAGTACCTTCAGTAGCTGGTTTCATCATTACGTTACCAGAACCAAAACGTCCAATAATATCATGTGGAATCGTAGTTCCTACAAATGGTACACGAATTAAGTTCTTCTTCGCATTGTCTACTGCTTTTTTGATTGCTTCTGGTACTTCTTGCGCTTTACCAGTACCGAAACCGACATGGCCGTTCTTGTCGCCGACTACAACCAATGCAGCAAAACGCATGCGGCGTCCACCTTTAACAACTTTAGAAACGCGGTTGATGGATACAACACGTTCTTCTAAATCTAATTTGTTCGCATCGATTTGATTATTCATTAAAATGGTAACCTCCTTTGTCGATTAAAATTCGAGACCTGCTTCTCTTGCAGCCTCTGCTAATGCTTTAACGCGTCCATGATACAAGTAGCCTCCACGGTCGAATACTACTGATTTGAAGCCTTTTTCAATTGCGCGTTTTGCGATAGCCTCTCCTACTTGTTTCGCAGCTTCAACATTACTGCCTTGCGTGATGTTCAATTCTTTATCAGCAGTAGATGCGCTCGAAACCGTAACACGATTTTCATCATCGATTAATTGTGCGTAGATATTTTTATTAGAACGGAATACGTTTAGACGTGGACGTTCAGCAGTTCCGAATACGTCTCTGCGTACACGTGCATGTCTCTTTTTTCGCATTTCATTTCTAGCTGGTTTTGTGATCATCAAGGTCACTCCTTTCTCACCTAACTAATCTTACTTAGCAGTTTTACCTTCTTTACGGCGCACATATTCGCCAACATAACGAATTCCTTTACCTTTATAAGGCTCCGGCGGGCGGATTGCGCGGATATTCGCTGCAACTGCACCAACTAATTCTTTATCGATACCTTTTACGGTTAATTCAGTGTTTTTGGGAACGTCAATTTCAATTCCATCGATAGCATCAATTTCTACCGGATGAGAATATCCTGCGTTAACTACTAGTTTGTTGCCCTGCTTTTGTGCACGGTAACCAACACCCGTAATTTCAAGTGATTTTTCGAAACCTTTTGTAACACCTTCGACCATGTTTGCAATCATTGTACGGCTCGTTCCGTGTAGGGAGCGATATTCTTTTAGATCACTTGAACGCTCTAATGTTATGACGTTATCTTCCATTTTAATTGCGATATCTTGATGAATTTCTTTAGAAAGCTCGCCCTTAGGTCCTTTAACAGAAACCTTATTACCTTCAAGCTTCACTTCTACCCCTTCTGGGATTTCAATGGGTTTTAATCCTATACGAGACATTTTCTGCACCTCCTTGGGTTAAAAAATATTACCAGACGTATGCAAGCACTTCGCCACCGACTTGTTGGCTGCGAGCTTCTTTGTCAGATAGTACACCTTGTGAAGTAGACACGATTGCAATACCTAATCCGTTCAACACTCGTGGTACTTCATCAGCTTTTGCATAGACACGTAATCCTGGTTTACTGATACGTTTAATTCCTGTAATTACTTTCTCTTGGTTTGCACCATATTTCAGGAAAATACGCAGTACACCTTGTTTGTTGTCTTCGATATATTCATAATCCTTAACGAAACCTTCACGTTTCAGGATGTCAGCAATTTCTTTTTTAATTTTTGAAGCAGGAAGCTCCAATTTTTCATGTTTTACTGTAACCGCATTTCGAATGCGAGTAAGCATATCTGCGATTGGGTCTGTCATTACCATACATCATTACCTCCTTCCCAAATTGGGGTTTACCAGCTTGCTTTTTTGACACCAGGAATTTGACCTTTATAGGCAAGTTCACGGAAACAAATACGGCAAAGTTTAAATTTACGAATTACAGAATGTGGACGGCCACAACGCTCACAGCGTGTATATTCTTGTACTTTATACTTCTGTTTACGTTTTTGTTTTGCGATCATTGATTTTTTAGCCACTATTTTCCCTCCTTATTGCTTGGAACTTATTTTTGGAAAGGCATGCCTAACTCAGATAAAAGTTCACGAGCTTCTTCGTCTGTATCAGCTGTAGTTACGATAACGATATCCAGTCCGCGCACTTTACTTACCTTATCGTAGTTAATCTCCGGGAAAATAAGTTGCTCTTTCACACCTAGTGTGTAATTTCCACGTCCGTCAAATGCATTTTTAGAAATACCGCGGAAGTCACGTACACGTGGGAGTGAAACCGCAATTAGCTTTTGTAGAAACTCATACATACGCTCACCACGAAGGGTTACCTTTGCGCCGATTGGCATTCCTTCACGTAAACGGAAACCTGCAATTGATTTCTTCGCACGAGTAATAAGTGGTTTTTGACCAGAGATTAATGATAATTCTTCAACAGCACTATCCAATGCTTTTGAGTTTTGTACCGCATCACCAACACCCATGTTGATTACGATCTTTTCGACTTTCGGTACTTGCATAACAGATTTATAGTTAAATTTATTCATTAAAGATGTAGTAACTTCATCTTGAAACTTTTCTTTTAATTGGTTCATCATGGCGCCCTCCTTTCAACTAGAAACTTATTTATCTAACGCTTCTCCGGATTTCTTCGCAATTCTTACTTTCTTTCCGTCACGAACTTCGTAGCCAACACGAGTTGGTTCACCGGATTTAGGGTCAATTGGTAATACATTGGACACGTGAATCGCAGCTTCTTGATTTAGAATACCGCCTTGTGGGTTTTCTTGAGAAGGTTTCGCGTGTTTCTGTACCATGTTGACTCCTTCGACAAGTACACGGTCTTTCTTCGGATACACTTCAAGGATTGTACCTTCTTTGCCGCGGTCTTTCCCGGCTAATACTTTTACTTTATCACCTTTTTTTACATGCATGCTTGACGCACCTCCTTAGTAACGAAAGATTCACTTATAATACTTCTGGAGCAAGAGATACGATTTTCATGAATTTAGCATCACGTAATTCACGTGCAACCGGACCGAAGATACGAGTACCTCTTGGGCTTTGGTCATCACGGACAATTACTGCAGCATTTTCATCAAAACGAATATATGAACCATCTATACGACGCGCACCAGATTTAGAGCGAACGATAACTGCTTTCACGACGTCACCTTTCTTGACAACGCCTCCTGGTGTTGCTTTTTTCACTGAGCAAACTACAACATCGCCAATATTAGCAGTCTTACGGCCTGATCCGCCTAAAACTTTAATTGTCTGTAGTTCACGAGCACCAGAGTTATCTGCAACTTTTAATCGACTTTCTTGTTGTATCATAACACTGTTACCTCCCTTCGGATCTGTTCCGAATCAACTTAAATTAGATAATGATCGCTTCTTCTACGATTTCCACTAGGCGGAAACGTTTTGTAGCTGAGAGTGGACGTGTCTCCATAATGCGCACGATGTCACCAGTTTTTGCTTGGTTGTTCTCATCATGTGTTTTGAACTTTTTGGAGTACTTAACACGTTTACCGTATAACTTGTGAACTTTATATGTTTCAACTAGTACAGTAATTGTTTTGTCCATTTTGTCAGACACCACGCGGCCCGTGTATACTTTACGATTATTACGTTCAGACATACTTGATTAAACCTCCTTCTTCAAGTCAGTTATTTGCGGTTAATTCACGTTGACGTGCAACGGTTTTTAAACGAGCAATTGATTTACGAACTTCACGAATACGTGCAGTGTTTTCCAACTGACCTGTAGCAAGCTGGAAGCGTAAATTAAATAATTCTTCTTTTAGTGATTTTACCTTTTCATCAATTTCGGCAGTGGTTAGTTCTCTTATTTCTTTAGCCTTCATTGCTTTCACCACCAATTTCTTCACGTTTTACAAATTTCGTTTTAATCGGTAATTTGTGAGATGCAAGTCGTAGGGCTTCACGTGCTACTTCTTCATTCACTCCTGCGATTTCAAACAAAATTTTCCCTGGTTTTACTACTGCTACCCAGCCTTCTGGAGCACCTTTACCGGAACCCATACGTACTTCTAATGGTTTAGATGTATAAGGTTTATCCGGGAATATTTTGATCCATACTTTACCGCCACGTTTCATGTAACGAGTCATTGCAATACGGGCAGCTTCAATCTGACGACTTGTAATCCAGCTAGCTTCTGTAGCTTGTAGGCCGTAATCTCCGAATGATACTGCAGTACCGCCTTTTGCTTGGCCTCTCATTTTACCACGGTGTTGTTTACGATATTTTACACGTTTAGGCATTAACATACAAAGTGCCCCCTTCCTTAGTTTTCTTTTTTAGTTGGAAGGACTTCCCCACGATAGATCCACACTTTAACGCCGAGCTTACCGTACGTTGTATCAGCTTCAGCATGAGCATAATCGATATCAGCACGTAATGTGTGTAGTGGTACTGTTCCTTCACTGTAATGTTCTGCACGAGCGATGTCTGCACCGCCAAGACGTCCAGATACTTGTGTTCTGATTCCTTGTGCACCTGCACGCATTGTACGTTGGATAGCTTGTTTCTGCGCACGACGGAATGAAATACGGTTTTCTAATTGACGTGCGATGCTATCTGCAACTAGTTGCGCATCGAGGTCAACCTTTTTAATTTCCACAATATTGATGTGAACTCTCTTACCAGTTAATTTATTTAACTCTTTACGTAGAGCTTCAACTTCTGAACCGCCTTTACCAATTACCATTCCTGGTTTACCAGTATGAATCGTAATGTTCACTCGGTTTGCTGCGCGTTCAATCTCGACAGAAGAAACAGCAGCAATCTTTAAGCGGTTATCAAGGAATTCTCTGATTTTAATATCCTCATGTAGTAAGTCTGCATAGTCTTTATCAGCGTACCATCTTGACTCCCAGTCTTTAATGATCCCTACGCGAAGACCCGTTGGATTTACTTTTTGACCCACTAACTACCCCTCCTTCTTTTCAGTTACCACAACTGTAATGTGGCTTGTGCGTTTATTAATTTGACTTGCACGTCCTTGAGCACGTGGACGGAAACGTTTCAATGTAACACCTTCATTTACATATGCTTCAGAAACGACTAGATTGTCTGTGTCCATCTCGTAGTTGTGTTCTGCGTTTGCGACTGCAGAGTTCAGCACTTTCTCTACGACTGGGGAAGCACTGCGGTGTGTGTTCTTTAAGATTGCGATAGCTTCACCGACATCTTTTCCTCGAATTAAATCAACGACTAAACGTACCTTACGAGGAGCGATACGAACCGTTTTTGCAACAGCTTTTGCTTGCATGCGAAGTAGCCTCCTCTCAAATTAGCGATTTGTTTTCTTATCGTCACCAGAGTGTCCTCTAAATGAACGAGTTGGCGCGAATTCACCTAATTTATGTCCAACCATATCTTCTGTTATATAGACCGGAACATGTTTACGCCCATCATATACTGCGATTGTATGACCAACAAAAGATGGGAAGATTGTAGAACGGCGAGACCAAGTTCTAATCAGTTGCTTCTTGTCACTCTCGTTCATTTCATCCACCTTTTTCAATAGATGGTCATCTGCGAAAGGTCCTTTTTTCAAACTACGACCCATGGATAAACCTCCTTCCAGAGTTTAGAGACGGGTTATTCGTCTCCCGTCCTATTCATTTATTTTTTACGTTTACGAACGATATATTTATTAGACGGCTTGTTGCGTTTGCGTGTCTTGTAACCGAGAGTTGGTTTGCCCCATGGTGATAATGGTGATGGCATACCGATTGGTGAACGTCCTTCTCCCCCACCGTGCGGGTGATCGTTCGGATTCATAACAGATCCGCGAACTGCCGGGCGCTTGCCTAACCAACGAGAACGTCCTGCTTTACCAACACGGATTAGTTCGTGTTCAATGTTTCCAACTTGGCCGATTGTTGCACGGCAAGTGCTTAGCACTAAACGAACTTCACCTGATGCTAAACGAACGAGTGTATATTTCCCTTCACGTCCTAGAATTTGCGCTTCTGCACCGGCTGAACGAGCTAATTGACCGCCACGACCTGGTTTTAATTCTACGTTATGAATAATGGTTCCTACTGGAATGTTTTCAAGTGGTAGTGCATTACCTGTTTTGATATCAGCTTCAGCACCTGATTCAACTACTTGACCTACTTGAATTCCTTTAGGAGCTAAAATATAACGTTTCTCTCCATCTGCATAATGAACTAATGCAATGTTTGCTGTGCGGTTCGGATCGTACTCAACTGTAGCAACGCGTCCTGGTATTCCATCTTTGTTTCGTTTGAAATCGATGAGACGGTATTGACGCTTGTGACCGCCACCTTGATGACGAACAGTAATTCTACCTTGGTGGTTACGTCCAGCTCGTTTATTGAGTGGAGCTAACAAGGTTCTTTCTGGGGTATCCGTAGTGATTTCTGTAAATGAAGATACAGACATGTTACGTCTACCATTTGAAGTTGGTTTAAACTTCTTAATCGCCATCTTTTTTCCCTCCTTCACATAAATGATTTTTAGCCTTCAAAGAAGTCCAGTTCTTTACTGTCTTCCGAAAGCTCTACGATAGCTTTTTTTCGATCAGAACGGTACCCGCTATATTGGCCCATTCTCTTAAGTTTACCTTTAAGGTTGAGCGTGTTTACATTTACTACTTTAACGCCGAAGATAAGTTCCACTGCGTCTTTGATTTCTGTTTTGTTCGCTTTAGGATCTACTTCAAACGTATATTTCTTATCTACCATTAAATCAGCACTGTGTTCTGTAATGACAGGGCGCTTTATAATATCACGTGGATCTCTCATTATGCAAGCACCTCCCCTGCTTTTTCGACCGCTTCCTTCGTAATAACTAACTTGTCATACGTTATTAAATCGAGAACGTTCAATTCTTCTACAGCAAGTACTTTAACTGTTTGAAGGTTGTTTGCTGAACGTACGATTGTTTCTTCTTTATCAGCAGTCACAATTAATGCTTTGTCATCTACTTTTAATGCATCTAGTAAATTAATGACTTCTTTTGTTTTTGGTGTGTCGATTGCTAGTGACTCTAAAACAAAGATGCCTTCTTCTTTTACTTTAGAAGCTAAAGCGGATCTAAGAGCTAAACGACGAACTTTCTTTGGCAGCTTGTAGCTGTAGCTGCGTGGGGTAGGTCCGAATACTACGCCACCGCCAACCCACTGTGGTGAACGAATGGATCCTTGACGCGCACGCCCAGTTCCTTTTTGACGCCACGGTTTACGACCACCGCCACGTACTGCTGAACGGTTTTTAACAGCGTGTGTCCCCTGACGAACTGCCGCACGTTGCATTACAACTGCTTCGTGTAACACGTGTTCGTTAGGTTCGATGCCGAAAACCGCTTCGTTTAATTCTACTTCTCCTGCATTACTTCCGTCTTGTTTAAACAATGTAACTTTTGGCATGACAAATCCTCCCTTCTTCTAATAATTAATTTCCTTTTATTGAACTTGTTATTTTAACGTAAGATTTTTTCGCACCTGGAACATTTCCTTTAACAAGTAGCAGGTTTCTTTCTTCATCAACACTTACTACTTCAAGGTTTTGAATTGTCACTTGTTCGTGACCCATTTGTCCTGGCAACTTTTTTCCTTTGAATACTCTTGATGGGTCTGCTGCCATTGCCATTGCACCTGGGCCTCTATGGTAGCGGGAACCGTGACTCATTAGACCACGAGCTTGGTTGTGGCGCTTAATGTTACCTTGGAATCCTTTACCTTTAGAAGTTCCTGTTACATCAATTTTTTCTCCAGCTTCAAAAGTACCAACGCTAATTTCTTGACCTACTTCATAGTCATCGATATTAGCAGTACGGATTTCACGAACGTAGCGCTTAGGATTGGTACTCGCTTTTTCAGCATGACCTTTTTCCGCTTTACTCGCACGTGTTTCTTTCTTATCTGCAAAACCTAACTGAATGGCAGTATACCCGTCATTCTCTTCCGTTCTTTTTTGTAATACGACGTTTGGCTCAGCTTGAATCACTGTTACAGGGATTAGTTCACCAGCTTCAGAGAATAACTGAGTCATGCCGATTTTACGACCTAAGATTCCTTTCGTCATCCGTTACACCTCCTATAAAAACTTATATTTATAATTTAATTTCAATATCAACACCAGATGGCAGATCTAGTCTCATCAATGAGTCTACTGTTTTTGGTGTTGGATTCACAATGTCGATTAAACGCTTATGTGTGCGCATTTCAAATTGCTCACGAGCATCTTTGTATTTATGCACCGCACGTAATACAGTAAATACGTTTTTCTCTGTTGGTAATGGAATCGGTCCGGATACGTTTGCTCCAGAACGTTTTGCCGTTTCAACGATTTTTACTGCTGATTGATCTAAGACACGGTGATCATAAGCTTTCAAACGAATTCTGATTTTCTCTTTTGCCATTATTTTCCCTCCTTCGCCCATATTAATATAGACATTCTCCGTGAAAATTTCTCGAGCACAGCGCCATGGCAAAGCGGCCGGGTGTGCCAACAACCTTTCACTTCATCGCCGTTTTTTGGCCAACATTCACATTATACATATAAACGTCTGCCAAAGCAACCTTTTTTATCATTTACGATTCGATTGCACATCTACATATTATACGCATGTTTTCGCTCGAATGCAAGACTTTATGAAGGTTTTTTGCAACTTTTTACGAGGAAAATGCATATTTTTTAAGATCACGAACATATAGTTGATAATAACGGTCCTTTTCAGAAAAAATATGAACGGTTCGAAGAATTGGATAGTCACTTCTCTCCAGGCTTCGCAGCGTGATAGCGCGAGGCAGACTAAGAACGCCACGTCCTGTGGCAACGTCTACATTAGCACGTCCTATGCGCCGAGGCTTGCCGGACGCCTGCAGAAAGCGAGAGGTATCGGGACTGCGGACACTGAAAAGGAATAAATTTTACTGATTTACCTAACAAAAAAACAGGCAACTGAGATTAGCTGCCTGTTTTTTGTATAGGTTTAGACTTATTTAGTGATTTCAGTAACTACACCAGAACCTACTGTACGTCCACCTTCACGGATAGAGAAACGAGTTCCGTCTTCGATCGCGATTGGTGAAATAAGTTCTACAGTCATTTCCACGTTGTCACCAGGCATTACCATTTCAACGCCTTCTGGTAGTTGAACAACGCCAGTTACGTCCGTCGTACGGAAGTAGAACTGTGGACGGTAGTTACCGAAGAATGGAGTATGACGTCCACCTTCTTCTTTTGATAGAACATAAACTTCAGCTTTGAAGTTTGTGTGTGGTGTGATTGATCCTGGCTTAGCAAGAACCTGACCACGGCTAATGTCTTCACGAGCTACCCCACGAAGCAATGCACCGATGTTGTCTCCTGCTTCTGCATAGTCAAGAAGCTTACGGAACATTTCAACACCTGTAACAGTTGTTTTACCAGGAGCTTCGTTAAGACCGATGATTTCAACTTCATCTCCGACTTTAACTTCTCCACGCTCAACACGTCCAGTAGCAACTGTACCACGACCTGTAATAGAGAATACGTCCTCTACAGGCATCATGAATGGTTTGTCAGTGTCACGTTCTGGAGTTGGAACATATTCGTCAACTGCGTTCATCAGTTCAACGATTTTTTCTTCGTACTCTGCAACACCTTCAAGTGCTTTAAGAGCAGAACCAGCGATAACTGGTACATCGTCACCTGGGAAGTCGTATTCAGTTAATAGATCACGAACTTCCATTTCTACTAATTCAAGTAACTCTTCATCGTCAACCATGTCAACTTTGTTTAGGAATACTACGAATGCTGGTACTCCAACGTTACGAGAAAGTAGAATGTGCTCACGAGTTTGTGGCATTGGGCCATCAGCGGCAGATACTACTAGAATAGCACCGTCCATTTGCGCAGCACCTGTGATCATGTTCTTAACGTAGTCTGCGTGTCCTGGGCAGTCAACGTGTGCGTAGTGACGAGTTTCAGTTTCGTACTCTACGTGAGAAGTAGCGATTGTAATACCACGTTCTCTTTCTTCTGGTGCGTTGTCAATTTGGTCGTAACCTCTTGCGTCACCATCACCATTTACTTTTGCCATTACTGTTGTAATTGCAGCAGTTAGAGTAGTTTTACCATGGTCAACGTGTCCAAGAGTTCCAACGTTAACGTGTTGTTTGGAGCGGTCGAATTTTTCTTTAGCCATTTTATAGTTCCTCCTTTAATTAAATAAAAGTAATTTTATTGTTTATTAAC
This sequence comes from Oceanobacillus alkalisoli, assembly GCF_021556485.1. Lineage (GTDB taxonomy): Bacteria > Bacillota > Bacilli > Bacillales > Amphibacillaceae > Oceanobacillus > Oceanobacillus alkalisoli. Next base: position 31,158 of record NZ_JAKGBW010000012.1, on the reverse strand, counting down.
TTAAGAATAAAAATAGAATTTATTCTTTGTCCTCACTAATTGTTATACGTTAGTTCCGTAAAAAAATCAATTATTGTCCAGCGTTTTTCTCGATAATTTCTTCTGAGATGCTCTTCGGTACTTCTTCGTAATGATCGAATGTCATGGTATACGTACCGCGGCCTTGCGTGTTAGAACGCAGAGCGGTTGCGTAACCGAACATTTCAGAGAGTGGTACGTAGGATTTAACAAGCTGTGCGTTACCGCGAGCTTCCATTCCTTCAATACGTCCACGACGAGAAGTAACGTCACCCATGATATCTCCCATGTATTCTTCTGGGATAACAATTTCAACATACATCATAGGTTCAAGCAGAACTGGACTACATTTGTTCTTCGCTGCTCTTAATGCCATAGATGCTGCAATCTTAAACGCCATTTCGTTAGAGTCGACATCGTGATAGCTACCATCATATAGTGTTGCCTTCACATCGATTAACGGATATCCAGCTAATACACCAGTTTCAAGTGCTTCTTCGATACCTTGCTCAACAGATGGGATATACTCACGAGGAACAACCCCACCAACAATTGCGTCTTCGAATTCAAATCCAGCGCCTTCTTCATTCGGTTCAAACTTAACCCAAACGTGTCCGTATTGTCCACGGCCACCAGATTGACGAATGAATTTACCTTCCACTTCCGCAGCTGCACGGAATGTTTCACGGTAGGCAACTTGCGGAGCACCTACGTTAGCTTCTACCTTAAACTCACGCTTCAAGCGGTCAACAATAACGTCTAGGTGAAGTTCACCCATACCCGAGATGATTGTTTGACCAGTTTCCGTATTTGTTTCCGTCTTGAATGTCGGGTCTTCTTCAGCAAGTTTCGCTAGCGCTGTACCCATCTTATCTTGGTCTGCTTTCGTCTTCGGCTCGATTGCAACCGAGATTACCGGCTCAGGGAATTCCATAGACTCTAAGATAACAGGATTTTTTTCATCGCAAAGTGTATCTCCAGTTGCAGTGTCTTTTAGTCCGACTGCTGCAGCGATTTCTCCAGCGTAAGCAATAGAAATTTCTTCACGGGAGTTAGCGTGCATCTGAAGGATACGACCAACACGTTCGCGTTTGTCTTTCACTGTGTTTTTCACGTAGGAACCGGATTTTAGCGTTCCGGAGTAAACACGGAAGAATGTCAATTTACCTACGAACGGATCCGTCATTACTTTAAATGCCAATGCTGCGAATGGCGCATTGTCATCTGATTCACGTGTAACTTCTTCTTCTGATCCTGGGACGATACCTTCGATTGCAGCAACGTCTGTTGGAGCTGGAAGGTAGTCAAGCACACCATCTAGAAGTAATTGTACACCTTTGTTTTTGAAGGCAGAACCACAGAATACAGGGTAGAAATCTACAGATAGAGTAGCTTGACGAATTGCTTTTTTCAATTCACCTTCTGTGATCTCTTCACCTTCAAGATATTTCATCATTAGATCTTCGTCTGTTTCCGCAACTGCTTCGATTAACTCTGCACGAAGTTCTTCTGCTTGGTCTTTTAGCTCAGCAGGGATTTCAGATGCTTCATCAACTGTACCTAAATCGTCTTTGTAGAAGTGAGCTTCCATTGTGATTAGGTCAATGATTCCGTTAAAATCGTCCTCTGCTCCAATTGGCATTTGAACTGGATGCGCATTTGCACCTAAACGGTCTCTCAACGTTTTAGTAGCATATAAGAAATCAGCGCCAGTTTTATCCATCTTGTTAATGAATACCATTCTTGGTACGCCATATGTTGTAGCTTGGCGCCACACTTGTTCTGTTTGTGGTTCAACTCCAGATTGAGCATCAAGAACTGTAACTGCACCATCAAGAACTCTTAGCGAACGCTCAACTTCAACTGTGAAGTCCACGTGCCCTGGAGTATCAATAATATTGATTCGATGGTTTTTCCATTGAGCTGTTGTAGCAGCGGATGTGATTGTAATTCCACGTTCCTGTTCCTGCTCCATCCAGTCCATTTGTGACGCACCTTCGTGCGTTTCACCAAGTTTGTGAATACGTCCTGTATAGAAAAGAATACGCTCGGTTGTAGTGGTTTTACCAGCATCAATATGTGCCATAATCCCAATATTTCGCGTCTTTTCCAAGGAGAACTCTCTAGCCATGTATTCTTCTCCTTCCTATTAAGTGCTTTTATTAGTTTAATCTTACCAACGATAGTGAGCGAATGCTTTGTTCGCTTCTGCCATCTTGTGCATTTCTTCACGGCGTCTAACTGCTGCGCCCGTGTTATTAGAAGCATCGATTATTTCATTAGCAAGTCTATCTTCCATTGTTTTCTCACCGCGCAGACGGGAGTAATTTACAAGATAACGTAAACCTAAAGCTTGACGACGTTCTGGGCGAACTTCAATCGGTACTTGATAGTTAGATCCCCCAACACGGCGTGCACGCACTTCAAGTACAGGCATTACATTCTTCATCGCCTGTTCAAAAACTTCCATTGGATCTTGTCCTGTACGCTCTTGAACAAGGTTGAATGCTTTATAAAGAATCTTTTGTGCCTTACCTCTCTTCCCATCAACCATAATCTGGTTGATAAGGCGAGTAACTAATTTTGAACTATAAAGTGGATCTGGTAAGACATCGCGCTTAGGTACTGGTCCTTTACGTGGCATATGTCTACCTCCTTTCTTCTCTATCTGATTTCAGTTTCAATTAATTTTCTTTTGGCTTTTTCGCACCATACTTGGAGCGTCCTTGCATACGTCCTTCTACACCTGCAGTATCAAGTGCACCACGTACAACGTGATAACGTACCCCAGGTAAGTCTTTTACACGTCCACCGCGAAGTAAAACAACGCTGTGCTCTTGTAAGTTGTGGCCAATTCCAGGGATGTATGCAGTAACTTCCATGTTATTAGATAAACGAACACGCGCATATTTACGTAATGCTGAGTTCGGTTTTTTAGGAGTTAGTGTACCAACACGAGTACATACACCACGTTTTTGTGGAGAATTTAGTTTTGTGAACTGCTTTTTAAAGCTGTTGTATCCTACGTTAAGTGCAGGAGAGTCATACTTTTTAGGCTTGCTCACGCGACCTTTACGGATTAATTGGTTAATTGTAGGCATTCTATCGTTTCCTCCTTCCTCTTCATTTATGGATGATTATAACAAGCTATTTAGAAGTGAGATGTAACACCACACATCCAGGTGGTTCATTCTAAGGTAAAAAAGAATGATTGGCGGAAAACCCACCAAAACTCTTCTTTATTGCTATAGTCGAAACACCAACTTCTTTAACGTTTACTTCCTTCATCCTTAAAAGTAACAAGTGGAATCGGAAGCACCTTGAATATAGTAACATTGACGGTTTTCAATGTCAATATTTTTCTTGTTAATTTTCAGGTGCTTCCTATTTTTCACTTGATTGTCTTGACTTCATTTGTATTTATTGTACGGTCTCTTCCGTTTCTTCGTTACCTTCTGTTGCAGGCTGGTCTAACCCCGCTTCAATCGTACGGTATTGTTGCATTCCAGTACCTGCTGGGACAAGTTTCCCGATAATGACGTTCTCCTTCAGACCAAGGAGCTCATCACGTTTCCCTTTGATTGCAGCATCTGTAAGAACTCTTGTTGTTTCTTGGAAGGATGCCGCAGATAGGAAGGAATCTGTCTCAAGAGATGCTTTCGTAATTCCTAACAAGACCGGTTTTCCAATCGCAGGATTTCCATTGTTTAGAAGAAATGGTTCATTGATTTCCCTGAACTGATGTAACTCTAATAAAGATCCTGGTAAAGCGTCCGTATCTCCAGCATTAACTACACGGACTTTACGGAGCATTTGACGCACCATTACTTCAACGTGTTTATCGCCGATTTCAACACCTTGCATTCGGTATACCCGTTGTACTTCACGCAATAGATAATCTTGAACACCTTCGACGCCTTTTACGCGCAGCAGTTCTTTCGGGTCAACCGATCCTTCTGTCAATTCTTGACCTACTTCTACTTGGTCACCTTCTGCAACTTTCATTCTTGCATTATATGGTACAGGGTAAGAGCGCTGCTCAACCGTACCTTGGATAACAATTTCATATTTGTCTTTTGTTTCTTTAATTTCCTGGACCGTACCGCCGATCTCTGTAATCGCGGCTTCCCCTTTCGGATTACGAGCTTCAAATAGCTCTTGAATACGCGGTAAACCTTGGGTGATATCATCTCCTGCAACACCGCCAGTGTGGAATGTACGCATTGTTAACTGTGTACCTGGTTCCCCAATGGACTGGGCTGCAATAATACCTACCGCTTCTCCAACCTCCACATCTGAACCTGTTGCAAGGTTACGTCCATAACACTTCTGACAAACACCATGCTTCGTATTACATGTAAACGCAGTACGAATGGTAACTTCTTTAATACCAGCATTGATGATCTCTTTCGCCTGGTCTTCGTTGATCATTTCGTTATGCCCTGCGATGATTGTTCCATTTTCCGGATGAACTACATCATTGAATGCTGTGCGGCCTACTAGGCGGTCAAATAATGGTTCAATTACTTCTGAGCCATCTTCTAAGGAAGTTACGACAAGGCCACGGTCTGTTCCACAATCTTCTTCACGGATAATAACATCTTGCGCAACGTCCACTAGACGTCTCGTCAAGTAACCAGAGTCGGCCGTCTTAAGCGCCGTATCCGCAAGTCCTTTACGGGCACCGTGTGTAGAAATAAAGTATTCAAGAACCGTTAATCCTTCACGGAAGCTGGATTTGATCGGGAGCTCGATAATCTTACCAGATGGGTCGGCCATGAGTCCACGCATTCCAGCAAGCTGTGTAAAGTTCGATGCGTTACCCCGTGCTCCAGAGTCACTCATCATGTAAATTGGGTTCCGGTTGTCGAGGGATTCCATCAGTTTCTCCTGGATGTAGTCCTTCGCCTGTGTCCAGATTGCAATAACACGATCGTAACGTTCTTCTTCCGTCACAAGACCACGACGGAATTGCTTAAGCACTTTATCGACTTTTTCTTGTGCTTCATCTAAGATTTTTTCTTTACCCGGCAAGACGACAATATCTGAGATACCCACCGTCATACCAGCCTTCGTTGAATACTTGAATCCTAAATCTTTCATGCGGTCAAGCATTTTGGATGTTTCAATAATCTTAAAGCGTTTAAAGACTTCTGCAATAATATCGCCAAGAAAGCCTTTCTTAAACGGCTTAACAATTTCACTGTTTTTAATTAGCTCTGTTACATCTGTTCCCGCTTCTACAAAGAACTTATCTGGCGTTTGCTGCTCCAAGTTCGTCCTTGTCGGCTCATTAATATACGGGAATGAGTCTGGTAGTATTTCATTAAAGATCAGTTTACCAACTGTTGTAAGTAATAGCTGGTTATTCTGCTCTTCTGTAAATGTCTTATTGTTTAAGCTTCCTGCTTGAACTGCAACCCTCGTATGCAAATGGACATTTCCATTATAGTAAGACATGAGTGCTTCATTCGCGTCTTTGAAAATACTTCCCTCACCGATTGCATCTTCACGTTCCAATGTTAAATAATAGTTTCCTAAAACCATATCCTGTGAAGGAGTAACAACCGGTTTACCATCTTTAGGGTTAAGAATATTTTGGGCTGCAAGCATGAGAAGACGAGCTTCCGCTTGAGCTTCTGCTGATAACGGCACGTGAACTGCCATTTGGTCACCGTCAAAGTCAGCGTTATAAGCTGTACATACGAGCGGGTGCAAGTGAATGGCCCGGCCATCTACGAGCGTTGGCTCGAAGGCTTGAATCCCTAAACGGTGCAGAGTAGGTGCACGGTTTAAAAGCACTGGATGTTCTTTAATAACATCTTCCAGTACATCCCATACATCCGGATGAACCCGTTCAATTTTACGTTTTGCAGATTTAATATTGTGCGCAAGCCCTCTATCAACCAATTCTTTCATAATGAATGGCTTGAAGAGTTCAAGTGCCATTTCTCTTGGAAGTCCACACTGGTACATTTTTAAACTCGGTCCAACTACGATAACCGAACGGCCAGAGTAATCTACCCGTTTTCCGAGCAAGTTTTGACGGAAACGACCTTGCTTCCCTTTCAACATATGAGAGAGGGATTTTAACGGTCTGTTTCCTGGACCAGTAACTGGACGACCTCTACGTCCGTTATCAATTAAAGCATCTACCGCTTCTTGAAGCATACGTTTTTCGTTTTGCACAATAATGCCTGGTGCTCCAAGATCCAGCAATCTTTTCAGGCGGTTGTTTCTGTTAATTACTCGGCGGTACAGATCATTCAGGTCCGATGTTGCAAAGCGGCCACCATCAAGCTGTACCATTGGGCGGATTTCAGGAGGAATAACCGGCAGGACATCTAAAACCATCCAATCCGGTTCATTCCCGGAATTACGAAATGCTTCCATGACTTCAAGCCGTTTGATTGCTCTTGTTCTGCGCTGACCTTGAGCAGTCTTCAACTCTTCACGTAATGCTTTTACTTCTTTTTCCAGATCAATATCCTGAAGAAGCTTACGAATCGCTTCAGCACCCATTTCAGCTCGGAAGGATTTTCCGTATTTATCGTAATACGCACGGTATTCTTTCTCGGATAATAGTTGTTTCTTCTCAAGTGGTGTGTTGCCCGAATCTGTGACAATATATGCAGCAAAGTAGATGACTTCTTCTAATGCTCGTGGTGACATATCAAGCACTAATCCCATCCGGCTTGGAATTCCTTTGAAATACCAAATATGGGATACCGGTGCAGCAAGTTCAATATGTCCCATTCTTTCACGGCGTACTTTTGCTTTTGTCACTTCCACTCCACAACGGTCACAAACAACGCCTTTATATCTAACGCGCTTGTATTTCCCGCAGTGACATTCCCAGTCCTTTTGGGGACCGAAAATTCTTTCACAGAACAGGCCATCTTTTTCTGGTTTGAGCGTTCGATAATTAATTGTTTCTGGTTTCTTTACTTCTCCGAAAGACCATGAACGGATTTTCTCAGGGGAAGCTAAACCAATTTTCATATATTCAAACGTATTTACATCTAGCAAGGGGCAATCCTCCCTTATTTAGTGTGCTGTATTTATATAAGAGAAGGAGAATTGATAGCCCATTACCAATTCTCACTCCTGTTTAATTGTAGAAAGTTATAAAATTTAATTGCTGTACGTAACTAAATCCTTGAACAGCCACGTCCAGCTCTAGCGCCCAGCAACTATCAAACTTCACACTCTTCCAATCGATAAGTCAACATCGGCTCTCTACGTTCGCCGTGTTTCCTTTATCTCATTCCAGAGTGCTCCAGTTTGTACGTTGCTAACCGGGCGCTTACGCTTTTGGTTATTAATTTTCTTCGATATCTAAATTGAGTTTGGAAGCTGCTTGAACCTCTTCATCCTCTAGCTCACGCATATCGATTTCATCTTCTTGGCTGTTCAGCATTTTCACGTCAAGCCCTAAGCTCTGAAGCTCTTTAATCAATACTTTGAATGATTCAGGAACTCCCGGTTCAGGTACATTATGACCTTTCACGATTGATTCGTATGTTTTCACACGGCCAACCGTGTCATCGGATTTGACAGTTAAAATCTCTTGCAGGGTGTATGCTGCACCGTATGCTTCAAGTGCCCACACTTCCATCTCACCGAAACGCTGACCACCAAATTGTGCTTTACCTCCAAGCGGCTGCTGGGTAACAAGTGAATATGGTCCAGTGGAACGTGCGTGTAGTTTGTCATCAACCATATGTGCTAGTTTCAGCATATACATGACTCCGACAGATACGCGGGTATCAAAGGACTCACCTGTTCTTCCATCGTAAAGGACGGTTTTCGCATCTCTTGCCATCCCAGCCTCCTCCAATGTCGCATAGACATCTTCCTCCGTTGCTCCGTCAAATACTGGAGATGCAACGTGAAGTCCAAGCAGTCTTGCCGCCATTCCAAGATGGAGTTCGAACACTTGTCCGATGTTCATTCGCGATGGTACCCCAAGCGGGTTCAGCATAATATCAATCGGTGTTCCATCTGGCATAAACGGCATATCTTCTTCCGGTAAAATCTTCGAGATAACACCTTTGTTTCCGTGCCGTCCTGCCATTTTATCCCCTTCAGATATTTTACGCTTCTGAACGATATAGACGCGAACGAGTTGATTCACACCTGGCGAAAGCTCATCTCCGTCTTCACGGTTAAATACGCGAACGTCAAGAACGATTCCTCCACCGCCATGTGGCACACGCAGGGATGTGTCTCTTACTTCACGGGCTTTCTCTCCAAAAATCGCATGAAGCAGACGTTCTTCAGCAGAAAGCTCCGTAACTCCCTTAGGCGTTACTTTACCGACAAGAATATCTCCGTCTTTCACTTCCGCTCCAATCCGGATGATTCCTTCTTCATCAAGATTTTTCAGTGCGTCTTCTCCGACGTTTGGAATATCTCTTGTAATTTCTTCCGGACCAAGTTTTGTATCACGAGCTTCCAGTTCAAATTCTTCAATATGAATGGATGTATATACGTCATCTTTGACGAGACGCTCACTCATAATAATCGCATCTTCATAGTTATAACCTTCCCAAGTCATGAAGCCGACTAACACGTTACGACCGAGTGCAAGTTCTCCAAGCTCCATTGACGGACCATCTGCAAGGACTTCGCCTCTTGTTACGCGGTCCCCTTCTTTAACGATTGGACGCTGGTTATAACATGTTCCTTGGTTTGTACGTTGGAACTTCTGTAATCTGTATGTGTCCGTATCTCCTTCAACTTCTTTACCGTCCACTTCAGAAATACGGCGAATGACGACTTCTTTTGCTTCAACACGCTCCACAATTCCATTATGGCGACAAATAACAGCAGCACCAGAATCTTTACCATTCACATACTCCATACCCGTACCTACAATTGGAGACTCAGGAACAAGTAACGGAACAGCCTGCTTCTGCATATTTGCTCCCATTAGTGCGCGGTTCGAGTCATCATTCTCAAGAAATGGAATACATGCTGTCGCCGCAGAAACAACCTGCTTTGGTGACACATCCATATAATCAATCTTATCCCTGGATACGACAATGTTATCTTCACGGAAACGAGCAATTACTTCTTCATTCACGAAGCGGTTATTCTCATCTAATGAAGCATTCGCTTGCGCAACGATGTAATTATCTTGCTCATCAGCCGTTAAATAGTCGATTTGTTCCGTTACTTGACCGGTTTCTGGGTCAACACGACGATATGGGGACTCAATAAAACCGAATTTATTTACTTTTGCATAACTCGATAAGGAGTTGATCAAGCCGATGTTCGGTCCTTCAGGTGTTTCAATTGGACACATACGCCCGTAGTGGGAATAGTGTACGTCACGAACTTCGAATCCTGCTCGTTCACGGGTCAGACCTCCCGGACCAAGCGCTGATAAACGACGCTTATGTGTAAGCTCTCCTAGTGGGTTCGTTTGGTCCATGAACTGGGATAACTGCGAACTACCAAAGAACTCTTTAATCGATGCAATAACAGGACGAATATTGATCAGTTGCTGTGGTGTAACACTTGATGTGTCCTGAATGGACATTCTCTCACGCACTACACGCTCCATACGAGATAAACCGATTCGGAATTGGTTTTGAAGGAGCTCACCAACCGAACGCAGACGACGATTCCCTAAATGGTCGATATCGTCCACATCACCAACATTATGCAATTGATTAAAGAAATAACTGATTGATGCCAGGATGTCCGCTGGTGTAATATTTTTAATGTCTCTGTCTACACCGCCGTTTCCAATGATCGTTAACTCCCGCTCACCTTCTGGATCTGTCGGGTCAACAATCCGAATCGATTGCAATACAATATCCTCATCTAACACACCGTCATGCGGGCTGAAGGTTTTTTCTCCCAGTTTTTCTTCTTCTCTTTCAAGAAGCGGGATTAATTTGTCTAATAACTTACGTTCTAGACGGTCACCTTTTTCCGCAAGAACTTCTCCTGTTTCCGGGTCAGCTATTGTTTCAGCTAATACCTGATTGAACAGACGGTTCTTGATGTTTAGTTTTTTATTCATTTTATAACGACCAACGTGTGCCAAGTCATAGCGCTTCGGATCGAAAAAGCGTGTGACCAAAAGGCTTTTCGCGTTTTCAACTGTCGGAGGCTCCCCTGGACGAAGGCGTTCGTAAATTTCTAGTAATGCTTTTTCAGTTGTTTCAGTATTATCTTTTTCAAGGGTGTTTCTTAAATACTCATTATCACCGATCAATTCGATGATTTCCTGATCCGTACCAAATCCTAATGCTCGTAACAGCACTGTAATCGGTAATTTCCGCGTTCGGTCAATTCGTACAAAAGCGACGTCTTTTGCATCCGTCTCAAACTCAAGCCATGCACCACGGTTCGGAATAACAGTGGCTTGCACACCACGTCTACCGTTCTTATCAAATTTATCACTGAAGTACACACTTGGGGAACGTACAAGCTGCGAGACGATTACACGTTCAGCTCCGTTAATAATGAACGTTCCTGTATCAGTCATCAACGGGAAGTCACCCATAAATACTTCTTGTTCCTTCACTTCACCGGTTTCGTTGTTTAATAACCGAACCCGTACTCGAAGCGGGGCATTATAGGTCACATCTCTTTCCTTTGATTCGTCCACAGGATAGTTAGGCTCACCTAAACTATAATCTACAAACTCTAATGATAGGTTTCCGGTGAAATCTTCAATTGGTGAAATATCTCTGAACATTTCCCGTAACCCTTCCTCCATGAACCATTCATAAGAAGCGGTTTGAATTTCGATTAAATTTGGCAGCTCCAACACTTCACTGATACGTGCATAGCTTCTACGCTGGCGATGCTTGCCATATTGAACTAGTTGTCCTGTCAACTGCTTCACCCCTTAAAATCTTATGTTTTCGCAGATTTTCTTCTACGGAAATTTTTTCATAAATAAAAACGATAATGGAAACATAAACCAATTTCGTTTTATTGCATACGCATATCTTCGTAAGGTTACCTCTTCGTTTAGAACTGTATTTTTTAAAGAAAATAAAATACAGTTGTACAACTCGTTTAAATTTTGGTAAACTATATGAAGAAATATTAATCAAGCTGTCTAGAATACTTCATCCATTGTCCCCGTCCATAGATAAAATATACGTTTATACCCGTATAATCCTCGTTCCGACTTGACAAATGGAGCCAATCTTAGCATTATAGTATGTTACCACAACAAGGCCATCAGGTCAAACTTTACGTGCTCTTAAAATATAATAACCTTTTTCTCTAGCAACGACTGTCACATTTCCGAATAGTTCGTTGATCTTTTTCTGCGCAGATGGCGCACCTTGTTTCTTTTGGATGACTACCCACAGCTCACCATTCTTCACTAAAGCTTTTTCCGCATCCTCAAACATCCCATGCACGATATCCTTGCCAGCTCGAATTGGCGGGTTCGTGATTATCGCAGCAAAAGTTCTTTTTTTCAACCCTGAAAACCGGTCGCTATTTACAACTGCCACATTTGACAAACTATTTTCCTTGGCATTTTCCTCCGCTAATCGGATCGCTCTTTCATTTACATCCGCAAGCACTACATCCCTCTTTGGAAAAGATCCCGCTAAAGAAATGCCAATCGGTCCATAACCACAACCAAGATCCAAAAAGTCTCCTTGGACGGATGGTTCGGCAAAACACTCAATCAACAAACGCGAGCCAAAATCGATTCTATTTTTAGAGAAAACATTCGTGTCACTTGTGAATGTATACGTCTGATTCCGTAATTCCGCTTTCCAGGTTTTTGGTGAACTATCTGTATGGGGCTTTTTTGAATAGTAATGCTCGGTCATTCGGAACACCACGCTTCTGATTATCATTTATCGTGTGTAAGGCGGGACCTTAAAAGTCGCAACCTTAGAAGTAATTGTAATGGAATAGATAGATGAAGAATAAGAAATTGTTATGAACAAGAGCCCGTCGACATGAACGACGAGCTCTTTATTTAAATAAACTTATTTAACTTCTACTTCAGCGCCAGCTTCTTCAAGCTTACCTTTAACTTCTTCAGCTTCTTCTTTCGCTACGCCTTCTTTAATTGCTTTTGGTGCGTTATCCACAAGGTCTTTTGCATCTTTAAGTCCAAGACCAGTGATTTCACGAACTGCTTTAACAACTTTAATTTTAGAAGCGCCTGCTCCTGTAAGAACAACGTCAAATTCTGTTTGCTCTTCAGCAGCTCCGCCACCAGCAGCTCCGCCTGCAACTGCAACTGGAGCAGCAGCTGTTACGCCAAACTCTTCCTCAATAGCTTTTACTAAGTCGTTTAATTCTAAAACGGACATTTCTTTAATCGCACTAATCATTTCTTCTTTAGTCATGATTTAAATCCTCCTAATTAATTTTAATTTTTATACGTTCTGGCATTATGCGCCTTGTTCTTCCTCTTCTTTATCAGCAACAGACTTAACTGCATAAGCAAGGTTGCGGATTGGTGCTTGCAGCACGCTGAGTAACATAGAAACCATACCTTCGTAGTTCGGCAGGTCAGCAAGCTCTTTAATCTGTTCTAAAGAAACTACTTGCCCTTCGATGACGCCACCTTTAATTTCAAGTTCTTCATTCTCCTTAGCGAAGTTGTTAAGGACACGAGCAGGTGCTACGACGTCATCTTTTCCGAAAGCAATAGCGTTCGGTCCGGTAAGCACATCGTTTAGACCTTCTAATTCTGCAGCTTCTACAGCACGACGGGTCATCGTGTTTTTGTAAACATGAAACTCAATACCTTCTTCACGTAGTTGTTTACGTAATTCAGTAACTTGCGCAACGTCAAGTCCGCGGTAGTCGACTACAACAGACGTTTGACTTTCTTTGAACTTATCTGCGATTTCTTGTACAATTTGCTTCTTTTGTTCCAATACATTAGACATTGTTCCACCTCCTAATTACTTATACCATACCGTTCTATTAGCATTTTCCGTATCAAGTCTATAAAAAAAGCCCTCAGATAGACATGAGAGCTTTATACCACTTTCCAAATAAGCGTACTTGGATCGTTTTTATAAAACACCTCGGCGGGAAATTAAGCGACGGGTCGCACCTGCTGTCTACGGTATAATGTATTCTTTTATAACGTAATCAGTATATCAGATGACTTATTTCAAGTCAATGATTTGTTTATTTGTACCCAGAAACGTCAACCTTGACGCCAGGTCCCATTGTTGAAGCAACAGAAACGTTCTTCAAGTAGTTACCTTTTGATGATTGAGGCTTCACTTTAACAATTTGATCAATGATTGCTTCTAGGTTCTCAACAAGTTTGTTTTCATCGAAAGAAGCTTTACCGAATGGAACATGAACGTTGGACTGCTTATCAACACGATATTCTACTTGTCCAGCTTTAATATCGTTAACTGCTTTTTCCACTTCAAATGTTACAGTTCCAGTTTTCGGGTTAGGCATTAGACCACGAGGTCCAAGCACTCTACCAAGCTTACCTACTTCAGCCATCATGTCTGGAGTTGCAACAATCACATCAAAATCAAACCAACCACCGTTGATTTTCTCGATGAATTCTGCCTCACCTACATAGTCAGCTCCAGCAGCTTCTGCTTCTTTTGCTTTTTCACCTTTCGCGAAAACAAGTACGCGTTGCGTTTTACCAGTTCCGTGCGGCAGAACCATTGCTCCGCGGATTTGTTGGTCCGCTTTCTTCGGATCTACTCCCAGACGGAATGCTACTTCCATTGTTTCGTCAAAACTGGCTTTTGCAGTTTGTTTAGCAAGGGAAACAGCTTCATTGATTTCGTATGTTTTTGAACGATCAATCAGCTTTTCTGCTTCTTGATACTTTTTACCTCTTTTTGCCATTATATTTCCTCCTCTATTGTGGTGTTAGCGGTTATACCTCCCACGCTTGAACCTCCCATGACTAAAAGTCAAAGGATTCCTAGAAACAGAGCATACCTTGTAAATGCATTTCTTAGCTTACAGCAGTTTCTCTTATATATCCTAGGCACTACCCGTAATTCCTACGGTGAAAGCTTAAGTTTATGGGTGCGTTGCACTCCTCCAGCTATCCGACTGCTTTGTTTTCGCTTTTCGGATAGCGGGGAGGGGGTGTTCGACTAAGTACGCCACGTCCTGCGGCAACGTCGAACCACTCACTTCCTGCGAGCGAGTCTGCACTCACCTAAACGGTTGCTTACTCTCTTGTGAAATAGCTGTGATTCCAGAGGGAGACCACAGCTAACCAAGTTTTGAAATTAGTCTTCGATTGTAATACCCATGCTTCGGGCAGTACCTTCGACCATACGCATAGCAGCTTCAACATCTGCTGCATTCAAGTCTTGCATTTTTGTTTCTGCGATTTCTTTTACTTCAGCACGTTTAACTGTAGCCACTTTTGTTTTGTTTGGCTCACCAGATCCAGCGTTAATTCCTGCCGCTTTCTTAAGCAGAACAGCTGCTGGTGGAGTTTTCGTAACAAATGTAAATGAACGGTCTTCAAATACCGTAATTTCTACAGGGATAATTAAACCTGCCTGTTCTTGTGTACGTGCATTGAACTCTTTACAGAATCCCATAATGTTAATACCCGCTTGACCAAGTGCTGGTCCAACCGGTGGTGCTGGAGTAGCTTTACCAGCAGGGATTTGCAATTTCACTAATTTGATTACTTTATTAGCCACGAGACACACCTCCTTAAAGTCCGTGATGTGGTATTAGGGATTTCCCCTCCCACTCTTACTCAAGTACTTCAACTGCGAAGCACATAAATAACATAGAAATTCTACCATGTATAAAGTAAAATTGCAAGGGGGAATTTTATTTTATACTATAAACAATCATACTACCAATTAACCTGAGCTGTTCTATAGTTTCTCCACCTGAGTAAAATCTAGTTCGATAGGTGTTTCTCTACCGAACATATTGACATGGACTTTTAACTTCTGTTTATCCAGATCAATATTTTCAATCGTTCCTTCAAAGTCTGCGAATGGTCCTTCTTTCACCTTCACATTCTCTTTCAATTCAAAATCAACTTGTACTTCAGATGCTTGGACTCCCATTCGTTTCAGAACAGCATCAACTTCATCCGGTAATAATGGTGTTGGTTTTGTTCCGTGACCACTTGAACCGACGAATCCAGTTACGCCTGGTGTATTCCGTACAACGTACCAGGAATCATCTGTCATCACCATTTCTGTTAAAACGTAACCAGGGAAAGATTTCTTTTTAACTACTTTCTTTTTCCCATTTTTAATTTCTGTTTCTTCGTCCTCCGGAACAACAACGCGGAAAATTTTATCTTGCATCCCCATTGTTTCTACTCGTTTTTCGAGGTTGATTTTCACTTTATTTTCATAACCAGAGTACGTATGCACAACATACCAATTTTTCTCCATGTATTCAGGACAGTACGCCCTTTCCCTCCCTTAGATAGTATAATCGGAGTACACCTGTTTTATCCCAATATGAAAAACCCGGCTGATTGCGGGTTTTCTTTTGAATGTATATTTATTTTCATTATAGCATAGTTAACGGATTATTATTCAAAGAAGTTCTAAAAGCTGTGAAATTCCGAAGTCGACAATGAAAAAGAAGATGGCGATTAAAACAACAGTCGTTAATACGATCACCGTATAACTTCTTAGTTCCTTGCCAGTTGGCCAGCTCACCTTTTTCATTTCCCTTGAAACATTCTTCAAGAACTTAAACATTCTTTGTACCCCCCAAGCTCCACCTCATGCGCTACTTTGTCTCTTGATGTAATGTATGTTTCCCACAGTGCTTGCAAAATTTCTTCATTTCTAATCTGGTAGATGTTGTGGATACATTTTTATTTGTTGAATAATTTCTACTTGAACAAATAGCACATGCTAAAGTTATCTTCCTACTCATCTTATCATCCCACTAACAGGGTATTTTTTCAACTAATAATGTAGCACGTTTCCTCGCTCTGTGTCAACGGCATCTTTCTATTAAATCTTTATTTCATTTCCTTTAATCAGTTGCTCGAGCTTTTTCTTTACTCGTTGCAGCGCATTATCAATCGACTTGAGGTGTCGTCCTAGCTTCGTAGATATCTCTTGATAGGAACACCCATCGAGGTAGAGGTGAAGTACTTGCTTTTCGAACCCGCTTAATAATTCTGAAAGCTTCAGTTCCATGTCTACGAGTTTCTCTTGATTCACCAATAATTCTTCAGGATCTATGGACCTTGAGCCTGCAATCACATCGATTAGCGTTCGATCTGATTCTTCGTCAAAAATAGGCTTGTCCAATGAAATATAGGAGTTTAGCGGGGTATGTTTTTGCCTTGTGGCTGTTTTGATAGCGGTAATTATTTGCCTCGTAATACATAATTCGGCAAAGGCTTTGAAAGAAGAAAGCTTCTCTTTGTCATAGTCACGAATTGCTTTGTAAAGACCTATCATTCCTTCCTGAACGATATCCTCACGATCTGCTCCAATCAAGAAGTATGTCCGCGCTTTACCTTGGACAAAATTGCGGTATTTGTTGATTAGAAAATCTAGCGCATGTTTATCTTCTTGATGAACTAAATGAATAAGCTTTTCATCATCAAGCATATGTAAGCCCGAATATTCCATGTCTAGTTGCTTGACTTCCACCAAGAATTACCCCCGTTCACATATGATAAGCTAACTGTAAACGTTATTATATACAGGAGAAGTGCTTTCGTCAATATAGCTTGAAGCATTTTAACGTAAAAAGGAGAAAAAAATCTATTTTCTCAATTTTCTCCTCTTCTCATTTTTTCAAAGCGCTCAAGAATATCTTGATCGAGGATGATTTTTGTTTGAGGCTGTTTTTTCTCCTGTTCCTTCAAACGTTCATCAATTTCTTCCTCCATATCGCGAATATCGACTTTCAGCTCACGGGCGGAGATGCGTAATGCCCCTTGAGCAAAAATCGTGCGCTGCTCTGTATAATCGTTGGTCGCTACATAAACTTGTGTCTTGACGTTTTTTAATTTTTTGATTAACCGTTCAATACGTTCATCAGCGGTTTCATTTTCTTTCGTATAGATAACTTCTATCTTGAACTGTTTTAGCTTGCTCTCTTTACCCGGCGCCTCGTGGGCGTCAAAAACGATAATAACCTTCATCCCCGTAAATGCCTGGTACTCAGCCATACGCTCAATGAGAAGATCCCTTGCCGCGGCCATATCCCCGTCACGCAGACGTTGCAATTCCTCCCAATCCCCAATGATGTTGTAACCATCTACTAATAATATATCCATCAGCTTTCACCCAGCGGATTTCGCTTTCTATAAACTTCATATAACAATAAGCTGCAAGCAACGGAAGCATTTAATGATGAAACTTCGCCGTACATCGGGATACTTACCGTCCAATCACACTTTTTCCGGACGAGTCGTGAGATACCTTTTCCTTCATTGCCAATGACGACTGCAATTGGTATCGTGCCATCCAGCCTACGGTAATCTTCTGTTGCCTCACCCTCTGTACCAACGACCCAAACTTGTCTTTCCTTTAATTCATCGATTGTATCTGCAATATTCGTTACCCGAACAACCGGAACATGTTCAATAGCTCCTGCTGCCGTTTTCGCGACGGTTGCTGTGAGACCAACAGAGCGGCGTTTCGGAATAATCACCCCATGAACACCTGTAGCGTCTGCTGTTCGTAAAATAGAACCTAGATTATGCGGATCTTCCAGCTCGTCCAAAATAATAAAAAAAGGATCTTCCCCTCTTTGTTCCGCTCGTTCGAAAAGTTCTTCCAAATTTCCATATGCATAAGATGCAACATATGCAACAATTCCTTGGTGATTCCCATTGGAAAGATGATCAAGCTTCGCTTTCGGAACGTGCTGAACGATTGTTCCAGCCTCTTTTGCAAGCTGCTTTAATTTCTTTACCGTATTGGGATTCAACTGCTCGGCAACAAATACTTTATTTACCGAACGCCCCGAGGAAAGTGCCTCCATGACGGGGTTTTTCCCTATGATTATTTCATCGCTCATTGTTGTTCTTCCTTTCCTCCATTGTTGTTGTAATGAATGTTACAGCAGCTTCCATTAGTTCATACAGCCGGTCTTTATTTTCATCTATATAATGATAGCCTAATAACGCTTCAAAGCCTGTACTATAGCGATACGTCTGAACACTGCTATTCTTAGGAATGGAGCCGGACTTTGCATTTCTTCCCCGGGCGACAATGCGCTCTTCTTCCGGGGAAAGCAGTCCGGCTTCCAACCAATGAAACAGTACGGCGGCCTGGCCTTTTGCCGATACAAAATTTACAGCTTTTTGATGTAGCTGATTTGGCTTGACCTGACCCGTTTTGAGTAAATGTTCTCTGACATATACTTCATAAACAGCATCACCCATATAAGCAAGCGCTAAACTTTTCATTTGTTTTGCTTGAAGTGCCATGCTTAGCCTCTTTTCCAGCGAACTCCTTGCGCGGTATCTTCTAAAATAATTGATTTATCTTTTAGTAGATCTCGTATTTCATCTGCACGTTGGTAATCCTTATTTTTCCTTGCTTCATTTCGCTCTTCAATCAGCACCTCGATCTCTTCATCCAAGAGTTCCTGCTCTTCTTCCAAATCAATACCAAGTATTCCAAGTAACGTAACAATTGTATCTTGGAATGCTTCCAGTATGGATGTATGAGTTTGTTCCTCGGCAAGGTAGATATTCGCTTCTTTTGCAAGATCGAACAATACGGAAATCGCATTTGCCGTATTAAAATCATCATCCATTTCCTTTTCAAAATCAAGGGTGAACTGCTTGATTTTAGCAAGCCACTCCTCCTGGCTATCGACGAGATTCATGCTTGTTTGTTTACGATGCTCCAAATTATGATAAGCTGTCTTAATTCGTTCTAGACTGATTTTTGCACTATCCAGTAATTCTTCTGTGAAATTAATCGGATGGCGGTAATGCACACTCAGCATAAAGAAACGCAGAACTTGAGGGTCATGCTGATCGATTAAATCTTTTGTCAAAACAAAGTTTCCGAGGGATTTCGACATTTTTTCATTATCGATATTGATATAGCCATTATGCATCCAATAATTCGCAAACGGCTGGTCGTTCATTGATTCCGATTGAGCTATTTCATTTTCATGGTGCGGGAACGTCAAATCCTGACCGCCTGCGTGGATATCAATCGTTTCACCAAGGTACTTCTTCGCCATAGCCGAGCATTCGATGTGCCAGCCGGGTCTGCCATCGCCCCATGGTGAGTCCCAAGCAACTTCTCCGTCCTTCGCTCGTTTCCAAAGCGCAAAATCAAGTGGGTCATCTTTCTTTTCTCCGACCTGAATCCTTGCACCTACTCTCAGCTCATCAATCGACTGCTGTGAAAGCTTTCCGTACCCTTCAAAGGAACGTGGTTTGAAATAGACGTCACCTTCCACTTCATAAGCGTAACCTTTATCAACTAAGCCTTGGATAAAATCAATGATTTCATCCATTGTTTCGGTTACGCGCGGGTGGTAGGTTGCTCTTTTAACACCTAAAGCTTGCACGTCGGCTAAATATGCATCAATGAACCGGTCTGCAAGTGTCCGAACATCTTCGCCACTTTCTTCTGCCGCTTGAATAATCTTATCATCGACATCAGTAAAATTAAGGACATAATCAACTTCATAACCTTTATATTCAAAATAGCGTCTTACCGTATCAAATACAATCGCAGGTCGGGCATTCCCGATATGAATATAGTTATAAACGGTTGGGCCGCATACATACATCTTCAGCTTCCCTGATTCTATTGGTTTAAAATTTTCTTTCTCTCGCGTTAACGTATTAAATAATTTAATCGACATGTTGGAAATGACTCCCCTTCTTCAGCTTTTCAATTTCTGCTTGCAGTATATCAATTTGGCTTTGTATCTCATTGATCCGATCAGCAACCGGATCCGGAAGCTTATGATGATCCAGGTCTTTTACGCGTATTCCGTCTTGGATGATCACTTTGCCAGGGATTCCAACTACAGTGGAGTTATCAGGAACGTCTTTTAAAACGACGGAACCGCCCCCGATTTTCGCGTTCTCTCCAATCGTAATATTACCAAGAACCTTTGCCCCTGTGGATATGAGGGCATTTTTCTTTACTGTCGGATGACGCTTTCCTTTTTCTTTACCAGTTCCTCCAAGCGTGACTCCTTGGTAAATCGTTACGTTATCGGCAATTTCACACGTCTCGCCAATGACGACTCCCATTCCATGGTCAATAAATAGGCGTCTGCCGATTTTTGCCCCGGGATGGATTTCGATCCCTGTCAGGAATCTGCTGATTTGCGAAATCGCACGTGCAAAGAAGAACAATCTTCTGTTATAAAACGCATGGGCAATCCGGTGAAACCATACGGCGTGAAGACCGGAATAGGTTAGAAAAACTTCAAAATAAGTTCGCGCGGCGGGGTCTTGGTCAAACACAACTTCCATATCCTCTTTCATCCGCTTAAATATACCCACCGTCATACCACCTTTCATTTTAATGGCTTCCTTAAACCCAAGTTCACAAATCGAGTTAATCAACATAAAAAAAGCGTCTCTGCATGAGGACAGAGACGCTTGATGCGCGGTTCCACTCTGTTTGAAGAAATTGCTTCCTTCCAACTTGGACTCTTGTTAACGGTAGAGTTCCGCTATTATGTACTATATTTCCATAATAGACTCTGAGGGGCACTTCGGAAGTTTCATTTAAAATCACTCGCAGCCAAGGTGATTCTCTCTGGATAAACGAAGAAAGTCCTACTCTTCCTCTTCAACGTTCAAATATTTACTATTACTATATTACAGTTTCCCGAATTTGTGAACTAGAAAGCTCTGCAATTAATTCACATGTTTTCCCCGAAGAACTCTGTCCAGACGAATCATGACGATTTCTTTGCCAAGCAGCGCGATTGCTTGCGGCAATTCCGGGCCATGGGTTTGACCAGTTGTTGCGACACGAATCGGCATAAATAGCTTTTTCCCTTTATGACCGGTTTCTTTCTGTGTAGCTTTCGTTTGGGCTTTAATTTCGTCAGCGGTAAAAGATTCAAGTGTGTTCAACTTATCTCTAAAGCTTTGAAGAACTTCTGGAACCTGTTCTTCTTCAAGTACTTTAATTGCATCTTCGTTATAATTTATTTCTTCTGTAAAGAACAATTCGGTCAGTTCGACAATTTCTTCACCATAACTCAATTGTTCCTGATAAAGGGCAATTACATTTTCCGCCCACTTGCGTTTATCTTCACCCATGTTTTCCGGCAGTTTTCCAGCAGCAATTAAATGCGGCATGGTAAGGTCGATTACTTTTTCAAGATCGACATTCTTAACGTATTCACCGTTCATCCACTTTAACTTTTGTTGGTCGAAAATAGCTGGAGAAGTCGATAATCTGTCCGGATCAAAGATATCAATTAACGTTTCCTTATCGAAAATCTCTTCTTCTCCAACAGGAGACCAGCCAAGTAAACTAATGAAATTGAACATCGCTTCTGGCAGGTAACCGAGATTGCGATATTGCTCGATGAATTGTAAAATATGTTCATCTCGCTTACTCAACTTCTTCCGGTTCTCATTTAAAATAAGTGTCATATGGCCATATGTCGGCACTTCCCAATCAAAAGCATTAAAAACCATCATTTGTTTCGGTGTATTGGAAATATGCTCTTCTCCGCGAAGCACATGCGTGATTTTCATTAAATGATCATCTATTGCAACTGCAAAGTTATAGGTTGGAATCCCGTTCTTTTTCACGATGACCCAGTCACCAAAATCACTGGATTCAAATGTAATATCACCACGCACAAGGTCATGGAATGTATAGGTTTCATTGTCAGGCACACGGAAACGAATACTTGGAAGTCTGCCTTCTGTTTCAAATGCCGCAATTTGCTCTTCCGTCAGGTTACGGTGGGCACCAGAATACTTCGGCACCTGACCTTTCGCGCGCTGCTCCTCCCGCTCTTGTTCCAGTTCTTCTTCTGTCATATAGCATTTATACGCAAGTCCGCGCTCCAAGAGCTCGTCCACATATTTCCCATATAAATCAAGACGCTCGGTCTGGCGGTATGGTCCGTACTCTCCGCCCACATCCGGGCCTTCTTCCCATTCGATACCTAACCATTTCAAATAGCGGAGCTGACTCTCTTCGCCACCTTCCACATTTCTCTTTTCGTCGGTATCTTCCGTCCGAATAATAAATTTTCCATTATAATGTTTCGCGTACAGATAGTTAAACAGCGCTGTTCTTGCGTTACCAATATGCAAATGACCTGTTGGACTTGGTGCATAACGTACCCGAACCTCATTCGTCATGATGTTTCCCCTCTCTTTTTGAAAATTATGTACCGTAACGCACTTGAAAAGTGATAACAATATAGATGTCATCACTTTTCAAGCATTATCCTTAATAAGTTATACCTTTTTTACAGTGCTTTTTCAAGTGTTTTTGGTTTGGCGAAGATCATTCTGCCTGCAGAAGTCTGCAAGACACTTGTAATAATGACCTCAATTGTTTTTCCGATATAGTCACGGCCTTCTTCGACAACAATCATTGTTCCATCATCCAAATAGGCGATTCCCTGGCGCTGTTCTTTCCCGTCCTTGATTACTTGGACGACCAGTTCTTCTCCTGGTAGGACGACCGGTTTGACTGCATTTGCAAGATCATTAATATTAAGCACAGGAACACGCTGCAGATCACACACTTTATTCAAGTTGAAATCATTCGTTACCACAATTCCATCCGTCACTTTAGCGAGTTTAATCAGCTTGCTGTCCACTTCAGCGATCTCTTCAAAATCACCTTCATAGATCTCTACTGTAATCGGTAATTCTTTTTGAATACGATTCAGCACATCAAGTCCGCGCCGCCCGCGATTACGCTTCAACGCATCCGAGGAATCCGCAATGTGCTGCAGCTCTCCTAATACAAATTGAGGGATTACTAATGTCCCTTCCAAAAACCCTGTACTGCAAATATCAGCAATTCTACCGTCTATTATAACACTTGTATCAAGTATTTTCGGTTTCGGCATTTCATCTTCTGAATCTGCATCACCTTGATCAGTAGTTTCTTTCAGTTTATCCTTTTTCCCTGTCCGCAGTAAACTCGAAAATTCCTCCCGGCGCCTGAAGCCAACACGGAAACCTAAATAGCCAAGAATTATCGTAATAAAAATCGGCAGTACTTGTGAGAATACTTGGATATTGATATCCTGAAGTGGCATCGTAACGAGATAGGCTATGACAAGTCCGACAATCATTCCTAAGCTACCAAATAATAAGTCCATTGCCGGCAGTTTAATAAGGGTATCTTCTATCCATTTGAAAAAGTTTACGACGTGATCCACAAAAAATGAAGAGAGTAAAAATAAAATAATTGCACCTAATGTCATGCCAAGATATGGGTTTGTCAGCCAGTTCATATCTATATTTAATAAATTAATAATCATGGGGATATACAGGTAACCAATCGTTCCACCAAGGACAATAAAAAAGATATGAACAACTTTTTTTAACATTTTCTCACCTCCTTATGCTTATTATTACCTTTATTTTTCTTTTATAACCCTACGGATAGGAGAGATAAGCTCATTTTTTCACTAAAAGCGTTAAATTCATCTTGCAAGTCCTATTTCTAATGCTTCTTGAATGGTGGAAACACCAACTACTTGAATATCTTTCGGAATCGTCCAACCATCCAAATTATGTTGCGGGCAAATTACCCGCTCGAAACCAAGCTTAGCTGCTTCCTGTACACGTTGTTCAATCCGGGAGACCCTTCTGATTTCTCCAGTCAGTCCAACCTCACCGATGAAAATATCCTTTGGTTCTGTCGGCTGGTCCCGGAAGCTGGATGCAATGCTAATGGCAATTGCCAGATCAATTGCGGGCTCATCCAACTTCACTCCGCCAGCCACTTTCAAATAAGCATCCTGATTCTGCAACATGAAACCAACCCGCTTCTCCAAAACAGCCATGAGCAGCGGAACACGATTCGAATCAATGCCAGTAGCCATTCTACGCGGGTTTCCAAAGCTTGACGGAGCAATGAGTGCTTGAATTTCTACTAGAATCGGCCGCGTTCCTTCCATTGATGCAACTACTGTAGAGCCTGCTGTGCCAGTTTTTCGCTCTTCCAGAAATATTTCCGAAGCGTTCACGACTTCACGTAAACCTTCTTCACGCATCTCAAAAATTCCCATTTCATGTGTACTACCAAAACGGTTTTTCACACTGCGTAAAATCCGGTATGTATGATGTCGTTCCCCTTCAAAATACAACACTGTATCTACCATATGTTCCAAAAGTCTTGGCCCAGCGATTGCCCCTTCCTTCGTTACATGTCCAACGATAAAAACAGAAATATGATTTGTCTTCGCAATCCGCATGAGTTCCCCAGTGCTTTCCCGTACTTGGGATACGCTTCCCGGTGCACTCGTTACTTCTTCCCGGTAGATCGTTTGAATCGAATCCACAATAACAAGTTCTGGCTTCAACTTTTCAATCTGTTGACCTATATCATATAAATTGGTCTCACTTAATACGTATAATTCTGCTTCTTGCACACCTAGACGGTCTGCCCGAAGTTTCGTTTGCCTCGTTGATTCTTCCCCGGAGATATAAAGGACACGCATTTTTTTCTTAGCGATCTGGGCTGATATTTGCAATAACAACGTCGATTTCCCTATCCCTGGGTCCCCACCGATTAACACGAGGGAGCCCGGAACAATTCCACCGCCGAGCACACGGTTGAATTCTCGCATTTCAGTTGTAATTCGTGGTTCTTTTTGTGATTCAAGTTGGGTAATCGGTTCTGGTTTACTAACCGTCCGCTTACCGGTTGTAACATGCCTGCCGCCGCTGCCTCCAGCCTGTACTTCTTCGACCATTGTGTTCCAGTTTCCGCAGCCGGGGCATTTCCCCATCCATTTCGGAGATTCATAACCACAGTCTTGGCAGACAAATGTATTCTTGCGTTTAGCCAAACTCATTCGATCCCTTCTTCTATTGTATACGATTATTACTTTTCATAGGTTACATAGTAGTTTCAATTTCTCAACTTTTTCCTAAATTATGCCACACACTGGGATAGAAAGCATATTTTCCAAGCTTTTACTTTTAAGCTTAAGTGCAGTAAAAGCTAGAAGAGGTGACTCTTCTAGCTTTTATCTGACTGGTGCTACTGCTTTATTTTAAAATGATGAATTCACCTTTGTTGTTTAGGCCGATTTTCACGGACTTGCCTTTTTCGACCGTTCCTTTCAGTAATTCCTCAGATAACATGTTTTCGATATTTTGCTGAATGGAGCGTCTTAGAGGTCTTGCTCCATATTCCGGGTCGAATCCTTCGTTAGCAATTTTCTCGATTGCTTTATCTGTCAGTGATAGTTCGATTTCTTGTTCTTCCAATCTTTCTTTCAGTTCTTCTAACATAAGCACAACAATGTCTTTCATATGCTTCTTCTCTAAAGAATGGAAAACAATCGTTTCATCAATCCGGTTTAAGAACTCTGGACGGAAGGCTTTCTTAAGTGCGTCCATTACTTTTGATTTCATATCGGCGTGTTGCTGGCTTTCGTCTGCAACATTGAAACCGACAAATTTATTACGACGCAACTCACTTGCACCAACGTTTGAAGTCATAATGATGACTGTATTACGGAAATCAACGGTTCTACCTTTGGAGTCTGTTAAACGCCCATCTTCCAGCACTTGAAGCAGGATGTTAAAGACTTCCGGGTGGGCTTTTTCCACTTCATCCAAAAGAACAACAGAATATGGTTTTCTGCGGACTTTTTCCGTTAATTGGCCGCCTTCTTCATAGCCGACGTACCCTGGAGGGGATCCGACTAATCGTGCTGTAGAATGTCTTTCCATGTACTCCGACATATCAACGCGAATCATCGCGTCTTCATCTGCAAACATCACTTCAGCAAGGGCTCTTGCAAGCTCTGTTTTACCGACCCCTGTAGGGCCTAAGAAGATAAACGAACCAATTGGACGCTTCGGATCTTTCAGTCCTGAGCGGGCTCTACGAATAGCAGTCGATATAGCTTTCACTGCTTCTTCTTGGCCGATTACACGATTATGGAGAATTTCTTCCATATTAAGAAGACGCTGCGTTTCATCTTTCGTAAGCTTAGCTACCGGTACACCAGTCCAAATCGATACGACACTCGCAATATCTTCAATGGTTACTTCCGAGTCCATTTGACCTTGCTTCTCTTTCCATTCATTTTTCGTTTTCTCGAGTTCTTCACGATATCGCTGTTCTGTATCACGTAAAGATGCTGCTTTTTCAAATTCCTGACTTTGAACAGCCGCGTCCTTTTCTTTCCTGACGTCTGCTAATTTCTGTTCCAGTTCTTTTAAGTTCGGCGGAATCGTGTAGGAACGAAGACGAACTTTAGAACCAGCCTCATCAATTAAGTCGATTGCCTTATCCGGCAGGAATCGTTCTGTAATATAGCGATCCGATAGTGTCGCACTCGCTTCAATCGCTTCATCGGTAATGGTTACACGATGATGGGCCTCATAGCGGTCACGCAAACCTTTTAAAATAAGAATCGTTTCTTCAACAGATGGCTCATCCACTTGAATCGGCTGGAAACGACGTTCAAGTGCTGCATCTTTTTCAATATATTTCCGGTACTCATCCAGCGTCGTCGCTCCAATACACTGGATTTCTCCGCGGGAAAGGGATGGCTTTAAAATATTCGATGCGTCAATTGCACCTTCTGCGCCCCCTGCACCAATTAATGTATGCAATTCATCAATAAATAGAATAACATTCCCAGCTTGGCGAATTTCTTCCATGACCTTTTTTAAACGGTCCTCAAACTCTCCACGATATTTCGTCCCTGCAACGACCGTCCCCATATCAAGCGTCATCACGCGTTTATCACGGAGGGTTTCCGGTACTTCATTATCAATAATTTGCTGGGCAAGTCCTTCTGCCACTGCTGTTTTACCAACACCCGGTTCCCCAATTAATACAGGGTTATTTTTCGTCCGGCGACTTAATACTTGTATGACACGTTCAATTTCTTTGGAACGACCAATAACCGGGTCAATTTTACCTTCCCTTGCACTTACCGTTAAATCTCTTGCAAGGGAATCGAGCGTCGGGGTGCTCGCGTTTGATTGCTGGCCGCCACGCCCTCTTCTGCCTGCTTGAGACTCATTACTGCCTAATAGTTTTAAAACTTGCTGACGGGCTTTATTTAGGCTTATTCCAAGGTTATTAAGAACCCGGGCTGCAACGCCTTCTCCTTCCCGGATAAGGCCGAGTAAAATATGTTCCGTCCCTACATAGGAATGGCCAAGCTTGCGCGCTTCATCCTGTGATAGTTCCACAACTTTTTTTGCTCGTGGAGTGTAGTGAATCGATTGCATCGGCTGTTTACCTACTCCAATTAATTTCTCCACTTCTTCTTGAATTTTTTCAACTTGTACTCCTAATGATTGCAGAGCCTTCGCCGCAATCCCCTCGCCTTCGCGAACAAGCCCGAGCAAAATATGCTCTGTTCCAATGTTATTATGTCCGAGACGTACTGCCTCTTCTTGTGACAGTGCAAGCACCTTTTGCGCCCTTTCTGTAAATCTTCCAAACATCATCTGGCATCCCTCCTATTTCTCTAATTCAAGTCTTTCTCTGATGAGCGAAGCACGAAATACATCGCGCTCTCGCGGTGTTAAGCGTCTGTTAGCATAATATTGTAAGAATCCTGGTTGTGTTAGAGTCATTAATTCATTTAATATATTTTTAGATATATTTTCAATAATACCTAAGTCTATACCTAAACGCACGTTAGAAATGCATTTAGCGGCTTCCTTCGATTCAATGATTCGGGCATTCTTCATCGTTCCATAAGACCTGAAAATACGATCCTCCAGACTGATTCCTAGTTGCTCGGTAATATAGCTCCGGGCAAGCCGTTCTTGCTCAATCAGCTGCTTCACGACACTGGCTAAATCAAAGACTATATCTTTCTCTGATTTCCCGAGGGTGATCTGATTCGAAATCTGGAAAATATTACCTAGTGATTCACTGCCTTCCCCGTATATTCCACGCACGACCAACCCGAACTGATTAATCGCAGGGATCATCCGGCTCATCTGCTTCGTGATCACCAGGGCCGGCAAGTGCATCATCACGGACGCGCGCATTCCTGTTCCCACATTCGTTGGACAGCTCGTGAGATATCCAAACTTCTCATCGAACGCATAGTCAACTTTCCCCTCTATCCAATCATCCAGCTGTGAAGCTTGTTTCAGACCATCGGCAAGTTGATATCCAGGGAAATAAAGTTGGATCCTCAAATGATCTTCTTCATTGATCATAATGGAGACCTGCTCATTTTTAGAAATAAGTGCTGCTGACTGTGGATATCTGGTTAGGCTAGGACTGACGAGATGCTTCTCAATTAAAATCTGATTCTCTATTTCTGATAAATTCTTTGTCGAGATAAAGTGGAAATCCGTATAATCCTGAAAGGACGTTTTATTATACGTATCTTTCATGAAATCATGAACCTTTTTTAATTCATCTTCTTTCCCTAGGATAGGATACATAACATTAGCGAAGTTCCGAGCTAAACGAATCCGGCTGCTTAAAACAATATCGCTATCGGTACCCTCTTTTCGCATCCAAGGACTTATCGCTTCGTTTAGAAAATGCTCTAATGTCATCCTTCGCTTTCCCCCCTCTTAGCTGATCCCTGTGTTTCCAATGCTTTTATTTTATCTCGGAGAATCGCGGCTTCTTCAAAAGCTTCTTCCTCTATTAACTTCTTCATTTGGATACGATATTCCTCTAATTGACGTTTTTTTTGTATATTTCCACCTGTGCGTTTTGGTATTTTACCAGCATGGGCTGTATTCCCTGCATGAACCCGTCGTAGTATAGGACTTAAACGTTCTGAAAAAGTTTCATAACAAGTGGCGCAGCCAAATTTTCCGATTTCCTTAAAGGCCGAAAAAGTCAATTTACAATTCGGGCATTGAAGCTCTTTAATTTGTTTTTTGTCGGACACTTGAGTTCCGAATGGATACGTATCAAAGTTAAATATTCCTGTAAGTAAATCGTGGAGAGAAGATCCCTGATCTTGAGATTGCATATAGCCTTTTTCTTGGGCACAAACTTCACACACGCGAACTTCTTTTTTCTCCCCATTTATTACATGTTTAAAATAAACTGTAGCTGGCCGTTTTTGACACTCTTGACATTCCACACGCATCTTCCTCCTCCTGCCCATAATAGGGTTAATTATAGTATTTCAAAGTATGAAGCATCGCAGTTAAAATACGTGCCCGAATCTCGTCTCGTTCTGGCAGCTGAAATGGTAATGTCGTTCGTTCAATCGCACTATAAATCAGTTTTTCTTCCCGATTCGTAATGATTTCTTCATCCCGTAAACGTTCCAGCACATGAACTGCTGCCTGCTGCGAAATACTTGGATTAATCATTTTAATAATACCATCAATCAACTCTGCCTTATCTTCGTGCTTTACACGAATGATCCGGATATATCCCCCACCACCACGCTTACTTTCCACTATATACCCTTTTTCTGTCGTAAATCTCGTGTTAATCACATAATTAATCTGTGAAGGTACACATTCAAACTGGTCTGCAATTTCACTCCGCTTAATTTCAATTGCATTTTTACCTGTGGAATGAAGTACTTTCTTTAGATACGCTTCAATAATATCTGAAATATTGCTCATTGTTAAGAATTCCCCCTCTCCTTACATATCACTCATTTCTTGCTATGCCGGAACAAAAGGAAATGACATTGACTTTGACTATCTTTGACTATAAATTAATTATACGCCAAAATAGAACTGTTGAAAAGTAATATCCAATATTCTATTCTAGACATTTTTCAAGGAAATAAACGGAAAGAGAGAGATTTAAAATAATAAGCATAAGTTAAAGGTGGAATAACTCCTCCTTTAACCTTGCCCCTTGCACTGTATGTCTCACTTTTCCAGTTGATTGATATTATTAACACCATCTAATTTAGACATTTCTTCAAATAATACAAGCAACTGATTTCCTCCCATACCTTTCATCTTGAAATAAATCTTTCTGAGATCTCTTTCCATTTTTTCCACTTCCACTGCAATAATATTCACATCATACATTTCTGCTATTTCAACAAGCTTGTGTACTTTTATTTTTTGCTCGACAACCATTTCAATCCTTGTGTATTTTCGTTGCGAAGGGAGCAGTTTTTCAAGATTATTCAATACAACTAAACTAATTAAAATGATTAATGTTGCAACAATAGCAGGACCATACATTCCTGCACCTACCACAAGCCCGACACCAGCTACCGCCCATATAGAAGCAGCTGTTGTAAGTCCGCGAATCGTTCCCCCGTAGACAATAATTGTTCCAGCGCCAAGAAATCCAATTCCGCTTATTACATAAGAAGGAATGCGGGCCGGGTCAAACCGTACATTATCATAATGCTCGAGAAACTCAAGAAAACCAAATATCGATAAAAGCATCATCAGACTAGCACCGACACCTACTAATATATGTGTCCGAAAACCTGCGGAGTGATTATTCCACTCTCGTTCAAATCCGATTATTCCAGATAATAATAAGGCAACTAACAGCCTCGTTACAATTACATAGAAATGATCCCCCATAATTTCCTCTATAAGTACTTCCATTTTCTTTTCCTCTTTTCTATATATTATCCTTTATATGGAACCCTGTTCCCTAATAAACAATATACGTAAACGTTACTAAAAAATAAACAAAACAAAAAGACAGACTATCATTTTATGATAATCTGTCTTTTAATATGCCTGGCAACGTCCTACTCTCGCAGAGACAAGGTCTCAACTACCATCGGCGCTGGAAAGCTTAACTGCTGTGTTCGGTATGGGAACAGGTGTGACCTTTCCGCCTTCATTACCAGACATGAAAGTATGTAATTTTTAAAGACAAGTTATATTATATGCATTTTCTTCAGAAAATGCAAGTCTTTTTTAAACTTGTACCCTGAAAACTAAATAAGAGTAGGTTACGACATCAAAATATAGAAGTTAGTTAAGTCCTCGATCGATTAGTATTCGTCAGCTCCACATGTCACCATGCTTCTACCTCGAACCTATCAACCTCATCGTCTCTGAGGGATCTTACTCACTCGAAG
>NZ_JAKGBW010000072.1 GCF_021556485.1 Oceanobacillus alkalisoli | reverse complement strand
GCATGACAGCCGCAAGCCTGCTGCCGAAGGAAGCCAGGGCCGTCGGCATCGAATACGGAGATCTGTGCGAGCTGATCATCCGCAAATCGCTGGAAGCGCGGTATCAATAGTCTCAGACTCCGGAACCGGAGCGTTCTGATGAAGATAAGGTAAAGCAGATTGAGAAAAAAGAAAGGATTTTCTGACTTATGAAAAATATGTCTTTACAGAAAATTGCCGCCGCCTGCGGCGGTACATACTGCGGAAGCGCTGACCTCTCAGAGCGGGAAGTCTCAAGCGTCGTGATCGAC
>NZ_JAKGBW010000011.1 GCF_021556485.1 Oceanobacillus alkalisoli | reverse complement strand
AACCAAGACAGCATCAGAATGAAGTACAGACGTGCTTTGTTTCAAGAAACAGGTGTTGAATCTTAATTGGGGAAACCTGTTGAGTGTTAATTGTGAAAAACTGCTTAATTCTACTTGACGGTTACAGCAGGCGGCAAACATGATAGTATTCGTGGGTCAGTAGTGCTTTAATTTCAGTTAGTGAGGTTTCCCCGGAAATAAATAGAAATAGCTTATCATGAAAGGAAAGACCGGATTTTCCATTGATTTCGGTATTACTCCGATCGGACGGAAAGATAAAGATTGGAATGTTCGGTCCGTCCTATTGCTTTCTCAATTCCTGTGCTTCTATATCCACAGTTTTCCAGCAA
Organism: Oceanobacillus alkalisoli; assembly: GCF_021556485.1. GTDB lineage: Bacteria > Bacillota > Bacilli > Bacillales > Amphibacillaceae > Oceanobacillus > Oceanobacillus alkalisoli. Next base: position 124,939 of record NZ_JAKGBW010000011.1, on the reverse strand, counting down.
TTTTTTTCTATTAAGGTGTGGATTTGTTTGTCCACTCCTTTAAACGGTTGTTGATACATCCCATACATTGTTAAGTGCTGGTAGATTTCCGCTACTCCCTAGCTGTCATGTAAGAGGCGACAGTCGGATATAGAGAAGGAAATATAATCAAGGCATCTGAGCTGATGTCACAATTTCTAGCAAACGAAGGATATTATCTTGTCTTTATAGAAAATAAAGTAATGAAAGGGTCGCTCGGTGTTTGTGTTGTTTATAATATAGATTTGAAGTAATGCAGGGAATGCTGGTGGAGTTATATGTGAAACCAGAACTTCGACAACTAGGTATGAAGCGTTCACTGGAATTTGAGTTAGAAGATATGAAAAAAAGGGATGAAACATGTACAGTTGAATGTTTATTCGGGTAATTCAGCTAAACGGTTGTATGATGAGTTAGGCTTTTACGATGTATCGACTCTGATGAAAAGAAACTGTAAGGTAGAGCTTAAGTCTCTAAAAGATTAAAAACCAAATTTACTTTTAATGCGAATTGCATGGTACATGATCCTCGCATGACGGTTATGCGGGAGTTGCCCATATAAATAGGGCTGCAGGCATTCCATGAATATCTGATCGCAATATCTCCGGTCAGCACCACGCTGCAAGCAAAGATCATGATGCATACAGCATGCATCTACGGGGTTGGTCGGATACCCAGGGCCACTGCAACTGGGACCACACCAACGATATCCCGGGAATATACATTTTCCGCGCCTATTGTTATCACGCATAATAACTCCTCCTCTTAGATTAGAATATGAAAGTAAGGGACGCGGGGTCAGAGCATTTGTCCCAGTTGAAGTGGGACAAATGCTCTGACCCCGCGTTCCGATTGATTAATATGTTGTAAAGCGAAGTAGTTTTTGTGTCCAGTAAAGGACGGATTTTATTGGGGTGAGGGCATCTTCTTCCTTGCTGTGTGGAATGGTGAAGATTGCGTCTTCGTTATTCCATAGTCGTTTAAAGTAAGTGTCGATGTCTTGGATGAATGTACTATCGTTTGGTGCGGTGACAGCAATATTGTTTTCCAAATTATAATTATCCAAGTTGCGGGAGGTGAAGTTTGTTGATCCCGCAGTTACATAGCTTTCTTCATGACCTTTTAAATAGGCGATCTTGGAATGGTATTGTTCTTCATTTGTTTGATACCATTTGATTTCTATTCTGCCGGCTGAATCATCAATCAAACCTTGAGCAACTGGGATATTTGGCAGGCCAATCTTTTCTGATCCGAATGCATTTTCATTCGGATCAAGAATGAGATGAACATCGACTCCGCGCTCAGCAGCATCAAGTAGACTGGTAATTACCGTATGATCAGAAAGATAAAACATACCAATCCAAATTTCGTCGTCTGCTTCCAGTTGTTCCATTGCACCAAGAAAGTCGGTTTCAATTTGTTTCTCTGTCAAAATGCGTGCTCGGATTGTTCGCTCTTCTTGGGGCGCCTCCTGTGAAAAGTAAGCATTTAATTTTTCCTCGCTTGGGAAAGCATTAAGGTCACCACCAGAAAACTTTGCCACTGCTCGTTCCGTTTCAACCATATTTTTTATAATCGGGCCAGTTACTTGAACAGCTACGTTAGAATGAAAGGCGCTTGAATCATGGGCGTTCGCGGAGAGAATGAGCCCATGGTCCTCTGTTATAATCGCTTTCCGGTGATTGGCTTTAATGTTCAGTAATTGTAAATAAGAACGAAACGTCACTTTGGGAGAAGTTTCACCAAAGGGATTTGGCAGCCATCCATTTCCTTCCTGACCAAACCACTGGAAAAATATCCGCCATATCCCGGAATATAATACATTTGAATCACGTAATTTTGTTAGATCCGTATATATGATTTCTACCCTATCCTCTGCAAGACGATCGATCTGCAATGCTTGATGGGAATTATAACTGCGATTAATCTCATCGGTAATAAGTACGACCTGCAAATCTGGATGTTTTTTTAGCTGATCTCTTATCTTTTCTATAAAGAGACTGCTTAATTCGGGAAAGTCTCTAGCTTCATCTGAGAAGTCATTTACCATGAACATGTCGATAACGAGAAAATCTTCTGCTTCTTCAATCATTTGTAAAGCCGTGTCGAAAATCTCCTGTTCATGGATTTCTTCCCCCTGTTTTTGGTAAGTAAGGTCGTAAAGAAATGTTATCTCATCCTCCATTAACCAGTATTCATCACCAAAGTAAGATACGTCCTCCGGCAGCTCTTTCACCTGATGAAAAAATATCGTTCCTATATATAGAACGATGATTAGGAATAGAATCAAGTTCCGTTTTTTCTTATAAAATGCCTGTTTTTTTGTCATGTGCAATCACCTTATTTTCTAGCTTATCTCTTTCAATACCCCTTTTCCCGAGCAAAAACACAATTCATTCACCTATTGTAATACAGTTCTCAACTATATGTCAGAATGATATAATACTGATAATATCCTTTTCTTGGCGGATACGTCGGGGCTGCACTGATTATTGTAGTATTCTTTAGGGCTGCAAGGAAGGTGAGAGCAAATAATATCCCGCTTGAAATAGATATTCTTGATTGGAAAGTTGCATAATATAATATAATTTTTTACCAAACTCCTTTTAAGTTGAGTAAAGCTCAGCTTAAAGGGAGTTTTTGTGGATAAATTGGATTAATATTATAAAATTATGTCTATTTATGATAAAATAGAACTAGGATAAAATGATTGGTTAGAAGAGAGGAATATCTCTTCCCGGATAAATCTGCAATAAATTTGGGAGTTGAATGAATTTCATAATTACCAAAGTCGGCTATTCCATCACCATATGTAGTTGGGAACGAACCAACTCAACTACATATGGTGAAGGTGAAGCATTAAATACGTATTATGAAATTCATTAAGTTATTGATTCATTCTTAATTTGAATAAGTTTGCAAAGAATGAACACGGTTAGCACAAAACTAGGAGCTGGAAAAAATGAATATGATATCATTTGTGATAGGATCAGAAGTTCATAAAGAAACCGTTATAGAAATGGTGAAGGAACACCTGCAAGATGATGACATATATGTATATAATGCTGCATTTATAGATGATTTGTTTGAAGCGCCACGAGATAGTGACCTTGTCATCCTTGATATGGAAGCTTATATCTCCTTGCAAGAGGTGACTCGATTTTATCGTTTTACCAATACAAAGATAGCGATTATTTTGCCTGATTCAGAAATGAAGGTTTTTAACAATTACATTCATTATGATTTAGTTGGTTTTTTCAGTGTTGGTATGAGTGTTCAAGAATTTGTGCAAGGTATTGAATACATACAGAAAGGCAAGACCTATATTCATCCACTTATTGCATCGGTACTGTTTGAAAAGTATAGGCAAATTGCTGAAGGAGATGTTCAACGGCCGATTGGGTTGTTGACCCGGAGAGAATGGGAAGTACTAGGGGAACTTATACAAGGATGCCAAAATGAAGAGATTGCCATGAACTTAAATATTTCCGATAAGACAGTGAAGAATCATATTACTTCTATATTAAGTAAGCTTAGGGTAAAAGATCGAACGAATGCAGTACTATTAGCATTAAGAGAACGATGGTTTTATCTATAGAAAAATTCCCGAATGCCTCCAAGAGGTGTACCGGAAATCTTTTATTTCTTACCATTTTCGCTGCAGTGGGCGGTAGCTGAGGAATTGGAGAAAGAATACGATGAAGCAAACAACTCCTAAGTTTAGCCGATACCAAATACCAGTTCCGAACCAGTCCAGTGGAGTGGCGGATACTGGTGGATGAGACAAAAACAGGTAATTGGCATTCAACCATGGATTGATGACGAGTCCAACAAGAAATGCGTAGATGACTAAATAGAGATACGTCTCAAGCATACCTTTAAATGTGATTGCTTTTGATTCACTGGCGATAATGGCGACAAAAATAGCTGTTAACGAAATCGTAATATGATGAATGAAAAATTTAAAATACCTGAAATTAGGAAAGTCATATGGCAGATCCGGTGTAAGTAACGCTAAAAGAGCTGGTATGAGTGCGATGTAGAAAGTAATCACCATCAGCTTCTTATTTAGCGTAAATAAAGCCGCTGCACCGACTAACCCGGCAATCCCGCATAGGTGAAAAGGTAAATTATGCACCCAAATTCCATTGATTGCTGCCCAAGTTTGATACGTAATCTCACACGCTAGTAAGAGTGTGAAGAATGTCCAGCGAATCGTTTGGAATAACCGATGATTGGAGAGAATCTTTTTATGTAAAAATAAAAGCAAAAATGCACCGACTACATATAAAAACAGCATAACGAGATGACTCGGTCCAAAAAGATTAAATTTTTCTCCCCCGACTGTTAAAAACCATTCCATCATTGTACGTTCTCCTTTGCACAGGTCTGAATAGATTAAGAAGTAGAAGAAAGACGCTGCTTAGCATGTGTGCATAAGAGCGTCTCATTTGTCAATTTAGTTAGCCGCCAATGATATGGAAACCGGAATCCACGTGTAAAATTTCTCCTGTTACTCCTCTTGAAAGATCACTCAAGAAGAACATTGATGCGTCTCCCACCTGATCTTGATCAATATTACGGCGAAGTGGTGCTTTTTCTACAATGACATTTGCTTTTTCGTTAAATCCAGATACACCTTTAGCTGATACAGTACGAATTGGGCCTGAAGAAATTGCATTCACACGAATATCATATTTCCCCATATCTTCAGCTAAATAACGTACACTTGCTTCCAGAGATGCTTTAGCGACACCCATAATATTATAATTCGGGATGACCCGCTCGGCGCCGAGATATGTTTGGGTAATGATACTTCCGCCTTCTGTCATTAATTCTTTTGCAGCCTTTGTAATAGCTACTAACGAATACGCACTAATCTCGTGAGCAAGTAAATAACCGTCACGGGATGTATCTGCATATTCGCCTTGCAGTTCTTCCCGCTTAGCAAATGCAACAGAGTGGACAACCCCATGAATAACCCCAACCTTATCTTTTATTTCCTGAAATGCGTCTTGAATACTTTCATCACTCGCTGCATCAAGCGAAAGCATTAGCTTAGCAGGGATATCGTGTTTTTCCAGTAGTTTCTCTAATTTTTTCTTGGAACGCTCTTGCCTGTTCGTGAAAATCAAGTTTGCTCCTTCACGGTGGAGCGACTTCGTAATTCCCCACGCGATACTTCTCTCATTTGCCACGCCCATTACAACAATTGTTTTATCCTTTAATAAGCCTGCCATGGTATACCTCCAAAAAATTTGTTTTTTCTATTATACCTTATGTTTGACGTTAGATAAACTGGAATTATGGTTTATATCATAATAGCTGGTACTAATTTGGGGCAGTGCTATTCAAGCGAAGATTAAACTCGTGTTGGTCGCTGATAAATTTATTTAGCGGAACTGATTCTATTTGGCCGTGAAACGTTCGAATAATAGGATTACATTACGGTGAAAAAGGGTATAGACTATTTGAAAAAGAAAAACTTTAATTTTTAGCTTTACAAAAAGGGAAATACTAGCTATAATGAAATTCGTTAGTTTGAAAAGCTGATCTTTGCCAAACCTTATTGGCCCGTTGGTCAAGCGGTTAAGACACCGCCCTTTCACGGCGGTAACACGGGTTCGAATCCCGTACGGGTCACCATTTACATTTTAAAAACAGCTTACATTCGTAAAGCTTTTTTATTTTTTCAGAACAACTAGAAGCCGGCCTAGCTCAATTGGTAGAGCACGCCGCTCCTAACTTCTTTGCCTCTGCTTCCCAGAAGCGGCCTGCGAGGAGTGTATGCATCACCGATTAATCATTCAACACGACGAGCTATCAAACATCTAGCTCATGCAATAAAACCAGTACATATTAATATCATGCCGGCCTAGCTCAATTGGTAGAGCAACTGACTTGTAATCAGTAGGTTGGGGGTTCAAGTCCTCTGGCCGGCACCATTTATTTTAACTATATGGTATAAGACAAAAATTATGACGAATAATATGGAGGGGTAGCGAAGTGGCTAAACGCGGCGGACTGTAAATCCGCTCCCTCAGGGTTCGGCAGTTCGAATCTGCCCCCCTCCACCACTAATTATTGGGCTATAGCCAAGCGGTAAGGCAACGGGTTTTGGTCCCGTCATTCCTAGGTTCGAATCCTAGTAGCCCAGCTATTTTTATTCCTAATATGTATGCATCATGCATGACCGAATAACCACTCAACACGACGAGCTATCGAACATCTAGCTCATGCGAAAAAACCAGTACAATATTTTAATCGAGAGCCATTAGCTCAGTCGGTAGAGCACGCCGCTCTTTACACCCTTGAATCTGCTTCCCTGAAGCGACCTGCGAGGAGTGTATGCTTCACCGATTAATCATTCAACACGACGAGCTATCGAACATCTAGCTCATGCGAAAAAATCAGTACAATATTTTAATCGAGAGCCATTAGCTCAGTCGGTAGAGCATCTGACTTTTAATCAGAGGGTCACAGGTTCGAATCCTGTATGGCTCATCATTCCCACGTATGTAATTAAATGAATCACCTCTGCAAATAAAACAAGGCTCACGTTTTCGAGTCTTGTTTTATTTGCAATATAAGCCTTTTTTCAACATAATAGATGGAGTAATTCAAGAAATGAAGGTTTTTTGTGAAAATAAGTAGCTGTTCCTACAAAAAATGCATGGTAACATGTTATAATCGTTAAGAAGAATTAATGTTTAACTGAATGAATTTCATAATTACCAAAGTCGGCTTTTCCATCACCATATGTAGTTGGGGACGAACTAACTCAACTACATATGGTGATGGTGAAGCATTAGATACGTATTATGAAATTCATTAAACTAATAAAAATCATTCATTATTATAATACTAAAGGATGATCCGGTATGAAATCGTCCAGAATTCCTGGTTTCTATAAAAAAACAATAGAAGAAAGAAAAGCATTGATTAGAGAAATGCTTTCATTTACAGAAGAAGAGCTTACAGTATTTAATTCAGAAGCTCCTTTAGTTGAAGATACGGCAGATAATATGATTGAAAATGTCGTGGGGACGTTTCAGTTGCCACTTGGCTTAGGATTGAATTTCTTCATAAATGGGAAAGAATATATAGTACCGATGGCAATTGAGGAAGCTTCTGTTGTAGCTTCTGCCAGCCATATTGCGAAAATCGTTCGTGATGCTGGTGGTTTTGTTACGGAATCTACAGAACGCGTCATGATTGGACAGATTCAGGTAGTTGGTTGTTCCGATTTTACGGAAGCAAAGGAAGCTATCCTGGAGAGTAAACAAATATTAATCGACGCTGCCAACAATGCTTTCCCGAGCATTGTAGCCCGGGGTGGTGGCGCGAAAGATTTAGACGTCCGCATTTTAAATGAAGCATCTGATTCCAAATTTGGAAAAATGCTGATTGTTCACCTGTATGTGAACACAGTTGATGCAATGGGTGCAAACTTAATTAATACAATGGCCGAATCAATTGCCCCACTAGTAGAAGAAATTACACAAGGTAAAGTTTATTTACGAATTTTATCTAATTTAGCAGATCGAAGCTTGGCAAGAGCTCGTTGCGTCATTCCACCTCACTTACTGCAAACTGGAGATTTCTCCGGCGAAGAAGTACGGGATGGCGTCATTCATGCGTATGAATTCGCAGCCTCTGATCCTTACCGGGCAGTCACGCACAATAAAGGGATTATGAACGGAATTGATCCGATTGTTATTGCCACAGGAAATGATTGGCGCGCTGTAGAAGCCGGTGCTCATGCTTATGCCGTGAAAGATGGACAATATACATCTATGACAACGTGGCATAAGGATGAACAGGGTAATCTTGTCGGTGAGCTGGAACTTCCGATGTCGATTGGAATTGTCGGCGGGGCGACCCGAGTACACCCAATGGCGAAGCTTGCTCTTAAATTACTCGAAGTTGAAAGTGCGAAAGAATTAGCGGAGGTTATCGTAGCTGTTGGCCTTGCCCAAAATTTAGGCGCGCTAAAAGCACTTGCAACAGACGGTATTCAAAAAGGACATATGACCTTACATTCTCGCTCTGTTGCGATGGCAGCAGGTGCTGCAGGGGAGATGGTTGATATTATAGCAATCGAATTAATTAAAAATAACGATATCCGTGTTGGAAAAGCGAAAGAATTGGTGGAAAAATATAAACGATGAGTGCAGAAAAAGTTTCAACTTCAGCAAAAACAGCTATTGGTGTAGCTCATAGTAAATTTATCTTGATTGGAGAGCATGCGGTTGTACACGGACAACCTGCAATTGCTGTTCCATTTCCGCTTATTGGTGTCGAATCCGCCATTGAGTATGTGCCTGGACCGGCGATACTTGACAGCAGTTTCTATTATGGACCACTCCATATGACTCCCGATTCCTTGCGTGGTATTGCCAGCTGTATTACGAATACGCTGGAATACCTTGAAATTCCCTGTGAAAATCTCGTTATTCGTATAACTTCATCCGTCCCGCCTGGAAAAGGTTTGGGATCTAGTGCCTCTGTGGCCATTTCTGTTATTCGCTCGCTATTTAATTATGCTGAGCGTGAATATACGCATGAAGAATTATTGAAGCTTGCGAATATCGCAGAAACTTATGCACATGGTTCACCAAGTGGAATTGATACATTGACCATTACGGCAGATACACCAATCTGGTTTGAAAAAAATCAACCAATTAGAAAAATTGCAGTGAAAGAAGATTTACATTTTCTTGTTGCCGACTCTGGACAAGATGCGGATACGAAATCATCTGTTCAATCGGTGACGAAATTGCTTAAAAAAGCACCGCGTAAAATTCAGCGGAAATTGGACCGTATTGGGCAGTTGACCCATGATGCGAAAGATGCACTTGAAAAAGCGAGCAAGCACTTCCTCGGGTCTATGTTGAATGAAGCGCAAAAAGAACTTGAATATCTAGGTGTAAGTGATGCGGTGTTGAACCGATTGATTCGTTTTGCCAGACAGGAAGGAGCACTAGGTGCAAAGCTTACAGGCGGCGGAAATGGCGGCTGTATTATTGCCCTAGCTCAGAATGAAGTACATTGTAAGCAATTAGCTGAGAAATTGAAGCAATTCGGCGCACATTCCGTTTGGCCATTTGTATTAAAGAAAAATGGTTAACCTTTTAGAAAGTAACCAGATATCAAGCTTTACAAGCTGCTATTTGGTTACTTTCATTTGTATAGGAATAATTTGAAAAGGGGATTATTATGAAAGCTACAGCGAAAGCACATACGAATATTGCCTTAATTAAATATTGGGGGAAGCGGAATGAGGAATTGATTCTGCCAACAAACAACAGTCTTTCCCTAACATTGGACGGGTTTTACACGACGACCACTGTAGACTTTCAAGAAGACTTTACCGAAGACAGGTTCGAACTGAACGGAACACTTGAACAGGGAGAAGCCTATAAACGAGTGACGGCCTTCCTTGATTTGGTTCGGCAAATGGCAGGAAAGGAACTTTACGCACATGTTGCTTCAGATAACCAAGTGCCTACCGCAGCTGGATTCGCATCATCTGCATCCGGTTTTGCGGCGCTTGCTGCAGCTGCTTCGAAGGCAATCGGTTTAGATTTAGATCCTAAAGAACTCTCACGCTTAACAAGACGCGGTTCAGGATCATCCAGCCGTTCGATTTACGGCGGCTTTGCAGAATGGCAAATGGGGGAAAAAGAAGATGGTTCTGATTCCTATGCCGTCTCTATTGCAGATGAGAACCACTGGGACATCCGGATGGCAGGGGTTGTACTGACATCGGAAATGAAAAAGATATCAAGTCGGGCAGGGATGCGCCGGACAGTTGAAACTTCACCATTCTATGAAGGCTGGCTGAAGAGTATTCCGGAAGATCTTTCAGGAATTAAAGAAGCTATTCAAGAAAAAGATTTTATTCGTGTTGGAGAAATTGCAGAAGCGAACTGCTTGAAGATGCATGCAACCTCGCTAGGTGCGAAACCGCCATTTACATATTGGCTGGATTCCACCATTCGCGTGATGCACCAAGTGCAGGAAATGCGAGAACAAGGGATACCAGCATATTTTACAATTGATGCTGGGCCAAATGTGAAAGTACTTTATTTACCGGAACATGAGTCACAGGTTGAACGGATACTTCGGAAAGTCCCTGGTGTGACAGATGTCATCCTTAGTAAGCCAGGCCCTGGAGTAAGCTATCTTTAGGAGTGGAATAAGTTGCAGGCGAATAAATGGACGATAAAAGTACCAGGTAAATTGATGGTTGCCGGTGAATTTGCGGTGCTTATCCCCAATCACCATCTTGCGGTCACTGCTGTAAACCGGTTTGTTTATGCTACTATTGAAGATTCCGGTCACAGAAAACTTACGTTAGAAGATTATCAGCTGAATAATCTATCGTGGGATTACGCGAACGGAGAAGTGACTATTCAATCAGCTGACGAACGTCTTTCATTTGTAAAAGAAGCGATGGAAGTAACCTGTACGTATCTTGCGGAAGCGGGTGTAGAGATTGACGATTTCAACTTGGCTGTCCGCAGTGAACTGGATGATGCGTCCGGCGTGAAATATGGATTAGGATCTAGTGCGGCGGTGGTTGTAGCGATCGTTACGGCAATTATGGTCCGCTTTACAAAGGATGAGCCGGATAAGGATATCATTTTTAAATTAGCCGCCTTAGCTCATGTGAACATTCAAGGTAGTGGTTCTGGTGCCGATATAGCGGCATCTGTTTATGGTGGTATTTTACAATATTCATCTTTCCAGGCGGAATGGTTACTTCAAGCGTCTAAAAATGTTTCTTCTATCCATGAATTATTGGAAATGGATTGGGTCTATCTTTCGATTAAGCGATTGACACTGCCGGCAACTGTTTCTTTTTGTGTCGGTTGGACAGGGAAGCCTGCATCAACGACACAGCTTGTCAGCCGTATTTTGGAATTGAAGGATGATAATCCGCGAGCGTTTGAAGCATTTCTGTTGAAAAGCGAGCAGGCCGTACATACATTGCTTACCGGAATGGAAGAAGAGAATCAAGAACTTCTTTTTAAAGGGGTAAAAGCAAACAGAGAAGCCCTTGCTACAGTTGGAAATAAAGCGGACGTCTCAATTGAAACGGCTTTACTCGGCACATTATGTGACCTTGCTGATGCGTTAGGCGGTGCGGGTAAGCCTTCCGGAGCTGGCGGAGGAGATTGCGGTATTGCCTTTATGCCGAGTAAGAGGCAAGCGGAACAGCTCTTTGCTTCTTGGGAAAAGGCAGGAATTAAGCCATTAGCGCTTACCTCACATCCCGAAGGTGCTGCAATAGAAGCGTCTTAAAAAATATAAAAAAGACATAAATCTCTAAAATCACGAGATTTATGTCTTTTTCTTACGTCTAGCTCCAGTGCCCAGCAACTAGCTGAAATTCGTATACTCTTTCTTTAAAAATCAAATACCGATAATATTAAGGTGTGGAACGGGATGACCGTTATCACACAAGTTTATTGGAAGTCTTTATCTGGAGGCTAATTCATAGTTATCATAGTTTTGATATTTATTAATGAGTGTGTCCAATTTCATACTAGATTCAATAACAGCCTGTGAAGTAAGTTCATGATGGTAACTAAGGGCAACTAATTCCTGCCGACATGTTTCAATTTTTTCAAGCAACAGTGCTTTACTCACAAAAGCTTCCTCCTATCTAGTATACTATAATAAGAAAATACCCGAGTAATAGCAAGAATAAACCTATGAAAATGTTAGAAAAATTGATAGGATATTAATTAATGCAGGAAAAAATGTTAAAGCGGAAAAAAATGAAACCTTTTGAGTTGCTCGTTCGTAATAAAAGTACCGCATTGTAGGCGGAGGTAAAGTATGGAACAAATAATTAGGGAGAAAATAATATTAGTAAAAAAAGGGGATCAATCTGCCTTCGAAGATCTGGTCTCATTTTACCAAAATAAAATATACCAGCATTGCTACCGGATGCTTGGTAATGCACATGAGGCAGAAGACATCGCACAAGAAGCTTTCATACGGGCATATGTAAACATTCATTCCTTTGATGAGAAACGAAAATTCTCAAGCTGGTTGTACCGCATTGCCACGAACTTATCAATTGACAGACTTCGCAAACGAAAACCGGACTACTTTTTGGATGCAGAGGTTAAAGGAACGGATGGACTGGATATGTATTCCCAGCTTCAAAGTGAGGGCGCTTCTCTAGTGGAAGAGGTGGAGAGTAATGAATTACAAAGATATATCCACACAGAAATTTCCGAACTTCCACCGAAATATCGCAGTATTATTATTCTGAGGTATTTAGAAGAATTTTCCTTGAAAGAAATAAGTGAAATACTGGACATCCCAATCGGAACGGTGAAAACAAGGATTCACCGGGGCAGAGAAGCTTTACGAAAGAGGCTTCGTCATGTGTAAAGGAGTGTGGTCCCATTGAAATGTAATGCAGAAACCGTTGGGCTAATGCATAAATATTTGGATGGCGATATAACTACGGAAGAGGAACAGAAATTAAAATATCATTTGGAAGACTGTGAAGCCTGTCAGGGTCATTTCCGTGAATTGAAGCGGACCGTTACGCTTATTCAAAGTGCTGAACGATTTGAAGCACCGGTGAATTTCACAGCGAATGTCATGAAGAATCTTCCAACCGAGAAAAAACGGGTTAAATACTCACGCTGGTTTAAGATGCATCCGATGCTTACGGCTGCAGCGATTTTCTTTATTCTTATGTTCACCGGTGTTTTCTTTGCATGGGATCAAGACAATCAGCTCGTTGTCTCAAAACAAGAGAATTTAATTATTGAAGGAGATACCGTGATTGTACCGGAAGGCGAAGTGGTTGAAGGTGATTTACTCGTTAAAAATGGCAATCTGATCATTCATGGTACGGTTGATGGGAATGTGACATTGGTGAATGGGGAACTAATTGATGATGATCCACTGGACAACAGTGGTCTGATGGCTTCCGTCGGTGAAATAAATGGAGAATTCGAATCCGTCGATCAAGCATTTGACTGGATATGGTACAAACTGAAAGACTTTGCTAAAAAAGTATTCTCTTTTGAATAATATGATGATTATATGCTTGCATGCTCTATATTTCCGGTATGCAAGCTTTCTTTATTACGAAGGCTAATTTTAAAATGGTTACGCTGCTATTAAGTTCACATGAACCTTTGTATTTATGGTATAATAATGGTCATGTAATTCATTAAAATGGAATTTTTATATGATATTTTTGGCGGAAAGATAAATATAAATCCTTTCTTACTGTATAAGTGCAACTAATGTTGTCACCGAAAGGCTTGGTGACAACCAAGTTTTCTAAAAAATTAATTATACAATTGCTAATTCATGACTAAAGGACGTGTGACCATGCTCGATGGGGGATTCGACCTGTTAACGATACTTAGAATAACCGTGGACATAGCTCTCATCTGGTATGTGCTGTATAAACTGATGATGCTGGTCCGCGGTACGAAAGCTGTACAATTACTTAAAGGAATTGCCGTCATCTTGGCAATTTGGCTATTGAGTATTGCATTTAACCTCCAGACGGTTCGGTATTTCTCGAACCAATTTATCCAGTGGGGGATTATCGTAATTATTATTTTATTCCAGCCTGAGCTGAGAAGAGCCTTGGAGCAGCTTGGAAGAGGGAGTTTTCTCACAAGAAGTACTAAGTCGAAAGAAGATATGGAAGTGCAAATTGAAGCAATCGTCCAGTCCTCTACTTATATGGCGAAGCGTCGGATTGGAGCACTTATTTCCATTGAAAAGGAGACGGGGATTGGTGAATATGCTGAGACGGGGATTCCCATTAATGGGGAAGTGACTCACCAGTTGCTGACAAATATATTCACACCGAATACTCCGCTTCATGACGGTGCTGTTATTATAAAAAGGGATAAAATTATTGCAGCTGCTTGTTATTTACCGCTATCGGAGAGTCCATTCATTTCTAAGGAACTGGGAACAAGACACAGGGCTGCAATGGGGATCAGTGAAGTAACGGATGCCCTGACGATTGTTGTTTCAGAGGAAACGGGTGCAATATCTTGTACGATAAATGGAAAGCTGCATCGTGATTTATCCGAAGAGGCATTAACGGAATTATTAAATGAACATTTATCCTTGCTTCCCGTAGCCCCTGAGAAGACGAAGAAACGGAGGGGGAAAGAAAATGGATAATTGGTTTCAAAGTAAATGGTTTATTCGTATACTGGCGCTTGGTTTTGCCATTACGTTATTTATATTCGTGAATGTGGAATCCAATTCATCCAGCTCTGAATCCTCCATTCCAGGAAGGAATTCACAAACGCAAACAATTGATGATGTTCCTGTAGATATCGATATTAATTCGGATGATTATGTCGTAAGCGGAGTTCCGGAATATGCAACAGTGACATTAGAAGGTTCTCCTGCGATGATTATGCCGGCTGTATTCAATCGTAACTTTTCTGTCTACGTGGACTTAAGGGAACTGGGAGAGGGAAATCATACGGTAGAATTGCAGCATACGGTTTCCGATGATATTCGCGTTTATATTGAGCCGAAAACAATTGAGGTATCGATTGAGGAAAGAGCAAATCAGGAATATCCAATAACAGTGGAATTCTTAAATACAGATCAGTTGCCTCCGGGAGTTGAGGTCGGCGGTTATGAGTTAGACCAATCCAGTGTAAATATTACAACATCCAGAAGAATCATGGAGCAGATTGGTGTCGTTAAAATTTATGTCGATGTGGCCGGACAGGAGACTTCAATTTCAAACCGGGAAGTACCGGTGAATGTGTATGATACACAAGGAAATGAACTGCAAGTCCGCTTGGACCGGGAGTCGGTTGTCGTATCTGTTGATTTCATAAGTCCGAGCAAAGTGGTTCCCATTGATATTGAAACGACCGGCGATGTACCGGAGGACTTTTCCTTGCTGTCTATTTCTGCTAATCTAGATGAGGCTGAAATTTTTGCAGTCAGTGATATTCTCGAACGAATCGAGTCCATTCCAACGGAGAAAATCGACCTATCGGAAATTACGGAGTCTGGAACGATTGATGTTGGATTTGACCTCCCGGATGGTGTAAATACAGGAGAATTGGAAACAATTGAAGTATCTGTTCAAGTAGAAGAAGCACGGGTTCTAGAGGCAATGGCGATTGAGGAAGAAGAACTTGCAAATGGACAAGCTGTAACATATGTCGATCCAAGTGAAGCTGAAATGGATATTACCGTAACAGGAAATGAAACATTCCTCAGGGAGCTTAGCCCTGATGATTTCCGGGTCCTTGTCAACCTGGCAGGGCTCGAGCCGGGGGAACATCTTGTACCAGTGGAAGTAGAATGGAATGAGGTAGAGGATGTAACCGTGACGCCTGAGTTTGAAGAAATTACAGTTGAGATCGAATAAACTTTAAGTAATTGACTTTTAGATGGTTTATTAAAAGGAGAGGTATGAATGAAGAAGTATTTTGGGACCGATGGTGTCAGGGGTGTAGCGAATAAAGATTTAACACCGGAACTTGCCTATCAATTAGGTCGAATCGGCGGATATGTACTGACGAAGGAAAGGGAAAATCCAAAAGTAATCATTGGCAGAGATACACGTATCTCCGGTCATATGCTTGAGGGAGCATTGCTTGCAGGCTTACTTTCCATCGGGGCAGAAGTCATGCGTCTCGGCGTTATCTCTACTCCAGGGGTAGCTTATTTAACGAAATCGATGAGCGCGGATGCAGGAATTATGATTTCTGCGTCTCATAACCCAGTAGAAGATAATGGTATTAAATTCTTCGGTCCGGATGGATTTAAACTGACGGATGAGCAAGAAGCTGAGATTGAAAAGCTTATTGACGCAGAGGATGAACTCCCGCGTCCAGTTGGAGCGAATATCGGGACAGTGAATGCTTATTTCGAAGGCGGGCAGAAGTATATTTCATTCTTGAAAGATACGATTGATAACGACTTTGATGGTCTATCAATTGCTATCGACTGTGCGCATGGTGCGACATCCAGTCTTGCAACCCATCTTTTTGCAGATCTCGAAGCAGATATTTACACGATTGGTGCTTCGCCAAATGGCCTCAACATTAACGATGGTGTAGGCTCGACCCATCCAGAAGCGGTAAGAGAGCTTGTTTTGGAAAAGGGTGCAGATATTGGACTAGCATTTGACGGGGATGGCGACCGTTTAATTGCAGTTGACGAGAAGGGTAAAATCGTTGACGGGGACCAAATTATGTACATTTGCGGTAAATATATGAAGTCCAAAGGTGCGCTTCGTGAAGATACGATTGTTTCAACGGTAATGAGTAATATCGGATTTTATAAGGCACTTGAAGAAAATGGCATGCATAGTGATAAAACAAATGTTGGTGACCGTTACGTCATGGAAGAGATGCGCAGAGGCGGATTTAACCTTGGCGGAGAACAATCCGGCCATATTATTTTCCTTGACTTCATCACGACAGGTGACGGAATGCTATCGGCATTGCAACTTGTGAACGTCATGAAAGATACAGGAAAACCTTTATCTGAACTAGCTGGAGAGATGCAAGTATTCCCGCAAGTCCTGAAAAACGTTAAAGTAACAGATAAGAATGAGGCATTGACCAATCCACTTATATTAGAAGAAATCGACGCCGTGGAAAAAGAGCTCGGTGAATATGGCCGTGTACTCGTGCGTCCATCCGGAACGGAGCCACTCGTCCGGGTAATGGTCGAGGCAGAAACAGAGGAAGCATGTAATAAATATGCTGACCGTGTTGTCACTTTAATTGAGGATTTACTTGGTTTACAATAATGGATTAAAACTGCTTTCTGTTATGGAAGCAGTTTTTTGTATTGTCATCTTGCCTTATAATTAGATAAAAAGATGACTTTCACATAAAAAAAGTGTACGATATGAGATAGATTCAATTGAAAATGATATGCAAAGAATAGGTGGATTCGATTGCTGAATTCTTAAAAGGGAAGTTGGTGTAAGTCCAACGCGGTCCCGCCACTGTAAGTGCGAATGAGCTGTAAATACCACTTTGCGATAGATGCATGGGAAGGTGCAGCAGAGTGATGAGCATGAGCCAGGAGACCTGCCTATTCTGTAACGCCAGCACTACGAGGATAGTCAGGTGATGGGTCTATATGGATGTATAACCTATTTACTGAAGCATCTTCACACTGTGTGAGGTGCTTTTTTATATGAATAGGAAACTATAAAGCAAAAATGCTGTGGATAACTTGAATTCCCGGCGATAGCCACGTCCGGCTCCAGCGCCCAGCAACTGACAAACTTCACACTCCTCCAATCGATAAGTCAACATCGGCTCCTTACGTCGCCATGTTTCCTTTATCTCATTCCGGAGTGCTCCAGTTTGTACGTTGCTAAACGGGCGCTTGCGCCTTTGTTCATGAATTTATTATTGGAGGAATGGAAATGAAGAGATTATGGCAAGGTTTGCTGCTCGCGTTCTTACTTAGTCTGCTAGTTGCTTGCGGACAAGGTGCGACAGACAATGAGGATGCAACTGGAAATACAGATAAAGAGGAAGCGACTGAAGAAGAGTCAACGAACGATAATCATTATCCGCTGACACTCACAGATGCTATAGACAATGAAATAACACTTGAGGAAGAACCAGAACGGATTGTTTCATTGATTCCGAGCAATACCGAAATCGCGTTTGCTTTAGGACAAGGGGAAAAGGTGGTCGGTGTGTCGGATCATGATAATTACCCGGAAGAAGTACAAGATATTGAAAAAATCGGTGGCATGGAATTGAATGTGGAGCGGATCATTAGTCTTGACCCGGATATTGTCCTTGCGCATGAATTGGGAGTGAGCAGTGCCCAGGAGGCATTCGAACAACTTGAAGCTGCGGGTGTCCAAGTTTTTGTTGTTCAAGATGCACAGGATATTGCGAGCACATACGAAACGATTGAAATCGTTGGACAAGTTATTGGAACTGATCAGGAAGCAGAAGAATTAATGACAGAAATGGAAGCAGAATTTGAAGAAATTCGAGAGCTTACATCCGAGATATCTGAGGAAGATGTACAGACAGTTTTCTTTGAAAATTCTCCTGCACCGGACATTTACACAGCAGGACAGCATACGTTTATCCACGAACTGTTAGAAATGATTCATGCTGAAAATGCTGCAGCCGAACATGAAGGCTGGCTGGCGCTTGATCCAGAGGAAATCATTGAATTGAATCCCGATGTAATCATCACTTCTTACGGCGCATATATTGAAAATCCGGAAGAAGAAGTGCTTTCGAGAAGTGGCTTTGATGTAGTAGAAGCCGTTGCAAATGAAAGAGTTTACGACATTGATGCTGATTTAATTACACGTTCTGGTCCGAGACTCACGGAAGGTGCAAGGGAACTAGCTGAAGCTGTTTATCCGGAGCTGTTTGATGAAGAGTAATGCAATAAAATATGGTATTTCTTGTGCGCTTCTCATTGGTGCAATGCTATTTGCCATTTCGATTGGGAGTGTATCTGTCCCGATCCTTGATATTGTCAAAGTGATTGGCAGCGAGGCTTTTCGGTTGCCGGTTGGTGATGATGTTGATCCGATGTATGTAAGTATTGTATATGAGATTCGCTTGCCAAGGGTACTGTTGGCGGGACTTGTGGGGGCATCGCTTGCGATTGCGGGAGCGGCCTTCCAAGGCTTATTAAGAAATCCGCTCGCGGAGCCCTATATCCTTGGAGTATCTTCAGGAGCATCAGTTGGTGCTGTTGCGACATTGTTTTTCGGAATCTCGCTACCGGTTATCGGGATGTATACTTTGCCATTTTTGAGCATTATCACAGCCTTAACAACCATTTTAATTGTACTTTACTTTGCACGTAAAATTGACCGGACGATGCGGGTAGAAACGATTATTCTTACGGGAATTATTTTCAGCGCGTTTTTAGGTTCGATTATTTCATTAATTATCGCGTTGACAGGCGATGAATTGCAGCAGATTATCGGCTGGATGCTTGGCAGTGTATCGATGCGGGGCTTTCGCTATGTTGGAATCATTCTTCCTTTCTTTATTCTTGGCTCCTTCATTTTATTAATGAATGCAAAAGAACTGAATGCAATGTCGCTTGGCGAAGAGAGGGCACAGCATTTAGGCGTTGATGTCGGCAAGCGGAAGTTGCTAATTCTTATTGCGGGTTCTATCCTCACTGGAGCAGCGGTTGCGGTATCTGGAACGATTGGTTTTGTCGGGCTCGTTATTCCGCACTTAACTAGAAAGCTGTGGGGCCCCGACCATGTCCATTTGCTGCCACTCTCCATGATTACTGGGGCGGGGTTTCTTATCTTGACGGATTTGTTATCGCGGACGATTATCTCACCTCAAGTATTGCCTGTCGGAGTGATTACAGCTTTAGTAGGTGCACCGGTATTTGCGATAATATTAATTAAACAACGGAGAAGAAGTTGAGAGGTGAACCATGCTTTTAATTAAAAATGCCTCGGGTGGCTATGATGGCGAGGAGATTGTAAAAAACATTAGTTTTTCCGTAAATGAAGGGGAGTTTTTTGGAATTCTAGGACCGAATGGCAGTGGGAAGACAACTTTAATCAATATGATTAGTGGACTGCTCGATCTGCAACAGGGAAAAATTGAAGTAGCGGGGAGAAACATTGCCGATTACTCTAAGAAAGAATTAGCTAGGAAAATCGCCGTCTTACCCCAACTCACTCCCCAAGTTTTTCCTTATACGGTAAAAGAAATGGTGTCACTTGGTCGTTATGCGCATCATAGCGGGTTGTTCCGATCATGGACAAAAGAAGATGAGGAAATCGTTCAGCGTGTCATGCGGCAAACGAACATCCTCGAATTTGCGGACACCTCGGTGATGGAACATTCTGGAGGAGAACAGCAGAGAATATTCCTGGCCCAAGCTCTCGTGCAGCAACCGAAAGTTCTTCTCTTGGACGAACCAACTAACCATCTTGATTTAGCTTATCAAAAAGAATTGCTTGATTTGCTCAGAAAAAGTGCAAAAGAAAAGGGCCTCACAGTCGTGGCGATTTTGCATGACTTAAACCTTGCGAGCCTTTATTGTGATCGCCTGCTTTTAATGGACGAGGGCGAAGCAAAAGCGTTGGAAAATCCAGATGAAGTGCTTTCTGAAGAACTGATTAACTCGGTGTTCGATACAGAGGTCATTAAGCAGGCCCACTCTAAAATTGCCAAGCCACAGCTGCATTTAATGCCAAGCAAGAAGACGTGGCAGGCAAAAAAACTGTGGTCAATTGATGAAACAAACCTTTCTTTTAGTACAGAGCAAATCGTACTCCATTCAGATCTGCCGGTGAAAACGATATCCTCTGGTATCGTTGGCGCAGGGATTGGCTGGTATAAATACTTTGTCAATCGGCATGTCGATGAGAATTATTATTGTAATGATCACCGGAAGGAAATGCGAACTTATTTAAAAGGGCGAGGTTTCCCGCCGGCTCAGACGGTTGGAATGATGACGGCAATTGTCTTGGAAGATTACAGTTATGGTATTTATGAGGGTAATGGTTTTTCAATCTTAGTTGTTGTGACAGCGAGTGTTGGAAATGCGGTGGACAGCTCACGAGCAAAGCCGCTTGTTGGTCCAGTTGCTCCGGGAACGATTAATACATGGGTTTTTGTAAATGGCAGTTTAACGGAAGAAGCCTTTATCCAGGCAACGATCACGGCAACGGAGGCAAAGGCTCAAGTGTTAAGAGACCTCGCTATTCAAGACCGGAAGACAGGTACGGTCGCAACAGGAACTCCTACAGACAGTATTTTAATTGCCGCAACCCAACAAGGGAAGGAATTAGATTACGCTGGAACCGCGACAGAGTTAGGTGCTCTAATAGGAAATGCTGTTTATCAAGAAATGAAGCAGGCCATTTCCAAAACATTAAATAGGAAAAAAGCAGCTGAACAGGGGTAAATCAAACGTTTGCTTGAGAGTATAAAAACAAAAAAAGGAGCGATTCATTTGAGACTGTATACAAGGGCTGGCGACAAAGGAAAGACCGCGTTAATAGGTGGAATGACGACGAAGGATGATATTCGGGTGGAAGCTTACGGATCAATTGATGAAACGAATTCTTTTGTAGGTCTTGCGGTAGCTGGGCTCAATAAGAATAAAGAACCGTTCAAAGACCTCATTGCTGATTTGAAAAAAATTCAGCATGAATTATTTGACTGCGGAACTGAGCTTTCTAATGTATCGAAAAAAGAACGTCCTCACGAGCTTTCTGAAGATATGATTACGTATTTGGAAGAGAGAATGGATGTCTTAATAGACGAGGCACCAGAGCTTGAACGATTTATTCTCCCAGGCGGAACGGAGGCCGCTGCATATTTACACGTTGCGAGAACAGTGGCAAGAAGAGCGGAAAGACAGATTGTAAAACTTTATCAGCGGGAAGAAGATTTAGATCCAATTCCGTTAAAGTATATGAATCGATTATCTGATTATTTCTTTGCAGCAGCCCGTGTAGTTAATTCTCGCCTGCAAGTTGCAGATGTGGAGTATGCCCGCAGTGCAAGGGTTTTTCGTGGCAGTAATAAGAAAAAGTGAAGTTATAATACAATCTTGAATTATTTCATTTTTCATTTATAATGAAGAGAATCTTGAAATTTCATGTAGGAGATGAGTAGAGTTGAGTAAAGAGAATGTAGCAGAGAAAGGTTACTTTGGTGATTTCGGAGGAAGCTTTGTCCCAGAAGATTTGAAGGATATTTTAGACGGAATTGGTGTAGCTTTTGAGAAATATAAGGATGATCCTGAATTTCTTGAGGAATACCGGTATTATTTGAAAGAGTATGTTGGACGCGAGAATCCACTAACCCTTGCGAAAAATCTGACTGAAAAAGTTGGTGGGGCTAAAATTTATTTGAAGCGTGAAGACTTGAATCATACAGGGGCCCATAAAATTAATAATGTGCTCGGACAGATTCTTTTAGCGAAGAGAACCGGTGCAGAGCGGATTATAGCGGAAACTGGAGCAGGTCAGCATGGTGTTGCGACAGCGACTGCTTGTGCGATGGTCGGACTGCCGTGCACGATTTATATGGGTAAAAAAGATACTGAAAGACAACGCTTGAATGTATTCCGGATGGAACTCCTCGGGGCTGAAGTCGTAGCTGTCGATAAAGGGTGGGGACGTCTGAAGGAAGCGGTGGATGAAGCATTTGCTGATCTTGTCGCTAATCACGAAACGACCTTTTATTTAATCGGTTCGGCAGTAGGGCCATATCCATATCCCGAGATGGTAAAATATTTCCAATCTATCATCAGCGAAGAATCGAAACGTCAGATTCTGGCGAAGGAAGGTAAACTCCCTGCAGCTGTCGTCGCTTGTGTTGGTGGCGGAAGTAATGCAATCGGTGCTTTCGCTCATTACATTGATGAAGACTCTGTACGACTGATTGGTGTGGAACCTGCTGAGGCAGCTTCCATTTCGAAAGGGAAGCCAGCAGTATTCCATGGTTATCGTTCCTTAACGTTATTAGATGAGGATGGTGAAGCATTGCCAACCGACTCGATTGCAGCTGGGCTCGATTACCAAGGTGTCGGTCCAGAGCATAGTCATCTGCATGCTATCGGCCGCGGGGAGTATGTGAGTGTGACCGGCGAAGAAGCATTGGAAGCTTTTCAAGAGTTATCGAAAACAGAAGGAATCATCCCTGCACTTGAAAGCTCCCATGCAGTAAGTCATGCGATTCAGCTTGCGAAAGAGCTCGGGCAGGATGATGTGATTATCGTGAATCTTTCTGGCCGGGGTGATAAAGACGTGGAGCAAGTATTTGAGATGTTGAAATAGAATAGTGGATTGGGAGAAAAGAGCATGGATATCGTTCTGTGCT
Source organism: Oceanobacillus alkalisoli (assembly GCF_021556485.1). Taxonomy (GTDB): domain Bacteria; phylum Bacillota; class Bacilli; order Bacillales; family Amphibacillaceae; genus Oceanobacillus; species Oceanobacillus alkalisoli. Next base: position 102,062 of record NZ_JAKGBW010000011.1, on the reverse strand, counting down.
CTTTTTTGTTTTTACGCTCATATTAGCAATGAAGGATGGGGCTTTGGCTGTTTATAAGTGCTGTAAACGCCGGGATGAGCAGTGTCTCTATTTCCTCGGTCGTTTATAGGTGCTCTAATCTACCGAATGAACGGCGTCTCTTATTTTCCGGTTGTTTATAAGTGCTTTAATCTACCGAATAAGCAGCGTACCCCATCTCTCGGTTGTTTACAAGTCCTCAAATCACCTGAAGAAGCAGTGACTCTCTAGCTCCTGTCGTTTACAACCATTCTAATTTCTTGAGCTTTGTATAATCCATGTTTTTCAGTAGATTCACATACCATAGATCGCTATTTTCTAATAAAATCATTCTGTTATATATCAATATAAATGTTATAAAACAATCAACGGAGTGTGTGCGAGACTTGATTACCGGCTGATATACAACAACTTGCTTTTTATAAAAAATACATTTAAACTAGATTTATATTTTTATATAAAAGGAGGAGCATCATGATCTCAGCAACTTGGGGTTGGCTTTGGGAAAAGCATGATCAAGTGAAAGACATGTTTCGTTTTTTCGTGAAGCCGGGAGACGCAATAGAGAAAAATAAAGTGAAAAAACCAGACGTAACAAAGAGTGGCTACGGGGGAAAAGGAAATGGCGGAAAGCGACCGTATACGAATGCCCAGATAACTGGTCTGATTCTAGGACCGCTATTATTTATTCTTCTTAAATTCATCTTAACCTTTGACGGATTATCTAGTGAGGGACAAGCAATTCTTGCAAGTACCGCTTGGATTGCAACATGGTGGGTTACCGAAGCCATTCCGATACCAGCAACATCCTTGCTCCCGATCATCTTATTCCCATTGGCAGGTGGGCTGGATATGAAAGCCACGACGTCAGCTTATGGAAATGATACGATCTTCTTATTTCTTGGCGGGTTTGTTTTAGCATTAGCGATGGAAAGATGGAATTTGCACCGAAGAATTGCAATCAATATCATATCTGTTATGGGGACGAGACCAGACCGGATTGTGCTAGGGTTTATGGTAGCTACCGGTTTTCTTTCCATGTGGATTTCCAATACCGCAACAGCGATGATGATGATTCCTATTGGGCTGGCAATTACGTATCAAGTACAAGATGCTTTGAAAGATAATCCGAAAGTCGATACGTCAAAAGGGAATTTCTCCTTTGGAAAAGCAATTATGCTTGGGATTGGTTATTCCGCTTCAATTGGTGGGATGGCGACTCTTATTGGAACGCCGCCAAACGCAATCTTAGCTGGCACGCTTCGTGAACTATTCGGTTATGAAATTTCCTTTGCGAGCTGGATGCTATTTGGGGTTCCATTTGCTTGGAGTTTACTATTCTTCGCTTGGTTTTATTTAACGAAAATGGCATTCCCTACAGTGTTAAAAGATTTGCCGGGTGGGAAAGCAATATTCGATCAAGAGAAAGAGAAGCTTGGGAAAGCTTCCTATGAGGAGAAAGCTGTTTTCATCGTTTTTGTTCTAACAGCGCTTTCTTGGATTACCCGTACTTTCGTTCTGGAAAAAATCAATCCGAATATTGATGATACAGTAATTGCAATTCTTGCTGCTGTTGTCCTATTCTTGATTCCAGCGAAGAGTTCAAAAGCAAGTCATATTATGGATTGGTCTAGTGCAGTGAAACTACCTTGGGGCGTCCTGCTTCTTTTTGGTGGAGGTCTATCGATTGCAGCAGGCTTCACAACTTCCGGATTATCAGAATGGATTGGGTCTCAGTTGAACGGTCTTCAGGGCGTTCAGATCATATTAATTATTTTAGCTGTAACGGCTCTTGTTAACGCACTTACTGAAGTTACATCCAACACAGCAACTGCAACAATGATGTATCCGATTATGGCGGCACTTGCTCTTGCAGTGGATGTCCATCCACTCGTGTTAATGGTTGCAGCAGGACTTTCTGCATCTTGCGCATTCATGCTGCCAGTTGCTACACCGCCGAACGCAGTTGTCTTTGGGACAGGTTACATGCGGATTGCTGATATGGCAAAAGCTGGATTCTTCTTGAATGTCGCGTCAATTGTTTTAATTACTTTAATTAGTTATTACATTCTTCCAATAGCACTGGGTATTGATATTACCGTTTTCCCGGACAGCTTTAAATAATAATAAAAAAGAGACGGATAAACAAATCCATCTCTTTTTTACTATCAACCTTGCATACTTCTATTTTCAGTTCGCTTCTGATAGATCATAACCAATCCCAAGTACGCTGTTGGTAAGATTCCAGCAAAGATTATAATTGCATCCCAGCCAGCAAGATTCCAAAGCGGTCCGACTGCGGTACTTCCCATACTGACACCAATATAATAAGCAACTAAATAAAGACTCGCGGCACTTCCTTTATGATGCGTAGCCTGTTCTGCAACGGTACTTGCTGTTAACGAGTGTGCAGTGAAGAACCCTAAACACATTACACATAATCCGACAATGATAATTGGTAGCGGGGGACTTAGTGTAAAGGATATTCCAAAGGACAACACCAAGATTCCTGCTATCCGCACAGGCCTCAGACCGAATATTCCAGCTAACCAACCAGCAAACGGTGCTCCGAAGACACCAAATCCATAGGCAAAAAACATAAAGGAAATTGTTTTCACAGATAATGAATAGGGCTCCGCTTCCAGATGGAATGGTAAAAATGTCCACACAGAAGTGAAGGCTAGCTGCAAAATGACTCCCATCCCAATAACGGTTAGCAGCTTTGGATTTTTAAAGTGAACGAGCATTCCTTCAATGTCTCTACGGAAAGAGAGATCACTTGGTTGAAAAAAGCGTGATTTAGGCAGGAATATGAAAACGAGTAACACGACAATCAAACCCAACCCAGCAAAACTGTAAAAAGCGACTTCCCAGGTAAAACGATCGGACAAGTAACCTGCCATCACTCTTCCAACCATCCCGCCGAGTGCGTTACTCGCTATATATAATGCCGTGGCAACTCCAATGTGGGACCGGTCAATTTCTTCATTAATATATGCCAAAGCAGCTGCTGGGAGCCCTGCTAACGTAAACCCTTGAATGAATCTTAGTATGACGATAAGTGAAAAGGCATCCAACAGTGGAATGAAGAAAAAGGGGATGATAGCTATAATCAATGAATACTTGATAAAAGCGACCCTGCCCAATCTGTCGGATAAAAAACCGATTACAATGAGTCCAATAATCAGACCGATGACCGGCAAAGAAAATGTTAAGGTTGCTTCGGATACTGTTACATTAAATTCCCTGACAAATAAAGGCAGGAGTGGCTGGACGGCATAGAGGCTCGCAAAGACAAAGAATGAAGCAAGCGCGAGGCTAATTGTAATCCGCCAAAAAGAGCTATCTTTTATGGTGTGTTTTTTGAGTTTCATTATGATGCACTTCCTTATGTAGGTCAACATGGTTGTCTTGTTATCTATTATAGCGCATATTGAAACAAATATTTATTGAAAGAATAAAAAATGAAATCTGATCGAAGACTTCGCTTTAGGAGCTGGAGTTTTTAGTTACTATTATTGGCAATCAACGAATCTGTTTAAAGGAACAATAGCTGATACACACCGTTACGCCTAAAAGAATGTCACGCCGATATTCTATCAGCTTTTGTCAAAAGAGACGAATAAGTCTCCTTCTGACTAAACCTTATCTCATGAAACGCTTTTCAGAGCAAGGATTATTTATCCATAAACCAAGAACGCTCGTGATTTCAGTTCTGAGAGGTTCAAAATAGTGGTAACAGATTGACATGAAATGCGTTTCATAGCTTATACTAGAATTAATTCTTTCGTTGCAAGTACTTATGGGGCAGGGTGAGTAAATGGCAAATATTAAAGATTTGGCCGAAATGGCAGGGGTATCCGTCACAACTGTTTCTCGGGTGTTAAATAATCACCCCTATGTTAGCGCTGGGAAAAGAAAAGCTGTTGAAGAAGCGATTAAAGCAACGAATTACCAAAAGAATATAAATGCGGTTCATTTAAGCAGAGGTAAAACAATGTTGATTGGTGTGGTTCTCCCCTTTTTCGACCATTCCTATTTTTCTCTGATATTGATAACAAATCAGGCAATGAGAGAGAATTATAAAATCGTATTGTTCCAAACGGGGTTTTAAAAAGGAAAGAGAGATAGAAGCATTGCAATTGTTAAAGCAAAAGCAAATTGATGCATTGATTATTTGTTCAAGGGCAAGTGAGTTGTCCATTATAGAAAAGCATACACCGTATGGTCCAATTATTTTATGCGAAGATGTTCGAAGTAAGATTATCGACCAAATACAAAGAATAGAAAAACCGCCGACTGCCATGTTGGTAACAAGTGACCAAGTTGCGGCAGGTATGATTATAAGTAGTCAGCGGAATGAACTATCCATCCCAGCGGATTTAGCTATTATTGGCTTTAATAACGAGCCGATTGCTGGGATAATGGATATAACGACCATTGAAATTCCATTAACGGAAATGGGGAAAACCCTTTTTCGGCAAGTGTTAGATGAAAAGGTATCCCATCAGGAGTTTAAGGAGAAGTTGATTGAAAGAGGGACAGTATGAAATAATTGGTCTTAAATAAATATGCAAGGTGAAAGGAAGACAAGAGAATGATAGAAAAAAGCGTAATTTTCTTTGATATAGATGGTACATTGCTTGATCATAACAAAGAGTTGCCATCTACAGCAAAAGAAGCGATATTTCAACTGAAGGAAAAAGGGCATGTAATCGCAATCGCTACAGGACGGGCTCCATTTATGTATGCTGATTTGCGGGAAGAATTGGGGATTGATTCCTACGTGAGTTATAACGGACAATACGTTGTTTTAGAAGGGGAAGTGATTTATACTAATCCTTTAAACAAGTATTCTCTGTTAAACTTTACAGAAGCAGCCCTACATCATGATCATCCCGTTGTGTATATGGATCATGAAGATATGCGGGCAAATGTCCCAGAACATCCGTATATTAATGAAAGTATTGCCAGTTTAAAAATTAAGCAATTCCCAACACATGACCCTCATTATTATAAAGATCGTGCGCTGTACCAAACATTGCTATTTTGTGCAGAAGGAGAGGAAAAACAGTATGAAAGGGAATTTAAAGACTTTGATTTTGTAAGATGGCATCCTGTATCGGTAGACGTCGTTCCAAAGGGCGGATCGAAGGCCATAGGAATTGAAAAGATGGTTGAAAAACTTGGGATCCCGCGCGAAAGACAATATGCCTTTGGTGATGGATTGAACGATTTGGAAATGTTAAGTTCGATTGAAAATGGAGTGGCGATGGGAAATGCAGAAGAAGTGATAAAATCAGCTGCAAAGTATGTTACCCGTTCTGTTGATGATGACGGAATCGTTCATGGTCTGAAGATGGTGGGTTTGCTGTAATAGGTTATTGAAAATGCAAGGGGGTTTGTTCCTTGCATAAAAAATGAGCCCGCAACTTAAAAGGTAAGTTGCGGGCTATTCGTATGGAATGAAATTTTATATTTTGAGTCAAAGTCTTCCTCGGCTTCCCTTGAAGCGAGATTGCTAGAAATGATGCTTCTTACCTTTCAAATAGGTGGGAAATAGGATATGATAGATAATTGTCATAATAAAAGTAATTTATAATGCCTTTTATCCTGCTTTTTGGATCTGCACTTATAGATAGAATGAGGTAGATATAGAATGATATCCCAAACTTATAATAGAAAGCCAATTGTTGCCTTGTTATTGGCTGGGGCATTTATTTCAATACTAAATCAGACAACGATGATTACAGCAATTCCTCCGATTATGGCAGAAATGCATGTCAGTGCAAATACAGCCCAGTGGTTAACAACCGTTTTTATGCTCGTCAATGGTGTGATGATTCCCGTTACAGCCTTCTTGATTGAACGCTTTTCAACACGGCAGCTCTTTATTTCTGCAATGAGCATTTTTGCCTTTGGAACACTGATAGCAGGAATCGCGCCAGGCTTTAGCGTTCTTATACTTGGCCGGATTATTCAGTCAGCGGGTGCCGGAATTATGATGCCACTGATGCAAACGGTCTTTTTATTAATTTATCCGATTCATAAGCGCGGTGCAGCGATGGGGCTCGTGGGCTTGGTTATCCAATTTGCTCCGGCCATCGGTCCTGTTTTGTCCGGTTGGCTAATTAGTGCTTATTCCTGGCGTGTTATGTTCTTTGTCATTTTACCTATTGCCCTTTTGCTTATTGGCATTGGTACGCGTGCTATGAAAAATGTTACAGAACTGACCCGGCCAAAAGTAGATATTTTATCTATTATCCTATCCTCATTTGGTTTTGGAGGATTGCTTTATGGCTTCACCAGTGCAGGAAATTTCGGCTGGGGACATATTATAACCATTAGCACCTTAAGTCTAGGTGTGATTGCTTTGGTTCTGTTTATCGTGCGGCAACTGCGACTAACTCATCCGATGCTGGAATTTAGAGTATTTAAATACCCTGTTTTTACATTGACGACCGGTATTGGGGCGCTCGCATTTGTAGGTCTAATTGGGATTGAAACATTAATCCCGCTTTATATGCAAAATATGCGTGGCTTTACAGCGATGGAGTCAGGACTAGCGATTTTACCCGGGGCGCTCGTTATGGGTTTGATGTCACCGATTACGGGACGTATTTTTGATAGAATTGGAGCCAAGTGGCTGGCAGTAACGGGATTAATCATCATGACACTTACGACATTCCCTTTTGTAATCCTTACATCTTCTACTTCGTTTGCTTATCTCACAATCTATTATGCTATTCGTATGTTTGGACTTTCGATGGTGATGATGCCTGTGACAACAGCTGGATTGAACCAATTACCTAATCGGTTAATCGCACATGGGACCGCGATGAATAATACCATGCGCCAGGTCTCTGCTTCAATTGGAACGGCAATTCTTGTGACGATCATGACCACAACGGGGGAGGAAGCGAGGCAGGATCCGTCGATTGTAAACCCAATGATTCATGGTGTGAATGTTGCCTTTATCGTGATCACAATGCTTTCCATTGTTGGGCTCATTTTGTCCTTTTTTATCAAAAAAACCTACCCACCTGAGGAAACAGGCGAATCGGGCGCGTAAAAAAATCGGGCGCGTAAAAATAGCGGCAAGAAGGTAAATTTCAGTTATTTGACGAGAGATTATGAAAGGCAAGGCGTTGCAATACACAAGTCGTTCTTGCATGGTTACGTGACAGACCAAATGTAGATTCAATCGTCTTAGCTGCGAGAAATAAAGAACAGTTGATTATATAGGAAGTCATACGGTAACCTATTTGAAAGAATAGGGGGAAGACGATCGGGATGGAAGTAGCGGACACTTTCCGTATTACCAATAACGATAAATTCTGCTTCTTTTTCTTCTTGAATTGGCACTACAATTTCTTGAATCATCGCCGCAGGATTCTCCGATTGAAAAGTTTTTCTTAATTCGGGAATAGTTGAGACCGTCTTCGCAACATGGAGTGCCCGCTTTCCTACTTGATCCTCAGTTGTATTAGAGATAAAGGTATGGAGAAAGAACGCAAAGACAATAAAGATACTGATAATCAAAATGCTGATTAAGGCTATCATTTTCGCCTTTAAATTAAACCGGATTTTTGGCTGATTTTGTTTAGGTTGATGAGGAATTGGATTCATTGTTTTGACTCCATCTCTCTTAGGTATATTTGTATTATATAAGTTGCACTAAATATTTCATTAAAAGTTGTCCTAGCAATTACGAGTTGGCAGGAGGCCCTTATGAGATAAAATAGGCTTTGAATCTGTGAAATTGTCTTATAAATGTATGCTATTAGACATAATTGTCACTAAGTGAAGGAATCTGTCTCATAGAAGCGTTCTATCAGACAAAATTGACTCTAACTCCCACGAGACTGTCTCATAAATGCTTCTATCAGAAAAAATAGAATCTAAATATGTAATAGTTGAATCCCATCCTACAAGAAGAGAAATAAACAATAGTGAATTATACTTTATATAAGTGTTCAATATCTATAGTTTATCATACTGGGAAGAGTGAGGGCTTTTAAGGTATAAATAAACAACTCGATTTACTCTAGTTGAAAATAGAGGCTTAAACATGGTATAAGTGTAAAGGTAATGAAGATATTTTTGACTTTTTTACGGATTAGGGAAGGGTTTTCCCGAAGCCGATGATGAAAGGATTTTAATACAATGAATAATTTTTGGCATGAATTACCGAAGCCGTTTTTTATATTGGCACCGATGGAAGATGTGACGGATGTTGTATTCCGTCATGTGGTGAGTGAAGCAGCACGGCCTGACGTGTTTTTCACGGAGTTTACGAACACGGAAAGCTATTGTCACCCAGAAGGGAAGCAAAGTGTGCGTGGGCGTTTGACATTTACAGAAGATGAACAGCCGATTGTCGCTCATATATGGGGAAATAAGCCGGAGCACTTCCGCGAAATGAGTATTGGCATGAGCGAAGCGGGTTTCCGTGGAATTGATATCAACATGGGCTGTCCGGTGCCGAACGTGGCAGCAAATGGGAAGGGAGCGGGCTTGATTCGTCATCCTGAAGTTGCTGCAGAAGTAATTCAAGCAGCGAAAGCAGGAGGCCTACCCGTCAGTGTGAAGACGAGGCTCGGTTATACGGAAGTTGAAGAGTGGCGCGACTGGCTGACACATATCTTCGAGCAGGATATTGCGAACTTGTCCATTCACTTACGGACTAGAAAAGAAATGAGCAAAGTTGACGCGCATTGGGAGATGATTCCGGAGATCAAAAAGCTTCGTGATGAAATTGCTCCAGATACACTACTCACCATCAATGGTGATATCCCTGATCGCCAAACTGGCTTGGAGCTTGTAGAACGGTACGGGGTGGACGGGGTCATGATTGGGCGCGGGATTTTCAAAAATCCGTTCGCTTTTGAAAAGGAAGCGAAAGATCATAGTCCAAAGGAATTGCTTGACCTGCTAAGATTGCATCTCGATCTCTTTGATAAGTACTCTGCGATAGAGCCACGCAACTTTAAACCGCTCCGTCGCTTCTTTAAAATCTATGTCCGGGAATTCCGGGGATCGAGTGAATTAAGACATGAATTGATGAGCACGGAAACAACGGATGAAGTGCGCACGTTACTGGATCGCTTTCCATTAAATTGATACGGGAAAATTGGAGTGTAAATGATGAATTTTATAATAAGGCAGGAAGAAGCTGAGGATTACGAATAGAGAAAGTTGTGCAGCGTGCATTTGTTGATGCAGAATATAGTGATAAAAAGGAACATAAGCTGGTTTCCAGAATTAGGAAAGACAATACATTTATTCCCGAATTATCGCTAGTTGCTGTAGATGAAAATGAAATAATCGTAGGACAAATTTTATTATCCGAATGAATTTCATAATTACCAAAGTCGGCTTTTCCATCACCATATGTAGTTGGGAACGAACCAACTCAACTACATATGGTGATGGAAAAGCATTAAATACGTATTATGAAATTCATTAATCCAAAATAAAAATTAAAAATAGCGATCAACATATAGAATCCCTTGCGCTTGCGCCTGTTTCCGTCTTACCCGATTATCAAAACAGAGGCCTAGGCAGACAATTGATTCTTGAAGCGTTGAAGCGAGCGAAAGAACTTGAATATCAGTCGGTTATTGTCTTGGGTCATCCGGAATACTATCCGAAATTCGAATTCAGGAAGGCATCTGAATTAGGAATAAACGCCCCTTTTGACGTTCCAGATGAAGCATTTATGGCCATTGAATTACAGGAGAAGGCACCCCAGCGGTTTTCTGGAACGGTTGAATATCCGAATGTGTTCTTGGAATAATTAGAGCAAGCCAGCAAAAAATTCAAGGAGTCGATTATAAATGACGAAGGTTACACCATTTCTCATGTTTCAGGATGGCAAGGCAGAAGAAGCGATGAATTTCTATACATCGCTAATCAAGGATTCCGAAATTACAAGTATTACCCGATACGGGGCGAATGAATCTGACGGGGATGAAGGAACGGTCATGCAGGCGAACTTCACTTTAAAAGGCCAGGAATTCATGTGTATTGACAGTAATATTGAGCATCAGTTTTCCTTTACGCCTTCGTTCTCCATTTTTGTTGATTGTGATACGGAAGAAGAGCTTACCAACCTTTATGAAAAACTGCTAGAAGGTGGACAAGCGCTGATGCCGCTTGATAATTATGGTTTCAGTAGGAAGTTTGGTTGGATTAATGACCGGTTTGGAGTTTCTTGGCAAATTAATCTACCATAACGAGAAAGCCTGGTCATTATAAATGGACATTTTGGTAATGAAAACAGAAGAAATCCGCTTAAGATGGGAAAAACAGTTCTTAAGCGGGTTATTTATTTTTCAGCTATTCCTGCCAGCTAGAAATCCTACTATACCAATAATCACGAATAACACAAATATAGCAGTGAAAAATAGAATAAATCCTTTCTTGGATAATCCCCTTTTTCTTATCATAATACTTACAAAATAAAAGATAAGATATTCCCCAAATGGCAAGAAACCCTGCGATAATCTCCCATTGTATAATCATACTCACCCCTTTTATCCCGTTGTAACCGTCCGTAAAACTCCCACTTCAAAACTTTAGGTTCTTCGAGAAAGTTGAGGTGGTGGGAAGAAACGTGAGCTAACACCTAAGGTTCGTTCAACTAACAATCCATTGGGGCTTGAAGAAAAACCCCCCATTGATTGAAGTTTCACTTTATTAATTTCTTTTTGCTAAAAGAACCCAAGAGATAAACACTGTACCTATTGTCAGCACAATCAAGATATGAAGAACATCGATGGCAGTTAAAGGTAAAATATCAAATTCTATAATCAATACAAGGATGAAATAATAAAACAACAAAGCGAAATAACTGTAAAAGCAAACAATAAATACGTCATATGAGGCGGAGCAGCTTTTGCCATGAATGCTATGAATGCGGTGAAGCCAAATAAGAGTAAACTTAATATCCCTAAAATGAAATAAGTCTTTGGCATATAATCTTTATTCTCCATCTTGCTTCCTCCTTTAAATTTTCTATATTAGCCATCTTCTTCCAAGCTAAAAATAATTTCCATATTCGTCTTAAATATTTTTGCCATCTTTAAAGCAAGTGGCAGGGAGGGATTGTATTTCCCTTTCTCAATGGAGATGATAGTCTGCCTGGAGACCTCGAGAGCCTCTGCAAGCTTTTTCTATGAGTACCCGAACTCTTGTCTATATTCAACTAATTTATTTTTCAAATTAGAACCACCTGCTTTCAATCAAAGTCCAACGTAAAATAAACTTTACGTCAAGCGAACTTTACATTAGGGTTATTACGATTCAAGTAACGAATTTAATAATGATTGTTAAATGCAACAAAAACAAATGTATTGCTTTTGTATATACAAAAGCATAATGTGTATATAAGAAGAAGTGGATTGATAATGGCCAAAACAACAAATATCTATGTGAGGCTGGAACCAGAACTGAAAGAACAAGCTGAGGATATCCTAGGGCAATTGGGAATCCCATTATCTAATACAGTTAATATATTTTTGAAACAGGTTGTCATGCAGAAAGGAATCCCATTTGATGTAAAGATTCCTGTCATGGAACCAGTTGATGTATCGAGCTTAACGGAAAAAGAGATGGATGCAGAATTGGAAAAAGGATATACAGATTATATACAAGGAAATACAAAATCTGCTGCAGAAGTTTTGCGAAGATCTGTAAAGAGTACGACTTATGAAATAAAAAGTTGTATTAACGGAACAAAGTGAGTTTGATTTAAGAAGTATTTATGAATATATAGCATTTACGCTGCTAGAGCCTGAGGTTGCGACAAAGCAAGTGGAAAGAATTGAAAGGGCGATACTAAAACTTAATGAAAAACCGATGCGATTTTGAATCTTTGAAAAGGAACCGTGGTATAGCAGAGGGCTACGCTGGTTCCCAGCGGATAATTTTCTAATATTTTTCATTTCTGAAATCGAGAACGCAACAGTTACTATTATTCGGGTTATGTATGGAGTACGTAATACAGAAGAACAGTTGAATAGGACCAACCAATAGTTGTATGAAAAATCTAAAAGCATACTAAGATTAATGGGTAAGGTTATGCATAAAATAACGTACCTATTAATCTGAGTATGCTTTTTTGAAGCAGTAAATAAAAGGACAATTATCGTTTTGACAGACTGTGAAAAACAAGCATGAACTTATCGACTCGAATGTGTCCCCAGAATATAAATGCTCCTTTTTTCTTTAATGAAACATTGCCACATATAAATCGAATTTGATATACTTAGTTTCATTCTGGAGGGGTTTAAATGAACCTTAAAAATATAACCTATAAACAAATTGTTTTTTATATGAGTCTGGCCGTTCTTGTAATCGGATCGCTTTTATTTGTGAACAATAATCATTCATTTTACGATCGGCCAATTGCAAAAGTGCTGGAGGCGGATTTGGAAGAGGCGACCGATGTAGTCGATGCTTACGGAAACGAAGACCGATTATTTACCCAATCCATTGAAGCCGAAATGAAAAATGGCGCAGTAAAGAACCGGAACATCCATTTAATCAATGAATACTCGTCGTCCGGAGCCTTTGATCAAGCATATAAAGAAGGCGACGAATTATTTGTCTGGATAGATGAGGAAGCTGGAAAAGATGAAGAATTAACAGGTACGATTCAAGATGTAAAGCGGGATAAGCATATTCTCCCAATCGTCTGGATTTTTATCTTTATCTTGCATTTGATTGGGAAGAGGCAGGGATTCTTCTCTATTATTAGTCTGCTTCTTAATGCAGCTATTTTATCTTACGCACTGGATATTTATGTAGAGAACTCCGATATCGGTTTACTGATTATTTGTGGTGTTACAGTGGTATTATTTACGATTACTTCTCTATTGCTGATTAATGGCTTTAACGAAAAAACATATGCCGCGATTATCGCAACACTGTTAGGGACATTTATCTCCTTTTTCATTACGTATGCTGTTCTGTGGATGACAGGCGAAAATGGTCTCCGTTATGAAGCAATCGATTTTCTCTCACGCCCGTTTAAACCGGTTTTCTTGGCAGGATTATTAATTGGGTCACTTGGGGCTGTCATGGATGTTGCGATTACGATGTCGTCATCTGTTTTTGAAATGTATGAGAATAATCATGCGATTGATAATAAGACATTGAAGCAATCTGGTTTACATATTGGGAGAGATATCATGGGGACGATGACCAATATTTTGTTTTTTGCCTATATAAGCGGCTCGATTCCTATGCTCCTTTTGTTTTTGAAAAATGAATCATTATGGGGCTTTACACTTTCACTGAATTTGTCCCTAGAATTAGCAAGGGCATTAGCAGGTGGTATTGGGATTGTGCTGGCTATTCCAATCGGTCTGTATATTTCCATCTTTTTTGTTAACCGGAAGAGGGGACGCGTATGAATGTATTAGTAGTGCTGGCCATTATTTTGTTTATATTGATGGTGCTGATAGGCGGCAGGAAAGGGATACGATCTTTTATTTCGCTGTTTTTAAACTTTGGGGTCTTAATATTGACTGTATTTTTCCTGCTGGACCCAGCGATGAATCCAATCATCTTAATTTTAATCGCCTGTGCGATCATCAGCTGTATCAATCTGTTTTACATTAATGAAGTAAATAGCAAGACAAAGACAGCTTTCCTGTCGACGGTAATAACGATTATTTTCTTAGTTCTGCTCATCTATATCATGACGAATAAATTAATGATACAAGGCTTTACGGAAGAAGAGGTGGAGGAGTTAAGTACGTTATTCTCTCTCTATATCGGGCTGGATTTCGTTAAGATAGCAGCGGCAATGATTATCGTAAGTACAATCGGCGCAATTACGGATGTCGCTATTTCGATAACTTCCCCAATGCAGGAAATATTTGATCAAAATCCTGATATTACAAAGAAAGATTTATTCATTTCCGGTATACGGATTGGCAGGGATATTTTAGGATCGAATACAAATACATTGTTTTTCGCCTTCTTTGGTGGTTATTTGGCGTTGTTGTTATGGGTGAAAGACATGGAATACTCGATTGGTGAAATTGCCAATTCGAAAATCTTCACCTCGGAGCTGCTCATCATCTTGAGTGCCGGTATTGGTATAGCGATGATTATTCCGATTGCTTCCTGGATTAATTCTTATTATTTAGTGAAGAAGAGGGAACAGGATGCGTTGCAAAAACAGGGGGAATAAATACGGATGGAAAATATTTTCTTCACTAGAAGTGGAGCCATTAGGTATTATGAAATTTATGAGACCTGCAGAAAAGAAGATTCTCTATAACCATTTAAATACTTCTGATAATGTAAAAAAAGGATAAATATATTTCGATTGCTTAAAGAGAATCGATATGAGGCACAACCAGTACTACGCCATTATCCGGAAAAGTGATGGGTCAAAAAGGCCTTTAGGAATACCAACTGTACGTGATAGAGTTGTCCAACAAGCAGTCAGACAAGTGATTGAGCCATTGTTTGACAGGAATTTCTATCAGCATAGCTATGGATTCAGGAAGGGACATTCCCAACACCAAGCATTAGATGTAGTAAAACGAGCTAGAGAAAGCGGGTATGTGTATGTGGTAGACCTAGATATACAATCCTATTTTGATAATATTCCACATGATTTATTGATGGAAAAAGTCAAGCTGAAAATCGCTGAAGGGCGAATACTTGACCTCATCGAAATGTGGTTAAAGGCAGGAGTCATGGAAGATGATCAGTTGCATGACACCTATCAAGGATCACCGCAAGGCGGTGTGATTTCGCCGCTACTTGCGAATATCTATCTGAACACATTTGATTGGGGAATGATAAAACAAGGGTTTCCGGTCGTTCGTTATACAGATGATATAAAGTAGCTGAAAAGATTCTAGAACAAGACCTTAAGCTAACGATGCACCCTGAAAAGACAAAAATCGTTCATTTTGATGAGGGATTTCGATTCCTAGGATTTGATTTCTGGAGGAAGTATATGGTTCTCCCAGAGGATAGGATCAGGAAATACAAGGATAGAATAAGGCACTTATCCCGGGAGACAACAAGGGAAAAGCCTTGAAGAAATGATTCAGAAACTCAATGAAGTTATCCGCGGATTTTCCAACTATTTCAAAATAGAATAGGGAATGTCCATAGCAAATTCCGGAGGCTTGATGAATGGATACGTATGCGGGAAAACCGCACGTACGGTTTGACGAGAGGTCGGAGGGTAAAAACCCTCCATCTACTCTACAAGTCAAGATTCTTTACTTATTTTTTCAATTTTTCTATAAGCCAATATGCAAATCTTATAAAAACTACATAAAATAATGCTTTTAAAAGATTCATTTCTATTGTTAAATTACTTGTTTCCGTGTAATTAATAAAAGTTATCCATGAGAAAATGAGGATTAATAATATTGCAGATATGTAATTTTTCTGTTTAAAAGTTAATTTGCGAGTCATGTTATCACCATCACATTCTGCCTGTTTTTTACTGATCATATATTATTTGTTAAGTTTATACAAGTTATTCTTTTTAGATTAACTTATTTCAATATAACATGCACCAAGCCAGTATAATAGTGTTCCAGCTACAGCAATCGCATTACCTCGAACACCTGCTGAAATTAATTTTTTTGCTGCAGCTATATGTTTACCTTGAGTTAAATAATCAATTGCAGAGGTGATTGCAGCAATTCCAATTGCTTCTTTCCAACCATTTTTTATTTTTTTCATGAGGCAATTGTCTAAAGCTGGACCTTGTAATTGCATATCATCATTTTCACACTCAAGTCTTGCTTCTGCAAATACTTTTTGCATTTCTGGATCATCTGCAAACATAGATTCAATTTTATCAATATCAATACTGATAAGATTTCCTGTTTGATCTATGTTTGCGACTTCATCAAACATGTACTCCAAAGCATCTGCTAATTCATTAACTTCTTGATCGTAAGAAATTGAGTCTTGTGCACCTACCAATGATGGAGCAAAAACAGAAATTAGAAGACTAAAGGAAATGACCTTAACATTAATAGATTAATAAAATTATTTTGAAACCTAAGCCTACTTTTATAGTTTGTTCTATCTCAAGGGTAGCAAGAAACTTGACTGGAATCAATTGGGAAATTAAGTTTTTTTAAGCCATTTTACGCTGATTTTACCCCTAAAAAGGACCATGTTTTCCTCTTTGAAGAAAAAGTGGTCCTTTTTAGGGGTAAAATCAACCTATTATTTTTATCTGAGTTATATATGCTATTGAAGTGCTTATAATACTATATAAAGAAAAATCAGGAAATAGTATTCAACTATATATATGAAAAGGAGAAAATCAGAGAACCTAGGAAATAGCTTAAGATTATTAAATCAAAAGGAAAGACAAATATAAGGGAGGAGATTCAGCAGCGTCAGTTGCTTGGACAAGCGAAGTTCGGATATGGATAATTTATCAGAACATAAAGCGAGTGACATAGAAAAACTAAGTCCCGAAGCTCAACAATTTTACAAACTGTACAAAAATGAAATCAACAACGTAGAAGGGGACGGCGAGGTTACTAAAGAAGAGGTGCTATCATTTCTAAACACGGCTCATAGTAGTGATGAGTTTTCCGAAACTAATGACTCGATGGTTTCTGCTGCTTGGTACAGTCCCGTAGGTCAAAAAATATTACTTAACGAATTATGAAGTGAATCAGATTGTTAAAGATGCTGCCTGGAACGGTGGTTTGAGGAGTGAAGTCAGCTATCGCTAAAATTTTCGGCAAAAGCCCGACCGCTCTAACCTTGATGATAGTTGCAATTCCAGCGTTAGATGCAGCTACGTTAGACAAGTGTAATGGGTACAATAAGGCGAAGGTTAACCAGCTTCGAGTGCAGGGTTTTTCTTAAAAAAGATTAATCAACAAATTGTTTTAATATATTCAAACCTGTGTCTAATTCTTCAACCGTATTTGTTGATGAAAGGGCAATACGTAAATAATTTTCCGGCGTAGTCTGTCCACTTACAAAACGATTAGAATGAAAGGCCCTAATTCCACGCATTTCCAATTCCTTCTCTAACTTCTCTTCGTGGACGTCTGATGAAATCGGCAGCCAACGATAGAAGCTAAGTGGATGTCCGGTATTCCCGTTTGCAGGAAAAATCTTCGAATAAATTGCGTTCGTCGTCTGCGCGAGTTGCTCCTTTTGCTTGACGATCTCCCGGGCTTTTCCGGATAAAATAA
Organism: Oceanobacillus alkalisoli; assembly: GCF_021556485.1. Classification (GTDB taxonomy): domain Bacteria; phylum Bacillota; class Bacilli; order Bacillales; family Amphibacillaceae; genus Oceanobacillus; species Oceanobacillus alkalisoli. The sequence continues at coordinate 84,828 of NZ_JAKGBW010000011.1, read as the reverse complement.
GCTCTGTAATAATTTCAGCTTCTAATGAAGATGTTTTGACATTAATATTAAAAATCGCGCGTAAAATTCTTTCACGTAATGCCTCTCCAAATACCATATAAGCCACCCTCAACCCCGAGCAAATCGATTTGGAAGTACCGCAAATATAAACGGTCTGTTCAGGAATCAATCGATACATCGGACCTTCATAACTAGCTAAAATACCAGCTGTCAAATAGGCATGCATATCATCCTCAATTAAGATTAAACGATGTTTTCGGATGATGTCCGCTAATTCCTTTTTCCTGAACTCTGGAATCATGACAGTTGTAGGATTACAGCAAGAAGGCATAAGGAAAATGCCGTGAATATTTATTTGGCTGCACTGTTTATCAAGCTCGTCCGGTAGCATCCCGTTTTCGTCTCCAACGATAGGAACTAGCTGGAGCGATTATTTATGCTTTAGCGGATCACGCCTTTTCTGCGGCTTGTAATGCATATGGGAAAACTTCGCTAGGTGTAAATACTTCCATCCAATTTATGGAGTCTGCAAAGCCAGGGGACAAGTTAATAGCCCGTGCGACAGAGGTGAAAAGGAATTTCCGTACCGGCTTTTATCGGGTTGAAGTTTTTCATGGGGAGAATTTGATCGTAACAATGGAAGCATTGGCTTATCGGAAGAGTCATTATTTTATTGATAGCAATGACAGTACACAGTAAAGTTATTGAAAGTTATGTAAAAAGCGTAACAAATACAGATGTCAGTCCAATTGTTTATTGCAATCACAAATCTCAGAGAGAAGAAAATGAAATCCGATTCTGCTTATATTCCCTATGGATTTATCTAACACAAACAATACGACTTTGTAATGTTAGCCTTTTGTATATATTGTGATCATAATAAAAGTAAAAGGACTTTTGCATTTTTGCAAAGGTTCTTTTTTCTGGTCATATTCAGCGGTTTATATGGTCTTACTGAAAATAAATTACGGAAAGAACCAAGAAGTTCATCGATTATGATGATGAAGATGTTGCGGCAATTATAAGGAGAGAGGAGCTAACGGTGGGTGAGTTGCGCTTTTTATACCCTGATGAGCAAATCCATGAGAATTTGGAAGGAACAATTAAAGGAAAGCTGGCGATGCAAGAAGCAAAAGCCATGCAGCTTGATATAACAGAAGAGTCTACTGTACATGTGCAGGATGTATATCCGGCGGAAGATAGTAATACGGAAATTGCCAATGGAACGCGTGATTTTGCGGAAGCACAGACAAAGAAATTCAACATGGAGCCAGAGGAATATTTTGAAGAATACGTAAAGCGGACGCAGGAAATGAGTCATTATGTTATCGCATATATCAGTGAAATGATTGGAGAACTTGAGGATAACCCGGAAGCATATACGGAGCAAGGAAATCAGCTGCTGGATGATTTGTATGAGGATAATCTAGATGAGATTGAGATCTTAATAGAGTAGAATACAGAGTGAGGTTGTCACTGTTGGCAGCTCTGGTAACAACCTCTCACTTTTTACTTCATTCTTTCCTATTTTCCTGAAACATCCCATACTTCTCCTTAAACCGGTTCAAAATCTTGATCCAAATCGTACTGAACAAGAAAAGGAAAAAAACGTTAGATAAAGCGTGGGCTAGATCGAAATAGAAGCTCTGTGTGTTCAATAAAATAAATGTCTCTAGTGTCAGATCCCCAAATCCACTGAAGAGAATCCACATATTCATGACCCAGCCAAATATGAATCCAATGATGAAGCCGTAGATTAAGCGCCAAGTCATGCGTTTCATAAAGAATGTTTTCGCCAGTAAGCCGGCAATAAATCCGGCCATTCCCCAACAGACCATCTGCCACGGGGTCCAGGGACCTTGGCCGAGTACCATGTTGGAAATAAGTGCTGCTGAAGCTCCGATGACTAAGCCGCTTTGAGGTCCAAGCGCAATCGCAGAGGCTATGATGACAAAGGTCGTCGGCTGGACACTCGGCAGCGGGGCGAAAGGAATCCGCGATACACCCGCAATCGCCGCTAAGACTGCGAGCATGACCATTTCTCTGCTCGTCATGTTTTTCCTTGAGAATCGAATGATGGATGGAAGCAGGATTGCGATGATAAAGAGAATACTAATTAGTAAATAATGCTGAATAATAAATTTCGGGAAAAAGATTAATAGTAAAAAGAAAATTGCTACACCGATGACGGTAATACCTTTTTCATTTGCCAACTCATCTTTGCCTCCTCCACTGTAACAACCGCTGGAACATGGCTATCCTTTGTAATCCGATTGATCATAGTCGTGTAATAATCATTATCTTTAAAAAAGGCGTTCGTATCCTCTGTTACGATTACCTCACCTTGAAACAGCATACTGCACCTCGTTACATGTTTCGCCGCGAATTCAACATCATGGGTGACCATAATAATCGTGACACCTGTATGCTTGACCGTTTGAATTATCGAAGCAAACTCCTCTTTGAAAGCCGGGTCCATTCCTTTCGTTGGCTCGTCCAATAATAAAATTTGTGGATTTCCAATCAAAATGCCGACAAGTGCAGCCCGCTGCAATTCACCACCACTTAGGTCATATGGATGCCTGTCGATTAAAGCCTCCAACTGAAATTCCTTTACTAGGGTTTGGACTTCTGTTTCCGATTTTCCATGTTTCTCTGCTAGAGCATCATATTCATCTTTCAATGTCTCATGTAAAAAATAAAGTTTTGGATTCTGTGGTAAATAACCAATGAATTTCCGGTTCATTTGTTTTACTTTCTTACCTTTATACCGGATTTTTCCATGTTGGGCCGTAAGAAGGCCGGCGATAATTTTAAGCAGGGTCGACTTTCCGGTACCGTTTCCGCCTAAGATGGCTAACCATTCACTGTCTTGAACGGTTAGAGATAAATTATTTAATACCGGCTTCGTATGCTTAGAATAGCTGAAGTCGATTTCTTTTAGCTCGAGTAAAGGCTTCTCCGGCTTTACCTGTTCTTCCTGCTGCGTTTGATTCGATGTAATATCCAATCCGTTCAACCAATGTTTTGCTTCCTTTACATTAGAGGGGATGTCTGAGATTTCCGGACTGCTTGTAAATGTTAGATACAACTGAGAAGCTTCAGGTAAATAGGTGGTCATATTTTCCGCTAATAACGAAAGAGCTTTCCGCGGGTTTTGGGAAAATTTAATTCGGCCTTGCTCCAGCATGACAATTTGATTAGCAAGGGAAAATAATTCATTTAATCGATGTTCGACAATAATAATTGTAATGCCCAATTCATCATTTAACTGCTTTAATAAGTACATAAAGTCTTTCGCTGCAATCGGGTCGAGTTGTGCAGTCGGTTCATCCAGGATTAATATTTTCGGATCAAGCAAAAGAACGGAAGCAAGGTTGATTTGTTGTTTTTCTCCGCCGGACAGCTCGCTCGTGTCTTGCTGCAGTAAATGATTAAAGCCAAAGTAATGGACGATTTCTGCTGTTTTCTTGCGCATTTCATTGGTTGAAAAACCTAGATTCTCCATGCCAAACAGCAATTCGTCCATTACGTTGCTCATGACAATCTGATTCTCCGGGTCCTGAAAGACCATCCCGATATCTTTTGCAAGTGTGATTGGATTATGTTCCTCGAGCGGAGTCTCTTGATAATAAATCTCTCCGCTCCGTGTGCCATGAAGATTCAGCTCCTGTTTCATAAGGCGGATGAGTGTTGATTTTCCGCTCCCGGAAGGCCCGCATATTACAACAAAATCACCTTCATGAACGGTGAAATTAATATCTGTTAAAGCTTGCTCGGAGGAATTAGGGTATGTAAAGTTTAAATTTCTCGTTGATAGAAGTTCCATTTGATGACCTCCTTGCCTTCCGTCCAAATCGGTAAACTGATCAGTAAAAACCAACCAAGAAGATAGAACCAGCTGTATCCTTGTAATAGGATCGATTCTAATTCTGGTGTCAGCGTGAGTATCGTTTTATTGCTCTGCCAGCCGATCAATGTCGACAGGCTGAGGAAAAAAAGAAGAATGAGCATTGACCAATCCCGGGACTTCCAGCGGTAAGCTTTATATTGACTTCTTTTCTGTAACCCATAACCGCGCGCAGACATAGAGTCGGCGGTTTGCATAGCCTCTTCCAGTGAGTAGGTTAAGAGAATTTGGAGAAATAGCATGCCATTTTGGGCCTTATCTCGCAGTTTCCCATCTTTCATGGAAACGCCCTTCATTTCCTGCACGTCTTGAATATCCGCCAATCGTTTACGAAATAGCGGCATAAAGCGGAGAGCAAGCATGAGTATCAACGCCCATTTCGGAAAGAATTTGGAAAATAGATAGAGAAACTTATCGGGCGTCATGACAATATTAAAGGTTGTGAATAAAGCTAAGATCCCTGACAAAGTAAGAGCGATCATGGCACCTTGAATGACCGCTTCCAAGTAAAAGGCCCGCGAAAAGAGTTCAAAGAGAACAATATTTCCTTGCTGGTTAAAAACAGGTGTGAACACAAATACAAACAGATCTAAAAAGATAATCATATATTTCCATTTATTCAGCTCAATCCCTTTATCGAGAATAAGATTTACAAAAATAATGGAAAGGAAAGCTGCGGTCAAAAAAATCGGATGCTGATTCAGCATCAAACCGGCAATAACTGCGATGTAGTAGAGCAATAAGACTAATGGGTGAAAGGAGCGGAATCCTCTAAGCATATATCATCAATTCCTTAGTCTTCCAAATAATTCTTTGTGTATCTCCAGTGCACTTTATACCCGTTAAAAATCTCATAGGCATCAGCACTACGCGGGATCATGACTCCTTCAACGAAAACATTCCAACCACTAAGCGGACCTGCATCAAATTCACCGAGACCGCCGATGCTCTTTACGTAGCCGGTAGCCCCAGAACCGGTATAATCGATACTGATCCCTTTGCTGTTCAATGCTCGTAATGTAGCGGCAAGCGCTGTTTCTCCTTCTGTTATTTCAACCTCGGTCGGTGCCAGATTTGGCCCGTTTAGATCACTCGGACTTTCAACTGATACGAATGCTGTTGTTTTTGGCGCGGGAGCAGGCTTTGCTGTTTCTTTCTGCTTCGGTTTGGAACTAGGTTGTTCATTCTTATGCTGACTAGGTGTATTTGTGTTTTTGCTGTCTTTCGATTTAGATGTATCCGTATTTGCAGTCTGATTATTGGAGTTTCCTTCTGAATCGTTGGTATTATTCTTTTGCTGATTGGTATTAGACGTTGACTGATCTGAATTTGTCGATTCATTTGTTGATTGGTTCGCGTCCGTCTCAGGTTTAGTTGTTTCGTCGTCTGTATCCTCCGATGCATCGGCAACTGCAGTTTCTTTCTCTTCTTCCTTGTTATTTTCCTCTGATGCTTCACTTTCCGCTGCATCTTCATCATCTATCTCGACGTTCGAACTAACTTTGATTAATTCTTTTGTTTCCGTTGAGTTTGCCGATGTCGGAATAACCGATATCTTTTCCACTTGGATGGCGTGCTGGCCGCCACATGCAACAAGTAGAATCAAGGAAAAGGTGATAACGGCTAAACGAAATAGCTGCTTCATAATAAACATCCTTTCGTAAAAAAGGGTAGGATAATCCGCTTGGAGTCAGCAGATTATCCATTTAGCATTACGCTGTAACTTTATTTTTGCGCTTGATATACAAGAGTGCACCGGCTGCGATTAAGACGAATCCTAATGCTAAGAGATTAAACATATTTGTTGCTGTTTTAGGTAGCTTTTTACCTTTTTTATCTTTGTCTTTATCTTTATCCACTGATGGCGGGGTTGCTCCGTCTTTATCATCGTCAGCAGGATCTTTCTGTTCAGGATCGTGTTTAAATACACCAAATGTGCTGAAGTGATCGGTTGTTAGGGTGACAAATCCTGCTGCTGGATCATAAGTGCTGTCTGCTAAAACGTCCCATTTTTCCGTTTCTTCATTGAAATGGAAGGCTTTTACTTGGTTGGCATCCGGCTCTTGCACTTCGTCTGCATCGGCTGCCAAATCAATAATAATATCACTAACAAACTCGGAAACAAGTGTTCCGTCAACTGTTAAAGTAAAGTCATAGACAGCCCCGATTGCTTCAGCAACATCTTGTTCGGCGAGATTGACTTCCATTATTTCTCCAAGTTCGCGTAACTGCTTCACGACAGGAACCGGAATCGTAATGATCGTATTACCGTTATCAATGACGAGCGGCTTGTTTTCCTGAACGAGATAGTCGGCAGCTTCAGGCTCTACAGCAACTGAAAAGTTGGCTAATTTGTCTGCATGATTTGGTGTTACTACGGCCGCATGGTCTGTTTCATACTGGTGCAGGTTTTCTTTTGTCACAATAACTTTATTTGGGTCATCAGTTGGATCATTCTTGTCTTTGTTCTTATCTTTATCCCCGTTATCCTCGTCTCCATCATCCGGCTTTTCACCAGGCTCTTCCGGGTTTTTTGGGTCTTCTTTTTTATCAAACTTAAACACTGGACCGGTACCATTCTGGAGTTGATCATAGGCAACTAATGCTAATGCCCCTTGGTTGATTGCGAATACACTTGAAACATCATCTTCCGGCAAATGTTTAAAGCTGCCATCTTCCATTTGGAAGCTGATGAGATGTTCCAGTAAGTTTCCGCCAGATTTTGTAAAGGCATCGCTTGTTGCGTCAACTCCGGCAGCAGACAGGCCGGTAATGACCATTGCAGCGGATTCCGCGGAATATCCGCCATTAAATTCTTCATCGTATCCGCCTCTATCTCCTTGCTGTTCACTCATAACGTTGATCGCTCGGTTAAGTGAAGCCTTCACGTCTGCATCATCCGCATAAGCGCTTAAGGCAAGAATTCCCATACCTGTAATATCTGGACTTGGCCTGTCACCAAAGAAGGACCAGCCGCCAACTTCCAGCTCCATATCAAGAAACGCTTCAATTATACTGTCCCGTGTCCAAACGGTATCTTCCGGGATTGGATAATTCAAACTGTCAATCGCAAGCAAACTATAGACGAGCTGGTTACTTAGCTGCATGTCTTCATTCAGTAACATTTCAATCAAGTTGATGCCGTTTATATCTGTTGCATCATAGCCCGCAGAAGTTAAGATAATAATATTTTTTGCAATATCTGTAGCATTTCCTGCGTATTCATCATTGATCGATGAGGCTACATCTTCCGCCATATCATTGGAAACATTCGCACCGGCAGAGTGAAGGGCAGAGAAGCCGTACCAGTCCATTTCAGCTGGATTGGACTCGAGATAAGCGATTACGGCTTGCAGGGCTTCTGCATAATCTTTATCCGCAACTTCTTGTTCTTCGTCTTCTTCCTCATCTTCTTCATTTACAGGTGGCTCTTCTGATTTCTCGTCTTCTTCGTCAATTGGGTCTTCTGGTTCACACCAGTCATCGACGACAAGTTCTAGCACATCGCCATCTTTAACCGTGTGCCCGAGTAATCCAACCTGCATCATATCGCCATTCATATAGGTCGACCAGTATTCACATTCTCTTTCTAAAGGTTCACCTAAGTAATTCAGAAATGTTAAGTATTCGGAGTCGACACTCACATCCACTTTTACACCTTGACTCGCCGCAACCTTAAGCAGGGCGTCATAGGCGGTCGTATATTGCGGCATGGCTACCGCAGTATCTGTAAGAACAGCTTCTCCATTTGCATTCACTGCAGAAACAGTGACATCAATCATTTGCGGTTCTGCTGTGAAGTCGGTAAGGATAAATTGGATATTATCCCCATTTGTTACTTCAGTTGAGCTTGCACCCATGTCCTGGAATAAACCATTCACATAAAAGGACCAGAAGTTCGAGTCAGGGTCAGCAGCTACTCCGCCTATACCTGTAATCATTTCACCAAAGTCATACGTGTCCCATTCCAGTTGTTCATCCGCCTCTTTAATCGCATCAAAGGCCGTATCCCCATCGGATATTTCCACTGCTATCGTGTCTAATACTGCAGAACCGTCTTCATCAACAGCAGAGACGGTGACAGCATTGTCCAAGCTTGCTGCGTTTACGGTTTGCAGGCCGAACAATCCAGATTGTGAGAAAAATAGAATAGCGGCTATCACAATCATAAACAGTTGCTGTAATCTACTATTTCGAACCATTTGTATACCCCCAGCTTACATATTTTTTACAATAAAAAAACATCTCTACCTTAAGAGATGTATAACAAAGCAAGCGTTATCGACCATGGGTCTTCCCTTATGATACATAACTACTATCAGCCACACCTCCTATCCTCGTAGGTTTATAAATTGGCGCTAAAATAGGCAGGTCTCCTGGCTCATGTTCATCGCTTTCCATCACCTTCCCGTATGAAAACAGTGGCTTACGAATGGAAAACTCCCATTTACAGTGGCGGGACCGCGCCGGATTTACACCGACTTCCCTTTTCATGATTTTTAAATAAAAATCAACCTATTTTTTCGCATATTTAGTTGTAGTAGGGGAGAAAAAGCTTCCCCAGGTACTATGTATTGACTATGACTTAAGTATAGCAAATATAATGAGTTTGTCTATGGGAGGGGTATCACTTCATATTGAATTACTAGATAAATTAAATAGAATTAGTGATATGTAAGATGGTGCGTGATTTCCGGTTATGGTGCAACTTTGCTCAAAGCTGGTGCGTAATTTTCGATTGTGGTGCGTTTTCGCCCAAGGTTGGTGCGCAAATCTCAGGTGTGGTGTGAATTAAAGCTAGTTCTGTGCGAATCCGTCTATCTTCTATAGAGTGCCTACTAGAACCCTTCACCTTCGTACCCATTCTCGTGTATTGCGCACCATCCCAAATCAAATGTGCACGATCCACGGGGACTTACGCACGACATCAAAGAAAATTCGCACGCATACCCGTTCTAGACTTTATTTCAATCAAATGTTTGATTTGAACGATAGTTTCAATTTCATGCCCTCATGTGTTGCTCTGAATCCTAACTGTTCATAGAAACGCCGATGATCTTATCTCCTATACAAGCTACAATTAATTCATTATTGGGATCTGAATAAATGGCATAAGATGTTTCCCGATAACTATTCGGGAGCGGGCTTTCTACCTTTCTTGCGCAGCACCAAGTACATCATCTGCTAGCAAATCGACGATACTCTTCAAGTCATCTATGATTGCTTTCCTGAAGCTGATGGCAGACTTCATTCTTATTATCCCCAATTTATTAATAAACATCTCTATTTATTATCATCTTAATGAATTTCATAATACGTATTTAATGCTTCACCATCACCATATGTAGTTGAGTTGGTTCGTTCCCAACTACATATGGTGATGGAAAAGCCGACTTTGGTAATTATGAAATTCATTCATCTAATATGAGCATTAAGTATATAAAAATCCTAAATTTTATTGAAAAATTGAGAATATACCATTACTTACTTATTTTAAAATCAGTTATGATTTTTTGTACATTTATTTTTTATTTATACGGGGAAGAGTGTGATAAGCTAAGGATAGTAGCATTGGTTAACGGTAAAGGAGCAGGGTGATAACATGTCAGCAAATAAAGATGAAATCATTCTAAAAGGATTAAAAGAAAATAACTTGAAACATATCGATTTGAATCTGCCAAAAGAAAAAATCATCGTTTTTACCGGCCTTTCCGGTTCAGGGAAAAGCTCAGTCGTTTTTGACACTTTAGCAACAGAAAGCAGAAGACAGATGACATTGAACTATCCTCATTATATCCGAAATCAAATGCCGAAGTTTGAGCGTCCCCAGGCTGACCTCATGCAAAACTTAAGCCCGGTTGTTGTCGTAGAACAGCGGCAGGCAGGGGGGAATTCCCGTTCTACGGTCGGCACGTATATGGATATCCATCCCTTGATTCGCTTATTGTTCTCTAGGATTGGTAAGCCGGCAATTGGCTCCGCGACAGATTTTTCTAGTCAAAGTGCGTTCGGCAGTTGTCCGGAATGCAGCGGCTTTGGCGAGGTTATTGCACCAGACTTGGGAAAAATTGTGGATGAAGAAAAGTCATTAAGGGAATATGCAGTAAAATTTAAGCCGTTATCTCCTTCTGGCTGGCAAGGCAGGTGGATGATGACTTGCGGCTTATTTGATCCGGATAAACCAATCAAAGATTATCCGGAAGACAAGCGTTGTCTGTTATTATATGGCCCTCCAGCAGGTGAGAAAGTGAATGCTCCTTTCCATACGAAACACGGACCGCAACCCCATGACTGGGACGGAATCCTGCCCCGGTTTACACGGCTTTACATCAACAGGGATATTTCCAAATTGAAGGGAATCACCCAAGATGATGTTCTCGCGATGTCGACACGTTCCCTCTGTCCAACCTGTCAAGGATCAGGACTGAATCCAAAAGTGTTGGAAAGCCGGGTTAATGGTTTGAATATCGCAGAGTATGACCAATTGGAGCTGACGGACGTTCTAAAAGAATTACAGAAAATAAATGATCCGCTCGGAGAATCAATCGCCGAGCAGGCCATCCCTCATGTAACCCAGCTCGTTGAAATGGGGCTAGGCTATTTGAGTCTATCAAGGAAAATGGGTACCTTGTCTGGCGGAGAAGCGCAAAGGGTAAAAATTGCCAGGCATTTAGGAAGCAGTCTCAACAATATCACCTATATTTTTGATGAACCAAGTGCAGGACTTCACCCGGAAGAAGTGGACCTGTTGATTAACATGCTACACCATATTAAAGCCCAGCATAATACCGTTATCGTTATCGAACATGATTTATCGGTAATCAAGGCAGCAGATGAAATTATTGAGATGGGCCCGGGAGCTGGAGTTCATGGTGGAGAAATCGTTTATCAAGGTAAGCTGGAAGGGCTGGAAAGTTCAGAAGCGGCAACAAGTCTCCATGAAAAAATAAAAATCAATCAAAATCCCAGAGAACGAAATGATTTTTTCGTCATAAACAAAGCGACGAACAATAATTTGCAAAACGTAAGTGTAAGCCTTCCGAAGCATACGCTAGTGTCCATTTGTGGCGTATCTGGCTCTGGTAAAAGTTCTTTGATGACGGAAGCATTTACAGAACAGTACCCTGAAACGATTACGGTTGGACAAGGGAGTATTGGTATTTCCAGCCGTTCAACCTTAGCAACTTATATGGGAATCATGGATGATATCCGTGCCATATTTGCAAAGGAAACGGGGCAGCCGGCAGGATTGTTTAGTTTTAACTCGTTAGGTGCCTGCCCAGTCTGTAAGGGAAAAGGGGTTGTTATGCCTGACGTGGCATTCGCGGATCCAGTAACTATTACTTGTGAAGCATGTGGTGGGACGAGATATTCAGATGAAGCTTTATCTTACCGCTATCAAGGTGCCACTATTGTGGAAATATTAGCGTTAACGATTGAGGAGGCACTCGACTACTTTCGAATGGCAAAGATCATTAAGCGAGTGAATACATTAAAGGATGTCGGGTTAGGGTATCTAACCTTAGGACAAACGACGAGTTCACTTAGTGGAGGGGAAGTCCAGCGATTGAAACTGGCAAGTCATTTACAAAAAGAGGGACAAATTTATTTAATGGATGAACCCTCTTTAGGACTGCACACGAGAGATAACCATAAACTTCTTGATGTATTTCAGAGGCTTGTAAACCGTGGAAATTCGGTTATTATCATTGAACACAATCTAGACTTTATCGCGGCAAGTGATTGGGTAATTGAACTGGGGCCAGGCGGAGGAAAAGAAGGCGGCCACGTTATCTTCGAAGGAACACCGGAAGAAATGTTGACGACCGAGACGGTGACAGCAAAATGGCTGCAGGTAACTAGTGTTAACTACTAATATAGAGGTGTTATTGTGAAGTTAGATGAATTTACAATTGGAGATGTGTTCGAAACGAAATCATACAAAATAACAAAAGAGGATATTTTGAGGTTTGCAGGTGAATTTGACCCCCAATATATGCACTTAGATGAGGAAAAGGCAAATCAGAGCAGATTTAAAGGCATCATTGCTTCTGGAATTCATACATTGGCCATTTCATTTAAATTATGGGTGGAAGAAGAGAAGTATGGTGCAGATGTTATTGCCGGAACAGGAATGAATCATATTAAATTTTTAAAGCCGGTGTATCCTGATGATGAATTACATCTTCTTGTTGAGGTTCTTGATAAAAAAGTAATAAAGAAGGAAACAGGGCTCCTTACGGTATCGCTGTCTACTTTCAATGATAAAGAAGAAAAAGTTTTTGAGGGTGACATAACCGCATTAATAAAGAGATGAATACCAGTTCTTATTTATGATTTCAGTTACTCTTTCTTACCTTGGATAAAGGATAGACAAACGAACAAAATAGAATTAAACATCTATCTGCGGAATGGGGAAAAGAAATGAGTACGATAGCAAAACACAAAATACTTGTGAAAAAGATATCTCGGGCAGTGGCAGTTGTTATTGGAGCTTTTATCACGGCATATGGACTGGAGTCGGTTCTCATCCCTAACAACGTGTCTGATGGAGGGGTGACAGGTTTGAGTATCGTTGGTTCTCAATTATTTGGTTTGCCTCTAGGCGTTTTGCTCGCCGTATTAAATATTCCATTCATTTATTTAGGATATAAGCAGATAGGAAAAAGCTTTGCTATCTATTCGGTAATCGGTATTGCCTCTCTCGCCTACGGGACAAGTATTATGCATCATATTCCAATCATTGTTCAAGGGGATACATTACTAATAACCGTTGTCGGTGGTATTATCATCGGGTTCGGTATCGGATTGGCATTACGAAATGGCGGAGCGTTAGATGGAATTGATATGTTAGCATTAGTAGGTATATAGAAAATACAATAGGATGTATAAAATTGGTATGGTCACAACGGACAGTAAAGTCGTCAGCAACGTGCCCATAGCCGCGTAATTCCTATCGCCTCCGAATTTTTGTGCATACAAGGCAATCGTTGGAGCTGCAGGCATACCTGAAACAAGGACAGCGGTTGCCAGCATTGGAAAGGGTAGGGTAAAGATGGTAATGGGAAATAACAATAATGGGATGAACAGCAATTTCACACCAGTAACGAGCCACAACGTTTTATCTTTTAAAAAAGAAAAATGATCGAGGTTCATATTTGCAATCAACGCTCCTATCAGAAGCATGGAAAGCGGAATGGTCGTACTCCCAACACTTTTAAAAACATTCGATAGTACAACCGGCCAATGTACAGGGAGCATAAAGATCAAAAGCCCAATGAGCGTGGAAAAGATCCCAGGATTGAGAAAAATCTTTTTCCATTGAATCGATTGTTCTTTCCCTACAAAGAGATAAATTCCGTATGTCCAAATTAAGATCAGATATGGCAAATTAAAGAGGGTGACATACAATGCACCTTTGTCTGGAAAAAGATTGGATATTAACGCGAAACCGATAAAACCTTGATTACCGAATATAATAAGACCTTCAAACACACTTTGCTTATCTTTGGGCAAATCTAAGACTCTCCTTAAGACTGAAGCGAGCCCAGCGGAAAGGATTAATATAAAAGCAGAGATTGGAATTAACCAAAATAATTGCCTCGCCTCTCCCATCTGATAAGGCTGGTCCATAGAATAAAGAATCAAACAAGGCAACGTCAGGGATAAAATAAGCTGCGTTACGACATCAATTGAGTGTTCATTAATAATCCTTTTTCTCTTAATTAAAAATCCAATTAGTCCGATTATATATAAGATAATCATTTCTTGAAAAAACACTGTTAACGCCAACACTATCACCCCTGGAAGTAAAATATGAAAAAAGTCTTGAGTAGGTGCATGAAGGGGATATATCGTTGCAAGGTCAATAAAAAACGAAAATTATTATTAGGTTTAATGAATTTCATAATACGTATTTAGTGCTTCACCATCACCATGTGTAGTTGAGTTGGTTCGTTCCCAACTACATATGGTGATGGAAAAGCCGACTTTGGTAATTATGAAATTCATTCGGTTGATAAAGAAAAGTTCAAGTAAACGTAACAAATTGATCAAGAGCTAATCAATTCAGTTCTAAAGTTAAAGGGGATACCAATTCATTTATCCTAAGTATTTGTTATGCTGTCCGTGTCATTTTATAAATAAACCAAGAACACTCGTGATTTCAGTCATGAGAGGTTCAAACAGAAAGTCGAAGTGTAGAAGCAGGAGTGATGTTAGCGCTCCTGCTATTAATATCTTTAAATCGGGTCAAATCATATAATCCTGCTATAATATAGATATATTCATCTCTATTTTCGAGTGCATCCTAGGAAAGAAAGGAACTTTTATATGATTAATAATCTGGAATCCTTAAAAAAGGTGAGAAATGAATTAACCCGCTTTATGATGACGTACCAGTTCGGTCTGTCCGAAATGAATACAAAACTGACTATTCTTCAAGAGGAGTTCCAACATATCCATGACTACAATCCGATTGAACATATTAAAACACGTATTAAATCTCCAGAGAGCATCATGAAGAAGATGTATCGGAAGAATATTCCTATATCAACGGAATCGATTAAGAATAATATTATGGATATTGCCGGCATCCGTGTTGTCTGCTCTTTTATTTCCGATATTTATCGGATCAGTGAAATGATCGAAAACCAAAAAGACGTTACAGTCATTGAGAAGAAGGATTATATTAAAAATGCGAAACCAAACGGTTATAAAAGTTTGCATTTAATCGTCTCTGTACCTGTATTCATGTCGGATCGAATTGAAGATGTTTATGTAGAAATTCAAATCCGAACCGTCGCCATGGATTTCTGGGCAAGCCTGGAGCATAAGATATACTATAAATATGATCGTGTCATACCCGAGCGATTAACGAAAGAATTGACGGAGGCAGCGGTGGTAGCTAATGATTTAGATGAAAAGATGGAGCAACTGCATAACGAAGTCAGTCATATTAAAGATCAGCACAGCGAAGAACAGGATCTTAATTTTTTAAATTTAAATGAAGATCGTTTGTATTTACCGATAAATTTTTTGAAGGATTTTATTAAGAATGATGAAGAGGAGAAATAAGTGATCTTGGATTGCGTGAGGCAGATAATTGCTTGAGTGCGAATGTTTTTAGTTCGTTCGGAGGATGAGAATCTCAACACAGCCCCATCTTTTTGAATTATTAGAGACATATTTATAGACAGTCTCACAAGTACGATTCCTAAATCATAGAGAAAAGAGGTGTACAGAATGAAACTAGTAGGAGTTTCCGGTGCACTCGCAGGTGGGAAGACAGCTGTTGCGGTTGAAGCTGTATTAGCTGCTGCCAAGGTGCATGATTCGACGATCAAAACGGAATTAATTGATTTACGGGAGTATGATATTGAATTCGCCGCTGGCCTTCCGTTATCTGCATACAATGAAGATACGTGGAATGTGGTGAAAAAGATTCAAGCTGCAGATTTTCTCGTATTCGGCACACCAATTTATCAAGCATCTCTTTCGGGTGCTTTAAAGAATTTGCTCGATCACTTGCCTGAATATGCATTCCGCAATAAAGTGACCGGCATGGTTGCGACCGGTTGGACGAATCGGCATTTTCTTGTTTTGGAATATCATTTAGGTTCGATTCTTTCTTATTTCAAAGGACTCGTCCCGACTGGGAATGTGTTTATTCATAATGAAGCTTATGATATCGAGAGTGATGAACTAACTGATGATCGGATTTACGAACGAATCGGGCAGCTTGCGGAAGAGGTGATTTATTTGCAGCGGGGGATTATGAATAGATAAAAAGCACATGAAAAAAGCTGATATGAATGGTTCACCACCATCTTCATACCAGCTTTTAATTATTATTTTTTCTATGCTTTTACAGTTTCTGTCTTCTCCTCACTAAAAAACTGCGGCAAATGCTCCTTATGCGCTTCAAGCATCTCATCTAAAATCTCTTTACCAACGGAATCAGAAGGAACGAGTGGATTAATCGTCATCGCAAGTAAAGCAGTATCATAGTTTCCTGTTACTGCCGCTTCAGCTGCTACCCGTTCAAAGGATTTGATTTGTTGAACAAGTCCTTTCACTGCAACAGGTAATTCCCCGTTTACAATCGGCTTCGGTCCTTCTTTTGTAATAACACAGCTTGCTTCAATTGCAGAGTCATATGGAATGTCGGCAATTGCACCATGATTCACCGTGTTGACTGGCTGAATGTCATGTTTATCATTATAAATCGATGAAATAAGACGAACGGCGGCATCACTATAGTATGCCCCACCACGTTCTTCCAGCTGTGGCGGTTTAATATCCAGCTCAGGATCTTTGTATAGTTCAAACAATTCTTCCTCAAGCTTCATGACGACTTCAGCTCTTGTTGTACCTTGTTTAAAGTTTTCAAGTTCCGCTTGCAGCATGTCATCTGTCTTATAATAATAGTTGTGGTACGGACATGGGATTGCACCCAGCGCACGTAAAAACTCCGGCTCCCAGCCATGATTTTGCACGTTTTTAACGAAGGCACTGTTTTCTGGATCTGCTAATAACTCCAATACTTTCTCCTTCACACTGACACCATCGAGATAAACTTCCATCCCATATACCATATGGTTTAATCCCGCAAAGTCGATGCGGATTCGGGACTTGTCAACATCCAGTAATTCGGCAACTCCCATTTCAATTCCGATTGGAACGTTACATAGTCCAACAACTTTTTTGTGATTAGTATAACGCAGAACCGCTTCTGTCACCATCCCAGCCGGGTTTGTAAAGTTGATCAACCAAGCGTCTGGGCAGAGTTCTTTCATCTCTTCCACAATTTCTAAAATAATAGGAATGGTGCGTAGTCCTTTGAAAAGCCCACCAGGACCATTCGTTTCTTGTCCAAGTACGCCGTGACTTAAAGGAATTCGTTCGTCCTTTGCACGTGCATCAAGCAATCCGACGCGAAATTGGGTTGTAACGAAGTCAGCATCTTTTAATGCTGCTTTTCTATCAAAAGTTAAATGAACTTTGATCGGAACACCGGCTTTTTCAATCATTCGCTTTGCAAAATTTCCTACAATCTCCAACTTTTCTTTACCTGCTTCAATATCTACTAACCATAATTCCTCAATAGGAAGTTCATCATATCGTTTAATAAAACCTTCAATCAATTCTGGAGTATAACTTGAACCTCCGCCAATTGTAGCGATTTTTAGTCCTTTACTCATTATTTATCCTCCTCGTAAAATACGTACAACTCTAGTTTAGGTGGGAAATAGCGAAAAAGATAGAGGGTTAAAGGCTTTAGACTTGTTTACCGCTGAAAGATAATTGTTTCATAAAAGTAACACTGTGTTTCATAAGAAGGTATAATGAACGTGAGGACCAAATTGTGAAGGGAGAAAGCCGATTGTTTACAAATGAAATCATTTCATCGTTCAATGAATTGGAAATGTCCATCTACAACTATGTCATGAAGAATAAAGAAAAGGTCGTTTATATGCGGATACGGGATCTTGCGGATGAGACGCATGTGTCCACTTCAACGATTATGCGATTCTGTAGAAAAGTAGGCTGCTCCGGTTTTGCGGAGTTTAAAGTAAGGTTGAAGCTGTTGGTCGACGAAGAGCCGAATCAGTCGATTAAAAGTAGCCAGTATGTGCTTACCGAGTTCTTCGAGCGTACGCAAAATAAGAAATTCCTTGCTAAACTGGAAGACGCAGCACGAATCATTGCGGAAAAAGAGATTGTCATTTTTATTGGAATGGGAAGCTCGGGAACGCTTGCAGAGTACGGCTCTAGGTATTTTTCCAGTTTAGGCACATTCACGATGTATTTAAAAGACTGGTTTATGCCGATAAATGCTGATTTGAATAAGAGTATTACGATTGCTCTTTCTGTTTCAGGAGAGAATGCAATCACCATTTCCCATATTCAAAAATTAAAGGAGAAAAAAAGTAAGATATTCAGTATAACGAACAATGAACAGTCTACCATTGCGAAATTATCCGATCGGAATATTTCTTACTATATAACAGAAGAAACCGTTGGCGATATGAATATCACGACACAAATCCCGGCGATTTATATTTTGGAGGAAATCGCGAGGAAGGTTTATGAGATGAGAAATAAAGATGAACATATATGATGATTTTATCAACTCATCAAAATAACAAAACGGTGCGTATTGAAATAGTTTAAAAAAAGGAATACAAAGATTCAAGAAAGTGAATATTCTTTTAAGACTTGTAGGCTGTATAAAAAAATGGCTTCTGTTGCTTAAAGGCTGAAATTGCTTTGGTTTGGCGTGATAAATACTATATAATTAAATAGAAGCAATAATCAAAATTGGAGGTGGCATTACTTGAAAAGACTGGAAGGTTATGCAGCAGAAGTCATAAAAGATATTATCCGAGAAGAAAATTCTGCTTTTGAATTAGACGGTAAAAGATATCAGGTTATTTCTTTGGAGGAATCGACTACCACGGTTAAAGAAGATATTGAAATAGATTCTGGGTGAGAACTGAAACTGCGAAAAACAAGAAAAGATATATTATATAACGAAGTATACTCTGCAGACGAAGTTTTAGAAATGATTGAGCAAGGTGAATTATAGTGAAAGTAAAATGGACAAAACAGGCTTAAGGGGGATTTAGCAATATTCGTAGTGAACATTTTACATTTGAAGAGACGGTGCAATATAAGAAATCGTTAGCAATCAAAATTCAAAAAAAAATCACCATTCTTGGAACAAGCCTAATACAAAACCCCGAAGACTGTGATACATTAATGTTATCTAAATTCAAAATATAGACAATATTTCCTATTCATTTGACGGAATTGCTTAATAATATTGTTTTCAAAAAAACGTAGAAGGAAGGGGATGGAATGAGGAAACAAAACCATGTTATCTATCGTGAAATTCAAAAACCTCGTCAAATTTGGGCATGGGTATTGGTCATGCTTATTGCTTTGCTATTCTGGTATATCTTTATACAGCAAATTTTATTTGGAATTCCAATTGGGAGCAAACCAGCTCCCGATGTCATTCTAATTATTGCTTGGTCCTTATTCGGGGTGATTTTTCCGGCGGTAATGATAGGATTTATAAAGTTAATAACTGAAGTTCGCAAAGATGGAATTTATGTCCTATTTATGCCATTCCATTTTCATTATAGAAATTTTTTATACAAGGATATAGAAGATTACGAGTCGATTGATTATGATTTATCCAATTTTGGAGGCTGGGGAGTTCGTATAAACTTAAAGGGAGAAAAAGCATATACTATGTACGGAAAACAAGGGATAAAGTTATTTTTAAAGAATGAAACTGTAGTGATAGGCACACAGAAGCCTAATGAAATTATTAAAGCGATTGATTTGTTAACAAGGAAAGGTTAAAACAAGGGTCTACAACTATCCCTATAAGGGGCTCTGGCTTGAGTAAAATAAAAATAGAGTTCTGTAAAATTGGAAGTACCATATTTCTGATTAATAAAATATTGGGATTTGACAGAGCCTCGTTTTTTTTTCAAGGCTATTAGAAAGAAAGGATGTCCGTTGAAAATTTCTCTTCTTTAATTATTGGTTGTTATAAAATCTAAGTATTTCAATATTTCTGCCGCTTGATAGTTGCTTATTTAGGTTACTATTCGCTATCATAAAAGAAATACCACGTAAGACTAAATTTTGCTGGGGGGGGTGCTTATGAAAATTGGCTTTATAGGAGCGGGGAAGGTTGGAGTGTCCCTCGGAAAATATTTAACCGAGCACAAAGTAAATGTGACAGGATATTACAGCAGAACGCTCGAATCATCAATAGAAGCAGCCAACTTTACCAATACAAGAGCGTATGAAGAAATTGGATTTCTCGTTGAGGATAGTGATGCCATTTTTATAACTGTACCAGATGGAGCTATAACCAAGGTATGGGATAACTTGAAAGTGCTTCCAATCAAAGGTAAGATCATTAGTCATTTTAGTGGTTCTTTAAGTTCGGAGGTTTTTTCGGATAGTAGCCGGTATGAAGCGTTCGGTTATTCGATCCATCCGCTTTTTGCGATTCATGATAAGTATCACTCTTACAAAGGGCTGTCGAAAGCTGTTTTTACAATTGAAGGGCATGCGAAATACCTGAACGATCTGACCGGTTTATTTGAACGTTTCAGGAATGAGGTAACCGTGATTCAGGCTGCAGACAAAACGCGTTACCATGCATCTGCAGCAATGGTCAGTAATCTATATGTCGGACTCGTTGCTTTGGGTGAGAAAATGCTTGTTGACTGTGGTTTTACACCAGACAAAGCGCACCGGGCACTGGCGCCGCTCATTCAAGGAAATACGGAAAATATCCTTTCCTGCGGGACAACGGATGCACTGACCGGACCAATTGAGAGAAATGATCTTGGTACTATTTTAAATCATTTAGAAGTCTTACAACCAGAGGAAAAGGAAGTTTATAAAGCTCTATCAAGGCTGGTGCTAGAAGTAGCCGAGGAGAAGCATAAAGACAGGAACTATAAAAAAATCAAAGGGGTTATCAAAGAATGAAAAATACGGTGACATCACTCCAGCAACAAAAAAATGCAGGTGATAAAATTACGATGCTGACGTGCTACGACTACTCGATGGCAAAGTTAATGGATCAAGCTGAAATTAATATGTTACTCGTCGGAGATTCCCTTGGACAAGTCATGCTTGGATATGAAGATACACTGCCAGTTACGATGGATGATATGATCCACCATACAAAAGCTGTCGCTAGAGGAGCAAGCAAAGCTTTTGTTTTAGCGGATTTACCATTTATGTCGTATCAGATTTCCGTTCATGATGCCGTACAGAATGCTGGCAGATTAATAAAAGAGGGCAGAGCGCATGGGGTGAAATTAGAAGGCGGCACAAAGGTTTGCCCACAGATTAAAGCCATTGTAGAAGCATCTATTCCAGTGTGTGGCCATATCGGTTTAACTCCGCAATCTGTTAATGAATTCGGCGGATTTAAGGTACAAGGGAAAACAGAAGCTGCAGCTAGACAGTTAATCGAGGATGCGAAAGCGGTTGAGGCGGCGGGGGCATTTATGATTGTATTGGAAGGTGTGCCTGCAAAACTGGCGGAAATCGTGTCCAAGGAAATAAATATTCCGACGATCGGAATAGGTGCAGGCCCGGGTTGTGACGGACAAGTGCTCGTATATCAAGATATGCTGGCAATATTTTCAGACTTCACCCCAAAGTTTGTCAAACAGTTTGCACAAGTAGGGGACATCATACAACAAGCATTCCAGGATTATATAACCGAAGTCAAAGAAGGAGCTTTTCCCGGTGAAGAGCATATTTATACTGTTTCCGATGAGGTCATTGATAAATTATATTAAGGAAGAAAATTAAAGGAGCTATGTATCATGCAAATTGCATCAACCATCAAGGAAGTTAAAGATGTGGTGAAAAAGTGGAAAGAAGAAGGCTATACCATTGGCTTCGTACCGACAATGGGATTTTTGCACGAGGGACATGGAAGTCTGATTACTGCTGCAAGGGAAGCGAATGAAAAGGTGATTGTTAGTATTTTTGTCAATCCCATGCAGTTTGGGCCAAATGAGGATTTTGATAGTTATCCCCATGACTTAGACAGGGATAGTAAGATTTGCGAGAACCTAGGAGCGGATCTTATTTTCCATCCGACACCAGAAGAGATGTATCCGGAAGCTTTTTTTACGTATGTTGATATGTCTGTATTGACGGAAGAACTCTGCGGATTAAACCGCGAGGGTCACTTCCGTGGGGTCTGTACAGTCGTGAACAAATTGTTTAATATTACACAGCCGGACCGTGCGTATTTCGGTGAGAAAGATGCGCAGCAACTGGCGATTATCAAGCAAATGGTTAAAGACTTATGCATGAATGTGGAGGTCATCGGTTGTCCGACGGTCCGGGAGGAAGATGGCTTGGCAAAGAGTTCCCGTAATACATATCTTTCTCCTGAAGATAGGGAGGCGGCTTTGATTGTAAGTAATACTATTTCTTTTGGCGCAAACTTGGTAAAAGAGGGAGAAACAGATGCAGAGAAATTGATTGCTGCAATGAAAGCGCATCTCAAAACTGAACCGAAAGCAGAGATTGAATATGTGAAAGTAGTGGATGGTGAAACCTTGCAACCAACTTCAACGATTCAAACCCAAACTTTAGTTGCTGTAGCGGTACATATTGGAAAGACAAGACTGATTGATAATTTCAGTGTTCGGTAAGTAAAAGACCTAAATTGAAAAGAAGGGGCATAGCGTATTATAGATGATTAATCGTTATGTTCCCTTTCAACTAACCTAGTCGTTAATTAGTCGAGCAACTTTCTATTAATAACTAGATAGGTAATGGATAATAGAACCAGCATCGCAACTACAAGAACAGTTGCTTCGTGTGGATAATCAATAAAGCTATGAATCATTACTGAAAAACCTAAAAGCAGAAAGAATAGTCCGCCTGTGATTTTCCCTAATAAAAATTTATTCTTAATGTTTTTTTCATTAAATCCAGCTAATAGCCATGTTTGTTTTTTTACAGCCACCAGGTAAGAAATAAGTAAAAGGGCTATACGAATCATGAATAATCCGTAGTTCATCCTTCAGCCTGCTCGAATAGTGCACTAGTTAGAATACCAAATAGTATCCCTCTTCGCACGCCAACCGAAAATTGCGCACCGCCCCTGGACAGCCTCGCACGCTAACCGAAAATTGCGCACCGCCCCTGGACAGCTTCGCACGCTAACCGAAAATTGCGCACCGTCCCCGGACAGCCTCGCACGCTAACCGAAAATTGCGCACCGCCCCCGGACAGCCTTGCACGCTAACTAAAAATTGCGCACCATCCCTGAATGACGAACTTCTTCCGAGGAAACTCATCAGCTGCTCTAGAAAGCGAGGGGTGTCTGGACTGCGGATCCTAAAACAAAACACTCACGCTGAATGAAAGCAATTACTAATTCTCTTTTTTATTATCAGGTGTTGGGGGTTGAGTTAATAACAATCGAACCCTTTGGTTAAGCTAGTATTAATACTAGCTTGATCAAATGACTCTGAGGTGATTATATGTTACTGTCAGGAGAGATTATATTTGGAGAATTTGATGGCAATGCGAATGAGTTTTCGATCCAGAAGGTAAAACATCTAAGGACACAAACAACGATAAATGAAAGACAGTTAAAGAGTCTTTATCATTATCTGAAAAAACATCAAGATGATACAGAAGGCCACGTCATTACGCTGTATGATCAACTGCCTATCCGATTGAGTCGGGAAGAAATAAACCTGCTTGTCGATGATCTTGAGAAAGTGCAGGAATTCTACCTTGACACATTCTGAATGACCGATTATAATAAGAATGATTTTTACAAGAAGAAGGAGCATTACTGAAAAAATGAGACAACAATTCCTAACTTTGAACCAATAATTGAATATGGTCAAAGACTCTGTTTGTGCTGCGGAGTAATTGGGATACGTCTGTCCTTTATTCATAATTTTATATCAAGTTATGGAATAGTTATATACTTTATAATGAACCCTACGGATAATTCGATGCATTGGTGGAAAGGCGGCTTTGTTCTGTCTTTCCTTTTTAGTTTTAGTGGCCCCCATGTATTTAAGATGTATCCCTTACTTTCAACCACAGGCAGCTGCTTGTGATTTTTTATTTTGAACAAACGATTGAAGGAGGAATTTTTTTGCAGATTTTATTATTCTTTTGATGTGAAAAAGTAACTGAAAAACATAGATATACGATACATTAAAATAAAATTAGAGGTAAAAATAATGAGCAAATCAAAAGAAAAAAATTATGAATTTCTATCAGAAGATCCAAATGTCAAAACTTTGCCGCTTATGGCGGCGTTGATTATTGGGGCGTTTTTCGCGATATTGAATGAGACACTGTTGAATATTGCGCTCACGACATTAATGGCAGAGTTCGATATTACGCTACCAACTGTCCAGTGGGTTGCAACAGGATTTATGTTAATGATGGGGATTGTTATACCAGTATCTCCATTATTTATGCAATGGTTTACGACAAGGCAGCTTTTCATTGGGACGATGACGGTCTTTACAATTGGTACAACGATAGCGGCAATCGCGCCGACATTTTCCGTATTGCTTACTGGCCGGTTGATTCAGGCAGTCGGTACTGGAATGTTGATGCCGATTATATTCAACGTCTTTTTACTTGTGTATCCTCCACATAAAAGAGGGAAAATCATGGGAATTGTTGGGTTAGTTATTATGTTTGCACCTGCAATCGGACCAACACTTTCAGGAGTTATCGTTGATTACTTGGGTTGGAGATTTTTATTTATCTCTGTCCTCCCATTTGCTGTATTTTCGATTCTTTTTGCCTTGAAATATTTGGTGAATGTATCGGAAGTGACGAAACCGAAGATCGATTGGCTCTCCATTGTCTTTTCAACGGTAGGTTTTGGTGCAACAATATACGGATTCAGCTCGGTTGGAGAGAGTGAGGCAGGGTTTTTAACACGTGATGTTTTAACTGCAATTATCATTGGGGTGATTGGAATCATTCTCTTTGCCATCAGACAATTTAAGCTGGAAGAACCGTTGATGGACTTGCGCGTGTTCAAATTGCCGATGTTCACGCATGCAGTAATCATGTTCATTATTATTGTGATGACGATGTTTGCCTCAGAACTTATCTTACCGGTGTTCATGCAGGGACCAATGGCTCTTGCACCAGCAATGGCTGGAATGCTGCTGCTCCCGGGAAGTATTTTAAACGGGATTATGAGCCCATTTATGGGCGCTTTATTCGATAAAGTTGGTCCTCGGGTGATGATGATACCTGCGACAATTGTGCTTGCCGGGACGATGTTTATGTTCAGCCGAATGACAGCTGATACGCCGCCTTGGGTAATAATCGTTGGATTTATGCTCATTATGCTTAGCGTATCTGCAACGATGATGCCTGCTGAAACGAATGGATTAAACCAGCTGCCGAAGCGGTTATATCCACACGGTACGGCTGTTATGTCTACGCTGCAGCCATTAAGCGGTGCAATTGGAGTCTCCGTATTTATTAGTATTCTGAACTCCAGACAGGCAAGTTATCTGGCAGGAGTTGCGGACCCAACGTCAGCCCAATCGCTAAGTCAAGCGATGGTTGTTGCGGTAGAACATGTCTACTTTATTATCTTTATCATTACGCTTGTTGCTGTCGTCTTGTCCTTTATTGTTTACCGGGCACGTCCGATTGAGGAAACGAATATTAAATAAAGGTTGACAATTATCTAAAAGCTATGTAGAGTATAGCTAATAACTTAATAAGCAAATTTTCTTATCGAGAGAAGTGGAGGGACTGGCCCTGTGAAGCTTCAGCAACAGACATTTATATGTACTGTGCTAATTCCAGTAGCATTATAAGCTTGAAGATAAGAAGAGTAGACACGATACTAGAATCCTCTTCTTATTTTAAAGAAGGGGATTTTCTTATTTAGTTAAAAAATATAACGAAAAGGGGCAGTACGATGACAACACTTACGAAAGCGCCATTCAGAGCAGATCATGTTGGAAGTTTATTAAGACCAGAACGGATTAAACAAGCAAGGGCAGATTTTCAAAATAACAAGATTTCAGCAGAGGAATTATATGCGATTGAAACGGAGGAAATTACCGGAATTGTTGATAAGCAGATTGAAGTTGGTTTAGAGGTTGTAACGGATGGAGAATTCCGTCGCAGATTCTGGCACACTGATTTCCTTGAGCATTTAAATGGCGTGGAAGGTTATGTTCCTGAGCATGGTTATAAATTTAAAGGGGTAGAAACGGAAAAGTACACGATTCGGAATAATGGAAAAGTGTCATTCAACCCGAACCATCCGTTTATCGAGGACTTTAAAGTGTTTAATCAAATCGTCGATGGGCGTGCAGTCGCAAAACAAACAATTCCGAGCCCGAATCAGTTGTTCCACCCTGGTATGATCGATGAGACGGTTTACTCTGATATTGAAGATTATGCAAAAGATGTTATTCAAGCGTACCGGGATGCGATTCAAGCGTTTTACGATGCGGGAGTCCGCTACTTGCAATTGGATGACGTATATATTGCAGGGCTTTCTTCTCCGGAAAAGGAATTCCCAGAAGAAGGCTACTCGAGAGAACAATACATTGACTTAGCTCTCCGCGTAATTAATGGAGTGTTAGATGAAAAACCGGCGGATTTAACCGTTACAACGCACTTATGCCGTGGGAATTACCAGTCTACATACATGTTCGGTGGTAGTTATGATTTAATCGCACCAACCTTGCTCGCAAAAGAAAAAGTGGACGGATTCTTCCTGGAATATGATGACGAGCGTTCCGGGGATTTCAAAGCACTCGCTCATATCCCTAAAGGTGGGCCGCAAGTGGTGCTTGGCTTGGTTACTTCGAAATCAGGTGAACTTGAAGATAAGGAAGAGCTGAAAGCACGGATTAAAGAAGCAACACAATATATTCCAAAGGAGCAGATTTGTTTAAGTCCCCAATGCGGGTTCTCATCAACCCACCACGGGAATAAATTAACGGAAGAGCAGCAGTGGGAGAAATTACGTTTTATCGTTGAGTTATCCAAGGAAATCTGGGAAGATTAATAAAGGGAATTTGATTTTTCTAATAGAAATATGTATTATAGGAACTATAAATCTTAAATGTCAAGGAGAATGAATGAAAATGAGACTACGATTCCAAACTTTGAACCGGTAACTAAATACGTTCAAAGACTTTGCTTATTTAAGCAGAGTAAATGGGATTAGTCTGTCCTTTTCATTAATCTTCATTTTTATATGTTATTTGTTATCAAGAGGAAGGCGGCTTATTCTGCCTTCTTTTTTTGTGCGTTTTTTACTGAAAGATGGAGTACAGGAGGAAAATTATATGCAAATGTTATTATTCTTTTAATACGAGCTCGCACTAAACTTGAGCTCGTATCGATCCTAGCTATCGATACGAAATAGAATAATTTCGGGAGGTAGCAAAGATGGAAAAAATATGTTTTGAATTAGAAAATATAGCGTTAACTTATTTTGACCAAACGATAGTAGAAATTGAACGTTTAGCAATCCACCAGTTTGATCGGATTGGAATCGTCGGGAAAAATGGTGCAGGAAAGAGTACGTTATTGAAGTTGCTTGCTGGAATGATTCAGCCAGCACGTGGCAAGGTGCATCGTCATGCAGACTTTGCCTATTTTGACCAATTGTCGGAACCGGAGCAAAGTGAAGTTGATTATGAATTGATCGGGAAATTAGCGATTCCGGAGACTTCAATTGATCACTTCAGCGGCGGGGAGCAGACAAGATTGAAGCTGGCACAAATTTTTTCCGATTATCACGAAGGCTTACTGCTGGATGAGCCGACGACACATCTTGATGCAGACGGGACTCAGTTTTTTATTGATGAATTAACGTACTACTATGGTGCCCTTGTGCTTGTAAGTCATGACCGTTATGTGCTTGACAAGCTAGTGAACAAGATTTGGGAAGTGGAGGACGGTCGTGTAAAAGAGTATACAGGAAATTACTCGAACTATACCGCGCAAAAAGAACAGGAAAGAAGTCAGCAAGCGGAAGAACGTGAAAAGTATCTAAAAGAGAAATCACGCCTCTTGAAAGCGGCCGAGGAAAAGATGAAGAAGGCAGAGAAGATAACCGAAGCCAGCAGCCGAACGTCTAAAAAGGAAACAAAAGCAAAGGCGAATCGGATGTTTGAGACGAAATCAAAAGGCACAAGCCAAAAATCCGTCGAGCGAGCAGCAAAAGCACTGGAAAAAAGGGTCGAACACCTGGGTGAAATCGAAGCGCCAAAAGAAGAACAAATCATCCGTTTCCACCAAACGAAAGCACTTGAGCTTCATAATAAATTCCCAATCATGGCAGAACGCTTGAAGCTGCAGGCAGGGGGAAAGACATTACTTGAAGAAGCGAGCTTTCAATTCCCGCTTGGTAAGACGATTGCAATCACGGGAAAGAACGGTTCAGGAAAAACAACCTTACTCCGCCATATAATGAACCAGGGCGAGGGGCTGACCATCTCTCCGAAAGCTGTATTCGGAGTTTATGAGCAGCTGGACTATAAATTTACGAAAGATGCAACCGTCATCGATTATATGAAAGATCATAGCGATTACGCAGAAAGTAAAATCCGTTCCGTTCTGCATGCGATGAGTTTTACAGGTAATGACTTGGAGAAAAACATCAGAGATTTGAGTGGGGGAGAAGCAACTCGTTTAGTGCTCTGTCAGTTGTTTTTAGACAGATATAATCTATTGATTTTGGATGAGCCGACGAACTTTCTTGATGTGTTTTGTATTGAAGCGTTGGAGCGGTTTTTAAAAGGTTACGAGGGAACCGTTCTTCTTGTGTCGCATGACCGGACCTTTGTTGAACATGTGGCGGATTGTGAGTATCGTTTGGAAGGTAAGAAGTTAAATCTAACAATATAAGAGCTTTAAAGTTATGTTGCTCAAATCCCGCTTTTGTCCGATAGATCTCTTCTATGAGCCACTTTCCACGGATTTATAGCCGGGTGTGTCTAATTGTTTCGTCGCCCACCAAGTCCAAGTCATAATTACAAGGAAAACATATAATAAAATTAAAGAATAATCGAACCTTTTCATCCTAATTATTGTATAAGAAAGTAAAGGATGAAAAAGGAGTTTGATAATCGATGGCGTTAGGCTGGTTAATAAGCAGTGTTGTGGCTGCAATTTTAGGGGCGATTTTCGTTATAATCATAGCTACAATGAATAAAAAGGTCGTCCGAAACAGATTGGGGAATATTGACTTTAAGAAATCCGATATTTATTTCCAGTGGACGAGATGGGATTATGTCATCATTATCGCTGCTAGTTATACATTTTTATGTATAACAGGCCTATTCGTATTTTTGTTGCGGGGTGATAATATCGATAGCCCTTGGATACAATTTTTTATTCATCAAACCTTTGTGTTTTCTCTAATCACGTTTATTTGGTTCGTCACAAGAATTGCATATGTCTTTAAAGGAATCAAAGAGCGGTGGTCCGATGAATTCGAATAAGGAAATCAATTCCCATATGGAGAAGCAAGATCCGTACTCGGTAGAAACACTTTTTGTAACTTATAAAACTGCCATCTACCAATTCGTCTATAGATATTGTCAAGATGAGCAAATGAGCTTTGATCTTGTGCAAGATACATTTATCCGCTATTCTAAATACCAAGAACAC
This sequence comes from Oceanobacillus alkalisoli, assembly GCF_021556485.1. Lineage (GTDB taxonomy): Bacteria > Bacillota > Bacilli > Bacillales > Amphibacillaceae > Oceanobacillus > Oceanobacillus alkalisoli. Next base: position 55,703 of record NZ_JAKGBW010000011.1, on the reverse strand, counting down.
TTTGATGAGAAAAAGTCGAGTATGAAAACTTATTTATTTCGGATGGCCTACCAGCTTATGATCAACCGGTTGAATAAACGGAATCGGATGAAGAAATTATTGCCCTTCTTATATATTCAAAATCAAAGGGATAACGTCTCGACAGAAGAGAAACTGACCGTTCAAGCAGCAATACAACAATTACCAGCTGAACAACGGGCTGTTATTTTATTAACCTACTATCATGATTTAACTCAAAAGGAAATATCCGAGATTCTTGGCATCCCTTTAGGTACAGTGAAATCGCGTCTGCATGCTTCGTTAAAGAAGTTAAGGAAAATGTTGGAGGTGGGCGAATGAGTAAGAGTAAAAGTGAATTTCCGGATGAGCTTAAAAATAAATTGGATGAGTTTCAGGTGAGAGCACCAGATATTCCATTAAAAAGGAGTAGATGGGAACGTCTTGCCAATTGGATTCATGCGCCGGCAAAGAACCCGCTGGATGTGCTTCGTGTCAAAGGAGATTCCATCATAAAAGTCGTCTTGTACCCATCGGTTCTCATCTTTCTTATTTGTTTAGCACCGAGTCTATTGATTTGAAGGTAGGAAGCATTAAGGTGAATAATGGAATAGGGCACCTAGTTAGAGGGTGCCCATTTTATTTTACGTGTGTTTTTTATGCAAGATATGCTCTTGTTTCCCGACTAAAGCCTCGCTTCTTCTCACCAGCTCCAATTGATTACGCCATTTGAAACGTAAGAGAAATAACATGAGCATTCCTTTCCTTGTCTGGGGTACGAAGCTCTGATAATTGGTTTCCTCTCTTCCGCCGAATCCTTTTTTGAACTTATTTATATTTTGCTCTTCTTCATTTTTTTCATTGATTGACAGGCCCAGGAAGTCATACACTTGATAACCGGCTTGTTTAAAAAATAATATATCATTCCAGTGTAAGTAACGGTTTGCGCGTCCGATATGCAGCGGCGGGATATCTTCTTCGACGAAACGCCCTGAACAAGAGTACAGCATGGTCGCACGATTGCCGTCGATGATATAAAGATGGCTGGCCAGTATCCGATTATCTTGATGGTGAACATAGCTGATGACAAGATTTCCATTCTTTTTAAGTGCTGCAACCTTATCATTGCGGCAGAGCTCAATTCCTTTGGCGGCCGCAAATGGGTTAAAGAAAGAAGCAAACTCTTCGACGTCTTTTTCTGAAGGAGCCGTAAGATAACGGACACGTAAATCGTCTCTTCCAGCCTTGTTGATTTGATATCGAGTTGTTCTGTTCATCTCCTTCCGCAATTGGTCCTCTGATTTATGCAGGTCGATGCAAAGGGTTTTACTTTTTTTATGGAGCGTTAATGGCTTGTTTGCCTCAACAAGATAATCCGATTGCTGAAAATAGCAATGTACATCCGCTTGCGGCATATTTTCCTCATCTTTAAACGAACCATATATATCATTCATTGTGAAAAAATATTACTTCCATTGGATAATCATTTTCCGACCCCTTCCCATTCTTTTTTCATAGCTTGATAACCTAATGTCTCCAGCTTTTTTGATTATGCAATCTTTTTGCAAGCATCCGCACATTTGAAACAAGCTTCAGCACATTTCTGGCAGTGTTCATGATCATGTTTTTTACACTCATTTCCGCATGCCTCACATACTTTCGCACAAAGAGCAGCAATTTCAGATATAAATGGTGTGTCCCTAGCTAAAGCTTGTTCAAAGTAGGCGCAGATTTCCGCGCATTCCCTGTCCAAGCGGATGCACTCCGCCATCATTTTCACGTCATCTTCCTTCAAGCATGCATCAAAACAATGGTTACATGCCATCACGCATTCATGCAGTGTCTCGATCAATTCTTGATGTTGTACATGTGACATTTCTTAACCCTCCTAAATAGTCTATAGTTATATTTTTCCCAAAAACGTTTTAAGTAAACGGAAATTACTCGCTGGCCCGAAACAAGCATTCATTTATATAGAAGTACAAGCATATAGTGTATTAGACAAAACTAGAGCCTAGCTCTTGCGCGGGAGTTGGAGCCCATGTTCAAATACATTTTAAAAAAATTGCTTATGATGCTGTTCACGTTGTGGATCATCATCACGTTGACCTTTGTATTAATGTTGTCGGTTCCAGGTTCACCGTTCAACAGTGAAAGCAGCTCGAATGAAATTGTACAGCAGAATCTGGAGAAGCATTATAATCTCGATCAACCTATAGCCGTCCAGTATGTCCTTTATTTAAAATCAATCATCACCTTAGAATTCGGTCCGTCCATCAAACAGCCGAACCAGACGGTAAATGATTTATTAGGAAGAGGGTTTCCTATCTCTGCAGAACTCGGACTTGTAACAATCATCGTTGCGCTTATTTCTGGAATTGCGATTGGGATACTCGCCGCACTCCGGCATAACCGGATAATCGATTATATTGCGATGGGGATTGCTGTTCTCGGAATCTCGATTCCAAACTTCATACTTGCGACATTATTAATTCAACAACTAGCCGTTAACTGGAGCATTTTCCCGGTAGCGACATGGCAAGGCCCACTATATATGGTACTTCCGGTGTTGGCGCTTGCGACCGGTCCGATGGCAATTATCGCCAGACTTACGAGATCAACGATGCTTGAAGTATTGACGCAGGATTATATAAAGATGGCCAAAGCAAAAGGACTAGCCCCTTGGAAAATCATTGTGAAACATGCCCTCAGGAATGCGCTCATGCCAGTCATCACCATTATGGGAACATTACTTGTCGGGATTATGACTGGCTCCTTCGTCATTGAGCAAATTTTTGCCATCCCGGGTATGGGGAAATACTTCGTGGAAAGCATCAATCATCGGGATTTCCCGGTCATTATGGGAACAACCGTATTTTACAGCTCATTCCTCATCATCATGCTCTTTCTCGTGGATATCGCTTACGGAATAATCGATCCAAGAATCAAAGTAAACAAGAAGGAAGGGGAGGAATAACATGCATGACCAGCATCCCCGGGAAGTTACAAGAAACAATGTGCCAGACGAGTGGTTTACCTGGCGCAAGAAGAATAAAAAAGAACAGGAACAATTGGCAAGACCATCCCTCTCCTACTGGAAAGATGCCTGGCGGAGGTTAAAGAAAAATTATTTAGCCATGTCTGGTATGGCATTCATTACTATACTAGTGTCCATGGCAATCTTTGGTCCGATCCTTTCCCCTTACGAAGCAAATATGGGAGTGTTATCCGAGCAATACCAGCCACCATCTGCTAAACATTGGTTTGGGACGGACAATGCAGGCAGAGATGTGTTCACACGGACGTGGCAGGGGGCAAGAATTTCTCTTTTCGTTGGGTTTATGGCGGCATTAATTGACGTCACCATTGGCATTATTTGGGGAGGTATCTCAGGGTACAAAGGTGGGCGTACTGATAACTTTATGATGCGGATTATTGAGATTCTTTACGGAATTCCTTATTTATTAGTCGTCATTTTATTACTCGTCGTCATGGGACCCAGCTTAATGACGATTATTATAGCTCTCACCGTCACTGGCTGGGTCGGGATGGCACGGATTGTGCGGGGACAGGTCATGCAGATTAAGAACTATGAGTACATTCTTGCTTCACGATCATTCGGTACAAAGCAATCTCGGATTATCCGGCGGGGACTTCTGCCGAATACAATGGGTCCAATCATCGTGCAAATGACGTTGACGGTTCCATCTGCCATCTTTGCAGAAGCATTTTTAAGTTTTATCGGCCTTGGGATATCCTCACCGAATGCAAGTTGGGGAGTGATGGCGAGTGATTCCCTTGGTGCTATCCTTTCAGGAAACTGGTGGACATTATTCTTTCCCGCCTTTTTCATCTCGGTTACGATGTTTGCTTTTAATGTTTTAGGTGATGGATTACAAGATGCACTCGATCCGAAATTAAGAAAGTAGGTGGAGGGATGCAAAAAATACTTGAAGTCAATAATCTGCACGTCACCTTCACAACTTATGGCGGTACCGTTCAAGCAGTAAGGGGCGTGGACTTTCATTTAAATAAAGGGGAAACACTTGCAATTGTTGGAGAGTCGGGCTGTGGTAAAAGTGTTACTGTAAATGCCGTAATGCGTCTTATCCCAAATCCTCCTGGAAAAATTACGAAGGGAAAAATTTTATTTAAAGATCAAGATTTAACGGAATTGAAAGAAAAAAGGATGCGTGCAATCAGAGGTGTAGATATATCGATGATTTTTCAGGATCCAATGACTGCACTCAATCCGACGTTAACGATTGGCACTCAACTGAAAGAGGGGGTGAAACAGCATCATAGCATTTCGGATAAGGAAGCAGAGAAGCGGGCGCTTGAAATGATGAAACTTGTGGGGATTCCGAATCCAGAAGAAAGGCTGAAACAATACCCGCATCAATTCAGTGGCGGCATGCGGCAGCGAATTGTCATCGCGATTGCCTTGATTTGTGAACCAGAGCTTCTCATTGCGGACGAGCCGACGACCGCTCTTGATGTTACAATTCAAGCGCAGATATTAGAACTATTTGAAAAAATCCAGAAAGTAACCGGCATTTCTATTATCCTTATTACTCATGATCTTGGTGTTGTTGCGAAAATTGCTGATCGAGTTGCCGTTATGTATGCCGGTAAAATCATTGAAACTGGGACGAAGCGGGAAATTTTTTATAATCCACAGCATCCCTACACAAAAGGTCTGCTTCATTCGGTTCCTCGCTTAGATAGAAAAGAGAAATTACAGCCAATCGAAGGGACCCCGCCAGATCTTTTCTCACCTCCATTAGGATGTCCATTTACAGCAAGGTGTCCGTTTGCTATGGAAGTGTGTGATAAAGTATACCCGAAAACCGTTAACCAGAGTGATTCCCATGAAGTGGATTGCTGGCTGCAGGATGATCGGGCGAAGAAATTGCTGACAACAGCGGTCAAAGACAAGTAAAAATACGAGGGGGATACGAATGAAAAAGCTACTTATCTATCTATCGGCGGTATTTATGTTTTTATTCCTGGCTGCATGTACAGCGACAGATGACCCAGAAGGGGAAGCTGAGCCAGAGGAACAGGAAACAGAAAAAACGTTTGCCGAAGAGGAAGAGAATGAGACTACGGAAGAGGAAACTGCGTTGGGTGAGAATGTGTTGCGATTGAACAATGGAACAGAACCGGCTTCATTAGATCCGTCGATTGGTTTTGACGCAGTATCTTGGGATCCGCTCAATAATTTAATGGAAGGGCTGACTCGCTTAGATCAGGAACATTTGGCAGGACCTGGGGCAGCAGAGAGTTGGGATGTTTCGGATGATGGATTAACATACACATTTCATTTACGGGAAAATGCGAATTGGTCGAATGGTGATCCTGTTGTAGCTGCAGATTTTGAGTATGCGTGGAAATATATGCTGAATCCAGAGACTGCCTCACCGGCAGCGTTCTTAGGCTATTTTATTGAAGGAGCTGAAAGCTATAACAGTGGTGAGGGTTCAGAGGATGATGTGAATGTAACGGCAGTTGATGAGAAGACACTCGAGGTCGTGCTTGAACAACCGACAGGGTTTTTCCTCGACTTACTGACGAACCCGGCATTTTTCCCAATTAATCACAAGATAGCAGAGGCAGATCCGAATTGGCATGCTGAGGCCGAAACCTTTGTAGGAAATGGTCCATTTACATTGGAAGAGTGGAAGCATGATGAAGAAATGTTGTTTGCAAAAAATGAGCATTATTGGGACGCGGATGCCGTGAAATTGAATAATATCCACTTTGCGATGGTAAATGATACGAATACACAATATCAGATGTTTGAAGCGGGTGAGCTTGATACCGCAAGCATTCCACCAGAGTTATCTGATCAGCTGATTGATGGGGACAATGTATTTATAGGACCGTATGGTGGATTAGAGTTTTTCCGATTTAATGTAGAAATGGAACCATTCCAAAACAAGAAAATTCGCCAAGCATTTTCGTACGCAATCAATCGGGCTGACATTGCTGAATTTGTCGTGAAAACAGGGGTAGAACCTGCCTATGGATTCATTAATCCGGGTTACACAAGTCCGACAGGCGAAGATTTCCGTGATGTAAATGGCGAACTTGTCACTTTTGATCCGGATCAAGCGAGGCAGTTGCTCGAAGAAGGTATGGCTGAGGAAGGGTATGAAGAATTGCCGGAGATCACATTAAGCTATAACACGAGTGATACGAATAAAGCGGTGGCAGAAGCACTGCACGGAATGTTTAACGAACACTTAGGTGTTGAAGTTACGTTGGAAAATCAGGAATGGAACGTATTTGCAGAAGCACAGCAGGCACTCGAACTGCAGCTTTCCCGTAGTTCTTTCATTAACGACTACAATGATCCGGTCAACTTCCTTGAGAGTTTCATAACTGATTCGTATATGAACCGTACCGGGTTTTCCAGCCCAGAGTATGATGAGCTGATTGCGAAAGGTAAATCTGAAGTAGATGAAGAGAAGCGCTGGGAGTATTTATATGAGGCAGAAAAAATGCTCGCTGATGAAATGATTGCTGCACCTTTACGCTACTATAATACTGTTGTGCTTGAAGCAGATGGAGTAGAGGGAATTCTTCGTCACCCGGTTGGGTACTTTGATTTGAAATACGCGGAGAAGAAATAAGATTTGTTTGATTGAGGGATGGCTCATCTATGGGGTGAGCCTCCCTTAATAAATTATTGGAATTCTAAAGTCGTAGGGGATCCGGCATTAGTGTACTTTGGTCGATGAAGGGTGCTCTAATTGCATGAATCGCCGATGCTTTGCTTGCTTCGGTCGATGAGAGGTGCTTTAATTCCTTCAAACGTTAACATTCTGCTCGTTTCAGTCTATAAGAGATACCCTAATTACCTGAACCGGCATCATTTATAACTTTTCACAGTATGAGAGCAAGTTGGAACGATTGGAAGGAGCAGCATATGGGACATAGAAAATATTTTAAACTAATAAAATACGTCTATAACCTTTAGAAAGAAGGTGTTCTTATGCTACTGCCAAAGGCATTAAAAAAAGGTGATACGATTGGAATCATTGCCCCGGCAAGTCCGCCAAATATGAAGCGCTTAGGGAAAGCGATTCCTTTTTTCACGAATTTCGGTCTTCGGGTTAAAGTTGGGAAAAATATTGCAAAAGTATCTGGCTATTTAGCTGGAACAGACGAGGAACGATTAGCTGATTTTCATGAAATGATAGCGGATGAGGAAGTGAAAGCAATTATCATTGCCCGCGGTGGCTATGGCACACCTAGACTTGCTTCATCTCTTAATTATGATTTAATAGCCAGCCATCCTAAAGTCATTTGGGGCTATAGTGATATTACGTACTTACATGTAGCAATCCAACAAAAAGCAGGACTCGTCACATTTCATGGCCCAATGCCTGCTTCAGATTTAGCATCCCCTGATATCGAGGAGCGAACTCTTGCATCCTTCTCACAGCTATTGAGACCGACCAGCTTGCAGTATAGTGAAAATCTTTCATCACTAGAAGTGCTTAGAGTAGGAGAAGCAAGCGGGAAATTGGTCGGGGGAAATCTGACATTACTCACAAGCACTTTAGGAACACCTTTTGAAGTCGACACAGCTGGAAAAATTTTATTTATAGAAGATGTGAATGAATCGCCTTACCGGATTGACTCCATGCTGAATCAATTGAAACTTTCCGGTAAGCTCGCACAAGCAGCTGGGGTGGCTATTGGCTCCTTTACCCAAATTAAGGCAAATAGCACATCATCCTACACCTTAGATGAAATTTTTCACCATTATTTAAGCGATTTGCCCCTACCTGTAATGAGTGGATTTGAAATTGGACATTGTTCCCCTAATATTGGTATTCCACTCGGTGTTCCAGCGACGATGAATACTCAAACAAAAACATTATCGATGATGCCTGGAGTCATAGAAAACTAAGACGGAGGAGTGACGATGGCAGAGGAGAAAATATTAAAGATAAACAACTTAAAGAAGTATTTCAGCCTCGGTAAAAACCGTATGTTAAAAGCAGTTGATGATGTAACGTTTCATATAAATAAAGGAGAAACATTTGGACTAGTAGGCGAATCGGGCTGTGGGAAATCAACAATCGGCCGGACAATCATGGGACTTTATCAGAAGACGGCGGGCAATGTATTATTTAGTAATAACAATGTACATGAATTAACGGATAAAGAATTATTTATACTCCAGAGACAGATGCAAATGATTTTTCAAGATCCATATGCATCACTGAATCCGCGTTCTACAGTCCGAGAGATAATTTCAGAGCCGATGGAAGTCCATCAATTGTATAAGAGAAAAAAGGAACAAAATGAAAAGGTGTATCAATTACTCGAGGAGGTTGGTTTAAACCGTGAGCATGCCAATCGCTACCCCCATGAATTTAGTGGTGGACAGCGCCAGCGGATTGGTATTGCCCGAGCTCTTGCGTTAGATCCGGATTTCATCATTGCTGATGAACCAATTTCAGCACTTGATGTTTCCGTACAAGCGCAAGTTGTAAATCTATTAAAAGAGCTGCAGGAAGAGAAAGGTCTTACATTCCTATTTATCGCCCACGATCTTTCCATGGTGAAACAAATTTCAGACCGGATTGGAGTCATGTACTTAGGACGTTTAGTAGAACTGACAAGTAGTGAAACACTTTATGAACAACCACTTCATCCTTATACGCAAGCTTTGCTATCCGCAATACCTATACCTGACCCAGATGTAGAAGCTTCCAGAGAACGAATTATTTTGCAAGGAGAACTTCCGAGTCCGGTTAACCCTCCAAGCGGCTGTGTTTTCCGTACGCGTTGTCCCTTTGCTATGGAAATTTGCGGAAAGGAAAAACCGGAGTGGAAGGAGGCGGGCGATAACCATTTTGTTGCTTGTCACTTGTTTCATGATGAGGTGAAAAATGAAAAGGCGAAGATGCCGACTGTGAATATAAAGTGAAACTTCACTCAGTGGGGGATGCCCCCAATGAGTGAAGTTTTGCTTTATTTAATCTCTTTCAAGTTTTTTCTAATAAGGAGTCTGGCTTTCTTTCTGGCTTGTTCTTATAATCGCTCGGTTTTTCCATAACAGTAACTGGGGAATCATGCGTCGGGGAGTAGACTTCTTTGCATCTTGTTAATAGCAATTTTAACACATCCTTTTTATCGTTTTGGAGCTTTTCTGGATGTCTGTCTAGTTTTAGAATATCATATCCGACGAAGGGGAACGAGTGTTTCCATTCAAAAGCTTATATTTCCAGTTTGACCCACTTTTTAAATTCATGTAGAGTTGTGGGAAAATAGAAATATATAATAGTTTTCGGAGGAGAGCTGGTAATTTCGTTGTTCACGTACTGGATATTTTCTGAGAAGATTTCATTCTCTGGCTGGCATATTTGGACATCATTGGCTTTGCTGAAGATGGATACTATGGGATGGTAAACGGAAGGATGAATGATCAACATGAATAAAAATATTTATATTGTGAGGCATGCAGAAGCAACCGGGCAGGAACCTGATGCAAGTTTAACGGAAAAAGGTTTCGGGCAAGCGGAAGAGCTGTGTGATTTGTTTACAGACATGAAAGTGGATAAGATAATATCAAGTCCTTATTTGCGTGCCGTTCAGACAATTGAGCCACTGGCGGAAAAACATCAATTAAAAATTGAGACAGATCCCCGGTTAAAGGAGCGTATATTAAGCTCGCAGTTCTTTCCCGACTGGCAGGTTAAACTTGAAGCCTCGTACGAAGACATGAATTTGAAATATGAAGGGGGAGAATCTGGAATTGAAGCGATGAACCGGATTGTAGAGATTGTAGAAGAGATGATTAGCAGTGATCTTGAAAATATCGTACTTGTTGCGCATGGTGGGATTATCTCTTTATTACTGCGTCATTATGATAAGACATTCGGTTTTGAACAGTGGAGAAAGCTCACGAATCCTGATGTGTTTTTATTAAATGTAATGAAAGATAATAGCCAATACAAACGGATATGGGATGATTGGAGATCGTGATGAAAATGGAGGGGGAAGTGCGGTAACAATGCTTGTTGAACTTAAAAACATCGGTAAAGCCTATGATAGAGAAAGTGTTTTAAAAAATATTTCACTAACTATCGGTAAACAACAAATCATTGCTATATTAGGTGGAAATGGGGTTGGGAAAAGTACATTATTGCGAATAGTAGCAGGAATGGAAAGACCTTCTTCAGGCAAGATGATTTTTCAAAACAAAAAAATAAAAATTGGATATGCTCCAGAAAGATTTCCAAAAAATATTCGTTTTACCCCTGAAGAATACTTAAATTATACGGGGAAGATCAGTGGAATGCCTAGGTCTATTATGCATAAATCTATCCCAGATTTGCTTAAGCGTTTTAAACTGGAACAATTCAATGATCAATGGGTGATGAATTTATCGAAAGGGAACATCCAAAAAGTTGGAATTATCCAAGCCATTATAAAGCGTCCGGATTTGTTGATTCTGGATGAACCGTTGTCAGGTCTTGATTCCCTCGCTCAGCAAGAATTACTGCGAATTATGAAAGAGCTTAAAAAGGAAGGTACTACCATTCTACTTACTTATCATGAATCCAATCTATTTGAGAAGATGGTTGATGCTGCTTACTATGTAAAAAATGGGGTTCTTACAAAGACGATCGATATTGTAAAAGAGCCTATTAAGCTACTAGAAGTGGAACGCCTGGATGAATCGAATGTGGAAAAGTGGGATGAAATAATCAACATAGAGAAGAAGACAGATAAATTGTTACTGTATGTCCATGCGAAAGACAGTGACAAAGTATTGTATCGAATACTTCAATCAGAAGGAAGTATTAAACGTGTTGTAACAGTAGAAACACCAGGAGAAGATAATACATGATATCATGGCTTCCATCAATATAAGGAGCGGTTCAATTGAAAAATTTAATAAAATATACGTTACATGATTATATCCGTTCTCATAAATACTTCCCGCCTATTTCAACATTCATCATTATAATTTTTGTGTTTTATACATACACACCTAATCCGATTATTGACAGTTATGCCGTAACTGCAGTAGTTCTATATATTATATCTGCATGGGTTTGTTTGAGCATGCTACAACTTGATCCACCGGTTCAAAGACAATTAATGGCCATCCATGTAGGAAGCTGGAATCGTTACTATTTATCAAAGTTAGTCTCTGTTTTAGTCATCTCCATCATCCTTTCTGCTTTTGCTTTTTTATATCCAATTGTCTTTAAGATGTTTAGTGAGCCGGTTACCTTTACAACAGGACTCGTTACTTTCGCAAACCACATTATTTTGTCTATCTTAGGGATTAGTCTTGCAAGCCTGTTTAGTAAAGTAATAATGAAAAGCACAATTAATTCTTTTGGTGGCCTTACGCTAACTATCGTATTATCGCTGGCAGCCGTTGGAATTGAACGTGTCTTACCTCCATTTTTAAAAAATATTCTATGGATTCTTCCACCTGCAACGATTACACAAATACCATTATTAGATTGGAATGGTCGGCATATCGATAATCTTGCATTATTCCCTTTTATTTGGGTTATTATTTATTCATTTATAATCACTTTTTTATTTTTACAGCTAGCAAAACGGTTGCGCTAGACTTACTGTCGGGAAAACAAACATCCGTTATTTTCCTATAAGAAACATTCCACCCTTAATAAGGAAAATAAAACTAACCGATACAAAAAAGGAAGCTCCCCAAAACAAATGGGATACTTCCTTCTTGAAAATGCTTTAAAAATGCACCTTCGTATTTGATTTCCAGTAGTCATTCGCAGCGGCAACCGTTTGATAATGAATTGCAATTACCTCGGAGGCAGCGATAAGATTATCTGGATTTCTTGAATACTTGGGACGTATCTTTTTCCGGATGGTTTCTGATGGCTGTGTATACTCAATCCCTTTTTGCGCCAGGAGGATGGCCAATTCGAAACCTTCCTGGGGCGTGTTTGTTTTTAAGCTTCTCAGCCACTTCTTCTTCATGAGCTCCCAACTCCTATTCTCGAGATAATGACCCAATATAGCTTATTAAGTTGAGAGACTCTTTGTTCCTGGCTTTTAAGAAACCAGCCTTAAACCAACCGCACCACTAATAATACATAGGAGAAAAAGAACCCGCTTTAAATTCATCGCTTCTTTAAAGAATGTAACTCCCATGATTACTGCACCTGTAGCCCCAAGCCCTGTCCAAATCGCATAGGCCGTTCCGAGTGGTATGTCACGCATGGCAAGTCCGAGGAAATAAAAGCCGAGGGAAAAACACACAACCAATACGAAAAGCCAACTCCATGATCTCCTTTTTAAATACATATTAATACTTGCAACCCCGAAGATTTCACCGAAGCTTGCAAGAAATAAATAAAACCAAGCCATTTTACACATCCCCCTCTTTTGTCGAAAGCGAATCATCGGACTGATCCTTTTCCCCTGTCGTTAATTGAATGCCGACCACACCAATGATGATGAGAAAAATAAAGAAACCTTTACCTATTGTAAAAGCCTCACCAAGAAAGGAGAAGTCTATGATGGCAATTGCGGCAGCCCCGGAACCTGTAAATGTGGCATAGACTGAACCTGAAGGAAGCACTTCACATGCTTTGATCACAAAGTAAAAGCTAAATATGATTGCGATCACTGTCCCAGTCCACATCCAGAAATTATCCGAGTACTTTAAACCGAGCACCCATACTACTTCAATAATTGCAGCGAATAAAACATATGTCCATCCCATGATAGGGAACCTCCTTGTAGCTAAACTAATTACTACTATCTTAACGACAGAATTGGGAAAAAGTCTATTAAATCAGTTTCAGGTCGGATATAATGATTCATAAAGAAGAATGAACGAAAAGGAGTATTAGCATGACAAACAATCATAATGAACAGCTTCTCCATGCGTTGGAAGAACGCTTTAAAGCGAATATGCACCGTCACGAGAATTTGAATTGGGAAGAAATAGCTGCCAAGTTGCAGAAGTTACCTGAAAAGCTAAAGTCCCTAGAACAAATGGAAGCTACAGAGGGAGAGCCAGATGTCGCCGGATATGATGAAGGTACAAAAGAGTATATTTTCTATGATTTCTCGAAAGAAAGTCCTAAAGGGCGTAGAAGTGTCTGCTACGACCGTGCGGCTTTGGAATCCCGGAAAAAGTACCCACCAAAAACGAGTGTTATGGACATGGTAGAAGAGATGGGCATTGAGTTATTATCTGAAGAGGAATATCGTAAATTACAGGAACTTGAGGTAGTTGATCAGAAAACATCAAGTTGGGTGAAGACCCCAGCGTCGATTCGTGAGCGCGGCGGGGCGATCTTTTGTGATTACCGGTATGGTCAAGTCTTTGTTTACCATAATGGGGCGGATTCTTATTATGGTTCTCGCGGGTTCAGAGGGTTGCTCCGCGTTTAATTGAAGAAATCAGTGTAAGATTGAAAAAGAGTGGCGGGCTGTTTGGGTCTTCCGTTTTTTCTTTAAAAGCTACCTTGCATTACACTATATTGTATTGTAAGATAGTGGTAACAAATCAATTGAGGTGACCACCTTGTCAACAACAACACAGATGCTGAAAGGACTATTGGAGGGGAGTCTGCTTGCTTTAATCGCAAAAGGGGAGACTTATGGCTACGAAATGACGGAAAAATTGCAGGAGCATAACTTTGCCGTAGTAAGTGAAGGCAGTATTTATCCGGTTCTTATGAGACTGCAGAAAAATAACTTTGTAACCTCTGTTTTAAGAAAATCGCCGAACGGCCCGAAGCGAAAGTATTATTCGATAACGGACGAAGGGTTGGAAGAACTGGAACGATTTAAAGAACATTGGGAGAGACTGTCCAGTGGGGTCTTTTCATTACTTGAAGAAAGGGATGAGGGGAATGACGAGGTTATCTAAAGAGGCCGAACGATTTATTATCGAACTGCGAATGTATTTACTCTCAAAAGGGAAAAACGAAAAGGAAATGGATGAAATCATTGTTGAACTGGAAGATCATCTTATACAAGCCGAGACAGAAGGGAAAAGTGTCAAGGACGTTACCGGGGATTCACCAAGGGAATATATGAAAAGTATTGGTGAGGAATTAGGTTTCGATGCCAGGCAATTTATCATATTAGCACCAATGTCAGCTTTACTGATTCTCGCTTTTCTTTTGTTTACACCAGCCTTATGGGGAGACTTTACATTGTCTAAAGTCGGACTATGGGGAATGGGTATTGCTACAGTTCTTTCATTTACTCTTTATGGCTTTTTATTTGTAAAGGTTTTACCGAGATTTTTTCATTCGAAAGGATTTTACCTTATTGCCGGACTCGCTTATCTGCTTGTATTCGGTATTTTTATCATCGTAGAAATTCTTGATAAAAATCCATTTTTTATCGCAACACCAATGCAAAATAATTTAATCGTAATCAGCTGTATCACCATCTTCATCATTTGGGCAATTTATGCCAAATCATGGATCACCATTATTGTGCCATTCTTTATGTCGTGGGGGCCGATCGCAGACAGATTCATTCCGGCACATATTAACGAAGATCCCGTTTTTATTACGCTGACTATTTTCTTATTCGTCACTATCACCGTAGCTGTAATATACTTCATTTACCGCAGCAGCAAGAGAAAAGAGATATAAGCGGGTAGGGGGTCAGAGCAACTGTCCCAGATACGGCGTGGCTCAGTGATCAAAAATGGATCTCAAAATTATTGAAAGCCACGGATACCCCCTTCCAATGCTCTATCTTCCGCCTCGGAACTTATCTCAACTCACTAAATCATAGGAGGGTTACCATGAATATCGGTTTAATTGGCGCTGGAGCTATTGCGAACTTTTTATTAAAAGAAATTAACGATGCTGGACATGAGCAACTCAGGATTACGAGTGTTTACGTGCGTAACAGAGAAAAATATCAGGGATTGGAAGCTGAATTTGGCGTAAAGCTTTATACCGACTTTGATACATTCTTGGAATCGGACATTGATCTAGTTGTGGAAGCGGCGAATGTGGACGCTGTACGAAACTTGCTCCCAGCTACAATCAAAAAGAAGAGCGCTGTGTTAATTAGTATTGGTGCACTAGTTGATGAAACACTATTGACCGAGATTACCGAGCTTGCGAGTAGACATCATCATGTCATCCACCTACCATCCGGAGCAATCGGCGGTCTTGATTTATTGCAAAATGCTCATGCATTGAAAGTAGTGAAGAAGGTTTCGCTAACAACAAGAAAACCAGCTCATACTTTGATGGACGAGGCGGTAACAGAGGAAACGATTCTATTTGAAGGAAACGCAGCAGAGGCGATTAAACAATTTCCGAAAAATATCAATGTCTCGATTGTCCTTTCCCTTGCTGGCTTGGGAATAGAGCGGACAAAGGTGCGCATTATTGCTGACCCGCATATTGAGAAAAATATCCATCAGATTGAAATGGCCGGGGATTTTGGAGAGACAACTTTTACAATCAAAAATAACCCGCTTCCATCCAATCCGAAAACGAGTTATTTGGCAGCGATGAGCATATTAGGGACCTTGGACAGGCTCGGTAAGAATATAAGGATTGGCTAAGTGTAGCGGATTAATCAACCATTCATTGAGGGGATAAAAGCACCCTCAATGAATGAAGTTTCCTTTATCTTGGCGGACGGTTCTGCGGATATTTTTTATCATCTTTCATTGCGTTTAACTCTTCTTTACTCTTGTTCTTTTTCTTTTTGCCTTTACTCATTTGAATCACTCCTTTTATTCTTTATTTTGAGCCAATACAAATTTTCAATTCATATGAAAAAAAAAGAATTAAAAAATACTACTATTAAAAGGTTGTTTTAGCAAACATTTAAACAAGAAAATGAAATAAATGAGGAAACAAAAAATATAGAATAAGCACGAGCGCGGATTGAAAATGAGGATTATAGCACCATAAATAAAATTCATTCAAAAGGTTACTGTTATTGGGAAACTACAAACCCTTCCTATCTCCACTTTTTTAGTTGTAAACATGAGGAAATAGAAAGGGGTTCATTTATATAGGGATTATGCAGCATGAGTGGTTACATTTGTTGTTGTTCGGAGATTTGGCGTAGTTTCTTTTCGTGTTGAGCATTTTTGCTTAATAGATAATCCACATTTTCATTTGTTTCATTCAATTCAGTACGGATTCCATCGACTTTTTTCCAAGCTCGGTAATTTGATAGTCAACACGGGAGAAGCCCTTGTCCATCTTAGTTTCTAAGCTTTCTAAGCTTGTTTTCATGTCATTCATTTTAGATTCCAGCTCTGTTTTCAAACCATCCATTTTTTCATCAATATGTTGTGCATGAAGTTTAAATGCATGCAGTATTTCTTTTAAAACAGTTTCTTGTTCCATTCTTTTCACCTCCCTTGTACGATTATTATAGGCGATATCTCGTTATTTTGAAAGCGTTCAAATTCGAATGTTGTCCCATACAACGCAGAATAATCTATTGTTTGTGAAATGCATATGCAGTTGGATATACTTAGGAGAAGTATTTAATTATAAAAAGGGGGAAAGTCCATTGTCATTCACCATCCGCAAAATGACGACAGCTGATATTCTAAGCGTTCAAGCAATCGCAAGAAAGACGTGGAACGCAACCTATAAAGGAATTATTCCATCGGAAAATAAATCGATTTGAAGGAGTAAAAGAAATCTATCTAATCTATCTTAATGTAGAAAGAGATAATGGAATCGGAAAAACGTTTTACAAAGCAAATGGATTTAATGTAGTTGTTGAATTTGATGATAATTTCAATGGGCATATCTTGAAACACTCCGCATGGTTTTGGATACGGAATTTTTTTTGGCAGATGGTGCATCTTAAGATGAAAGAATTGGAATAATAAACGGTAAAAAAGTCATTCTGTCATACACATTGAACGACTTTTTGTGATTGATTATGACTGATTTTGGTGGTATTATAAGGTTGATGGAGGTGTTGTTATGTTAACGGAAGAGAGACATGCTTTCATACTGAATCAATTAAAAGAAAACAAAATTGTAAAGTCTCAGACGTTAATGAACAAACTCCAATGTTCAGAATCAACGATTAGAAGAGACTTAAGCGAGTTGGAAAATAAAGGGCTTCTTAAACGGATTCATGGAGGAGCAAGAAGTACATATCAGTTGGAAGAAGAATTATCAGTTTCCGAAAAATCATCCAAAAACATTCAAGAAAAGCAAAACATCGCCAAATTGGCTGCTTCCCTCGTGAGGGAAAATGATGTAATTTATATCGATGCGGGTACAACTACACTAGCAATGATTGATTTTTTAACAGCGAAAAATATTACTGTTGTGACGAATGGGGTTGCTCATGCATCCCTGCTTGCGGATAAAGCAATACAGACATTCTTGCTTGGCGGCAGAGTAAAATATTCTACAAAGGCGATTATCGGAACGGACAGCTTACGGGACTTGAAAAGCTATCAATTCAACAAAGCCTTTCTAGGCACGAATGGAATACATTCAGAATATGGCTACACGACACCAGACCCGGATGAGGCTGCACTCAAAAAAAACGCTATCACTCAATCTGCAATGGCTTATGTGTTAGCGGATGATTCAAAATGGGAGAAGGTGACATTTTCCAAGGTCGGAGATATCGAAGAAGCAATGATTATTACAAACGAAACAGAACGTTCATTAAAAACTTATCAAGAAAAAACAACTATATTGGAGGCGGAACAATGATCTATACCGTGACGTTGAATCCATCCATCGATTATATCGTGCAATTGGAGCAAGTGAATATTGGCGAATTGAATTATATGGATGGGGACTTCAAGCTACCTGGCGGGAAAGGAATTAATGTGTCGCGTATTTTACATGAATTAAAGATGGACACAAAGGCGCTTGGATTTTTAGGTGGTTTTACAGGTGATTTTATTGCGGAATGGCTTAAGCGTGACGGGATTGCCACTGATTTTACAAAAATTGCCAGCGATACACGGATTAATATCAAATTAAAAACGAATCCAGAAACGGAGATTAATGGAAAAGGGCCTGTCATCCAGTCTGAAGAAGCTGAAAAATTAATGGCAAAGCTTAAAGCGATTTCTTCTGATGACATCGTTATTTTATCGGGAAGCAAGTCACCCTCTTTGCCGGCTGATTTTTATGAAAGGATCATTCAAGAAATCGAAGCCCAATTTGTAATCGATACAACTGGCGATGATTTAGAAAAATCTTTATCCTACAGGCCGCTGCTCGTTAAACCGAATTTACAAGAGTTGGAGCAATTATATTCCGTTAAGTTGACGGAAGAACAGGACATAATTGAAACAGGGAAAAGATTAATCGAGGCAGGTGCTCGTCATGCCATTGTTTCGATGGGCGCGGATGGTGCACTTTTGTTTACGGAAAATGCGGTCTACAAAGGAATCAGTCCTAAGGGTGAATTGAAAAATTCTGTCGGAGCAGGGGATTCCATGGTTGCAGGCTTCATTGGAGAATGCGTAAAGACGAAAGATATAGTTCAAGCCTTTAAAATGGGACTTGCTGCAGGAAGTGCAACAGCATTTTCTTATGATTTGGCGAAAGCGGATGAAATAAATGCTTTAATCAATCAAACGACAGTAACAAAACTTTAAAAGGAGTGAGAGAGATGCAAGTTATCGATTTACTGCGAAAAGATATTATGATTATGGATTTGCAGGCACAGGAAAAAGAATCCGTCATTGACGAAATGATAAAAAGCCTAGAAGCGCATGGAGTCGTAAATGATTTTGTTTCGTTTAAAGAGGCTATTTTAGCAAGAGAAGCTCAAACATCTACTGGTCTCGGTGATGGGATTGCAATGCCTCATGCTCGGCACGGGGCAGTGAAAGAGCCGACCGTATTATTTGCGAAGAGCAAGTCAGGTGTTGAATTTGAAGCGTTGGATGGTCAGCCAACCTATCTATTTTTCATGATAGCAGTACCGGATGGTGAGGACGATACACATTTGCAAACATTAGCGGCCCTTTCCCGGAAGTTGATTGATCCGGAATTTGTAGAAAAGTTAAAGCAGGTTACTGCACCAGAGGAAGTTCACGCCCTTTTTGCCGAAGCCGATGCGGAGGAACCTAAAGCACCAGAAGAACCAACGGAATCTGAAAAAACAGAAGCAACTGAAGAAAAACCTTTCGTGGTAGCGGTCACGGCTTGTCCGACAGGAATCGCGCATACGTATATGGCAGAGGATGCTTTGAAACAAAAAGCGGCTGAAATGAATGTCAATATTCGTGTGGAGACGAACGGTTCGGACGGTGCAAAGCATAAATTGACGGATGAAGAAATCGAACGAGCGGATGCGGTTATCGTCGTTGCCAGTAAAAAAGTGGAAATGGATCGATTCCACGGAAAACCTCTTCTCGACCGACCTGTCAGTGACGGAATTAGTAAAGCAGAAGAACTGATTACAAAAGCAATTAAGAAGGACGCCCCGATTTATCACTCATCCAATGAAAGAGAAAAAAGTGAAAATGACACTACTAAAACGGCAACGGGATCTATCTGGAATAAAATCTACAAGGATTTAATGAATGGCATTTCCCACATGCTCCCATTTGTTGTTGGTGGTGGAATTTTATTGGCACTCTCGTTCTTAGTTGAACGTTTTGTTGGGGATGAGAGTCAGATATTCCTATTCTTAAATGGAGTTGGTGGAAGTGCCTTTGACTTCCTCATCCCTATTTTTGCTGGATTTATCGCAATGAGTATTGCAGACCGGCCTGGTTTAATGCCAGGGGTTGTCGGCGGATTAATGGCGGTTCAAAGTGATGCCGGATTTATTGGCGGACTCGTTGCCGGTTTCCTCGCAGGTTACGTAATTGTCTTTCTGAAAAGGGCATTCCGAGGATTGCCTAAGTCTCTCGACGGGTTAAAAACAATTCTGTTTTATCCTGTTGTCGGATTATTTATTACAGGACTTTTAATGTATTTCATCATTGGGCCAATCTTCTCTATTGTTAATAATGCAATGCTTGATTTTCTGCAAAACCTTGGTACTGGAAATGCAGTTCTGCTTGGTGCTTTACTCGGTGGAATGATGGCCATTGATATGGGTGGACCTTTCAATAAAGCGGCCTATGCTTTTTCAATTGGGATCTTCACCGATACGGGTGACGGAAGTTTGATGGCTGCTGTTATGGCAGGCGGAATGGTTCCACCATTCGCGATTGCACTCGCTTCAACGTTCTTTAAAAATAAATTTACCGATCAGGAACGGAAGTCAGGAATGACCAACTATGTAATGGGGATTTCCTTTATTACAGAAGGTGCAATTCCTTTCGCAGCTGCTGATCCATTGCGTGTAATTGGTTCATCCGTTTTAGGTGCGGCAATTGCAGGTGGACTGACTCAAGTTTGGAATAGTGCGATACCTGCTCCGCATGGAGGATTATTCGTTGCTCCACTTGCAGAAAATCCTTGGTTCTTTTTACTGTCCCTTATTATTGGGATGGTTGTTGCAGGAATCGTACTAGGTTTATGGAAAAAGCCTGTTGAAGAAAAATAAATAGATAAGAGCTCTGAAATGTTGATATGCTCCCCATATGGTAGACGGAGAAATAATGAAAATCTCTGCTACGATATGGGGAGTATTTTTTTAATGTCTAATACCTTAGTAAAGGAGCACAGCAGATAAATAGCATCATTCATCCGCCATATTTTAAATCCTGGGTTTTTACCTATAACCGATTTCACTTTCATTCATATAGTTATAGTATCAAGAAATGGGAGGTGTTAGGCATGAGTGAAGTGAAAGGTGGATATGGCGGAGGTTTCGCCCTGATTGTTGTGTTATTCATCCTTTTAATTATTGTAGGTACATCCTATGTTGGCTGGGGCTATTAGGATTCGCCTACATCCATTGATTCTCTCCCTATCGGAAAAGTGTATACTTTATTACTCATGTGCATTTGGATTAATCAGGTTATCTGGTTAATCCTTTTTGCATTATGGTATGATAAATATAGAAAAAATCGAGAAATCCAGAGACTGACTACGAAAAAGGAGAATCGCCGTGTTTGAAAACAAATGGCTTTTCAAATTAAGCTTAAAGAAGATGACGACGTTGCTCGTATTACTCTCTGTCTTAGCATCTCTTGTTGCTGCGGCTATATTCCTACACCAGGCGATTGAAAATCGGGAGCATGAATCGGTAAATACCAAACTGAAAAACATCGGCAGAATGGTGGCTAAGGATCCCCGGGTAATCGAAGGGGTAACCGATGAAGCTTTAAATGACGCCATTCAACTGTATGCAAAAGAAGTTGAGGAAGCAACAGATATTAGTTTTGTCGTTGTACTGGATGATGATCTTATTCGGAAATCCCATCCACAACCTGAGGTGATTGGTGAACCTTTTTCCAATTTGGAAGATGCGGCAAGATCCTTGAACGGGACGGAGCATTATTCCCAAGAAGAGGGTGTACTCGGAGAAGGGACAAGATTCTTCACGCCTATCTGGAACGCGGCAGGAGAGCAAATAGGTGTTGTCTGTGTTGGTTTCGTGCAGGAAAATGTGAATCAAGCTCTTTCGAATGCTTATAAAAGTCTTTATGCCGGGTTGCTGTTCGGGCTTGCTGTCGGTCTCATCGGTGCATTTTATCTCGCTCGGCAATTAAAGAAGCTGTTATGGGGAATGGAACCGAAAGAAATAGTTTTAAAAATGAAAGAAAGAGATCAGATCACTGATTCCGTAAGTGAAGGAATTATAGCAGTATCTCCCAATCGGGAAGTCCTTTTGCAAAATAATAACTTCATTGATTTAATGAATAAGGCTGGACTTCAAATAAGTAGTACGGAAAGTGGTTTTCTTGGCGAGGAGATATTTTCTATTCTTTTTGAAGAAGTATTTGAGAAAGAGAAACCGCTTGTGAACGAGCAGCTTGTTCTGAATCAGCTAGAACTTATTGCGAATGTCAAATTGGTCCACTTAGATGGCGAAACGTACGGAGCGGTGGCGACATTAAGGGACCAATCCGAGTTTAGACAATTGGCTCGCGAACTTAGTGGTACAACACAATATATCGATTCTTTAAGGGCGCAGAATCATAAATTCATGAATCAGCTCCACACGATTCTTGGACTAATTGAACTTGAAAAATATGATGATGTGGAGAAATTCATCCGTGTCTTGAATATGGATTACCATGAGGAAATCGGATTTGTGACAGATAAGATAAAAAGTCCGGCTATTGCAGGTTTCTTGCTTGGGAAGCGAAGTGAACTTAGGGAGCAAGGCGTTGAGCTTACGATTGATGAATATTCTCATTTTCCAAATATAAAAATGGACGAAATTCTTCATGATTTGTTGCTTTCTATTGGCATTTTACTCGATAATGCCAAGGAAGCGGTAAGTAAATCGGAACAGAAGCATGTAACTCTATTCTTGAAATTTGATACAGATGAGGCTGTCATCATGATTGAAGTCGAAGATACTGGAAGCGGGATAGAGAATGAATATCTGGAGAAAATCTTTGAACGGGGTTTCTCTACGAAGGGAGAAACACGCGGTTATGGACTTGATGCGGTGCAGACGATAGCAAATCACTATGACGGAATAGTGGATGTACAGTCAAGCACAGAATCCGGGAGTATTTTCCGGGTAGAATTGCCTTATAGAGCGGAGGAGACAGATGGTAAACGTGGTTATCGTTGAGGATGATCCAATGGTTGCAATGATCAATCAGCAGTATATCGAGCGGTTTCCTGAATTCGAAATCATTGCATCCGTTGACAGCATTGATAAATTATGGGAGGAGCTTAAAGAGGAAATCCCTGACCTAATCTTGCTGGATGTCTATTTGCCGGGGGAGACAGGGATTGATTTTCTGCTTGAGGTGCGCAAGGAGGAAGTCTCTATCCCGATTATTATGATTACGGCGGCAAATGATATGCCGACAATTAAAAAAGCGTTAGAATACGGTGTCATTGACTTTTTAATCAAACCATTTACCTTCGAACGGTTTGAACAGGCGATTGAAAAGTTTAAAGCTTATCATGGGTTTACAACAAGTTCGGAAACGACGGATCAGGAGACACTTGATAAACTCTTGATGAGTGAAAATTCCAATGAAGGAGCACAAAAAAAAGGTAAAGCGGTTGAACCGGCTTTGCCTAAAGGCTTATCGAAGCTTACGCTAAGGAAAGTCCTCCGGGAGATCGCTAAGCACGATGACTTCTTCTCAACAGAAGATATCGCAAGTGAAGTTGGTTTATCAAGGATTTCCACTCGAAAGTATTTGCAGCATTTAAATGAAATCGGATATTTGAAAGATGAACTGAAGTATTTGACGATTGGCAGGCCGATTACGATGTATAAGGTGCATGGAAATCAGGAGCATTTAATTGCGGATTTTCAATAAAAGGACTCAAAGTCTCTAGAATAATAGGATTTTTGAGTCCTTTTACCTTATTAAGAACTAAGCCTGCTTTTCTCTGGCAAAGGAATCGCATTTTCTGTTCTTCCGGTTGTAAGCATGTCGTTGAAGTTTTCAAAGCTTGTTTCAATCATGTTAGATAGTGCTTCATCTGTATTGGAACCGATATGTGGTGTAATGAGAACTCGCGGATATAAATTTATCAGTTCTTGAACCGTCGCATCAAGTGCTTCTTTTTCTCCGTTAAAGTTTTTGAAGAAAATCCTTTCCTCGCCTGGAAGGACGTCTGTGCCGAATCCTTCGAGCTTATTGCTTTGAATTGCACGGAGGATGGCCTCGTTATCCTGGAGTTCCCCGCGGGCTGTATTAATGAGAATTGCACCGTCTTTCATTTTTGAAATAAATGCGTCATTGATCATCTTATCATTTTTACCAGGAAAATAAGGGACATGGATACTTACGATATCACTTTCTTGGAGCAATTCATCCATTTCTTTGAATGTGACGACTTCCTTTGCTTCCTCGCTCTGATAGATGTCATAGCCGAGTACTTCTGCTCCGAGCCCTTTGAATAACTTTGCTTCTGTGAGACCGATTTTACCTGTACCGATGATTCCAACTTTACAATTTCTGATTTCTTTACTGAACATGACACTGTTTACCATGAAGTTACCGTCTGCTGTCCGGTTTGTCGTGTATGCTGTATGTCTTAACAGGGACATCGCAAGGGTCAGTGCAAGTTCGGCAATTGCATTTGGAGAATACGAAGGGACTCTTGCAACATCAAGTTCATAATCTGCTGCTGCTTGTAGATCGATATGGTTAAAGCCTACTGTTCGGGTGAACAAGTATTTCACACCATATTCATTCATCATGGCAATATTTTTTCTATCGGCGATACAATTTCCGCGCAGGAGAACTGCATCCATTCCTCGCGTCGTTTCAATATTGTCATGGGTAAGTAAATCTTCAATTAATGTTAGTTCAAAGTTATATTTATTTAATTTATGGAAATAAGCAACCTCGTTTTCTCTAACTCCGTAGCAAACCACTTTGATAGCCATATTGCATTTCTCCTTTATCATGATTTTTTTAGATAAATCTGCTTTCCTTACATCAACCAAACAAATTGAATGAACTAATTAAGTTAAGAACGATGATCCATACGGGAATCATAACAACGGCGGTGATGGTCGACAGCAGGGAAGCATTGGATGCCAACACTGCGTCTTTATCAAAGCTGATTGCATAAGCCGTTGCGACAGTTGCTGTTGGTGTTGCCATCATGATGACAACAACTCCGACACAGACTGCACTCATAGACAGAATGCCTGTCATCTGTAGAATCGCGAGTAACACGATATTGATTAATGGTACGAGAATAACTTTATTGATACTGTATATCCAAGATGTCCGGTCTGTTAGAGCTGTGTTGAATTTAACCGAACCTAGTGTTGCGCCAATCGATAGCCAGGCAAGCGGTGAAGCTAAGCCGGCCAGGAATGAAATTGGCTTATGGAGCCAGATTGCTGTCTGATCCAGTCGTAAAAATGCTGCTTGTGACGCTGCTCCTTCTGTTGCTGCATGAACGACTTGAGGGAGGGAGCCTTGCGTAATCCAGATGAATAAACCAGCAAATGTTGCAATGACAATGGGATTAAGGAACATTTCTTTAATATTTTTCATTTCCATTTTCAATCCGCTCATCTTGATGTAGGCGTAAGAGTAAAGGAAGATCCGGTAACCGATATTGAAAATGGATGCGTACAATACACCCTCTGCTCCGTAGATTGCCCCAACAATCGGGATTCCGAAAAATGTTGTTGAGCCGAAAATGGTGAGAACACGTAAAGTTGTTTCTTTGTCTTCCTTAAACTTCATATACATTGGCTTCGTTGCAAAAATGAGAATGATGTAAATGACGAGTCCCCAGATGAGGATGTTCATTCCTTCTGCAAGGGATTCCCTGTTTATATCCTGCATGAATGAATTGAATGCAAGTGCAGGGAGCGCAACGGTTAATACTACTTTGGAAAGCAGCTTACCGACCTGATCATTGAATATACCTTTCTTCCGGCAGAAGAAGCCGAGTAATATAATGAAGATTGTAGATGTAATCGCACTGACGATGTTCATATCCGTTAATGTTGTTTTCATAATTTCTAGTACTTCCATAAAAAATTCCTCCTTATTTTATGCTCAATGATTCACAATATAGTGTAAAAAATAAAATTAATTGTGATTAATTTCACATATGATTACACGAATAAATTACTTGTTCTCCTTGCAATTAAAGTGTATTACAGAAGTCGATGAATGAAAATATTATATAACTAACGGAACTTATGTAACTTAAGTAAGTGAATTATTGAACAAATAGGTTGTTGTTAGTGAATGAGAAGTGAAACTTTTTACTAATTGCTCCGTAATACAAGTGAAAAAACATACATAATGGAGGTAACGTCCATGCGTATAAATTGGCTGATGTTGGGCTGCTTGGTTTTCCTAGTTTTATTAACAGGTTGTACAAAGGATAATCAGACCACCCTCACAGTTGAAGAAGCTGGGGAAGAAGTGATAGGTTTATTACAAGGAAGGGAGTATGACAAACTATATGAAGCATGGTTTTCTAGTGAATTACAAGAATCCCTGTCGGTCGCTGAACTTTCTAGTGATTGGGAAGAAAAGGTAACAGATGGAGATTTTGTTGAAGTGAGCGCTCTACAAGCTGAGCGGCGCACGGAAAATCTGGATGTTGTGGAAGCGAGTCTTGAGTATACAGCGGCCACATTTGATATCCGCCTGATTTTTAATGAAGGGATGCGTTTAGTAGGATTGAGTTTATCAGATGGATTTATAACGGAAAAATTACCGGGTTCGATTATGGAAGAAGAAATTATTATTGGTGAAGGTACGGAATATGAACTTGGCGGCTTGCTCACCTTACCTAAAGATGGAAAAGAGGAACTTCCGGCTGTCGTACTTGTTCATGGATCAGGACCGTCAGACAGGGATGAATCAGCTTTTGCCTATAAACCGTTCCGTGACATTGCTTGGGGACTTGCTGAGCAGGGAATCGCTGTTATTCGGTATGATAAGCGCACCTTTACTTATGGCAACGAGATGGCAGAGGGGTTAGACAATCTAACGGTGTATGAAGAGACGGTGGAGGATGCGATTCGAGCTGCTGAATTAATTAAAACCGATTCACGTATTGATGAACAGCATGTTTTCTTGGCTGGCCACAGTCTAGGTGGGATGCTTGCCCCTCGCATCGATGCAGAAGGTGGGGATTTTTCTGGCCTCATCATTCTTGCTGGGTCACCTCGGCCTTTATGGGAGATTATTTATGATCAGAATCGCAACTTGATAGAAGACATTATAGCAGATGAAAAGGAACAGGAAGAACAACGAATCTTCGTGGAAGAAGAGTATGAGAAGGCAAAAAGGCTGCAAACGATGACGGATGAGGAAGCGAAAGAGCTAACATTGTTTGGTATCGATGGCTATTATTTAAAAGAAATGGCTGAATATAATATTCCCGAACTTGTTGAAGATCAGGAGAAGCCGCTACTCATTTTACAAGGTGAAGACGATTTCCAAGTTTTCTATGATAAGGACTATAAACGTTGGCAAGAAATTTTGGAAAAACACGAGGGTGTGACGTTCATCAGTTATCCAGGGTTGAATCATTTTTTCATAGCATACGAAGGAGCTGGAAAGGGAACCCTTGCTGAATATGAGATCCCAAATCAAGTGGATGAAGAAGTGATCCAAGATATCGGCGAATGGATATTTAAGCAATCACATTAATTTAAGGAGTGGACTAGAATTGATGAAAAGATTTCGGACAGTAATGTTTTTATCTATCGTAGCAATTTTGTTCTTAGCAGGTTGCAGCAGAGGGGAAGAAGCAGAGGGGCCGGTAGACGAAGACACGGTGCAACCAGAGGAACAGGTGACGGATGAGAGTGCAAATGCTACAACTGATGAGACAGTTGCCGTAGCAGAGGAATTCATTGTCCAGTTGAGTGAAGGGCAGTACGCAGAAGCAACGGAAAACTTTGATGACACAATGGCTGAACAAATAGGAGCGGAAGAGCTCCAAGAATTATGGGGGAGCCTGGAAGAGCAACTCGGAGAATTCATTGCTTCTGAGTATGACCAGACCGAATCTGGCGATGGCTACGAAGTAATATTAATTAAAGGAGTCTTTAATGATGCAGATGCGACATTCCAAGTGACCATAAATGAGAATATGGAAATTGCCGGTTTTTATATTGTGTAGAAAAAGAGGTAAGGTTGACAAGAGTCGGAAGCGGGCGCAGTAAAAACGCCTGCTTTCAACTTTTTACTTCATTTTCCTTCCGTCCTGCGATACAATTTAGATAAATGATGCTCGCGTAAAGGGGACGTTAGAATGTCTAAACATAAGAATCTGCAAATTGGTAATAGAGAAATGTTACATAACCAGGTTTGTAGTATTTTAAGGAGTGCTATATTAAGAGGTGACTTTGAACCAGGAGAGCGGCTTGTGCAAACAGAGCTCGCAGAAATGATTGGTGTAAGCAGGATGCCGATTAGAGAAGCGCTACGCACATTGGAAATAGAAGGACTAGTCACGATGGAACCACATAAAGGAGCAGTCGTACGGGTATTGGAAAAAGAAGATGTAGAAGAAATCTATGAACTTCGCTCCGTGCTGGAATCTATGGCATTAAAAAAGAGCATGCAGTATTTTACAGAAGAAGATCGGAAACTCATTAAGCAGTATCATGATTCCATGATAGGAGCGACGACCGAAGAATATATCGAGCTGAATAAGGAATTCCATAATTTGTTAACGAGTAGCTGCGAGAGTCCACGATTGCTAGGCTTCATTAATACCATCTCACGAGGGCTTGCTCAAGATACACCATTAGTTATCCCTGGCCAAATGGAGAAATCCAATAAAGAGCATGAAAAAATTGTACAGGCTATTTTAGAAAATGATACTGAAGGTGCTGCGGAATATCTTGTAGAACATATCCACCGAACAGGAATGGAACTCGTTAAATATTTGGATGAGAAACAGGCGTAGACTATCAGTCCACTTGCAAGTGAACTGATAGTTATTTTTTTGCACTCTTTACATAATTATTTAGAAAACTCTTTACAAACATGTGAACTTCCTTTAAAATAAATTGTATCCAATATCCATTATCCAATAAATTTAATGTAAACGTATACTTTAGTGGGGAAAAGGAGTTGATTATATGTACCGGTCATGGCTATTTATTCCGGGAAATCGGGATAAGCACTTGAGAAAAGCGATTGATTTGGAAGCGGACGTCATTATATATGATTTAGAAGATGCCGTACCAGATGAAGATAAACAGCTAGCAAGATTAAAAGTAAAAGAAACAATGACAAAAGCAAATCATCAGGTAAATATCGTGCGCGTAAATGGACTAGACACAAATTACTTTGTAGACGATTTACATGGAATCGTCTCTGCGGAACTTACCGGGCTTATGTTGCCAAAAGTGAACAGCCGGGATGATGTCTTAATTGCAGATTATTTACTTGGGCAATTGGAAGTGAAGCATGGGATTAAAAAGGGAACTTTGGTACTTCTTCCTTTAATAGAGACAGCGAAGGGAATAGAAAATGTCTCAGAAATAGCAGGATCCAGTGAGCGGATTCTTTGCCTTTGTTTTGGAGCAGAAGATTACATGCTTGAATTGAATCTTGAAGCAGATTCGGCGCAAACCGCATTAAACTATGCGCGCTCTAAACTTGTAGTAGCTTCTGCGGCAGCTAAAAAAGCAGCACCAGTTGATGCGGTTTATCCAGATTTCCATGATGAAGCGGGACTCGAGGCAGCAACTATCGTAAGTAAGCAGGCTGGATTTCAAGGAAAATTGCTTATCCATCCGAAACAGATTGACATCGTAAACCATATCTTTTCTCCAACACAAAAGGAGATTGATGAGGCAAAGCGTATTGTTGAAATATACACTGCATCGATAGATAAAGGGGAAGGAGCTATTCAACTGGACGGGAAGATGATTGACGTACCCATTGCAGAACGAGCAAGAAGATTACTCGCTTATGCAAAGCGAACAGTATAAGACGAATGGGAGGAGAATTATAATGTTTCCTTTAGAAGGAATTACGGTAGTAGCCCTTGAACAAGCGATTGCAGCCCCTTTTGCGAGCAGGCAATTAGCTGATCTCGGGGCAAGGGTAATTAAAGTGGAGCGTCCGGAAGTAGGAGATTTTGCAAGGAACTATGACACGACGGTAAATGGGATGTCGAGTCATTTTGTCTGGACGAATCGCTCCAAAGAATCGATTGAACTTGATTTAAAGTCTGAGTACGGAAAAGAAGTGCTCGATCGTTTGCTTGATAAAGCAGATGTGCTCATTCAGAATCTAGCCCCGGGTGCATTAGAACGAATGGGATTCGTTCCGGAAGTATTAGTGAAGAAACATGCAAAACTAATCGTTTGCAGTATTTCCGGTTATGGAAAGGGCGGCACGTACGAGCAGAAAAAAGCTTACGACTTGCTCGTGCAATGTGAAGCGGGACTCGTTTCGATTACGGGCAGTGAGGATAACCCTTCAAAAGCCGGGATTTCCATTGCGGATATTGCCGCTGGAATGTACGCTTATACTGGGATTTTAACTGCCTTATTGAACCGGGAGAAAACAGGGGAAGGTGCAGTGATTGATGTATCCATGCTCGAAGCGTTAGGTGAATGGATGGGTTATCCCGCTTACTATGCAGCTTATGGGGGAGAAGAGCCAAAACGCTCTGGAGCAAGTCATGCGACAATTTATCCGTATGGTCCGTTTGTTTGTGGTGATGGGAAGACGGTATTCATCGGCTTACAAAATGAGCGGGAGTGGAAGCATTTCTGTGATTTAGTTGTGAAGGATCCCACACTTAATAAAGATTCTAGATTTAGCACGAACTCGGATCGTTCAGCGAATCGGGAAGAATTGAAAGAAATTATTGAAAGGGCTTTCGATGCGCTTGGCTCGAGCGAAGTGATCGATAGACTAGAGAAAGCAAAGGTTGCAAATGCTCGTTTGAATACGATGAAAGACTTCTTTGAACATCCTCAACTCAAAGCAAGAGACCGCTGGGAACAAGTAGAGACGCCGAATGGAACGATTGACGCGTTGAAACCTCCCGCTGTGATTGCTGGGATGGAAGCGGTGATGAAACCAATCCCGGCACTTGGTGAACATACGGAGAAAATACTAGAAGAAATAGGGATCAAACAAGAGGAATTACACAAATAAATATAGGTTGATGGAGGAGAAAAACATGACAGTAAAACAAGGTTGGAATGGCAGATTTTATGAAGACTTTGAAGTCGGAGATATTTATCCGCACCCACTCGGGAGAACCGTCACCCAAACGGATAACATTTATATGACGCTTCTCACGCAAAATACGAATCCAATTCATTTTGATGAATATTATTCCGCGCAAACAGAATTCGGTAAACCGTTGGTGGATTCGACTTTTACAATTGCACTAGTTACGGGACAGTCTGTAACAGATCTTTCACAAAATGCGATGGCTAATCTCGGCTGGGATGAAGTCCGCCTGCCGAATCCTGTATTTGAAGGAGATACAATCTATTCGTATTCTGAAGTACTAAGTAAACGTGAATCCCAATCCCGACCAAATGTTGGAATCGTTAACGTGAAAACAAGTGGTTATAATCAGCGGGGAGAAATTGTAATTACATTCAAGCGTACCTTTATGATTTATAAACGTGACGATGCACCAAAAAAGGAAAATACGTTATTGAACAAAGTGCTTGAGCAAGAAAAGGTTAAAAAAGGGGACGAATAGAATGGCAGAAATAAAAGAGCTGCATAAGCCAATTCAATTAAGCGGGGAAGAAAGGGAACAATTGCGTAAAGATGTACGGGAATTATGTGAGTCTTTCGGGAATGCGTATTGGAGAAAACTCGACGAACCACGGGAATATCCTTATGAGTTCGTTGATGCGCTGACGAAGGCTGGGTATCTCTCTGTCTTAATTCCGGAAGAATACGGTGGGAAAGGTTACGGTCTTCAAGAGGCAACAATTATTTTAGAAGAGATTCACCGTGCAGGTGGTCACGCAGCTGCTTGCCATGCCCAAATGTATACAATGGGATCAGTCCTGCGTCATGGGAGTAAAGAGCAAAAGGAAAAGTATCTTCCAGGTATTGCAAAAGGGGAGATTCGATTACAGGCGTTCTCGATTACTGAACCGGAAGCTGGATCGAATACAACAGCGATAAAAACTTTTGCTAAAAAAACGGGAGACGGTTACATCATGAACGGTCATAAGAACTGGACGAGTCGCATTCAACAATCGGATTTACTACTTGTTCTTGCCCGCACGACACCATTAGAGGAAGTGAAGAAGAAATCAGACGGGATCAGTCTCTTTCTTGTAGATTTACGTGATATTAGAAAAAATCAACCGGATGCTCTCATCATCGAACAGGTACGCACCATGTTCAACTATGCAACGAACAAGGTTTGGTATAAAGATATGAAAATCCCGCATGATACTCTAATTGGAGTAGAAGGAAAAGGGTTTAAATATGTGTTAGATGGGATGAATGCAGAAAGAATTCTACTGGCAGCAGAAACGATTGGAGATGGCTATTTCTTTATCGATAAAGCAGTGGAGTACGCGAGGGAGCGTGAAGTATTCAATCGTAAAATTGGTGAGAATCAGGGGGTTCAATTCCCAATTGCAAGAGCATATGCTGCGATTAAAGCTGCTGATCTTCTTCGGTATGAAGCGGCGAAGAAGTTTGATAATAACAAGCAGTGCGGAGAAGAGGCAAATATGGCGAAATTGTTATCGAGTGAAGCGAGCTGGGAAGCAGCGAATGTCTGCTTGAATACATTTGGTGGGAATGGTTTTGTCGATGAGTATGATGTCGAGCGGAAATTCAGGGAAACAAGAATGTATCAAATTGCTCCAGTCCATAACAATATGATTTTAGCATATCTCGGTCAACATGTGTTAGGACTGCCACGTTCGTATTAATGTGTTTGATGGAGCTTCTAATTGTTGCTATTCATGCATAAATCGGTTATATTTAAAATAGAATATGGAGGAGGCAAGGGGATTGATCCCCTTGCCCATAATAGCTGACTATCGCTTGCCCGAGCGATGGTCTTTCTTTTTTCTTGCGTTTAGTAGAGCGGATGTGAGATTAACCACTGCGGTTACTAGTGCAAGGAAAGCTACTATTATTGCCAATACCTCCATAGGTCCACCCCCTTTCCACTTGGGGGTAACGCAAGTATATCACAAACAGAACTAGTGTTCTATAGTAAAATCAATCTATTTTTTCAACAAAAAAGGACCGGTAATAATTATACCAGTCCCTTTTTCTATTACATAGGAAACTATAAAGCAAAAATGTTGTGGATAACTTGAGTTCCAAGCGATAGCCACGTCCGGCTCCAGCGCCCAGCAACTGACAAACCTCACACTCCTCCAATCAATAAGTCAACATCGGCTCCTTACGTCGCCGTGTTTCCTTTATCTCATTCCAGAGTGCTCCAGTTTGTACGTTGCTAAACGGGCGCTTGCGCCTTTGTTCTCTTACCTATTCAATATCTTCTGTCCATTCGTTTACTTTATCTTGGTTCTCTTCAACCCAAGCTGCAGCAGCCTCTACAGGGCTTGTACCTTCCGAGATTTCAAGCATGACTTCTTCCATATCATCTGTAGTCCAGTAGAAGTTATCAAGAACTTGATAGACTTCTGGAAGATCTTCTTCTAGACCTTCACGTACCATTGTGTTGATTGTTTCAGCATCACCGAAAACACCCTGTGGATCCTCTAGATATTTCAGATCGAATGCTTGGAATTTCCAGTGTGGAGACCAACCAGTTACAATAACATCTTCTTCATTTTCATAAGCGGTTCTTAACTCCGTAGTCATGGCACCACTTGAAGAAGTTTGAACTTCCCAGCCATCCAAGTTATCATATTCTTCTACAGCACGTTCAGAAGCAGCAACTACTCCAGCACCTGGCTCGATACCAGTGATGGTTTGGTTAGCTTCATCTGATAAGTCTTCGATAGAGTCAGCTTCCATATAGCTCGGAACAACTAAGCCAATTTTCGCACCTTCTAGGTTAGGACCAAGATCAATTACTTGATCACCATAGTTTTCAAATTGAGCTTCGTGAGTTCCAGGTAACCAAGCAGCAACCATTCCGTCTGCTTCACCATTCGCAACAGCTTCCCACATAACAGCATTGTCAAGTGGAGTTAATGTTACATCAAATCCTAAGTCTTCTAAGACTTTACCAATAACGTGTGTAGATGCGATTTCCGTATCCCATTCTACATAAGTTAGTTCAACTTCACCTTCTAAAGAACCTGCTGCATCGTCACCTGCATCCGTGCTTGATTCATCATCTCCAGCACCACAGCCTGCAGCAAATAATGCTGTAGATAATCCAAATACAAGGCCTAGACGTTTCCAATTGAACTTCATATTATACAACTCTCCTTTATAAAAATTAATACTATTTATGGAAACTTTCCCTTAGAAAAGGTACCATTAATTTTAATCTTTTTTCTCTCTACTTAAGTTCTGTGTCATACGGTCGATGACAATTGCCAGAATAACGATTCCTACACCGGATACGAATCCTGGACCTACTTGTGAACGCTGTAAGGCAGATAGTACTTCTCTACCAAGACCAGGTGCCCCTATCATTGATGCGATAACCACCATAGATAATGATAACATTACTGTCTGGTTAATGCCAGCCATGATGGTTGGACGTGCCATTGGGAGCTCTACTTTAAATAGTTTTTGTGAACCAGTACTTCCGAACGCATCCGCAGCTTCAACTAGTTCAGCAGACACTTGACGGATACCTAAGTTTGTAAAACGTACGGTAGGTGGTGTTGCAAAAATTAACGAAGCAATTACACCTGGCACCATTCCGATTCCAAAGAAGGCTACCGCAGGGATTAAATAAACAAAGGCAGGCATTGTCTGCATAAAGTCAAGAACTGGCGTGATGATTGTTTCAGCAATTTTACTTTTCGACATTAAAATTCCAACCGGAACTCCAATGATGATGGAAAGTAGACTCGCTACGATGACGAGCGTGATTGTATTCATCATCTGATCCCAGTAGCCTTGGTTATATACAAACCAAAGTCCAACAATAGAGAAAGCAGCAAGACCGAATTTTTTCCCAGTTATGAAAAAGGCAATAACTGCAACAATCAGGATAAGTACGAACGGCGGAATATTCATCAATACAGTTTCAGAAATGAATTCCATGAGATTACCGAAGTGTTCTTTAATTGGGTTGAACAAGAAAGAAAATTTATCTGTTATCCAGCGAACAGCATCGGTAACACTTTCTGACACAGGAATTCTTGGTACGATACTTGAAACATTAAGCACCATTTGTCACCTCTCCTTCTCCAGCAAGTGCGGCAATGACAGCACCGCGCACAATAATGCCTAATAGCTCCCCGTCCTCGACAACAGCTACAGGAGTCTGGGAGTCATAGATGATAGAGAAGATATCCTGTAAAGGTGTATCTTTATCTACTTTCGGTATATCCGTACGAATAATTTCATTTAAATCTCTAACATCTTCATTTCGCGCTTTTGAAGCGTCATCTGCTGTTACATAACCTTGTAAGTTACGATTTCTATCTGTCACGAGGATGCTTGAAATACCTTCTTCACGCATTCGTTCGAGGGCTACCCGCGGACCATGTCGTTCAATTTGAATGGTTTCAGGACGCTTCATGATATGGTGGGCCGTTAATACTTTCGATTTATCAACATCTTCAACGAATTTCTCTACATAATCATTTGCCGGGTTAACCAAAATTTCTTCCGGTGTACCGATTTGTACGATGTTCCCGTCCCGCATTAATGCGATTCGGTCACCTAGGCGCAGCGCCTCATCTAAATCGTGTGTAATAAATAGAATTGTCTTTTTCATTTTAGATTGTAATTGGATAAGTTCATCTTGCATCTCTTTACGGATAAGGGGATCAAGTGCTGAGAAAGCTTCGTCCATTAGAAGTACCTTTGGATCATTCGTGAGAGCCCGTGCAAGACCAACACGTTGCTGCATCCCGCCGGAAAGCTGGCCTGGCTTTTGTTCCAAGTATCCGCCAAGTCCCACCATTTCAAGTGCGGTTGTAGCTCGTCTTTCCCTTTCTTCTTTATCGACTTTTTGAATTTCTAAGCCGAAAGCAGCGTTCTCCAATACAGTTCGATGCGGAAATAGTCCGAATTTCTGGAAGACCATACTTAATTTTTCGCGGCGAACTTCCCTTAGCTGGTTTTTATCCATTTTTGAAAGGTCTTCCCCTTCAATATAAATATTTCCTTGTGTTGGTTCAATCAGGCGGTTGATCAATCGGACAAGTGTTGATTTACCACTTCCTGAAAGTCCCATAATAACAAATATTTCTCCCTCATCTACAGAGAAACTTGCGCGATTCACTCCGACCGTTGCACCTGTTTCTTTTAAAATTTCTTCTTTTGTGCGGCCGTCGTCTAGAAGTTTTAATGCTTGTTTCGTGTTTCTTCCAAACACTTTCGTTAAGTCTTTAACTTCAATAATCGGCATTCTTTCACCTCTTTGTCTAATTTTTTGTTGATATACGAAGCATACGATACCCATCTGTATCTTTTTATCCATAAAAATAATCTACCTAACAACTATACGCATATAAAATCATTAACTCAAACATTGTGTGTTCTTATTTACGTTGATTTAGAATGTAGAGTATATATTTTATAAAGTATATACCCGTTTTTTGGCTCATTTCTTCTATTTTCTCTTAAATCCTTTAAATCATTCTACTTTTACCTCTAATATTCGACGACATTCTTAGGGTAGGGCTTTTTGGGGAATGTTATGCATTGAAATAGGGGAGGGATTTCCATTATATGTCACAGCTTTCGTGTAAGGAGACGAATGATTTCTAAAATGCTTGGTCTATTTGTATAATAAGGGGGGAAGGAGGAAATACATAATGGTTATGACTGAAACGAAGAAGTACAGAATGTCCGAGTATACTATTGATGAGATGTTTCTTGAACGCTGGTCGCCCCGCTCATTTTCGGAAAAAGAGGTGCCAGAAGATACATTGTTAACTTTATTTGAGGCTGCCCATTGGGCACCTTCTGCATTCAATTTTCAGCCTTGGAGATTCATTCTTGCAAAGACAGCTGAAGAGCGGGAAGTGTACCATTCCTTCATTTATGAGGGTAATTTAGTTTGGTGTACAAAGGCACCGGTATTAGCAATGATTGTTTCTAAAAAAGAAAAGGACGGGAATGTGGTCCGATCGCATTCATTTGATACAGGAGCAGCTTGGGCTTTCTTAGCCCTTCAAGCGAATAAGAAAGGACTGATTACCCATCCGATGACAGGCTTTGACTTCGATAAAGCCCGGGACATACTTGAAATTCCGGATGAGTACAATATAGAAGCGCTCGTCGCGATTGGCTATCAGGATGAGAAAGGAAAACTGCCTAAAGCTTTACAAGAGCGTGAACAACCGAACCAACGCATGCCACTAGAGAATTTTATTTTTAATGGAAAGTTTAAGAAATAATGGGAGTGCCCAAATGAGAGTTTTTTCATTTGGGCTATTTTTCATTAATACTTTTGAGGAGGATTCTATGATCCAATTCCAAAACCAACATATCACTATTTTCCAAAGTGCTCTCTACATGACGACAACGGCCATTATTCAAACGAAAAAAGCAGTAATTATGACGGATCCGACATGGCTTCCGAAAGAAATTGAAACAATTAAACATCATGTTGATGAAATGATAGGTGATCGGCAATTATATATTATTTATACCCATAGCGATTTCGACCATATCATCGGCGCAGGAGCCTTCCCAGAGGCAAAGGTCATCGCTACACGGACACTTCATCATAACCTAAATAAAGAGGAAGTATTGCAGGAGATAGAAGCGTTTGATCAAAAGTATTATTTGAAGCGCAATTATAAACCAATCTATCCATCAGCGGATATTATTGTATCCCAAGACGCGCAAACATTACAGTTAGGAGAAGTTACTTTAACATTTTATCTTGCGCCGGGTCACACAAAGGATAGTTTGTTTACAGTGATCGAGCCTTATGGAATATTTCTTGCGGGTGATTATTTATCTGATGTAGAATTTCCATTTGTTTTTAGCAGTTATAAAGATTATGTAGAGACGATCAGAACGGCTGAACGGATTTTAGAAGATCACTTGATCCGGGTACTTGTACCGGGTCATGGAACTGCTACACAAAATGAAGATGAAATTATAAGTAGGCTTTACTTTTCGAAGTATTATTTAAAGGAACTGTCTCGCAATAATGACAGTCTTATCGATGTTTTACGCAATAAATATACGTTCTTTGATGGAATGAAAAGTATTCATTTTGATAATATAAGTTTAGCTAGAAGATAACATAGAGAAAGAGCGTGTCAAATGAGTAAGAAAAAGATAAAAGCCAATGTTTATTGTCATGCTTCAGAATTATTAAAAGAAAAAGGTTTTGTTATTCCAATTGGATTATTGGTTAAAATGAATAGACTAACCTAAAAGAATGTGGAAGATTGACGCTTTAATAGAATAGCTTATTTAGAACGTGTTATGTCGGATACCACAGAAAAGTTAAATCATACATTAAAATGCTTGCAGAAGTTTGCTAGCAAACAAAATTTAAAAACTTCTTTAACTATTTACAAATCATGGGGGAAATCTAGAAAAACGTTATTGCCTTATTCTAAATCGGAGGATGCTTATTTATATTCAACGCACTATGTGAAGCGTAGATAGAAAAAGGATTAGTTGCCAGTCTATTAGGAAGGACAACCAAAATATTATTCTATTATAGGTTAAACTTAGGTTTTTCACATCTGTATGGGAGCTAATCCATCTATTAGCAAGTTATGTTGCTCATTTTGCCCGTTAGAATCCTTCTATGAGACATTTTACAAGGATTCAGAGCTGAAGTGTCTAATAGAGCTCTTCTAATAGACATCTATCCCGAATTACGGCCGATTGTGTCTAATAAAGTCCCTACAAGGCATAATTTCAAGGAAAACTTTTCATGAAATATTTAGATCAACTTATAAAAGAAGCAACTCGTGTTATTTACCGTTTAAACGTAAGTGAGCATGCTTATGAGAGCATGCGGAAGTCTATCCATACGCTAGACAATCGGAAGGAGGACTACCGTTATAATAGGTTAGGCTTGATTGTAATTCTATTTAATATTCCATTAAATAGAGAGAATGCCTTTTACTGTTCCCAGTTTGTTGCTGTTGTCCTGCAGCAGAGTGAAAGTGTGGAGTTAAATAAATCGTTAGCATTCATCAAGCCGCACGATTTGGAAAGGCTAACATAGTTAAAGCTAATCTATGAGGGGAGTTTGCATCGTTATGGGAAAAGACACCCTAATTGCTCCTTATTCTTGAATAGCAATTAATAGCAATCAGAGTGTCTTATACTAGCTTATACTAGATGACAAGCAACGAAATGATTTGCCTCGACTTCTTTAAACTCAGGAACGATTGTTTTACATTTCTCCCTTGCAAATGGGCAACGGGTATGGAATTTACAACCCGTTGGTGGGTTGGCTGGATTCGGCACATCACCTTGTAAAACAATCCGCTCACGTTTCACTGTTGGGTCAGGAATTGGAATAGCGGAAAGTAATGACTTCGTATAAGGATGTAAAGGATTTTCATATATTTCGTCTCGTGAACCTAACTCCATCAGTGTGCCGAGGTAAAGTACACCAACTCTTGTTGCGATATGTTCTACAACACTCAAATCATGAGAAATAAAGAGGTAGGTTAATTGTTTCTTTTCCTGGAGATCACTAAATAAATTAATGATCTGTGCCTGAATCGACACGTCTAATCCAGACACTGGTTCATCAGCTACAATGAATTCTGGATCCATAATAATTGCCCGGGCGATCCCAATCCGCTGGCGTTGTCCTCCACTGAATTCATGGGGAAAACGGTCGATATGATAAGGAGCAAGTCCGCAAAGGTTCAATACTTCTAATACTTTCTCACGGATTTCCTTTTTCGTGGCTAAGCCATGATCTAGTAAGGCTTCTCCAATTGCATCGCCTATCCGGATACGAGGATTTAGAGAGCTAAAAGGGTCTTGAAAAACAAATTGGAAGCTTTTCCGATGTTCGCGCAATTCTTGTTTGGATAGCTGATGAACGCTCTTTCCTTTATAAAGTATTTCTCCATCCGTTATATCCGTTAATCGTAATATACTTCTTCCTATTGTGCTTTTTCCACTTCCAGACTCGCCAACAAGGCCGAATGTTTCCCCTTCTTCTATTGTAAAGCTGACATTATCGACTGCTTTAACAACGGATTGATTTCGTTTGAAAAGAGATCGGGATGAATCTTTATAGTGTTTCTTTAAGTTTTTTACTTCGACTAAAGGTTCTTTTTGATCCATCACGTTCTCACCTCTTCTTTCTCATATAGCCAGCAGGCAACTTGATGATTATCATCTACTTCCATTTTCTCCGGTATACTACCGCCACATATGCTCATTCGGTGTTCACATCGGTCGTAAAAGTAACAGGACGGCTTTAAATCAATTAAATTAGGTACTTGACCAGGAATGGAGTATAGACGCTTTTTCCGTTGGTTTAAAACAGGCTTTGATTGCAGTAGGCCCTGTGTGTAAGGGTGTTTCGGGTCTTTGAAAATATCCAAAACAGAACCTTGCTCAATTACTTTACCTGCATACATGACGACGACGTAATCGGCAACTTCTGCAACAACTCCTAAATCGTGGGTGATAAGGAGCATCGACATATTGCGTTCTTCTTTAATTTCTTTTAGTAACTCTAAAATTTGCGCCTGAATTGTTACATCAAGTGCAGTTGTCGGCTCATCTGCAATGAGAAGCAGTGGATCACAACTTAGAGCGATTGCAATCATAATTCGCTGCAGCATTCCTCCGCTTAATTGATGCGGATAGGAATGGAAGATCTCATTACTGCGTCCGATGCCAACAAGCTCAATCAATTTAATTGCTTCTTGCTTTGCTTGCTTTTTTGTTAGTAATCGATGTTCAAACAATGGCTCTGTAATTTGTTCACCAATCGTTAAAACGGGATTTAAGGAAGACATTGGCTCCTGAAAAATCATCGAAATATCATTTCCTCTAAGTCTTCTCAGATCTTTCTTTGATGCGTGAATTAGATCTTTGTCCTGAAACAAGATCTCACCATCGACAATTTTACCTGGTGGGTCTTCGATTAACCTCATAATTGACATAGCAGTTACGCTTTTTCCACAGCCTGATTCTCCAACAATACAAACTGTTTGCCCTTCAGAAACACTAAAACTTACATCATTAACTGCTTTAACAACACCATTTTCTGTGAAAAAATGTGTGCTGAGTTTTTTTACATCAAGAATTGTGTTATCAGACATTGTTGTCACCTACTTTTCATTTTTGGATCAATTGCATCTCGTAATCCATCTCCAAGTAAATTAATGCTAATTACTGTTAGAAATATGGCAACTCCAGGTGGAATCCAGAGCCAAGGTCGGTTCTGGAAATCAATTAAGGAGTTGGCGGCATTAATCATATTTCCCCAGGATGCGGTAGGAGGGACGACTCCTAACCCAAAGTAACTCAATACCGATTCGCTCAAAATTGCACCACCAACACTTAATGTTCCAACTACGATAAGGAGAGGAACAATGTTTGGAAGTAAATGGACAAATAGCTTTCTTCTGTCCCGAAGTCCAAGGGATTCGGTAGCATGCATATATTCACGCTCTCTTAAACTCAGAATTTGACTTCTTACTAATCGTGCCAGTCCAGACCAACCGACAATACTTAACATAACCATCACGATATAGAGTCGATTTTCTGCAGGGACTTTCCACTCTGACATAACAGCTGCCATAATGAAGAGGAGAGGGAGTCCTGGAATCGTCATTAAGACATCGGCAGTCCGCATAATAATCTGGTCAACGATACCTTGGTAAAATCCAGCAAGAACACCAAGTAGTGTCCCGATAAAAACAGACATCACCATTGCACCAAGACCAACTGTAAGAGAAATTCTCCCAGCTTCCATTAGTCTAGTTAACACATCTCTTCCTAAAGCATCTGTACCGAGCCAATGCTCTGCACTAGGTGGCTGATTAATATTTATCGCATCAACACCACCATTGGCATATGGTGAGAAAAAAGGGCCTATCATACAAAAAACAAAGATGAAAATGAGAAAACCTAATCCTGTCATAGCCATTTTATTTTTCACTAGACGGCGGAAAACTTGTTTCCATAAGTTGGATTTCCTGTATTTGGCCATATGTTCTGTTTGAACTGTAGTTTCTTCCATATGTATTTGTCACCCTCCTATTTCAAACGGACGCGCGGATCCGCAACGCCGTATAATAAATCGGCTATTAAATTACTGATGACGGTCAACACTGCAATAAACATCGTAAAGCCCATTAATAACGGATAATCACGTACAGTAAAGGCTTGCATATAAATGGCACCGATTCCTGGCCAATTAAATATCTGCTCTGTAATGATTGCTCCACTGAAAAGGGCAGGCAGTTCAAAAGCGAACAATGTAATCGCCGGTAGCATGGCATTTCGGAACGCATGCTTGAAAATCACGACCCGCTCTTTTAATCCTTTTGCCCGTGCTGTTCGTACAAAGTCCTGTCTGACAACCTCAAGCATATTTGTCCGGAAGTATCGTGTTAATCCTCCAACACTCAGCATGACTAATACAAGGACTGGCAGTATCATATGTTCTGCTAAGTCTTTAAAATACTCCAATCCAGTAAAGTTACTTCCTGTTGTAATCATTCCGCCGGCCGGGAACCAGCCTAAATCAACAGCAAAGAACTTAATCATAATTAACCCAAGGAAGAATGATGGGGTTGCCATCGCAGCAAATACAAGGAAAGTAACGGTAGAATCAAAGAGAGAATAATGCCGGGTTGCTGAAATAACTCCAATGATAATTGCTAAGAACCAGGTGATAATTAAGGAAGCTAAGGCAACGAAAAATGAACTCCATATGTAATTGCCAAGCACTTCGGTTACAGGTCGTTGAAATTGTAAGGAGTATCCTAAATCACCTTGAAATAGATTTCCTACCCATGTGAAATATCGGGTAATGACTGGTTGGTCTAGTCCATATAATTCCTTCAGTTCCGCTTTTCTTTCGGCTGTTAAATTAGGGTCCGTATCAACATAATCTCCCGGAATGAGTGAATAAAGGAAAAAGATTAAGATAGATGCACCTATTAAAGTAGGAATTAAGTAAAGAATTCGTTTTATAAAATAGCTGTTCACCGTGTTGACCCTCCTCTTTAATTTCTGTTTAAACATGAAAAAGGAACATCCGCAATAACTCAGATGCTTTTGTTCCCTTTTCATTCATTATCATTTATTCAATTATTGATTCACATCAACGACTTGTAAATTCGGCAAGCTTGGCGTAATTCCGCGGAAGCCATTTGGAGTAAATCCATCTACACGGGAATTACTTGCAGAGAGTACTTTATTGTACCCAAGTAAAATTAAAGGCGGATCATTTTCTAGTGCTTGATATAGTTCGTGGTAGGCTATTTTTCGTTCTTCAATATCGTTTGTTGCAACACTTGCTTCAATTAATCCATCGATTTCTTCACTCGCATATCCTTGGGTTGTTACAGATGTGTTTTCCGAATGGAAGATTTCGACTCCGTGATATGGATCAGTTTGCATCGTTGTCGAAAAGGAAGCCAAGTCGTGGTCACCCTGCTCCACTCTCGCTAGTAATGCGTTAAAGTCCATTAATTCTACTTGGAATTCCACACCAATTTCACGGTAATTCT
This sequence comes from Oceanobacillus alkalisoli, assembly GCF_021556485.1. Classification (GTDB taxonomy): domain Bacteria; phylum Bacillota; class Bacilli; order Bacillales; family Amphibacillaceae; genus Oceanobacillus; species Oceanobacillus alkalisoli. Next base: position 12,380 of record NZ_JAKGBW010000011.1, on the reverse strand, counting down.
CTTGGGCAATCGGTACTAAGGTGTCAGATAACCCTCCTGAGCTAGAGAAATAATAGAGTGATAGTTTCTCACCATCTTTTTCCCGGATGCCATCCGACCCTTCAACCCAGCCGGCTTCCTCAAGAAGTTCTTTAGCCTTTTCGGGATCATATGGGAAGCCTTCTACTTCATCGGTATAAGCCCAGGAAACTGGCGCAACCGGAACGTTCGCTACTTCAGAATATCCTTGAGCATAGACATTTAAAATTGTTTCACGGTCTAAACCGTAATTAAGCGCCTGTCTTACTTTAGGATCTGCTAGAATAGGACTGTCATGGTTGAATGTAATATAGCTATAAGCTGTTGATGTATAAAGGTTTATATCAGCAAACCCGAGAGTCTGTAATAATTCGAAGTTATCCGCATTTGCAGTGAATCCACTGTAATCAACTTCTCCTGTTTGGAAGAATTGTGTGGAATCTCCTTCTGTTGTTTTATAAATGAACGTATCGACATCTGGTTTACCATCGTAATAATGTTCATTTGCCTCAAAACGGATTTCCTGACCTGGTTTATATTCGACGAACCGGAATGGTCCAGCTCCGATTGGTTCTAAATGGAGATCACGGATATAATCGATGTTTCCTTTCTCATAACCTTCTCCATAGTAATCTTTCTTTAGCACTTGCCCGCCTAAGAGACGGAGGGATTGTGCATTTACTTCTTCAGTTTCTATTTCAATCGTTTGATCATCAATAATGTTTATTCCAGCTATTTCTTCCGCGTCACCTTCTTTATAATCAAGCCCGCCAACGACATTCGCTTTCGTTATATCTGTTCCTCCAGCATAACTTGGATCATGCAGAAGTGTTATCGTGAAAGCCACATCTTCCGACGTTAATGGCGTACCATCATCGAATTTCAAGTCATCGCGGAGATGGTATGTATAGGTTAGTTCGTCATCAGAAATATCCCAAGACTCAGCAAGTCCAGGAATTGGCTCACCGCTTTCATTTACTTCAATTAATGGTGTGAACATGACGGATTGTACGTTACCATCGTAACCGCTCGTATTGAAGTACGGAGTGAAGATTCCACCAGGCTCTTGAAGCCCTACAACAACTGTATTCCCGCGATTGATCGATAATTGTGGTGCCAGTTCCGGTTGTTCTGCTTCAAGAACTGTATCTTCTACAATTTGAACTTTTTCAGTATCTTCTGTTGTGCTTGCAGCATCGTCATTCGAATTGCAAGCAGTAAGGATAAGTAATCCAATTAATAATATGAATAATCCCCAATTGATTCTTTTCACTGAAATTTCCCCCATTATGTTTATTTAACTTGACATCAATAACTTAATATAATAAATCCAATTAGTCAAGTAGGAATAGTTGGGTAGAGAGTATTCATCCCGGTCTAACATTCCGTAAAATTCCCAGCTGAAAGCTTCAGGTCATGTCGAGATAGTTTAGGCGGGGGGATAACGGACGCTAATTCCCGGATCCGTTTAACTAACAATAAGTAGGGGATGACCCCACGGATTGAAGTCTCACTATATAGATCCTTTTTAAAACTGCTTTCCAAATATATTTAAGTACCCTAGAGAATAAGAGAAAGCGACGGTAATAAAAAATACACCGACGATAAGTGTAAAAAAGAGCCAGTCTCTAACTGAGACGTCCATTTCATGATAGTGCGTGCGGTCGGTATCCCCTGTAAAACCTTTTGATTCCATTGCAATAGCAACCCGTTCTGCTTTCCGAATTCCGTTTGCTAATAATGGAATAGAATATCTGCGGAATTGATTCCATCTTCCTTTTAGCCCTTTCGTTCTGCTAAATCCGCGGATACGATGAGCTTGTCTTAAGATTTGTAGTTCTTCACGGAACATCGGTAAAAAGCGATATCCGGCTAGAATACCATATGTTATTTTCGGTGGAACCTTGCATTGCTGCATCAAGCTCAGCATGAATTTAGTCGAGTTCGTCGTTAAAGCAAAGAGAATCGACAAGCACACGAAACAAAGAGAACGTAAGGCGAGACTGATTCCTGTTATCATACTACCCCTTGTAATCTCGATTCCGAAAAGGGTAAATAAAACTTCACCATAGGAAAAGGTTTGATTCGTATATAGAATGGTCATCCAGGCGAAACTAAGCGCAACAAGCAGAAATGGACTGAAAATCTTAAGCCATTTTAGGAAGGGGATGTCGCTCATTGTAAATGTCACAATAAGAATAAATAAAAAATAAACAAGCGGTGTAAACATATCGAATGTAAAACTGAGCAAAATGCCTGGAATGAAGATGGCAAATGCTTTGATTGTTGGATTAATGGACGAGATCAAGGCTTACACCTTCTTTATGAAGTACTCGAATCCGGTAAGGCAAACGTAATCGAGTTTTTTCCAGCAAATCAGCTTGCTTCCAAAGACTTTCCGGCTCGCCATTATAATGAATATGCTGCTGATACAAGACGATAGCGCGGTCAACTGTGTCCACAATGTCCATATCATGGGTGACGAAGACGATGGCCGTTCCATTTTTTCTCAGGGCTTCAATCATATACATCAATTCATCTGTAGTTTTAGCATCCTGGCCAAATGTCGGCTCATCAAAAAACAAAATATCAGGTGTTTCGTCCAGCATCGTTGCAACACTTAAGCGGCGTTTTTGTCCGCCGCTTAAGGAAAAGGGATTACTGTATTTATGTTTTTCTAAATGGAACTGCTTTAAAAGTGCCGTTGCAGCAGTATCTGATTCAGCTGTTGTCCATCCATTCAATTTCATTCCAAATGTTAATTCATCATATACAGTGTCCGTAATGAATTGGTGCTCTGGATTTTGAAAAACATATCCTATTCTCTTTCGCAACTCTTTTTCCTCCCACTGATCCATCAATTTATCGTGAAAAATTATTGTTCCTTTTTGAGGAGTTAACAACCTAGCCATTAATTGCAGTAAGGTAGATTTGCCAGCGCCGTTTTCTCCAACAATTGCGATGAATTCCCCGCGGTGTATTTCTAAATTTATATCTTGTAAAATAGTGTGTTTTTTGCGGTGAAAGCCCATCTGTTTAATCGTTATCAGAACATCTTGCTTGATTCGAGGAGGGGATTCAGCGTAAGTTGGATAGGAATCTTCAGCGTTAGAATACTGCCTTGGTAAAAATACGCCTTCCTTTTTTAATAAAGAATGATGATCTGAAAAGATGGATGTTACACTGCCATCCGCAATGATTTTACCCTGTTTTCCTAAAACAAGAAGACGGTCGACAACATCGAGCCAATCCTCGAGTTGGTGTTCAATGATAAACACAGCTAATTTTTGTTTTGCTTGGATGTGCTTAATTAATTGGATGAATTCTATTCGGGAAACCGGATCTAAATTTGCCGTAGGTTCATCTAAAATCAATAGCTCTGGTTCTAGTAAAAGAACAGCTGCTAAAGCAATTTTCTGCTTTTGTCCCCCCGATAACTCATGGATCTTTCGTTTTTGAAAACCGTCCATTCCAACGACAGATAACGCTTCCGAAATGCGCTCAGGCATTTCGGAAGGGGCAATTTTTCTGTTTTCTAATGTAAAAGCAAGCTCGTCCTCTACGGTAATCATGCAAAATTGACTTTCCGGGTCTTGAAAGACAATGCCAATCAACTGACTGAGCTCTCCTTTTTGATAGTCTTGTATATTTTTCCCTCGGTAATAGATATTGCCGGAAGAAACACCTTCAACCGCCTCCGGATACAATCCATTTAAACATAAAGATAGACTGCTTTTCCCGGAACCGCTTGAACCGATAAGGAGAGTCGTCTCCTTATCCATTAAGGAAAAGTTTAGCTGATTGAGTAATGGTTTATCTAAACTTTCATAGTCAAATGAAAAATGGTCCATATGGAGTAATGGATTAAGCTGCTCCTTTTTCACGTTTCTTCTGTAACTCCTTTCCTAAGGCATAGCCACGAAGTACCCCAGTTTTTGCAAGTTGATCACTCAGCCATTTCCCTAGGACACCAGCTAAGAGTGCACCACTGATGACGCGAACGACTAACATTGCTACAAGTAATGTAGGAGCTAATGCGATGTTTCCGGATGAAAATAAATTCCAAGTGAAACTAAAAATAGCTGCAAATATACCGGAAAGAATTAAAATGCGTAAACGATAATCCTTCCATCTTGTTAATGCAAAGGCAAGTTCTGCTCCTAAGCCTTGGATTGCAGCAGCTAGAATAAGTCCAGGTCCCGCGGCAGTTCCTAGCAATACTTCGGTAACACCTGCAATCAGTTCAGCTGTAAAGGCAACACCTGGCTTCCGAATGATGTAAGCGGCAATGATGGAAACAATGAACCATATGCCAAAAATAATTTCATATCCAAATGGTGCTAGACCAAATGGAGCAAGGACATTTCGAATTCCTTGACCAACAAGAAAGAATGCCAAGTAAATGATCCCGAAGACGACACCTAATATCGACATGAGAACAATCTCTTTTAATTTCCAATGCTTTGTCATTTCACTTCTCCCTAGGTTTATTTTATAGTAGTAGGACTGTTGGCGGAAAGGCTGAAGGTCATGGTGACATGCGAAACTTTTTCTTGAACGAGTTCAAAGGATTCATGTAAAGCATGGAAGATATCATGAACATCTCCGTCTAACCTTGTTGCATAATGTGCAGAAGTAACGGTGACATTACGATGCTTTGATAAATTGATCTGCTCATAGATTTTATCCATGTAATCCTCATGCCCCAATGGATAAAGGGAAAATTTACAACCAGCGATTTGGATGATCGATTTTGCCTTTTCTTCGTTCAGCGGTGTGTCTGTTTCATCCATGTATGCGTCAGCTTCCGTATCACCAGGACAGCCTATAGAGAACGTTCCATTCATCGCAACATGCTCACCTGTTTTCGCAGCATGCAGGAAGATTGCTTTCGCTACATCGAAAACATGAACCATTTTCCCGCGGATACACGTGCTTACATCATCTGTTTCTTTCCAAACCTTAGAGGTATCTACCTCGTCTAATGTTGATAGAATAATATCCACAAAATTACTGCTCATGGGATGCAAACTAAATTGGCACCCTGCAATTCGACTTGTTCCACAACTGTTATCCATTCAAATCTCCTCCTTATGATAATAACAAAGGCGCAAGCGCCCTTGCATGTTAAAAACGCGATCGTCTTCGCAACACCTGCACTAGCACATCCTGTGCGTCGTAGCGACGTACAAACTGGAACACTCTGAAATGAGATAAAGGAAACATGCCCCTTTAGGGGGTAGACGTGAGTTGGGCCTTGGTCCGTCCTTAGTCGGCCTTCCTTTCCTCTTTGAGTTGATGTTGACTTTCACCACAAGGGTATAAGGGCGACTAAGCCTCACAAAGACCAAACGGCTAAGTCTTCTTTATCGATTGGAAGAGTGTGAAGTTTAGGACTGCGCATTGCTCGTCCCACCAAAAGATCTGCTAGTCGCTGGACGCAGAGCGGACGTGGATAGTGCTAGCAACTTTAGTTATCCACAGCATTTTTATTTTATAGTTTCCTATGCAATAAAAAAACTGCATTCCTAAGGGGAATGCAGTTTACACATTAATTTTATCAATGTAATATCTGTAAACTGCACTTCCCCACGCTAGTATTATCTAGATCGGGTAGTAAGGGTCGGATTGATCCTCTCAGCCACATGACGCAGCTCCCCTAGTGCTTATGTTTCATTATGCAGTTATTCTAATTCAAGATTGTATACATGTTTCGGTATTTTGTAAAGTATTTAATTAATTTTAATCTCTGGTTTCTTCCAAAAAATAGTGAAAAGGAGACAGACGACAATAACAGCCGAGCTGAAAATAAACGGATAATTGATATCTACATCATATAAAATCCCGCCAATCAACGGACCAAACACATTAGCTAAGGAGGTGAAGAAAGAGTTCATCCCGCCAACAAACCCTTGCTCATTCCCGGCGATTTTTGATAAATAGTTCGTAACGGCTGGCCGGATGAGGTCAAATCCGATAAAGACCGTAAAGGTGACGGCCATCACTTGCCAATAAGAGTTGGCAAGTGTCATGGCATAGACCAATACAGCAGAAATCACGAGCGACCAGCGGATGATATTGATTTCCCCCATCCATCTTGTTAACCAATCGAACAAGACAACCTGGAAAATCGCTCCGATAATCGCCCCGCCTGTAATGGCAATCGCAATGTCAGAAGGAGCGAAACCATGCTTATGATCCGTATAAAGACTGAAGAAAGAATCAAAAGCAGCAAGACCGAATGTTGAAATTAAAATAACGATAAAAGCGATAAAGAACATCGGCATAAACACTTTCTTTAAGCCACTTTTACCGAGTTCCTCAGTCATATCAGCCATATCATCTGTTTTTGATTTCGGCTCATGTAAGGATAAAATCGAAATGAAAGCAACAATTAAACCACAGGCCGCAGCAGAGAAGAACGGTACACGCGTACCAATTTCTGCTAAGAAGCCACCAATTCCCGGTCCGATAATAAATCCGGTACTGATCATCGCCGACATATAGCCGAGTGCTTTCGGCCGGGTTTTCGGCGTCGTAATATCCGCGATAAATGCGGTAACCGCAGGCATGATGAAAGCAGCACTTATTCCTCCGAGAATCCGCGAGGCGAACAATACCTCAATTGTTTTACCAAGGCCAAATAAAAACTCGGAAAAACTGAAAATAAAAAGACCGATAATAATCATACGCTTACGGCCATATTTATCAACTGCTTTTCCTGCAAAAGGCGAGAAAATCAATTGAGCTAAAGCGAAGGCAGCTGTTAGATAACCAACCACGGTGCCGCTGATGCTGAGTTCATTCATGATGGTTGGCAGAACCGGTATAACGAGCCCGATTCCTAAAAATACAAAGAATATATTTGAAAGCAGAAGCGTCAATGTCCAATCTTTCTTTTCCATAGCTTTGTCTCCTAGGTGGTATGATATTCTGTATTAAACATAGAAATTTTACTCCGATTTGCTGAGAGTTGCAAGCGTTTTTGAACAATTTATTATAGCTTAATTTTCACAGTCTGGAATAATTTATGAAAGCTAGTAATTTAATGAATTTCATAATACGTATTTAATGCTTCACCATCATCATATGTAGTTGAGTTAGTTCGTTCCCAACTACATATGGTGATGGGAAAGCCGACTTTGGTAATTATGAAATTCATTCAATTGATTGTGGTCAAATCTCGTTTTATTCTCTTATGTACAGGTAAAACTTGAGCATTAACTTATATAAAAAAGGATGTTGGACGAATGCATTATATTTATATTGGCCTTGCGGGAGCATTCGGTGCAATGCTCCGGTATAGCGCAGGACTTCTATTTATGACAGATCATGTTTTTCCCTATGCAACGTTATTGGTTAATTTGCTAGGCAGCTTTCTGCTTGCGTGGCTGACTTACGGGCTGTTTAAAAAAGTCCGCCTAGAAGAAAAAATGAAAATGGTAATAACAACCGGTTTTGTAGGCTCGTTCACTACATTCTCCGCTGTCAGTGTAGAAACGGTTGAATTGTTTCAGAATCAGTCGATGTTGCTCGGATGTGTCTATATTTTTGTAAGCCTGGTTGGCGGACTAGGTATGAGTGAAATTGGTTTTCGAGTCGGTAAAGGAGTGAGTGAGAAATGAACTGGATGTATCTATTCATCGTTGGTGTTGGCGGGTTCTTTGGCGCGATTGCGCGTTATACGATTTCGGGGAAGATGAACAATTCTGGTAAAGCCATACCGATGGGCACGCTTCTCGCCAATCTGGCAGGTGCATTCTTACTTGGACTGCTTATGGGGGCAGGGGTGGATGCATTATTACTTCTCTTATTGGGAACAGGATTTCTTGGTGCCTTTACGACATTCTCCACGTTGAAACTCGAGATGGGATCGTTATGGAGAAAGGGAAATAGAAGAGAGTTTTTATTTTACACGGTTCTAACGTATGTTTTTGGTATAGCATTGGCATTTCTAGGGACTATTTGCGGGGCGTTATTTTTATAAAAATTCAGGTTCCGTAACAAGGGCGGAACCTGAATAAATGGGTTAGTGACCTGCAACATCCCGCTTCGCAAAGAAAAACCAGGAGATCACTGCAAAAATCATATAATAGACAACTAAGACGCTAATGGAAAAGCCGAGTGTCATTCCTTCCATCATCGGTGTGTTCCCGTTAAAGTACTGGGATAAGTCTGTATTTGCAAATAGAATGTATTTCGCCCAGTCCCTTTCCACAAAGAAGAAGACAATCTGATTTCCGGCAAGCATAAGAAATATGGCAAGCCCAATTGCAAGGGCGCTATTTCTGAAAATGGAAGAGATCATAAAGGCGAATGTTGCCATCATGAGCAAGTTCACAAGACTGAAGCCGTAATCGGTCAAAATCTCCCCGATGACCGGAACATATTCCAAGCCATCGCCTTTTTCAAGAACGATATGAGGATTGATTCCATCAAAGCCGATGAAAATCCCTCCGATAAGCCAGGAGAAGAGGAGCACGAACAAGAACGTTATAAAAGAAAAGACTAGTACGGCACTATATTTGGAAATTAGGATTTTTGTCCGTGAAATTGGCCGGATAAGCAGTAGCTTGATCGTTCCCCAGCGGAATTCATTAGCAAGAATACCGGCAGCAACGATAATGGTAAAGAGGCTGACGAGGGAAAGCAGCATTGCATTTTCCATTACAAATTGCCAAGCACCGTAGCTTTCTGGCATGATATCGTTTTCTAAATAATAATTATTCGTTTCGATGAACGTTGAATTAAAAGACTCCATGTCCGGAAATTCAGCCGTGTTCTCCATGTATTCGGCATTTTCTGCTTCTAGAGTCTCTCTCCACGTATCTTCTTCGTAGGTCATATAGTCTCCGTAGGTCTTCGCTAACAGGGCGACACCGATAATGATTAATGCCAGGATGACATACATGGCCCATGTCGATTTCAAACGGTATATTTTTATCACTTCATTTTGTACGAGTTTTAGAAAATTAGTCAATGACATTCTCTCCAATCAGATCAAAGAATTTATCTTCGAGGGTTGATTTCGTGACTTGTACTTCATAAATGAGGATATTTTCTTTCACCAAGTCTGAAATAAGCGGTGGAATATTCTCCTTCTCGATTTGGAAGGTGATTTTACCGTTCGATTGGGCAGCAGGTGCTTTGCGATTGACGATTTCAAGGGCTTTATCAAGTGGACTTGCTTCCATTTCCACTTGCAGCAGTTGTTGTTCGCCTGCTGGTGTATTTTCTTTCACGGCTTGAATCGCAACGAGTTCACCATTTTTAATAATGCCAATCCGGTCACACATCAATTCGATTTCGGATAATAAGTGACTGGAAATGATGACTGCTATATTATGTTCGGTTGCAAGCCTCCGGATATACTTCCTGATTTCTCGAATACCTGCGGGATCTAGTCCATTGGTCGGTTCATCGAGAATGAGAACGGATGGCTTATGTAATAATGCTTGAGCGATTCCGATTCGCTGCCTCATTCCAAGCGAATAGCGGCCGACCTTTTCATTCATTACCTTTTCCAGGCCGACAAGTTTGACGGCTTCATCGATTCTTTCCTGGGTAATGCCCGGAATCATCCTTGCGTACTGCTTTAAATTTTGGGCTCCTGTTAAAAAGGGATAAAGCTCTGGGTTTTCAACAATTCCGCCAACTTCTCGGATCGCCTCTTTAAATTCAGTTTTAATACTCTTCCCGAGAATATGTACGTCGCCTTCTGTGAGCTTCATTAATCCTACCATCATACGGATCGTTGTTGTTTTCCCGGCACCATTCGGTCCAATGAAGCCGAATACTTCTCCTCTATTGATGGTAAAGGAAAGGCCTTTAATGATTTCTTTGTTGCCGATCCGTTTTCGGACATTCGTCAATTGCATAGCAATTTCTGACATTCCATTCCCTCCTATCATGTTCTCTAGGTGGTACGGGGAAAGGGGAGGAAAAGTTTCACCATTTCTAGAATTTGATAAAGATTTACAAAAAAGATGACTGGCTGGAATTTCCTGTTTTCCGGCCAATCATCTTTTTTTAAGGGGGGTTATGCTTTCACAGTACCCCATATTTCTTTCGCTAAATCCACAATATAGCTTAATTTCTCCCATTGCTCTTCTTCAGTCAGTTTGTTGCCGTGATGAGTGGAGGCGAATCCGCATTGCGGGCTTAGTGCAATTTGTTCTAGCGGTACATACTTAGAAGCTTCCTGGATTTTATTTTTGATTACTTCTTTATCTTCCAGTTCACCGAATTTCGAAGTCACTGCTCCGATAACGACTTGTGCGCCGTCTTTTGGTACATGTTTAAGTGGCTCGAAGGAACCGGAACGCTCATCATCGTACTCTAAGAAAAAGCCGTCTACTTTTTCTTTAGCGAATAAGGTGCTTGCAATTTCAGCATAGCTTCCTTGGAATGCCCAAGTCGATTGATAATTCCCGCGGCAGAGATGTGTTGTGATGAACAAATCATCCGGTCGATCCGCAATACTTTCATTAACAATACGAACGGCAAGCTCAATTAAAGCTTTTTTCGTGTAGCCGCCGGAGTCAACCAATTGGAAATCAGTGGAGGAAAGTCCCGCGATATAGACGTCATCAAGCTGCAAGTAACGAACTCCAGCATCGTAAAAGGCTTTTACAGCGTCACGGTAGGTTTGGATGATATCGTTGGCATAATCCTCAAGATCTGGATAAATTTCCGGGTTGCGGATGCCGGCTTCGAATAGCTGGTTTGGGCTTGGAATCGTCTGCTTTGGAATGGCGCGATCCCCAACAATTTCTTTAAATTCGATAAAGTCTTTGATGAATGGATGATCTGGATTAAAGGAAATTTTCCCAGTGTTACGTACGTGATAGCGCTCGGTTTCTGTATCGGCAAATTGGTAGCCTTTTTCTGTTTCGTAACCTTCAATTCCATTTAAGCCTTCCAGGAAATCGAGGTGCCACCAGGTACGGCGGAACTCTCCGTCGGTCACTGCTTCTAATCCTACTTCAATTTGCTTATCAACAATACGCTTGATTTCCTCTGTTTCAATTTCACGTAATTCTGCTGGGGTAATCTTGCCTTCTTTTGCATCTTTTCTTGCCTGGTGCAAATTGTCCGGTCGTAATAAACTTCCTACATGGTCTGCCTTGAATGGAGCTTTTACTAATGTTTTTGTCATGAAAATCATCCTCTTTCTGATTTTAGTTTTATTTTAAGGTAGTATTGCGAACGATCGTACAGGGAATCCACTTGCTTTTTCAGGCTTTGGAACGATATTGAAGATGACGGCGCCCTTTGTCGGAACTTGATCTAGATTTCTCAGCAGTTCGATCTGATAGGTGTCTTGTTCCAGTACGTAATATTCCCCGATGAGCCTGCCGTTTTTTGCAGCGTCGACAGCGGAATCCGTGTCAAAGGTTTCGTGGCCGACTGCTTTAATTTTTCTTTCTTCAAATAGGAATTCGAGAGCGTCAATTCCCCAGCCGGGAAGGTGTGGATTACCGTCTTCATCTTTATTTTCAAACCGATCTTTATCCGGCCAACGCTTGCTCCAATCGGTGCGTAAGGCGACAAATGTCCCTGCCTCAATTTCACCGTGGATGGCTTCGAACCCGATAATATCTTCTTTCGTCAAGGTGAAATCGTTGTTATTTGCTGCTTCCGTTGATTTATCAATGACAACGAGCGGTAAGACAAGCTCTTTTAATTCAAGTTCATCAAGGTAGCGCTGGTCTCTGACGAAATGAACGGGAGCATCAATATGTGTTCCATATTGTCCTGCAAAAGAGAACTGTTGAGCAAAGAAACCATCGTCATGATTGTAAAGTGTCTTGAATGCCGCATCATCAAAGGCTGCAAAATGCGGTGAATCCGGGCCGAAAGTGTGGGTCAGATCAACCCATTCTTTTTCTTTCAGCAGTGAGATTGCTTTTTGTAGTTCTGTAGTTGCTTGAATTGTCGTCAACTTCATCTCCTCCTAAAATTATAAAAACCCTCTTCTTGAAATAAGAAGAGGGTTTGGTATTGTATCTCCGACTCTTCTTATCTTCTGAGCAAATGCATGCTCCTGGAATTGGCACAGTACTAAAAAAGCCTGTTGCCGAGGTCTCATAGGGCCAGTCCCTCCACCTCTCTGGATAAGAAAAAACATTATGAAATTATTTAAATAATACAATATACCGAAATGAAAAGAAAGTCAAGCTTAATTTGGGACAGGGAGTCAGAGCATTTGTCCCAACTGGGACAAGCGCTCTGACCGAGGCCACTGAAAAAGTCTCCTTAGAACAGCTAACAAAAATGATTTGTTAGCTGTTCTATTTTATAATCAAAGTAATAACGATGAAAGTAGCGGGTGATTACATGTTACAAAAGCAAGAGAGTCT
>NZ_JAKGBW010000071.1 GCF_021556485.1 Oceanobacillus alkalisoli | reverse complement strand
GGCCGAGCCACTTGGCGGTGGTCCAGCCGCACTCGGTGCAGCGGTACGAGGGGCGATCCTTGGCCGACGTTTTACGAGTTGCCATGCCGCCACCGTAGCGGCGGGGTGTGACAGCGGGCGTCCCTCGAGCTTTCGACGAGCGGGGACCCGCACCGGCGGCCGTTGCACCGACCGGGTGGCGTGCGCCGCACGCAGACGACGGGCATTTAGCAGATTTGTGTCCCCTTTTGAGGGAGATGGTCACCCGTACGGGTTAAAAGTGACCCTGCTACACAGGAGCGGCTGCATCAT
>NZ_JAKGBW010000070.1 GCF_021556485.1 Oceanobacillus alkalisoli | reverse complement strand
AGGTATATATATATATAAAAAAAAAGCTAAAGAAATAGCTATTTCACAGTTTAACGATTCCAAAATCATCTGAAAGTTTAACAAAATCTCCACCTTTCATTTTGGCTATCACAGAGCCCCTGCTGTCCCTGGATGCGACTTCTTGAGGTATCATAGCAGACACTGCTTTGAGGAGGGGTTCAGAGAAGAGCTTTTCAAGTGTTCGTTAAACTGAGGCATTTCATTTGAAAATCCATGGAGTGAAAAATAGGTATGCATGTGACAATGAAGTACTCCAAGGTAGAGACAGCA
>NZ_JAKGBW010000010.1 GCF_021556485.1 Oceanobacillus alkalisoli | reverse complement strand
GAACCAAGACAGCATCAGAATGAAGTACAGACGTGCTTTGTTTCAAGAAACAGGTGTTGAATCTTAATTGGGGAAACCTGTTGAGTGTTAATTGTGAAAAACTGCTTAATTCTACTTGACGGTTACAGTAGTGGAACTATCGCAGGCGTTGCATAAATAATGCCTAAAAGATCTACCGAGAAAAGCTTGATACAAACCCAAATCCAGCGATATTTGACAAGGGTAAACATGTATGATTATAATAAGGCTAATTGCATAGATGAATCACTAGGGGAGCAAAAGTTTGCTGAGAAAGACATGTCTTGACCCTTTGAACCTGAACTAGGTCATACTAGCGTAGGGAAGTGGTGGCGATACGTATAACAGTATCTTTTATTCTACCATTCCCTCTATTAGTGGAATGGTTTTTTTGATTTATTATTCAAAATAGAAAGAAGGAGATAAGATATTATGACGATTACAGATCGCCTATTCAAAACTGTAGAACCTGTTTGGGTAATTATTTAGAGCATCCATTTGTGAAGGGGATTGGGGAAGGTACTCTCGATAAAGAGAAGTTTATTCATTCATTATTATGGAACAAGATTACGTATACTTAATTGAATACTCTCGTGTGTTCGCGATTGGTAGTACGAAAGCGAATGATTTAAAAACAATGACTACTTTTACTAATCTACTTAACGTCACAATGGATTTTGAAATGGATCTGTATCGTAAGTATGCAGAGGAATTCAATATTTCGACTGAAGAGTTAGATGCAACAGAACCTTCAGCTACTATGACTGTCTATACAAGTTATATGACTTAGTCAAACACAGCTCGGCGCATGGAAAGCGCTATCGCAGTCTTTTGGAAATTTCCCTGAAAATGCTGATGACTGTATCGACTTGATAAATGACATTGCAAAAGATAAACCTGAACATGAGTTGAAAAGAATTAAAGATATCTTTGTCCGTGATTAAATAGATGAATAGATGAATCAATTGAAATAGATGGTACAATTATTTGTTAAAAGAAAAATTCCATACATTTCACCACTAGGGGTATTTTGGCGTAACTCTTTACTCATAGTTTCTATAAAACTGAGAAAGGACTTCTCCTTAATTCTTAAACTTGATCTAGTTCATACTAGCGTAAGGAAGCGGTGACAACGCAAATGCATCGTCATTATAATTCATCTACAATTATCGACATGTGTGTATTGGCTCATGAGCTGCTTCCTGATGCTGGCAGTAGCTCTTTTTAGTCAGCTGAGCTCACTTTATGCTTTAAACAGTTATCCAAACTGACACCATCTATTTACTGTAGATAAAGTTTACACAATTCCTACTGGAAAACAAACCGAACATGATTCCCCCAAGCTGCACGTGTGAGGAGACTTGTTGATTGCCTCCTTAAAACAGGAAGCTTTTATATCGTTCTCCCTACTCGTTTTTTCAAGTATTATATGTGTGAATATCAAGTTCTCTCTTATGAAAGAAGGTTATACATGATGAGTAATCTAAACAAAATAATAGCTCAAGTAGATGAACGTCAAGATGAGTTAGTAGATTTACTAGCTACTCTCATCTCATTTAAAACACCCGCTCCACCTGCTCGAAATACGAGAGAAGCACAAACATATGTGGCTCAATTTTTAGAGCAGATTGGTTTCTCTATCGATATGTGGGATGTTTATCCCAATGACCCTAATGTCGTTGGCGTCCAAAAGGGAACGAAATCAGATACCCATCAAAGTCTCATTGTAAATGGGCATATCGATGTAGCAGAAGTAAGAGAAGATGAAGCGTGGAAATCAGATCCATTCCAACCGATGATTCAAAACGGCAACATCATTGGTCGTGGAGCTGCTGATATGAAAGGTGGACTTGCCGGAGCGTTATTTGCACTAAAGTTATTAAACGAAGGAGATATGACCTTTGCAGGTGATGTTATCTTTCAATCCGTAATTGGAGAAGAAGTTGGAGAAGCAGGTACATTACAATGCTGTGAACGGGGTTATCACGCCGACTTTGCTCTCGTTGTGGACACAAGTGATTTGCACATCCAAGGTCAAGGTGGTGTCATTACTGGTTGGATTACCGTTAAAAGTGAAAAGACCTTTCATGATGCAACCCGCAGAAATATGATTCATGCAGGTGGAGGCTTATTTGGTGCAAGCGCAATTGAAAAAATGTCGAAATTAATAGAAGGTCTTCAAGAGCTTGAACGTCATTGGGCAATAACGAAGCAATATGAGGGCTATCCACCTGGGACAAATACGATTAATCCAGCGGTCATCGAAGGTGGTCGTCATGCAGCATTTATTGCTGATGAGTGCCGGTTATGGCTTACTGTTCATTACTATCCGGATGAAACCTATGAACAAGTTACCCAAGAAATAGAAGACCATCTCTTAAGAGTCGCTGAAGCGGACATATGGTTACGTGAGAATCCACCAATATTTGAATGGGGTGGAACATCAATGATTCAAGATAAGGGGGAGATTTTTCCTTCTCTTGAAGTAGATCCAAATCATCAGGCGATAAAAATATTATCAAAATCTCACAATAAGATTCATGCTGAACCTGTGACCATCGATGTTTCACCATCTGTTACAGACGGGGGCTGGTTCTCTGAAGCAGGCATTCCGGCCGCAATTTATGGACCAGGTGATTTTCTTCAGGCACATGCTGTAAACGAACAGTTATCTATCGATCAATTAGTTTCCTTTACAAAAACGATGATTCACTTTATTTATCAATGGTCCAATCAAGAAAAATAATAAATGATCTTATTACTTAAGCATAAAAAAGGATGAATATCCATGAAAAGTATACTAGACAATGACGAACAAGCACTTCAATTTAAAAATGTCTATTTTGATTACGAAAATGCTGCCGGACAAATCCGAATCTTAAAAGATGTGAGTTTTTCTATTCCAAAAGGAGAATTTGTCAGTATTGTTGGTGCAAGTGGCTCGGGAAAAACAACTATTTTCCGACTGATAGTTGGATTGGAACAACAAAAAAGCGGCTCTATTTATGTCAATGGTGAAGAGATGGAGAAACGCTTAGGTAAAGTTGGGTATATGCCACAACAAGATTTATTAATGCCTTGGAGAACGGTTAGACAAAATGCATTCCTTCCTTTGGAAATACAAAAGCAAAAGGATACTGATAGTAAAGTAGATAGGCTGTTGGGGGAATTTGGATTAAAAGGATATGAAAATAAATATCCAAATGAACTATCTGGTGGAATGCGTCAACGGGTTTCCTTTTTACGTGCCACTTTATCAGGTTCGAACGTGTTATTGTTAGATGAACCTTTTTCTGCACTTGATGCGATGACAAAATTATTTATGCAGGAATGGCTACTAGAACAATGGGAGAAACAATTATCGACTATTTTATTTATTACACATGATATTTCCGAAGCTTTGTTTTTATCTGATAGAATTTTTGTTATTACAGATACCCCTGTTACAACATTAGAGGAAGTTAAAGTTCCACTCAAACGTCCGAGGTGGCAACACCATTTGGATCAAAAAAAGGTAATTGAACTAAAAAATAGTTTAATAGAACGTTTCCGAATGAGGGTTTAACACATGAGAAATTATATGTATTCAACTATATTGACTTTTATCCTATTACTTATATGGGAAATAGGTGCAAGGCGGATTAACACATCTTTTATTCTTCCTGCTCCAACTGAAATTGGGATGAAACTATGGGAATTACGTGAAGAATTGTTCTTACATCATCTTCCTATTACATTTTCCGTTATTGCGATCGGCCTAGCTATTTCCTTAACGCTGGGTATTCTGTTATCAATTGGCATGAGTATGTCAAAAACATTAGAACAAACGTTATACCCATTGCTGATTACCTCGCAGACAATCCCTATTATCGCCCTGGCACCAATTTTTGTACTTTGGTTTGGATATTCTATTTGGAGTAAAATTGTTGTAACGATTATTATTACTTTTTTCCCGATTACTGTAAGCACATTTGATGGATTACGGTCTACAAATAGGGATCTGAAGGAATTATTTCAATCCATGGGTGCTTCTAAAAGACAACTTTTTTTCAAGTTAGAAGTGCCCTCTGCTTTATCATCCTTTTTTTCAGGATTAAAAGTGGCTGTACCTATGAGTGTTATTGGTGCTGCAATTGGTGAATGGCTCGGTGCACAAGCGGGATTAGGGTATTTTAGCCGTCGAATGATGACGCAATTCGATGGGGCGGGAGTATTTGCTCCGATTGTTTTACTTTCGCTTATAGGTATTCTTTTATTTATTGCCGTTGTTTTATTAGAAAAATACATATTGAATTGGAGACGAATATAAAATGAAAAAAAACTTTATTTTTTTATTCACTATTGCTTTGCTTCTCTTAATATTAAGTGCATGTGGTGAAGATAAAAGTGAAACAAAAGAAGAAAGTTCTGTTGCTAGCGATGAAATGAAAAAGGTAAGCATCATGCTCGATTGGTATCCAAATGCAGTTCACAGTTATTTATACGTAGCTGATGAAAAAGGCTATTTTGCTGAGGAAGGATTAGATGTGGAATTTCAATTTCCTGCAAATCCTACCGATCCTCTTACACTCGCAGCTTCAGGAAATATTACGATGGGATTGTATTACCAGCCAGATGTAATTATGGCAAAAGCTAACGAAGATATTCCTGTAAAATCTGTCGCTGCAATCGTAAGAGAACCATTAAATCATGTTGTTTATCGTTCAGATAATCCAATGGCTTCACCAAAAGAGCTAGAGGGTAAGCAGGTTGGCTATCCTGGAATACCGATAAACGAAGCACTAGTAAAAACGATTGTGAATTATGATGGTGGAAATTATGACAAAGTTGACATGATTAATGTTGAATTTGAATTAGGCTCTTCCTTGATTTCTGAACAGGTCGATGCGGTGAGCGGAATGTATGTCAATCACGAAGTTCCTGTTTTACGAAGCGAAGGGTACGAAATTGATTATTTTAACCCAGTTGATTACGGGGTACCAAGTTATTATGAAATAGTTGCAGTGACAAGTGAAGATACATGGGAAAATGAGCAAGCAGATATAGAAGCTTTTTGGAAAGCTGCTCGAAAAGGCTTCGACTTCATGGTTGAAAATCCAGAAGATGCACTACAAATTATTCTTGATCATCAAGACCAAGCTAACTTTGCTCTTGATAAAGAAGTAGAGATGGAAAGCATGAACATTTTATTACCAAAAATGAAAAGTGAATCAGGATTTGGAACACAAGATATAAGCTCATGGGAAGAGACAGCCGAGTGGTTGAAGAAAAATGAATTAATTGATGAAGTCCCCGATATGGATGAGTTAATCGTTAATATTGAACCTTAACTATTTCTTTTTTTCTAAGTTTCCTAAGTACAGCGAAAAGTCGCAGTGAGATATGTTATATGTCACTGCGACTTTTATGTTTCTATCATTTAAGATGTCGGTGAATAACTACCTCATTACAGCACAATTAATTATCCTGCTTAAACTCAGAAGAGATGGATAAAATGCGTACTTACCTGATTAAAAGGTTCCTTCCGAAACGCTGTTTTGAGCGATACCGGATAAGTGGTAAATGTTGGGAAACGATCATCAGTGGCCTAGGACTATTTACCTTTCATAAAAAACACTGTACTCATTGTTTAAATAAGTATATACGGACAAGGAAACCGGTGAGAAAAAGGAATTTATATGTATGATGTGCTGGAGGCGAAGCTAGTTGTAAGGAACATGGTTTTAGACGCTGAGATTATTGGAAATGAATCGGAGGACGTGCCGAATCGGGATGCACTTGACTAAATCCGTTATAAAGGACTTTTCCTTGCTTCATCGTTAAATAGTGGCTGTTTTATTTTTTTAGTCTTAATTTATGCAACGTTAGTGGTATTTATTGTAAGATTGAAGCATCGTCTAAGAGTTCATATTGTGGCATAGATAAGAGGGAGGTAATAAGATGAACTTTATAAAAAAGAATGAGTTTTTTGTGTTTTTATCGTTATTATGTGCAATAGGTGTATTTTTAATGAGTGATCCATTTCAACGTATGGCGTACTGGGGGGATGATTTTGTTTGGTATTGGGTTGGGGTTGCTTTCACTTATTTTCTTTGGCTAATGGGTGTGGTTTTTTTAGTGGTAGCAATTACTAGGGGAAAAAAAGTAAAACGAAAATTAATATTTGGTTTATCAATGCTTGGGATAATTATTTTATTGATTTGTGGTTTTTTATGGACTACTTTTGTCATAATTGCAGGAATCTCTGGAGTGTGATTTTTTCATAACAGGCTGCAATTGTTGAATGGGTGATTAAGGGGAATATTGTGCTAAATCTTATTTAAAAGTCAAAATTGATTAAGCAAGCAATGGATTCTCAAAAACTTCAAATCGTTAGCTTTTTTAACATTTGAATGAATTTCATAATTACCAAAGTCGGCTTTCCCATCACCATATGTAGTTGGGAACGAACCAACTCAACTACATATGTTGATGGTGAAGCATTAAATACGTATTATGAAATTCATTAATTTATTTTATATAAGAGATGTGATAACAATGGAAATGCAAGTTTGATAGCTTCTCGGTAAGTATAATGAAATCTTGTAATCAAACAATACAGATGAGAATCGAGTATATCCTGCTAATTTAATATTCGATTGCACTAGAAAAACGGTAAATTTAAAATAAATGGTCCATCCATTGACAGGGGGAAATGAAAAGGTATATTATTTAAATAATTACGGAGAAATTTACCAAATACGTGTATTACAAAAATATAATAATTGGACGGATTCCTATTGGAGCACACTCGGCTATTATCTTTAATTTCCATAAAGTATTTTTATCAAAAACAATAACCACTTAAAGATTGTTCAATTTAAGGACGATGGATTACTATATAACGGTTTTATAGAAGGTTCATGCATTCCCTCAGTAGTAGCTTGATGCTTTAACAACAGTCATATGATTCAAAATACTTATCTAAAAGTTTAATACAATTATCTCCTCGGATACTTATATTTGAGGAGATAAAATGTAGAGTAGATACATGTTTGAAAGTTGCCAAGTTTTTTATTGTTCTTTGTTATAATGAATCACTAACATCAGACGGTGAAAAATATATGATTAAAATATCAAGGAGGGAATGTATGCTTACCGAAGAGATGCGAGAAGTAAAAAGAAATGCTTATGGACTTGAATTATTTGCGAAAGAAAAAACAGAATTTATTGCTTTTTATGAAAAGCATTTAAAAGAAGAACTAGAGAGTCTGGAAGTTGAACGAAAAAAGTTTATGAAAGGTTTAATTCCTCAAATCATTGCAGCCCCATTCCTATTGCTATTCATTTATTATGTCTTTCGCGATATTACATTATTCATCATACCAGCTGCTCCGATTGCCATTACTGGATGGATAGGTCTTTATTGGATGAGACATAAGAAAAAGTTAGAATCGAGGGCAAAAGTGATTATTGTGCCAAAACTCGTCAAATTTATGAACTCATATTTTACATATGAACCAGATGGCTCATTAACAATTGATGATGTGAATGAAATGCGTATATTTAAACATAGAGCTGACGTTGGATTCGGAGATGATTTAATTAAGGGATATGTGTATGACCGAGATGAAGATGCATATACATATTTGTCATTTAGTGAGATGATCGTTCGGAATGATTATAAAAAACGGCAAAAAGGCAAAGTTATTGAAAAACCATTAGGAATGTTAGCGGCTGGTTTGCTTTTTAAAGTAGAGTTCAATAAAGACTTTGGTCGTTCGTTTACGATGATTAAACCTCGCTGGTTGCTAAAGAAAAGAAAGTATCGAAAAAAGTTAAAAAAATTCGATAAGCAGCATATAATGCAAGAGGTTCTACTGGAAAATCCAATGTTTATGAAGAAGTTTGTTGTTCATTCAACGGATCAGATTGAAGCAAGAGTTATTTTGCAAACCGATACAATGGAAAACTTACTGGAATTCGTGAACTATGTACCTGACACAATCGAACGAAAGCGTGGGAAAAGAAAGAAGGGACGATTCATTCCTTATTTTACATTTTATAATAATCAAGTGTATATACTCATCCATACAGGATCGAATCATTTTATCTTAAACATTATGAAAGAGTTGAACATTGATACGGTGTATGATTATTTCAAGGATATAAATCTAGTATTACGCTTTATAGATGATTTAAATTTAAACTTAAAATTATATAAAAAATAAAAGTGAGGTTATGTTCTATGTATTATGCAATTACGATTGGCATATTAATAGTACTCATAGCGTCTTATACAATTTCAACGTATAACAAAATGAAACACTCAGCGGTTAACGTTGATGAAGCTTTTGGAGGCATTGAAACATATTTGGAAGAGCGTTTTGATATGTTAACAAAAGTAATTTCAACCGCAAAAGAAGAGTCGAAAAGAGAAGTGGAACTTGTAACGAAAGTAACAAATATGAGAAGTGCTTTTTCGCAAGCAGATTCAGTGAATGAAAAAGTTGAAGCGGGGATACAAATTGAAGCAGCAATGCCTAACTTAATGGCAACGATGGAAAATTATCCTGATCCAAAATTTAATGAGGCATTTCGTAAAACACAACAAGCAATCATTGCAATTGAAGATAAATTATCGGCAGCAAGACGCAACTACAACAGTAATGTATCGGTGCATAATAAACGGATTGTTGCATTTCCGGCAATCATTATTGCGAGTATATTCGGATTTAAAGAAAAGAAAATGTTCGAGTCAACAACATATAAACGAAACGATATTGACGTGGATAATATGTGGTCTTAACACATTTAAGCAATGTTAATTCAAATAGAGAAAGGCTAAGTCATATAAAAAAGAATGGTTATGATAGTTTGTAGTCTTATTTTATCATCTCGCTTGTAAGAGCGAGATGATCTGAAATTAAAAATATTGTTCAGCAAATATATGAACAAAATCTTTAATTTGTTTATTTTAAAAAGAATTTAAGCTGAGGAAAATGCTAGAAGATGAACAAAATGGATGCTTTTTGTTGCTATTAAGGTGGGGGATATCTACCAAGGACGCTGGCTGCTGCCAAGTCTATAATGGATACCGCTACCAAGTTATAATTTCATGCAGGCGCCCATCAAAGATCCGAATTCTTTCGAAAAAAGGGTTCGGATCTCCTACAATTTATTTCCAATATATATTTATCCTAATAAATACCATCCGCTTTCCTTATTTTACTACCTGAATCAGTAAAAACATTCTATTATATTAAGCCTAGATGTTCTCGAAAAGTATGGCCTTTATATTCGGTTCTGTAAATACCCCTTTTTTGCATTGCTAGAACAACTAGTTCAATAAAATCTTCTAAACTACCAGGATTTGGAATTAAAAATTTTTATTTAAGTTGATCTGAATCGGTTGAGTCATAGAATTTATTAAATGGGCAATGGATAATGTAGATGGAATTACCAAAGAAAGAGTTAGCGTGGCCACAGCGATTGAGCTAGATTAAGAAAAATTGAAGAGAGCTCACCCTATCGATTTGTGCTGGCAGCAGCAAATGTATTTTAGCAGGGTGAGCTTTTTTTGTTTAAAGACGATTAAATGAATAGAGAAGTCTTAATCGCTCGTATGCACTATATTCTATTTCATTCGAATAAATTAGATGTTCAGTTTCTCTTCTGGGTACTTATTTAAAATCAGCTATGCTCTTATGCCTTTGTACGATATTCTGTGTTGTGCTTTTTAAGTGTTTCATCATTACCAAATAAGAAGTGTTTCTCCATGTTAGGAGAGAACTTTGAATTCACGGTTTCAACCCCGACAGCCTCTGCAACTTCTCTAAGCATTGCAGGTGAAGCCCCGCAGCATAGGCCGATATAATTTATCCCAATATCTTTTGCTTCTTTTGCCCACTCGGCTAATTCGAAACGGTTATGGTAAAGCGGATCAAGTGCAGTCGGGAAAGTTGTTTCCGTCGGCAATGTGCAGCTACATCCAGCATCAGGCAAATTAAAGAATGTTGGATTTTCTTCTGTCGTACGGTATGGAATTGGCAGAGCGCCCACATAGCCATCTACATTTTTTCGGATGTCCACTAAGTATGAATGCATTGTATCCGGTCCGCGGAAACAGTTCAGACCAACAACTAATGCACCTTCCTGAGAAAGAATCTTACATGATTCATCTGCAGTATATCCATCCCTTAGAATATTCTCTCCAAATAAGGCTAGCGTAATGACTGCAGGTATACCTTGTTTTTGAATTTCTTCCAAGGCAATTAATGCCTCTTCATGATAATAAAATGTTTCACCAACAATGTAGTCAACGCCTTCTTCCTTACACCATTTCACCATTTCTGCAAACATACTTCTCACTTGTTCTTTAGAAGCTGGGTCATTTGGGTCAAAAATATTTGTATTTGAAATATTTCCTGCAACAAGTGCCTCCTCAGTTGGATGTTCTTTGGCTACTTCTTTCGCCAAACGAATGGCACTCCGGTTTAGTGGCTCTAATAAATCTTCTTTACCAATAATGCGAAGTTTTTCTCGGTGACCATTATACGTAAATGCTAAGATTACATCGGACCCGGCATTCATAAAATCTCTATAGGTCTGTTTAAGTGCTTCTGGGTTTTCTAGTGCAACTTCAGGCACAAATGACCCTGCTTGTAAATAGCCCCTCCGCTCCAATTCAAATAAATATCCTTCTCCGACAATAACTGTTCCATCTTTCAACCTTTGTTCTAAAGTACGTTTCATTACTTCTCCTCCTTATTTTTTAAAATAAAATATTAAAAAACCCCTTCTTAAGTAAGAAGAGGTTTAATTACAATTTCGGTTTCTCTTCTTATCTTCAAGCGTAACGCTACTGGAATTGGCACAGTGCTTCAAAAAGTCTGTTGCCGAGGTATCAAAGGGCCAGTCCCTCCACCTCTCTAGATAAGAGAATTACATATTTAATTTTGGTAATTTTTACTCTACATAGATTCCGTGTAAAAGTCAAGGGGGATTTAGGAAATATTTTAAAATTAAAATTGTATTTTGTAATAAGATTGATTACAGCAAAATAGAGTAAGGGGAGAAAACGATTGATCATTAGGGGAGTTAAATCAACAGATGCAGAAAAGTTAGCTTATCTTATAAAAGAGGTTGGAAATAGTGCAAAGTACATGCTTTGGGAAGCTGATGAAAGAAGGATTCAAGCAGATAACCAATTAGAGATGATTGAAAGTATGCAAGCCAGTGAAAATTCTACAATACTTGTAGCGGAAATGGATGAAGATTTAGTGGGTTATCTTTTCGCCATGGGTGGAAAAGCCCGAAGAAATAAGCATTCTGTTTATATTGTAATCGGCATATTGCAAGGCAAAAGAGAGCAAGGAATTGGAACGAAATTATTTAAAAAGTTGGACCATTGGGCTAAGCAGCATCATATTCACCGATTAGAGTTAACCGTTGCGACGAAGAATGAAGCCGGATTATCGCTGTATAAGAAGGCTGGATTTGAAATAGAAGGGACAAAAAGACACTCCTTACTCATAGATGATGAATTTGTGGATGAATATAATATGGCGAAATTATTATAGGCAAGTTCAGGTTTTACTTACTTGAATGAATTTCATCATTACCAAAGTCGGCTTTCCCATCACCGTATGTAGTTGGGAACGAACCAACTCAACTACATATGGTGATGGTGAAGCATTAAATACGTATTATGAAATTCATTAACCTAGAATAAATTTTGTGTAAGATTTCTGTTCATGTTAATGAAAATAAATTACCACTTATATCATAATATATTGTCATAAGTGCTAGTGTTTCTTAGGATAGGTAGCATTAACTTACAACGGATAACTAATAAAGTTCGAATTTCGGTTATGTTTAAAGTATGCTTGACATTGTAAATCCTGAGTGTTACTATAGGAAATATCAGAATAAAAGTAATCTTTTTATAGTGAGTATCGTTTGTTATGTAAAGATCTATAACGTATTCGAATACAATTAAATAAATATTTTCTTATCCAGAGAGGTGGAGGGACTGGCCCTTTGATGCCTCGGCAACAGACTTTTTGAAGCACTGTGCCAATTCCAGCAAGCCGATGTGCTTGGTAGATAAGAAGGGTGATAAGTATAATTAAAACCTCTTCTTATTTGAAAAGAAGGGGTTTTTTAGTTTTAAATTAAAAAATACTCTGGAAAGGGGGGATTATGTGGCAAATGTTAATGATAAAAAAATCGCAGACATCGTAACTGAATTAAAAAAATTAAAATATGGAAACTTAATTATAACCGTTCATGATGATGAGATTACCCAAATAGAAACAACAGAGAAAAAACGTTACCAGCCACAAGGTAAAAAAACAGCGAACTTCATGAAGTGAGATATCATTCAGTGGAGTTATTACAGAACGTTAATGAGTGATAAATATGCCGATTAGACAACTAAAGGCAGCCTTCTAATCTACTAGAATAGAAAGCTGTCTTTTTTTAATTAAAAAGTAACAAAAAATGGGGGAAATTAATGAGCTATCAACTTGGAATTCTTGATCAAAGTCCAGTATTTGAAGGAAAGACGGCCACCGATGCATTACAAGACACGATTCAATTGGTGAAAAAGGCAGAAGCATGGGGCTATTCTCGGTTCTGGGTGGCAGAGCATCATCATATGGAGCAAGTAGCTGGTTCATCACCAGAAGTATTAATCTCACATTTGTTGGCACATACAAGTTCAATCCAAATAGGATCAGGTGGGGTGATGTTACAACATTATAGTCCATATAAAGTTGCGGAGAACTTTAATCTGTTAGCAAGCCTTGCTCCTGGAAGAGTAGATCTTGGAATTGGAAAAGCACCTGGAGGATTACCATTATCTACAAGAGCTTTACAACATGGAAATTTAAAGAATGGAAATGACTTTAATGAACGCTTAACCTTTTTAAGGGATTTAATTGACGATTCCATCAAAAATAGTCACCCACTTGCAGGTATTCAGGCTTTACCAAAGCCAGAAAAGAAGCCAGAAATTTATTTGCTTGGAGGAAGTACCGTTAGTGCAACTTTTGCAGCGGATTTAGGGGTTAACTTTGTTTTTGCAGGCTTCTTAAATAGTGATGAGGAATTGCTTCAAGAAACAGTTCGAACCTATAAGGATAATTTTAATGAGGGAAAATGTATTGTCGCTTTAGCAGTCTTAGCAGCACCTACACAACAAGAAGCTGAGGAATTAGCAAAAGACCATAAATTATATATCTTACATCTGCATGATGGGAGGACATTAACCGTTCAATCAAAAGAGCAAGTGCAGGCATATAAAAGTCAGGCAGAAGGCCCATTTGAAGTAGAAGAAAAGGCGGCAGATATTATTGCTGGTACGAAAGAATTTGTGAATGGTGAATTGAACCGACTTCATGAAACGTACAAAATAGACGAATTTATTCTACACACTCCGCTGCGGAAAAAAGAAGAACGTCTACGTTCCTTCCAACTACTAAGTCCATTCCAATTAACGAAGAAGGTTGAATCCACAATATATTAAATAAATTAATTGGGGGTAACGATGGGTAAATTAATAAGCAATCCAATTATAGTAAGTGAGTTGTTTATAGACGAAGCTGAGATTCTTCGTCAAGTTTTAAGCGAAAGTTATCAACAGTATGAGCGTTATTATTCGCCGCAAGGATGGAAGGATTATTCAAGGAAAATTGTCTCATCCGTTGACAGTCCAAATGTAGATAAAATATTGGTAGCCAAACGGAATCAGGAAATTATAGGTAGCTTGCAACTATTTAAGTCATCGGAAAAGGCATATGGAAATCCGGAACTTGAAATTCAAGCACCAATCATTCGATTATTAGCAGTTCTTCCTCGTGCTAGAGGTTATGGTGTTGGAAAAGCATTATTAGCAACTGCCATCAATGAAGTCAAAACTTCTGGGCAATCTAATATGTATTTGCATACAACTGAGTTTATGGATGGAGCGATCCAACTTTATAAGGGGTTCGGTTTTAGAAGAGATGAGTCAAAGGATTTTGTGAGAGAAGATATTTTATGTAAATGCTATAGGCTAGATGTTTAGAGGGGGATAATTGTATGATTCAATCTGATTTACAGGAATACTTAATTTCAATTAGGCGTTATTTACATCAGTACCCTGAGTTATCACTCCAAGAATTTGAAACAACGAAATTTATTCAAAAGCAATTACAGGATACTGGGATTCATGTGAGGAAAACAAGCTTAAAAACCGGAGTATTCGCACAATTACAAGGTAAAAGCCCGGGACCGACAATTGCGCTTCGGGCAGATATCGATGCACTGCCGATTGAGGAACAGACGGGCTTATCTTACGCTTCAAAAGTTAAAGGTGTGATGCATGCTTGTGGCCATGATTTCCACACCGCCGCATTAATCGGAGCAGCTTATCTATTAAAAAAGAATCAAAATAAGCTGAAAGGAAATATTAGATTCATTTTTCAGCCGGCTGAAGAGATAGGTGGTGGAGCAGAGCAGGTGATTGATGACGGGCAACTTGAAGGAGTGGAGGCAATTATTGGGCTTCATAATAAGCCTGAGTTACCAGTTGGAACAATTGGTTTAAAAGCAGGACCGGTGATGGCCTCTGTTGATCGCTTTCGGATTACAGTTAAGGGGAAAGGAAGTCATGCCGCCATTCCGCAGAATGGTAAAGATCCAATCCTTGCATCTTCACAGATGGTTACGGCGCTTCATTCCATTGTAAGCAGAAATATATCCCCATTAGAAAGTGCTGTTGTCAGCGTCACTAGAATAACAGGCGGAACTACGTGGAACGTCATTCCGGGTGAGGTGACTTTGGAAGGAACGACACGAACGTTTAATGATAGAATTCGCGAAGAAATTAAAGGAAGTGTACAAACTATTGTAGAAAATACAGTCCGTGCATATTCGGGAGAGGCTATTATTGATTGGTTTCCCGGACCGCCCCCAGTGATAAATGACACAGAAACAATAGAAACTATCTACCAAGCTGCACAACAACAAGGCTTAAACACGGTAGATCCAGAACCGACAATGGGGGGAGAAGATTTCGCCTTTTATCAGCAACAAATTCCTGGTGCTTTTGTTTTCTTTGGAACGAATGGAAATGAAGATTGGCATCACCCTGCTTTTACAATTGATGAATCATCATTAATTAAGGCTTCTTACTTTTTGTATGAAAGTGCGCTGTCTTTACTACAAGGATTCCAGTTGAAACAAGATAAAAAAAGAGAATTAAATAATGAACCTGAATGGAAATAAGTGATTATTCTCATTTAAAAAGCGGTTAGGAGTGAACAAAATGAAGATCAAAAATACTATTCTTTTAGTACTAATAATGATTGGAGTATTTGCAGTTGTAGGTTGCGGAACAGAAGCTACTACAGAGAATGAGCAAGTTACGTTAAAGATTGGCGCTTCATCTGTACCTCATGCGGAAATATTGGAATTTATTGCACCAGATTTGGAAGAAGACGGTATCGATTTAGAAATAGTGATTACTACAGATGGCATTCAAACAAATCAGCAGACAGCAGATGGGGATTTGGATGTGAACTTCTTTCAGCACACTCCGTATTTGGAGCAAGTTAACGAAGATAGTGGATTGGATTTAGTAGTCGTGGAAGGGATTCACATTGAACCGTTTGGCATCTACTCAAAGGAAATTAATTCAATTGATGAATTATCCGAGGGAGCACAAATCGCCATACCGAATAATCCTTCAAATTTCTCAAGGGCACTCGAATTATTTGCAGATAATGGAATTATTGAATTAGATGAAACGAAATCAGGTGACTTCTTACTAGAAGATATAACAGAGAATAGTAAAAATCTAGAATTTGTTCCAGTCGATCCACCACTCTTAGTTCATTCACTGGATGATGTGGAAGCTGCAGCAATTAATACAAACTATGCGCTTGAAGCTGATTTTAACCCATTAGAAGATTCATTGATCATTGAAGGAGCCGACTCACCATATGTGAATGTGCTTGTGTCTAGGCCAGACAACAAGGATAGTGAACCGGTTCAAAAGCTTATAGATGCGTTGACAACGGAGAAAGTTAGAGGGTTCATCCTTGAAAATTACGGAGAAGCAGTCGTTCCAGCATTTTAATGTAAATCAGAGGAAGAAAAGGAGGGGTTATATTGATAGAATTCCACCAGACTTCGAAGGTGTTTGAAAGTAATGGGAATAAAGTAGAAGCATTAAAAGATATAAATTTAACGATTAAAAAAGGAGATATATTTGGGGTAATAGGTTTCAGTGGAGCTGGTAAAAGTACACTCTTACGTACCGTTAACTTATTAGAGTATCCGACATCAGGTGAAGTGATTGTTGAGGGAAGGAATTTAGCAAACCTATCCCAGCATGAAATACGTGAGGCGAAGAAGGATATCGGGATGATTTTCCAGCATTTTAATCTAGTCCATTCTAAGACTGTTTTCCATAACGTAGCAATGCCTTTATTGTTAAGTGGATATAATAAGAAAGCAGTAGAAAATCGTGTATATGAAATCCTTCGTTTTGTTGGTATAGAAGAGAAGGCTGAAAATTATCCAGAACAGCTGTCAGGCGGGCAAAAGCAGCGTGTTGGAATCGCTCGTGCGCTTGTTACAAATCCTTCTATATTACTGTGTGATGAGCCTACGTCGGCACTAGATCCAGAAACGACAAAATCGATACTAAATTTATTAAAACAAGTAAATGAAGAATATAAAATCACAATATTAATTATTACACATGAGATGGAAGTGATTAAACAAATTTGCAATCGAGTTGCTGTCATGGAAGATGGCCAAATTATTGAATCAGGAAATGTCTATGATATTTTTGCCCATCCGAAGACGGATACAACACGTAAATTCGTCAAATCAGTTGTTCGGGATGAAGTTCCCATAAGTGTCTATCGATTGTTGAAAGAAAATAGTCACTTTAGTCGTATTTTTAAAATTGAATTTTTTGGAATTAACTCGGGACAACCGATCATTTCAAAAACGGCAAAAGTTTATCCTGTGGAAATCAATGTTTTGTTTGGCAATATTACAGAATTGCAAGGCATTCCTTTTGGTAATTTAATTGTAGAGTTAATTGGTGATGAGTATGAAATTAAGCGAGCAATTGAATTTATTATGAAGCAAAACGTAAAAGTAAAGGAGGTTTTTGAAGATGGAAGTGAGCGCGGAATTGATATTGAACGCTTTGTGGGAAACGCTTTACATGGTTAGTGTCTCACTCTTTTTCGGAGGATTGATCGGGATTTTCTTAGGAATATTATTAGTTGTTACAAGAAAAGGTCATATTCTTGAAAACCGGTTGATTTATTCGGTTGTAAATCCAATTGTTAATATTTTTCGTTCAATTCCATTTATTATTTTACTTGTGGCTATTATTCCATTTACAAGGCTGATTGCTGGTACATCAATCGGAACGACGGCAGCAATTGTTCCGCTTGTACTTCACATTGGACCTTATTTTTCAAGATTAGTAGAAAATTCTTTATTAGAAGTGGATGAAGGGATTATTGAAGCAGCAAAAGCTATGGGGGCGACACCACTTCAAATCATCTATCGCTTTTTAATGCCGGAAGCCTTCTCTTCTTTAATATTAAGTTTAACGACGGCGACAATCGGTTTAGTTGGAGCAACGGCAATGGCTGGAGCGATTGGTGGTGGGGGATTAGGTGATGTAGCAATCACATATGGCTACCAGCGTTTTAGTTCAATCACAATTCTTGTAACAGTTATTATTTTAGTGATTATTGTCCAGGGAGTTCAAGAAATAGGAAATAGATTGGAACGCAAGGCAAGAAGAATGTAATTAAGGCAGTAAATTAGTCAGGAGGCATGATGATGAAAAAGTGGATCTTTCCTATTCTTTTAGTCTTTGGTCTATTATTAGTTGCGTGTTCAAATAATTCTAGTGCAGAAGCAGAAAAATCAAAAGTTAAGGTCGGTATTCGAAATTCCGAACTTAGGACGTGGGAATATTTAAAAAAACAAGCGGAGGAAGAAGGAATAGAAATTGAAATTGTTAATTTCTCCTCTGCATATGATCCTAATCAGGCCTTGATAGAAGGAGATATCGATATAAATGCATTCCAACACGTTGCATATCTTGATTCATTTAATGAGAATACCTCTTCAGATATTGTTCCAATTGGTACAACAATTATTGCTCCGCTTGGTTTGTACTCCAGTACTTATCAAACGATAAATGATATCCCAGATGAAGCACAGGTAGCTGTTCCAAATGATGCTCCCAACTGGGGGAGGGCATTACTGTTATTACAAGAAGCCGGTTTATTAACTGTTGTCGATGACTTTGATGGATATGGCGGAGAAGATAAAATTAAAGAGAATCCAAAAAATATTGAAATTGTTCCTGTAGATAGTGCGAACACACCCCGTGTAATGGAAGATACGGCTGGTTCGGTGATTAATAACGGAGTCTCATTAGAGGCGGGACTAACATTAAAAGATGCACTTATTCATGAAAGTGAAACCGCGAAGCCCTATATAAATGTTATTGCGGCAAGAGAACAGGATAAAGACAATGAAACATTTCAAAAAGTAGTAGAAATTTATCAATCCGATGATACAGCTAAATTTATTGAGGAAACTTACAAAGGAAATTATCTTCCAACAATTATTTCTTTAGAAGAATTAAGTAATTACAAAGAGTCCTATTCAAGTAACTAGAGATTAAGTTTAATAAATTAAGGGGAGAGAAAAGTGACTAAAAGACAAATAAAATTAGCAGCTTATTTAATTGGAACAGGAATGCATGTTGCTTCCTGGCAACATCCAACAGTAAATCCAAATGCGAATATTGATGTGAGGGCCTTGCAAAAGTTAGCCCAGATTGCTGAAAAAGGAAAGTTCGATATTGCTTTTATTGCAGATAGCCTGGCAATTAATCATGAGTCACACCCACAAATATTGAATCGATTCGATCCAGTTGTACTAATAACGGCTTTAGCATCAGCAACGGAGAAAATAGGGGTCGGAGCTACCTCTTCGACAACATACAACGAACCATATACCCTTGCACGTCAATTTGCTTCTGTTGATCACATAAGTGATGGCCGTGCTGCATGGAATGTAGTCACAACTGCTGATGCTACAGGACAGACTGCATTAAACTTTAGTCGAGAAAATCATTGGGAACATGATCACCGATATGAGCGAGCTGAGGAGTTCGTAGATATTGTGAAGGGACTGTGGGATTCTTGGGAAGATGATGCTTTTATATATAATAAAGAAACTGGGGAGTTTTATGATCCGAATAAGGTTCATGAGCTTCATTACAGTGGTGAGTATTTTTCGGTAAAAGGACCATTAAATATTGCAAGGTCAGAGCAAGGCCAGCCGGTCATCATTCAGGCAGGTGCTTCCGTTCCAGGCCAAAGACTGGCCGCTCGTACTGCTGAAGTTGTTTTTACCCATTGGGATACTATCGAAGAATCGAAACAATTTTATCAAAAATTAAAGTCACAATTAAATGAGTTTGGGAGAAGGGAAGAGGAGCTTCACATTCTGCATGGAATATCACCAATCGTAGGAGAAACGGAAGCAATTGCACAAGAAAAATATAATGAGTTGCAAAAACTAATCGATCCATATGAAAGTTTAAAGTTTGTTTCTGGATATATGGGAAATGTGGATTTCTCTAAATATTCTCTAGATACGCCAGCAAAAGAAGTGGAATTTCCGAGAGTAAATAGTATTCAAAGCCAATTCAATGAAATGAAAAGAATCATTCAGGAAGAGAATCTCAAGGTTGGTGATCTCTACACAAGATTTTTCGGTGCTGCTAAAAGGGATGGATTTATTGGTACACCAACACAAGTAGCAGATGAGATGGAAAAATGGTTTAAGGAAAAGGCAACAGATGGCTTTATGATACAATTCCCGCTACTACCAAGGGATTTAGAGGATTTTGTGGAATTGGTAGTTCCAATATTACAGGAAAGAGGTTTATTCCGATTGGATTACGAAGGTGACACACTACGCGAACATCTTGGTCTAAAGAAACCAAAAAATCGATTTACAAAGGAAGAAGTTAAAAACTAGTATTACGTCCACGACTATTGTAATCATACCATTTTGCAAAAGCTGGTCTAAATCCAATAATCACTCGGGTTTTCTTTCCTAAGAATCCCGAGTTTTTTCATGTTTATTTCAATACAAATTCAAATAGGATTGACATTTATCTGAATATGTTATAGGGTTAATTACATAAGTAACTAACCAACTAAG
Source organism: Oceanobacillus alkalisoli (assembly GCF_021556485.1). Taxonomy (GTDB): domain Bacteria; phylum Bacillota; class Bacilli; order Bacillales; family Amphibacillaceae; genus Oceanobacillus; species Oceanobacillus alkalisoli. The sequence continues at coordinate 105,678 of NZ_JAKGBW010000010.1, read as the reverse complement.
GGATGAACTTAAATGAATAAAAAATTAGATGATAGCAAGCCAATTTTCATGCAGATTAAGGATTTGATTGAGGACTCGATTATGGATGAAACTTATCAGACAGGGACACGGGTGCCATCCACGAATGAATTTGCTGCCTTTTATCAAATTAATCCTGCTACTGCTGGAAAAGGGATTAATGAACTTGTAGGAGAAGGAATATTAGTAAAAAGGAGAGGGGTCGGCATGTTTGTTACTGACACAGCAAAAGAGATTGTGATGAAGAAAAGAAAACAGACCTTCTATGACAATTACATGCTGCCACTCAAAGAAGAAGCAAAAAAGCTGCAAATGACAGATGAGGAGCTTATAGAAATGTTACAAAGGAAGGATGAAGGAAATGAAGATTGAAGTGAATAATCTAAGTAAGAGGTATGGTGAACAGTATGCATTAAATCATGTATTTTTTACCCTCGAGGAAAATAAAATTTACGGTCTGCTAGGGAGAAACGGTGCTGGGAAAACGACATTCATGAATATTCTCAGTGGCCAAATCATGCCAACCAGTGGTGAAATAAAAATTAATGGTGAAAATTCATTCGATCAGCAGGAATTGATGGAATCAATTTGCTTGATTAAGGAATCCGATAATTTCCCGAAAGAGCTGAAAATCAAAGATGTGTTAAAGATATTCTCTTACTTTTATCCGAATTGGGACCAATCTTTTGCTGAAGATTTATTGAAGGAATTTAACTTGACGACCCGTCTAAAGATAAAAGCTTTATCAAAAGGAATGGAGTCTGCCTTAGGTATTACGGTTGGCTTAGCAAGCAGGGCCCCGATTACCGTTTTCGATGAACCATATATTGGCATGGACGCCCCATCTCGGAAACGTTTTTATGAATTATTATTGGAAGATTATGAGGATTATCCAAGAACAATAATCTTTTCCACTCATTTAATTGATGAGGTGAGTTTAATGTTTGAAGAAGTAATAATTTTGCAGGAAGGATCTGTTGTTTTGCAAGAGGATTCAGAAGTATTAAGGGCGAAAACGGTAGCCGTATCTGGACCAGCAGAAAAGGTTGATGATTTTTTACAGGATAAAGAAGTAATCGAACGAAAAGATCTGGCTGGAAATGCTATTGTCTATACCTATGGTTCCATAGAAGAAGCGAAGGAATTCGGGTTAGATGCAGAAGGAATACCTATACAAGAATTAATGATTTATTTAACAGAGAAGAAAGGAGCACACACGTATGAATAACCAAGTAAAAGGACTCATTTATTATTATGCACAAGATATGAAGCATCAAGTGAAGATATTTTGGTTGATTCTTATTACAATTACGGTTGCAACTAGTATTATGGCTTATTTCCTAATGGATGTAGCAGATAGTCAATTTTTTTGGGCGTTTCCGTTTGCAACCTATACGAATGTTGCGATTATAGCTTTTCAAAGTGTTAAGAAGGATATTCCATTCGGGTTGAAAATGGGTGCGATTCGGAAAAATATTTTTCTGAGCTATATGTACTTCTTCTTCGGTTATTCTCTATTCATCGCAGTAGCAGGGAATACATTGCAATTGATTTTCGAACGTCTCCTCAATCTATTCGGTATTACAAATTATATCTTTGGACATCCTGCTATGCTGCTCTCAGATACTTGGTTAACAAGAACAGTTATTGATACATTCGTTATGTTCTTTCTCATGGCATTACTATTTATCATCGGATTAATATTTTACCATTTTGGTTTATTAGGTGGAAGAATTACCTTGGGGGTATTACTAGTCGTAACTATGTACGGTCTTTTTGAAGGCTGGTTAATTGAAGCGTTTGTGAATCTTATACCTGATGTGTCCATGCTGACTTTTGTAACAATCTTCCTAATTGGTATTGGATTATATCTAATTAGCTATCTGTTTATACGGAGGGTGACTGTTGTGAGGAAGGTATAAACAAAATGCGTAACCCATCGAAGTGACCATACTTAAACAATTTGTGAACAATTGCAAGAACCCTCTACGGATGACTTTTCCTCGCTTATACTTGATATGAGAATATTAAAGGATGGTGAGGAAATGGTTAACGCTCCGATTAATAAGGAACTAATAGATGGATTAAAAGCTATATTGCTTCGTTTGCAGAGGGGAGAGTCATCAGAAATCATCGAAACATGCCTTGCACGGCAGATTCAAGATGTAGACATGACAACCATCCAATTAATTGTACAGGAATTAAAAAATGGCAATCACCTTGCCGGATCATGTGGGGGAATGATGACCGGATCCGTACGTTATACAAGGGGACAAAACGAATGATGGAGCAACTCCCCGAAATAGAATTTTTCTATATAGTAAAGTCATATCGTCTTTTTGAGCAGAAAATGAAAGAGATGCTGTTTGACGAAGAGGCATTTCTATTGTCGCTAATGAAGACCGTCTTCACAGAGAAGGATTTGGTTGCAAATTGCAACGGAAAGTAATGTATTCGGTTATTGTCTTATTACCCGCAAGAAGAGTGGCAATCTGAACGGGTGTGGCTTATGCAACAAGGAAAGGGAAATAGTGAACTGGAATTGGAACGAAGCGAGAGACATTTGCCGTTTTGCCGTTCGTCGGCGGATATTTAACGATGAAGGAAGCGGATATTATTTTGAACAACTTGCCGTTAGAAATAACATTCGTTGATAAGAACGATATATTCAAATATTTCAATGAAAAAGTAGAAGCGGCTGATATGATGTTTGTGCGAACCCCAAGCTCGATTGGGCGGAATGTCGCAAATTGCCATCCACCGAAAAGTCTGAAGAAGGTTATGCAACTGATCCGTGATCTGAAAACAAAAAAACGCACCTCGGAAACGATGTGGTTCAAAAAAGAAGGGAACGTTATCCATATCACGTATAAAGGTGTATTTGATGAAAATGGGGAATACGTGGGGATTTTAGAATACGTACAGGATATTCAGCCATTCCTCGATTTGCCTCGTGAAGTAAAAAAGGAAGTGAGTAAATTAGAAAAAGTTTTTTAAAAGATAATGTGATAAAGTGAAACTTCAATCAATGGGGGGGTTACGGACGGTTACACCGGGATAAAATGTACCGCATCTTATGCTATAGGCTGCTTTTTTTGTTGATGTAAATCCTTTCTAATGGTATTATTAATTTATAATAATTATAAATTAATAATTTATGTAGTTTAAGCGGTTAAATTTTCTTTTAGAAAGGATGCGTAACATGTTCAACTATCTAGTCAAAAGCCGTCCAGGCCAGTTTCTGCTTATTGGTATATATTTTATCATTCTCGGATTTATTCTCATGCCTTTTGTTGAAATGGCAAGCCGTCTTTCATTTTATGCAGCCATTTTCTTTTTAGGCTTTTTTGCTGCGAAGAATGCAATAGTGGATACCGTTCAATCGAAGTCTCCTAATGTTGACTTACTTATGATCTTGGCTGCGCTTGGGGCGGTTACCATTCAGTATGAATCAGAAGGAGCGATTTTGCTGCTCATTTTCGCTGGAGCGGAAGCACTTGAAGATTATGCGTCGGCTAAATCCACTAACGCCATTTCTGAGCTCATGTCCCACATTCCCTCAATTGCACAAGTTATAAAAGATAATGGTACAGTTGTCGAGATACCTACAGAAGATTTAAAGGTGGGAGACATAGTCGTTGTATCAAAAGGAGACTTAATCCCAATTGATGGACTCACGGACCAGCAGACAATGGTAAACGAAGCTGCATTAACCGGAGAGTCTGTACCTGTCCGTAAAGAAAAAGGGCACGAAGTATTTGCAGGAACCGTTAATGAAGGAAATGCTTTTTATCTAAAGGTAAACAAATCAAGTGATGAGACTATTTTTTCCAATATTATTCGGATGGTTGAAGAAGCACAAAACCGCCCGTCCAAAGTATCGAAATTTATCGACCGGATTGAATCGAAATATGTGATCAGTGTGTTGGTAGGAGTTCCGATTTTTGTTTTCATTCTTTATACATTTACTGATTTCAGCTTTCAAGAAGCATTTTATCGTGGGATGGTTATGCTGACAGTGGCAAGTCCATGTGCACTTGTCGCATCCGCTACACCGGCAACGCTCAGTGCAATCAGCAACGGGGCAAGGAATGGTGTGTTGTTCAAAGGTGGGGCGGCAATGGAAGCACTCAGTACAATGGATGTGCTTTATAGTGATAAGACTGGTACGCTCACACATGGTGACTTCGAAGTTGTAGAATACGCAGCAGATGAGGATGTATTAAGAGAAGTCGTATACATGGAGCAGCAGTCCAGTCACCCAATTGCAAAGGCGGTTGTAGATACATTTAAGGATTTGAATTTGGATCAAGTTAATCGGAGTGAACCGGTGGAAGAGGTAGCTGGTTCGGGAATGAAAAAAGGTGCCATTCAAATCGGAAAACCTTCTGCATTTGATCATTATGAGGATGTTCATGAGTACCGAAAGAAGGCAGTTGACGGAAATACGAATATTTTTGTAGGAAAAGATAACAAAATCGTTGGTTATTTCTCGCTTGCAGACCGGGTACGGAAAGAATCGGCTGACGCGGTGGCAGGATTTCAAAATGATGGAATTCGTGTTGCGCTTCTAACAGGTGATAACGAAACGGTTGCAAAAAAAGTTGCAAAAGAAGTTGGTGCGACCGAATATGCTGCTTCATGCTTGCCGGAAGATAAAATTAAGTACATCCATGAAAGCCAGCAAGCAGGGAAGGTTGTTGGAATGATCGGTGACGGAATCAATGATGCACCTGCACTTGCGAATGCGGATATCGGAATTGCGATGGGGAGCGGTTCATCTGTTGCAATGGAATCTTCTGATGTTGTTATTGTGAAAAACAACTTAGCCAAACTTTTTTATAGCTTTAAGTTGAGTCACAGATTAAATCGAATTATTGCTTTAAACGTCACATTTTCCGTTGGGGTGATTCTCGCCTTAGTTATATGGAACCTATTTGGTTTATTGAATTTGCCACTCGCTGTGTTATTTCATGAAGGCTCCACGATACTTGTCATCTTGAATGGATTGCGCTTGTTAAGACAAGGAGAGGAAGAAACAGAGTTGGCAACTCAGCCAGCCTATGAGGTCAAGGTTTGATTGATTTACCTTGACCTTTTTTCTTATCTATATTTTCGAGGTGTCATATGGAATACTTCTTTAAACTTTTCAATGAAATAACTCACACTGGAAAAGCCGCATTCTAGTGTAATTTCTGTTATCGTGCTTCTCGTTCCAATCAGTAAATTAATGCTGCGCTCCAACCGATAATCGAGAATATAGTTGAAGGGTGTTCGTCCAACATGTCTTTTAAAAACCCGAATCGTTTCCGCTTTGCTTAAGTGAGTAATTCCTGCTAACGTTTCGAGTTTAATTGGATTATTGTAATGGGTGTGGATTGCCTTCTACACACTTTATGCTCGTAAATTACTCGATCTTTATTCCTCGGTAACCGTTGTAGGATGGGCGATGTTGATTGCGGGAGTTTGTATGAATTTTGTCCATCCTGTATGGAAAGTTGATGTACAGGATTCGTCATTTGTAACTGTAATTGTTTTAGCTTTTACAATAATCTTCGGAACAACCCTCGCTTTTTGGATGTTTATTAAGAGTTTGGAGTATTTAGAGGCGAAGGAAACAACTTTGCTTGGGACGGTGGAACCTTTAACTGACGTAGTAAGCAGTATCATTTGGCTGAACCTGCCATTTGGGGCTTGGCAGGTTGTCGGAATGATTTTAATTTTAGTTCTCGTCGTTTATTTATCGATAGGGAAAAAATAAAGGGTAATCGGAAAATAGTGTGGAAAGAGGGTTAAAAAGTACCCTCTTCCATAGCTTTAATCAGTGTGGAAAAATCAGCACCATAAATTTCTTCATACACCCATTCATAACCAGTTTGTGACCAATTTGGGAATTGGTCTGGTAACATTTTTCCGAAAGTAACTTCAACTTCTTTAAATTTCTTTTTCTTTTTAACTTTACGATAGCCTTGAGTAAACAAAATCTTTGCTCTAAGGGCTTCAAAAGAGTAACCACGACCAACATGGTTCATTGTCTTAATTAAACGATTTAGGGACTCCGTATAAGCGTTTGTAATAGGAGAATCGAAGTAATTGAATATTTCTTCTTCCCAATTATTCATAGCCTTAATCAGATCTTCAAAATAAGTCATTAATTCTTTAGATACATTTGAAAGCCAATTTTGATAGAGTTTATAAGCATTGTTGATTGATTCGGCTTCATAGATGTCAAAGAATTTCTCTTTAAGTTCATAAGCCTGCCCAAGCAGTGGAAAGTTTTGAGTCCATATTTGTAGCTTTATCTGGTCATCAAAGTCTATTAAGTCTTTACTCCTTGTAAGAAGCACATAACGATCTCTCATAAGTTGTCTGCGTTCTTTTGCTGACACATTTTGACGGTTAGCTTTTCGGATTTTCTCTAAGGATTCATTGGCTAATTTAACGACTTGGAATTTATCAATAACGATTTTGGCATGTGGTATCACTGTGTTAACAGCACTCTTATATGGATTCCACATATCCATTGCTACAAGTTCAATTTTTCAATGTCTTGGAGCTTTGAAAGGTAACTGATAACAGTATCCTTATTACGTTTCCGTAAGATGTCAATTACTGACTTGTTTTCAACATCAGTGATGACACAACGATAGTTTTTAAGCAAATGGACTTCATCAATACTAAGCCATTTAGGAGTTCTAAAATCAGTTTGAGCTTCAAGCTCATCAACGTAGTCATTAAAGATGTTTCGTACAGTTTTCTCATCAACGCCAATCTCTTCTGCAACACTGGTAAACATCTTTTCAAGGCTTGCTTCTTTAATCCAATAAATTAGCCTATTAGTAACAGAACGATTGACATCCATATCTGGCAGATTTTCAAAAAATGTTTCATTACATTCCCTACATTTATATCGTTGGCGATTGACATAAATACCAACACGTTTTGCATGCATTGGCAGGTCGAAAAATAACTGTTGTTTCTTACCATGTTTATATAAGTTTGCAACGGTACCACACTTTGAATAATGTGAAGGAGATAGAGCAGTAGTCTCAACTAAGAATCTATAATCATATTCACTTTCTTTCATATCCAGAATATTAAAGTTTGGTAGATTAATCATATTGGTTAACATTAATACTATCCTTTACTAATTTATCGTTTCTAAATTAAAAAAGGTATGTCAAATTTCTATTTGAATTTCAAAATTAATAAAACAAAAAAAGAATCCACTTTGAGAGGCTTGGTTCAAAAATGGATTCTTCCTAAAAATCATTTATACTTGTCTGTGAGGGAAAGAACCGTACAACTCTTTAGTAACACAATGTTTGATTACTTAATTAATTTGCTAAGACTAAAAATGTTACAAAAAAGATTGCATAAGATCCCATTAAACCAACTGATATTTTAGCTAACCTTGTTTTAATTGAAAAGGCTGGTATAATTCCAACTTTAAACATATTCACTATTAAAACAACAATCGCTAAGAAAAATGATAACATAGCGACTATCAACGCAATTTGTTCCAACAAAATAACCTCCCTTAACGATATCAATTTTGAAATAATAAGGACATTAATTAAGCTAATTAAAGCTAATACTTGACTCATACGAAATCCATAAATCTCCCTTTCCCTTAGTTCTATGTGCCAAGCATCAATTACGCCTAAAAGCAAGTCAAATATTGTTTTAAATGACATGTCTGTTTGTTTTAATACCTCAACTAACTCTTTGCCATATCGTCTTCTCCAGCTTTTAGGATACAGATAAATAAACCACTTCATGCTAAACCAAGCCTTTTCATACCAAGTGAGGTAACTTTTTGAATTTCTTTAATTTGCTCAGTTAAATATATTTGTCCTTCCTCTGTCAGCTTGTAAGGCTTTTTACGGTCTTGTGATTCAAGGACACTTATATACCCTGCTTTCTCTAAACGTGAAATTGCTCCGTATAATGTACCTGGGCCTAACTTGATGTCATAATTTTTTTCAATGTCCTCCATAATTGCATAGCCGTGACGTTTTTTTTCAGCAAGACTTATTAATATCAATAATGAAGGTTCCGAAAATCTGTTTTTCTTAACCACGTTCCCACTCCTCCCTTCCAATAATTATTACGTTCAACGTTACATCGTATAACGTAATAGTAAACTATATTTGAGATAATGTCAATAAAATAAATTAATTCGTGTTAAGTTATATCATTAAAAGCATTTCCACACGATTATCCGATTTAGTATTATGTAAAAATTAAACTTTAATATGGGTTTTCCACACGATAATCCGAATACCCAAAATAAATTAATGAATTTCATAATACGTATTTAATGCTTCACCATCACCATATGTAGTTGAGTTGGTTCGTTCCCAACTACATATGATGATGGAAAAGCCGACTTTGGTAATTATGAAATTCATTCAAATAATAAAACATTATAAAAAATAGCTGTTCTTATCGTGTGTTTCTGATAAGAACAGCTATTTTTTTACTTGACAATGGTCACCGGACAGTTTACGTGTTTCATTACTTTATGACTGACACTTCCAAGAATCATTTCTTGAAATGTATTTAATCCTCGGCTCCCGATAATAAGTTGCTGTACTTCTTCTTTGTTGACATGTTTAATGATTTCAGCGCTTGGATTTCCTTTTAATATCGTCATCTTTGCTTCCACACCCTTTGATTTTGCGAGTTCAGTAGCTGGATGTATCTTTTGTTCCCGTTTAAGTGCCAGTCCTTCAGGATTTTGCGAAAGAAGATAGTCATCCTTCGCTTTGTTATAATCAACAACATGTAGAAATTCAAGCTCAGCATCGGGTAAGTGGCGGACAAGCATGATAGCATGTTCCACAGCCCGCAATGCATTATCAGAACCATCGATGGCTACGGCAATATTCATTCCCATACCTCCCTATATGAGTTGATGGTACAATTGTTCACTTGATGCATTCAGTCCTTTAATGTGGACGGTCGTTCCATTTTGTTCTAGCTTTTGCTGGACTTTAATAATTGCACCTACCGCTGATTCATCCCACAACTGACTGTCTGCGAAATTAATGGTGATTTCTTTTGCATTAACATCGTCGAATGCTTTAATGAATTTAGTCGTGGAAGCGAAAAACAGTGGACCTTTCACATGAAACGCTTGACCTTTTTTCGTAACGGATACTCTTGAAACTTTCGCAACAAAAATAAGTGAGCTTAAAATAACACCAACAACTACACCAATCGCCAAGTTGCTTGTATATAATATAATTGCAACTGTCGCGAGCATGACAAAGGATTCGGATTTAGGTGCCTGCTTCAGAAATTTAAATGAACTCCAGTTAAATGTCGTAGCACTTACCATAATCATGATACCTACAAGAACTGGCATTGGAATAATCGCGACTAAATCTCCTAATACAAGGATGAGAAACATAAGGAAAACCCCTGCCGTAAAGGTCGACAATCTTCCTCTCCCGCCCGATTTTACATTAATAACAGATTGTCCAATTAATGCACAGCCTGCCATTCCGCCAAGAAATCCTGTGAAGATGTTGGCAACACCTTGGCCTCTTGCTTCTTTATTTTTATTACTAGGCGTGTCTGTCATGTCGTCCAACACTTGTGCTGTAAGGAGTGATTCTAACAGACCGACAACAGCGAGAGCTAAAGAGTACGGTAAAATAATTTTAAGTGTCTCAAGCGTCAGTGGTATGTCTGGAAATAAGAAGACGGGCAATGTATCCGGCATCGTTCCTAAGTCCCCAATAGTCTGCATGCTTGCACCACTTATGATCGCAATGATTGTCATAACGACAATTGCAATGAGCGGAGCAGGTATTGCTTTAATAAAGCGCGGAATGACATACACTAAAGCCAGTGTAATGATGGCGAAGATATATGTAGCAGCATTTCCACCAATCAAGTAAGGCATTTGAGCGAGGAAAATCATAATTCCAAGAGCATTTAAAAAGCCGAGCATGACCGAGTTTGGGATAAAACGCATGAGATTCGCGACGCCAAATAGTCCTAGAAAAATTTGAATGATCCCAGTCAAAATGGTCGCAGCTAATAAATACTCGAGGCCGTGGTTGGCAACCAAGCTGACAATGACTAATGCCATTGCTCCAGTAGCAGCTGATACCATGGCTGGACGTCCACCGGCAAATGCGATGACTACTGCCATAACAAAAGAGGCATAGAGCGCCACTCGCGGATCAACTCCTGCAATGAATGCAAAAGCTAATGCTTCAGGTATAAGCGCAAGACCGACGACAATTCCTGCCAGAAGATCTGCTCGAATATTCCCAAACCACTGTTGTTTAATTGTATGCATTTGATACTCCTTTCATTTAGTGGATTAATGGATTTAGTTTACCATGTTTTGAAAGGATGAGGTAGTAAACCAGTCTGGTTGTTGCTCAGTTGTTTAATGAAGCCGGGCTTTTCCTTTTTAAAATTTTATCAGGTGTGATACATTATCCATGTTATTTGTTTTAAGTTTAATAAAAGGAATGAGTAAATGAATTTACAAAGAGAATTAACAATACAACATAATCCTACAGGTTCAACCCGGGTAGGCTTAGCTTTGCTGCTTGGAATGCTGGCATTTTTAGGTCCACTTAATATTGATATGTATTTGCCGAGTTTTCCCGGGATTGCTCAGGAATTTAATACAAGTGCTTCCCTTGTACAAGCAAGTTTAACCGCATGTTTATTAGGGCTTGCAGTTGGTCAATTAGTTGTTGGCCCGATTAGCGATGCCCAAGGGAGACGGAAGCCATTATTAATTGCAACAACACTATTTGGCTTAGCTTCGGTTCTCTGTGCGTTAGCGCCGAGTATAATGGTCTTAATCGCAGCACGATTTTTACAAGGACTAACTGCTGCAGCGGGAGTTGTTCTTTCGCGTGCTGTCGTCCGAGATGTATTTAGTGGACCAGAGCTAACCAAGTTCTTTTCATTGTTAATGGTGATAAACGCTGTTGCTCCGATGATGGCTCCAATGATTGGCGGGTTTATTTTGTCGTTTGAGTCAACAAATTGGAAGAGTATTTTTTATTTATTGGCCTTGATCGGCTTTATCATGGTTGTCATTGTCGCTTTGAACCTTAAAGAAACCTTGCCTCCTGAAAATCGGATTCCAAGCTCAGTTGGTGCTTCGTTAAAAACGATGGGAAGTTTATTTACGGATCGCTCGTTTATCGGTTATGCTTTAGTTGTTGGATTTATTCACGGTGGCAGTTTTGCATATGTGTCAGGGACGCCATTTGTTTACCAGGGTATCTACGGGGTATCCCCGCAAGTATTTAGTGTGTTATTTGGAATCAATGGCTTGGCAATTATTACGGGAAGCTTTCTAATCGGGCGTTTCAGTGGTATGATCCCGGTGAAAAAAATGCTTCAGTCTGCAGTCATCGTTGCGCTTTCTGCAACATCTTTATTGCTTATCATGACGATTATCAAAGGTCCTTTAGCTGCCATTGTCTTTTTGATTTTTATTTATATGATCACGATGGGAATGATTACGACAAGTACATTCACATTAGGGATGAGAGAGCAAGGACATCGGGCTGGAAGTGCGAGTGCGGTACTTGGAATGCTTCCTTTATTGCTCGGCTCTCTATGCTCTCCGCTCGCAGGTATCAATGAGGCGTCGGCTGTTCCGATGGGGTCAATCATGTTTACAACAACTCTGACTGGGTTTACTGTGTTCTTTACAATTGTGAGAAAAGATAAGACAGAAGAATAAGCTTTAACTTTGTTATGACTCCATCACTCTAATGAGGAGGTATCTATGCAAAGGAATAAGAAATTTATTATTCTCGGTGTTGTCTGGACGATCGTATTTGCTGGGATGAGTTTTTATTGGGCGCTGGGTGGGAATGCTTAGTGCCCGTTTCACCCGGCGGAGAATTATATTAGATTTGTTGTTAGTGTTCGTGCTTATGGGTATCCTTATGGAGGCTACGTAACGAGTACGATACTGGTCGTCGGAGAAAACAGTGAAATTAATGATTCGATTGCATTTGACGAAACATTTTACGAGCAGCATAAAAATGAACCGATACGATTGGAATTACGATTCGATCCGTCGTCGATTTCTTCCTTACATGAAAAGAGCGATGAGTTACAATCTATATATGGGAGAAACTGGAGAAAAGATGGGACGTTCTATATGCCGGTTTAATATAAGTCGTTGACCGATGAAGGATTTATTAGAATATATGCTCAATCGGGATTCAATCCTCCGCGCGGCAGCGCTGTGCTTGATGCATACGGAGAAGAATTTGAGAACGTAAAAGGTGATATTGTAAAGCTGCGTTACGAGGATCAGACGGAACAGGTGATTGAGTTGATCATCCCCTTAAAACCAGAATATGAAGATGCCCCGGACGATATCGATGTAACCAAGGATGGAGAAGAAATCAAGCTTATTTTATCTGACGAAATCCTATTTGAGTTTGGGGAAAGTGATGTTACTGGAGAGGGAGAGCAAGTTATTCAGGAGATTGCAGATTGGCTTGAGAGTGATGATTACGCAGGACTCATTAAAATCCATTGTCCCACGGATAATGTGAGTGGAAATGATATCAACCAGCCACTTTCTGAAGACCGGGCTGAAAATGTTCATGCGTTGTTTCTCTCCAATTTGAAAAATGATTCTGTATTTGAATTTGAAGTAGAAGTAGAAGGTTTTGGACAATATGAGCCGATAGCAACAAATGAAGAAACAGATGAGGGAAGGCAACGTAACCGCCGGGTAGAAATACTATTGCAAGGAGAAGCCGCAGAAAAATAAGAGGTATCAAGTGTTTGATAACTGATAATTCAAACATGGATGGAATTTGCACGATTTATTACGATAAGCCCACTGAACTATCTTGAATCATTAATATGGCGGAAAATCACGATATTAGAGCATTGCTCTAAATGTTTTTCTATTATATTATCGTCCTATTATTTGAAAAAAATCTGGAATAGGAAGAGGGTTTGCTTAAAACAATGAACTGGATAAGAGAGAAAGGGATTATTTTAATAAGTATGTTCGTTTTACTTCTGCTCGCAGCATGTCAGGGTGAATCTGAGGATAGTGATTCTACTGCTGAAGAAGGGGAAGAAAATTCTGCATCTGAACTCACGGAAATTGTCGGGATTGATCCTGGGTCTGGAACGATGAATATTGCTGCAGAAACGGTCGAAGCATACAATTTGGACTTGGAGCTGCTGCCGAGTTCAGAACCAGCGATGTTAACAGAACTTCAAGGTGCGATTGCGAATGAGGAGCCGATTGTGGTAACACTATGGGAGCCGCATTGGATGTTCAGTGAATATGATTTGAAATTCTTAGAGGATCCACAAGGTACATTAGGTGAATCGGAAAATATTCATACGATGGTACGACATGGGCTTGAGGAGGACCAGCCAGCAGCTTACCAGTTTCTCGATAATTTCTTCTGGGAAGTAGATGACATGAATGAAGTCATGTCCAAATTTGGCCAAAGCGATGAAGTAGAACCACGAGAGGCTGCAGAAGAATGGATTGCAGATAACCGGGACAAAGTCGAAGTTTGGACGGAAGGGATCGAACCAGTTGATGGAGAGACTATTGAATTAGGCTATGTGAATTGGGATACGGAACTATCATCAACGAATGTTGTTGCTTTAATGCTTGAAGAATTAGGTTACACGGTCGAATTGACTCCACTTGATATGGGTATCGCATTCGAAAGTCTTTCAGAGGAAGAAATCGATGGCATGCTTATCGCTTGGCTTCCAGTAGGAGCTGCTACTTATGCCGAACAATATAAAGATGACATTGTTGACTTAGGTCCGAACCTGGAAGGGGCCCAGCAAGGATTCGTCGTCCCGGGTTATATGGATATTGATAGTATTGAAGAATTGCCGACGAAGTAAGGGGCTTGTCACCTTACTCGATTTTGGTGAATGATGTGGTGGAAGGTCAGATGTAATATCTGGCCTTTTTAGATTACCTATTTTGCTATCTAAGTTGAACTAAATGCTTTAACAAAGTTGTATTAGCAATTATGATTTGGCAGGGGATGTTTCTCTATGAGACACAATCGGTTCTGAATGTGTGTACTTGTCTTATAGAAGCACTCTATTAGATAGAATCGACTCTAAGTTAAGGAAAATGTCTCATAGGAGCGTTCTAGCAGACAAATTCAGCTCTAAATCCGTGAACTTGTCCCGTAAGAGAGTCCTGTTAGACAAATTCAGCTCTAAATCTCGGAACTTGTCCCGTAAGAGAGTCCTGTTAGACAGATTCAGCTCTAAATCCGTGAACTTGTCCCGTAAGAGAGTCCTGTTAGACAAGATTAGCTCTAAATCCGTGAAGTTGTCCCGTAAGAGAGTCCTGTTAGACAGATTCAGCTCTAAATCCGTGAACTTGTCCCGTAAGAGAGTCCTCTTAGACAAATTCAGCTCTAAATCCGTGAACTTGTCCCGTAAGAGAGTCCTGTTAGACAAATTCAGCTCTAAATCCGTGAAGTTGTCCCGTAAGAGAGTCCTGTTAGACAAGATTAGCTCTAAATCCGTGAACTTGTCCCGTAAGAGAGTCCTGTTAGACAAATTCAGCTCTAAATCCGTGAACTTGTCCCGTAAGAGAGTCCTCTTAGACAGATTCAGCCCTAAATCCCGGAACCTGTCCTGTAAGAGAGTTCTATTAGACAAAATAAACTCCAAGTCCACAAAACCGTCTTATAAAAGAGTTCTTCAGACAAAAACAAACATGAATCTAAATATACTTCAGTTCATAATAAAAAATTTAAAACACACTTTTTCGTCTTAACAGACTGAAGAAAATGCGTTTTTTTCCAAGATTATAATAGTTTCTTATTTTTCTTATAAGAACGATTTAAGGAGATGTAACTAGATAAAAAACATACTGTACTGACACTTATCAATAAACCTAAAAGTTCACCCCATTTATGGAGACTCGAAGGTATATTAACGAAAATCAAGTATAATGCAAAAAAAATAACAACAAATCCAATTGTTCTAACGGATATATTTCTTAACTCTTTTTTGTAAGCATGCTTTGTAGCAATATCCGTATATTCAATCCCTGCTATCATATATCTTCCTGTTACATAAAAGAGGAAGATGGCAATGGCTGCGAGTAAGACAGTTTCCGCTTCCAGATTAAAAAAGTTGTTGCAGATCATCATTACAATGAGGGAAAGAAAAAGAATAATTGCTCCTTCTGCGTAAAAATAGAGCATCTTTTTTTCCTTGTATTCATCATCCGGTAATAAAAAAGATATCCAAGATTTCATTCCGTATCGACCTCCCAAAATAATTCATCCAATGTTTTGTTAAGTGACTTTGCTAAATTAATACAGAGCTGGAGACTCGGGTTATATTCGCCTTTTTCAATGAGCCCAATTGTTTGCCTGGTGACGCCAACCTCGCGCGCGAGCTGCGCCTGTGTCATGGAATTTTTAATTCGAGTTAATTTTACGTTATTTTTCATTTGTAAACCCACTTTAGATGTAAGATATAGTTTGCCTTTGTAATTTATATCTTACATTAGGAGGGGGAGAATGTCAATTGCAAGATGAATTACTTAAAGACTGGAGGAGAATCTGAATGTTTATGTTATAAAAAAAGAACTCTCCAAATCAAAACGTGGAGAGCTCTTTATGCAACTGATCATTAAATCTGCTTCATCAAATTCGCCATCTCAATAGCCGCTGTTGCAGCATCCCAGCCTTTATTTCCGGCTTTCGTACCAGCCCGTTCAATGGCCTGTTCAATCGTGTCTGTTGTAATGACACCAAAAATGGCTGGAATTCCTTCTTGCATATTAATTGCAGCTACACCTTTAGCCACCTCATTACACACATAATCAAAATGCGGGGTAGAGCCACGAATGACGGTACCAAGCGTAATAACCGCATCATATTTTTTAGATGCAGCTAACTTTTTCGCGACAACAGGAATTTCAAAAGCGCCTGGCACCCATGCGACATCAATATCCTGTTCGTTTACCCCATGCCTGCGCAGGGCATCTTCTGCTCCGGCGAGCAGCTTGCCAGTGATAAAATCATTAAATCTCCCAACGACAATTCCAATTTTTAAATCCGTTCCTACCAAATGACCTTCGAAAATATTACTCATTTCTCTTCTCCTTTATTTTTCGTATTGTATTAGACTAGCGTTTCTCTTTTCTTTCGATATTCCACTAAATCCTTAATTGTCAAAATCACTAAATCAAAGCGTTCGGCAGTTTCTTTCAGTTGTTCACCGCGCGCCATTGTTCCATCTGGATTCATAATTTCGCAAATGACTCCAACTGGTTCCGCATCAGCAAGCTTAGCTAGATCAACTGCAGCTTCAGTATGACCAGGTCGCTCGACTACACCGCCAGCTTTTGCAATAAGCGGAAAAATATGGCCGGGTTTATTAAAGTCAGCCGCTTTAGCTTCAGAACCTAACATTTCTAAAATCGTTGTTGAACGCTCAAATGCTGAGATTCCGGTATGTGTGGAAACATGATCAATCGACACGGTGAAAGCAGTCCGGTATGGATCTGTATTCTCCGGTGCCATTAATGTCAAGGAAAGCTGTTTTGCTTTTAATTCTTCAACAGGGACGCAAATCAAACCTTTCCCTTCGCTTGCCATAAAGTTAATCATTTCCGGTGTTGCAAATTTACCTAAAGCTAAAAAATCTCCTTCATTTTCTCGGTCTTCATCATCTACTACAATAATTGCTTTGCCTTTTTTCAATTCCTCTATAGCTTGCTCTACGGTTGCGTACAATTTATTCACCTCATCCATTTAAAAATCCGTTTTCAGCTAGAGTTGTCATTGTAATTCCACTCGTCGCTGGTTGTTCTGATCTTTTGGCAAGTAAATTCTCCATATATTTCGCGAGCATGTCGCATTCGATATTCACGAAATCACCAAGTTGTTTCTCGCCAATAATCGAGTCAGCTTGTGTGACAGGAATTAGGGAAATGACAAATCCACTGTCCGTGATTTCAAATATCGTTAGTGAAGTGCCGTCGACCGTGACAGATCCTTTATCAATAAAATATTTCAGTAATTGCTGATCCGTCTTGATTTCCATGTATTTCGCATTTTCGTGACGGCGAACAGAAATGATTTCACCAGTACCATCGACATGGCCACTGACAAAATGACCGCCAAATCGACCATTTGCTGCCATTGCCCGTTCTAAATTAACAGGGCTTCCGATCTGCAACGTACGGAGCGTGGTCGCTTTAACCGTTTCCGGCATGACGTCAGCTGTGAAATAAGTGGGTCCATATTCATTAACGGTTAAACATACACCATTTACGGATATACTGTCTCCCGCATTTACATCTTCCAAGACGATTGTACATGCGATTTTAAATTGTAATGAATTGGGATTACGTTTAATCGATTGGATTTTTCCAACCTCTTCCACAATTCCAGTAAACAATGAAATAAAACCTCCTTCTAGAGATCTTGTTTGCTCTTCTATTTTTAAAATAATATATTTGAATTCTTTCCACCGCGGGGCGTTTGGGTGGTAAGGAAAGATTTTGATTGGAGTACGGTTTTCTAAAAACATGCATCATAAAAATAGGAAGTACGGAATTTATGCAGGGGTGCATATTAAGAAATCCGTCAGCTCTTGCATGCCATTAGGAGTAATTGGGTGTTTTTTTTACCGTATCAATTAAAAATGCGCAATTGAACTATTTCTCTATAAATTTATTGTCTGCCACTCCTTTCTTTTTAAAGAAGAGAATAGATGAATCGGCATCGTATATATTTTTACCAAAACTTCTCCCATCCAGACTTTAACTGTCGGTGCCGGAATTTCACCAGCTCCACCGCCCCTAAAAAAGAGTACGGGTTGCGGACTTACAAGCATGACGCTTGAACACCGCCGGTAAGGATTTTCACCTTGCCCCGAAGTTATTGGAAAATATTATACTTCTATTAAAATATCATGTCTGAGAAAATGTGGCAACTAGATAAACTTATTTGGGGAAATGGAAATACGCACTTCTCTAACTCTATTCCTCACTATCCTTGTACAGGGCTTCCATCTCCTCACTAATTTTCATTAAATAGGATTCTTGCTCAGGAGTTAGCATGGTAGGAAACTGAAAATCCATTGTTTCCTGATCCATTAACTCCTGAGCCTTATCGAGTTCGATTGCAAACGCTTCTTTATCCTCAACATGTCTTGTTGCCAGTTCGGTTAGTCCCATTAGTAATTCAAAAGCTTCTGGTGAATTTGCAGGGACACTATCCTGCATCAATTTTTCTAGCTTAGCTAGCCAATCGAGCATTTCTACGTCCAGCTTTTGTTGATATTCCTTTGGAAGGGAAAAGTATTTCTCAGCTACCTTTTCCGGGAGATACTCTTTTGCCCATTCCTTTAAATCTTCCTCGTGTTCGATTTGAAAAAGTAGAGAACTTAACACTGTCCAATTGACCGCTATTCCTTCCTTGAGCAAATTCTGTACTCGCTCCACAGCTTCTATGGATCGATTTAACTCATCCCGCTTTTCGGTTAAAAGCTTGTGCTGCCAGGGTAATGATTTCTCAAGCTGTGCTGCAACCTCAATTTCATCTTTTATGAACTCTTTAATCTCCTGTAGTGGGTAACCGAGAAATTTCATTGATTGAATTTGTTGCAGTTTCGCGAGTTCATTTAATCCGTAAAGTCTGTGGCCTGATTCATTTCTTTCAGTTGGTACGAGTAACCCTAACTCTTCATAAAACCGTAATGTACGTACAGTTATTCTGGCTCGTTTGCTGAACTCACGGATTGAAAACTTGGGTGTTTCTTGATTCATAAGGAAATCCCTCCATCTTATTGTTAATTATAAGTTATCATGTGACGTAACGGAGGGGGCAAGAGGGAACGTGTTTAAAAAAGGAATGTGATAACAAAAACGAATGGATAAGGTGATGGCAATCGGGGAGTGAGATAAACGGATCCAATCGACTGTCTTGGGAAATTGCAAGCTCGTTTGGTTGATTAGGGTGCGTATAAACAACCGATGCCAGCTGTATCTAACGTGTTCAGTAGATGAGAAGGCTCCTAAACGACTGATTGGCTTATTCTTCATGTGTTGCAGTCGATAATAAGGTGTTTAATCGACTACATGTATTCCTCTCTTAACTTTTTGGTCGATAACGGAACATCTAAACTACTGAAAAGACCCTCCGCATCGTCACATAAGGCGATAAGAATACTTATAAACTACCAAAATCAGCTCCCTCTTCACAGCCTTAGAAATTAACAAAAAAATGGACATGCGCGGGAACGCATGTCCACCGATCACTCCAGAAATTCATGCCCAGCTAGCACCATTACGATTTCATTTTCAATTTCCTGTATAGACTCACTCGAACCTAAATGATTATTAAGCAAAATAGAAAAAATAAGTTTCTCCCCATCTAGACTTGTCACATAACCAGACAGGGTGGATACCCCTGTAATCAAGCCTGTTTTAGCTTTTACATTTCCTTTGGCGGGTTCTTTAGTCAGCCGATTCCGCAGCGTTCCGCCTATCAATCTTTCCGTTTCTCCAGCAACGGGCAGGGAGTACTCAAATACGTCAAACCAGTTCTCGCTCTGAATATTATATAAAATATGCGTGATATTATTTGCTGAAATCAGTGTCTTATGCGACATTCCTGAACCGTCACGAAGGAGGAAGGATTCTCGCTCTACACCAATTTCCGTCACGACATCTTCTATTACTTCAAGTCCCTTATCCCAAGTGCCTGCCCCACGCATTACTTTCCCCATTTCCTTCGTTAAAGCTTCTCCAAGCCCATTATTGCTTAATTTCATAAAAGGAATGAGCAACTCAGAAAGTGGGATAGATTTTTTGCTAGCAACGACCTGAGCTTGTTCAGGAGTTGCTCCCGACATATTACGAGATTCATCTGTAAATTGAATTCCCTGTTCAGCTAGAGCGTCACGGAATACGGCAAGGACATACCCGGTTGGTTCCCATACCGAGACCCAGGAACGTGACAACGTTCCATTTACAGGCATCGTTCCTTCTACGATAATACGATTCGTCCCATGCTCTCGTTCAATTGAAATATCTTGTGCCCCTCCTGCTTGCACGAGCTGTGTCTGATTTACAATCGTAACATAATCCGTTTCAGGACTTACCCGAACCTGAGCTTTTCCTTCTGTACTTTCGGAAGGCATCACATCAACAATCACTGTTCCAGCATCATAATCTTCATTCGGTGAAAGTGTTAAAGCAGAAACTTGAGCTCCAGTATGAAATGGCTCATCCGACCAGTTCAAGTCCTGAGAAAGTCGCACATCATCGTACCATGTATCGTCACCAACTAGGTCGCCATCGATGGTTTCAATCCCTTGGGCTTTCAGTTCTCTAGCAAATTGATTGAGATCAGACTTTAATAATGTCGGGTCTCCTTTTCCTTTTATAAACAAATTACCATGTAATGTATTCCCATTCAGCTCTCCATCTGATAAAATTTCAGTTTGGAACTGATAATCAGACCCAAGCGTTTCTAAAGCAGCAGCTCCAGTAAGTAATTTCATATTGGACGCCGGGTGAAGGCGAATGTCTCCATTATGGGAATATAATAAATCTCCATTCGCAGCTTGTTTCACAGTGACTCCAACGACAGCTCCGTCAAGCTGTTCATTTTCTAAAAGGCTATTGATTTTTTCTTCCAACGTTTTATTTTCAGCCAGCGTCATTGAATGATCCTCCTTTGATGCTTCTAAGAACAAGGGTTCCTCCGGGAATACGGACGGAAGACTTGCAACAATTATAATAACGATGAAAAACAGCATCATTTTAAGAAAGGGTTTTGATTTCATGTATCCACATCCTATTTCAATATCGAACGAGTAAAAGAAGTATGTCCATTATTGAATTATATCCGGGTGAGCTGAAAATTATGATGGTGAGAGGTCAGGATAAAAAAGTTTTTGTTTTGTATTAAAATAAATGAATTAATGAATTTCATAATACGTATTTAATGCTTCACCATCACCATATGTAGTTGAGTTGGTTCGTTCCCAACTACATATGGTGATGGGAAAGCCGACTTTGGTAATTATGAAATTCATTCGAATGCATAAAAAATAACAACGCAGATAAAGGAGCAGCAAGATGAATGGTACAGCACATGCAACAGTTGGCGGAGCAATAGGCTTCGTTGCAGCAAATATGGTTCAGGCAGATCCTTCCGTAACCATTCTGTTAATCGGGTTAGGGAGTGTTTCGGCTTTAGTTCCAGACTTGGACATTGATGGGAAGCTACGTGGAAAAATTACTTTATCCCATAAATTCGTGCGGTCGATTGCACAGCTTATTGGGCTATTAATGATTATTTACAGCTTTTTTGAGGGGGAAGATAATCGGCAATACCTGGGAATGGGAATAGGACTTGCCATGCTGGCAATCTCTTCAAAGTTAAAACAGAAGCATATGCTCACACTCACAAGTGTAGGAGTCATTGCTGGAGGTATTTCGCTTCAGGAAATTTGGTTGATTCTCTTTGGAATCTACATGTTAATTGCTTCATTTGTTCCCCATCGAAGTTATACCCATTCGATAATCGGAGTGATATTCTTTAGTTATATTGCACTGAAGCTGGATGAGTCTCTTGGAATACAGGGTGTTTATTATACATGTCTTGCCGGTTATATTAGCCACTTGATTACGGATAGCAAGTTCCTTCCGTTCAATGATCGAGGGATCAAATTATTTCTGCCGTTATCATCGAAGGACTTTTAAAAGATACATAGAAAGTTATTGCCCCCATATCAACAAATATGGGGGACAATAAAATAATTTCTGAGTTTAACTATTAATCACGCGGAGATTTCAGGTGCACTTCTTCTGTTACCGCAATGCTATCTACTACAGATTGCAGCATTGCACAGTTTTTACGTGTAAGCTGAATCGCTTTTTCAGCTTTCTTTTGTGGAATATCCTCTCCAATTATCGTGTAAGTCAAGTGGATTTTTTCAATTCGATTTGCTTTTTCTTCATTTCGTGTTGCTTCCGCCTCGATTGTAATATCATCATATGACAAGCGCATTTTTTCGAGTATATTTCTTAACACGCCACCACTGCAACCAACGATAGAAGAAATCATTAATTGAAACGGTCGATAACCATATTGACTCTGCCCCGATACTTTTAGCTCGCCAAATTCAAAGCTTGACTCAAATCCTTGTTCATTCATCTTAAACTTCAAATTTTTTCCCTACCTTCAATATATATTCACACATTCATTGATTATAATACAAAAGTGTGAAAACTGTATTAAAATGATAAGCATATTTTTAAAAAGAAGTATTTACAAAAAACGGAATTAACGTATCATAAAGGTGTGAAGGAGGAATTTACTATTTTAATCCTTTTTGGCCTTTTAATCTTATGTATGACGATTATTTTATTTTTGATTCTATGTGTGCAAGTCATTATTTATCGCAGTGCTGAAAAGGAATTATTGCCATATGCAACGGATAACAATATTTCGTTTGTTCAATTTTTCCCGCTTGTAGCTGGGTTACTGACCGGGAAATATAGTAAGGATGCTAGGGTCTGATGTGATTGGGACTTATACGGATAAAGCTGGTGAAGCGAAAATAATTCTTGAGAAAGCGTTGTGATCATGGTTGCCATTTCAATGAGACAGTAATGGACCAATAGCTATAAATAAAAAAATGGTAAAGACTTATAGGAGCTAGAGACATATGATAAAACCAATAACACATATGCCAAAAGGATATGAATGCCCATTTTGCCGAGTCATATCGGGTCTAGATGTACCTAATAATGGAACAAAACAAGAAGATGTGATATTCAAAAATGATTATGTAACCGCCTTCATAGCTAGTAAATCGTGGCCAAATAATAAAGGACACGTTCTAATTGTGCCTAATCAACATGTTGAAAACATATATGAACTTCCTAAAGAGTATGCAGGCGAAATTCATCAAGCCGCTCAAATTGTTGCCTTTGCAATGAAAGATACATATCGTTGTGATGGTATTACCACGCGACAACATAATGAGCCAGCAGGAAGTCAAGATGTTTGGCATTATCACCTCCATGTTTATCCGAGATATAAGCGAGATTTTTTTTACCTGACAAGAGGATTGCAAACAAAGCCCGAAAAAAGGGCAATTTATGCAGAGAAGCTGAAGAAGTGGATAGAAGCCCATCTATAATAAATAATAGTTTTGACGAGGCGGTATGGTAGATAATGAATATAACAATTGAGAAATTACGAGAGTCAGATGATGAGAAGTTATTTGCGTTTGAGCTTGAAAACAGAGCTTATTTTGAGAGAAATGGTACCAAGTTAATGAATTTCATAATACGTATTTAATGCATCACGATCACCATATGTAGCTGAGTTGGTTCGTTCCCAACTACATATGGTGATGGTGAAGCTGACTTTGGTAATTATGAAATTCATTCCATTATTAAATTAATTGGGCTTATCGAAAAGGATATTCACCTAAGGGGGTATTTGATGGAAAATCCTATCTTAAAACAAATTGGAACAGTATTTATCCCAGTAAGCAACATTGAAAAAGCGAGAGATTGGTACTGCGATATCTTAGGAGTAAAAGCAGAAGGGGAAATTCTATTTGACCATCTTTACGTTATTCCTATGGAAGGGACAGGGATTGTATTAGATAGCAAGATTTACTCAGAGGATAGAATATTTAAAACTCCAGCGTTCCATTTCAACACAAAAGATATTGAGGAAGCATTTCATTTTATGAGTAATAAAGGAGTTAATTTAATTACCGAAATTGAACATAATCATTATTTTAATTTTAAAGATCCTGACGGGAATACTTTAATGGTTTGCCAATGTTAATAGTATGTAAACGAGTCCTATAATTAAAATAGAGATTAATTTTGGGTGTTGCTTTAAAATAAAAAATGTGTAAACTATATAATTAAGTATAATAATTATGTATAACAAAAGCATTGATGAGAAGAGTAAATCAATTTAAGTCCTTTACAGAGAGCTTCGGCAGGTGAAAAGAAGCAGGAATAAATTGTTTGAATATGGTCTCTGAGCTGCACAGCTGAACTTGCTGAAAGGGTTAGGCTGTGACGAGAGTTGGCACTCGTTATAAATGTCAGGGTATAAGAACATAAAATCATGTTCCGTACTTGTTGAGGCTGATCATGTGAGTGATTAGTGAATAAAGGTGGTAACACGGGTATAACCTCGTCCTTGGATAATATTTTATCTGGGGATGGGGTTTTTTATATGCATTTTTTTAAGGAGGAAATGAAATGAATGTATTGATTGGTGGAGCTTGGCCTTATGCAAATGGTTCGTTGCACATTGGACACATTGCAAGTTTATTATCTGGGGATATCCTGGCGCGTTATCATAGAATGAAG
Organism: Oceanobacillus alkalisoli; assembly: GCF_021556485.1. Classification (GTDB taxonomy): domain Bacteria; phylum Bacillota; class Bacilli; order Bacillales; family Amphibacillaceae; genus Oceanobacillus; species Oceanobacillus alkalisoli. The sequence goes on along the minus strand of NZ_JAKGBW010000010.1, from coordinate 81,260 downwards.
GGAGATCATGTGCTATACGTCTCTGGCAGTGATTGTAATGGAACACCAATCACAATTAGAGCGAAGCAGGAAGGGGTCAAGCCGGAGGAAATAGCGGATAAATATCATCAGGAGTTTAATGAAAGCTTTAAGAAACTTGGGTTCACTTATGATTGCTATATACGAACAGATGCAAAACGACATCATGAAATTGTTCAAGAGATATTTTTAAAGCTATTAACGAATGGAAAAATCTATAAAAAAGAAGTTGAGCAGGCTTATTGCAATACCTGTGAGCAGTTTTTACCTGATCGATTTGTAGAAGGTCTCTGTCCAAATTGCGGGAAGGAAGCCAGAGGGGATCAATGCGATCATTGTTCAAAAATCTTGGAACCCTTAGATCTGTTAGAAAGAAAATGTAAGGTATGCGAGAAGCCTCCGACAACGAGAAACACAGAACATTTCTATTTCAAATTAAGCGCATTTCAGGACAAGTTGCAGGAATATGTGGAGAATGCCAAAGATAAAAGATTATGGCGTGGTAATGCAATTAGCTTATCGGAGAGATATCTAAAAGAGGGGCTGCCTGATCGGGCAGTATCAAGGGATTTATCAATCGGTGTTCCGGTTCCTGTTACTGGTTATGAAGACAAAAGGATTTACGTGTGGATTGAAGCTGTTTCAGGCTATTATTCTGCTAGTAAAATTTGGGCTGAAAATAATAATAAAGATGATTCTGTTTTTTGGAGTAAAGATACAAAGTCTTATTATATACATGGAAAAGATAATATCCCATTTCATTCCATCATTTGGCCGTCAATATTATTAGGGATCGGGGAAAGTGGATTACCAACGCAGATCATCTCCAATGAGTATGTGACCATTGAGAAGAAAAAGCTATCTACAAGTAAAAATTGGGCAGTATGGATACCTGAAATACTGGAAACGTATCATCCCGACTCGATCAGGTATTTCTTAACGATAAATGCACCAGAGAATCGAGATTCAGATTTTTCGTGGAGAGAGTTCGTCTATAGTCATAATGCCGAATTATTAGGTGCGTACGGAAATTTGATAAATCGTACATTAAAATTTATCGAGAAATCTTTTGGAGGAAACGTGCCCGATGGGGAGGTTGACCATAAGATTAAAGACGACGTTCAAAAGCTGTATCCTCAAATTGGCTCGCTGATTGAAGCTGGTCATTTCAAACAAGCTTTAGAATCACTTTTCGAATTTATCCGTGGAGCGAATAAATATTTCGATACACAAAAACCGTGGGTTCAAGTAAACGAATCTGCTGATGCATGTGCAGATACGTTAATTACTTGTATTTATATCATTGCGAATATAGCACAATTATTAAGTCCATTTCTGCCGTTTTCAAGTGATGAAATTAAGAAGCTCTTACAACTGCCAGCTTTAAAATGGGAACCGTTAGACAAATTAACATCTACAATAGCGAATGTGCATCCGCTTTTTGAAAGACTTGATCTCTCAATGATTGATATAGAGATTAAGAAGTTAAAGCAACAATCATCTTTATTAAATTAAAATTCTATGCTGGAGGGTTATAAATGAAAAAGATAGTATTAGCTCCCCATGATAAAAAATATGCAAAAACAATATCTTCGCTCTCGCAAGCTCCACAGGTTAGGGAATCATTAGGACTGAATAATGATCAAACCTCAATCGATGGAACAATTCAATTTATTGAATTTGTGCAAGAGAATGAACGATTAGGAAAACAATATTCGAGAGTAATCCTGAATGAAAATGATGAGTTAATCGGGGTAATAACCTTAAAAGAAATAGATAACGTGAAAAAGACTTGTCACATCGGTACGTGGATCGGTCATCCTTATTGGGGGAAAGGGTATAATGAATTAGCAAAAGAAGCTATTCTATATACTGCCTTTACAGAACTTAATATGGAATATGTCTTCGCTGGTGCCAAGTTAACTAATATACGCTCTCAAAAAGCGCAGGAAAAGCTTCCTTATGTAAAAATAGATGTACGGTCAGAATTTCCAGATGAATATAAGAAATTGGAGAAACAAGTGGATGACCTTTGCTTGTTGAACGTAATAGAAAAAGCGACATTTCTTGATTGGTATTTAAAAAAATAAATATATTGGTTATACACAATCCGCTGAAGAAAAATAGCGTGATGAAGTCTACACTCAGTATCTCCATCACGCTAAGGGAATAATTCCCTTTATAAATATTCTGCCACTTTTTCCATCGAATCTCCGCTGCCGCTAATAATCAAACGGTCACCTTGTTGTAAAATCGTATCTCCATTCGGTGTAATCGCCCGTTCCCCGCGATAAATGGACAGGATAAGCGTATCACCCAAGAATGGCAGCTTACGAAGCGGTATCCGGTCATATCTCATACCATCTAAAACAAATTCACGAATAATCTCATCATTATCCGTTAATAGACGCACAAGACTCGGACTATGCACCATCGCTTTTAACACCATTTCTCCTGCGAATGCATTCGAATAAATCGCCAATCCCATATCTGTATATTGTTTATTCAATGTCGGCTCTTCAATTCGGATAATGATGTTTTCATAGCCGATTGCATTCGCGTAATTGGCAATCTCCACGTTGAAATTATCATTACTCGTTGCAACTATAATCCCATCGAAGGATTCAAAGAGATTCATTTCGATTAACTTTTCCAACGTCATGTTGTTCATTTCAATGATCGGAAATTCGCTATCTGATTCTGATTTTAACTTCCCTTGCTTCTCGGAAAAAATCGTTACCTTATAATTACTCTTTTGAAAGTTAAGGCTTGCTCGGAGTGCCGCACGGTTAGCACCTATAATAGCTAAGCTTCTTTCTGTTTCCTCTACTTCAGGCAATATTCTTGCATATAATATCGGTGAAGTAAAACAGGTTAAAATCGCAACGAGTACAATCGCGCTGTTCATTCCCTCTGAAATGATTCCCATTTGCAGCGATACGGTAGCGGCCACAATTGCAAGGCTAAGAGTGGATGTCAGTAACATTCCTGAGCTGAACACTTCATTCCAAGAGAACCAGCGTTTAAGAAGCAATGTCGGCAGATTACGTGTCAGGAAAAGAAATATTAACACAACCGGGATGAGCAGCAAAATACTGCGGTTTTCCAGTAAAGAACCGAAATCAAACTCCACCCCAACCATAACAAAGAAGATAGGAATCAAGAATCCATAGCCGAAACTATCTAGCTGATGGACGAACTCTCTGTCTGGTGAAAGCAATGACACAACAACTCCGGCTAAGAAAGCGCCAAGGATATTCTCTACGCCCATTGTTTCCGATAAAGCTACGAATAATAGGATTAATGCAAAGATACCGCGCGTTCCGATTTGCGCTGTCCCTCTTTTTAGCGCATCAATCAATGCCATGTTCGTTTTCTTTCGGTAAAAGTTCAGTATGAAATAAAGCATAAATACGAGGGCAACAAGCAGAATGATCCACCAGACAATCGTCGTGTCTCCGTCTTTTACAGCTAAATAATAAGCAAACAAAATCATCGTGACAAAGTCAGATATGACTGCGATGAGCAATACGGTTTGCCCTAATTTTGTATTCAGCACTTTCCTTTCCTTTAGTACCGGTACGACAACACCTAAGGAAATCGTTGATAAGATAATCGTCATGAAATACGGATCATCAATCATCCCAAGAGAAACAAGTATTAAAGAGAATCCGTAAGCAAGAGCTAACATAAAGACAAAAATAGTACTTGAGACGAGGAAGGGATTAATTTCCTTCGACTTCCCAGAGTTATTCCCCTTCTTCACACGGAAGGAGTTAAAGTCAATTTCCAAACCACTTAAAAACATCAAATATATAAGACCTAAACTGGATAGCAGAGTAAGCCATGCGTTATCGACATCAATCAGATTCAGGCCGCTCTGACCAATGATGATTCCAGCAATAATTTCTGCTACCACAATCGGTATCACTTTTAATTTCAATCGTTCGAGCAGAATTGGAATGAAAAACGCAACACCCGTAACGATCATGAGAGATACAATTGAAGTTGCACCATGTTCCATTTTATAATCCCCCTTTTTTTAAAATAATTGTCAATATAACATGGAATACGCAAAGTTGTAAAGCACTATTAAACAACAGAATAATTCTTTTGTCTAATTTAATCTATCAAGGGGTTTTTTATGTCGGAAACATGAAGAAAAAGAGTCTTGTAAAATAACAATCTGTGTGTCTGATATGTATAATTAATATAAAGTAATTTTAGATTAAAAAGGAAGCCCTTATCTAAAGGACTTCCTTTATTAATGGTGGTGATGTCCCGGTGATTCCGGCTGCATCTTGCAAAGAATTGAATTGTCGTGTAAATGTGCAATTGTCTCTAGCTGAATCGTCATATGGTGAATATTTTGCTGTTCCAAGTCGTGCTCAATCTGGCGGAGCAACGCCTCACTTTCCGCGATGGACATTTCTTCGTCAACAACCGCGTGACAGGAAAGAGCATTCAATCCGCTTGTAATCGACCAGACATGCAAGTCATGAACGCCTTGAACACCGTTAGCATTTTGAATGGTTTTTACCACTTTTTCCATATCCACATTATCCGGTGTTCCTTCCATTAGAACATGGAGTCCCGATTTTGTAACATAGTAACCACTGCGAAGGACGAGGGCAGCGACAATAACGCTTGCGAGCGGGTCCGCCCAGCCCCAGTTAAAGAAAATGATAAGCAGAGCGGCGATAATTGCACCAATCGAACCGAGCATATCACTGATGACATGCAAGTATGCTCCGCGCATATTCAAGTTATCTTCCACATCTCCGCCGCGAAACATGATCCAAGCGACAAGGATATTAATGAACAGCCCAATTATTGCAATGACTAACATCCCTGTTGAAGCAACTTCAGGCGGATTTTGGAAACGTCCGATTGCTTCATAGAAAATATAACCGGCAATGATAATGAGTGTTACACCGTTAAGGACGGCGGCTAATATTTCAAAACGTTTATAACCATATGTTTTACTATAGTTCGCTGCTTTTTCACCGAGTGTAAAAGCGATTAAGGCAATGCCGAGGGAGATGGCGTCACTTAACATATGACCCGCATCGGCCAGTAAGGCAAGGCTATTTGTAAGAAACCCGCCAACCGCCTCTACAATCATATAGAGAGAAATGATAATAAAACTTATCCGTAAAACTTTTTTATTTGCACCATGCGAATGATCATGTGCATGATTGTGTCCCAATTCAAGTTCCTCCTCCATCAATGATGTAAAGCATGCTTGATTGCTTGCTTCAATAAATTCATAACGTGCTCGTCATCTTCTGAATAATATAAGGTTCTCCCAGCTCTTCTGTATTTAACCAATCGTAAATTTTTCAAGAAACGTAACTGATGGGAGACACTGGATTGACTTAAATTTAATGTTTCTGCAATATCGTTCACGGAATGTTCCCCTGTACATAATAAATTCAAGATTCGAATGCGTGTCGGATCACTCAATGCTTTAAACGTTTGTGACACGACAAACAATGTCTCTTCATCCAAATGCTCCGTATCTTCCGTAAATAACTGTTCCCGTTCTTGCTCCTCCATCATCATTTCAGCTCCTCCATCTATTCACTAATTCATCTCAATATATGAACACATGCTCATGTATATAATTTATGATAAAACATATTAAATGTCAAGAAACAAGTCATAAATCCTAGTCAACCTATGCTATGATTTAAGTGGGACATGGGGTCAGCAAATGTCCCAGATTTTATTCTGTTAACAAGGAAGTTCTGCATTTAAAGGATGTAAGACCACACAGTTACCAAACCCAAACCTTTAAATATCCGAATTCCCTCGGGTCTATCCTAAAAACAACAAAAAAATCAGAGCAACGATCCCAAAAGAACTGGGACATTTACTCTGACCCCACTGTCCCGCACTAACCTGCAATATCTCTCTTCTGGTAACCGATAAATCCTAGTATTGCTAAGATAATGGCTATTAGGGATAGCATGACAATTGGTGCCCATTCCATATTTTCGACTGGAAGCGATGGGATGTAACCAAAAGGAGAAAGCTTCTCTACCCATGCCGGGAAGTCCAGCAGCCCGCCGAGATAATTCGTGATAAAGGAAAATACGACATATACCCAAATTAAGCCGGTAAGTTTTGGTGCAAAGCCAATTAAGAACGCGGAAAAGCTAATCATGACAAGCATCGCCGGATAAAATACGAGAGAAGCCCCGTATATCATTCCAAAGGAAAATCCATCCTCCATCACAGTTTCTGCAGCAAGAAAAAGCCCGATTCCTGATAAAGAAATCATAATAAAACCATTCATTACAGCGATGGCTAAATTGCTCGCCATCAGCTTCCCACGTGATACCGGGGCAGCAAGAATCGACTCGGTTCGATTTTTCTTTTCTTCACCGATTAATTTATTCATTGCGATAATCGGTGGAACGGTAGCGAGTATTCCCATTACAATCATCAATGCTGGGATGAATTGTTCGGTTAAAGAATAACCTTCCTCAGCTACCAGCATTTGTTCTAAAAGCTCATTCCCCTGAAAGAATGATTCTAAATCTCCCATGATGGAACCATAAGACAAGCCTAAAACAAACATACCTATTCCCCAGGAAATAAAAGCCGTGCGCTGTGTACGGAAAAAAAGTCCAATCGGTGTTTGTAGAAAACGTGAGGCATATGTCTTTCCAGCGCGGGCATGAAGAAAGGCAGCTCCCCAGTCACGAATTGCATTTAAATAATTAGCAAGTAAAAACAATAAAGCAGAAAATCCGGCAAGAAGCAACACTGGCCACCACACATTAGTCGAATAAGCTTCGGTACGGGTAACAAGCCCGAGCGGTGAGAAAAGGGATAATGTTTCATTACTCACATCGCCAATGGCACGAATGAAATAAGCGAGGAGCAATGCTGCGATCGATAATCCAGTTGCACCCCGAGAGCTTTCCGAAATCTGGGCGGATACTGCCGCAATTCCGGTGAAGAAGATTCCGGTCCCACCTAATACGGCCCCATACAATAAGGAACCTTCCAGATCCATACTATCTAAACCTAAAGCATATAAACTAAAACCAGAAATAAGAGCTAGAATGATATGTGTTACGGTTAAAACAAAAAGTGTCGCGTTTAAATTCGCTAATCTACCGACAGGAAGCGCAAGAATTAATTCAGAAAGACCATCTTCTTCCTCAGTGCGCGTATGCCGGATAACGAGCAGGATACTCATTAATCCAACAACCACTGCTGTAAACAGCAACATATTATGTGTCGTCATCGCACCGATTGTGTAATTTTCAATATCACCTGGACCGACCATTGCGGTCATTGCCGGATTTGCCATCGTTTCAGCCATAACATCTCGCTCTTCTTGCGTTGGAAACATATCATCAAGCGCAACAGGAATTAGAACAGTAAAGAAAATAATACCAATGAGCCAAAGCGGAATCCGGATGCGGTCTTTTCTTATCGTAAATTTAATTAAGGAACCAACATTATAAGACGTGGAGGGGAACATTAGGAATTCCCTCCTGTATTCGTTTCTTGCTTATGCTCGTAATGGCGCATAAATAAATCTTCTAATGTTGGAGGGGCACTTTCCAATTTCAGGATTCCATATTGGCTGACGTGCCGGATGACTGAATCAAGCTCTTCAGCATCTACTTGAAAGCTCAGCGTCTGTCCATCCTCTCCCACATTGTGAATACCTTTTACTTCACCAATCAGAGGGATAAGTTTCTTTGTCTCGACCAATAAGTTTGTGCGCGTTAAGTGCCTTAGTTCACTTAATGTTCCTGATTCAATAATTTCACCTTGGCGAATGATTCCGACCCTGTCACAGAGCTTCTCTACTTCCGATAAAATATGACTGGAAAGGAGAACTGTTTTTCCTGCATCTTTCGCTTCTTGAACATATTCTTGGAAAACTTGTTCCATCAACGGATCAAGTCCAGAAGTCGGTTCATCAAAAATAAATAACTCTGGATCAGATGCAAAAGCTGCAACTAATGCAACCTTCTGCCGGTTTCCTTTCGAATAGGTACGACATTTTTTCGACGGATCCAATGCAAATCGCTCCAGCAATTCTTCTCGTTTTCTTTTAGTATCCCCACCTCTTAACCCAACAAATAAATCGATCACCTCACCACCAGTCAAGTTCGGCCAAAGATTCACATCACCAGGAACATAGGCGAGTCGTTTATGGATCTCCACCGCATCTTTCCAAGTGTCTTTTCCGAAAATCGACGCCCTTCCTCCTGAGGCTTTTAAAATGCCAAGCAATATTCGAATTGTAGTGGACTTTCCGGCGCCATTAGGTCCAATAAAACCGTATATTTCCCCTTGGTTCAATGTTAAATCGACTCCATTAAGCGCATGGAATTTACCGAATTTCTTATAAAGATTTCTAACTTCTACCACCGACAAGATGCTCATCCTCTCTAAAATGGTTATAAAAAAGTTTTGAAATATTTTATATCTCATAGTTCATAATATAGAAAACTCCTGAAGCATGCAATAGATTTGAACTATTCTATTTGTTATATTTCATAAATTTTATTAAACTAATGAGGAGGTGAAAGCGATGAATGGCTTTGAGCGAAGAAAAGCATTGAAAAAGAACAACATATTAGAAGCATCCTTATCATTGTTTTTGAAAAATGGGATAAGTAAAGTTTCCGTTTCTGAGATTGCAAAAGTTGCAGATGTATCTCAGGTGACAATTTATAATTATTTCGAGAGCAAAGATAATTTAATCGGGGAAGTATATCGCTATTACGTCCATCAAGTATGGGAAGAGTATTTAAGGTTATTCAATAGCAAAATACCTTTCCCAGAAAAGGTCAAAACGATGATTTTTGATAAAACATTGGTTGCCAATCAAATAAATGAAGAGTTTCTCGAGTACTTTATGAAAAACTATATGCAGGAAGACAGTTATATAATGAAGTTTTATACAGAAACAGCTCTTCCGCAGTTCTTGGAATTAATTGCGGAAGGGAAGGAACAAGGCTATATCGATAAGTCGATTTCTGATGAGGCAATCATGCTGTATATTCAGATGTTCGCTGATCATATGAGGAGGGAAGATATAGCATCATCACTTCTTCCGCTTACAGAAGATCTGACGAAGTTATTTTTCTACGGTATATTTGGAAAAGGAATGGAGTAGGTCTGTCATAAAGTGAAACATCATATTTAATGTGTGATAAAAGAATCGATTTCCGAGAAAGATAAATTGAAGCTCGATAATTATTTCACTATACTAAGATAAGTAGTGAAAGGAGAAAAGAAATATGGCAGATGTTAAATCAGAATCCAAAGCCTTTGCGCTTTTAAAAGATAAAATACAATTAATTAAAAAGCAAGATCAGGCCATCTATTTGGTCGGACCAATCCAGCTCCCGGTTAATTTATACGGGGAAACAGTCGTCTTTCGGTGGTACTCCTGGTTGAATTACGATGAAGTTACGGAGGATTATGAGAAAATCATTGATCATCTGGCGTCTGCAAATCTTGCGGAACAACAGCAATCGAGTGTCCTTGTTTACGGTGACTTTAAAGAAGCAGACGATGCATTAATTCGCTTGCATTCCATTTGTCATACGGGCGATATTTTTGGAAGTAAACGTTGCGACTGTGGTTTCCAATTAAAAGAATCCATGAAGCGGATTAAGGAGCATGGCGCAGGTGCGCTATTCTACCTGGCAAATCACGAAGGACGGGGAATTGGTTTATTCAGTAAAGCAATGGCATATGTCCTTCAGGAAAATGGTTTTGATACGGTCGAAGCGAATGAAAGTCTAGGCTTCGATAATGATCTGCGTAATTATGATGACGCGATTACCGTGCTGAAGAGCTTACGTACAAAGCCGGTCACCTTAATTACGAATAACCCAGAGAAATTAGAAGCATTACGGAATTCTGGGATGCATGTTGCAGGCAGGACACCGTTGTGGGGAGACGTATCGGAATACAATCAGAAATATTTAGAAACGAAAATTGCAAAATCCGGTCATATGAGAGCGGAGGGAACTTGCCCCAATGACTAATCATGAATTTTATATGGACCTTGCTCTCTCGAACGCTCGGGCTATGAAAGGTCAGACCGATCCAAATCCGCTTGTTGGATCAGTCATTGTGAATAACAACCGGATCGTCGGAGTCGGCACCCATTTGAAAGCGGGAGAACCGCATGCAGAGGTTCATGCATTACGAATGGCAGGAGATCTCGCGCGTGGTGGTACGATTTACATCACGCTTGAGCCATGCTCCCACCATGGCAGAACTGGTCCTTGTGCTGAAGCAATTGTAGAAGCTGGGATTAAAAAAGCGGTCATTGCGACACTTGACCCGAACCCCGTAGTATCTGGAAGTGGCGTAAAAATCTTGGAGAATGCCGGCGTTGAAGTGGTTACGGGAGTTCTTGAGGAAAAGGCTCGAAAAATGAATGAAGTGTTCAATAAATTTATTGTGGAAAAAAAGCCATTTCTAACATTGAAAGCAGGAATTACGCTGGACGGTAAAGTCGCCACACACATGCTTGACAGTAAATGGATTACTTCAGAGGAAGCAAGACATGATGTTCACCACCTCCGTAATGAGAACATGGGCATCCTGGCAGGAATCAATACGGTGCTAGAAGATAACCCAGCGCTTACAACGCGAATTCCGAATGGAAGAAATCCCGTTCGGATCGTGCTTGACTCCACTTTAAAAATCCCGCTTGATTATCAGCTCGTAACGGATCAAAAAGCAGCGACATGGATATTTACGAGTCTTGCACATGACGAAACAAAGAAAAAGGAATTGGAAAAAGCGGGTGTGCGTATTTTTGTGACAAACGGTAAGCGTACTGTCAATCCGCATGAAGTCATAGAACGATTAGGGGAAGAAGGAATATCTTCTGTGATGATTGAAGGTGGCGGGAATATTCATGCTTCGTTTCTTGAACATAAATTAATTGATAAAGTGGTTCTTTATATTGCTCCTAAGCTTGTGGGTGGGACAAATGCTCCAACTTTTTTGGAAGGAACTGGGGTCGATTTGATGAAAGATGCGGTTGAACTAACCAATACAGCATTTATTCCAGTTGGCAGAGATTTGAAATATATTGGTTATCCAATATATAAAGATTGAGGGGTTACGAGATGAAATTTGGTTTCGATATAGATGATACGTTAATTAATTTACGAGAACATGCCTTTCGTATTTATACAAAGCGGCTGAAACAGGATTTATCATTAGACATTTTTAAAGGAATTAAACGGGTGGAAATTCATGAGCCATTCGGACTGACCGATGTGGAAGGGAAAGAAATGTGGAATCGTTCTTTAGAAGAAATCTATTATACCGATTGCCCAGCTTTTCCCGGAGCGAAAGAGGTTTTAGTTGAATTGGCCGAAGAGGGACACGAAATTTACTATATAACCGCAAGACCGAAAGAACACGGTATCCGGACGCGGAAATGGATGAAAGAAAAAGGATTTCCTGTTGCTGATGAACGCTTTTTCTATGGGATGCAAGATGAGGAAAAAATAAAAATAATTGAAGAGCTTGAATTGGATTATTATGTGGATGATAAACCGGCTGTCTTGAATACACTACTCCACACACCAACCGGGTTAATTGTCAAAGATCAATCCTATAATCAAGAACTGGAAATAGAGCGACTCACTGATTGGCGAGATTTTAAAACGATGATAAAAATGGGCACATGAATGGATATCCATTCATGTGTTTTTTTATTATGTTAAGATAAACAGAGTGATAATACCTAAATTGTGTTGGAATCTATGTCTGCTTATAGTAGGATAGTTACATAGATGAGTTTGGGGGAGAGACAGCATGTTTATGCTACGAAGAAAAGAAAAGACAAGAGAGCTGATTTTTAATGGGGAAATTCATGACGTTAGCTTAAAAGCAGAGCCGAATAGTGCAATGGATCATCAAATTAAGATGATAGGACTTACAACAGATGATTTACAAATACTACATGCTTTGCAACCATATGTAATGGAAAAAATTGTGCCGATTATTGACCAATTTTATTCGAACCTGGAAAAAGAAGCATCTTTAATTCATATTATTAATCATTATAGCTCGATCGAACGGTTGAAGCAGACGCTAAGACGTCATATTGTTGAAATGTTTACGGGTGAAATAGATGCGGAATATGTTAAAAAACGTCATATCGTTGCCCATGTCCATGTCAAAATTGGTTTAGAGGCGAAATGGTATTTGGCAGCCTTCCAAGATATTTTGAATTCGTTGATTGATATTATTGATGAGCAAGTGCCGGACCGGAAAGAATCAATTCTCGCCTTTCGGGCAGTCAGTAAAATTATCAATTTGGAAGAACAGTTGGTACTTGAAGCATATGAAGAAGAGATGGCGCGAGTGAAGCAGACAATAGCTGAAGCAAAACAGAACATCCGCTTGGAAATTGAAAATACGTCCGAAACACTAGCAGCAATTTCCCAGCAAACGAATGCAACGATGGAAGAATTAATTGCCCAATCCGACGATATTGTAGTTTTAGTGAAACAGGGCTCTAGCTTATCCGAATCAGCAAAAAATAAGGCAGCGTCAGGTAAACAACAGTTAAGTCAGCTTACGAATAAAATGAACCGTATTACTGCATCGGTTGAAGCGATTCGGTCAGATGCAGAAGAATTGGAAAAAGTGATGCAGCAAATGCAGGATATAATCAATCTCGTATCCGGTGTGGCCGAACAAACGAACCTGCTTTCCCTTAATGCAAGCATTGAAGCAGCAAGAGCCGGTGAATCAGGGCGAGGATTTGCGATTGTGGCGGAAGAAGTTCGTAAGTTATCCGATCAGACGAAAGGCGCAGTTGTTAATGTCGCTTCATTAATTAAAAATACGACCGAACAAGTAAGTAATTTAACGAATACCTTGGACCAGATACGTGAAGATGTACAAACGGGTAACCGTTATTCTAATGATACGGAAACACATTTTGAAGAAATCGTCTTAACGATGAATGATACCGATACACAAAACAATAAAATGGCAGATGAGATCCAGCAGTTTAGTGAGAGTCTCGGTCTGCTGGGAGAGTCGTTCGAGGAAGTTGCAGTTTCAGCAGATTCATTAAATTCACTGACAACAAAATTAGATTAGAGGAAAAGTTAGTCTGGCATAAAAAAATGCCAGGCTTATTTGTTTCTGTTAACTCCACTTAATGAATTTCATAATACGTATTTAATGCTTCACCATCACCATATGTAGTTGAGTTGGTTCGTTCCCAACTACATATGGTGATGGAAAAGCCGACTACGGTAATTATAAAATTCATTCCACTATATAAAGTTTCATTTTATCCCCTACCTTCCCCTTTTTGGTTTCCCTCATGTTTAGAGGTGGAGATCTTACAAACCATTAATACATCATAAACTTTCCTCTTTACAAGTTATGCTTCTTCATATATATTCATAATTAAAGAAATTTACAGTTTTTTACTAAGGGAGAGGGGGGAGTGGGCATGGAGAAAGGATATGAAAAAATATGGCGTGAGAAGCGTCGCTTTATATTGACGGCGGTTTCTTTTGCCTTTCTATTCTACTTTTTACTTCCTGTATCACTTATCTATTTCCCTGAGACGATGAATCGGCAAAGTTTTATTCCGGGAGTGACATGGGCTTGGGCATATGCATTTCTGCAGATTATCATGATTTGGCTGCTTGGCTGGTTGTATCATTTAAAAGCAAAAAAACTGGATAAGCTGACAGAGCAAATGATACAGGAGGAGTGACTTAGTGAATCTCACCTACTTCTTATTTTTTATTTGTATTGTCGTTTGTACACTGATCATTACATACTGGGCAGCAAAGCGAAGTGTAACAACGAACATATTTTATACAGCGGACGGAAGTTTAACCGGTTTTCAAAATGGGCTTGCGATTGCCGGAGATTTTATTAGTGCAGCTTCATTCCTTGGAATTGTTGGAACAATCGCTTTCAATGGATATGACGGATTTTTATATTCAATTGGTTTTTTAGTATCTTATTTGGTTGTGCTGTTCTTGATTGCAGAGCCTGTACATCGACTTGGGAAATATTCGCTTGGCGATGTCATTTGTTCGCGTTTTCCAGGTAGCTCAATGCGGCTTATGCTGGCGATTGGCGCCTTTACGATTTCGATTCTTTATATGATACCACAGCTTGTTGCATCGGGGTTCCTGTTACGGTTATTGCTTAATATTGATTATTCGATTTCTGTACTTGTAATCGGGAGTTTGATGACGATTTACGTTATGTTCGGCGGGATGATTGCAACATCTTGGGTGCAAATTGTGAAGACGATTGTCCTCATGTCAGGTACATTTTTGTTATCGCTCATCGTCCTATCCAATTATAATTGGAACATACCTGCGATTATTACGGATGTACAAGCACACTCTCCGCTTGGGGAATATTTTTTTCATCCGGGGCATTTATTCGATCATACAATTGAATTAATTTCCTTGCAACTTGCGCTGATTCTAGGTACTGCAGGACTTCCGCATATATTAATCCGATTGTTCACTGTGAAAAATACATTCGAAGTGCGGCGTTCTCTCCTTAGCGCTACTTGGATCATCGGCACGTTTTATTTGATGACGCTGATTCTTGGACTTGGAACAATCGCTTTAATAGGCTATGAGACATTGGTAGCGACTGATTCTACGGGGAATTTGGCAGCTCCATTGCTCGCACAAGCAGTCGGCGGTGATTTTCTCTTGGCGTTCATCTCCGCGGTTGCTTTTACGACAATTGTTGCTGTTGTTGCAGGTCTTGTCATTTCGGCAACGACTGCTTTTTCCCATGATATATATCATATGGTGTGGAAAAAGGGGAAATCAACAGAAAAAGAGCAGCTCTACGCAGCGCGCTGGACGGCTCTCGCAATCGGGTTACTTTCGACTATATTTGCATTACGGCTGGAAACGATGAATGTGACCTTTCTTGTATCGATGACGTTTATCGTTGCAGCGTCAAGTATTTTCCCTGTGCTGTTGTTTACGATTTATTGGAAAAAGTTCAACCGAACAGGAGTCATTGCGGGAATGTTAAGCGGCTTGATCGTATCACTCGTTCTGCTCGTGCTGGGACCTCATGTGATGCATCCAGAGCATGGCTTAATCGGAAGGGAAGCGATTATTCCATTATATAATCCTGGTATTATTGCCATTCCGCTTGGATTTCTAGGAGCTTTCCTCGGTGCACTGGCATCGGGGAATCAATCGGAAAATGAAGGGGATTATCCTGCGTTTTTCAGAAAAGCACAGTCGGCTACTCGTTCAAGGAGTGATGCTTCATGAAAGATTTAACAATCATTCTCTTTGAACGGATTGGGCTTCTTCTCGTCATTGCATTTGTATTAACGAGAACACCGGGATTTAAGCGGCTGCTTGACCGGAATTTTAACATTGGAATGACGATGGTGCATGCGATTGTATTCGGCATTTTTGCGATTGCAAGCACAATCACGGGAATTGTCATTGATCAGACTCACGTGCTGCATGTCGATTTTATTATTTTCCCTGTGGAGGATCACCAGCTGATTGTTAGTACAAGCCTTGTAGCCGTCGTTATTGCAGGTTTATTAGGTGGTCCTGTAGTGGGACTTGGTGCGGGTCTGATTGCAGGTGTCCATTTAATATTCCTTGGTGGGATTGGCGGGCTTGCGAATGGATTTGTGAATCCGCTGACAGGGTTATTGGCTGGGTTAACAGCAAGATTCTTCTCTAATGAGCGAGTTATTTCTCCGTTAAAAGCATTGTTTATCGGAGTTTTCCCACCAGTTTTACAAATGCAGCTGCTACTCATTTTTTATACGGATGCATATGATATTGTACGGGTGGTAGACTGGGTGGGGCTGCCGCTTGTTTTGTCAAATAGTGTGGCAATCGCGATTTTTACTGCGATGATTGGGATTGTGCTTAAGGAACAGGAAAATGAAGCAGCACTTGCAACGAAACAGGGATTAACGATTGCGGAAGAAGCGATTCCCTATTTGAAGCAGGATGGAAGTGAAGGGATGGCCCAGGGAATAGCGGACTTACTCTATGACCGGCTGGATCTTGCTGCTGTCTCCGTAACGAATCACCATGAAGTTCTTGCGCATAAGGGTATCGGCAATCATCATCAGACAGAGAAAAGGATTCGTTCCAAGCTCGCGAAGGAAGCTATTGCGACAAAGACGATGAAGGTAACGTACACGAAAGACGAATTGGAATGCCCTGAAGCGAATTGTCCGTTACAAGCAGCAATTATGATTCCGATATCTAAAAGAGATGATGAAGCTGGCTTAATTATTTTTTACTTTAGAAAACCACAGCATATTTCCCCTGTGGAAATTACGATGGCTGAAGGACTTGGTCAATTCATTACGAACCAACTGACGATGTTGCATGCTGAGAAGTTGAAAATGCATATGAGAGATACAGAGCTCAGGAATTTACAAGCGCAGATCAATCCACATTTTCTATTTAATACGCTACAGCTTATTGCTACCCTATTTCGTGAAGATGCAGAAAAAGCGCGACATCTTACCTTAAAGCTTGCGGGATTTATGCGCTTTAATTTGCGTCTCGTACAGAAATCACTTGTTGAATTGGAAAAGGAATGTGAGCATGTCGAAGCATATACCGCGATTATTCAAGCGAGATTTGCCGACCGGCTGACCATTCATTTTGAACGGCCGGAGGATCTTTCGGATATTTACATCCCGCCATCGACGATTCAGCCGCTTGTGGAAAATTGTGTCAATCATGGTCTGCATCATAAAGCAAAGCATGGAAGAATTGATATTGTCGTTACAGTTGAAGCGAGTACGGTGTTTATTCTCGTACGTGATAATGGCGATGGCTTTGCTGAGCATATACTAAAAGATGCCGGTCATAAACCATTGAGCAAAGATAAAAGTGGAGGGATTGGTATTTATAATGTGAATCAGCGGTTGATTAGCCTGCTTGGTGAGTCAGCGAAGTTAACCATTCAAAATTTACCTGCTGGAGGGAGTGAAGTGTATTTCCAAATACCGCGGTTGAATCAAATGGAAAGGAAGGCGATCCCATGATAATACGGGCGATGATTGCAGAAGATGAAGCGATGGCAAGAAAAGAGCTGATGTATTTGCTGCAGCATGAGGATGATATTATTATGTCTCCCCACGCAGAAACAGGAGAAGAATTAATCGAGCAATATCAGCTTCATCAACCAGATGTTATTTTTCTTGATGTAGAAATGCCCGGAATGTCTGGAGTCGAAGCAGCCAAATATATTACGAAAGACGAAGTGAAACAGCCGTTATTCATCTTTACGACCGCCTATGATGAATATGCAATGGATGCATTTGATATAGAGGCAATTGACTATTTATTGAAGCCTTATGAAGAATCCCATTTCAAACGGGCACTAAAACGATTGCGAAAAGCATTGCATTCAAAGGAGTTGGATAAATCAGCATCTGAGCCTAAAGTTATGACGGATAAGCTGCTCATCGATGATGGAGAGCGGATGGTCGTACTATCGCCTGAATCGATTTATTATGCCGTACCACATAAGAAACAGATTGAAATCCATACGTTGGATAAAGTCATTAAGAGTAAATTGACATTAAGGGAATTAGAGACCAAGTTGAATGATGAATCATTTTTCCGGACCCACCGGAGTTATCTTGTCAATCTGAACCATATTTTAGAGATTACACCATGGTTTAACGGCACGAGTAATGTCACCTTAAAAGACAGAAAACAGACGAAAATACCGGTCAGTCGCTCAGCAAGTAAGATTTTAATCAAAAAATTCAAAATATAACTAGTTGTCTGTGTATACGAACCATTCACACCGAAATATCTACCATTTGCGAAAAACTTACAACAAAAGTAAAAAAACTATCTATACTCTTGGTAAGCGTTTTCAAAATTAAGGTAGAGAGGATGTTTTTAATGAGCACACAACCGGTTACTGTTACGCGCAAACAAAAAGAACCAATCGATTTTGTTAAAGTGGAGGAAAGTCGGCAGTTTAAAAACTTCATGCATGCGAAAAAGAAATTTATTGTTCCAATGACGATTTTCTTTCTGGTATTTTACTTTACGCTTCCGATTCTGACGTCATATACAACATTCCTAAATACATCATTTTTTGGTGATATATCTTGGGTTTGGGTATTTGCACTTTCTCAATTTATAATGACTTGGGTGCTAAGTACAATTTACGTAAAAAGAGCCAACCGCTTCGATGAAATGGCCGAAGAAATAGTGAAGGACCAATTGGACGAAGGAGGTAATCGTTGATGGATGCCACCGTCGTTATCCTATTCCTCGCTATTGTCATCTTAACACTTTTCATTACTTACTATGCTGCAAAACGTACGAAAAGCACTGGGGATTTCTATACAGCCGGAGGGGGATTGACTGGTTGGCAAAATGGATTGGCAATTGCAGGGGATTATCTTTCTGCAGCTTCATTCCTGGGAATAGCAGGGATGATAGCCCTCAATGGATTTGATGGATTTTTCTACAGTATCGGTTTTCTCATTGCCTATTTAGTTGTCCTGTTTCTCGTCGCAGAACCGCTGCGGAACCTTGGTAAATATACGATTGCCGATATGATCAATGCCAGGTTCGATGCAAAGAAGATTAGAGGTGCAGCAGCACTAAGTACGATAACGATTGTATTATTTTATATGATTGCCCAGCTTGTCGGTGCAGGTGCATTAATCCAGCTGCTGTTTGGGATTGATTACTGGATTGCGGTTCTTATTGTTGGTGTGATGATGACGATTTACGTACTTTTTGGCGGAATGATTGCAACGAGCTGGGTTCAAATTACGAAAGCTGTCCTCTTAATGGCAGGGATGTTTATTATTTCTTTCTTAGTATTATACCATTTCAATTTCAATATTTCGTCCATGTTCACGGCTGTAAAGACGGCGACATCCCATGGTGCAGATTATCTAAAACCGGGAGTTCTTTATACCGATCCATTAAGCACGATATCATTAATGGTCGCACTTGTCTTAGGAACTGCAGGCTTACCGCATATCCTCATGCGATTTTTCACGGTGAAAGACGCTAAAACAGCGAGAAGCTCTGTCATTACGGCGACCTGGACAATTGGTCTTTTTTATATTTTAACTTTATTCCTAGGTTTTGGAGCGGCTGCATTTGTCGGGCAAGATTCGATTCTTGCAGCGAACCCGGGTGGTAATATGGCAGCGCCACTTCTTGCACAAGCCATTGGGGGGAATATTCTATTTGCATTTATTAGTGCCGTTGCCTTTGCAACAATTTTAGCTGTTGTGGCAGGGCTGGTTCTGTCCGGGGCGTCTGCTTTTGCCCATGACGTTTATGGAGAGATTATTAAAAAAGGAAAAGTGACGGACCGGGAGCAAATGCTCGCAGCTCGTTATGCTTCTTTAGCAGTATCCGTCCTATCCATTGCGCTTGCATTAGGTGCACAATATTTAAACGTTGCGTTTCTTGTGTCCTTAGCGTTCTGCATTGCAGCAAGCGCCAACTTGCCGGTTATTTTATACACGGTATATTGGAAGCGTTTTAATACGGCTGGTGCTGTATCCGCATTATTGACCGGTTTATTCTCTGCTCTCATCCTCGTTTCGATGAGTCCGAGTGTATTCTCACCAGTAGAGGGAGCGGCATTATTTGTTGGGGAACCGATATTCCCTATCGATAACCCAGCAATTGTCAGTGTTCCACTAGGTTTTCTTGCTGGTATTATAGGTACCTTGCTATCAAAAGAATATAATGCAGTCCGTTATGCTGAAGTAAAGGTTAAAGCAAATACAGGATACCGGGATGCAAACTAAAGAAGGGAATGTATGATCATATATTCTTAACTAAACATTCACAGCCTGAACGAACCAACTACCCTTTCGCAAAACCAGCAGCTGATTGCTTTCATACAGCATAAGTATTTTGCACGTTCTCATGGTTCGCTCTTTAATCGCCGTTCAGTTTCCCGGTGGACGGATGCGCATCCTTAGGCACTGCTAGAGCTCCTCGGGCTGAGCACTAAGGGGTCTCCAGACTCGTGCTGTTCCCGCAGGAGTCACCGTCCACCGGGCAACTGAACTGGTAGAGATGATTATTTTAAATAGAAATTATTCCGCTACGATAAGGATAATACCTTTCCAGCACATCAAACGATGATCCCAATATGGCCTTTCCTGGTAGCAGTCCAGACACCTCGAGACTCCTGCGGGAGGATAGGCTTGGTGAGCCCCTTAATGCTCAACCTGAGGAGGCTCACCAGCCGCTCAGCAGGTGCGAGAGGTGTCTGGACTGCGGACCTCCAGAAGTGAGTTTCGGACACTTACGCTGTATGAAAGCGATCGGCTGTTTGGTTCATGTTTAGGGGGCGCTTTATTCAGCAGGAATGTTTGATTGGGTTGATTTGCTATAGCTTTGGCTTTTCAACTGTGCTAGTTAAATTCATAAGTTATAACGATAGAGATAAATAAGGAGGAAGACTGATGAGTCAAAAGGTGATCGATCAAACAAAGATGACAACTTACCCGCAACAACCACACGGCGGTGAGTTAGTTAATCAAGTGTTAATAGGAGAAGCACTTGAGGAAGCAATTGAAAGGGCAAAGTATTTACCAACGATTGTTGTGGATCTCGAAGCCGTCATTACCTTAGAAATGATTGCAACTGGTGTACTTTCACCAAACAAGGGGTTTATGAGCGAAGGAGACTATAAATCTGTACTTACGGAAGGGAGATTAAAGAGCGGGGTTGTCTGGCCGGTTCCACTAAGTTTCGCACCGATTGGGGATAAAAATAAAGAAATTATCAAATCCTTGAATATTGGCGATGAAATAGCACTGGCAGATCATACAAAAGAAGCAGTAGCAATCCTTAAAATTGAAGACATCTTTGATTATGACCGGGAATTCCGCGCGCTGCATCTATTTGATACGACGGACAGGAGCCACCCGGGGGTAGATGCGATTTACCGGAGGATGGGGGATACGGCACTTGGTGGGCCGATTCAATTATTGCGCCGTGTACATTGGGGACCGTTTGAAGGAATCAGGATGGAACCGAAAGATACATGGAAACTCTTTTACGAAGAGAAAAAATTTACGACAGTAGGAGGTTTTATTACAGGAGCTAATCCTTTGCACCGAGGACATGAGTATATCCACCGAAATGCATTGGAGGAGCTGGATGGATTATTTGTCCAGCCGCTTGTCGAAATGGCGAAACGGGAATACACCCGTCATGAGTTCCGGATGCTTGCTTACCGTAGTGTGCTTGAAACCTATTATCCGAAAGAAAGAACAATCCTTGCACCGCTGCGGGTAACTTATATTTTTGCAGGGCCCCGCGAGGCTGTGCTCCATGCCTTAATTATGAAAAACTATGGCTGTACGCATGCATTAATTGGCAGGGACCATGCTGGAATTGGGGATTTCTATGATAAGTATGCAGCTCATACGATTTTTGATACGTTTAAACCAGAGGAATTAGGGATCGATATCCGGCTTTTTCAGGAAGTGTTTTACTGTACGCGCTGTGATAGCGCGGCAACAGAACATACTTGTCCGCATGAAGGGAAATATCGGATTAATATTTCCGGCACAGGAATTCGTGAACTTTTACGCTATGGGGTTTTGCCACCAAAAGAAATCGTTCGTCCGGAATCGGCTCGGATTGCGATGCAAGGAATTCAGCCAAAGGGGATGGATGAGAACCAGATGGCGATTAATCCAGTCGGTAAGACGATTAAAAGTATCTTCCCGTTTTATTTAAAACATGAGCGGCTCGGTGGTGCGGAGCGCGCCCAAGCGTTGGAGGCGCAGCGACTAACAATAGAAGATTTAGTGGGGGTCATTCGAGATGTACGAGAGAACGCTGACCGAGTGTACCGGGATATTTATAATGAATTTACCTATGTGACGGATATGAATCGTTCGGTGCAGGATGACTGGGTGACGGAAGCACGCGAGGCCATTCACAGACATCAGGAAATGGTCGTTCGGAACTTAGAGGAGAAGGTGGATCAGGCAACAGAAAGTGCATCAGATGAGTTCATGTATCAAGATAAACAGGAAGCGGCGAAAGAACTCGAAGTTGCCCAGAAGATGTTCGATGATTTATCCACTCCGATAGGGAAAGATCAGTTGGATTATCGCACATGGAATTCACTGCCGTATGCGCGCTATCGAGGAAGTGATGAATAAGTAATATATGGATTGTTCATGCATAGATGTAAACAGGACTTCTATAAATAGGAGTCCTGTTTTATCGTTATCATTAGAATTAATTGCTGCGTCTAAACGTGCTAATGCAAGTTGTTAGTTGACGTTGGAATGCGTGTGATAATGATAAGGAGAAGATATAATGTCAAAGATTAAACCAGTTTCCGATTTAAGAAACCATACAGAAGTTCGGAATGAAGTGAAAGAAAACAATCCAGTGTGTTGAACCCGAAATGGTCGAGGAGAGTATGCAATTTTAAAATCAGTTGATCTAGATAAGCTTAAAGCAACGGTGAAGTGATTAGCTAGTTTAGAAGTGGGAGAAAATCAGGTAGGAAAGAAGGATGGCTCACGGCAGAAGATGTTAAAGCTAAATTAGGATTATAATGTCAAAAGTTAATTATACATTACATGCATAAAGAGACCAGCAACAGCTGGGAAAATATTTATTGAAAAATCATTGAAATAATTAATTCACCTATGATATAATATTCTAATGGAAAATAATCAAATACAAACCCTTACGCTAGAGAGATTTTAGTGACATAACACCGATGCCAATGGCTGCCTGCGAGAGTTCGTGTATTTAATTACGGATTTTCGGGCGGTCTTTTTTACTGGTAAGAAATTATGATAGGTTGTTGGAATTTTTAAAAATTAATAGGTGAAGGAGGAACGATTTCAATTGAATATAGAAAAAAATAAATATCAAGAACAGTCGCTGTTTAATATTACATGGCCACTTTTTATTGAAATCTCTCTTCATATGAGCGTGGGGATTCTTGCAACATTTATATTAAGTAGCTACTCCGATCAGGCTGTTGCTGGTGTAGGTGTAGCGAACCAGATTATTAACATTTTTATTATTCTTTTTAATGTGACGGCTGTCGGAGCGACGATTCTAATCGGACAAAATCTTGGCGCGAACGAGATAAAAACCGCGCGGGATTACGCCAGGTCAGCGTTCGGGCTGAATTTCTGGGTCGGTATCGTGATGACGATTATTGTAATCGCATTTGGCGGTATATTTTTAAGTCTTTACGGGTTGAGTGGTGCGGTATATGATTATGCGTATTCATTTCTCGCAATTACAGGACTTTCTCTCTGTATTGAAGCTGTCGCTCTGGCGCTTAGTGCTGTATTGAGAAGTCACGGTTATACAAGGGAAACGATGTTTGTTACGGTAATTATGAATATAATTAGTATCGCTGGATTCTTTATTGCAATCCATGGGTTGTTCGGCCTTCCGGTGACAGGGGTTGTCGGAGTTTCCGTTTCTATTATTGTTGCTCGGATATTCCTTGTCCTAGCATTACTTGTATTCGTGTATAAACGACTCGCGATTAAATTCGGCCTCCAAGACATCATTAAAATTGATAAGAAAAACATTAAGAATCTGATGGGGATTGGAGTACCATCTGCTGGAGAGCAGCTATCTTATCAGTTCTCGCAGGTGGTGATTACGGGATTCGTAGCGCTCATTGGAGATGCGGCACTTGCTGCACGAGTTTATATTTTAAATATATCGATGTTTTGTTTCATGTTTACAATGGCGATTTCCCAAGGGACCCAACTCTTAGTGGCACGCTATATTGGAGCAGGGATGTATGAGCGAACATTGAAGCGGGGGTTGAAAACATTGCGGATTGCCGTCTCTGTTTCGCTTGCCATTTCACTGATTATCGCATTAACCGGAAAAGGTCTGCTTGGTCTGTTTACAAGTGATCCGGTAATTATTGCAGTTGCAATTCCAGTCCTTTGGGCGATTGTGTTTATCGAGCCGGGTCGTGCTGTGAATATGGTCTTGATGGGGTCCTTGAAATCAGTCGGGGACGTTCGTTTCCCTGTTGTAATTGGTGTCATCTCCATGTGGGGCCTTGCCGTTGTCCTAAGTTATGTCTTCGGTATTCATTTCGGCCTTGGATTACTCGGTGTGTGGCTTGCGCAAGGTGTCGACGAGTGGTTCCGTGGCATTTTTGCCTACCGTCGCTGGAAATCCCAGCCATGGTTAAGGAAAAAGTTAGTTAAAACAGAAGCAGAGACAATATGAAAAAGAGGGGAGCTGACCCCTCTTTTTTAGATTTTAATCGGTGCTCTTTTTATCAATGTTCGAATAAGGATTAGTGGAATGAGCATGACAACCACAAGTAGTATATAAGCAATATTACTTGGAACTGCATCAAAGAAGGCATAGGTTTCAAACAGCGGCAAGTCCATTTCGATACGCTGCATGGAGTCTTTTGCAGTAATAAGGACGATGCCGATGGCGATAACTAAAATCCCGCCGATCACCCCAAGCCGATAAAATGCTGCACCAATCAACGAGCCGATCAAATAAAATGCAAAGATATTTAAACTAAACACTGCAAGGGACAGCAATATATTCGTCTCCACATCAACATAAGGCGTAATTAAAATACTTTGCAACAAATCGCCAATGAAATTGCCATCTGCAGCGGATTTGATATTAAAATTCGGTTCTTTAAAATTACCTAAAATCAATTTCTCAAAAATTGTGAGTACATAAGCAAAGACTGGAATTAATATGGATAGACAGAGACTTGCGATTGTATTCCCATAAAAATAATTTTTCCGTGTTACTCCCATCTCTACAAAATACGGCATAAATGAAATGACAACAATCCCGATCACAAGTATATATACATTGCTCGCAACGAAGGCATGATTGTAAATGTAAACTTTTCAGCAATGTCTTTACATTATCGGTCTCTCCGCTATTATCTTTACTGTACAGGAAAGCAACTTGCTGCATGATTTCCGCATTTTCAAATGGAGCTTCTCCATTGATGAGCATTTTGCCTGAGGATGGTTCCCACATCCCTCCTTTGATCGTTCTGGTAATGTGGTTATATACTTATGTGTATAACCGTATCAGTTGTTGGTTATCACATCAATAGGTTAATGAATTTCATAATTAACAAAAACGGCTCCTTCGCCACAGCATGTAGTTAAGAAAGCTTCTACGCAACTACATGTTGTGGCGAAGGAGCGGTAAATCCTTATTATGAAATTCATTAAATGTTTTAATTTTTATTTACAGAAGCATCATAAATGGTTTCCACTGCTTCGTCTAAAGCTTGGTTAAAGCTTTCGTCGGTTTGATTGACATTGAGATTCTGCGTGAGCGCCCTTGAGAAGCTCGCAATGACACCATCATTTTCTTTCAGTTTCTCATTTGCTTCAACCAGTGGGTAACCTCCCGATAAAGCAACAATCCGAATGACGCGTGGGTGGGCAACGACTTCTTTGTAAAGGTTGGCTACGGTAGGAATCGACAGCTTCAGCATAACATCCTGTCCATCAGCTAATTCATTTAGTTGTTTTAATATTTCTTCCTTCAAAATCTCTTCTGATTGGGATTTGTCTTCACTGAAAATATCTACCTCAGGTTCAATGATTGGAACTAAACCGGCAGCAAGTATTTCTTTCCCAATATCGAATTGCTGCTCGACAATTTTTTGAATACCTTCGGGCTTTGCCTGTTTGATGACAGAGCGCATCTTCGTACCGAAAATATTCCGTTCATTTGCTCGTTTCAGCAACTCATCCAGGTCAGTGATCGGTTTCATGAGCTGGACGCCATCTGACTTCTCAGCAAGCCCTTTGTCAACTTTCAGAAACGGGACAATCCCTTTATCTTCTGCTAAATAGTCTGCGGTGAATTTCCCTTCGATACGACGATCCATCGTCTGTTCAAATAATATTGCGCCAAGAATACGTTCAGAGTTAAAGGCTGGTGAAGTTATAATCCGGGTACGCATATCATGAACGAGATCGAACATCTTGTCTTCGTTACCGTATGCATCTTCTGCTATACCATAATTTTTCAGGGCTTTCGGTGTACTTCCACCACTTTGGTCAAGTGCTGCAATGAAACCTTTTCCATTTCGAATTCTTTCTAAATGTTTTTCCTGCATGCATTCCACTCCTCTTTCCTTTGTATTAAGCGCTAGAATATTTAGCTTTTACCTATTGTATCATTAATAATTGCAAAATTTCACCCATTTACTAATTTTTCTTTTTTTTACTAACTTGGAGTCTGCCATTTTCAAAGGAAGGAGACTTTTGCCAAGTCACCTTAGGGAAAATAAACGTCCAAGGTATGCTCGTCTTCTGTCGTATATTCAGCTGTGGAAATGAAAAATCAAGTTCGGCGATTAATTCATCCGCCTCTGTATAGGAAGCATGGACATCCGTCAAGGGAAAATCAGCATTTGAAAAATTATGGATGAGCACCATAACAAGTAAATCTTCGTTATGATTAACTGCTTGTCTAATCGGTACCGTTACAAGATCTTGCTCGTTTTTATCAACTGTTTCCTGAAATAGAGATATAATATTTGCACGGTCAATCGGGGCAATCGTCTTATCCCAGGCTGCTTCAAAAGCGAGTTGTTGCATCTTATATCGCCTCCTATACTTAAACGTAACAAAAATGACGGGAGAGGGAAACTGATAAGTATGCATTGTCAATAAAAATTAAAGCTGTTACGATAACGTTCAACTAACATTCAGCGGGAAGGTAA
Organism: Oceanobacillus alkalisoli; assembly: GCF_021556485.1. Lineage (GTDB taxonomy): Bacteria > Bacillota > Bacilli > Bacillales > Amphibacillaceae > Oceanobacillus > Oceanobacillus alkalisoli. The sequence continues at coordinate 54,470 of NZ_JAKGBW010000010.1, read as the reverse complement.
GGAAACGCACAGGAAGTCCACAGACCGGAGAAAATAGAAACTGTTATTCTTCCATTCCGAGAGAGCTTAGTCATGTTCTAGTTCTTTACTGCTAATTCTAAAATAAGTATATTAGCGTATTATGAAGCTGATGTAAATCTTATATGAATATTTTTTTGATGTTTTCACAAAAAGTAATAATTATGAGTTATAATAGAAAGGAACTTATGTTTAGGAGGATTTAAGATGACAACGACCATTAAGAAAGCTGGAAATAAATTTTACGTAGGCGAAGATGTAAAATCACCGCTTGCTGAGATAACATATGTAGAATCAAGTAGATCATTAGTAGTCATCGATCATACTTATGTCTCGGATGAGTTAAGAGGTCAAGGGATTGCTGGAAAATTATTGGAGCAAGTCGTTTTATACGCTCGCGAGCATCAGAAGAAAATTAAGCCTCTTTGTGTATTTGCCAAGAAACGAATGGAAGAAACTGTCGAATATCATGATGTCCTTGCCAGGTAAATAAAAGGCATTTTTATAATATAAAACGAGGCGAGCGCTGAAGCTTGCCTTTTGTGTGTGTAACTGTAATACATTAGATTACAGATCTACTTTATTTACTGGAACAGCCACGGCCAGCTTCAGCGCCCAGCGACTAGCAGATCTTTTGGTGGAGCGAGCAGTGCCCAGTCCCAAACTCACACTCTTCCAATCGATAAAGAAGACTTAGCCGTTTGATCTTTGTGAGGCTTAGTCGCCCTTATACCCTTGTGGTGAAAGTCAACATCAACTTACTATCGTCGCCTGAGTTTCCTTTATCTCCTTGCAGAGTGCTCCAGTTTGTACGTCGCTATCCGGGCGCTTCCGCTTTTGTGCGTGTGTTTAAATGGAAATATTCGTGTTTGTGAGATAAACTTAGTAGGAGAAGAGTAATGAACGGAGGGTGAAGCATGAATAAGCTTTTAGTTGCCCAGTTAGGTATGATTGCGGTCGTTTGGCTAGGAATGTTTTTCTTCTATAATGACATGACAGATACAAGCAGGTACATTTTTTATGGGGTAACTTCATGGTTGCTGTTTTTAATTGTAATGGTCGTCAAAAGTCTATTGAAAGTAAGGAAAGAAAAAACCGAATAGGAAGGATTTTTTATGCTAACAGCTGAACAATTATATAAATCGTATGGAGATAAAATCCTTTTTGACTCCATCGATTTTACCATTTCCCCGTCTGAAAGGATTGGATTGATTGGTGTAAATGGTACAGGGAAATCTACACTTCTTCGTACGATTGCCGGACTTGCATCCTTGGAAAAAGGAACGATCGCTCAAGCGAAAGATTATGAAATAGAATATTTAGCACAGGAGCCAGAACTGGATCCGCAACTTACCGTAATCGAGCAGATTTATTACGGCGATTCTGCGCTGATGAAGTTGCTTCGAGCTTATGAGCATGCATTATTAGAACTTCAGATGGAACCTGAAAACGAAAAACTGCAAGAAACATTATTGAACTTGCAGCGTCAAATGGATGATCAAGATGCCTGGGAAGCGAATACCGGGGCGAAAACGATTTTAACGAAATTAGGGATTACCGCGTTTGAAAAAAGAACAGGAGAACTATCCGGTGGTCAAAAGAAACGGATTGCATTAGCAAAAGCACTAATCCAACCAGCGGATTTATTGATTCTTGATGAGCCGACAAACCATCTTGATCATGTAACAGTGGAATGGCTGGAAAAGTACTTGCAAACGTATCCGGGAGCGCTTTTGCTCGTAACCCATGACCGTTACTTTTTAAATCGGGTGACGAATCGAATTTTTGAATTAGATAATGGAAATCTTTATTCGTATGAAGGAAACTATGAATTTTTCCTTGAGAAGAAAGCGGAACGTGAAGAATTGGAACGGGAAAGTGAAGCAAAACATCATAATCTCCTCCGCCGGGAACTTGCGTGGCTAAAGCGCGGTGCAAGAGCCCGTTCGACAAAGCAAAAAGCGAGAATAGGGCGAGTGGAAGAATTGCAAGAGAAGAAGTTCGACACGAAGAATCAGGAAATAGAAGTACAGGTTGGCTCTCACCGGCTTGGTAAAAAAGTATTGGAGCTTGAAAATATTTCAAAATCTTTCGTTGATAAACAAGTTCTTGAAGACTTCAGTGAGCTGATTATACGTGGAGACCGCATCGGTATTATCGGACCGAATGGTTCTGGAAAAACAAGCTTGCTCAATATTATGGCTGGGCGCCTTGCACCCGACACTGGTAGTGTGGAAGTAGGCGAAACGGTAAAAATCGGTTACTATACACAAGGTGATGAAGAACTGGACGGCGAGCAGCATGTCATTGATTATATAAAAGAAACAGCTGAAGTCGTTCATACTGTCGATGGAGACGTCATTACAGCTGAGCAGATGTGTGAGCGATTCCTTTTTTCCCGCAGTGAGCAATATACGTATATCCGGAGACTTTCGGGAGGGGAGAAGCGTCGTCTATATTTATTGAAAATCCTCATGGAAGAGCCGAACGTCCTTTTCCTGGATGAGCCGACGAATGATTTGGATACACAAACATTAGGTGTGTTAGAAGAGTATCTCCATCATTTCCCTGGTGTTGTCGTTACGGTTTCCCATGATCGGTATTTCCTTGACCGAGTGGCGGAACGGTTAATTATATTTACCGAAACAGGGGAAATCGAGCGGTATCTTGGCACATACAGCGAATACTTGGAAAAAAACCGTATGAAAGAATCAGAAGAAAAGCTGCCAAAACGAGAAAAGCCAATCGTGAAGGAAAAAAAGCAAAAGAAATTGACGTATCTGGAACAAAAAGAATGGGAAACGATTGAAGATGATATAATGGCTCTAGAGGAACGAGTTTCCGAGTTGGAACAAGGGGTTGCTGATGCTGGCAGTGATGCTGGAGAAGTGCAGCGTCTGTTCAAGGAACAAGAAGAAGTACAAGAAGAACTTGACCTTAAAATGGAACGCTGGGAAGAATTGTCTTTAATCGTTGAAGCTTCCGGGAATCAGTAGATATCAGGTTTAGAAAGTTTTATTGTGGTGAATCATGAACAAGTAGAGACGTTTTTGTTTAACGAAATCAGGAGGTAGTATATGAAGTTATATCAGGTTCGTAAGGGACAATTTGTTTTTTATGAAAATGAGTTGCATAAAGTATACTCAGTTAAGCCAATGTTCAGGCAATCGGTACACTTATATCGACTGAAAGATATGAAGCAGATACTTACACGGGCAGCAGACATTGAGCTATATCGACCAAAACATAATGATACTTTTATTTTCTACGGACAACGCTATACGATTGATCAATATAAAAAACCGGAAACAGGGGATTATATTTTAATTACCAAGCCTGCCCCAGACTTATTTGATCATTATTCGCTAAACGAAATTGAAAAGGTAGAAAAAATTGACGAAAATAACGTGAGGACAACAAGAGACAACGCAGTGAAACATCATGAATACGTTATGCTCGTCCCTGGTCAAAGTGAAGCAAGTCAGGAGATTGCCTACTACGATAAGGAGCTTGTACCGGAAGAGCAACGTTTAAAAGATGAATCGATTTCTTATTTGGCGGAGAAAGACGTAACATTACAACCGTATGTTGGTGATATTTATCTTGATAAACGGAACAACACGAAGGCAATGGTTGTTGCGGTGACGGATTCGGAAGTGACTTTTGGTCATGGAATCCACGTTCATATTGCAGAACTACTTGATGAAGATAGCTTCGAACTTATTTATCGCTATAGTACGGATTAAAACAAATTGATGGAACGAATAAAAGGCTGTTATTAAGAGTCTTTTATTCGTTCCATTTTTTGGAAATATCACAAATACGCCTCTGCTAGTAATTCGATGGCTTTTTTCCGGAGCGTAATATGTGGAAGCAGTGGTACGATTAGCACTTCATCAGCTTGCAAGCGGTCGGTCAGGCTGTTTAATTGTTCGGTAACCTGCATCACACTCCCGGTAATCATCCGTTCACGATTTGCCTGGATGCTTTCCCTTTCTTCGGCAGAATAGTTGTAGTTCCTAGCGGTTTCCACCGATGGGAACTTTTTAAACTGACTGAACTGATCATTCCCAAGCAACCATAAATCCAGCGCTTCCCGGTATTCATTTGCTAATCCTTCCGTTTCCGCTGTGATGACAAAAGAGGCAAGCGAAACTTTCGGTTCCTGCATGAATCGGGAGGCTGTGAATTCCCGTCGGTATGTTTCGACAGCCTTTACGCCAATATCAAATCTGTCCATACCGCCAAGGAAATAGCCGTACGTATAGCCGACACCAAGCTTAGCTGCAATCTTCGCTGTACGAATGCTCATGGATAAAAGCCATATTTCGGGAACGGTGGGAATAACCGGATTTGCGGAGAGTCCGTCAAAACGGTGTTCCTCGCTTACACCATCAGTTAAATACGCTGCGATGTCTGTAATGCTCGATCCATAGTCAAGCTTTTCCCCTTTATGTTCATTCATTGCCCGATTGACAAGCGCTGTTCCTACCGTATTGCCGATACCTAAATCAATACGATTAGGGTGAAACGCCTCAAGCAACCGGAAATTTTCGGCGACCTTTAATGGGCTATAGTGGGGTAGCATTACTCCGCCAGACCCAAGTCGGATCCGCTTTGTTGCATTTGCCAACTGCATCATGATCATTTCCGGTGAACTGCTTGCAAACGCAGGAACATTATGATGTTCTGCCATCCAAAAACGGCTGTAACCTAATTTTTCTGCGAACTGAGCAAGCTCTACTGTCTGCTCTAGAGCATCTTTCGCGTTACTACCTTCATCAATTTGTGCGTAATCTAATATCCCTAATTTAACCAACATCATCCTTCTTTCCAGGTCATCATTTGTTTATTCCTGTTTTACCTAGGATAGCCACGTCCGCTCTGCGCCCAGCAACTATCAAACTTCACACTCCTCCACTCGATAAAGAAGACTTAGCCGTTTGGTCTTTGTGAGGCTTAGTCGCACTTATACCCTTGCGGTGAAAAATCAACATCAACTCACTATCGTCGCCTGAGTTTCCTTTATCTCAAAAAGAAGAATGGAAGTTCGATTAAGTTCACCCCATCCTGGGAGGCACAGTTTGTACGTTGCTAAACGGGCGCTTCCGCCTTTGTTTATTCACTTAAAATAAAACTGACGAATTCGTCTTTCGTGAGTTTACCGACATATGGAGTGAGATCGATTGGTTCTAGGGCGTGCAATAGTTCATCTTTCCGGAGACGAACGCCCAGTAATACATTTTCCACATCTTTAATATCCTTTGTTCCAAAGAAGTCACCGCTAATTTGAATCTGAGCGATTTTACCATGTTCAATCGTTAAACCGGCACTAACTGTACCGATTGGAAAACGTTCGGTCAAGTGGTATTCAAATTGCTGGAATCTGCCATAGATCCAATCCCAGTTATTATATTTCTCGGCTGTCAGTTTGTCGATTGCAGCCCAGTCTTCTTCTGTCAGTTCATATCGTTTCGCTTCACTCACATCTCGGATTCCAAGTAATTCACAAATCATATAATCTGTAAATTCCCATACAGTCATATCTTGATGTTCCGGTGCGAGATAGGGGCGGATGGATCCAACGCGGCTACGTACTGATTGGATGCCATGCGACTCGATTTTTTTCTGATTCGGGTTTAAGACAGTTGTCATTGCTTCATAGTTTGGATCCATTAATAAGGAGTAACCTGCATATACCCGGCCCTGTTGTACCGTCATTGCGGCTCCGGAAATCTTCTTCCCGTCTAATACAAGATCATTCCGACCCTTTTGCTCTAGTAAGTTCTCATCAACACCTAGCTTAATTAATGCTTTTATAGCGGGTTCATATAGTTTAGCGTAATTTCCATAAATATCATTCGTTCCGTGGAGCAGGAAACTAAAGCTCATATTCCGGTCATCGAGATAAATTGCACCACCACCAGTTTCCCGGCGGATAATCTTAATATGATGTTCATCCATATAGGGTTGATTGATCTCTTCATATGCATTTTGGAATTTACCAATCTGTACAGCGGGGTGCATCATGTATGGGAATAAGACGTCACCATCAAGAAAAATATTATCTTTCACATATTCTTGGATAGCCATCGTTGTACCTGGATCATGAACCCATTTTCCATTCCGTTTCTGCTCGATTAAATACATGTTCCTTACCCCCAATGTTTACTTTCCAGTTGCTGTGTGCAACACTTCTGCGATATCTTCATCCAGTCGTATTGTCTGTGGACGTATGCTCTGCGGGATGAAGTAATCTTTCTGATTCATCGTAACGAAAAGGGCTTTTTCATTTTCTTCCGTCATTTGCTGAAACGGATGTTTAATGAGTTGCGGTGTCGTATGACCGATCCCGATTTCCAGAAAGAGAACCTTTTTCCCGTTATTTTCATGTAAAAATTGTTCATAACGATTCTTTTGTTCATGAAAATGGGCGTCTTCCACCATGCCTTTTTCTACGGTCCGTTTGTTTACTTCCAGCGGGGCTCCGCATTCTGGACAATAAGGAACTAATTCTTTTGGAACTTTCATATGGACTTGTTTCTCTACCATCTCACGAATCAATGCTTCATCCTGATACGTTTGTTGGTGACAATGATTCACGCATTGCCATAAGCCGTATTCACCTTGAATACGGAAAACTTTATCCATATCATATTTTGCTGCATAAAAAGCATTATCCGCGTTCGTTGTAATGATATGATAGTTTTTCGCCGTCAACATTTCTCGTAAATCAATATAGGCCTGTCCAACCGGCTGATCAAAGAAATTCAGCAGACTGAACCGGCTCTGGAATGCCCAATATTCTTGAACATCTTCATATTCGAAAAGACTTGCTTGTAGCATATCGAAGAAGCGATATTTTGAAATGAAATCAGGGAAGGCGTCTGTGAACCGTTTCCCGACATAGGTAAATCCTGCAGCTGCGGACATTCCCGCACCGATTCCTATGACAACTGCTTCTGCTTCATCGACTAATTCTTTTAACAGTTCAGCTTGAGACAGGGAAGACTCTTTCGTTAATGTCTGCCAATAATTATTTTCTCGTTGCATCGTATTCTCCTATTCTTTACCAACCAGTATATTGCGATAAATTTCAAAATCAATATCTTTAAACACATTGAAAACGACCTTTAAGTTTGATTTGGTAGCGTTTAAATATGCTTGTACCGTTTGAACCGCAATTTCCGCTGCCCGCTCGTTAGGAAAATTGAATTCACCTGTAGATATACAGCAAAAAGCAATCGACTCGAGCCCATGTTCATCTGCAATCTGTAAGCAGGAGCGATAAGAAGATCCAAGGAGTTCTTCTTTTAACGGAGTGACACCTCGCTCATCGATATATGGTCCAACAGTATGGACGACATAGTCTGCCGGTAAGTTATATGCATTGGTGATTTTCGCTTTCCCAACTGGCTCTTTCCGACCTTGTGCTTCCATGATTCTGTTGCACTCGAGCCGGAGCTGTACCCCGGCGTGTGTATGGATAATATTGTCAATACAGTTATGGTTAGGCAGTAAACAACCTAGTAATTCACTGTTTGCTGCGTTTACGATTCCCGAAACAGCGAGGCTTGTGATATCACCTTGGAAAATGTAAAGTTGCGGTTTGACTTCTTCTAAATCTTTTAAGGAAGTTATTTTCCGTTCTTGATTCCATTCCGTTAAGAAAGCATCTTGAATTTCAAGAAACTGTTCCGTGACCGGCTCAGGCTCTCGGATATTGCATAGCCCACGGAATAAAGCGATTTTTTCATCTAAAGATGAGGCTCCTTTTTGCGAGTGGAGCGCCTCATCATTCGGATTTTCTTCAAGCAAATAGTGGTTGAGATAATCCAATCTAGCTTCTTGATTCATCATACTTATGCTTCTTCCAGTTTATTGAAGGCAGCTTCGTCCACATCCGTTAATTTCACAATCCAATTTTCTTCTGGTTTAGCTGAGTTTAAAAGCGATGGCTCTTTTACCGCTGCTTCATTACGCTCCACTACTTTTCCAGTTAGTGGTGTATTAATTTCCAGTACCGTTTTAGAAGCTTCCAAGTTCAGGATTGGCTCTTCTGCTTGGATAGTATCGCCTGTACTGAATTCGACAAAACCAACTGTACCAATATCATCTTGTAATTCTGGTGTTAGACTGATTGTGTAAACGTCATCCTGCTTCTCTATAAATAAGAAATTACCTCTTTTTTTCATTATTTATCCCTCTTTCTTTTATAATTCTAAATCTATGTTACAGTATAGCATATAAAACTTCTACCATGGTAAGATAAGTTTTACATTGGTAAAATATTCGGACATATGATAGATTTAATATAAATGAGGTCAAGTTGTTATAGTCATTGACGAAAAAATAGTAGTACAGATAGGGAAGCGTTGATAAATAAAATATATTTAGAAGGGTATCAGGTGATAGATATGAAGACAACGGAAAGATATAGGCCCTTGTTTAAAGAAATTTCATTACCAAATGGAATAAAACTGGATAACCGCTTTGTGTTGTCCCCAATGATAACGAATTCATCTACGAGAGAAGGTCATGTGACGGAGGAGGATATCGCATATGCCGAGCGACGGGCAGGTTCCGCTCCAATGCAAGTTACAGGAGCTGCCTATATTGAAACATATGGCCAGTTATTTGAATATGGTTTCAGTATTGATGATGACCATAGTATTGAAGGGTTGAAGAAGCTAGCCCGGGCTATGAAAAAGGATGGTTCAAAAGCGATTATCCAATTAACACATGCGGGACGCTTTTCAAAAATTGCTCTCCGCGATTTCGGTGTCGTCTATGGACCGAGTGAGCTAGAGCTTAAAACACCTGTAGAACATACGGTCATCCCGATGAGTAAACGGAAAATAAATAAAGTCATAACTCAGTATGCGGATGCGACTCGCCGGGCGATCCAAGCGGGTTTTGATGGCGTGGAAATATCCAGCGCCCAGCGCTTACTGATTCAAACATTTTTCTCAACATTTTCCAATAGACGAGATGATGAGTATGGTGTGAAAAGTCTTGATGATCGTGTGCGTTTCGGGACGGAAGTGATGGAAGCTGTGCAAAAGGTAATTGACGAGGAGGCACCGGAAGGCTTTATTTTCGGGTTCCGAGCGACACCGGAAGAAACCCGCGGGAATGAAATTGGTTATAGTGCGGAAGAATTTCTTTATTTTCTGGACCGGATTATGGAAGTGGCGGATATTCATTACCTGGCTACTGCAAGCTGGGGGAAGAATATTTATAAACAGACTATTCGCCAGGGCAAGTATAAAGATGAGATTATGAATAAAGTCGTTTACGACCATATTGCAGGGCGCGTACCAGTCATGTCGAGCGGCGGCATCAATTCTCCGGAAAAAGCACTGGAAGCTTTGGAGTATTCGGATATGGTCGGAATGTCGACTCCTTTTGTTACAGAGCCGGACTTTGTCCATAAGCTTGAAGATGGTAAGGAAGATGATATCAATTTAGGCTTCACCGCTGAGGAAATTGCTGATTTGGCAATCCCGGAACGAGCGTTTAAAGATATTGTCGAACTGATGGATATCGGTGGTTCGCTCTCGGCAGAAGCACGGGATGAATTTAGGAAATTATATAAATGAGAACGAAAAAACACCAACCTTAGGGACGGTGTTTTTTTGTGGAGAAAAAACTAAAAATCAAATGTTGATTAACCGAAGTCGTCCCATAAGTTGGTGTCCATATCAATTAGCCAATGATTCCGGAGTGTGAGGGCGCGCTCGAATGCTGCTAAAGCTCCCGCAACAACGAGGAACGTATTAAACCAGCCTGGTAGAATGATAGGGGATTCGAATGTCCCGATATGCTCCTGAACGATTGGTATTTCCGTAAGAAGTGCAATAAGCTGCGGTAACCCAAGCAGAATGGATGTGAGTAAAATAGCAACTGCCAGAATTCCAATCGTCTTGCTTATCTTGGGAAAGCGCTGATCGAACCTCATCCGGAGTCCTTCTGTCGAACCAGGATGTGGGCTGAGTTGTTGTTCGTTTCCTTCTTCAGAGATGAAATGCATACGTTTCAGACCATAAGTTGTCGTTTCAACCTCGATGAATCCACCGGGAACAGGAAAAGCAGCCGGCAGCTTGGAAGTGGCAATATGTTTACCATCATAGTAAAGGTCTGCTTTCGATTCCTCACTGAAATAATTAACATTGACCATATAAGTGTGAAGGTCCCCATCTTCTTCATTTAATTTGATATGAAAAAGTGAGCGGGAAAGCAGATGATAAAAACGATAAGCTTTTAGTGTATGTCCGTCACCAGGTTTTACTTTTCCTAATTTCCGCTGATGACGCCAATTTCGAAAAAAACGCAACATCGTTACAGCCCCTTGTATTCAAACAATTTTCGAGCATCGTGATTGTTCTCTCTATTTACATACGAAAAACAGAACGGATTGGTTTCACCCCGAATCGCTCAACTATGAAGAAAAACCTCGATTTATTGTAGCTTCATTTTATAGATAATCGTTTTTGAAAAATTTCCTTCATTTCGCTTTCAAGACAAGTGCTCCTTACCGTATAATAAATGTATGTATTTTATAAAAATTAAAAAAAGGAGGAATCATATGCTGAATAAAGCTTTAATTGAAAATGTGCTTTCTGCCGCACTTACAACAGGTGGCGACTTTTCTGAAGTATTTGTGGAAAATCGATTTACGAATAATATGCATTATCAAGGCGGAAAACTGGAAAAAAGCTTAGCAGGACGTGATTTCGGTGTGGGAATTCGGATTTTTAAAGGACTGCAAAGTGTCTATGCATATACAAACGACTATTCCGAGGAAGGTCTTCTAAAAGCTGCTAAGACCGCCGCAGAAGCGCTTCAGGGAGTGAAAAGTGAAAAGGAGATTATCTTACCACTGGATAAACAATCCATTGAAACAGCTCATCCGATCCAGCTAATGCCGAGCGGTGTGGAGAAAAATCGGAAATTAGCTGTATTAAGGAATGCTAGTGATATTGTAACCAATTACGACCCAGCTATTTCCCAGGCAATTGTCAGGTTGAACGATGAAGAACAAAACGTGTTAATCGCCAATTCGGAAGGAACTTTTGTAGAAGACAAACGCGTACGGAGCAGGATGGCGATTATAGCCGTTGCATCGGATGGAACAGACATGCAGACAGGGGTCTATGGACCAGGTGCGTATCAGGGCTTTGAATTCATCGAAGGACTGGATCTCAATCATTATGCAAAAGAAGCAGCCCGGATTGCTGTCACGATGCTCCATGCAGACCCTGCACCGAGCGGGAAATTTCCAGTAATTATTGATAATGAATTTGGTGGAGTTATTTTCCATGAAGCATGCGGTCACGGATTAGAAGCAGAAGCTGTTGCAAAAAACAACTCAGTATTCGCAGGTAAGATTGGTGAAAAAGTTGCGTCAGACCTAGTTACATATATTGATGACGGAACGATACCAAATGAATGGGGTTCCATCAACATCGATGATGAAGGAGAAAAGGCAAGAAAAAATACCTTAATCGAGAATGGTATTTTAAAAGGATATATGATTGATAAATTCAACGGTAGAAGAATGGAAGCAGATTCAACCGGTTCGGGACGACGGGAATCCTATAAATTCGCCCCAACTTCCCGAATGACAAATACGTATATCGCACAAGGAAAATCTACACCTGAAGAAATCATTGCAAATACGGAGCATGGCATCTATGCGAAATATATGGGAGGTGGTTCGGTCAATCCGGCAACGGGCGATTATAACTTTGCTGTAAATGAAGCATACATCGTGAAGGATGGAAAGATCGACAAACCAATACGTGGGGCAACTTTAGTTGGAAATGGTGCAAAAACAATTCAAAAAGTAGATATGGTTGGCAATAACCTGGCCCATGGTGCGGGTATGTGCGGTGCATCAAGCGGAAGCATTCCAGTAAACGTTGGTCAGCCGATGCTCCGTGTGAGTGAAATTACGGTCGGTGGAAGGGAGGCAAACTAAATGGATTTAGCAACATTCCAGAAGCGGCTTTTTACAGAAGGAGAAAAATTAGGGTTTACCGATTTAGAGCTGTATTACGAGAAACAGGAAAGTTTTTCTGTGCAAATCTTTAAAGGTGAAATAGATGGGTATGAGTCCTCTACCGTCAATGGTGTCTCTGTTCGCGGGCTTTATGATGGGCAGATGGGTTATGCTTATACTGAGAAGCTGGACGGGGAATCGGTGTCATTTTTGCTGAAAAGTATTCAGGAAAATGCACCATTGATAGAAGAGGAGCCTGAAGAGCTTTTTACAGGTGAGGGTGCAACTTATCAGGAAACGGATTTTTATTCACCAAAACTTGATGAAGTAACAGCCGAAGAAAAAATTGCGTTCTTAAAAGAAGTCGAGAAGAAAATTTATGCCTATGACCCGCGGGTTTTTCAAACGGATTATGCAGCAATCCAGGATCAATCTATTGAAAAAGGGTTGTTTAATAACAAAGGACTCACGCTAAACGATCGAAATAACTTCTTATATGCCATCTTTTCTGTCGTTGTAAAAGAAGGGGAAGAAATCAAGTCAGATTTTTATTTTAAAATAACGAAGGACTTCGCTTCACTCGATGCCGAAAAAATAGCGAAAGAAGCAGTTGAAAAGAGTCTAAGTCATCTTGGTGAAGAGGCTTATCCTAATCAAACCTATCCAGTCATTCTTAAAAATACCGCTGCAGCGGCACTTGTCGCAACCTTTGCATCATCGTTCTCTGCTGAAGCGGTTCAAAAAGGCCAATCACGTTTAAAAGGGAAGTTGGATGAAAAAATAGCGTCAGCACAAGTTTCTTTATTGGATAATCCCTTTTTACCTGAAGGAACGCATAGTGGAAACTTTGATTCAGAAGGGGTGCCAACGAGCGAGTTAAACCTAGTGAAGAACGGAGAACTGAAATCCTACCTCCATAATTTAAAAACGGCAAAGAAAGACGGTGTTTCTTCTACAGGACATGGCTATAAATCGTCTTATAAAGAAACGATTGGGGTCAGTGCCTCAAACTTGTATGTGGTGCCCGCAGAGAAAGCGTATGAGGCGTTATATGGCAATCTGCAAGAAGGCATCATCATCACGGATTTGGCGGGACTTCATTCGGGGGCTGACGCAATTTCTGGTGATTTCTCTCTAGCCGCTAATGGATTTTATGTAAAGAATGGTAAAATCATTGGACCAACGACACTGATGACGGTCGCCGGTAACTTTTTTGAAGTATTACAAGATGTTGAAGAAGTCGGGGCAGATCTTGAATTTTCACCAATGAGCGGGTCAGGTTATATTGGCTCCCCGTCCCTTAAGCTTAAGAGCTTGGCAGTTACTTTTGATTAAGGAATGAAAATAAAGAGAACCACTCCATGCTCAAGTATGGGCGGTCTTTAACCTCCAAGTTTTATCACACATTAACGGTCTGTAATCCCCCCACCTCTAAACATGAGGGAAATTCAAAATGAGGAGGCGGGGATAAGCAGTCCGTAAATCCCTGATTCTGTTCAACTAACATGCAGAAAGGGAGATAAGGAAACTCCTACTGAATGAAGTTTCACTTTATTAATTCCCTCCAAAAATAGGCCATTGGTTCATTTTAGCGACCTCTCTCATACCATTCTTCGGATTAACGATCATCGGTTTATCAACAAAATGCAGGAGAGGGATATCACTTTTACTATCTGCATAAGCCCAGATTTCCGTCTCTTCGGGCTTAAGCTGGAGTTTTTCCAGCCAATTGGTCACTGCCTGAACTTTTTCTTCCCCATTAATGACCGGACCAGTTTCACCCGTACATTTCCCATCCTGTTCAAAACATAATTCCGTGCCGATCGTCGTAACGGTAAGTCCCAGCTTTTCAGTTAATGCATCTAAAAATGGCTTTAATGCTCCCGAAAGAATGATGACTTGCATGCCGTTTTCTTGATGTTCCTTTATTTTATGTACGAGCGGTTCGTTAATCTGATTTTTTCCAGCTTCAATCAGCTCGTCGAAAAAGTGTCCAAGTTCTTTTTCCGTCTTCCCTTTGAATGTTTTGGCGAAAGCTTTGAAGAAATGAATCCGCAGTGCATGTTTACCTTTTGTCATTCCTAAAAACAACGCTTGAATCGTGCCGATTAATACGGTTGACCATTCTCTCATACCGAACTCTTTCTTCCCTGCCTGGAACATTAGATTAAAAGAATCCCCTTGAAATAAAGTTCCGTCAAAGTCTACTGTCACAAGTTGCAAAGTCATTCCTCCCTTAAATTCCATTTATATCCGTTATACTTAGTAGTAATTTTACCCATGAAACAGGAAAAAGCAAAGAAATATCGAATATAGTATATAGATGAAGTGATATCGCTTTCAATTAAAAGGTGGTAAAAAAATAAAGTTTGAAGCATGCTTTCCTATTATAAAAGTAGAATATAGAAGGAGGTTTTTTCACATGGAAGAAAAAATATTGCAAAATTATATTGCTGGTGAATGGGTGGGGGGAAGTGAATGGACGGCTGTTTATAATCCGGCGACTGGTGCAGAAATCGTCCAAGTGCCATTATCAGAGAAAGCGGCAGTTGCTGAAGCAGTAGCGGCCGCAAAACGTGCTCAGAAAAAATGGGCGCTTGTGCCGGCACCACAGCGGGCTGAAATACTTTACCGGGTCGGTTCACTCATGAAAGAGAAAAAAGAGCATCTCTCCCGTCTGCTTACAATGGAAAATGGCAAAGTGCTGGAGGAAGCAAGGGGAGAGGTCCAAGAAGGAATTGATATGGCTTTTTATATGGCAGGAGAAGGAAGACGGTTATTCGGACAAACGACCCCTGCGGAACTGCCGGATAAATTCGCGATGAGCGAGCGGGCGCCAATTGGTGTTGTAGGGATTATTACGCCGTGGAATTTTCCGATTGCGATTGCGACATGGAAGTCCTTTCCGGCAATTGTTGCAGGTAATGCCGTCGTCTGGAAACCGGCAACAGAGACCCCGATTATGGCATATGAACTGGCGAAGATTTTTGAAGAGGCAGGGTTGCCTGAAGGGGTGATGAATGTTGTATTTGGGACAGGTGGTACGGTTGGAGATGCGCTGGTACATCATGAAGATATCCGGGTGATTTCTTTTACAGGTTCGAATGAAGTCGGACGAAATATTGCCGCTGAATGCGGAAGACAACTGAAGAAAGTGTCGCTTGAAATGGGCGGAAAAAATGCTGTTATCGTAATGGATGATGCTGATCTTGATTTAGCGGTTGAAGGAGTCGTTTGGAGTGCATTTGGGACAAGTGGTCAGCGCTGTACAGCATGCAGTCGGGTTATTGTTCATAAAGCGGTGAAGGAAGAATTTGAAACACGGCTGCTGGAAGCGATGAAAGGTTTAACGATCGGTGATGGTTTGGAAGAAGGCATTAAAGTCGGACCGATTATTAATAAAGCAGGTCTTGAAAAAGTGGAGCGTTATATTGAGATTGGAAAAAATGAAGGAGCAAAGTTACTCGCAGGCGGGCATGTTTTAACAGGGAATTCTTATACGAAAGGGCATTACTTTGAACCAACATTATTCACAGACGCGACAAGTTCGATGCGCATTGCCCAAGAAGAAATATTTGGGCCAGTCGTTTCCATCATACCTGTTAAAAGTTTTGCGGAAGCGATTGAAGTGAATAATGGGGTGACGTACGGATTATCGAGTTCCATTTTCACACAAGATGTGAATCAAGTATTCCGGGCCAAGCGGGATCTGGACACAGGTATTGTTTATGTGAACGCTGGTACGACAGGTGCGGAAATTCATTTGCCGTTTGGTGGAACGAAAGGTACGGGGAATGGGCATCGTGATTCTGGTGTTCAAGCATTAGATGTTTTTACCGAATGGAAAGCTGTTTATGTTGATTATAGCGGGAAATTGCAACGTGCCCAAATTGATGTGGAAGAATAATAGATATCACAACTATTGTTGGGGGGATGCAGGTGAAAATCGGTGTGCTCGGTTCTGGGTTGATGGGAAAGGAAGCTGCGCGGGATTTAGTGAACAGTGAAGATGTGCAAGTAGTAGGGCTCGCTGATGTTGACGCTGGAAAGATGAAGCGAACGGAACAGGCAATTGCTTCGGAAAAGCTTGTAACTTATAAAGTTGATGCTAGTGACCGGGATGAATTGGAGAGTTTTATGAAGCGGTTTGATGTTGTTATTAATGCGCTCTTTTACTCGTTTAACGAAATAGTTGCAAAAACGGGAGCGGCTGTCGGTACACATGTAGTAGATTTAGGCGGACATATTGGTGGGATGACAGACAAGGTTTTAACTTTAGATGAAGCAGCGAAGCGTAAGAACGTCACCATTATCCCTGACCTAGGTGTTGCGCCGGGAATGATTAACATTCTTACAGGCTACGGGGCACGTAAACTCGATCAGCTCAAGGAAATTAGGCTTTATGTAGGAGGAATCCCAGTCCGGCCAGATCCTCCACTTGGGTATAATCATGTCTTTTCAATGGAAGGAGTTTTTGACCATTATACAGATCCCTCACTCATCATTCGGGACGGAGAACAAAAATTAATTCCTTCTTTATCAGAAATCGAGGAAATTCATTTTGAAAAGTTCGGTCCATTGGAAGTATTTCATACGTCAGGGGGAACATCGACGCTAACCCAGTCGTATCCGGACGTGCAAACATTGGAGTATAAAACGATTCGTTATCCGGGACATGCAGAAAAATTTAAGTTACTTGTTGATCTGAATCTTACTAAAGCGGATTTTGAAGTGGAAGTGGATGGAAGAAAGGTGAATCCGCGTAAGGTCGTCTTACAGGCGATTGATCCGATTGTAAATCTGGGTGACAAAGATGATGCGGTATTACTTCGGGTTGTCGTTTCTGGAATGAAGGCTGGAGAGCCGAGAACATACCAGTATGAGATGCAGACGTTCAAAGATACGGACCTGAATATTACCGCAATGGCACGGGTGACGGCGAGTACGATTTCGATTGTCGCACAGCTTATCGCTGCAGGAACGATTGCAAAGAAGGGAGTTTATCCCCCGGAGCGCGCAGTCCCTGGTGAAGTGTATATTGCTGCGTTGAAAGAAAGAGGGATAGAAATTAAGGAAATGCTGCTTTAAGTTGTGAATAGGATGAAAAAGCCTTCCGAGGTAATTTGCCCGGAAGGCTTTTAGTTTTGAAATGGGACAAGTTCACTGACCCCATGTCCCGTTATTTCGCTGCTTTTTGCAATTTATTGATGATTTTTAAAGATTTGCCTGTGCCGATCGCGACCGCTTCTTGTGGATTTGGCGCCATGTGGACGGGGACATTCAGTTCACCTGCAAGCCATTCTTTCATGCCTTGAAGCATGGAGCCTCCACCTGTTAATACAACACCATGATCAACGATATCTCCACTTAATTCCGGCGGACAGTCTTCAAGGGTGGCTTTTACTGCATCGAGAATTTTAAGGAGCGGTTCTTTAATTGCTTCATGAATTTCTGTTGATGTAATATCAATTGTTTTCGGCAAGCCTGTCACCATATCCCGACCACGGATAGCCATCGTTTCCTCTTTATGGTTTGGATGGGCATAACCGATTTCCATTTTAATATTTTCAGCTGTCCGTTCTCCGATTAAAACATTATAGTTTTTTCGGATATGGTGAACGATTTCCTCGTCCAGATTATCTCCGCCGACCCGGATTGAATTTGAGGAAACGACACCGCCAAAGGAAATGATTCCGACTTCTGAAGTTCCTCCACCGATATCAACAACGACACTAGCAAGTGGTTCGTCCACGGGAAGGTCTGCTCCGATGGCGGCTGCGACGGGTTCTTCAATTAAATGTACGGTTTTTGCGCCAAAGCTTGAGATCGCATTATGAATCGCCCGTCTTTCTACAGCAGTACTGCCTGCTGGTGTACAGACGACAACAGTTGGCTTTCGCATGGAGACACCAATTTTTTTGCTTACTTTCTTTAAGAATACTTTAAGCATTTGGGCGGTAACATCATAATCGGCAATGACCCCATCACGGAGCGGGCGAATCGGAATAATATTTTTCGGAGTTTTCCCGATCATTTCTTTTGCTTCTGTTCCAACAGCGACAACATCTTTTGTATTAACATCAATCGCCACGACAGATGGCTCATTTAAAACGACACCTTTTGTTTTTGAGTAAATAAGTATATTTGCGGTTCCTAAGTCAATTCCAATTTCTGCATTTGAAAACATATTTATAATCCTCCAATGATGTGTAATTTCGTCTATTCACGTTGTAGGTAATCCGTCAACAAACAGATAGTCCTCTATCAATTATATATTGCCTCTCTTAAACGTAAGACAGTTTAGGGGGAAAAATCAAGTAACATTTCAATTACATTTTCTCATCCCTTGTAATGAAAAATCACCTTTTTTGTAATAAAAGCTCAGAATTTAGGGAGTGTCAAGGGCGTTCTTTTAGTAAAACCTGCCATAATACTTAGCAATTTCCTTCATTTCGGTTTTTATACGGACTCTAAAAGGATAGGAAACTTAAGTTTCACGCAAATTCTATAAGACTTTTAAAAATGGTAGAATCCACTGGAAATCTATCCCTTAATTATTACAAAAAAGTCGTGATAATATGAATCTGCAAGCAAGAGAGCACAAAAATAAACATACAAGGAGAGGTAAAACATGCTTCGCAAAATAACAGTAACTACTGCAGCAATCGCAATCTTGACATTTGGAGGTGCATTCTCATCTCCTGCAGATGCCGAGTCAGCTCCGCAGCAGTCACCATATAAAATCCATTACACAATTAATGGGGAGTCAGGAAGTTTAACGAAGGAAGATGCTTCTAATCTGTTAAAGAAAGCATTAGATAGAGTTCAATCGAAATATCTTACTAATTTCGATTGGAAGCAAATTGAAAAACTCGTAACGTTAGAGAAGAAAGAAATCGAGAAAAAAGAAGAAGCTGAAAAGGCACCTGCTAAAGAAGCTGAACAGCGAAAAGAAGAAGTGAAACAACCGGAACAGAAGCAAGAGCAGCCAGTTGAAAAGAAAGAAGAAGTAAGTAAGCCACAAGAGAAAGCTCCGGTACAAGCAGAACCGGAAACACCAGAGGCACCAGCCGCTGCACCACAACCGCAACCGGAGCAGCCGCAGCAAGCCCAACAGCCAGCAGAGGAAGCAGGGCAGCAAAGTGAATTAAGTGAATTTGAAGCAGAGGTCGTTGAACTTACAAACGCAGAACGTGCGAAACAAGGTCTTGCTCCGCTTCAAATTGATACTGAACTAAGTAAAGTAGCTCGCGATAAATCAAAAGACATGGCAACAAATGGATATTTTGACCATAATAGCCCGGTCCACGGTTCTCCATTTGATATGATGAAGAGCTATGGTATTAACTACAGCACTGCTGGAGAGAACATTGCTAAAGGTCAGCGCTCACCAGAAGAAGTAGTAAACGGTTGGATGAACAGTCCTGGTCACCGCGCCAACATTATGAACGGCAACTTTACACACATCGGAGTTGGATTCGTAGAGCAAGGAAACCACTGGACACAAATGTTTATTGGTAAATAACTAGAGAGGAAGCGCCCTTGCAGGAAAAGTACGCGACGTCCTGTCGCAAATCCTGCACTAACACATCCTGTGCGTCGTAGCGACGTACGGACTGTGCCTCCCAGGACGGGAGGTAGTTCGATGTTGCCACAGGACGTGGCGATCTTAATCGAACTTCCTATTTTACCGTAGGAGATAAAGGAAACACAGCGACCAAAGGGAGCTGATGTTAACTTATCGCACGGAGGTGAAGGAAGTCTCGCTAGTCGCTGGGCGCTGGAGCTGATGTGGCTTTTCAGCAAAATACGAATATATTTGGATATTTATGATGATTGATTGGAGAAATAACATAGAGAGAAAAAGAGGAGGCTGTTTTCAGTCTCCTCTTTTCTTTGCCATAAATGATGGAAGCTTGCTACAATGGAGATAAATTTGTCGCAGTATAACCGTTTGTAAAACTCTCACTATAAGAATAGAGAACGATTCAAAAGCCCCAAGCGGGGGTTTAACAGCCTGTAACGGCCCGATTCGTTCAACTGACAATCAGTGAGGAAGAAAAAGAACCCTACGGATTGAAGTTTCACTTTATGTTAAACTTTAGAGACTTTTGCTGCAGATTGCATAAAATATAGTAAAGAGGTGATTGGGATGGTACAAGGTTCTACAAATCTAAATACAGAGCTGACCCAGGAATGGCTGCAAAATTATGTCGATGACTGGGTTAAATTTTACCGAAAACATACAGCGGACGGTAAACTTGCTTCCTATATACCGCAGCTTGAAAAAGCAGATCCGAACGCGCTGGGAATCATGATAATCGGAAATAATGGAATGACGATCCAATCCGGGGACATCGATACAACATTTTCCATCCAAAGTGTTTCGAAAGTCTTTTCCTTTATCATCGCCTGTATGCAACGTGGTGTATCTTACGTGCTGAACCGGGTGGATGTCGAACCGACGGGAGAAGCATTTAATTCCATTATGCACCTGGAAATGAAAAAAATTGAAAAACCATTCAATCCACTCGTAAATTCAGGAGCGATTACGGTCACTTCTTTACTAGAGGGTGAAACATCAAACGAAAAGCTGGAAGGGATTTTTCAACTGTTTGAGAAAATTCTTGGGTACCGGCCGCAATTGAATGTTGACGTATATGAATCAGAACGGGAGACTTCGATCCGCAACCGGGCAATAGGTTACTTTTTATTAGAAACAGGAGTACTTGAATCTGATTTAGAAATAACATTGGAAACATATTTTAAACAATGTTCAATTGAAATTTCGGTAGAAGACCTTGCAAGGCTGGGACTTATTCTTGCCAACGATGGAATAGACAAAATGACCGGAGAAGAAGTGATTCCAACGCAAATTGCAAGACTGGCAAAAGTGCTGATGCTTACGTGTGGAATGTATGATGCATCAGGGAAGTTTGCTGCCTATGTGGGAATTCCTGCCAAAAGTGGTGTCTCAGGTGGTATAATGGCTACAGTCCCACCGCGGGCACGGGATGAATTATTGCCGTTTATGGATGGCTGCGGAATCGGGGTGTATGGCCCAGCCCTTGATAAACAGGGAAACAGTACCGCGGGTATCCGCCTGTTACGTCATGTTGCGAGCCATTGGGATTTGAGTATCTTTTAGGAGGACTTATAAATGTGCGGCAGATATACTTTGCTTGGCGATCAACTGGAACTGTTGGATGAATTTGCGTTAGAACAACCGATAGAAGATTTTCATGAAAGCTATAATGTAGCACCAGGTCAACAAGTGCTCGCGATTATTCATGATGGAAAGCGGAAGCGGGCTGGTTATTTACGATGGGGACTGGTGCCATCTTGGGCAGATGACCCGAAGATTGGGTATAAAATGATTAATGCAAGAAGTGAAACCGCTCATGTAAAGCCCAGTTTTAAACAGCTGATGGCAAGGAAGCGTTGTTTAATTGTAGCGGATAGTTTTTACGAATGGAAGCAAACAGACGGGGAGAAAATTCCTCAACGGATTCAAGTGGAAGGCAGGAAATATTTTGCATTTGCCGGTTTATGGGATAAATGGACAGAGGGCGATGAAACGTTATTTACTTGTACAATTCTGACGAAGGATTCACATGGATTCATGAAGGATATCCATCACCGGATGCCGATCATACTGCCGAAACACGCAGAAGATGCATGGATTAAACCAGTGCAATTTGAACCAGCAGAAGCAAGCGAACTTCTAAAACAATTCGAAGATCCAGCGTTCACTGCCTACCCCGTCTCCGCCTACGTCAACACCGCCAAAAACAACGACCAACAATGCATCACAGCCTTAGCGTAACCGGACACGGGGTCAGAGCATTTGTCCCGCTCTGGAATGGGACAAATGCTCTGACCCCAAGCCCCGCTTTTACGGTCATGGGTTGTTGACTACATATGGTATGGAGGTATATAGGGAATGAGGAGTCGGAACTTAATTTGGATTGGTTTATGCCTGCTTTTGCTCACCGCTTGCGGAAGTAATGAAGATACAGCTGCGGCAAAGCATAGTACGGAAGATAAGACCAATCCGCAAATGAAAGAAGAGTATGATGCATCTCGGGAAATAGAAGAAGCTGAATCAGAGAAGATTGAAGAGAAGAAGGGAGAAGTAAGTGCCTCCCTTGCAACTGAAGCGGAAACTGACGCAGCAGTAGAGGGAGATCACACTCTAACAGATCACGCGGAAAAATCAGATTCACTAGCAGCTTATACAAATGAAGAAATTGAATATGCCCGTATATGGCTGCAGCTTGGAGACAATCAGAATGTCGATGAATTAAATGTACGCCATATTGCAAAAGGCGAGCCGCTTAATCCAAATGCCGAATCAAGTGCTGTCTATCCGGAAGACGTCATTCAATTGACGGGCGCCCGATTAATTGACGGTTCGATAACCTACAGCGGGAATGGCGACGGGACGATTAATCGTTACTATGTTCCTTTACGCTGGGAAAAGAACACACCAGATGACTTCAGTGAAGAAGATATGAAAATATTCACCGAATCGATCATCACAACTACTAAACTAATCAGCATTGACCCAACAGAAGGAGAAGAAGTCATCTCCCTCATCGAAAAAATCAACAGTGAATCCTAAATTCGGGACAGAGGGTCAGAGCAATTGTCCTGATTTTAAAATAATGGCAGTTCAATCAGCGGAATAATCTGATTGAACTGCCATTATTCATAAACATACTTCCACTAGGAAACTTTTGCTTTTTTCCCCGCTTCTTTTTCTTCTTTCGCAACTTTAAGGAAGCGTTTCGTTTCGTATGCGACAACTCCGGACAATCCGAGCAATCCGATTAGGTTAGGAATGGCCATCAACGCATTAAAAATATCGGAAAAGAGCCAGACGATATCTATCAGCGTCACGGAACCGACGAGCACGACAAAAACCCATACGGTGCGATAAAAGGTAATTGCCTTTGGACTCTTGAAGAGATAGTTAAAACATTTCTCACCATAGTAAGACCAGCCAATCAGTGTGGAGTAAGCAAATAGAATGGTTGCGATACCAACAATATAGGTGCCTGGTGTACCTAGGAATACGCCGAAAGATTCACTCGTTAAAGCACCGCCATCAATTCCGGTCTGATGTAAGTCAGCCATCACAATCGTAATTCCAGTGATACTGCAAACGATTATCGTATCGATAAATACTTGTGTCATCGAAACAAGACCTTGTCTACCAGCATAATCAGTCTTTGCTGCTGCGGCTGCAATTGGAGCAGATCCAAGACCTGCTTCGTTTGAGAAAATCCCGCGGGCAACACCGTACCGGATCACGGTCCCTAAAATACCGCCTCCAATCGCATTTGCGGTAAAGGCGTCCGTTAAAATGATATTGAAAGCTGTTGGTACTAAATCGACGTTCAGCATCATAATAATTAAACCACCAAAAACATAAAATACAGCCATAACAGGTACAAGGTAAGCAGTCACGCGTCCAATGCTTTTAATCCCGCCAAGAATGACAATCGCTGTAATGATAAAAAGAATAATGCCTGTAACCCATGTCGGGATATTAAACGTGTTTGAAGCAGCAGCTGACACGGAATTCGCTTGAACCATGTTTCCGATACCAAATGCGGCAATGGAGCCGAAAATGGCAAATAAGATTGCGAGCCATTTGGCATTCAGTCCCCGTTCTAGATAATACATCGGGCCACCAGCCATTTCTCCTTTCGCGTCTTTCACTCGATACTTTACTGCAAGAACCGCTTCCGCATACTTGGTAGCCATTCCAAAGATCGCCATCACCCACATCCAAAACACGGCTCCTGGTCCACCTGCAATAACTGCCGTTGCAACCCCAACGATATTCCCTGTTCCTACTGTAGCTGCCATTGCGGTTGTTAATGCTTGATAATGGGTGATATCCCCTTCAGATAATTTGTCTTGTTTCCTGCGGCTAAAAGCGTTGATTAAAGCAGTCGGCAGTGCTGTAATCTGCACAAATCCAAGTCTGAAGGTGAGGTAGAGTCCTGTACCAACGATGAGAATCAATAGAGGCGGACCCCATACGAAACTACTTACCTTTTCTAGAAAATCTACCATGTCATCATCCCCTTATCCTTTTTTGTGTTCCGTTTCTACTTATTAATATTCCGAATTTTTAGCGATAAGTCAATACCTTTTTACCTTGGTTCCGAATTATTTAATTCCAATTCTTAGAAAGACCCTGCATTCCATTGAAAATCGTTTTCATACAGCGTAAGTGTTTTGCGAGTTCTCATGGTTTGCTCTCTAATCGCCGTTCAGTTGCCTGGTGGACGGATGCGCATCCTTGGGCACTGCTAGAGCTCCTCGGGTTTCCGCCCTGCGGGGTCTCCAGGCTCGTGCTGTTCTCGCAGGAGTCACCGTCCACCGGGCAACTGAACTGGTAGGGATGATTATTTTTAATACAAATTATTCCTGTACGATACGATTATACCCTTCCAGCACATTAAACAGTGATTCCAATATGGCCTTTCCTGGTAGCAGTCCAGACACCTCGAGACTCCTGCGGGAGGATAGGCCTGGCGAGACCCCGCAGCGCGATAGCGCGAGGAGGCTTGCCGGCCGCTCAGCAGGTGCGAGAGGTGTCTGGACTGCGGACCTCCAGAAGTGAGTTTCGAACACTTACGCTGTATGAAAGCGATCAAGTAGTTGTCATCTACCATGTAATTCTAATCAGAATAATATAATTCGATAAAAAAACACAGATTGTTACAGCTTTCATTGATTCATCTAAATTAATTCGCTTATAATATAAGATAATGATGGAACATGATATGATAGAAAAAGAATTGGAAAAGGAGAGAGCAAAATGGGACAAAAGAAATTAATCATTGGCGTCGTAGCAGGTGCCTTACTTGGTGCACTCGCAATGCAATTTGACAAGGATGCACGCAACTATACGAAAACGTGTCTGAATAAGTTAAAAGACAATTCAGGTGACCTATTAAGCAATCCGACGGAAACGGTGCAAAAAATGCGTCATTCATTCGACAAATTGAATGCAAATATTTCTGTTGGGGCTGAAAATACGATCAACGCGTTGGAACAGGTAGAATCCACTCTTGACCGTTTAGTGAATAAAAACTAAAACCAGCGTGAACATTACGAGACAAAAGAAATACCCCATCTCAATTCTTGCGATGGGGCATTGTCTTTTACGTGGAGGGTCGGAATTTGAAAAATCTCTTCCCGGCTTTAAATGAATTTTATGAACGAATGGATAAAGTCGATGTTTTTGGGTTGGCGGCACAGCTCGCTTATTTTTTTCTTCTGTCACTTTTTCCCTTCCTATTATTTTTATTTAACTTGATTGGCTATTTCTCCTTGGATGAAGCGGTTATTTTACAAACTATAGTGGATTATGCTCCGCCCCAAGTATATGATTTAATCGAATCGAACATTGAGTCATTGCTGCGGGTTCAAAGTGGTGGATTGTTATCCATTGGAATCATTGGTACGCTCTGGGCAGCTTCAAACGGAGTGAATGCGGTGCGGAAAGCATTAAACCGTGCTTATGGAATAAAACCGAAGCGGCTATTTATCATCTACCGTCTTTTATCAATGCTGCTTACGGTCGGCATGTTTTTTGTCGTTATCGTTGCCTTATTATTACCAGTATTCGGGAAGATGATCGGAGAATACTTTTTCTCTTGGTTCGGCTTTTCAGCTGAATTTTTGCAAATCTGGGAAACATTTCGCTGGGTTACCTCTTCTATCATTTTCTTTATCGTGTTAGTTGCGTTGTACCGGCTTACCCCGAATCGCAGAGTGTATTTCAAACATATTGTCTGGGGGGCATTATTTTCCACGGTCGGCTTTCAACTCGTGTCTTGGGCCTTTTCTTTTTATGTAGAAAACTTGGCAAACTATTCAACAACCTATGGAAGTCTTGGGACAGTTATTGTGCTTATGGTCTGGTTTTATTTATTTGGAATGATTGTGCTCATTGGTGGAGTATTAAATGCTTCACTTCATGAACGGGCAGCATGGAAAAAGACGATTGAATAAGGCAGTTAGTAGTCTAATTGCCTTATTTTTTAATCTGTTTATGTTATATTTTTTTAAAAATGTAACAGATTG
Organism: Oceanobacillus alkalisoli; assembly: GCF_021556485.1. GTDB lineage: Bacteria > Bacillota > Bacilli > Bacillales > Amphibacillaceae > Oceanobacillus > Oceanobacillus alkalisoli. Next base: position 28,339 of record NZ_JAKGBW010000010.1, on the reverse strand, counting down.
AGATTGGATTTTGCTTTTATTGGTATACTTCCTTGTTATAAAAGAAACCTTTGTGTTATAATTTTTATTGATAAAAAGTATAACAGGAGGGGTAAAAATGAAGCGATTCGTATTTTTGTCAGTGATTGGATTGATTACGATCCTAGCTGCATGTGGTGGAGGAAATGAAAACGCTGACGACAATGCACAAGACCAAGCAACAGATGAAAGATGGGAGCAGGTTGAAGAAGCGGGAGAGTTGGTAGTTGGCACATCGGGTACGTTAATTGCAGCATCTTTTTACGATGAAAATGATGAGCTTACTGGATATGATGTAGAAGTGATGAAGGAAATTGCTGAACGCTTAGAGTTGGAAGTGAAATTTGAAATTATGAGCGTAGACAGTATGATGCCGGCTATTAATAGTGGACGGATCGATGTGGCGGCAAATGACATGTCGATTACAAAGAAGCGGCAAGAAGAATTTAACTTCAGCGCCCCTTATAAATATTCTTGGACGACGATGGCGGTTCGAGCAGACGATAACTCCGGTATTGAAAGCTTAGAGGATTTGGCAGGGAAAAAAGCTGGCGGTGGGGCAACGACGATTTATAGTCAAATTGCCGAACAATATGGTGCGGAAGTTGTTACATATGGGAACGCGCCGAATGAAGCGTATTTAAGTGATGTGAATAATGGAAGAACAGACCTTGTCATGAATGATTATTTCTTAACAAAATTCGGTGTTGCCGCATTCCCGGAATTCGATATTCATCTCCATCCGACATTGAAATTTTATCCGACAGAGCAAGCTGTGGTTCTTCCAAAACATGCTGATGTTTTGACGGAAAAAATAAATGAAGCACTAGCAGAAATGCACGAAGATGGTACATTGACAGAGCTAGCAGTTCAGTTCTATGAAGAAGATGCATCGAGAGAACCGGAAGATGAAATTGAAGAAATTGAAGGAATAGAATTGTAGGTAGAAGCAAATGAATTTAAATGGAATTGATTTAAGCAGCCTATTTGATGTTGAACTGGCACTTAAGAGCCTGCCATTTGTTCTAGAAGGGCTGCCGATGACGGTAGGAATCACGGTTGCCGGCATGGTAATTGGGATGATCCTTGGTTTGTTCCTAGCACTAGCAAGAGGTTCCAAACATTTTTTGTTACGAATTCCGGCACGAATTTATATTTCTTTTATGCGTGGGACACCGATGCTCGTGTTTTTATTTATTCTTTATTTCGGTTTACCGGTCATTGGAGTTGAATTTACAGCACTTACGGCGGCGATTGTCGGGTTCGGACTGAATGGTGCTGCTTATATCGCTGAGATTGACAGGTCTGCTTTAAATAGTGTTGATAAGGGACAGTGGGAAAGCGCGAAAGCATTGAATATTCCCTACTGGACAACATTGCGAATCATTATCCTCCCGCAGGCGATTCGGACGGCTATTCCTCCGCTTACGAATGTTTCGATGGACATGCTGAAGGCGACATCATTGGCTGCTGTAATTACAGTTCCGGAATTGTTTCAGAAAACGCAAATTGTTGCGGGACGAGAGTTCGATGCAATGACGATGTATATACTTGTGGCTCTTATCTACTGGCCGTTATGTATTTTAATTGGCATGATACAGGAGTATTTTGAGAAAAGGTATAGCAGGTATCTTTAATAAAAACATGCGAGTCTGGAAAAGAACAACCAGACAGCATGTTTTTTTGTACCATCAGCGTGTATATTTTTCCATGAAGCGAAAAAACTATAGGAAAAGAAAGGATGGAGGTCTATGAACAGTAAACGTTTAACCGGTATGTCTGCTGCATTTTTCATCATACTTGCTTTTCCCGTTGTTTTATTTGCTGAGGAAAAAAAGGAAACGGAAGAAAACTTTGAAATACCGAGTCATGTATTAGATATATCAAAGGAAAATACGGTGCAAAATGATGATTCTGATAATGAGGTTGTCGAGGCAAGTGAGGAAACGAGGGAACTGCTTGAGAGTACTTCTGTGGCAATAGAGAACTCGGAGCTGATTCAACAATTAAATGAATCAAGCATTAAGCCATCTCCAATTGGCATTGGATACCGTGGAGAGATTTATCTTGGACGCTGGCCCTTGCAGTATGAATCATTGGAAACAGGTGTCAACTGGGAATATCAAGCCATTAATAAAAATGAACTGCAAAATGGTTCCGAGGGACAGCAGGAAATGAATTATATTCAACAGGAAAATAAAGAAATTAAAGGAATGCTCACCAATAAGATTGCTGACGCAGGAACAGTAAAAAACATGGTGCTGCAAAAAGCGGAAGAGAAAACAAAGCTTCCCCTTGCTTATGAAGTGGAAGTAGGTCGAAATACAAAAATGGCTCATGCTTACCCTGTACCTCAGGAAAAAATGGGAATTCTTGAAGCGTATGCACCAGCAATCCATGAAAAGGGCCGGGTAACTTTCGGTGAAGTATATATCCAATTAAAAGGAACAAAAAAGCAACTAGTCATTAAAAACGTAACAAAACAAGGGATCGGGGCCTGGATTCCCGTCCAAAATTATATATCCTACAACTTTCAAGTCAAATAAAAGAAGAGAGGGACATTGGGGGCACGAGGCATTGTCCGACTTTACTGGGACAATGCCTCCGACCCCAATGTACCATTACCTTTATAAAGGGGTTGCTTTTTTATCTTCAATGCTTTATTATGATGAAGTATTAAAGTGATAAAAGAGTAGAGATTTAAGGGGGAAGTAATTGTGGAATGGGTTGTAGTTGTGTCCGTTCTAGTGCTGATTATTCTCAGCTTATTACGACTTAATGTTGTTTTGGCACTCATTGCAGCAGGAATCGTTGCGGGTGTCATGTCAGGACTTTCGTTTGTAGATACGGTTGATTTACTCGTAAGTGGAATGGGCGGTCAAGCGAATACGGCTTTAAGTTATATCTTACTTGGAGCATTTGCGATTGCCATTAGTTATACAGGAATTACTAGTTTTCTTGTGAATTTTGTAATCGATAAATTATCAGGAAAAAGGGCGACAATCTTACTCTTATTAGCAGGAATTGCCAGCCTTTCGCAAAATGCGATTCCTGTCCATATTGCATTTATACCGATTTTAATACCACCGCTGCTGAAGTTATTTAATAAAATGCGGATTGATCGCCGAGCTGTTGCGGCGGCACTTACGTTTGGATTAAAAGCGCCATATGTCATGCTTCCATTAGGATTTGGAGCCATTTTCCATGGCATTATTGTCGATGGTCTAGCAGAGAATGGTATTGAGTTAACTGCTTGGGATACGGCATTTGCGATGCTGATACCTGGACTTGGTATGGTTGTAGGACTCTTTGTTGCGATATTTATTACGTACCGAAAAGGAAGAGATCCGGTTAAAGGCTCTGGTGGAGGTACAACGGTAGACATTGAAGCTTTGAATCAAGAAGATTTTGCTTTTAATAAGAAACATTTCTTTACCATTATCGCCATTATAGCGGCGTTAGTCGTACAAATCATTACACAAAATCTAATACTCGGCGCACTCGCTGGATTATTAGTTATGTTTGTGTTCCTTGTTGTGCCGTATCGTAATCTTGATAAGATTATGACAGAAGGAATTGGATTAATGGGAATGATTGCATTTATTATGCTTGTAGCTTCAGGTTACGGAACAGTTTTAAGTGAAACAGGAGCAGTCGATGCATTAGTCAAAGCGTCTGCTGGGTTTATAGGAGACAATCAAGCTGTCATTGCCTTCATTCTATTATTAGTAGGACTCCTTGTAACAATGGGAATTGGTTCTTCATTCGGTACAATTCCAATTTTAGTTGCGCTATATGTCCCGATTTGTCTGGCGGCAGGATTTTCACCACTTGCGATCGCCGCGTTAATCGGAACAGCTGGAGCACTGGGTGACGCTGGTTCACCAGCTTCGGACAGTACACTTGGTCCAACGTCCGGCTTGAACGCTGATGGAAACCATAACCATATATGGGATACAGTAGTACCAACTTTCCTGCACTACAACATCCCACTCATCATCTTCGGCTGGGTTGCAGCAATGATCTTATAAGTTGCCGGGACAGGGGGTCAGAGCATTTATCCCATCTTGTGCGGGACAAATACTCTGCCCCCTTGTCCCACCACTCCCGCATAATTTTTGAGTCCGGAGGTTATGCTAGGGAAAAAGGGTGTTGTTGATGAAGCGTTTGTTAGGATATTGTTTCGTTTTTGTCTTGATTATCGGATTCAGTTTAGAAACAGAGGTCGATGCTCGTGGCTTTGGCTGGGGGTATAAAAAGGGTTCGGCTGGTGAAATTCCGGAAATCGGCTCTTATGGTGATTTACTACAAGAATATGGTGCTTATTTTGCGGATTCATCCGGTGGGAAACATATTTATTTAACGTTCGATAATGGTTATGAGGAAGGGTATACTCCACAAATTCTCGATGTGCTGAAAAAGGAAAATGTACCGGCAACTTTCTTCGTTACCGGGCATTATGTAGAAACAGCTCCCGATTTAGTCAAGCGAATGGTTGATGAAGGACATATTATCGGAAATCATTCCTATCACCACCCTGACTTTTCCATTTTAACGAAAGATGCGATGCGTCAAGAACTGGAGGACTTGGAAAAAAAGGTAAGTGAAGTATCTGATCAAAAAGATTTGAAATACTTACGTCCGCCAAGGGGTATTTTTAATGAACAGACACTGGAATGGGCGAATGAATTAGGTTATATTCATATCTTTTGGTCGCTTGCCTTTAAAGATTGGGAAACGTCCAATCAAAAGGGATGGCGTTATGCGTATGAAGAAGTGATGGAGAAAATCCATCCAGGCGCGATTGTTTTACTTCATACCGTTTCAAAGGATAACGCCGAAGCACTTGCTGTATTAATAACGGATTTAAAAGAAGAAGGATATCAATTTAAAAGTTTAGATGATCTAATTTTACGTGATCAGATACCTGAAGTGATTTATGGATATTAATAAACAAAGGCGCAAAAGCCCTTATAGGCTAAGTATGCGATTCGTTTCGCGGGCGCCTTAGCATACAAAGTCGGGAAGCAGACTCATCTGTTTTCCGACTTTTTCATTAAAATCGTGCCAAACTTTCTGAGGCTTTGATATAATGGAGAGAAAATAAAAGAAAGTGGTGGTAGCGGGATGATGAGAGAAGATTTAATCGCACCAAAACAATATAACATTGCGATGGAAGTCGAGAAATATGCAGCAGATACAAACAAAAAAGCACTCATCTGGCTGGATGAAAATAATAATAAAAAAGAGATTACCTATCAAGCGCTAATTCGAAATGTAAACAAAATCGGAAATGTATTTTTGAATAGCGGTCTTGAACGCGGGGATAAAATACTCATCATCATGCCTCGGCTTATTGAAACATATGAAGTCTACTTGGCGGCATTAAAAACAGGGATTATCATTATTCCAAGCTCGGAAATGTTAAAAGTAAACGATTTAGAATACCGGATTCAACACGGAGAAGTTAGTGGAGTCGTGGCTTTCCATGAGTTTACAACAGAAGTAAGTAAAGTTTCCAACTTTGCTGAACTGAAGAAATTTAGCGTTGGACATGCCGTTGATGACTGGGAATTTCTTGATGAGACAAAAGCAAACGCTAGTGAAGAACTTGAGATGGTAGATACGACAAAAGAGACAATCGCATTTTTACCATATACATCAGGAACGACAGGGAATCCAAAAGGTGTTGTGCATACCCATGCTTGGGGATTCGCTCATTTGAAGACCGCGCCGGAAAATTGGCTTGGTGTGGAAGAGGATGATTTAGTTTGGGCTACAGCAGCTCCTGGCTGGCAAAAATGGGTTTGGAGCCCACTTCTATCTGTACTTGGTTCTGGAGCGACAGGGTTTATTTATAGCGGGAAATTCGATCCGTCCAAATATCTCCAACTCCTTCAAGATAATGAAATCAATGTGCTCTGTTGCACGCCGACAGAGTATCGCATCATGGCAAAAGTCGAACATCTTGAGGATTATAAGTTGCCGCATTTACGCAGCGCGGTATCTGCAGGAGAGCCGCTTAACGTAGAAGTCATCGATACGTTCCGGAAGTATTTTGATATTACCGTTCGTGACGGCTATGGTCAAACAGAGAATACATTACTTCTAGGAATTACGAAAGATATGGAAATAAAGCCAGGCTCCATGGGCAAACCAACGCCGGGTAATGATGTAGTAATTATTGATGAAGAAGGAAATATAGCAGGGGTAAATGAAGTCGGGGATATTGCGATCCGTCTAGATAGTCCAGCGCTTTTCCGTGAGTACTATAAAGACATCGAACGAACGAAAGCATCTCGCCGGGGTGAATTTTATATTACAGGAGACCAGGCGAGAAAAGATGAAGATGGTTATTTCTGGTTTGAAGGCCGCAGAGACGATATAATTGTTAGCTCGGGTTATACGATAGGACCATTTGAAGTGGAAGATGCTCTTGTGAAGCATCCATATGTTCAAGAGTGTGCGGTCGTCGCAAGTCCAGACGCTGTCCGAGGGAATATCGTCAAAGCTTATGTCGTTCTTAAGCAGAATGTCGATAAGAACAATACAGACTTGATTAAGAATTTACAAGATCATGTAAAACAACAGACAGCACCATATAAGTATCCGCGGGCTATTGAATTTATTGATGAACTTCCGAAAACCACCTCTGGTAAAATAAGAAGAATCGAACTGCGTCAAAGAGAAATGGAGAACATGTAAAGTCTTCCATCATTTTTCAGGCATTTGTTTTCCACTGACGCTTTCCGGGTATACTGTTATTGAATACCTTAAAAGCGAGGGATAATATATGGATACAAAAAAGCGTCTATTCGATCTTCTGGATGATTTGTCAGAACAGGAGATTACTCGGATTGTAAACTTTGCAGAAGAAATAAAAGAATCAAATGAAAAAGATTTAGTCGAACATGCTCCCGTTGAATTTTGGGATAACGATGATAAAATATGGAATGAAATTAGCAGATGAGAGAACTAGTCTCTATCTGCTTTTTCGTTCCTGCAAAAAAAAAATAAAAAAAGTTGGGCAAAACACTTGAAAGTCAAAAAAGGTCAGAGTATAATGGGTTTAAGGTCAAAGATAGTCAAAGTCAAATTTGATCAATTTAATAATAAATAAATTTAGGAGGAATGTAAGATGAAATGTCAACATTGCGGTGTTAATGAGGCAAATGTAAATGCGTCTGTGCATATGAACGGACAGCGAATGGAAATGCATCTATGTAACTCCTGTTTACGTGAAATACAAGGAAATATGATGAATCAGGCAAATAATTTCTTCTCCAATTTCAATCAAGGAGAAAATCCATTTCAAAACCAATTCTCTCAAGCGGGAAATGGACAAACAGGAGCACGTACACAACAACGCACAAAGAAACGTGAAGGTCTACTTGATCAATTAGGGAAAAATCTAACTGATTCTGCACGAGCAGGAGAAATCGATCCGATTATCGGGCGCGATCAGGAAATTAAACGTGTCATTGAAACATTAAATAGAAGAAGTAAAAACAATCCGGTTCTTATCGGAGAACCAGGTGTAGGTAAAACGGCAATCGCAGAAGGTTTGGCACTGCGAATTGTAGAAGGAACCGTTCCAAGTAAGTTGCTTTCTAAAGAAGTATACTTGCTCGATGTTGCCTCTTTAGTTGCGAATACAGGTATTCGCGGCCAATTCGAAGAACGGATGAAAAAGCTTATTACAGAGCTTCAAGAAAGAAAAGATGTCATCCTCTTTATTGATGAGATCCATTTAATCGTCGGAGCAGGTACAGCTGAAGGTTCTCAAATGGATGCAGGTAATATTTTAAAACCAGCTCTTGCACGTGGTGAAATGCAGTTAATCGGTGCAACGACGCTGAAAGAATACCGTCAGATTGAAAAGGATCCGGCACTTGAACGACGCTTGCAGCCAGTTATTGTAAAAGAACCGACACTCGAACAAACAGTACAAATTTTACATGGAATTAAAGATCGCTACGAAGCATTCCATGAAGTGAAGTATGCAGATGATGTTATTGAAGCTTTTGCGACATTATCTGACCGTTACATCCAAGATCGTTTCTTGCCAGACAAGGCGATTGACTTAATGGATGAAGTCGGTTCACGCTTGAACTTGAATAACTCCCAGCAAGATGCAAACTCCTTGCAACAACGTTTGGATGAAATTGTGAAGGAAAAACAAGAAGCAGCGGAACGTGAGGACTATGAACTGGCAGCAAATCTCCGTTATCAGGAAATTCAATTACAGAAACAATTAGAGAAAGCAGATGACAGTGAGAAAGTTACCGATGTATCTGTCTCTGATATCGAATTGATTGTAGAAGAGAAAACTGGCATTCCTGTAACGAAAATGCAAGCAGAAGAACAAAAACAGATGAAGAACTTGGCAACTCATTTACGCGGTAAAGTAATCGGACAAGACGAGGCGGTAGACAAGGTCGCTAAAGCGATTCGTCGTAGCCGTGCAGGTCTGAAATCGAAAGAACGTCCAATCGGTTCCTTCCTATTCGTAGGTCCGACTGGTGTTGGTAAAACAGAGCTGACAAAAGTTCTTGCAGAAGAATTATTCGGAAAACGTGATGCGCTCATTCGTCTAGATATGAGTGAGTACATGGAAAAACATTCTGTGTCTAAAATCATTGGTTCACCACCAGGATATGTCGGTCATGAAGAGGCAGGACAGTTAAGCGAGAAAGTCCGCCGTAATCCGTATTCCATCATCTTGCTTGATGAAATTGAAAAAGCACATCCAGACGTGCAAAATATGTTCCTACAAATTATGGAAGATGGTCATCTGACAGACTCCCAGGGCAGAATGGTGAGCTTTAAAGAATCCGTCATTATTATGACAAGTAACGCTGGAACTGGTGCGAAAAATGTCAATGTTGGTTTCAATAACACACATGACGCTGTTTCAACGTTAGAGAATTTAAGTGATTTCTTCAAACCAGAATTCTTGAACCGATTTGACGCAATTGTAGAGTTCAACGAATTAGCGAAAGAAAACTTACTAGCTATTCTTGATTTGATGCTGCATGAGCTTGAGGAAACGATTGAGGAAAATGATATCGAAATTACGATTACAGATGCAGCGAAAGAAAAATTGGTTGAACTTGGATATGACCCGCGTTTCGGTGCAAGACCATTACGTCGTGTCATCCAGGATAAAATAGAAGACCAGCTTACCGATTTAATTCTTGAATCGGAATCCGTAGATAAAGTTCATATTGATGTAGTAGAAGATGAAATAGCAGTTAAACAAGCATAAATTTTAAATGAGTAATCCCGTTGCCTCGTGCAGCGGGATTTTTTCATGCTCATAAGTAGCTTGTTTCGGTGCAAAATAAGAGGAAGAAAGGGTGACTCCGATGAAAAAAATAATCCATTTATTCTTCCTTTTATTATTTATAATCCCTCAAATTACATATGCCACACCACAGAACAGCTTGCGTGTTCATTTCATTGATGTAGGGCAAGGGGACAGCATACTGATTGAAACCCCGGACAATCAGGCGATCTTAATTGATGGCGGTGTACCGAAAGCTGGAAGTAAAATTGTCCGTTATTTAAAGGAGCAGCAGATTGAAGAAATTGATTTAATGGTTGCCACTCACCCGGATTACGATCACATCGGCGGATTAATTGCTGTGTTAGAGCATTTACCTGTACGGAAAGTACTTGAAAATGGGGAAGTTCATTTGACCAAGACATTTGCTAAATATCGGTTCTATCTTTTCAAAGAAAAAATTCCAGTGCAAATAGCCCAAGCAAATGACAGCATCACGCTTGCGGAGGAGGTGGAGCTGAAAGTTCTGCATGCGGCAGAGGAAGATGCGGAAAATAGGAATCAATCCGCCATAGCACTTAAATTAACCTATGAGAAAATTGATTTCCTCTTTATGAGTGATGTGGAAGCGGAGCAGGAAGAAGCGATTGCGGAAAAATATGATGTCGACGCGGAAGTTCTGAAAGTCGCCCATCATGGTTCAAATTCCAGCAGTACGTTAAAGTTTCTCAGAGAAGTAAGTCCTGAAGTATCGATTATAACGTATAGTGCATCGAATGATTATGGACATCCTGTAGGTAGAGTGATTAATAACTTGCAAAAGGTCGATAGTCAAATCTTCTCAACAGCAGGTTATGGTAATGTTGTTGTCGAAACAAATGGAGAGCAGTATATTGTCCTGCCTGAAATGCAGCCGATGGAACGGTTAATGAAAAGAATTAAAAATAAGGAATAAAAAACCAGCAAGTTAAGCTGGTTTAATCATGAATGAAGCGGTTATTAGGAAAGTAAAGTCTTGTTGTTTTCCTGTTTGGGTGAGTGATAAAGGTGCAACCTATGATGCATGCTCTTTCGTCTGGAAAATATAAATACTCCAAACAAGAAGCAGAGCACTAATGATAATAGTTGTTACTGCTGACCCGATTAATGCTCCTTGAATCTTGCCGGTTTGTAAATAGTTGAGTGCGTGGTTTGAGAGATTACTCGGACTGTAATTTAATTTTTGTCCGAACAAGCTTGTAATGACGCTCAGCACAATGATTGTTGCAATAGTTCCAAAGGCGACGAGTCCGGGAGAATTGAACACGGTATTATAAAATATCGACAATGTAGCGACGAGAATAAACCAGAGCCCGTAAAAGAATAAAAGGAATATAAAATCTCCTGCAGGAATAAACGCATAGAGTAGCCCAATATAATACCAGGCAAACAGCATACTTATCACATATGACACAAGCACAAGCGCCAGTAATCCCGTCCATTTACTCATAATATAAGTCGTGTAGGATATCGGTTTTACGAGGATGAGTTCAGCAACACCTGATTTTCTTTCTCCAGCAATCGTACCCATCGAAATAAGAACGAAAATCAACACACCGAGACTGCTGAGTTGTCCCATACTCATCCCAATTGCGTCAGTCGCGGTTACTTCAGGCATCTCGAACACTGCACCATCCGGGAGTCCCCCGACGGACTCAAGAATTTGCGGCAAATAATAATTAGATACGGGATCCATGACGGCAAGGAGAATAAGTACGAGCGGTACCCAAATCCATTTCTTGTCACGGAAGCTCGCAATCAGTTCTTTTTTCACAAGTGTTTGCCACTGTCTCATTGCTTCACCGCCTTCATAAATAGGTCTTCAAGAGAGGCCCGATTTAAATTAAAACCGATAATCGGCCAATTTTCCTCTGTTGCAGTTTGGAAAATACATTTTCGCGCCTCGGCGATATCAGCTGCGGGAATTTTTATAATTTGCCTTTCAAGTTTGCAGTCCATTATTCCGGGCAGACTTTTTAACTTCTCGAGGTATTGCTCAGGATTTTCCTGAAATTCAAGTTCAATGACAGAGGTCTGATATTTTTGCCGCAATGCTTCCATCGAGCCTGCTTCCATGATTTCTCCTTGATGAAGCAAGAGTAGCTCATCACAAACTTCTTCGGCATCATTTAAAATATGAGTCGAGAAAAGAATCGTCATTTCCTTCTTCAATCTTTCAAGTAAGGTTAATACGTCGCGCCGACCAATTGGGTCAAGGGATGAAACTGGTTCATCAAGCAGCAGGAGCTCGGGAGAGTGGATGATCGCTTGGGCAATTCCAAGACGCTGCTTCATCCCTCCGGAAAAATCGCTAATCCGTTTGTCGAGTGCATCTTTAATGCCAACTTGTTCTGCTAAATCTTCCGCACGTCTCGCTGCTTCTTCTTTTGGGAGGCTTGCAATTTCTCCACTGAAAAGCAGAAATTCACGTGCTGTCATCCAACTAGGAAAAACAGGGTATTGTGGCAGGTAGCCAATAAATTCACGAATATCCGCATTTGCTTCTTTACCGGAAAAAGTAACATCGCCATCCGTCTGTTTCAGCAGTCCAGCAAGAATCCGTAAGATCGTCGTTTTCCCGGCGCCATTTGGACCAATGAGTGCAATGCATTTCCCTTCAGAGAGGGAGAAATCCACACCCCGTACAGCAGTCATATCTTTGTACGCTTTAAGTAAGCCTGTTACGGTAAGGATGCTCATCATCTTCTCCTTCCAAAGATAAAGTATAGAATCGGACCAACGATAGTGAGAACTAAGATGATAACTAGCCATACCCAACGGTTGCCTCGGACGTTTTCTTCTTGTTTGATCCAGTCAAAAACCGCTACGATAATTAAGATTCCTTGGATGAAAAATAGTGGTAAAATCAATCCTAAATTAAGAGAGTCCATTGCAAGTTGATTCATAATTACCCCTCCAATTTAACTGAATAATAGTGGAATAAGAATCGCGAGCCCGATAATCAAAAGAAGTGTCATCCATGCTAAAGGTCGAGCAAGATAATCGTCCACCCGACACCGAACCTTTTTTCAAGAAAGAGTGCAGGATCATTCCTGTTAAAATAAATGACACCAAGCTTCCAATATTTATCGTCATCGCGATTAATTGTTTTCCCGTCCTTGCTCATTGTGCCATGCTTGATTCTGCTCCCGCCTTGACCCGTGGTGAAGGAAAGGTAAATAGATCCACCAATGAACAAGACTGTAAAGCCGAGTGTTATAATCATGAATACAGCAGGGCTGAAGTTGAAAAATAGACTGGCTTGTGCAAATGCAAATAGCGAGGTTAGAGATATACCGCCGATAATGGTGAAAAGCGACCATCTTCTCCGGAACATTGCATTTTGTTTCAATGATTTTTCAGGATCTTCACTATCTATCTGTTGTTTTGCCCGAGAGATGATTGTATTGACAAATAGAAAGATTAACGTCATATAAAGCATTAGAACCGGAAAGAGCAGTGCCGAACGATAAGATTTGTCCGCCCAGGAAGTTACCTCGCCAGAGAAATCATATTGCATTGGAATTCGTTCAGGAAGCAAATGGTAATTTTTAAAGGTAAAAAATATAACGATAAACGTAATGAAGAAAGAGATTAGAAACCAGAGATTTGAATATCTTAATTTATCCTGGTGGAAATTTGTACTAATAAAAAGTCGCTGGCTTTTTCCTTCATTCCAATTTCTTTTTTCTTTTAGTTTTTTCATCTGAAAGTGGAATTTCAAATAAATGAGAAAGCTGGCTGTTAAATATAGAAGGGTGATGATGGTTAACAGGATTCCCAATTCCTGAACAGATGTGTTCCGGCTTAAAATGAATAAAACGATTAACAGAAGCAGAGCAAATATACTTGTGTAGCCTGCATATTGTTTTCTCATTTCCTTTAGTTCGTCGCTAGGATAAATCTTCTGCGGAATTGTAACTCCAAAGCTTTCCGTCCTCCGTGTCCAGTAGGGGGTCAATACGACTGGAATAAAGATTGTTAAAACGATAATGGGGAACAGGAACTCATTCATTTTCTCCACCTTCTTTCGTTAGAATTTGTTCATATACTTCTTGAGATAAGCGAGTGAACTCCTCTGCACTTAAATCGCGAACGATCGCTTCCGCAATAAGGGGGCGTAAAGTTGCTTTAAGATTTGTGCGGTACGTTTTGTCCGCTTTAATAAAGCCGTCCGGGTGAATCATGACACCCCTGCTCCGGTGAATCTGAATATATCCTTCTTGCCGCAGCTGCTGATAGACTTTATTCACCGTATGCAGATTAATTCCAATATCAGCAGCAAGTGCCCTGACAGAAGGCAAATCATCCCCAGGGCGTAAACTCCCCCGCGCAATACCCTCAATAACCTGCTCCTTCAACTGAACGTAAATCGGCTTATCCCCAGCCATATCAAGTTCCAAAAACATACACAAACCCACCTTTCACTGGGACACGGGGTCAGTGCAACTGTCCCATTCGTTTGTCTGTTATACTACTAATATAACAGACAAACGGATTTTAAACAATAACAAAGGCGTTAGCGCCCGTTTAGCAACGTACAAACCGGAGCACTCCGGAAAGAGATAAAGGAAACACAACGAACGATAGTGAGTTGATGTTGACTTATCGATTGGAGGAGTGTGAAGTTTGCTAGTTGCTGGGCGCTGGAGCCGGACGTGGCTAGTTCTAGCGATTTCACTTATCCCAGTATTTATATTTTATAAAATATTAGACAATAAAAAAGAGAGCAATTTTCCTGCTCTCTTTTTTCAAATTTGTTCATATTGATCGATCAAGCTTCTAAGCAGCTTTTGAATCGACATTTGTTTTTTGATTGATAATTGCTGCAGACGGTAAACTTGTTCTTTAAGTTCAGGGAACTTCATCATATATTCCACAAGTTCAACTGCCTCGTCATCGAATTCAATCGATTTAGAACGATAAATCCGTTTAAATTCCTTCATCAATTCTTTGTGGTGTGTGTAATTCCCAACAAGATTATCAAGTGTAATATCAAATACACTACTGAGCTTGATGAGACTCTGGATATCAGGAGTAAGCTGGCTATTTTCCCATTTCGTCACCGTGGAGCGGGAAATCATTAATTGGTCAGCGAGCTTTTGCTGGGTCCAGTTTTTTTGCTCCCGTAAAAATTTTATATTATAAGCGATTTGTTCAATCATTTAGGCATCACTACTTTTTTTAAAATGACATTATCGTTTTAGATAATACATATGGTATCACGCGAAATAGGCGAAAGTTGCGCTACGCTTGTTCGTTTACATAACATATGATAATATGTTCCTGATTGGAACGAAGGGGGTGAGACTTTGTCACTAGGTTGCATGGTATTATATCATCCATTCATCTCAAGTTATACGAAAAGCTTTCTATTGCGGACTATGTTTAATAAGCAAAGAATAGAAATAGAAGTGATGGATAAAACGACAACCATTATCTATTTTGAAGAGGTAGAGAAGCGTCTTATCTGGCAAGCGACAATGGACTTGGAGAGTTCGGGTATACAAACGGTATATGCGTTTGAGCATACGAAGGAAAAAGCATTGGAGAAAGCACTGAAAAAGTTTAAATTAGGTAAGGAAAATCCAATGTAGTAACTTAATGGGGAAGAAAATAAAACCAAAGCTGCCCAGACATCATCTGAAACAGCTTTGGTTATTTTTATATTTAAAAATACTTACGAAACTTCTATATCACTGGCTGTTGCTTCCACAGGCACGAATTGTTTATAAGAGATATAGCTCTCTTTCGATATAACGAATAAATCGTAAATCTCCTCATCCGGATTGATTTTCGCAAACACTTCAGGATAGGTTTCATTAGCTAATGCGATATATGGAAGTTTTAACACGGCTTTCATAGAGCGGATATTCGTCTTACGCACCTTCATGAATATGCCGTCAATCCCCTGGGTAAAGAATAATTCGTCAAAGAACCTATCTTTTGCCTCGCGATTATACCCTTTGCCAAAATAAGGCTTACCAATCCAAGTGGCGAGAAATCCATGATTCTCTTCAATGTCAAATAAATTAATTGTGCCGATCGGCTGCCCGAATTCATCCAGAATCGTTCGCGAAATCAGCTCCCGGTTTTGTTCGGATTCAATCGTCTGTCTTGTTACAAAATAAAATTCATCTAATGTGTCGGCTTTTTGTCTAACATAGGGAAATACTTCAGGATGTGTCATCAATTCATACAGAACTGGCACCTCATGTAATTCACGCATTTTTAGCATAAAAAAACCCTCCTTTATTTCAGGTGGGTATTGTCCAAAGTGCGGCCACTAATAAGCCTAGTGATCCTCTTGAATCCTACCCACGAATTTTTATTCACAATATTACGCCTGAAACTTGCGATAAACAAAAATTCGGGGTGGGAATCGAACCCACTAGAACCAGTAAGAACATACTGGTGGCGCACCATTTGCCTTCCCTATTTAATTTCCAGATTGTACGAAATGCGGTTAGCTGTCATCTCTTTTCTGCAGGATGCAATCAATTTACTTAACTCATTCTACACCGGATTTTGCAAAATGTGAATGGTTTTTTTAAAAAAATATTATTAAAAATTTTTAACGGATTTCGTTTATTTTCCGTCTGATTTTTCTGCCGTAATTAAAAGAATAAACGCCTTTATCTCAAGCTTGCGAGAGCCTCTGGTAATTTCGGATAATGAAAAGTGAAACCACAATCTATTGCCTTCTTGGGATAAACAAATTGTCCTTTCGTAATGATTTCTGACATTTCACCAAGTGCAATTCGCATAAACAGTCGGGGAACCGGAAGCCAAAGTGGACGCTTGTATACTCGTGCCAGTGTCTGGTAGAAGTCTTTATTCCGCTTTGGTGCGGGAGCGGTAATATTTACAGGACCTTTAATAGTTTCCTCGAACAGACAGAAAGAAAGGAGGCGTGCTGCATCTTCCACGTGAACCCAAGAAATCCACTGCTCTCCGTCACCGATTTTTCCTCCAACAAATAATTTTACAGGAAGTTCCATGAGAGGGAGGGAACCTTCATTTTTTCCGAGCACAATTCCAAAGCGTGCGTATATGGTTCGGATACCTGTTGATTCGATTTGCTTCGCCTCATTTTCCCAGTCGACAACGACAGAGCTAAGGAAATCATCTCCTGTTTCGATTGTTTGTTCTGTAAATATCATTTCGGTCGATGTTCCATAATAGCCGACTGCTGAACCATTAATGAATACTTTTGGCCTCTCTTTTAACTGCTGCACAAGCCTGACGATATGCCTTGTCACTTCGATTCTGCTGTATCTGATTTCTTTTTGTTTTGCATTCGTCCAGTAGCCGGATAGCGACTCACCGGCAAGGTTAATGACACCGTGAATCGTCGGGAGCTCTTTTGGATTCACATCATAAGAAAGATACGTTACGTGATCTTTATCTTCGTATTTATTCGGAGAGCGTGTCAGGGCGTAAATTTGATGTCCTTTTTGAGTCAGTTGGTCTGTTAAGTGCCTTCCGATAAATCCAGTCGCACCAGTGATAAGAAAATTCATAATATCCCTCCAAGGTTTTACGATTTGCATGAGTATTAGTTGTATACGATGTTTTTCATGATAAAATAAGATGGAAGGGGTGAAGCATTTTGAAAAAAATTACCCGAATTACAACGCAACAGAAAAATGCGAGCCGTTATAATATATTCCTTGATGATGGAAATGGTGAAGCTTTTGCCTTCGGTGTCGATGAAGCCGTACTGATTGAATTCAGACTGCGAAAAGGACTGGAACTGAACGAAGAGACAATCAAGAAGATAACGCAAAAAGAAAAGCTCTATCAGTTTTATACCCAGTGTATCCATTTTTTAAGCTACCGAATGCGGACAAAAAAAGAAATTTATAACTATTTAATGAAAAAGGAAGTAGAACCCGAATATATAGAAAAAATCATCGAGCGACTGACGAAAGAAAAACTGCTTAATGACAAGGAATTTGCTGAAATGTTTGTCAGAACCAGAATGAACACCTCATCGAAAGGTCCGAAACTGATTGAACAAGAATTAAGAGAAAAAGGTGTCAGTGCTGTAATTATTGCAGATGTCATCCCGATATATACGTATGAAGAGCAATACGATAAGGCATATAAGTTTACGGAAAAGAAACTCCGGCAGTCCTCCAAACACGCTTTTCGGAAACGGATGGAGCAATTGCAAGTGAACTTGATGCAAAAAGGCTTTTCCCGAGATGTTGTAAAGGATGTTGCATCCGAATTTTTCGGTGAACGGGACGCAGATGAAGAATGGAATGCACTTGTTTACCAAGGTGAGAAGTTAGTAAGGAGACATGGAGCGAAATTTACTGGATATGAGCTTCGGAATAAAATCAAAGAAGGTTTGTACCGGAAAGGATTTTCATTCGATTTAATTGAGCGGTTTATCGAGGAGCAGTTGGAACAGGATTAACAATTTTTCCCGCTCGGAGTTAGATTATTCCCTTCCCGGTGAAAAAATTGGTAAGCTAGAGGAAGGATAGGGGGAGAGCAAAATGAATTATCGATATAGTGATTACTCTGTGGAGCAGCTCTATAAAGAAATCGGAGAATTAAAGGAAAAAGCACAGAAAGCGGAGCAGCTCGGAAATATTTCGGAGGTGCAGATTAATGAGAGAAAAATGCAGGTTGCCATTTCCTATACGATGAATCCTGCTGATTTCAAACCAGAAGAAATTTATCAATTGAAGATGGAGCCAGGTTTCCGGTTTCTGATTGAATACATAGATGGTATTTTTGCTTGGGGATACCGAATAAATCTGCTTAATGAACGTTATGAAAAAATTGAAGCATTGCCGATTGCGTTACTTGGTAAAAAAGTGGATAAATAAAAGAACAGCAGGCCATCCTGCTGTTCTTATTTGGCAGCTAAGAAAATATAGGACTGCCCAAATGCAATTAAGGTTGTCACCTAAAACTTGGTGACAACCAATTTTCCTACTGAAATTAAGCGAGTGTATCACTTACATATAATTTTCGCTGCAGCTTATGCTCAGAGAAGATCCAGCCTGTATAGGAACTGATGACTTCAAGATCTGGATTGATTTTCACTACGGCAACGAATGGATAATAATCATTTGAGCGATATCGGAGATCAATCAGTCTTACTTCTGTATAAGCATCGAATTCGTTGATTTCCCACCGATAAACAGGAGAGAAATTTAAGAAGGCTGCAATGTTATCATCCGTTTTTGCGGTTTCAATAAGCGGTATTTCCGGTAACGGTATCTTCTTGAATTCATCTACAATTTCAATGTGCCGATTTTCCACCTTGCCTACGTAAAACCGGTTTTCCGTCGTAATTGCAACCCGCCAGTAATTCTGTTTCAATGTTGGTGAAGTGGCAATCTCTACTGTATCTGGAAAATGTTCTTTGATTTTATGAACGATTTCGCGTTTGTCCAAGTATCGTTTAATATAGTAGAGGATAATGACCGTATAAATCGTGAGCCACGTATAAGCGGGGTTTGCCCCAAGTGACCAGGCGATGATTCCAACAACGTTCAATGAGAAAATATAAGGATCAAACGTGTTGATGAACCCTTTCGCAATCCATTTATTCGTAAACGGTCGAAAGGCTTGCGTTCCATATGCATTAAATAAATCGACCGTCACGTGAATGATTACGGCAAGGGCTGTCCATAGCCATAAGTGAAGGAAACTCACTTCCGGGACAAATAAATAAATACCTCCAGAAACGAGCAGTCCCCATAATAGGATGGCTGGAATCGAGTGGCTTGCTCCCCGGTGATGCCGGATGTAAGTAGCGTTGTCTTTCATTTTAAATACTGTATCAAAGTCTGGTGCATGGGAACCGACGACAGTTCCAACAAGCACGGCATTGAATAACATTGGATCACTCTGTACGGCAGGATCTAGTGTTGCAAGTCCTGCAAGTGATACTCCCATTACAATATGTGTAGCGGTATCCATAATAAGGACACTTCCTATCGTTTTAATATTATTAATCAATTGTACCAAAGGAAGGTGGCACAATGGTAGAAGATATTTTACAAAATTTTAACATAGAAGCATTCAATTCTGATTTACTAACTTGGTATCATGAAAATAAGCGCATGCTCCCTTGGAGGGAGACGAAAGACCCCTATAGTATATGGGTATCCGAAATCATGCTGCAACAAACAAAAGTAGATACCGTTATCCCTTATTTTAAACGTTTTATGGAGAAATATCCAACCGTATATTCACTTGCAAATGCTCCGGAAGAAGAAGTATTAAAAGAATGGGAAGGGTTAGGCTATTACTCACGGGCAAGAAACTTACATACGGCGGTTCGGGAAGTCGTGGAAAATTATGATGGAACGGTTCCGGATGAGAAGAAGGAATTGGGAAGCTTGAAAGGTGTCGGTCCATATACGCAAGGAGCAATTCTTTCTATAGCGTTCAACCAGCCGGAACCAGCTGTGGACGGGAATGTCATGCGTGTGTTTTCCCGGCTGTTATTAATTAATGATGATATCGCCCGCCCGCGAACGAAGAAACATTTCGAAATAGTTGTTAGGGAAGTGATTTCAGAGGAAGATCCATCATCCTTTAACCAGGCAATTATGGATCTTGGAGCAACGATTTGTACACCGAAATCCCCGGCTTGCCTTATTTGCCCGGTACAAGAACATTGCCGTGCCTTTGAAGTCGGTGCCCAGGGTGAATTACCTGTCAAATCAAAAGCGAAAAAACAAAAACCAATATTTTATGCAGCATTGAAAGTAAAAAACGCGGACGGCAATTATCTAATTGAAAAACGACCAGATACAGGTCTGCTTGCGAATATGTATCAATTTCCAATGGTACCTTTAGGTGAGGTCGCTGCAGGGGATATTCCAAGTTGGTTTAAAGAGGAGTATGGGGTTGAAGTAAAACTCGGTAAACGAGATGGTGATTTAAGGCATGTTTTCAGTCATCTGATTTGGGATATTGAAATTTACGAAGCGGAAACAGATGCAGTTGAAGTCGGGGATAAACGGTTACGTTTGGCGAGTCCAGACGAAATGAAAAAACTTCCATTCCCTGTTTCACATTTAAGAATTCGCGGTTTCTAGCTATGCGGCAGTTGATGCCCTCAAATTTTGCCGAAAGTTAATATTTTCCTCTGTATAGTCTTGCGAGAAATGGATAAATTAACAACTACGGAGGTGATATTGATGGCTAACAACCCTAAAAACTCAAAGGCGGGCACCAATGTACAAAAAGTAAAACAGCAAAACCAAATGGCACAACAAGGTCAATATGAGACAGAGTTTGCTGATGAAACAGATGCACAAGAAGTGAAAAAGCAAAACCAAAAGTCTCAACAAAACAAAAAATAACTTGGATAAAAAAGAGCTTCCTGTATTAGCAGGGGGCTCTTTTGCTTTATCTTTTATATACTACCCTTTATAATAGACTAGATATAAGAAGAAATAGGTAATTAACGTATAAAGGAAGGTTGATCCAAGTGGTTGCTCCGGAGCCTGGTTCAAGAATAGAAATACAAAGCTATAAGCATGATGGAACACTTCATCGCATATGGGAAAGCAGCTTGGTGTTAAAAGGTACGGAGTCGGAAATAATCGGGGCAAATGATCGTACAAAGGTAAAGGAAAGTGACGGGAGGGTATGGTTGACGAGGGAGCCGGCAATCTGTTATTTCCATTCTGAGCATTGGTTTAATATTATCGGTATGATCCGAGATAATGGTATTCATTATTACTGCAATCTTAGTTCCCCCTTCATTTATGAAGATGGAGCCTTGAAGTATATCGATTATGACTTAGATGTTAAAGTGTTTCCGGATATGACATATCATTTGCTTGATGAAGATGAATATAGTCTTCACAGCAAAATAATGCATTATCCAATTGAAATCGATCGGATTCTACAAAAGAACTTGAAATTACTGAAACACTGGATTCATCAGCAGAAAGGTCCCTTTGCACCTGATTTCATTGATAATTGGTATGAACGATACCTCACGTACCGCTAAATCAAGTCGGTGAAAGATGTCTTGTTACAGTTCGTAACAAGGCATTTTGTTTTACAAGCGAATGGAAAAAGGGTAACAATAGAAGGGTAACAATTATTAATCCCAGTGTAATCGCCCGTAAAACTCCCATCTCAAAACTGTAGGGTTTTCGAGAAAGTTTAGGTGGGAAGAAACGAGAGCTAACACCTAAGATTCGTTCAGCTAATAGTCAGCGAGGGATGAAGAAAAAACCCACAAATTGAAGTTTCACTTTATAGTACATATAAGAGGAAGATGACTGCATGAGTAGTATTAGACAATATATGGAGTTTGTAAAACCGTATAAATGGAAGATATTCCTGACGATTATAATCGGGATTGTAAAATTTGGTATACCTTTGTTGATGCCGCTGATTCTTAAGTATGTACTGGACGATATTATTTACGTCGAGACAATGACCGCGGACGAAAAGGTTACTCAACTATTTTGGGTAATGGGAATCGCCTTCCTGATATTCTTGATTATCCGTCCACCAATTGAATATGCTAGACAATATTATGCGCAGTGGGTCGGAAACACAATTCTTTTTGATATTCGTGACAAGCTTTTTGATCATATTCAAAAGCTTAGTTTAAAGTATTATTCGAAGACAAAATCCGGCGAGATTATTTCCCGGGTAATAAATGATGTCGAACAAACAAAGAATTTCGTGATGACTGGCTTGATGAATGTATGGTTGGATTTAATTACCATTTTCATCGCACTAGGAATCATGTTCGCAATGGATATTCCGTTAACGCTCATTGCCATGGCGCTCTTTCCGTTCTTCGGCTTTGCGATTAAATATTTCTATGCCCGTCTCAGACAGCTTACTCGGGAACGATCACAGAAGCTTGCAGAAGTACAAGGACATCTTCACGAACGAATTCAAGGAGTGCCTGTCACTCGCAGTTTCGCATTAGAAGATTATGAACAAGAGCAATTCGGTAAGCGGAACTCCCGCTTTCTGAATAAAGCACTCGAACATACGGACTGGAACGCGAAAACCTTTGCCGTCACAAATACGATAACAGACCTTGCACCGCTGCTCGTTATTGCTTTTGCAGGTTATCAGGTGATTAATGGAAGCGTGACAGTCGGTACAATGGTTGCCTTTGTCGGATTCATGGACCGGGTGTATAGCCCGCTCCGCCGTTTAGTGAACTCCTCGACCGTCCTCGTCCAATCGGTTGCATCGATTGACCGGGTGTTCGAATTCATGAATGAAAAATATGATATAACGGATAAAGACGAAGCTAAACAATTGGACCGGGTAGATGGTACGTTAGAATTCGACAATGTTTCCTTCTATTATGATGAGGATGAATTACAAGTACTGAAAAATGTTAACCTCAAAGTGGAGAAAGAGGAAACTGTTGCATTTGTGGGGATGAGTGGTGGCGGGAAATCAACATTGATAAGCTTAATCCCACGCTTTTATGATGTAACCGGTGGGGAAATCCGAGTTGATGGCATGGATATTCGGGATGTAAAAGCCCGCTCATTACGGAATAATATTGGTATGGTTTTACAAGACAATATTTTATTCAGTGAATCGATTGCAATGAATATCCGGATGGGTAATCCGTATGCAACGGACGAGGAAGTAATCGAAGCGGCTAAAGCTGCGAATGCCCATGATTTTATTATGAACCTCCCGAAAGGCTACGACACATTAGTCGGTGAACGTGGGGTCAAATTATCCGGTGGACAAAAACAACGAATCGCAATTGCCCGTGTATTCCTGAAGAACCCGCCAATTCTCATATTCGATGAAGCAACATCAGCACTTGATCTTGAAAGTGAATCATTAATTCAGGAAACAATGGAAAAACTTGCTGCAGAGCGCACGACATTCATTGTAGCCCACCGCCTCGCTACAATCACGCACGCCGATACGATTGTCGTTATCGAAAACGGTGAAATCGTAGAAAAAGGTTCCCATGAAGAGTTAATGAGGAAACAAGGAAGTTACTTTGATTTATACGAAATCCAGAATTTAAATAATGGAGTCAAACTATAGAAAAACAGGAAGAAATCTGTAAAAGGATTTCTTCCTGTTTTGTTATTTCATTTTTTCAAAGACCCGATCAACCGCTGCGATTGTGTCATCAATATCTTTTTCCGTATGTTCGGTCGTTAGGAACCAAGCCTCGTATTTCGATGGGGCAAGATTTATTCCTTCATGTAGCATCAGTTTGAAGAACTTCGCAAAAGCCTCGCCGTCGGTTGCCTCGGATTCTGCATAGTTTGTCACTTCTTCTGTACCGAAGAATACCGTTAATGCGCCGCGCAGACGATTGATTGTAATGTCAATCTGATGTTTCTCCGCTTTTTCTAAAATACCTGCTTCAAGTTGGGCACCAAGTTTTTCCAACTTGTCGTAAACCCCTTCTTCTTGAAGCACTTCCAAGCAAGCAATCCCTGCAGCCATGGATAACGGGTTACCTGACATCGTACCTGCCTGATAAGCAGGTCCTAGTGGTGCAACTTGCTCCATAATATTTTTCCGTCCGCCATAAGCACCGATAGGCAAGCCGCCGCCGATAATTTTACCCATTGCTGTCATATCCGGTTCGACACCGTACACTTGTTGGGCACTTCCATAAGTGAAGCGGAATGCAGAGATGACTTCATCATAAATAACGAGTGCCCCTGCTGCGTGGGCAAGGTCATTTACACCTTGAAGAAAGCCGTCGTGAGGTGTGACGATTCCGAAGTTCCCGACTATCGGTTCCACAAGAACGGCAGCAATTTCATCTTTCCATTTTTCTAATGCTTCTTTTAGTCCTGCTAAATCATTAAAAGGGACGGTAATGACATCATTTGCCGTTGTTTGTGGTACGCCTGCTGAATCTGGTGTTCCTAAAGTGGATGGACCAGATCCTGCTTCAACGAGAACTGCATCAAAATGTCCATGGTAGCATCCAGCGAATTTGATGATTTTATCTCGGCCCGTATACGCACGAGCGACACGGATCGTTGTCATGACGGCCTCTGTCCCTGAATTGTTAAACCGTACCTTCTCAAGGGAAGGAATAGCCTTTTTTAACATTTTCGCAAATTTATTTTCAAGACTTGTTGGTGCTCCGTAAAGCACACCTTTACTCGCTTGCTCTTGGATTGTTTTCGTTATATGCGGGTGTGCATGCCCTGTAATGATGGGACCATAAGCCGCCAAATAATCAATATATTTATTTCCGTCGACATCGTAGAAATGAGGGCCTTGTGCATGTTCCATATAGACAGGTGAGCCACCGCCTACCGCTTTATAAGACCGGGAAGGGGAGTTCACTCCGCCTACGATATGTTCTAAAGCCTCTTGATGTAATTTTTCTGATGTTTGATAATTCATTCTTACGCCTCCTGCTCATGAGTAATTACGGTGATACATATAATGAATAGATGCCTACTTACTATATCAAACATTAACGCTTCGTACATAATTAGAAAAGCATTTTTTAAGGAATCCGGCTCTTGTCTATGATATAGTGAGTTTAAAGTGAAACTTCATTCCGTGGTTTTTTTCAATACTCACGGATTGTTAGTTCGATACTAGCTGTTAAAACTTCTGCTTAGAATGGAAGGGATTGCTGAAGTTTGTAGTGGAAGACTTAGAGCGGGTTACACTGCTAAAAATGAGATGGAGGGATTTTCATGACGGTTGAAGTTGGAAAAGTAGTTAATGATTTTACATTACCGAATCAGACTGGTGAGGAGATCAGTTTGAGCGATTATAGAGGGAAATATGTCATTCTTTATTTTTATCCTAAAGATATGACGCCTGGCTGTACAACGCAGGCTTGCGATTTTAGAGACAATCATGAGAAATTCGGTGAACTGGACGCAGTAATTCTCGGGGTCAGTCCCGATCCGGTAGAAAGACATCAGAAATTTATTGATAAACATGAACTGCCATTTGAATTACTGGCAGACGAGGAACATAAGTTGGCAGAAGTTTTCGATGTGTGGAAGCTGAAGAAGAATTTCGGTAAAGAATATTACGGAATCGAACGTTCCACTTTTATTATCGATAAAGAAGGAAAGTTATTAAAGGAATACAGGAAAGTCCGCGTGAAAGGGCATGTGGAAGAGGCACTCGAGTATTTACGGGATGAGGTACAAGGATAAAATAGAATTGATGGGATGAGGGGGGAAGTTTCATGATTGTATTTTCAGCTAAAATTTCAAGCAAGCATCAGAAAAAATTAACTGAGACATTTCCAAATCAGCAGTTTGTTTTTGGTGAACAGCCTGCAGATATAGAAAAACAGTTGGACGAGGCGGAAGTATATGTTACATATGGAAATGATGTAACGGAAGAGTTTCTTGCTAAAGCACCGAACGTTAAATGGATTGCATGCCTCTCCGCCGGGGTGGACGGGTTTCCGTTTGAGCAGTTGAAAGAAAGGGGAATCCTTTTAACGAATGCAAGAGGCATCCATAAGACACAAATGGCCGAATATGCAATTGCGATGCTTCTTCAAGTATATCGCAATGCGAAAACAATCATTGAAAACGAACGTCATTCCGAGTGGGATAAAGGGGTAAGGATTCGAGAAATTACAGGGAAAACATTACTAATTCTTGGAACAGGTGCAATCGGCAGTGAAACTGCAAGACTGGCGAAAGCATTTCATATGAACGTAATCGGAGTTTCCCGGAGCGGAAAAGCGACAGAGCATTTTGATGAAGTTTATAGAGCAACAGAATTAATGCGAGCTTTACCTCAAGCAGATTTAATCGTTTCTGTTCTGCCGAGCACCGCAGAAACGAAACAGATCTTAACTTATAATCATTTTAAAGCAATGAGAGAATCGGCTGTATTCTTAAATATGGGCCGCGGAGATGTACTGATTGAAGATGATTTGCTACGAGCGGTTCGGGAAGAAGAAATAGACCACGCTGTTCTGGATGTATTTGAAGAGGAGCCACTACCTAAAGAACATGGCTTCTGGAAAGAAAAAAATATTACGATCACTCCGCATCTATCTGGTCTGTCTCCGGAGTATGTAAAACGGGCACTCGAAATTTTTCATAAGAACCTTGCTGTATATGAAAATAAAAATGGTGAACTCATCAATAAAATTAATCCGGACCGAGGTTATTAACCGAAATTAACAGACGATTTAATGAATTTCATAATACGTATTTAATGCTTCCTCGTCATCATATGTAGTTGAGCTGGTTCGTTCCCAACTACAAAATGGTGATGGAAAAGTCGACTTTAATTATGAAATTCATTCGATTGATAAGTTTTTACTATTCTCAAGCTACTTATATTGACTAGAACTGCAAATGACGATAAACTGATTATAAAGATTATTATTTAATAATATTATTTGTATGCTATTATCTATTGAAAGCGAGGTTGCTGTGATGTCTGAAAAAAGACTGCGAGATGCGATTGATACATTAAAAGAATCAGGCGTCCGGATTACTCCGCAACGTCATGCAGTTCTTGAATATCTTTTAAGTTCGATGAGTCACCCTACAGCGGATGAAATCTATAAAGCGCTGGAAGGGAAGTTTCCTAATATGAGTGTTGCAACGGTCTACAATAATTTACGTGTATTAAAAGAAATAGGACTCGTACGCGAACTGACCTATGGAGACTCTTCTAGCAGATTCGATTGTACTACATCCGAGCATTATCATATTATCTGCAATAGTTGCGGTAAGATAGTAGATTTCCATTATCCATCATTGGATGAAGTAGAATCTTTGGCGGAACAAGTAGCTGGCTTTGACATTAGCTATCATCGCCTGGAATTGTATGGAACATGTGAGGAATGCAAAGCGGTAGGAACGGAAAAACATTAATTATAAAATGAAAAAGTCACCAGGGATATCGTTCCTCTGGTGACTTTTTTAATCGGATGCCTGCTCTTTTTGTTTGGCATATTTCCGTTTGTTGTATTTCTCGTCAAATTCCGCACCTTCTAAATCTTTGTCTAATGTGAGCGGTTGTTTACAATGCATGCACGCATCAACACGCCCAAGCATTTTTGTCGGTTTCTCACAACTCGGACATACTATCGGAACGGCTCGGAGCGAGAGTGTGCCAATCCATAAATATACAATAAGACTTGCAAAGATTGCTAGCAGACCGAATATGAAGAAGATAACCATCAACCATTCTCTGCTTTTGAAAATCAAACCTACATACATGAGTAGGATTCCAGCGAAAATTAGGATTAAAGCAAATGAACGAATTTTATTTATTTTACTCGAGTAGACAAGTTGTGCCATTTTATTTCAGATTCCTCCCTTAGCGTTCCATTGTAGTATAGCATATTTTCTTTTCGTTGGAGGAATAAAAGGTTATGGATTCGTGACAGGTTTGGAACAAAGAAAAAGGATTTGTCTAAAAAAGTTGCAAATGAATTTAGGAAGTATTTTTGCTATTAAATAGAAGAAACTTTTTTAGGAGTTAAATAGTAATTAAAAGACAATTTAGATTTTGTATATTTCGTTGACAACCGTTTTGTCTCATGGTACATTAATAACCGTCGTCAAAAAGCGAAACAAACGCAAACGATTTAGCGACAAGAAATTAAAAATAGTTGTTGACAGGATATTACATCCATGTTATATTGGAAAAGTCGCCGTTAAGAAACGGCAAACAAAATTTGCTCTTTGAAAACTGAACAAAACAACCAGTATGAAAAAGAGGTAAGAAGTAAAACGTTGGATTGATCTAACGAAAGCTTTTTATCCCTGAATCAATTTTTGAAGCTAAGAATAGATGACGGTGTCATCAATCACAAACACTTTTATGGAGAGTTTGATCTTGGCTCAGGACGAACGCTGGCGGCGTGCCTAATACATGCAAGTCGAGCGCGTGAAACATTTCAGATCTCTTCGGAGTGACGAATTGTGGATCGAGCGGCGGATGGGTGAGTAACACGTGGGCAACCTGCCTGTAAGATCGGGATAACTTGCGGAAACGTGAGCTAATACCGGATAAAGCAACGCA